>NZ_JAQFVF010000080.1 GCF_027789125.1 Paenibacillus aestuarii | reverse complement strand
GAAATGGGGGGATCAGGAGACTTCCGAAATCGAAACGTTATAACCTAAGCTCTCAAGCCTTCGAACTGAATTCCGTACAATTGCTCCGAGTTTCTGTTTGTCAAAGTAATCTTCACCTAGATCAACATACATTTCTTTTCTTGTCAATAAATAATAAGCGATTCTTAGCATGGCATGGGCCACAACAATAGCAGCTCTTTTTCTGCCTTTTCGTGCTAAAGTTCGCCTATACATTGCACCAAGATAGTTTTTGGATGCACCTACCGAATGCGCTGCTTCTGTTAAAGCAGATTTTAAATATTTGTTTCCTTTTTTGCCTTTGGAAGACTTTCGTTTGCCGGCGCTCTCATTATGTCCAGGCACTAATGCAGCCCAAGAACATAAGTGAGCCGCACTAGGAAACTGTTTCTCTATGTTTGTTCCGAGTTCAGCTAGAATCTGTTCCGCCATCCGAGGGGCAATTCCAGGTATGGAGTCCAAGCGTTCTACGTCTTCTTGATACGAACTAACCCTGTTTGCAATTTCTTGATCTAACATTTCAATTTGTTCGGACAGAAAGTCAATATGAGTTAGAATTGTCTTGATCATTAAACGCTGATGGGGGTTTACGTAACCTCGAAGAGCTAGCTCAAGTTCTGCTTTCTTCTTTTTCAGTGTTCGTTGAGCGAAGTTTGCCAATTTCTCAGGATCATCTTCACCTTCTGCAATAGCGCGAAGCATATCCTTAGAGGAAACGCCCATAATATCGGAAACAACAGAGCCGAGTTTAATGTTTGCTCCTTCTAGAACCTTTTGTATTCGATTGTGCTGTCTGGCCCGTTCTTCAATAATGCTTCGGCGATAACGGACTAACTCTCGAAGTTCTCGTTGATCGCGGTTTGGAACGAAGCTAGCTTTTAGAAGTCCATGGCGTAGAAGTTGGGCGATCCATTCAGCATCTTTGACATCTGTTTTACGTCCTGGTAGTGCCTTCATATGTTGGGCATTTACGACTAAAAACTCGATATCCTCAGCTTCTAGCAGGTTAACAATTGGCTTCCAAAAGACTCCTGTGCTTTCCATAGCAACATGAGTACATCCATGTTTTTTAATCCAGTCGATTAATTGCAACAAAAAGACTGTTTTAGTAGAAAACGTACAAATCTCCTTTCCTTCTGGTGTCATTACACATGCTGTAATGGAGTCTTTATGAACATCCAAACCACATGCGCGTTCAATGAGAATTTCCATTGAAAGCATCCTTCCTACGGCACTAAAATTGGAGCTGGTGCAACAACCAAAATAGGATTAATCTACCATGAGTGCTTCCCAAGAGGGAGCGACATTCTGTGATGCACCGTGGTCGTCGGAGTCAGACTAACGGATGGGCTCTACCGCACCATAGTTCATCGACCTTCTTCTCCCAGCCGTAGTAGCAGTATTGACGGCTTTTTGATTTCATTTTCATCCTCTGTGATGCAGCGCTGTTTCGCGCGCTGCATGATTGGCTAACGGGCAGGATAATGACAATCCCGTATGGCAACAAATGCGCTCGCTTAATGATTGTTTCTCTTTTTTTTTATTTTTATGGATACAACTTTTTGTCCTTTTCGTAAGACAAGAAGTTGCACAGATTTCAGAAGGAGAAATTAAATATGATATGTTCTCCACAGAAGCAGAACCATACATATTTAGGGTCACATTTCTTTTCTTTAATATGGTTTGTGGATTGAAATAGCGATCACAATTTTACTAACGACTTGTTTAAGTAAAGGGGATAAAAAAGTGTCAAAAATTCACCAACATAGTTAAGAAAATCTTACTAAAAGAAATTTAAAGGCGTACCTGCGCAGGTATGCATTTAGAAAATCGTTTCAAAATAAGATCCAACTGACATGACTTTTATAATTCCTCATAAAAAGAACCTTCCACCAAATGTTGGAAGGTTCTTTTTCATTGATTGTTTCTTGGTTAGCCGCGTGATAGATAATGTCTATACAGCGTTGTTTGATTTTCAATGCATTTAACTTACCGATTCACTCTCTAGGGCTCGACTTTTCCTATACTCGCTCGGTGTAACTCCGGTAAGGTTCTTAAATGTGCGGTTAAAGGATCTCATCGTCTGGTAACCGACCGCAGTCGCAACATCCTGGATCTTCAGCTCCTGTTTTAGCAGCAGATCCGTCGCTAGTTTGACTCGGAATTCGTTGACGTAGTCGACGAAATTCGTCCCCGTCTTTTCTTTGAAATATGTGGACAAATACCCACCGGTTATGTTCAGCTTGCTTGCTACGTGATCAAGCGTAATGTCTTCGGCGTAATGTGCCTGCATGTAGCTCATGACGAAATGGACGATCGGATCGTGCTCCTCATTTTTCATCCGAACTTGTCGGCACGCCTCGCTGATCAGCTTCTCAAAAAACTGCTCGATCTCACAGAGCGTGTGAATGTGCGGTATCGAGCCTAACATAGCAGATATGATCCTTGTCTCAAGCTGCAGGCCGTGCAATACCCTGATGACTCTGTCTGCGATTTCTTCGGCAAAGCGATGAAATCGCATGGTGCTGAAGCTTTTTTTCTTCATGTGCCTCACCGTGCGAAGCAGCGAATGCAGCACCTGCGCATCGCTGCCTACCTGCAGGTTCGTCTGAAGCTCCTGCTCCAAGGAGGCGGGTAGCAGGAAAGGTTCTTCCACAACTTCGGAGCCCAGCAGAATGTGTGTCTTGTCATCAAACGGCCGCTGTTTGATCATCGCAAGCGTTTCCTCGTAGCAAGCAGTCATTTGCGAAGAATGCTCGTACATTGAGCTGACGGCAATCGTGAAAAAACAGTAGTGGCTATCAGCGTCCAGTACGCTTTTGATCTTATGGAGCACGTCGAGCCATCGCTCATCTTCGTCTTCCGGATAAAGAATCGATAAGATTTGGTTCGCCTCAATCTGAAACGTCTGCGAATCCTTGATGTCCAGACCCATAGCCTGGTTGACGAACTCCCGGAAAAAATAAGTCGCCCGTTCTTCATCACCCTGCATTTCCTCCCAAAATTGCATCTTAAACGTCAATTGGAACAGTACGAACCGATATTTCCGCTCCATCTCAGGTTGCAGTGTCTCCTGAAAGCCGCTGCGAATGCGTTTTAACCGATTCATCAGCGAATAGTAGCGAAGCAGACTCTTTTTTTCCTCCAGATCCGTGAGTGTATCCCGGTTCAGTTTCATCATCCGCCCAATATTTTCACTGATCAACTCAAGTTCATTGACCGGTTTTCCACCGAGCTCCTTCTTCTCATTTAGATGGCGGATGGACTCTACGATCTTTTTCACCGGATTGTTGAAACGCAAGCTTGAGAACACCGAAACCGTCACACTGACGATAATCGAAATAACGAGCAATAGAAGCAGAGTTAAGCTTTGCCGGAAAAGCTGGGCGCTGATACTGCCATCCGACACGATGTTGACATACGTCAACCCGGTGACCGTCCCTTTTTTATAAAAATAGTAGTTCCCGTTATACTTCACCCATTTTTTCCCTGGATCTAAAGCAGGAAGCTCGTGCTTGCCAGTCTGATCGGAAGAAAACAGCGTCTGCCCTTGGGGACTTATCATATAAAAGTTTTCGTTAATCGATTGATGATAGGCCTTGTATAGCTTAGTGAAATCAATAAAAGCAAGCATGATGAAGTCGGGGTAGACCGGACTTTTGACCATATAGGGAATAACAAGATCCGACTGCGAACTATACGCGGTACCCGATGACTCTGTAAAGGTAGCTGAGGGATAAAGTTTGTAAGTAAATGGCTCCGCAAACTCCCGTTTCCAGAATTCATATGTATATCGCGGATTCACATAATGCTCGGAAAACATCGTTTCCGGATTGCTACTCCCTCTGTTTTTTTCTAAAACGAGTGACAGCTTGGCATCATAAACGAACAAATTATTTAAATAAAGCTGTGAATTGGCGGTCGTATGCTGTAAGTCGTTTATGACTTGGCCAGCAGCCACATAATCAATGGAGGGGTGATTTAGCTTTTCAAGGTTATCGCCTGTGTACATGCTTAAAAGCACGCTGTTAAGCAGTTCAAAATATTGCTCAAATCCATTTGTGGTATACGTCAAATTGGCATCGTTGTACTTTATGATTTCATCGTGAATATTGTTGCGGTACATGATCAGCGAAACGATATGAAACGAAACGAATAGCAAAATAATCGTCCAAAAGCTAACCAGCAGCTTAAAAAGTATGGATCGCGTGTTGAGTTTCATCTGTAAAATGCTGCGCACCGAGCCGCCTCCCCTTATATCTGGATAGACACTTTTTCGAAAATGGTACATATTTACGAAAAAACCTGAGAAATGTCTCATTCGTGGTAAATATTTCGATATTCAGTCAGCATTCGTTTCTTATACGATAATAGCATGACAGACAGAAATCAATACTGCAATTAAGGAGGGGAATGCAGAATGGACACGAACTCGGATGCCAATATCCATATGAACACCGTTGCCATCCACAAAATGAAAGCAAAAAATGCAGTGTTAACCCGATTGCGGAAAGAGCGTTATTTATATTTGTTGCTTTTGCCGGGACTTATGTACTTTATTGTTTACCGCTACATTCCAATGGCCGGCAATGTGATCGCCTTTCAAGACTTCAGCGCATTTCAAGGCTTTTTGCACAGCGATTGGGTCGGGCTTAAGCATTTCAAAAAGATTTTCGAAGACCAGGAAGTGATTCGCGTCATTTGGAACACGCTGTACTTATCGTTCTTACAAATTGTTTTTGCATTCCCAATGTCGATTGTGCTCTCGCTCATGCTGAACGAACTACGAAGCGAGCGGTATAAGCGACTTATTCAATCCCTGGTCTACTTGCCGCATTTCTTATCATGGGTTGTTGTCGTCGGCATCGTAACTGTGTTTCTGAAGTCGGAAGGGATCGTTAATAAGCTTCTATATCTCGTATTCGGTATGGATCAGGTTTCTTTTCTGACGGAGCCGGGATGGTTTATGCCGCTCATCGTACTAGAGGTTATCTGGAAGGAAACAGGATGGGGAACCATCATTTTTCTAGCTGCCTTGTCGGGAGTTGATCCGAGCTTGTACGAGGCGGCCATCGTTGACGGAGCCGGCAGATGGAAGCAAATTTGGCATATAACCTTACCTGCGATTCGTAGTACGATTATCATTCTTCTTATTTTGCGGCTTGGCAGTGTGCTTGATGTCGGCTTCGAACAGATTTTCCTGATGCTCAATTCGTTGAATATGGAGATCGGTAACGTTTTGGATACGTTTGTATACTTCAAAGGTATCGAAAAATCGGATTTCAGTTTTGCAACGGCCGTCGGGTTGTTCAAATCCCTCGTAGGCTTCATATTGATCATCAGCGCCAACAAGCTGGCCAAGAAGTTCGGTGAAGAAGGCGTTTTCTAGCCGGAGGATCTTTCACAAGCGGAGGTGCAATTCTTGATCAAACAAAGGTCATTTGCGGAAAAAACGTTAAACGTGCTGAATGTTGTGGCGCTCACTGTCGTCGGACTCATCATGCTGTTCCCGTTTTATTACATGATTAGTATTTCGTTCACTTCCTACTCGGAGTATGTGGCAAAGGACATCGTTCTGTTGCCGGCTCGCCCCGTGCTCGACGCATACCGGTTTATTTTTAACTCCAAAGCGTTCACACGCTCCATCGGCGTTACTGCCTTTGTCACGGTGGCGGGCACGTTATTCAGCCTGCTACTCACTTCTATGATGGCGTATGCGCTTTCTCGAAACATTCTTGGCCAAAGGGTATATTTGTTTCTCGTACTGTTTACGTTCGTCTTCGGTGCCGGGATTATTCCAACCTACATGGTCGTCAAAGCGACGCATCTTCTCGACAGCTACTGGGCGCTCATCATCCCCAGTGCGATCAATTCATTCAATCTCATCGTCATGCGGCAGTTTTTTCTTAGTATACCGAAGGAATTAACAGAAGCCTCCGTCATTGATGGCGCCAACGATTTGCAAATTTACACTCGGATCATTCTTCCGCTTTCGAAGCCGGCACTGGCGGCATTTGGCCTCTTTTATGCCGTCAGTAACTGGAACACGTATTTCAATGCACTTATTTATATCAGCGATCCGGCCAAATGGACCGTACAAGTCATCTTGCGGCAAATCGTCATCTTAAGTCAAAAGCTCGATTCGCTGTCTGACGGCCAGCAAGCTGCGTTGGCGCAAAGTGCTCCTCCTGCTGAGACGATCGGAATGGCGGCAATCTTACTCGCAACGATCCCGATATTGGTCGTATATCCGTTACTGCAAAAGCACTTCGCAAAAGGGGTGATGCTTGGTTCGGTGAAAGGCTAAACGTCTAGAGTCTCGTTAACGCTTTACTTGATATGCAATTTAAGAGATGCTTATTTTAAGGAGGGGGTAAAAAAATGAAAAAACACTTCGTTTCCGTCCTGCTCTCGGTCGCTATGACTAGCAGCATAGTAGGCTGTTCAGGCGAGCAGACAGCTATTCCGAAGGAAAGCCTGAAAACGACGACTGACTCCAAAACAGCTGATAACAAATCGGACAACAATAAAAAATTAACCATTAACTGGTTTGACGGTACTTGGGAAAACCCGGTTCCGCCGCCGGATGGAGAAGCCGTAAAAGCGATTAACGAAAAGTTCAACGTTGATTTTAAATCGCAATTCATCCCCTTTGATACCTATGACGAAAAGCTTGCCGTTAAGATGGCCTCGGGCGATATTCCGGACGTCATTGGCATGGAGGAGGTCAACGCAAACTATTTGAAATGGGCGAAACAAGGCGCATTCTTGCCTCTCGATGAGTTTTTGAAGCAGTATGAATCGACCAAAGCGGTACCGGATTTTGTGTGGGACTCCCTCAAAGTGGACGGCAAGGTCTATGGCATACCGAATTACTTCTCTCCTAAAGGCGGGAAAAAGCCTTTAATTCGCAAAGATTGGCTCGATAAGCTTGGCTTGAAAATGCCGACCAATTACGACGAGCTGAAGCAGGTCGTTACGGCTTTCACGAAGAACGACCCGGATGGCAACGGCAAGGACGACACGACCGGACTTGGACTGTCAAAAGGCATTTACTACGATCCGTCGTTCGGCGCTTATTACAGCAACACTACCTGGTATCACAATAATGACAGCGGTCAGTATATTCCTGGCAACATTGCAAAAGGGAACAAAGAAAAAATCGAATTCCTGGCCGATCTGCAGAAGCAGGGTCTTCTTAACAAGGATTGGGCTATCTTGGCCTATAAAGACGTGTTTAAGGCATTTAATGCCGGTAAGGTCGGCATTTGGTACGAACAGCCAGGACTCAGTACGGGCAACGGGATTGACTTTGAGACGCTCAAGCAAAACGACCCTAAGGCGGAAGTCGTACCGATTCCTCCGTTCAAGGCAACGGACGGCTCCCAAGGCCTTACGCTCGGTAGTGGATGGTACCGTATGTATATGATTTCGTCCAAGCTTAAAAACGATCCGGAAAAAGTAAAGCGTATTCTTGAAATGATCGATTATTTCCATAAAAACGTTCCGCTTGAAGAGAAAAATCCTAAAAATGAATACTTTAACTGGTTGAACGGTGGAGAAGGGAAAGGCTACAAAATGATCGACGGCATCGCGCAGCCGATTCCGGAAAACCGCTCGAACGTCGCGCCTAATGCCTATATTTTAGATGGGGGTTGGGTGATGAACGACGAAGACCTGTTCCAATTCACGAAAACGGAAAAATCGGCGGGAGGGAAACAATTAAATCAAGCCCTCGCCGACATGCTGCATAATATGAAATATTACATCAATCCAATTAATCGCATCATCTCGCCGACTCTGATGGAGAAGCGCGACGACCTTAACAAATACATTACGGATGAGACAACCAAGATGATTATCGGCCAGAGACCTGTTTCCGATTGGGATAAAATGGTGCAGGAATTTATGGCTAAAGGCGGTAAGCAAATGATTGACGACGTCAATAAAGAGCTGCAGGCGAGCAAGATTCAAGGCGAGTGGAAATAATGCTCGCGACTTCATGTAAGCAGAATATAGAATAGAGCATAGTCCGATAGAGAAGTCCGGACATTCCCAGGGGAATCGGTGCTTCTGCTAAGTAACTGATTGTGTCGATATATTGGGCGATTAAGGAACTAGCGGAGCTAGCCTCTCTCTCCCAAAGTAGCTGCTCACGTTTTAGGGAATATACAGAAATGGCCCCGCAGGAATATCATCGTGTTAGGCTCGGCTCCATTATTGATAGAACAGTTGAAAAGGTTGGAAGACAATAAGTCTGGAACGAAGGAACCTGCAATTTAGGTCTTCTTATTAACATGGAGATTGTGATATAATTTTGATAGGCGAAAGACGCACTGAAATAGGGCGTCTTTCGCTTTTTTTTGTTAGAGAGGGGGATTAGACGACTTTCTTTCTGAAATCGACTTTATATAACAAATGATACTATGTGAGCATTATGACGTGAAAACACTCGCTTCGGTAGAAATTGCAGAGTGGATAGCTTTTGAAAGCAACCCCGTCATTCGAACAAATGCGATAAAGTTAATGGGATGTAAAACCTTTGAAGAAGTGAACAGAATGGTGAATTGGAGACCAAAACGTTATTAATCTAACGGACACGTTTGCTCAAATTCTTCCTAATTAGAGGAGACATGCATGAACTATTCGAAACGTCATATATGGATAGAAGCTGAAACATGGCCTTTAGGCTCATGGGATTGTAACGATGAAAGTACCGATGTTATTGTTGTATTTCCGGATCGATCCAAATGGATCGCAAGCTGTTTCACTTACAAAAATATCGAAACGTTGAGGCAAAAGAATATACAAACCGGTGAATGCATGAACGGTTCATATTTTTGGTCCAGTGACATGCTGCTAATTGACGTAATAAGAAGGGAAAGAATCGAAGAACTTGTCGACCACTTGATCAAACAAGGTAATTTTCAAAAAGTATTCAGTCGTTACCCTGATGTAGAGGCTGAAGAAGATGAGAATTATCCTGTTGGTTTTTTTTATAACTAAGAGTCTTAAAAACTTAATCACTTGTTGAATATATCGGAGGAGTTAAATGTGTTCAACAAATAGCCGAGGGCATGTGTATCAATAACAAGAGCAATAATGCATTATGCTAACTAAGGGGATTTGAACTAAGTGAATTATTGGTATCTTTCTAAGGGTACTATCTGCTCTGATTGGTAAGTTGGTTTAAATAAAAAAGGAGGGTGATTGAATTGGAGGACTTATTTAAGGAGTATGCCTTAGGATACGAAATGCTTCGGGATGCGATCGAAGGATTCAAGCCTGCTTCAGACAAATGGAGCATTCATCAAATCCTTATACATATAACAGACTCAGAGATTTCGTCCACATCTCGACTAAAAAAAGTCCTGGCGGAAGATGAGCCAATTCTGATTTCATTTGATCAAGACGCATGGGTGAATAACTTGGAGTATGATTTATTGGACCGCGAGCAGTATTTGCTTCTATTCAAATTCCTACGTTCCAGCATGCAGACAATTCTAGACAATCTAACTAGTGAACAAAGCGAGCGAGTGGGGGTATATGTCGATCAGGGACGGTTCACATTTAAGCAATTGATGGAATACCGCGTCGAACATGTCCGCAACCACCTTGCTCAAATTGAAAGGATAAAGAAGGCATACCATGATAACAAATAATAACCTATTCAGCTATCGGACACGTTGCTTTAATTAAACAGCTTGCCAGCGTGATACGGCAGGCTGTTCAGCTAATGGGAGTTTAGTTCTAATAAATCTGGAAAAATAAGAAAAATGGCTTTTGTCGGAAGTGTATGTTGAAAGTAAAGATACTGAGGAAAGAGAGGCTATACAGCGACACAAACATGTGTGCTTTCAAATCTCTGGAATCGGGGATTTTTTAATTCAAAGCACCTATGTTTGTGTCGCGAGCCCACGACACAAACATAGGTACTTAATCGTTTTGCGACACAAACATATGCGCATAATCGCGGTGGTAGTATAGGTTGGATTAGTAAATGTTTTTTCACGTAGCCGTTAAGCTAAATGGCAGTTTAATCCAACATGTGTGCTTGTTATAATTAGCGAATGGGCTGTACATTCTGCTACTAATGATCCAGTATAATGTCATGCAAAAAGAACGCTAATCTATAACGATTGGCGTTCTTTTTGGGAGTAATAGCAATGTCGCAATTGATCCTAAGATGTGGACGATGTTTGGGTCTGCTTTCTTCATTCGGCGCAGTGTTTTAATATGGAGTTGGAGTCGGAGGAGAACAATGGAAAGAAACAATATCTCTTAATGCAATCGAATAATGATTCCATCTTCCGCCGAAAAACCTATAGCCATAAACTCTTTGATGCCTGACAGTCGTCAAGAAAAACCAGAAATTGTCTCCGTTTCTAAGCCGCATATACGTGAAACGGAATATACATTGTTGAAGCCCCCAGGGACTCAGGGCATAGGGAGACGTTTGTTGCATATATCCCATAATTCGAGGCTCACTCCTTATTGAAATAAGACTTATAACCAGTTTATGCCCAGGGTCAAAACTTGGGTTGGATGTATGCCTAGGAGAAGAAGAAGACCCGAAATGTCGGATGACAAGAACATTATTTCTTTCCCGACAGAGGGCAGGGAGGAGTATTTTTCAACTGATTAACGGACAGATTAGTTCCAATTTACCGGTGCCATATTTCGAGATGCCTCGTCGTCCAAGGTAATATGATTTTTGATTTCAATCCATTTCATTTGTAGCTCATCAGTTGAACCAGAGCGAATCTTGTTCTCAGTTTCTTGAATAAAGCAAGTCAATGCATTTTGAAAAATTGCCTTACCCACGTCTTTTGTTATGACTAAAAAGATCATGGTTTGCTCTCTTATTAAGTTATATAATCAGGTGAGAAATCTTCTTAATGACTGCCAGATTAATAGTAAAACGGAGACCAATATGCTCGAAAAAAGATGGCAAGATCAGCATTTGTTTATAAAAGCATTTGAGGACTCACCTATCGGTATGGCTTTTGTATCCCCGGGTGGAAAATTTATGAAAGTGAATCAGTCTATCTGCAAGATGCTAGGATATAGTGAAAATGAATTAATCAACCTCACCTTCCAAGATGTATCATATCCGGAAGAATTAAAAATTAATTTGGAGTTGAGGGCTAAATCGATTGCCGGTGAGATCGACAGTTACAGATTGGAGAAAAAATATATTCATAAATCCGGTGAAGTGATCTGGGGATTGCTAAGTGTCACTGTCGAGCGGGACGACAAAGGGGAATTATTACATTTCATATCTCAAATAGTCGATATTACCGAGCAAAAAATAAAGGAAGAGAAGATAAGAGAATCCGAAAAGCTATCTATGGTGGGGCAGTTGGCGGCAGGAATCGCTCATGAAATTAGGAATCCCTTAACATGTTTGCGCGGATTCGTTCAGGTGATTCTAAATGAGGATTCTGAAAAGAAAACACGGTATAAAGTCATGTTGGCCGAAATAGATAGAATCAATGAGATTGTCAGTGAATTATTGGTATTGGCCAAGCCTGCCACAGAGAATTTTGGTTTTGGAAGCGTTTCGTGTATGTTGGATCATGTTGTTACACTTCTAGAGGCACATGCAAAACTCTATAACGTTGAAATCAAGAAGTATTTCGAAGCGGATTTGCCTCTAATTAAATGCCATAGCAGCCTTAAACAAGTATTTATCAATATGACGAAAAATGCCATTGAATCGATGCCTGACGGGGGAGAACTGCGCATTGAGGTTAAAAAATTGATAAAGAGTATTTCCATAAATTTTGTTGACAATGGATGCGGTATTCCGGGAGAAGTACTTCAGAAAATAGGACAGCCGTTTTTTACAACAAAAGAGTCTGGAACTGGTTTAGGTATAATGGTCAGTAAAGGCATTATTCAAAATCATAACGGTATTTTTGACATCCGAAGCACCGTGGGGAAAGGAACAACGATTGAAATCATTTTGCCTGCAATATAGCGACTGATACAAGCGACGGTAACCTTAAGTGTTGTTTTTGTATAGATTTAATCCAAATTAGTAGTTTTTGAAAACCAACATCGTCGTTTTTAAAAGAACAGGGCCTACCCAACTCGATACCACGGAAGGTGACAGTTCGAGCGACTTGAGTCTCTTTGGCGATGTCGATACCAACAACAAGATGATAACTGGTAATGTGTTCTATCCGTTGATTTTGGACGTCATTCTGCTTAAACTTCATAGTGAAGCATCCTCCTAGATCGGAATATTCGGGCTATTGACCCAGTGCACAATTCCATCTTACGAGGGAGCTTTTCTTTTTACAAAGCCAAAAATTAACGCTCTACAGGAATGCTTCGTCACATCTAAACTAAGGGGTGGAGGTCGGTCTTTCTAACGGAACGGGTCAGAGCCCTTTTGCGCAACGTCTCCCGATACTCCGTGCTTCTTCATCCTGCGAATGCATGAGCTGGTGAGAATAATCTTTTTTTAAGCTTCTTTTGGGAAAACTCGAGTTGAATCGTATTCCTCGCTGCTTCTAGCCAGACCGACTAACAAGCGAGCTACTTTACCACATAGTTTCATGATGGATTTCATCTTCTTTTTCTTCTTTTCTTCTACGTTGTAGCGGTGTAAAGCGCGGAACTCCGGATTAGTCATGACCATACACAAAGTTTCTGAGCATACGGAATACGTTTAAGAATGATATGGATCTCATTCTCAATCCGTTCAAGCTGGCTTTGCGTAAGGTCATATTCTTCGATGGGATTCTTTAACATGTCTGAAATTAGAAGCTACAGAGAGGTTATGAATATTAACCTAAGGTTTTATTTGATGGAGATCTCAAAAGAGAAAGCGATGGCTGAATTTAATGAAAGAAGATTAAAGCTGCTGTCTCAGTTTAGTATCAATCGAACGTTCCCAGACGCAGACGAATTGAAGTAACTTATTACGTACAGGCACTTCTAGGCACAAACCCACATACACTAATACTAATCTCTAAGCGGAGACTTCCGAAGCAGCTATGATCCGCAAAACCTCAAGGGGGTGGCTGGAATGCCTGGACTGTTTAGCGCAATTGCATTGTTGATCAAGCAGCTAACTTTGCTTGTATCTTATGTCAAGAATAATGCGTTTCCACAACCTCTAACCGAAGAAGAAGAAGAGAAGCACCTTAGGCTGATGGCTGAAGGCAATGACCATTCAAGAAATATGCTGATCGAGCACAATCTAAGGTTAGTCGCCCATATAGTGAAAAAATTCGATAATACGGGTGAGGATCTCGAGGATCTCATCTCCATCGGTACCATTGGGCTCATTAAAGCGATCGAGTCGTTCTCGCCAAATAAGGGTACGAAGCTGGCGACGTTCGCAGCGCGTTGTATCGAAAATGAGATCCTGATGCATCTTCGTTCGCTAAAGAAGACGCGGAAGGATGTTTCGTTGCATGATCCGATCGGCACGGACAAAGAAGGCAACGAGATCACTTTGATCGATATCCTCGGAACGGAAGCCGACGATGTCGTGGAGAAGGTGCAGCTCAAGATTGAGAAGAGCAAAATTTATAAGAATTTAGATATATTGGATGACCGGGAAAAAGAGGTCGTTGTTGGCAGGTTTGGGTTGGAGCTTGGCGGCGAGGAGCGGACGCAGCGGGAGATTGCGAAGGAGCTGGGGATTAGTCGGAGCTACGTGTCAAGGATAGAGAAGCGGGCGCTGATGAAGTTGTATCATGAGTTTTATAAGGCAAAGCGGTGAGTGAATTTAACGAATTAGAAACAAAAAGTTCAAGAGTATTTGTGGGACCGGCGCTTGAAGGCTGAGGCGCGGAGTATATCGTTATTCCAAAGGAAACCATCATTCGCTCGGGAGCTGTGATGTGTATAAGCTAAAGTCTGCTCTCTTGAAATTTCTGGAGCAGACTTTTATTTTTATTGTAGTTCTAGAGTACAAATTTTTTACTGGCTATCTCGACTAAAGTATACTAGGAACTAACGTTCTCCTGTGAGGTGATTGATTTATGGCAACTAATCGTGAAGAAAAGAAGATTGCAATTGTGATGTCTGAAGCCCTTCTAGATCGGCAGTTCGTTGTAGTAACGGTCTTTGATGAAAAGGGATATCAACAAATTTCTGGATTGATAACAAAAATTGACCAGGAAATGTATCTATAGGACGTTCAGTTGTTGGGATGACTTAAGAGTGTATTAATTGCCGGTGTTTATGCTGAATCTTCTTAAAGCAATATAGAGGGAAAGATTGTTAATACTTTGTAAGCTTCTTAAAAGGAGATAATAACAATTGTATAAATCGGTCATCAAAGAGGGTAAATATTTGGTTATTGTAGCTGATGGTGTGTTTGATTCTCCTATAATGGAATTGCCTACAGAAGAGCTTGCGGATAAAGTGGCATTTGAATTACAAACCGCTTGGGATCAAGGTGAATCGTGGGGAGCGCTTCAAATGCGTAAAGAACTTGATAGGGAGAGAGTTTCTAAAGAGATTAGTGAAATTTTTTTTAAAGCAAAGTCTATGAGTCAAGCAGAGAGAGAAGTTCATAAAGAAAAAAAGCATCGACGCCAAGAAAGAGTTGAAAAAGTTCAACAAGCAAGAAGGTGGCAGAGTGTTTTAAGTTGGAAGAAGCATGATGTCTGAAGGATGCACAAGCGATAAATAGCCAGAGTGTTCAATTTACAGTAAACCTAGTACAAGCAATTGATTGTTTGGATGATAAAATGTTTGTCTCATCCTAATCGGGGTAAAGCTCTACACAAATAAGAAATGAAGTTAAACCATGCCCGTGAAACTGGACATGGTTTAGTTTTTTAACATAACGAATTCAGGTACTAACGATATTAGCTCTTATGTAATCAACCATGTCGTTATTCTTTTCGTTCGTCCAACATAGTTTCAAGATATCATCGATTTGGCGCATTTGGTATAGAAAATGCTCATTTTGGAGATTGAGTATCCGGTATAGTTTCAGCGATGATAAGTAATGACAAAATTATTAGCAATCAAATGCCGGAGGGAATAATATGGCCATTTTAGAAGCCAAAAACAAGCAGTTTCTTTTAGATGGAAAACCTTTTCAAATCATATCCGGAGCTATTCATTACTTTCGGGTTGTGCCCGAGTATTGGGAAGACCGGTTGCTTAAACTGAAAGCCTGCGGGTTCAATACGGTAGAAACCTACCTAGCTTGGAATTTGCATGAGCCTCAGGAGAATGTATTCAACTTTGAAGGGCTTGCGGACGTGGAACGCTTTACCAAGCTAGCTGGGGATATGGGGCTGCATGTGATCGTGCGTCCGAGCCCGTACATTTGCGCAGAGTGGGAGTTTGGCGGGTTTCCGGCATGGCTGCTGCAATACCCGGATATCCGGCTTCGCTGCATGGACAACACGTATCTAGAAAAAGTTGACAGATATTATGACGCTTTGATCCCGCGACTTACTCCGCTGCTCAGCACGAACGGCGGGTCGATCATCGCCATGCAGATCGAGAATGAATATGGCAGCTACGGAAATGACAAGAACTACTTAGCTTATTTACGAGACGGCCTTGTGAATCGCGGCGTAGATGTGCTTCTGTTTACTTCCGACGGACCCGAGGACGGAATGCTGCAAGGGGGGACACTTCCCGGTACGCTGGCTACGGTCAATTTCGGCTCCAGACCGGAGGAAGCGTTCGAGAAGTTCCGCGAGTATCGCGCCGATGAGCCGCTAGTGTGCATGGAGTATTGGAACGGCTGGTTCGACCATTGGCTGAAGCCGCATCATACGCGCGATGCAGGCGATGCCGCGAATGTATTCGACCGCATGCTGCGGGCGGGAGCATCCGTCAACTTTTACATGTTCCACGGGGGGACGAACTTCGGATTCTACAATGGCGCTAACGACGGCGCAAATAATGGCGATCTGTATGGAGCGACAATCACCAGTTACGATTACGATTCTCCGCTTTCCGAATGCGGCGATATAACGGAGAAATACCGAGCAGTACGGAGCGTCATTGCGAGCTATTTGGGCATGGATGTGAAGGAGTTCCCGGAACTCCCGGAACCAATTGCTAAGAAGAGCTATGGCCGCGTCGCCATGAGCGAAAAAGCGGACCTGCTTGACCATTTGCAGCAGCTCTCCGAGCCAGTAAGAAGTGTCTGCCCGGAGCCGATGGAGAAGCTTGGACAAAGCTACGGCTTTATCGTTTATTCGACGCATGTTTCCGGGCCACGCAACGGTGAGAAATTGCATTTGCAGGAAGTACACGACCGGGCGCAGATATTCCTGAATGGAATATATCAAGGTACTGTGGAACGCTGGAACGAGCAGTCGCTACCGCTGGATATTCCGGCCGGAGGCGCAAAGCTTGACATCGTCGTCGAAAATATGGGCCGTGTCAATTATGGGCCCCATTTGAAGGATTTTAAAGGTATCACCGAAGGGGTTCGGATGAATAACCAGTTTTTGTTCGACTGGACCATCTATCCGCTCCCGTTAGACACTACGTCTTCGGTTCCTTTCGGACGTATTCCGGAGAGTAATCCACGAAAAGACCGGCCCGCTTTTTACCGTGGTGAGTTCACGGCGGATTCGTTAGGCGATACGTTTGTTCGCTTGGAAGGCTGGTCTAAGGGCGTAGTCTGGATTAACGGCTTCAACTTGGGTCGTTATTGGGAACAAGGCCCTCAGAAGACCTTATACTTGCCGGCGCCTCTGCTTCGCGAAGGAAAGAACGAAATCGTCATTTTGGAATTGCACCATACGGAGAATGCGGTTATTGAGTTGACGGAGAAGCCGGATTTAGGTTAAAAGGAAAATCGAACAGAACTCAAGAGCAGTTCGAGTAAAAGTTTACTCGGCTGTTCTTTTTTGCAAGAAGAAAACCAGGGCGCTTACTTCCTTTGGTTATTATGTTTGCTGTTCATCCCGAATTTCCCGGTATTCCCTAGGCGTAATATTTCGATGCTTCTTAAAGGATTGAATAAAATGGTTTACATGATTAAAACCAACCTTTGCAGCTATTTCGTTGATTGTAAACTCGGTCGTACCTAACAGCTCACAGCTCCTTTTGATCCGATATTTAATCAAGTAATCGTAAGGAGTCAACTGGATGCTTTTTTTAAAGCTGCGAGTGCATTCCGAAATATTTAGATGGACTACGTCAGCGATTTCCTTCAAAGCAATCGGGTTCATGTAGTTTTGGTGTATAAAACTAAGCATGAGTTGCAATCGCTCTTGCTGAAGCCTGTTCTGTTTAGAGGATTCCTCGGAGGATAGCGAAATGTTGGCTATTAGAAGCAACCATAACTGAACCGTGTGGATGGAAATCTTTACTGCCATCTCCATTCCTTCCTCTCGAGCTTCTTTTCCATCTCCCACAGAATGTGCAGGATTTGCTTTTGCCACTCCAAGTCTCCTTCGATTAGCAAAGATAGGAGAGAAGAATTCGTATAAGGATGAACATGTTTTTTTTCCATGGAGCTATCTGAATAGAAGGCGAACAATTTCTCTGGAAAATTAAAGCTCACGTATTCTCCGTCATGGGTGAGGTACGTCACTATGTGCAAAACACTTTTATTGATAAAGATGGCTTGCTCTGCTCCTAAAGTGTAATCAATTCCGTTAATTCGTATATTAAGTTTGCCTTTAGTCACTAAGGTCACCGATTTCGTTTCTGATGCAGGAAGTTAGCAAACTCGAGCTTAACAGGTTTCAAATATCACAAGATAATGAGGAGGGGATCCAAATGCATGACACGAAGGGTCAAGTCAGAATTGGTATGATCGGTGCGAGCGGTCGCGGAGGTATCGCTGCATATTGGCACAAACCGGAGGGGCGATCCGTTGTTGCAGGGGCTGCCGACATTGTTCCAGACAAACTGGAGGCATTCAAGCAGAAAATAAACCCCGACGCTTTCGTTACGTTGGACTACCGGGAGCTGCTGCAGCGCAACGATATCGATGCCATTGCCATAACCTCGCCGGATTACTGTCACGAAGAGCACGCGATCGCGGCACTAGAGGCAGGCAAGCATGTCTTTTGTGAGAAGCCGCTGGCTATTACGACAGAAGGCTGCGACCGCATTCTCGAAGCTTGGAGGAAATCCGGTAAGCATCTCATGGTTGGCTTTAATATGCGCTACATGAATATGTTTCGCACGATGAAGGAGATTGTCGATTCCGGCGTGATCGGCGAGATTAAAGCCGTTTGGGTTCGCCACTTCGTTGGTTGGGGCGGAGATTTCTATTACCATGATTGGCACGCGAACTCGAAAAACTCCACAGGCCTGCTGTTGCAGAAGGGTTCGCACGATATCGACATGATCCACTGGATTACAGGGCGCTACGCAACAAAAGTTTCCGCTTTTGGCGGGCTGGATTTCTACGGTGGTGACAAACCTGATGATCTCACCTGCCCGAACTGCGCGGAGAAAGACACCTGCACCGAATATAGCGGGAAACATTTGATCCAATGTGCTTTTCGCAAGGAAGTCGATATAGAGGACAATAACGTTGTGATTATGGAGCTGGAGGGTGGGATCAAGGCATCGTACCTGCAATGCCATTTTACCCCCGACTATCACCGTAACTATACGTTCATCGAAACGGAAGGAAGGCTTGAAAATTCCGAGCCGGATAACAAAGTGTTTGTTTACACGAGACGTTCGAATACGGAGCGCGAGCTGGCGAATCGCGTGTACGAAATTAAGGAAGCTGAAGGAACACACGGCGGAGCTGATCCTATCATTTGCCAAGATTTTATAGATATGATCTTAACTGGTAAAAGGCCCGTGGCATCGCCTCAGGCAGGGCGCATGAGCGTAGCCGTAGGCTGTGCGGCGACGAAGTCGCTTCGCTCCGGCGGCGGGGTCGTACAAGTGACGCCTGTTCCAGATTTTGCAAGTGAATGAAGCGGGGAAGCCAGTTCACTCCTGAAGATGGGGAACTGACGAAGGAAAGCCGTGTGCTGGAAATCCGTATGCACAGTTTGACGGGGAGTTCGGGGAAGTATTTCCCCGTCTTACCCTACTTAAGCTCTAAATAGCGGCATTTAAGTGACCCTGTGGCGTCCAATTTCATCCGCTCATTAACTTTCTAGATTCTAAATAAAGGACTTGAATAAACTTTTTTGTGTTTTGCCGGATTAAGCTGGGAGCAGAAGTTTCATCATTTTCTAGTGCTTTCATTATTTTTCGGATATCGCTCAGGTCAAAAAACTTGGTTGAGTACTGCTCGAACTTCGGATTCGAATAATCGATCAATCCAAGAGATGCCAAGTGGGTTAGGGCTTGATTCACTGCTCGCCGCACCCGTTGTTCGGCCGCTTTGATCTCTTTTTTCAAGTCGATCGTCGAAGCGGAGGTACCTAATTTTTTCAAAGCAATCTGATGGTATATTTCATGAAGCTGCGGGAAGCCCTGTTCCTGTGAGTGCTCGGCCTCATAACGGTATAAATAATCGAGCATCTCCAGCAAGTCTTTGCTGCCGGCTTCCCCAATCAGTCCGAGATCTGATAACATATAGTTTCCGCATGTTATGATATTTTTTTCATTGGAAGAAGGCTCCTTTTCCGTTAATGCGCCGCTGAAACCGACAGCACGGAGTGATTTTTGAATACTTCGAAAGGATTGGTGGATGAGCAGCAATTCAGAAACCTTTTTAATAACAGCAATAACTTCCAATCGATTTATGGGCTTGGTGATATAATATTCAATTCCGCAGGCGTACGCCTTGACGATCATTTCCTTCGACTCCACTTGAGAAATCATAATGATTTTCCCTTCAAAGCTCCCGGAAAGTTTGCGAACGGTCTCTATGCCGTCACGAACGGGCATTAATAAATCGATAAGCAGGATGTCTACTTGCTTGAGTTCTAGCAAAGTGATATCAACCTGCGCCCCGTCAGGAGCTTCCCCTACCACAGTTCCTAAATCCTCATCCTCGATAATTTGTTCCAGCATGGAACGGATGGCCGGATCGTCATCGATTATAAAAAAACGCATGGCGCTAATCTCCCTTTGCTATTTGGCCAATCGGCAATGTGATGGTGAAAACAGTACCTGCCCCTTCGGGGTTGTTTTGAACTTGGACGTTTCCGAGCAAACGCTCTGTTTCCTGATTCACATAAACCAAACCGATTCCCGTTGATGGATTGCCATTTTTATCGAATTTAGTTGTGTAACCGGGCATGAAGATTTTCTCTCGATATTTCGGCGCAATACCTGGGCCATTATCGGCGACACTGAATACAATCCTATCTTTTTCTCGTTTAACCCATATTTGAATCATTCCCTGTTCCTTTAACGCTTCTACGGCATTGGCAACTAAGTTATTGAACAAAGATAAAATTGTGTAAACATGGCATAAAGGAAAGATCCCTTCGGTTTGCAGCGTGAATTCGATCTTCTTACCAAGTGAATGGGCATATTTCTGATTGGAGCGTAGAACGATATCAGCCAATTCTTCCACTGGCATATAATCGCTATCGTGCGAAATTAGGCTGGATAGACCCGCATATATTCGTTGATTGTCCTTTTTGATCTCATGAACCTCACCGGCGATCCGGAGAGCTTTTTGTGCTAGATCTTCATGAAAACCATGCTGTGCATCGTTTAACGATTGATACAAATCGTAGCTGTCACGGGCGATATTTTCTGCGTTGTGCAGTGTTTTCTTCAATTGAATCGTTTCCTCGTAAAGCTCAGAAATAAGCATGAGCATCTTCTCGTTTTCTTTACGCTTCTGCTCTTCGGCCGCTTTCGACTGCCTCAATTTGACCAAATTGAAAAAACCAAGAACGAAAAAACTACGAAAAAGAGCAATGAGAACAATCTGATTCCAGGTTGCGAAAGTAGTCGTTTGCTCTGTTGCCGAATAACGTAGCAAAAGCTCTGCCAACGTCGCAGCGATTTCACACGTCACACCAAGTGCTCCAATCAGAAGTGGCCGGTTATGACGACGGTTCATTCGAAATGCCGCGAACACAGCCGCATAGGTCAAATAATAAAAGAATACCGGATAATGATGCTGAAAAGCAGCCCCCCAGTTCCAATGCGGTTCGAGTGCTACCTCAAGTCCTGTACGAAAGATCGTAACCGAGCTGCCGACAAGTAATCCGGAGATAAGAGGTGGGGGAGAACGGAGCCAGAGGAGGAATAGAAAAAAGGCTGGGGTGCCCAAACTTACCCGAAAATCAGTTTGAAACGGGTAAAAATTCAATTCGCCCGCGATTGGAACCGAAATGACCATGAGTATTAAAAGAAGCCATTTTTCTTTCAATGCGGTTTCCCAGTCTCCTTTCTTAGCGATTTAAACAGACATCGACATCATTTGTATTTATTATTCCTCCATGGTTATAGATAATCCTTCACTACTTCATTATTCCAAAAACGAGTTGAATAATTCGACGCAGGATGGAGCAAACAATTTTTGCTCAACATGTAGATTCATATAGATTGCTGTAGATTCCCCGTACAATAAACTCATTCAAGACATTTCAAATTTATATACAGAAGGAAAAGAAAGCGCTTAACAATTTTAAGCAAAGGAGAATGATTATGAAAAAATTTGGTTTGGCCTTTCAAATCTTGTTTGGACTCCTATTAGGGATTATTGTCGGAGCCATTTTTTATGGTAACCCAACCATTGAAAGTTATTTGAAACCAGCGGGAGACATTTTCATTCGTTTGATTAAAATGATTGTCGTTCCCATCGTCGTTTCCTCTCTTATTGTCGGAGTGGCTGGAGTAGGAGATATTAAAAAGCTTGGAAGACTTGGAGGGAAGACACTTCTTTATTTTGAAATCGTGACGACGATTGCTATTATTTTCGGCCTGGTCATAGCGAATATCTTTCAGCCTGGAGCGGGGATCAATATGGCTGGACTAGCTAAGACCGATATTACGAAATATGTTGAAGCGACGAAAGCTCTGACCAGTCACAGCTTTGCCGACACATTTGTCAATATCGTCCCGAAAAACATTTTTGAATCATTAGTAGCCGGTGACATGCTGGCCATCATTTTCTTCTCTGTTTTGTTTGGTTTGGGCGTTGCCGCGATTGGCGATAAAGGAAAGCCTGTATTATCTTTTTTCCAGGGCGTTGCCGATTCGATGTTCTGGGTGACGAATCAAATTATGAAATTTGCGCCGATCGGTGTATTCGGATTGATTGGCGTTACCGTATCCAAATTCGGTGTAGGCTCATTGATTCCTTTGGGGAAATTGGTGCTTGCCGTGTATATCGCCATGTTCCTGTTTATAGTTATCGTACTTGGTTTGATTGCTAAGCTTTGCGGTACCAGCCTTATGGCCATTGTTCGCATATTAAAAGATGAACTCATTCTGGCTTACTCTACAGCAAGCTCCGAAACGGCACTTCCAAAGATGATGGAAAAAATGGAGAAGTTCGGCGTGCCAAAGGCCATCACGTCATTTGTCGTCCCTACGGGATATTCGTTTAATTTGGACGGGTCCACGTTATATCAAGCGATAGCCGCATTATTTATTGCCCAAATGTATGGGATCCATATGTCGATTAGCTCTCAAATTATGTTGATGCTTGTCTTAATGCTCACTTCAAAGGGAATTGCTGGCGTGCCAGGCGCGTCGTTTGTCGTCCTGCTTGCCACACTCGGATCTGTCGGGATTCCGCTCGAAGGTCTGGCTTTTATCGCAGGGATTGATCGCATTCTGGATATGGCCCGGACAGTCGTTAATGTCATCGGCAATTCTATGGCCGCGGTGGTCATGGCTAAATGGGAAGGCCAGTATGACAAGAATAAAGGGAAGAAATATTTAGAGTCTGTCAAGCAGGCTGCGTAAGAGAATAATAAGGGGGAACCAACGATGAAAACAGCTGAACAAAGAGTGGAAAAAGATTTTCTTGGATCTAAGGAAGTGCCATCCGACGCCTATTATGGCATTCAAACATTGCGTGCAGTGGAAAATTTCCCAATTACCGGCTACCGTATTCACGAAGAATTGATACGCGCGATGGCAATCGTTAAACATGCGGCTGCTGCAGCGAACATGGAAATTAAGCAGTTGAATTCGAAGATTGGGCAGGCAGTTGTGCAAGCGGCACAGGAAATTATGGACGGCAAATGGCATGATCAATTTATCGTCGATCCGATACAAGGCGGAGCAGGAACGTCTATCAATATGAATACCAATGAGGTCATCGCCAACCGGGCGATCGAGATTCTCGGGGGAATCAAAGGCGATTATTTTAAAGTAAGTCCCAATTCGCATGTAAATATGGCTCAATCGACCAATGATGCTTTTCCGACCGCGATTCATATTGCAACACTTTCTTTAATTGAGAAGCTGCTAGTTACGATGGAGGAGATGCTCACAGCATTTCGTAAAAAAGCCGTGCAATTCGATGGGGTTATCAAAATGGGACGGACACATCTCCAGGATGGCGTGCCGATCCGACTCGGGCAGGAATTTGAAGCCTACAGCAGAGTACTCGAGCGCGATATCAAGCGGATAAAACAAACTCGCAGCCATCTGTACGAAGTCAACATGGGTGCAACAGCTGTCGGTACCGGCCTGAATGCCGATCCCCGCTACATTAAGCGGGTTGTGGAATTGCTCGCCGAGCTCAGCGGGCAGCCGCTTACCAATGCTGATCACCTGGTGGACGCAACTCAAAATACGGATGCCTATACCGAAGTGTCGGCCGCGTTGAAAGTTTGCATGATCAACATGTCTAAGATTGCCAATGACTTAAGATTACTCGCTTCCGGACCGCGTACTGGGCTCGGTGAGCTGAATCTGCCTGCACGGCAACCCGGTTCGTCCATCATGCCAGGAAAGGTCAATCCAGTCATGGCTGAGGTCATCAATCAGGTAGCATTCCAGGTCATCGGGAATGACCATACGATTTGTCTTGCTTCCGAAGCGGGGCAGCTCGAGCTTAATGTGATGGAGCCTGTGCTCGTATTCAATTTGCTTCAATCGCTCAGCATGATGAATCAAGCCTTCAAAGTTTTCCGTGTACATTGTTTGGAAGAAATTGAAGCGAACGTAGAGCGCTGTAAAGAGTATGTGGAGAAAAGTGTTGGGGTCATTACCGCGCTCAACCCGCATCTGGGCTATGAAGTCGTAGCGAGGATCGCGCGTGAAGCGATTCTAACGGGGCGTCCAGTTCGGGAGCTATGCCTTTTATATAATGTCTTAACGGAAGAGGAGCTCCAAATAATTCTCGATCCGTATGAAATGACGAACCCAGGTATCGCAGGAGCGGAGCTATTGGGTAAGAACTAAAGAAGAACAGATAGGAACTATGTCCGCGGTATAACCGTCAATGTTTAGATAACACCAACGAAAGGAATTGATGAAAATGGAAGCCAAGTTGCAGCAGTTGAAATTAGGTAATATATCATATAATTTGCCCGTTTCCCCGCTGGTCGAAACAGCATTGGAACGGAAGGAAGGGGTTCTTGCTTCCTCAGGAGCCTTACGAGTAAATACAGGGAAATATACCGGACGTTCCCCCAAAGATAAGTTCATTGTCCAAGAGCCTTCCGTCATGGATCACATAGATTGGGGGGCTGTGAATCAACCTATCTCAGAGATCCAGTTCGAGCGGCTCTACCAAAAAGCGCAAGACTACATGTCGGACAAGGATTTGTTTATTTTCGACGGCTATGCCGGGGCGGATTCAGACTATCGGTTACCCATTCGCATCGTGAATGAATATGCATGGCATAATTTATTTGTTCGGCAGCTTTTTGTTCGTCCGACTCAGGAAGAATTGCAAACCCATCGTGCGGAGTTCACCGTGATCGCACTGCCGGGCTTAAAAGCTGATCCGGAAGTGGACGGCACGCGCTCTGAAACGTTTATCTGTATTTCCTTTGAAAGGAAAGTGGTTCTCGTCGGAGGGACCGAGTATGCAGGAGAGATGAAAAAATCGATTTTTAGCGTTTTGAACTATTTGCTCCCTTTCCGGGGTGTTTTTCCAATGCATTGTTCAGCTAATGTGGGCGAGAAAGACGATGTTGCTTTATTCTTCGGGTTATCAGGAACGGGAAAAACGACGCTTTCCGCTGATCCAAACCGCCGGTTGATTGGGGATGATGAGCATGGTTGGACCGATCAAGGGGTGTATAACTTTGAAGGCGGATGTTATGCCAAGTGTGCCAATCTATCCGAAGAAAAGGAACCGCAAATTTGGCAGGCTATCCGTTATGGCTCGGTTTTAGAAAATGTCGTTCTAGATCCGGGGACAGGCAGAGCGGATTATAACGATACTCAGACGACAAAAAATACGCGAGCCGCTTATCCGATCGATCTCATTCCTGGTGCGGTCATTCCAGGGAAGGCTGGCCATCCGAACGTCATCATTTTCTTAACTGCTGATGCTTTCGGCGTGCTTCCTCCTATTTCGAAGCTGACAAAGGAACAGGCGATGTATCACTTTTTGTCAGGGTATACTTCGAAGTTAGCAGGTACCGAAAGAGGAGTAACGGAGCCGGAGGCGACATTTTCCACTTGCTTTGGGGCACCTTTCCTTCCTCTTCATCCAACTGTGTACGCAAGGTTGTTGGGAGAAAAAATTGAGAAGCACCAAGTAAACGTGTATTTGGTTAACACGGGATGGTCGGGCGGTCCCTACGGCGTAGGTAAGAGGGTAAATTTAACTTTCACCCGTGCGATGGTAACCGCTGCTTTGAATGGGAGTATCGAGCGAGCGAAATTTACTGTCGATCCGATCTTTGGTGTGCTTTGTCCCAATTCCGTGGAAGGGGTTCCAAGCAATATTCTTGTTCCTCGTCATACTTGGCACGATCAAGAGGCGTATGAGAAGGCTGCTTGGGAGTTGGCCGAACGGTTTACTCGCAATTTCGAGAAATTTTCAAATATGGATAAAGAAATTATTGCTGCCGGTCCTTCGGCAAACCTATGACTCATGTAATTCTGTGAGTTGTAAGGGATCAGGATAAAAAATGAGGGGAAATTCGCAGGAAATATCATTTAATTAGAGCTAAACTTCAATTAGACTCTAATTGAAAGCGTTTTACAAGATTGACTTATGCCTTTGGCAGTAAAATTGTTCAATCTAATGGTGGCAACAATCAGAAGTGGATATTCTCAAAATAAATACAATAACTTTCTAGGAGGTTGTCCCAAAAGGTCTAAAGACTTGAGGGGCTCCCCTTCATTGTATTGAGGACAAATTTTGATAATGGCTTGTAAGAGGACACGGGATTTGTAGCTTGTGTCTACGAGTTCCCGAATAATCTCGTTTACATTCCTACAATTAAGAGTATATTCAAAATCATCTTACACCCAACTTACATGTAAGTTGAGTGTAAATTAGGAGGGGTCTTCATTGAAAGAAAAAACACTTCAAGAAACAGCGTATATTGAAATTAAAAACAAAATTATTAGAGGTGATTTTTTGGAAAGCGGGTTCACTTCTCAAAATCAGTTAGCAGCTGAGCTTGGGATAAGTAGAACACCGATAATAACCGCTTTGCAAAGGTTACAAAATGAAGGATTTGTAAAAATTATTTCGAAGCATGGCATTCAAATTTTGGGACTGAATGTCCGAGAGCTAGAAGAAATGTATGAACTGCGTTTAGCGATAGAAACTTTTATCATTCCAAAAGTAGTTGAACTGATGACTGCGGAACAAATGGAGATCCTTGAGGAAATCATTCAAGAACAGAAAAAATGTGTTGAAAACAAAGATCTAGTTCAGTTCTTGAAATTGGACTCTGCTTTTCATCTTCAACTTACTGAAGTTTACGGAAACTCCTTATTTATTCAAACACTTTCTAACATCCGAGAAAGATTATTTAGTAACCCCTATTATTTTCGTAGAAAAGATTATCAAATTTCCAGATATGTAAAGGAACATGAACAAATCATCGAGGCAATTAAATCAAAGGACATTAGCCAAGCGATTAAAGAGTTAGAAGCACATATTCTAAATGGGTAGTTTTTGAAATAGCGGGTTTCTCTTTATAATGAGCTAATCTAGGAGGAAGCTATGAAGAATAAAACTTTAATCGATAGTATTGTAATTGGATTTGCCACATTTGCAATATTCTTTGGAGCAGGAAATCTTATTTTCCCCCCCTTTATTGGCTTTACTTCGGGAACAGAATGGGTCCCGGCGTTATTGGGTATGACAATTACAGGTGTAATTTTACCGGTATTGGGAATTGTAGCTGTATCTGCTGGCGGAGGAACATTCGCTGAATTAACAAAGCCGATAGCACCTTGGTTTTATAAAGTGTTTTGCACACTCATCATGATCGTCATTGGAACTTTCATCAATGTTCCGCGAACTGCTGCAACTAGCTATGAAATTGCTATTAAACCATTTTTCCCTAGTTTTCCCACACTCTTATTCAGCATCCTTTTCTTTGCTATTGTGTTTTTAGTTTCTGCTAATAGAGCAAAGGTTATTGACAAAATTGGAAAATTCCTCTCGCCTTTTAAAATAGGATTGCTACTAGTAATCGTTGTCGTTGCCATTTTCTCTCCTATTGGGAAGCCAATTTCAACCCATTTAGCACAACCATTTTTGAATGCCTTTGTTCAATCCTATCAAACAGCCGATGTATTGACTGGGTTGCTCGTTGCGAATATTATCATCGCAGCAATCCGTGCCAAAGGATACGCGGGAAAAGAATTGAAGAAAATTACAATCTATGTTTCTGCTGTTGCTGGTCTTGGACTTTTCGTCATTTACGGAGGATTGCTCTATCTTGGATCATGCGGCAGCCAAGTCATTCCAAACAATAGTATTGAAAGAACTAGGTTGTTAGTAGATTTGATGCAAAAATTGATGGGACAAGGCGGCCTGACACTACTTGCACTTTGTGTTTTACTAGCTTGCTTGGTTACAGCAATCGGATTGACAAGTGGGACTAGTGACTTCTTGACAGACCTAACAAAGAATAAAATTTCTTATACGACCTGGGTGGCTATTAATGCATTGATAAGTGCAATTTTTGCAAATGTTAAAGTGGATGCACTTATTTCAGCTGCTGCACCTATCTTCCTTGCATTGTACCCAATTTCGATTTCGCTCGTTATTTTAGGATTGTTTACGAAATATATGCCAAATAAAGGGTCTTATATTGGAACAGTATGTTTCACATTCATCTTTAGTTTAAATGATGCTTTTAATGCAATGGGTATTAAATCTGATGCCTTTAACTCATTTGTGGCAAAAATACCTTTCAGTTCTCAAGGTTTCACATGGTTAATACCGGCGATCATAGGTTTTATTGCGGGAACTATCATTTATAAAATCGTCGTTAAAGATCATAGCAGTAGTATTGCAGCATAGTTTACACGAATTGAAAGAAGGAGATTTAATGAAAAAACCGATAATCGGGATTAGTTGTAGCTTTAGTCCCAATGGACAAATTGGGGTTGTGTCTCACCTTGGCGCACCAAGCCAGGAATGGCAGCTTCTTGCAGACGACTATATTCAAGCCATTGAGAAAGCTGGAGGGATTCCAGTGATTTTGCCAGTCGTTGAAAATCCAGAAACAATCCTTCCTATTCTTGCGAAGCTTGATGGAATTCTTTTTACTGGCGGAAATGATGTGAGCCCACTTTGTTTTAACGAAATCCCTTCAAGTGCTGTTGGAGAGGTTTCTGTGAAAAGGGACCGTACTGATTTAGCACTAATCAAATCGGCATTGGAGAATTATCAAATGCCGATTTTGGGAATTTGTAGAGGTTGTCAAGTGCTGAACGTGGCTCTTGGCGGCACATTGCATCAAGATCTTACTAAAGATGGCGTTACAAAAAATGAGCACTTCTTATTGTCATACCCTATCGAGCATATTTCTCAAAAAGTAAATTTGGAGACAAACAGTAGACTTGCAAAAATTTTTGCAAGTAACAGTATAGGAATCAATAGCTTCCATCATCAAGCAGTTAAAAATTTAGGCAAAAATTTAGTAGTAGCTGCAAGAGCTGAAGATGATGTCATTGAGGCTATTGAAATTCCAGGTGAGAGATTTATAGTTGGTGTTCAATGGCACCCTGAGATGATGCAGAAAAACAAAGTAAATCACTCCGTCCTTTTTGAGAGCTTTATTAATGAGTGCTCCCTTGAGAGATAGAATCGGGGGATGTGCACTGCATTTTCTGAGTAGAGTAGTGTAGTAGCTGACAAAAATTTGGCACTTTGTGCATAGTTGGCGGAGTGAATATGAATGTTGAGGTCGGCGATTTGATGCTCTTATCGAATCACATAATAAGGAGAAGAAGTTAACCATGCACCATCAAATCGAAGCGATTAAGAATAAACTTGTACCGATTATCGAATCCAAGAAAGTGGAGGAGGGGGACCTGGCCTCCTTTCCTCCGGAGCAGATGGCTTCTTTCATTGATCACACATTATTGAAGCCCGAAGCTACCCCCGAACAAATTATTAAGTTGTGTGAGGAAGCCGCGGAGTGGGGATTCGTATCCGTATGCGTGAATCCCCTTTATGTGAGGCTTGCAGCTGAGAAGCTGGCAGGCAGTACGGTTAAGGTATGTACGGTCATTGGTTTTCCACTGGGAGCTTCAGCGCCTGCATTGAAAGTTATTGAGGCGGCGAATGCTTTGACTGATGGAGCGACCGAGGTTGATATGGTCCTTCCGATTGGACAGCTTAAGTCGGGAGATTACATGTCCGTATATGAAGATATTCGCGGAGTCGTTAGAGTGGCAGACGGCAAAGCCATCGTGAAGGTGATTCTGGAGACGGCTTTATTGGCGGAAGAAGAAAAGATAGCTGCTTGCCTCTTAGCGAAGACAGCGGGTGCTGACTTCGTTGAAACATCAACTGGATTTTGCGGTGGGGGCGCTATAGTAGAAGATATCATATTGATGCGTACGGCAGTAGGTCCTACTATGGGCGTAAAGGCCTCGGGAGCGATAAAGAATAACAAGGATGCACGTGCCATGTTGGCTGCCGGAGCGACAAGGATCGGCACTAGCTCCTCAGTGGACATTATCCAAGGGGAACCTTAACAGCGGAAGTCGTGTGATGTGCGGGGGGATTTGTTTCACAAATCTTAGTGCAATCGCTATTATATCCTTTTCCATAAGTATATATTTAAAGGAATGATGGATGCTTGTATAGAGTCATGATTGTAGACGATGAGCCTCTTATGAGATCGACTATACATCAAATGTTTGTATGGAAAGAACTTGATATGGAGATTGTTGCAGAAGTAAGTGATGGAGCAGAAGCATTGGCTGTTTTGCAAGAGAGAAATGATATCGATATTTTGCTGATGAAGCAACCAATTCCAATCGTCCTAAGCGCATATCGTGATTGTAGTTATGTTTGTGAAGCCTTTTTGCTTGGAGCCTATGATTATATTGTAATAGTAGATATGGATGAATCGCACATTTTGCCTGTGCTGCAAAAAGTCCGGCATAAGTTAAAAGAGCTCGATGTCTCGAATGATATGCAAATGACATACCCTGTGAAAGAAGTAAACTCTGATCCAGATCATGTGATCGCCGGGCTTTTTAGCGAAGGTATTCAAGCGGATGGGATGGAGTATTACCGAATCGTTGATGAAGTGTGTAATTGGCTGGGGGAGAGCAATCAAGTGGCTGTTGCGGTGTCGATTTCAAGCTCAGCGAAGATGATTTCGAAAAAGCTGATGAAGCAGACGATACAGACAGAGATGAACTCGGCATTATTTAAACATTTCGTTTATTGTGAGGACGCGAACGAAATATTCATCCTGTTAACGGTTCAACAGCTCAGAAGTGAAATGGCGATTCGTGAACTTATTCACACTACGCTCTCTATAATCAAGACAAGACTTGAGCAGTGTATGAATGTTCGTGTAGCAATGGGAATCAGCGAGATACTGGATGGCAGAAAGCATTGGCTAAGATTACTGAATCAGGCGCGAAGCCTAGTTGCTTTGTCCTTTTTCGAAGGGTATGGCAGGTTCTTCTATCCAGAGAGTGCAATGAAAACATGCATGCAGATTAGCGCTGATCTGCGAATGACCCTAAAAGCCAAAAGCGCTGAGATCGTACGATTGCTTCAACTGAAGAATGAAATGCAATGGGAGCTTGAATTTGACCTATGTATGAAGATATTGGAAGAAAATGTAAGATCCGAAGTTCATGAGACTAGGCTGCTGTTCACGGATTTCCTATGGGAGCTTAGCTCCTTGCTATATGCCCATGAAGTTCGATGGGGCGGCGTGTTTGACCGCAGTAATCCTTTCGAACAGTTGAAAGACTTTCATACTCTTGTGGATACGTTGCAATGGATCAAGCAGGTTTGTTCGGATATTTATCATTTTATTCATGAGCTTAGCCCAAAAATCAATTCGTCCCATAGTATCGTTGAGAAGGCGAGAGAATTCATACACCAGCATTATTGTGAGGAATTGAGTCTAGGTATGGTTAGCCAGTGGGTTGGGGTCACAGAAACTTATTTAAGCAGGATATTTACACAGAATGTCGGCGAGTGCTTTACACAATACGTAACGAAATTGCGCATCGAAGAGTCCAAACGGTTGCTAAAAATGGGATATAAGATCATGGATCTGTCTGAAAAGATCGGGTATACGAATCCGGAGCACTTCAGTCGGGTATTTAAGAGAGTTACTGGTGTAAGTCCGAAGTTTTATAAGGAAAGTCTTGATTAAGAATTCGACGGCCATTTGGATGATACATCCAAATGGCTTCTTGCATTTGTTGATGACGTTGATTTCCGAATAATTTTACCTATTTGTGGGAAAAGTTTGAGTACAGGATCATGGAATGGTGGTGAAAGGATGGGGACAATTCGGAGATGGTTAAAAGGAACGAAATTAGCGCCCAATATGAAGCCGTCCTTTCAGCCAAATCAGCAAATATCAGGCGTCCTTGAAGATAATCAGCTTACACTGCAAGCATTATTTACCCATGCTCCAGACCTTGTTACTCATCAGTTTCAATTAAGAACAGGGGACAAAGCTCTGCTTGTTTACATGGATGGGTTAATTGATAAAACAGCTATTAATGATAATATCTTAGATCCGCTAATGAATGAAGTTGAGACGGTTAACGATATTTGGAATTCTTCCATTACGGTTGCAAAAACAAAAGTTGTATCGTTATGGTCAGATATCGAATCCTCGATTTTCCAAGGTGAAAGTATCCTATTTATTGATGGGCAGACACGCGCGCTAGTATTGGATACGCAAGGCTGGCCTCAAAGAGCGATTAAAGAGCCGCAAATCGAATCGACATTAAAAGGGGCACATCAAGGATTTGTTGAGACTGCAGGGCAGAATATTGCCCTAATCAGGCGGTATCTTCCTAATCACGAGCTGAAAATCAAGGAATATTCCGTCGGATCTCGGGGAAATACGAAGGTTTCCGTGATGTACCTCGAAGATGTTGTACAACCTGATTTCGTGAAAGAAATGGAGGACCGGCTTCTTCAAATTCATGTGGATGCCATTTTAAATACGGGGGAATTAGCGGAGTTTATTGAAGATCATCCGATAAGTCTGTTTCCACAGTTAATGATGACGGAACGTCCGGATTCTGCTGCGGCCCACATTTTGCAAGGGAGGATCGCCATCGTTGTTGATCATTCACCTAGTGTGATTATTGCCCCTGTAACGTTTTCGGCCTTCTTCCAAAGTGTCGATGATTACAGCAGTCGCTGGATCATTGCCTCTTTTTTACGTTTATTGCGCTATACAGCCTTAATAACGACAATGTCTTTATCGGCTTTTTATATCGCCATTGTTTCGTTTCATTACGAGGTTCTTCCTTTGGATTTGCTGGTATCGATCGGGGAATCCAGAGCTAGAGTGCCTTTTCCTCCGATTATAGAGGCATTTTTGATGGAAATATCGCTAGAGATGCTCCGGGAAGCAGGTTTACGTCTTCCGGGTCCTATTGGACAAACGATTGGTGTCGTAGGGGGGATTGTCATTGGTCAGGCGGCGGTCCAAGCGGGGATTGTAAGTAATATTATGGTGATAATTGTTGCGATCACAGCGATTTCCTCCTTTATTATCCCTGATTTCGACATGTCCTCTTCGCTGCGATTACTCCGTTTTCCAATGATGCTCATGGCCGCGTTGTTCGGTATGGTGGGCATTGTGATTGGGCTCATGATTATCGGGGCTCACCTGATTTCAATGGAGTCATTCGGCTTATCCTACGGAAGCCCCATTGCTCCCATCCGATTGTCTGATTGGAAAGATGTTTGGATCAGAATCCCGATGTGGAAAATGAAAAAACGACCTCTCTCAGCCGATCCCACTCAACTTGTCAGACAAGGAGCAAACAGAGAAGGTGAAGATCAACCATGAATAAATATTCATTTAATAAAATTACGTTGGTACAATACATCTTCATCATATCTGAAACGCAAATTGGAATCGGTGTCTTATCCCTTCCCAGCGATTTAGCTAAATCCGCAGGGTCCGATGGTTGGCTCTCCATCCTATTGGGTTGGATCTTGTGTATATTGGCAAGCTTATTTGTCATTCAAATTATGGATAAAAACCCTGGATATACGTTAATTGAGATCTTATCCGCCTACTTTGGGAAATGGATGGGTAGAGGTCTATCTGTTCTTTGGATTTTGTATACGGCTTTTGCAGCAAGCGTGGCTATGTTTTCAACGATCTTTATCATTAAGCTATGGATCATACCTGATATGCAGGACTTTATCTTGATGGTCTTGTTTCTAGTTCCCATCTATATGGTCGCGAAGCAAGGTATTAGGATCATCGGAGTCTCCGCAGAGTTAATATTTCTAGTCTCCATATGGATGCCTTTCTTTTTGTTGTTTACACTCAAGGATGTTCACTGGCTTTTCCTTCTTCCAGTCGCTAAAGAAGGCTTGCTTCCTATTCTGTCTACTGTAAAATCTACCGTCTTTTCTTTCCTTGGGTTTGAATTGGCTTTCATTCTGTATCCGTTTCTCAAGGACAAAAAATCCGCTTCGAAAGGAATTGTGATTGCAAACTCGTTAAGCATGATTATTTTCGTATCCGTTACAGTCATCTGTTATATCAAGTTTTCTCCGGATGAGATCAAAGATTATGCTTACCCCACACTCAACTTATTGAAGGGCATCCGATTGCCGTTCCTAGAACGTTTGGAGATCACTTTTCTTTCTTTCTATCTGCTTATCCTCTTTATAACGGTCATTCCCTACCTCTATACAACTGTGCTAGGAATAAGTCAATTATGCGGCAAGCAGGATCATCGAAATGTTTTGCGGATATTCATTGGCCTGTTGATCCTAAGTTCATTCTTCTTCTCTCCATCTTCTTCCCAAGTAACTCGATTGGGCGTTATGTGGGGTCAGATAGGTACATGTTTCGCCTATGTGTTCCCTGTATGCTTGTGGATTTATGGACGGCTGTTTCAACTAGTTAGAAAGGGACAGGTTCAATGAAGAAATGGCGCGGCATTGTCATCACTTGGGTAGCATTATTTGTCATCGCTGGGTGCGGTAAGCAAGTTTATATAGAGACACAACGGTTTATTATTGCTGTAGGCATAGATATTGATGAGGAAAAGAAATTGGCCGCGTACTCGTCATCTACTGTCTTCAGTAAAGAAGCTAAGGATAAATATAAAATCACAGCCGCAACTGCAGATACCATGCGTGAATCTAGAATCATATTGGGGCAGAAAATAAACGGTAATATTGTAACTGGAAAATTGCAAAATATAATGATTGGAAAAAACTTGCTGATGCAGACCAATGTATTACCTTATTTGGATGTCTTCTACCGCGATCCCAAAAATGAAACGAATGCAAATATGATTGTGGTTGATGGAAGTGTGAAAGATGTGATGTATACGAATATGAGCGATAAAGGCGCATTGGGCGGTGTAATCAAGCAATTGGTGGAAAGCACTTATCAAAGCAGAATTTCCGTGATCACTACACTGCAACAATTCCATCAACAGATGAAGGATAGCCGAATAACGCCAAGCTTACCAGAAATGAAAACAGAGAAGAATGAACTTGTTATTTCAGGGACCGCGCTATTACATAAAGATGGTACCTACGCTGCTTCTTTGAATAATCAAGAAAGTTCACTCTTGCTCTTGTTGCAGCGCAATACGAAGAAACCTATACCGTTGACTGTACACATTCCTCGCGAGATATCTCTTACGGATGAAGAAATGTCCTATGCGAGTTTCAATATTAGAAAAATAAATGTTAACTTCAAACCAATATTTGATAAAAGCCATCTAACGATCGATATCCAGATGAAGGTTGTGATCGAATTAACGGAGCGTATGTTTACCTTTGACATGAAGAAGAAAAGTAAAACATTGGCACAAGCCATTGAGCAAGAGCTGAAAAAACAATGTGAGGCTTTAATTAAGAAAGCTCAAGTGCATCAAATCGATCCCTTTGGTTTCGGGATTTATGTGTCGGCATACGACTACAAAAACTGGATGAAGGTAGAAGAACACTGGGTAAAAACTTTCTCTGAAGCAACCGTAAATTATTCTCCTACAGTTGTCATTAGAAATATTGGAGTTGCCGAATGAACAAGTACTCGATGAATCAAATCTCCTTGAAACAGTTCATCCTGATCATCGTTGAAAACCAAGTCGGGATCGGAATACTATCCCTTCCTCGCGAGTTAGCCGAATCGGCCGGGACAGATGGATGGATATCCATTATATTGGGCTGGATTTTGGCGGTGCTGCTAAGCTTAGTCATCATACGAATTATGGAGAAAAATCCCGAATATACGTTATTCGAAATATTAACTAAATATTTTGGAAAGTGGGCGGGTAAAGGTTTAGCAGCAGTATGGATTCTGCTCTACGTATGTGCAGCAAGTACAGTCATGCTTTCAGCGATTCATATCATAAAAATTTGGATCATTCAGGGAACACCGAACTACATGTTAATGGCCCTGTTCGTCATTCCGGTCTATATGATTACCAAGCAGGGAGTAAGGGGGATCGGAGAATTTGCCGAACTCGTTCTTATTGTCACGCTGTGGATGCCTTTCTTGTTGATCCTAACGTTAAAGGATGATACACAATGGATGAACCTTATTCCGATTGGAAAAGAAGGGATATCTCCCATTCTATCATCCGTAAAAACGACCGTATATTCTTTTACCGGATTTGAAATGGCTTTCTTCTTTTATCCTTTTCTGAAGGACAAGAAATCAGCTTTCAAGGGAATTGTTCTTGCAAACTCAATTTCCATGATGATCTATATAACGACTACAATCGTATGCTTTGTTAAATTCTCTAGAACTGAGATCAAGGAATACGTTTATCCCACGCTCAACTTATTAAAGCTAATTCACTTGCCTTTTTTGGAGCGGTTGGAAATTATCTGTTTGCCCCTGTATTTGGTCTTCATTTTTATGACGATAATTCCTTTCCTCTATGTGGCGGCATTCGGAACAAGTCAAATTTTAGGCAAGCAGGATCATCGGAATTTTTTGCGAATCGTCATCACTCTATGGATTCTATTGTCATTCTTTTTTATCCCAACGGATTCTCAAATCACTAAAATGGCCAAAATGGTGGGGATAACAGGCTTATATAGTGTTTATGTGTTCCCAATCTTCCTTTGGATCTATGGATGGATTTTTCATTTCGTTAGGAAGGAGGTAAGACAATGAAAAGATTCGGTACTATTTTTTTAACTTGGGCAGTTTTGTTATTTCCTACAGGGTGCGGTAGTACCGTTTACATAGAAAACCAACAATTTGTTCTCACGGAAGCCTTGGATTTTGACGAGAACAATAAGCTTGTCGTGTTCACGTCAACTCCTGTTTTCAGTGAAGAAGCCACGGACAAATATAAAATCTCATCCACAAATGCGAATACGCCGCGCCAATCAAAAGCCCTGATTGATAGTAAGACAAGCGGCAGCCTTGCATATGGAAAATCGCAAAATTTGCTTATAGGAAAAAAACTGCTGCAGCAGCGTAATGCTTATCCCTATTTGGATGTCCTTTCCCGTGATTCCCGCAATGAGATCAATGCGAATGTCATTATGATCAATGGAGCAGTAAAAGATGTGATGTATACAAATATGAGCGATAAAGGCCGTATCGCCTCCGTAATCAAGCAATTGGTTGATGCTTCCTATAAGAGCCGAATTACCGTGCAAACGACACTTCAGAAATTTCATCAACAAATGAAGGATAAAGGAATGACGCCGGCTTTAACTGAAATGAAACCAGAGAAAAATGATCTCGTCATTACCGGTACAGCTCTCCTGCATAAAGACGGCACCTATGCGGTCTCTTTGAATCAGCAAGAAAGTTCTCTGCTCCTATTATTGCAGCGAGATACGAAAGATAACATACCGTTAACGTATCACTTGCCTGCCGGAATGTTCGATACGAATGAAAGAACCTCCTTTGTAAGTTTCAACATAAAAAAAGTAAAACCTACGTTCAATGCGGTTTTCAAAGATGATCATTTTACAATCGATATTGCGATGAAGGTTCGGATCGATTTGACGGAGCGCTTGTTTATGTTAAACCTAGAGGAGGAGAAAACGAAGCTGGAACAAGCTATTGAAAAAGAGCTGAAAAAAGAATGCGAGACTTTAATCAAGAAAGCTCAAAAATATCAAGTGGATCCCTTTCAGTTTGGCATTCATGTACGTGCATATCAGTATAAAAACTGGAAGAAGGTAGAGGATAATTGGGGGAAAGCGTTTTCTGAAGCCGAGGTACATGTTACTCCTAAAGTAATCATCGGAAGTAGTGGAGTCTCTGAATAGAAATTGAGTGGCAACATGAATCAAAATAGAACCCTAAACATTTGGTCTTAGGGTTCTAAATATGAACTAGACTCGCAATCTATTTCGTCGCTTTTCGTCCTACGAATACCCAGTACAGGGATAAACTCAAAAGGGTAATGAGTACGAGAATGAATAGGATATTACTAAACATGGAAGCATTAGAATTGTTCGTAATTCCTAAGAAGCTTGTTTGCATAGAGGAATTGTCCATCATGGCTGCTGTATAGGCAATTCCGATTGACATCGCGACACTAAGTGTTAAATTATAAAATCCGACCACTGTTCCAGATTTTTCTTTTTCTATCGTACGGATACAAGAATCAATTAATGGTGCGTACATGAATGCAAATGAGCCAGAGAATAACACCATGGAGATCACGAGTACAACAACCGAAGTTTGTACAAAGAATGCGCCTAGTAATAAGCTTACCACTATACAAGACATTGCGATTGTAATGCATGGTTTGCTTCCTAGATACTTAGCAATTTTTCCGGAAAGAGCCCCGACGATCGTAGCTCCGATAAAGCCAGGAATCATGAATAGTGAAATGGTATCTAGTTTCAAGCCATACATCTTTTCAAGCAAGAAAGGGAATAAGAAGATATAGGCTAATTGAACAGAATAAATGACAAAGGCAACTCCAAGCAAGGAGATAAACTGTTTATTTTTGAAGAATGCTATTCCAATAAACGCTTTTGAGTTTTTACTGATGTAGACTAGGAATAATGTAATTGCAACAACAAACAAGATCAGGTAAATCCAATTGAAATCAGTAATATAAAGGAGTAGGGCTGCTGAAATGGCTCCTACTAGGAATAATCCTAATACATCGACATGACTGTCTTTCGTTTCTTCTTTAGGAAGATACTTCAAAATAAAAGGAAGGGTGAAAAGGGTGATTAAAGAAATTAAAAATAGAGAAGTCCAATGGAAATACGTAGAAACGTAACCGCCAGTTAATGTACCAATAAGCTGCGAAAGAGCAAAGCTGCTTGTACTTAATCCTAGAAATTTCTTTTGTTCACTGGCAGGCATATGTTTGGTTACAAATATAACATATAATGTTTCAGCTGAAGCTAGACCTGCCGTTTGAACAATTCGTGAGATCACAACGAGCAAATACGAATGTTGAAACATATACCCCATGACGGAACCGGCACATATCAACATGATCCCAGCGATAAAAAGCTTTCGTATACTAATGGAATCCGCTAATGCTGCGTAGACCACTGCCCCAATTCCAATCACAAGGCCAGCCAGGGTTGATTGCCAGCTGACTGTTGTCGCTGAAATGTGGAATTCCTTTGCCATATCAACAGAAATGATCTTAAACGAATTATCAATGATCAAGCAAAGTAGAAATAATAGTAAGGTAACAGGCACTGCTTTCTTACTATTAAATTCCTGAGTTTTCTTCATGCGCACATCTGTGGTTATAGTAGACATAGCTGATCTTCTCCTTTGTTATTTCCTTCTCTGAAAAAAAGGTAGCGCTTTCAATACTCAGTCGAAATTTTAACATTGGTTCCGATATCCTGATCATGGATAATGATTCTTTGCAATATCCAATATTGTATAGTTGTCTATAAACGTATCAACGTTTATAGACAACCTTTATCAATTTTTATCGAGTCACTGTATCCAAAGCAACCTCGATCATATCGTTAAACGTGGTTTGTCTTTCGAGCGCAGTGGTTTGCTCACCTGTGACGAGATGGTCACTAACCGTTAATAGAGATAATCCGCTTACGCCAAATTTAGCAGCTAGGTAATAAAGTCCTGCTGTTTCCATTTCTACGGCTAATACGCCATGTTGGCCAAGCTTAAACACTGAAGCATTGTCATCCGAGTAAAAAATATCAGAAGACAGCACATTTCCTACGTGAAGATTAAGACCTTTTGCCTTTCCAACTTCATATGCCTTTTTAATTAATTCAAAGTTACCTATTTGTGGGAAGTCGTATCCTGGGAAGCTATTACGAATAATGGCCGAATCTGTTGCGGCTGCTTGGGCAATAATAACATCTCGAATTTTCACATCCGCTTGTATGGCGCCACAAGTCCCGATACGAACTAGATTTTTTGCTCCATAACTATTAATTAATTCATGAATATATATGGATGCAGAGGGCATGCCCATTCCTGTACCTTGAACGGATACACGGCTTCCTCTATAAGTTCCTGTATAACCTAGCATACCTCGAACATGATTGTAGCAAACAGCGTCTTCCAGAAAAGTTTCTGCAATATACTTTGCACGTAATGGATCACCGGGTAACAAAATAGATTCTGCTATTTCTCCAGCCTTAGCTTCAATATGAAAACTCATGTTACTTGCCTCCTATGGTTGTAACGATTTCTCAAGAAAACGATTCAACCACAGCATACCACAATGTAATTTCACACACTGTTACCGGTTTCACATCAATTTTGTTAACTGGTTAACAGATAAAATGTTAAAGCGGTAACTGAAATTTGAGACCTGCAGCGTTATATTGAATGCAAGACATGTCTACGGATTATCCCATTTTCGAAGTTCCGGATACTCTTCAGTTTGGATACAAATCGATTCAAGTTTGTTCTTATTTAAGATATAAAAATATTTATTCCGAACATCCAGAATTCCCTCGGCTTGAAATTCAGCCATGGTTTTGGAGATGGATTCTCTAGTAACTCCAATCATATTGGCTAAGAAAGATTGATTTATCTTTAGGTCTATTTTATAAATGCTATCTTCCTGCTCACCAAAGTTATAATACAGATCCATGATTAAATTTGCTGTCCTTGTTCGAACATCGTAAAACGACAAATAGCGAATTAATCGATTGAGTACGCGAATTCGCTCAATAAGGATCGTATACGCATTTTTTAGAACAACAGGATATTGCTCAACGATTCGAAGAAAATCTTGTTTTTCTAGTTGCCAAGCGGAAACATTCTCCAAAGCTTCAACACTACTAATTCGATAACAATGGTTGGATAATGCTTCTGATTCACCTAAAATTTCGCCCGGAGTCATAATTTGAAGAATAATTTCTTTATCTTCGTTTAGGCGATACACTTTCAGCTTACCTGATCGAATTAAGTAAATCTCTTCACTAAGATCATTTTCAAATATGAGGATATGGTTCTTTTTAAAATGACGCTCCTTCAATAAAGGTGCGATTTGTGATATGGAATCCGGAGTAAGATTTGAGAAGATTGTAAAATCAGAGAGGTTAGTAATCATCAGTTGCAGATCCTTTCATTCAATAACTGTAGTATTTTAGTTCGGCGGTAATCTTATACAAGCATTCAAGACTGGAGGCATAAACGATATGAATTTCGAACGTATTAGTGTGATTGTCCTCGATAGTGTTGGCATCGGCGAATTGCCTGATGCGGCCAACTTTGGTGACCAAGGAAGCCATACGCTTGAACACATTTGTCAGCAGGTCCCTGAGATCAAATTGCCCAATCTGACTTCACTCGGTTTGGGCAACATTGCACCACTTTCCGCTATCCCTAAGATGGAGAAGCCCCAAGCCTTCTATGGAAAAATGAATGAAATTTCGGTTGGTAAAGATACGATGACCGGCCATTGGGAACTAATGGGGTTAAAAGTAGAAGTTCCATTTCAGGTTTATCCAAAAGGATTTCCAGATGAGCTAATTGCGAAGTTTGAAGAGTTGACAGGCAGAAAGGTGATTGGAAACAAGCCCTCCTCCGGGACAGATATCCTAGATGAGTACGGTGAAGAACAAATGCGCACTGGAGCATGGATCGTTTATACTTCAGCCGACAGTGTCCTTCAAATCGCAGCACATGAGGATATTATTCCACTTGAAGAGTTATATCATGGTTGTGAAATCGCTCGGGAACTAACCTTGAATGATCCGTATATGGTTGGGCGTGTTATCGCAAGACCATATATAGGACAACCAGGAGCCTTTACACGCACATCGAATCGGCACGATTATGCACTAGAACCATTTGGTGATACCGTACTCAATCGCCTAAACGATCAAGGTTATACTGTCATCTCCGTCGGTAAAATCAATGACATCTTTACAGGGAAAGGGATTCAAGAATCTCATCCAACGAAAAGCAATGTAGACGGAATTCTGACTACCATTGATTTATTGAAGCGTCCATTCAAAGGGTTGCTCTTTACAAATTTAGTTGACTTTGACTCTTTATATGGCCATCGCCGTGATCCGATGGGGTATGCTGCTTGTCTTGAAGAGTTTGATCAATATTTACCTGAACTTATGCAACAAACTGGAGAAAAGGACTTACTGATCATTACAGCCGATCACGGGAATGACCCAACAGCACCAGGTACGGATCATACGCGCGAATATGTCCCCATTTTGATCTACAGCCCTAAGCTCTCATCGAATACCGCCTCGATCGGTATAAGAAACACTTATGCCGATCTAGCTGCAACGATTGCTGACAATTTCGGTGTCGCCAAGACAGACATCGGGGAAAGCTTTTTGAATCTTTTAAAGATCAATGACTAAACATGTCGAGCAGAAAATTCAGGAGGCCGGTCTCAACTGTGGAGGAGCATGCGGCGGAATTGTTTAGGTACAAACATAGCAAATGACTAGAGCAAAGCCAATCTGGCTTTGCTCTTATTAAAACCCAAGAGCAAAGGGCGTCCCATTCCCGGTTACTCTCTTAACCGCCAAGGCACAGTCATACTAGGCTGCATCAGACGCCTCGTAAGCGGGCCCAATGCCGCTTTTGGCCGCGGTGATACAAGAAAGGCCTTTTTAAGTGGTCTGTGTCCAAATTTAAGGGGTTGAACCGGTAAATTTCTAAAGAACTTAGGATAACTTAAGTCTAAAATGTTAAAATAAAGATTCAGAATTAGACGTATATTTGGAGGCAAGGATCATTGAAGTTGTTTAAGGGAAAATTTTTTATGAAGACAGTTGCCATATCCCTTTTAGTTGTTATGGCAGTTTCTATGTTCATAACGATTAGCTGCTATCGGTATGTAACGAATGTTTTTGACAGCCATCACATTGACGATCAGGTGAAGATGAATGGCTTGATAGCCGCACATGTGGATGCCTTACTGGAGTCTGTTGTGAAAGGTGCATCCAATATCATAATGGATCCGGATATCCTACAGGCGATTTATGTAAAAGACTTGGAACACCAAACGGATAAACTGTTACAAATTCAGCAGAAACTAAATACGTTTTCCAATATTGTGAAAGATATTTATAGCGTTGATTTGTACATTCCCAGTTCTGTGCTGTTAATATCAAGTGCGAACGGGATCATCCCCTCTACAATAATGTCTGATGATACGATGCGCTTGTATCAGAGGATTGAGGCCTTACGTAAACCCATGTGGATGTTGACTCAACAATCCGCGCAAGAAAATGTGATTTCGTTTGTTCAACCGCTGCCGGTGCAGTCCAACTTTCCTCAGGCTTATTTAACGATTCATCTGAGGGAACGAGCAGTAAATAACATCATCGCGATTAGTCAGGAGGGCATGCCAAACGAATCGCTGATCATCAGTGATACAGGAAAAAAAATATCCGCTGAAGATAAGAGTACGTTAGGTCAATTCCTGAAATCGGATCAAGAAAAGATACTAAAGGACATCTTAGATTCATCCGCGCATAACGGCTATATAATAGATCGCCCGAGCCATACTTTTACGACATTTAGCAAGCTGTCTTCGAGTGAATGGATCTTGGCGATTCGGTATCCCATGGATGCGCTTTTCTCTTATAAGCAAGCTACACTTCAGCATTTGATCATGCTTGAGCTTATTGTTATGATCGGCTCGATTCTCGTTCTGATCTCATCCTATTCTTATCTTTTTGCACCCGTCACACGGTTGATTCGAGAACTTGGTGATGTTGTCAGGGATAAGAAGGTTCGATTTCTGGATGAACGGAAAATCATTGCTGAGTTTCTACAGCAAAAGAGAGAAGAAGTACTCCAACTAGAAGAACAAAATCGGAGAAAAACCGTATCCATAAAAGAATTAACCTATTATCGTTTACTTCAAAGTCCCGAAGCATTCGTTGAAAATCGTGATGACTTCCTGCAGGAAAGTTCGTTGAATGAACACAGTAAATACTGGATTATGTTTGTTGAGCCTGAGTTAGCTTCGGAATCGAAATTCAGTGAAGATGAACCGGCGTTACAAATTTTCGCGATCTCGAATTTATGCGATGATGTGATGAAACAGAATTTTATTGAAGCTCAAATCATTCCTTCTCTGGATAGGAAGCAAGTCATTGTTATTTGCAGCATACCTTCACAAATGAAAGATCGTAACATCGCTGGAATATCAACTCAAGCTGCCGAGTCCATTCAAAGCACAGTTAATCATTATTTAAGCATCCCTGTATCAATTAGTATCGGAAATGCTTATTCTCTCCGTGAAGGGGTACACAACTCCTTTAAAGAAGCGAGTGAATGCTTAATGGAGCGGTTTATTAAAGGTTCCGGCAGCATCATTTCCCTCGTGATGTGAAAGCTCCGTCCATTTTTCAATATCCGTATGAATTGGAAGCATTACTGATCAAAGCGTTTAAACAAAACAAACCGGAAGAAACACTGCTTTTATTCAAAAATATGATCCAATACATGCTTGATGCGAATGTGAATTCGCGTAGATTGCTGCAATCTGCACAAATGTTATATTCCACTGTGCTCCGAATATTGTATGAAACCACGGATAACCAAGCGTTAGTTGCGCAATGGGAGTTATCACCGCCTCCCGAGTGGAAGTCTGTCGATGAACTTGTGCATTGGTTTGAATTTGACTTTTTTCCGGAAGTATTTAAAGCTATTGATCTTATGAATGAAAACAGAGGGCATCAAACGGTTGAAGCCGTCAAACAATATCTGTATGAATCCGCAACGCAAATGCAGTCATTGACCTCCGTTGCTGAACAATTTGGAATGAACCCGTCCTATTTAAGCCGCATATTCAAGAAAATAACGGGTCAAAGCTTTGTTCAATTTACGGCCAATTTAAAAATTGAAAAGGCGAAGCACTTGCTTCTAAACAGTACTTTGTCCATAAATGAAATTTCGGAAGCAGTAGGATATACGGAAAGGACATTTGGACGCGTTTTTAAAAATGTAACCGGCTCCACACCAGCTAATTATCGGATGCAAAACAAAAGCTAAGGAATAATAACGAAATAACTAGAGCAAAGCCGATTTCGGCTTTGTTTTTTTTCTGCATGTGAACCGTCATTTTTTGATTATTGTATTTCAACCGCGAAAAATAATGGCGTTTCCCTAACGAGCATCTAATAAATTAGCTTGTTGATCTGACATTTCGACTAAAGTGTTCATTTCGGTAAATTACTGTCAGTTGTAGGATGAAACTCACAATAATAATATTATCCTGCAGATGATAAAGGCTCGAAATTTGGAACATCCTATCCGTATGCAGCTTTTGGAAGGTCACTCAGCATTATGCGTAAAGGGGGCGTCAGGAATTGATGGAGAGAAGGAGTAGGCAGTCAAGGCAATTGTTTATTTTAATCAGTACAATTCTTGTCTTAGCCGGTTGTTCCAATCTTCCTGATAAAGCAGATCATCGCACTACAGATCCAAGTAAGGACAACGTTAGCAAAGTTTTAACGATTGGTATGCCCACCGACATGGAAACGTTTGACATTCACAATCACAACATCGCATCAACAGAAGCCATTCATATCAATATGTTTAGTTATCTGTTTAAGAGAAATTCAGACTTGGAGATCAAGCCGGATCTCGTAGAAAGCTATAGAATCGTCGACAATACGACCTGGGAATTTAAATTAAGAAAGGGTGTTACTTTTCATAATGGCGATCTATTAACCTCTGCAGATGTGAAGTATACATTAGAGCGAGTCGCCAAAGATCCATCTCTTAAAGAATACCCTAACTATAAACAAATTAAAGAAGTAAAAATAATTGACGATCTAAATTTTCAAATCATAACAGATGGTCCGCAGCCTGCGCTGCTTAACCGCTTATCCAGAATAGGTTCGGGTATACTGCCGAAGACTTATATTGAAAAAAATGGTTTTGATTATTTTCTGACGCATCCGATTGGTTCGGGGCCTTATCAATTTGTGGAATGGGTTCGCGATGATCATGTCACATTGGAAGCTTTCGATCAGTTTTATGGTGGGCTTGTAAAAGACTGGGATCGTGTCGTGTTCAGAAAAATCCCCGGGGATTCGGATCGAGTCAATGAACTGCTAGCCGGCAGAATCGATATTGCTGAAAATCTTCCTCCAGACATGGTTCAAGCCATAAACGCACAAGACAATGTAGCCGCTCTATCATCTGCTTCCAATCGTGTTGGATTACTTGCTCTTCGAACCACGAAGGGATTCGCTACGGCTGATCCTAAAGTGCGGGAAGCGATCGATCTGGCCATTAATAAGAAGGCTCTGATAGACACCGCTCTTGGCGGATACGGCATACAAACGCGGACCCGCGTCACGCCTGGGAACTTCGGGGCAGATCCGTCTTTATTTAATACTTCTTTATATAATCCGGAGAGAGCTATGCAGCTTTTAAAGGAAGCAGGTTATGCTAAGGGCTTAACGATTACGTTGTCAGCACCTGTTGGCGTTTATACGAAGGATAAAGAAGTGGCGGAGATGATTCAAGCGATGCTGGGAAAAGTCGGCATTAAGGTGAACTTAGAGCTAATGGAGCGATCGAAGCTGAGTGAAATGCGTCATGAAGGTAGAAATAAAGAGCTGCTCCTTCTGTCTTACGGGAACTCGCTGTTCGATGCCGATAACGCACTTGACTTATATCGTTCGGGGAAAGCCAAGACGGAGCTTGACTACAGCAACAATGAGGTAGACGATCTGCTGAGTGCAGCGTTGATAAATATGAACCCTAAAGATCGTATCGCCCAATATCAGCAGATTCAAAAAATAATAGCGAATGAAAGGCCGCACATTTATCTATACAATGAGCAGAGTTTGTATGGAGTGAAAAAGACGATCAACTTCAAACCGAGAACGGATGAAATGATCTATGTGCCGGAAATAACGAAAAAATAATGGAATTCAATGATTCGACGACTAGTATCTTTGAGAAAGCGATAGAGTTCATTCATCAGCATTATTGTGAGGAATTGAGGCTAGGTAGGGTTAGCAAATCGGTTGGGGTAAATGAGAATTATTTAAGCAGGCTATTTAGGAAGAACGCCGGCGAGAGCTTTAATCAATATGTAGCGAATCTACGCATCGAAGAGTCTAAACGGTTGTTAAAAGAGGGTAATAAAATCATAGATCTGCCTGAAAAAATCGGTTATATGAGTTCGGTGCACTTCCGCCGAGTATTTAAGAAGGTTACAGGTGTAAGTCCGAAGGTTTATAGGAATAGTCTTGGATTAGATACAACAATGAAAGCGGATCAAGAATAGCGCTCGAACGAGAGGGGTCAACCTATGGATTTATGGACAAAGCAAGAGATAACGCAAGAGAAAAAAATGAAAAAAAGGAGATATGCTCAACCTGACGCATACGTACTATTATTTTTTGTCGCACTCATTTGCGCAATTTCTACTTACATTTTACCAGCTGGAGTCTTCAATACGGTGAAAAAAGGCGATATCACCGCATCTGTTCCGGGGAGCTATCATGCCGTCGCGTCAAATCCTACGAGTTTCGTAGATTTCTTTACCGCGATCCAAAACGGAATGGTTAAGGGAGCACCGATTATTTTCCTTATCCTTTTTACCAGCGGAGCTTTAGCTATCATTGAAAAAACAGGCGCGATCGATGCGTTCCTCAAGTCGACGATTACTCGATTCAGAAACCGGTTGCTGCTCTTAATCATCCCTGTAGGCTTGATCTTTTCAGTGTTAGGAACAACAGGTATTGTTGTCAATTCTGTCATTGCCTTCATTCCTTTAGGGTTATTCATCGCAAGAGGATTAAAATTGGATCCGCTTTTTGGTGCAGCGCTTATCTATCTAGGGACCTACGCCGGATGGAATGTGCCGGTATTTGCACCTCAAACGCTTGGATTGTCTCAGCGTATCGCGGGACTTCCGCTTTTCTCAGGCATCGGATATCGGATTGTTATTTTTGCAGCGTTTCTGGTTGTAACGGTTCTCTATTTGTACGTGTATGCGAGAAAAATTCGAAAAGATCCATCGAAAAGTGTCTTAGGCGTAGACTGGCTCAGAGATGTGGACAGAGGTGAAGTTGCTGGAATAAACAGTAAAACAACCGTTACCTTGCAGCAAAAGTTGATCCTTTTGTTCGCGGGAGCATCTCTTCTAGCTTTCATGATTCTCTCACAAAAAATGAAGTGGACGGAAAACGAGATGGCCGGACTCTTTATATTTATGGGTATAGGCTGTGGTTTGATTGCAAGAATGAGCGCAAATGAAATCGCTTCCACGTTCATTCATGGCTGCAAACAAATGGTCTATGGAGCGCTAATCGTAGGTATGGCCAGAGCTGTTGGCGTTATCCTGGATGATGCCAAAATTTTGGATACCATCGTTAATGCGCTAGCGACAGTATTAGCTCCATTGTCCCCTATGGCAGCATCAATCGGCATGTATATCGGAAGTGCTTCTCTTCACTTTCTGATCTCTTCCGGTTCTGGGGAGGCTACAGTGCTCATGCCTATTCTTGTTCCTTTGGCCGACTTACTGCATATCACGCGCCAAGTAGCGGTTCAGGCGGTCATGTTTGGAGAAGGCGTCGTGAATACGATCAACCCGACATCCGGTGTCATGATGGGTGTGCTCGCGACGAGCGGCATTTCCTACGGCAAATGGCTGAAGTTCATGTTTCCATTAACGGCGGTTTGGTTTTTACTTGGAATTATTTTCACCATCATCGGAGTATTGATGAACTGGGGACCTTTCTAAGTATAAGTAACAGGGGGAATTAATTGGATGGATAACGTATTAGCCTATTTAAAACAACATCAGGCGGAAATGCTGGATGATCTTAAAACGCTAGTGCTCGCCGAGTCACCGACTCATTCCAAGGAAAGGGTAGATCAATGCGGCGCAGAAATTCAAAAGCTATTTAAGAAGCATCTTCACCTTGATCCGGAAGTGAATGCTCAAGTGCAAAGGGGGGACCATCTGCGATTTAGTTACGGAGCAGGAGAAGAGCAAATCTTAATTCTGGGACATTTTGATACGGTTTGGGACGTGGGCAGGCTGTCCTACCGCGTAGAAGGAAACAGAGCGTATGGACCCGGCATTCTGGATATGAAGGGAGGCATTATCCAAGCTCTTTGGGCGCTTAAGGCTTGTCGGGAGTTGGGGATATCCTTCAATAAGCGAATTATTTTCCTATGTACCAGTGACGAAGAGACTGGAAGCGGCACGTCCCGTGAATGGATCGAGCGGGAAGCTGTGCAGAGCCGGGCTGTACTCGTGCCGGAGCCGGCAGCAGCCCGCACTGGAGCATTGAAAACGAGCCGTAAGGGAGTTGGCCGATTTGGGATCAAGATCTCCGGAAAGGCAGCGCATGCGGGGAATCATCATCAGGACGGAATCAGCGCGGTACAGGAAATGGCTCATCAAATTTTATTTCTGCACGGTCTCACCGACTATGCTCTGGGGACAACTTTAAATGTTGGCGTGGTCCGTGGAGGCAGTGTAGAAAACGTGGTGGCTGAACAGGCTGAGCTCGGTGTGGATCTGCGAATTAGCCAAGTGAGTGAGGGAGAACGGATATCGAAAATTATTTATGGGTTGAAACCGCATTTGGACGGTACCACCCTGCAGGTTTCTGGAGGCGTCAACCGTCCACCGATGGAACGGTCAGCGGGTAATGAGCAGTTGTTCAGACTTGCCGCAGCATGCGCTGCTGAATTAGGGTTTTCCTTGACTGAGGAAGCCGTAGGCGGGGGCAGTGACGGGAATTTTACATCTGCGTTAGGCATTCCGACGTTGGACGGGCTCGGCGCTGTAGGGGAAGGCATCCATGCTGAAAATGAGCATGTTGATATCGATCAGCTTCCTATTAGGGCTGCACTTCTCGCGGGGCTTCTTCGCAAGCTATGAGGATGAATTCAACATGCATGAGCCGAAGAAGGGACAGGACAAAGACAATATGCACATAGCGATCGGCTTTGGTATGACGAGTATCTCCATTGGCTTGGTAAAAAACGGGGAAGTTATTTCAAGAACAAGAATACCAGTATTGTCGCAAACAGGGTTGTTAAGACGCCTTACGCTTATAGTCGATGTTATCTATAAGTTACTTTCCCGGAGTCAGGTGACTCTTTCTGAATGTACAGGGCTCGGAATCGCAACGTCTGGTGTGATAGATGAAGAAAGAAGGACCCTAATAACGATTAATGATGCCTATTCGGATGCAATAGGGTTCCCTTTTGTTGAGTGGTTTGAAGGAGCGTTCGGACTACCTTGTATCCTTGTAAATGATAATAAGGCGGCATTGGCGGGTGAAGCCGCGTATGGTGTGGCGAGAGGGGAAACGAATGCCCTCCTCGTGACGATTGAAACCGGTATAGCCGCTGCAGCTATGCTTAATGGTCATGCGTTGCCAGGCTGGGAATTCCTCAACATGGACGATTTGAGAGTCTGTGAAGAGACCTATATCAATCAACCAGTTGGAAGTCAGTGCGGCGACAGTTTAATTTCGCATTGGATGACCTATATTGTGAATCTGATTCAAGTCTACGCACCGAATATCGTTATCTTAAGTGGAGGATTCATAAGTGCTCAAGTAGACCTTGTCCCCTTGCTCCAGGAACAAGTGAGTAAGTATGCCGGAAAGCCTTGGGGAAATGCCCGGTTTGTCGTTGTGGAGGATCTGGATACTTCGATACTATTAGGCGTTTCGCGATTGCTAGAATAAATTCATCCCATCGACACAAAATTTATCAATCCAAAGCACAAAATTGATCATGTGAAAGCGCGTCCATTCTCTTTAATATTAACTTTACACAAAGTTTGTTCTAGAGAGATGGAGGATTCACATGAGTAACGAGATGCAAAAAAGAGTGATAGTTATTTCTTTTCTGGCGCTGCCGATTGGATTGATGCTATTATTTCTGATTTACCCGACAACGAAGCTGTTCCAATACAGTTTGACCGACTGGAACGGGATCAGCCGAGAGCTGCATTTTGTCGGGTTTGACAATTACATGAAAGCGTTCAAAATGTCGCAAGTATGGCAATCGCTTTCGAACAACTGGCTTTATTTTATTATCCATGCGCTGTTGATTCCGATTGAAATTCTACTCGCAGTTATGCTGAATGCCAAAATGCGGGCCAGCGAATTTTTTCGCTCCATTGTCCTGCTGCCCTACATCATCAACGGTGTGGCCGTCGCTTATATTTTCAGTTATTTGTACAACCCAGTAAACGGTCCGATTAACGAACTGCTGACAGCGGTCGGTCTGGAGAGCTGGATTCATAACTGGCTCAGTGACGTGAAAATTGTTAACTATTCGCTTGTCGCCATCTCCTTATGGCGTTTTGCCGGGTTTCATATCATTCTCTTCCTGGCAGGGGTACAGTCCATTCCAGGCGATCTGTATGAAGCCGCAACCATCGACGGAGCGAACAAAATGCAGCAAATTCGATACATCGTGCTGCCGGGCATTCGTCGCGTCATTGAAATTATTTTGTTCTTAAACATTCGCGGAGCCCTGCAAGTATTCGATATTCCGTTTCTTGTTACACAGGGCGGTCCGGGGACTTCGAGCAGTACGTTTACGATTTTTACCATTAACACCGCGTTTAAATTCAATAGTTACGGCCTGGCTTCTGCAATGGCGATTATTTTGATGTTGATGATCATCGTGTTCAGTTTCATTCAAAACTTATTGATCCGCGAGAAAGGAGACAAATTATCATGAGCATGTCCCGTACTGAATTTGCAACCAAACCTTATCGATTGGAAAAGGGTGCAACGTTCTCCTTCCTGGGTCACACGATGTACTACATCATATTATCGATCATTGCGTTAATTATTTTTGTCCCTTTGCTGCTGGTCGTTTTCGCAGCATTCAAAACATCGCCCGAGCTAGCGGCCACATCGCCGTTCTCGCTTCCAAAGAGCTGGTCGCTGCACAATTTCGTCGTCGCCTTCGACAAAGCGAACATGCTTGTGGGATTGATTAACTCCTTAAGCCTTACCGTATCCAGCGTCGTGATAAATGCCATTCTGGGCGCTATGACGGCATTCGTGCTGAACCGATTTCAGTTCCGTTTCAAGAAAACGATTTTTCTGCTGTTTATCGTGGCATCCGTTGTGCCTTCCTATACAACGGAAGTGGCACGTTTCCAAACGATCAAGGGAATAGGGCTGTATAATACGCTGTTTGCACCGTTGATCATTTATGCAGGAACGGATTTAATGCAAATATTCATTTACTTGCAGTTCATTGAGAAAATATCCAAGCAGTTAGATGAAAGCGCGCTCCTTGACGGCGCGTCGTATTTCCGGATTTTCCGCTCCATCCTATTCCCGCTTTTGCTTCCGGCAACAGCTACGCTGGCAATTATAAAAGCGGTCGACATTATGAACGATATGTACATTCCTTATTTGTATATGCCTTCCAAAAAGCTAAACACGTTATCGACTGCTTTGATGACGTTTGTAGGCGAACGTGCTACATATTGGAACGAGCTGTCGGCTGCAATCATATTAGTCATGCTTCCAACCGTAATGATATACCTGATCTTGCGCAAATTTATTTTTGCCGGATTGATGGATGGCGCCATCAAAGAATAAACAGACTAATGATTACTTTTGGAGGTTGTGCCGATGATTAACGACAAATTGCCTTATATTTATTACGGCGGCGATTATAATCCCGATCAATGGCCGGAAGAAATATGGCAGGAAGATATGCGATTGTTTAAACTGGCAGGGATCAATATCGTTACGCTGCCGGTGTTTAGTTGGGCGAAGCTGCAGCCCTCGGAGCATACGTATGATTTTGATTGGCTGGACAAGATTATCGAAACGGTAGCTAAAGAAGGGATTTACCTGTGTTTGGCGACTTCCACTGCTGCACAGCCCGCCTGGATGTCCCGGCAGTATCCGGAAGTGCTTCCTGTCGATATCGATGGAAGGAAACGGACGCACGGTTCACGGGTAAACTTTTGTCCGAACAGCGGCGTTTACAGAAGGTTTGCTGCTCAGTTAGCGGCAAAATTGGCGGAGCGATACGGGAATCATCCGTCCTTGCTCGTGTGGCATATCGGGAACGAATACGGTCCTCACTGCTACTGCGAGACGTGCGCAGCGTCTTTCCGGGTTTGGCTGCAGAACAAATATGGCACCTTGGACGTCGTCAACCGCGTCTGGAATTTGAGTTTCTGGTCGCATACGGTATATGAATGGGACGATATTGTACCGCCTACGAATTTGAACGGGAATAATAAATGTTTCCAAGGCATCGCTTTGGATTATAAGAGATTTATGTCCGATTCCATTTTGGAATGTTATCAGAATGAATACGATGTCATTAAACAAATGACACCACATATCAAAATTACATCGAATATTTGGGGGCTGTTTAATGGCCTTGATTTGAAGAAATGGGCTGAACGGATGGATGTCGTTTCCTGGGACAGCTACCCGCAAATGAATGAGCCAATGAGCAATGTGGCGATGCGTCACGATTATATGCGGGGGTTGAAGGACGGACAGCCTTTCATGCTGATGGAGCAGACGCCGAGTCAGCAAAACTGGCAGCCATACAACAGTTTGAAAAGGCCTGGAGTGATGAGGCTGTGGAGCTATCAGGCTATCGCCCATGGTGCGGATACAGTGATGTTCTTCCAATTGCGGCGTTCCGTCGGTGCGTGCGAGAAATATCACGGTGCTTTGATTGCTCATGCGGGTCATGAACATACGAGGGTGTTCAGAGAGTGCACGCAATTGGGACAAGAACTGAAGGGATTAGGAGATACGATTCTAGATTCCGTAACGGAATCGAGCGTAGCGCTATTGTTTGATATCGATACGTGGAATGCGGTGGAAATGACCAGCGGACCGAGCGTGGATCTCGACTATCTCAAGCAAGCGCAGAAGTATTACAAAGCTTTTTATGACTTGAATGTAAGCGTCGATGTGATTAGCCCGATTAGCGATTTCTCCAAGTATGAATTTATTGTCGCACCAGTGATGTATATGATGAAGCCTGGGGTGAGCGAGCGGTTGAAATCGTTCGTGAAACAAGGAGGAACGCTGGTCACTTCATTCTTCAGCGGAATTGTTAACGAGAACGATCTGGTTACACTGGGAGGCTATCCGGGCGAATTAAGAGACTTGCTCGGCATTTGGGTAGAAGAAATCGATGCGCTTCAGCCGGAAATGACAAACCAAATCCATATGAATGCGACTTTTCCGGCGCTCGAAGGCGATTACAACTGTGGTCTGCTATGCGACCTGCTGCATCTAGAAGGAGCGGAGGCGTTAGGGAGCTATGGTCACGACTTTTATGCGGGAATGCCTGCAGTGACCGTGAATAGATTCGGACAAGGGGAAGCGTATTATGTGGCAACGGATCCTGAACAAGCATTTTTGAATAAATTCTGTAAAGCATTATGCGACAAGATGGGAATAGCATCGCCACATCAAGCTCCTGCCGGAGTCGAGATCGCGAGCAGAAGCAAGGAAGGCAGAACCTTCATCTTTGTTTTGAATCATAATCCACACGATGCAACGACTTATTTATATGATGGGACTTATAAAGATTTGCTGTCTCATCGGATCTACGAGGGATCGCTAAAGCTAGAGCCGTACGGCGTAGCGATATTAGAACGATGCAATTGATACCCTGGGGAAGGCAGCAATGCCTTCCCTCTCTTTCCGCTTCATAGTTGCACTTGTAAATGGAGGCGCGGCAATGCGTATGTTCACTAAGAGATGGTCCATTACTTCAATTTTATATGTGATGTTCTTTTTCGTCATCGTGATGCCGATTCTTTTGGTTACCTTTTTGTCATTGAGAGCTTATACGAATATTTTGCTGTCGAATATTACTTCACGAACGATGCAAACGCTCGAACAAGTATCTTACTCGATCGATCAAGATACAAGCAGGTATATCAGGACTTTCGCCGCTATTGCATCGGATAGAAATCTGATTTCACTCGCCAATTCCCTCCATCAAAGTACAGACTCCCAAGACCAGTTCAGGAAGTCTTCAGAGTTGGAACATTCATTGAAAAATTATTTGCACGATATGCCCGATGTCGTTTCCGCCATGTTCGTCTACCGGGACAATGGCGCATTTTTCTTCGAGGGTACGCATTTGCATAACATCAACACTCGGATGAACGAAACCAATTTAAAGATGACGCCGCTTTATCTCAAAGCGCTTCAAAGTCAAGGGCGCGTGTTGTTGTTCGGTCCAGAAGAGAACAAGCTCATTGAAGGCAATGACAACTATGTTTTGTCAGGTGCCATAGCTCCTCAATATGACAGGTCATTTAACGATGTAGAGATGATTTATTTTGTGATTCAGGCTAGTTCTTTTGAGAATTTGTCCGAGTCCACCTCGAACCGAAACGGCAGCTTCATCATTCTTGACGGGAACGGCAATATCATGCTGGATACGAGTCTAGCTAAAAGCCAAAACGTCGAAAAGGAAACGATTCAACAAGCGCAAACGAAGACAAGCGGTGATTTTAAAACTGTGGTATACGGTGAACAAATGTTTGTTACCTTTCTGACGATGGAGCGAATGGGATGGAAAATTATTTACATGACGCCGAACGATCAGTTGACTGCTCAAGTTAAGGAAATTTACGCCTTTATTATGGAAGTCTCCTTGGCAGGCTTGGCTCTGTTTTTGATTGTTTCGTTTTTCCTTGTGCGGAGTATTGTTCGCCCGATCAAATCGTTAATTTATCAAATGAATAAAATGAAGAGCGGCTCCTTTCAGGTTGCTCTGGACCTGTCCGGCCCATTGGAAATTTATTCGTTAGGGAAGACATTTCAAAGTATGACGGTACGCATCCAGGAACTGATGATCGAAAGACAAGAGCAGGAAAAACTGAAAAACCGTGCAGAGATCGATGCACTTCAATCCCAAATCAATCCGCACTTTCTGGTGAATACGCTCAATGCGATCAAAATCATGGCCATGCTAGTGAAAGCCACGAATTTGTATGAAATGACGGATTCTCTGATCAAGCTGCTGTCTTCTACGTTTCATCGCGATGGATCTTACATCCAAGTAACGGATGAAATACAGAACCTTGAGAAATACATTTACATTATGAAAGTTCGATATGGTGACCGATTCAAAGTGGAGTACGACTTTGATGAACTGGTGAAGGATGCTTTTATTCTCAAGCTGCTCCTTCAGCCCATTGTGGAGAATGCCATTATTCACGGGTTTTACGGGAAAAGCTCGATGGGGATCGTGAAAATTTCCGGTAAAAGAAATCGAGATCAACTCATCATTACCATTGTTGATAATGGCAGGGGCATGGAACAGCGAACGATTGAGGCTTTGAAGAACGAGAAAAACGTAGAATCGCTTTGCGGGATCGGCATTGCCAACGTCAATGACCGGATCCGGTTAAACTACGGGGAGCTTTACGGGCTATCAATGAAGAGTGAGCTGGGAGTCGGAACGGAAGTCATCGTGACGCTGCCACTACTATTGAACAATCCGGATCGACGTAAGCCTAATTTATCGTAATTTGGATAGAGATGGATAGGGGGATTCAAATATGAGATTTTGCCTATACGATTTCAAATGCGACAAGGTCCTTTCAATTGAGAATAATTTACTATCGGCTCTGGAGGTAAAGGTGAAGACAAGCCTTTCCAGTGATATTGGCGTTCTTCCCGTTCTATCCAGTCATGAATACGAGTCCTTTCCTCCATCGTTTCGCGGAGAAGTGAACGGTCGGTTATATTTGCTCTATGAACTTCCGGGTATGAATAAGCGAGTCTATGATCAGGTTCTCGTTCTAGGGTAGAACAGTTTCACTTGCAGATTGGAGATGAAAGCATGTTTAGAGTGATGATCGTCGATGACGAGCCGCTTGTAAGACTAGCCTTGGGCACGATCATCCCTTGGCGTGATTTAGAATGCGAGGTTGTTGCTGAGGCTGCGGACGGCCGTGAAGCGTGGGAACGAATAGCTACTGATCAGGATATAGATCTGATGATTATTGATATGAGCATGCCGGTTATGGATGCCAATGCATTGCTGTCCAAGATGAAGGAAGCAAACCTGACCAACGCTCCGCTGAGCATTGTGCTAAGCGCACATTCGGATTTTGATTTTGTGCGGAAGGCTTTTCTCCTTGGAGCCTTAGATTACATCATGAAAGCGAATCTGGATCCTGAACATATCATTCCGGTCATTCATAAGGCCGTCCGTAAGTTAAAGGAGAACGCAGCTTCTTCATGGCGCACCGACCCCTATAACGACTCAGACAGAAAACAACGGGAAATATGGCTTAGGGGCCTGTTTCGTGAAAAAGATTATTTTTACAGCCTTAACCTAACACAGGATGATTCGTTCCAAAGATGGGTGTCGCAATACGCTAATTCACAACATGTTATTGTATCCATACTGCCTGACGAACGATTGGACAACATAGAGCACTTGTCAAACATCATTAGGCAAGGGTTGGAAAGTTTAAAGATTCCTTTTCAACTAATTCAGATTAAAGAGGATGAACATGCACTCTTATTATGCTTTGAGTCCAGGGACAGCTACTTAAATGTGAGGGCTCGTGTGATAGAGCTCCTGGATTCGCTCTGCAATACGGTCAAAAATTTTTTAAATGTTACGTTATCGGTTGGGGTTGCGGACTCGTGTACGGATTGGAAAATCTGGCACTCTAGATACATCCAAGCGAGACACTTGGCTTGTTTGCGGTTCTCGGAAGGACCTGGACGTGTGTATTATCCTGAATCGGTCAGCGTGGATGTGGGGCCACCTATAGCACCGTGGGACTATAGGGATATGATGCAATTGATAGAGAAAGGCGATACCCAGTGGCAGCAAAAACTGCTTGCAGGATTAAAGCAGTTGAACGAGCTATCAAAGATGACATTAGAAAGCTCTCTTCCCGTCTATGAAGAATTGATTTGGAATATTGGCGCATGGCTGCACGCGCAGGCGATGAATTGGAATCAGGTGCTGGAAACACGTCGTCGGCCATATGAGATCGTTGAGCAGTTTATGTTCCGTGAAGACTTGCATGCGTGGATCGAGCAGTTAGTCGTTCTGCTTGCAGATGTGCTTCATTCGGAGAAATAGCGCGAGGACTATTCGCAGCGGCTGGTTGAGCGAGTCAAACGGTACATTGAGCAAAATTACTGTAATCCGATCACGCTCGGTCAAGTCAGCGAATGGGCGCAGGTGACGGAGAGCCATCTAAGCAAGCAATTTGTGAAAGAAACAGGAGAGCATTTTATTGAACATGTGACGAAGCTTCGTATTAACGAAGCGGCTCGTCTGATTGAAAGCGACATGAGAATGTATGAAATTGCCTTAAAGGTGGGGTATGAGAATCCTGAACATTTCAGCCGGGTGTTTAAAAAATATAGGGGAATGAGCCCTCAGAAGTATCGGGACGCTTATGCGTGGAAAAAGAAGTGAAGAAATGAGCCCCAAAATATATCAAGCGAATCACAAATTTTATCAATGAAAGCGTATTCCGAATTTTTGTAAGATATCAGTGTAAATCATTTGCGAAATCCTTAGGGGGTAGGAAAGAGAATGAAAAGAACATTAGTAACATCCGTACTTTCATTGACTTTGGCATTCAGCGTTGCCGGATGCGGCGTGAATACGTCAACGAAAGACAGTAATCCTGCGAAAGCTCCGGCTGGAGACAGTAGTAAAACGAATACGGTTACATTGAAACTGGCTATGTGGGATAGCGACAGCGAATTTCTGGATAGCTGGACCAAGAAAGTGAAAGAGTTTTCCAATGTCATGCCGAACGTGAAAGTGGAAGTCGAGACATTCAAAAGCGATGCCGACTATTTGCAAGCAATGAAAGTCCGATTGGCCGCTAATGAGCTGCCGGATATTATCGAGCTGAAGCCTAACTTTATCAATGATTTCAAAGCTGAGTTGACAGCACTGAACGATTTGAGCGTGACTGCCAAAAACGCAAAGGCTAAGCAATTTGCCGTTGACGGCAAGGTTCTCGCATTGCCTGTTATTTCTTTTCCTGAACTTGTATACTATCATCCGTCCGTGTTTAAAGAGCTGAATTTAAGCGTTCCGACAACGTGGGAGCAATTTGTAAGCGTATTAACAGAAATTAAAAAGAGCGGCAAGTATCAGCCGTATGCGATGGGCGGCAAGGATTCCTGGCCGAACTATCCGTTCAATGAATTTATGCCGTTGCTGGAATCCGGCGATGAAAACTATTATGACAAAATTGCCGGCATGGACAAGCCGTTTGATAAAGGCACACCGTTCTACAAATCATACACGGATATTCAAACTTTATATGGTGCCAAAGTAATGGGAGCCGATCCTCTCGGCATGAGCAACGACCAAGCAACCGGATTGTTTGAAGCGAAAAAAGCGGCCGTCATTGCAGCAGGATTGTGGTATCTGCCGCAATACAAATCCAAAGTAGGAAATATTGACGATTTGGCGGCATTCCCATTGCCTGTCCGTCATTCGGAGTCAGAGCCGCTGAAAGTGATGACCTTCACGGATAATTTCTTCGGAATTAACAATAAATCCAAGAACGTCGATGCAGCGAAGAAATTTGAAGAGTGGATGTTTGGCTCCGATGCGTATTCCTTTTATGTGAATAAAAAGCAAGCGAATTCCGTCATGGAAGGCGTCAAAGCAGACGTTCCGTTCTTGAATGATTTCTACAAAACGAATAAGTTCGAGGAATTCAACTACCGTCCAGGTGGTGAAAACTTCAATAAATATGTGAACTCGATCCAACTAGATTGGAAGAAGTTAGGTCAAGACATGATGGGCGGAGCGGCTCTCGATCAAATTTCTAGCGAATTGAATGATAAGTGGACGAAAGCAAGAGCAAGCAAGTAAGGTTTTCGAGTATCTCAAATGCGATTATTTTGCGGGCGTTCTAGCAGTAGTGCTTTGGACGCTCCGCGAGGAATCGCATTTCATAAACGATTAGATGTAAGGGTTTACATAAAATGGTAATGAGATCGTTCAACCTCATTGATAGACCCAGGGAGGGAGTTAAGATGTTAAAGCGACTTAGAAAAAATGTTTGCAAAATCATTCCGATCGCCATGATCGCTTCGATTGTATGTGTTCCAGCTCCAGCTGCTTTCGCCGATAATTCAACGATTGTAGATCCATCCGTTCAATTTCAGACCGTTGAAGGTTGGGGGACATCTTTGGCGTGGTGGGGATACGTCGTCGGGGGATACGCCAATAAAACCGACTATGCGGATAAAATTTTCGGCTCGTCAGGGTTGAATCTTAACATTGCTCGCTATAACATTGGCGGCGGTGAAAACCCCAATTATCTGCCTCCAAATCAAACTTATTTGATGTATAGAGCGAGAATACCAGGTTTCCTGTCAAGCAATGGTACTTATGATTGGACGGCGGATGCTAATCAGCGTTGGATGCTGCAGGCAGCCAAGGCAAGAGGGGCAGATCAGTTTGAAGCCTTCTCCAATTCACCGCCATATTGGATGACGAATAGCGGCAGTGTCTCTGGAGCTGCGGATGGCTCAGATAATCTAAATTCAAACTATTATGATGCCTTTGCCGATTACCTGACAACAGTTGTCAAACAATTCAAAGATACTGAAGGTATCACGTTTAGAACCTTAAACCCGTTGAACGAGCCGATTGCAGGCTGGTGGAAGCTCGGAAACCGTCAAGAAGGCGCTCATTTTGACCGGAGTAGTCAAAATACAATACTTAGCAAAGTGGCAGCTTCTTTATCCAGCAAGGGATTGGGCACGAAACTTAGTGGATCTGACGAAAATACGATCGATGATGCGCTGACATCCTTCAATTCCTTAAGCAGCGCAACAAAAAACAGTGTTTATCAGATTAATACACATAGCTACGGTGGAAGCCAGCGCGTACAATTAGCGAATGCAGCGCAATCGAACAGCAAAAAATTGTGGATGTCCGAATATGGGGACGGTGATGCGACCGGGCTAACGATGTCGAGCACCATATTGAAAGATATGAAACAAATGCACGCATCGGGATGGGTATACTGGCAAGCCGTCGATGATGCAGACGGATGGGGCTTTTTGAAAAATTCTCTAAATAGCTCCGGGGACACATCTTATACGATTAACCAAAAGTATTATATCATGGGGAACTACAGTAAATTTATTCGCCCGGGCTACAAAATCATTGCGATTAACGACGATAATTCACTTGTGGCTTATGACCCGGCGAGTTCCAATGTTGTTATTGTAACAACAAACAGCAGCGCATCCGATAAAACGGTCTCCTATGATTTGAGCAAATTTAGCGCTATTACCGGCAATGCGACGCCTTATCGGACATCGTCTACAGAGCAGTTGGCTCAATTACCTTCGATTTCCTTGAACAACAAAACATTTTCGGCAACGGCAAAAGCAGGCTCCGTCACAACGTATGTGATTGACGGGGCGTCTTATAGTGGGGGGTTGGACTATAATCCGTCCACTTACTATACAATCAAGAGCCAAAATAGCGGGATGTTAGCCGATGTAAAAGGCGAATCATTAAACCCAGGAACTGCAATCGATCAGTGGTCAGCCACCTCCGGAAACAATCAGCAATGGTCGATCCAAGGATACGGCGACGGCACATACTACCTGGTTAATCGCAACAGCGGCATGGTCATGGAGGTGACCGGCTCTTCCACTACAGCTGGAGCTAGCGTTATTCAATACCCTTACGGTGGCAGTAATAATCAGAAGTGGAGAATAACCAGTGTCGGAAACGGTTTTTACAAGCTGGTGAATGTGAACAGCGGAATGGCTCTGGACGTTATCGGTGCTTCAAGGACAGCGGGGACAGCTTTGGATCAGTGGACAGACAATGGCGGGACGAACCAACATTGGAGTTTCGGAAGCTCAACTGTCAATATTGACGGAACTGGATCGGGAAGAGTCTTTGACGGAGAAGGTGTGCTAAGTGGTGGAGGAGGCAATACCAAGCTTCTTATTGACTATCCTGAGCCTTATCGCAGTGATATTTTGGACTATCTGTTTAAACCTAATTTTGGCGCTTCTTATCAAGAACTTAAATTTGAAATCGGTGGAGATATCAATTCTACCAGCGGAACTGAGCCGAGTCATGCAAGGACAAGAGACGAAAATGCCAATCCGGTAATGACACGAGGCTATGAAACTTGGTTAATCAACGAAGCGAAAAAGAGAAATCCCAATATCAAGCTATCCGCCTTGCAGTGGGGGGCACCAGCTTGGGTAGGAAATATGTGGTCCCAAGACAATGCGGATTATCTTGTCAGTTATATCAAAGGATTAAAAAGCGTTTGGGGCTATGATCTGGATTACATTGGCGGTAGCCAGAACGAAAGTTATAATGGCACTTCCCAGCAAGCACGAGATTATATTGTCAATATCTTGAGACCTACATTGGATAGGAACGGTCTTTCCAACGTCAAAATTGTAGCACCCGATATTTACGGTAATGATTGGGGGTTTGCCGACAAAATTGTAAACGATCCCGCGTTAAAAAATGCAGTAGCGGCGATCGGGTACCACTACGTCAACAGTACTTCTACAAGTAATGCTCAGAATAGCGGATTGCCGATTTGGGAAAGTGAAGGCTGGACCGGAATAGGCGATTGGAATGGTGCTTTTAACCTTGCCAAGGAAATGAATCTCAACTATATTAATGCTAAACTTACGAAGACAGATGTCTGGCACTTAATTGGCGCTCAATACAATAATACAGCTTGGGCGCATTCGGGGATCATGCAGGCCAATTCGCCGTGGTCAGGCAATTATGTTGTGCAGCCGGCTGTTTGGGCAGCGGCGCATACAACCCAATTTGCCGCACCCGGATGGCAATATCTTGACAGCGGATCCGGCATCGCACCCGGTGGAAGTTCATATGTAACTTTTAAAAATCCTAACAGTGGAGATTATAGTATCGTTATTGTATCAGGGGGATCACCCGAATCTATGACCTTTAACCTTACCGGAGGGCTTTCTAACGGGGCGGTTCATGTATGGAAATCTAACAGTAGTGCACAGTTTATTCAGCAAAGTGATATTCAGCCTAATGCAGGCTCGTATTCGATTAATCTTGAAGCAAATTCGATCTATACATTGACAACAACGACGGGACAGCAAAAAGGTGCTGCTGCAAATGCTATACCTGCCGACCAATCTTTTCCGAAGAATTACAGTGAGAATTTTGAAAGCTATACAGTAGGTAAAACACCAAAGTATACGTACGATATTGAAGGGGCGTTCGAAGTAAGCAACAGCTTTGGCGGCGGAGTCGGAAAAACCTTGCGTCAGGTTATTTTAAAACCGCTCATTCCATGGAATGTTTGGGGAGAGAAACCGGATAGTCAAAATCCAAGTACATTTACCGAATTCGGAGACTTAAAATGGCAGAACTATGATTATAGCGTCGATACGCTGATAGAAAATGCTGGTGCAGTCAATATATACGGTAGAGTGGGCAGTGAATTACCCGGTGGACATCCCGAAGATTATAAGGGATATAGGCTCAGCATTTACGACAATGGGCAGTGGTATCTATGCTATGGCGATCCTTCTACTTATGGGACTAGTAACGATGTCGTTCTTGCTTCCGGAACAGTTACCGGGTTCTCTGCCAATACATGGCATAATTTAAAGCTATCCTTTGTGGGAACGACGATCAAAGCATTTGTTGACAATAATCAAATCGCTTCTGTTACCGATAGCCGAAGAGGAAGCGGAATGGTGGGCTTGGGCAGTGGATGGAACAATGCACAGTATGACAATGTGAATGTAAGTCAATATTCACCTGTAACCAGCGTGCAAGTGGATAAACCTCAAATCTCGCTGAATGAAGGGCAAACGACAGAGCTCGTTGCAGCGGTGCTGCCTGAGAACGCTACGAATAAGAACGTTACTTGGTCGAGCAGCGACGAAACCGTCGCCAAAGTGGAAGTGAAAGACGGTAAAACGGTTGTCACTGCCTTGAAAGCGGGGGCGGCAGATATTACAGTCACCACGGCAGAGGGCAATTTTACAGCAGTAAGCAAAGTTACGGTCACGCCAAGTATCCCGTTAACGACAGTAACCAGCGTGCAAGTGGATAAACCCCAAATCTCGCTGAATGAAGGGCAAACGACAGAGCTCGTTGCAGCGGTGCTGCCTGAGAACGCTACGAATAAGAACGTTGCTTGGTCGAGCAGCGACGAAACCGTCGCCAAAGTGGAAGTGAAAGACGGTAAAACGGTTGTCACTGCCTTGAAAGCGGGGGCGGCGGATATTACAGTCACCACGGCAGATGGCAATTTTACAGCAGTAAGCAAAGTTACGGTAGTGAAAGGCGTTGTCACGCCAAGTATCCCGTTAACGACACTATCGGCAGCAGGTACCGTTCAAACAGGCGATGAATTCACGGTACAGCTGGGATTGGGCAGCGTCACGCAAAACGTATATGCACAGGATTTTAAAATGGACTACGATTCGAACGTTTTTGAATTCGTGTCGGCTCGTGCCGTAAATGATGGACTTCAACTCGTAAAAACAAAGACGGATACACTAGGTAAACTTCGGTTTATTCTAGCAAGCGTAGGTAAGCCTATGACAGGCGATGCTGGAATTCTGGAACTGAAGTTTAGAGCTAGAGCTGTGGCGCAACCGGCAACAGGAACGATTGCTGTAACCAATGCAATGCTAGCCGATGGGCAAGGGGTGGAAACAACGGTGCAAGCTTCAACAGTCAATGTGAGCATTGCGACAGCACCTCCGGTAATATCAGGCGACGTCAACCATGACAACAAAGTAAGTATCGGCGATCTTGGTTTTGTTGCAGCGAATTACGGCAAAACATCTTCCAGCCCGGATTGGGAACAAATCAAGCAAGCAGATGTAACTGGCGATGGCAAAATCGATATAGCAGATCTTGTATTCGTGGCTATAAAAATATTCGAGTAAATCATTTGGAACAAATGTTAATGCTAGGTGCAGTTTGCGATTGCGCTAAGCAAAAGTCAATGAAAGAAGAAGGGCTGTCCGCTGTCATAAAAATGGCAGAGGGATGGTCCTTCTTTTTGTGTGTAATTGATTGCATGCGTGTTTCATTGCAACTTGTACCCTAAGATAGGACTGTATCAAAGATTTACAGTACTAAATTCAATGGTTGAACGCTGGATAAACGAATAAGATATAGGTGTGTAATTTAAGGAAAAGATTTACATGTCCTTTATTACAAGGAAAGGAGGATGAAATTTTACTTAGAACGAGAGGGTTAGCTCAGTTTTTAATATAACTTAGGGAGTGGGTAAAGTGTTTAGGAAAATATTATTGTTTGCAAGTTTATTTTCTTTGTCATACGGCTCTATCCCATTAACTTCCGATTTGCTGGTTAAACCGGCCCATGCAGCAGATCTAACAACAAATATAAGTTCAAACACGAATGAAAGAAGACAAAGCTTTGATTCCAGCTGGAAATTTAATCGGGGTAATGCGGTTGGAGCGGAAGCCGCAGATTTTGATGATTCATCCTGGAGAACGTTGGATCTTCCTCATGATTGGAGTATTGAACAGGATTTTAATAAAGATTCCGCTGCTGGCAGGGACGCAGCGTTTTTGGATGGTGGAACCGGATGGTACCGGAAATCATTCACGATGCCAAGTGAAGCGGCTGGAAAAAAAGTAACTATTACATTCGACGGCGTATATATGGACAGTACCGTATATATAAACGGACATGTTCTTGGAAATCGCCCGAATGGATACATTTCGTTCGAGTATGATTTGACCCCTTACTTGAAATATAACGGTGATAAGAACGTGATTGCTGTCAAAGTCGTCAATCAGCAGCCGAGCAGCCGTTGGTATTCGGGAAGCGGGATTTACCGCCATGTATGGCTTTCGATCACGGACCAGGTTCATGTCGGGCAATGGGGCACCTCTATCACAACACCGCAGGTCAGCGATGCTTCGGCAGATGTCAACGTGAAAACGACAGTCATGAACGAAACCTCTGCAAGCAAGCAGGTAACCTTAACGACCACGATACGTGATGATCAGGGAGTTTCGAAGGGCGTACTTGAATCCCAAGCAACAATAGCGGCCAACGGGAAAAACGAATATGATCAAACACTGACGGTGGGCAATCCGAAGCTATGGTCCGTTGAAAAACCAGTTCTTTACACGGCAGATACCGAAGTGAAAGTAGATGGTGGCATCGTCGACACGTATCATACGTCGTTTGGGATTAGAACCTTGAAATTTGATTCGAATCAAGGATTTTTCCTTAACGGGCAGCATGTGAAATTACAGGGCGTTTCTATGCATCACGATTTAGGAGCGCTAGGAGCTGCAGTTAATACGAGAGCCATGGAAAGGCAGCTGGAGATTTTGAAAGGCATGGGCGTGAACGCGATTCGAACGACCCACAATCCTGCTGCGCCCGAACTGCTCGATTTGTATGATCGGATGGGATTCGTCGTCCTTGAAGAAGCTTTCGATGCCTGGAAAGAACCGAAGAAGGCGTACGATTATGCCCGTTTCTTCGATACGTGGGCTGAAACCGACATCAAGGACATGGTACGTCGTGACAAGAATCATCCTTCTATCATCGCATGGAGTCTTGGCAACGAAATTCCGGATACTTATAAACCGGATGCTCTTGCCACTGCGCTAAATCTAAAGAACTGGGTTAAAGAAATCGATCCGACAAGACCTACTACTATGGCGATTCCTTCGTTGGATGACTCCAATACACAAAAGGTTGCGGACATTCTAGATTTAGTCGGCTACAATTACTCAGAACATCTTTACGATTCGCAACACGCCGCACACCCTAACTGGAAAATATTTGGCAGCGAAACGGCCTCGGCGGTCAGATCGCGCGGAGTCTATCACCTGCCGATCGATCAGAATGTACTGACACATCCGGATTTTCAAACTTCTTCCTACGATAATAGTGTGGTCCCCTGGGGACGCAGTGCGCGAGACTCCTACCTACTGGATGCGAATCGCGATTTCGTTGCAGGTCAATTCATTTGGACCGGCTTTGATTATCTCGGTGAACCCACTCCGTATTACGTGTGGCCTGCAAAGAGTTCGTACTTTGGGATCGTGGATACGGCAGGATTCCCAAAAGATATTTATTATTTCTATCAAAGCCGCTGGACAAGTAAACCGATGGTGCATTTGCTGCCCCACTGGAATTGGAAATCGGGCGACACCGTGCCGGTTATTGCTTATTCCAACGCGGACAGCGTTGAACTATTCCTGAACGGTCAATCACTCGGCGTCAAAACATTTGTGCCTGGAGATCTGCAATTGGAATGGGATGTTCCGTTTACACCGGGTACCTTGAAAGCCGTCGCCAAGAAAAATGGTGTAGAAGTAGCATCGGATGAAGTGAAAACAGCCGACGAGCCTGCCAGAGTGGTGCTGAAACCGGATCGAACGGTCATCAAGGCAGATGGTAAAGACCTTGTCTTTATTGAAGCCGATGTTGTAGATGCAAATGGCCTACTTGTTCCGAACGCGGACAACTTGATTAACTTTAATGTGACTGGCGGAACCATCGTCGGTGTGGACAATGGCAATGCCGCAAGCTTGGAGCGATACAAGGCATCAAGCCGTAAGGCGTTTAGCGGCAAGGCATTGGTCATCGTCCAGCCGTCCACAACTGCCGGTGAAATTGTTGTCAATGCAACCGGATACCATGTAGCACCGGATACGACAAAAGTATTTGCAGTTTCGGAAATTGATCCGAATAATACGGGCATTATTGGCATTCAGACAGTAACCGTTGAATCCAAAACAGGCATAGCCCCAAAACTGCCTTCGACCGTAACCGTGATTCAGCAAAATGGGAATCAAAAAGAGGTTCAAGTAGCCTGGGATGCGCTTGATCCGGCGAAATACGCGAAGCCAGGCACTTTTACCGTCAGCGGCACGGTACAAGAGACAGCCATCAAAGCGTCAGCTACCGTATCGGTCCTAGGTATTACCAAGGTTGAGAACGCTATCATTGTCAAAACGTATGTTGGTATGGCGCCTGTCCTTCCAAGCAAAGTTGAAGCTTCATACACGGATGGATCACTTCGCATGACCCAAGTAACCTGGGGGGCGATTGATCCGTTGAAGTATGGGGCCGAAGGCGAATTTACGGTTGCCGGAAGTGTAGATGGAACGGATCTGTCCGTGGTTGCTTCTGTTCAGGTAAAGCCAGCTGCTCAAGTGAATGTCTCTTTGAATACGGGAGGAGAGTATCCGAAAGCAAGCGCATCGTTCACTAATTCTTCCGATAATGTAAATGCTTTGAACGATGGTATTATTTCCTATACGGGTTCACCGAAAAACCGGTGGACGAATTGGAGCCCTACGTCTAGAGCGTCGGATTGGGTACAAATCGATTTCGGCCAAACAAAGACCATCAATCAAGTCAAGATGTATGTGTATACCGATTGGGGGGCAAACCCTCCGACATCAATGAATGTGCAATATTGGAACGGTATGGAATGGGTCGACGTGAGACATGTGACATATGAACCGGCGATACCTGCAGATAAGGTGAATACGATCACTTTTGACGGTGTTAACACAACGAAAGTAAGAGTGAATATGAATAGCGCTCCTGACAAGTGTTTAGCGATTACGGAAATGGAGGTCATGGGATTAAGCGTTGCTTCGGGGAATGACGCAACATTGAACGGAATTGAAATTAACGGTCAACCTCTTGTCGGCTTCCAAGCAAACGCTCTTTCCTATGAGGTGCAACTGCCGTCAGCAGCAATTCCGTCTGTCAAAGCTTCATCGTCTGATATATTCGCAAAAGTTGCAGTCACTAACCCGAGTGAAATTCCGGGTAAGGCAACCGTCAACGTAACTTCGGAGGATGGTACTAAAACTCAAACGTACACGATTTATTTTACTGTACAAGATACGACACCGCCAGTGACGACCGCCACCATTCCACAGTCACAGATGACAGCATCGGCAACAAGTGAGGAATTGGTAAATGAAAGTAACGGGGCACCCAACGTGCTTGATGGAGATTCAGATACCATTTGGCATACAAAGTGGGATAAGTCTGATCCGCTACCGCAATCGATCACATTGAATCTGGGCGGTACTTATGACGTCAATAAAATCAAGGTTCTCCCTAGGCAGAGTGGAAGCAATGGTATGATCACAGCCTACAATGTCTATGCGAGTACGGATGGCGTCCGGTACAGCAAAGTCGCAAGCGGAACTTGGGCTAAAGACTCCGCGGAGAAAACGGCGGAGTTTCCGGTAACGAAAGCGTCCTTTTTAAAACTGGAAGCAACTGCAGGGTATAATGGATGGGCATCTGCAGCTGAAATGAATGTCTATCACACTATCGGCACAATTGAGGTACCTGTAACCGGCTTGCAGGTGGATAAACCGCAAGTCACGCTGAAAGAAGGGCAGACGACAGAGTTAGTTGCAGTGGTGCTGCCTGAGAACGCTACGAAAAAGAACGTTACTTGGTCGAGCAGCGACAATACCGTTGCCAAAGTGGAAGTGAAAGACGGTAAAACGGTTGTCACTGCCTTGAAAGCTGGGGCGGCTGATATTACAGTCACCACGGCAGACGGCAATTTTACAGCAGTAAGCAAAGTTACGGTAGTGAAAGGCGATGTCACGCCAAGTTTCCCGATAACGACACTATCGGCAGCAGGCATCGTTCAAACAGGCGAGGAATTCACGGTACAGTTAGGTCTGGGCAGCGTCACGCAAAGCGTATACGCACAGGATTTTAAAATGGACTACGATTCGAACGTTCTTGAATTCGTCTCGGCTCGAGCCGTAAAAGATGGACTTCAACTCGTAGAGACCAAGAAGGATACGCTGGGTAAACTTCGGTTTATTCTCGCAAGTGAAGGGGCCGGCAAGGCTGTGACAGGCGATGCTGGAATTCTGGAACTGAAATTTAGAGCTAAAGCTGTTGCGCAATCGACAACAGGAACGATTGCTGTAATCGATGCAACGCTGGCCGATGGGCAAGGGGCGGAAACGAAGGGGCAGGCTTCTACGGTCAATGTGAGTATTGCGACAGCGCCTCCGGGAATGCCAGGTGACGTCAACCATGACAACAAAGTAAGCATCGGTGATCTTGGCTTTGTGGCAGCGAATTACGGCAAAACATCTTCCAGCCCGGATTGGGAGCAAGTCAAGCAAGCAGACGCAAATGGCGATGGTAAAATCGATATTGTAGATCTGGTGTTCGTAGCTAGAAAAATTTTGGAATAAATTTATCAGATGCTAGGTACATGGTGCAATGATTGTTGCATTGTGTACCTAGCTTAGTTTTGAAAATGACTCGGAATAAACGATAGATGTCAGCGATTTAACTTTATTTTAAATAATAAATTCTCAAAGGAACTATCTAACCATGACTGAAAAAAAGAATGGAAGAGTTGGCAAGGATGTGGATGAGGCAACAATCGATTCAACCTCTCCAACAATCGCTATCACCGGATTCGTGTATGGTATGTTTAGCGGTGGAGAGAGCATTATTCCCGTGGTTGCCCAGTGTGAAGGAACAACGATTCCTCTCTATACACTGCCGCTCGGTTCGCATGTACTGATCGCAAATGTAGGAGGTCTGGCGGGGAGTACAGACAGCCAATCCATACTATATGAGACCAACACAAGTGTAGATTCCTTAAAGACATTAGTCACATATTTTGTGAATGCCGGGTTGATCAATCTTATGGATGTAGCGAATCGTTTGCTAGACAATTTGGCAAAAAACGATTTGAAGAGCTTTGCGAATGAAGTGGAAGAGCAGAGCGACGTACATATTTCAAGGCAGGCTGCTACCTATTTGCTGAGAGATGCTCAAACTTTGATACTAAAAGGTGAAGCTGGAGAGGTCAAAAAATGAGGGATACATCACAAAAAATATCATTCCTGTAAAAAGGAATTTTGAATAAAATCACATTTGAAAGCGCTTTAGATTATGAGGTTCTGCCTATTTGCTATATTGCGTTCGGATATTGAAGGAGGTAACGGTAGAAGTATTTTGTTATTTAGAAAGAACAAATGAACAGGAGTGAATGAAACAAATGACGAGAAAGAAAAAAAATGCGGGTTTACTTTCGCTAAGGTTTGTTTTTTCCTATAGCTCAACCTTTTCTGGGGCTCATTCCGTTGCAGCTGAAGCCTCCGTTTCGGTGAATGATGACTTGAACCTCTTGTATACCGGGTTGCCAAGCTATCCGGAGTATTCAACTGCGTCCACAATAACCATATTTGGTGCGGACGCATTTGCGGTGTCTCTTGATCAGGGCAACTCTCCGCTTGTAGGCGCATCTCGTTACGGGAAAGGACGTGTTATTGCAGCGGGGACCGGAGACTACTTTAACTTAACGGCAAGCACGGATACGACAGAAGGAAAAGTTACAAAAAATATGCTGCTGTGGCTCACCGAAGATAAGTCCCCGAATCCGGCTACGGGTGCCACAAATCATTATTCGAATGCGCTTACGGGCACTGATAGGCTCCAGCTGATCACGAAAAATGATGTATCTCGCGGTGGGGCGCTGCCCATTGATCAAACCGTTGTCAGCAGTTGGACCAATCAACTGCTGGACCCCCTTATCTACCCAATCGCGTATGTCGATCCGAGAAACGTAAGCAATGCGGAAGCAATCGCTTTGGAGGCGTATGTGAAGAATGGTGGTAGCGTCATTGTTACAGAAAAGGGCTGGATCATGGCAGATTATCCGTCGGATGCCATCCGTTCACAATCGAAAGATCCGCAGAACGTCAAAATAACGGATTATCCGGTTCAATGGCTGTTGAATCAGGCCGGTCTAGCCATTAATTACGATTGGCTCTGCACGAATGGTACGAATCCTAAACCTTCATTAGATCAAGTGACCAGGGTCAATCTTTCTTATCTGACCGATGCGCTGAAGCAAGTTGAGGAGAATACCAAGACCTTTATGGATTATGCCATAGCAGGTGAGAATGCGCCGCAGGACGTGTGGGAGCGAATCAACTCAAGCGTTATTCAGGGCTGGAAATCGATTGTATCTAAAAATGTTTACCTGAGTGGAGTGAAGAGCGATATCGATGTGGTCATGAGTACTTTAGCATTGCCGTTAGATCGTTTACAAAAGCCATATACGAGCGTGCTGGTTCAATACAGATCAGCTGTCTCAAGCTTGGATGAAGCAGGGGTGAAATATGCTGGGGCAGATGTATTTCCAGGCAAGGTAGACGATACGACACCCAGAGTCACCAAAACGATCGCAGTGAATATGGCATATGCCGACACTAGCTACTTACGAATGGCTTCTTCTCCCGGGCACTGGGTCAGCACCGGATCGTATGCGCCACCAGGAGGGGAAATAACCGTGGAGGTTCCTGCGGACGAACCGGATTTGATTGTACAAATCGGGGCCCATTCGGACGATCTGACAAGTGAGTGGGCTAAAATTACAAAATGGGATCGTCTTCCGAGTGTCGTTCTGAAAAAAAAGCTGAATCCTGGTCTTAATCGGATTAACAGCCCTTACGGCGGCTTGGTGTACATCATCCCGGCTAAATCCAAAGCCGGGCGAACGGTGAGTGTCACTATTGGCGGTGTCGTCCAAGCTCCTTATTATGTTCTCGGACAAACAAGCGAACAAGCGTGGAAGGATACCATTCGCAATTATCCCGCACCTTGGGCGGAACTTCAAAGCAATCATATCATGTTAACAGTGCCGTCGGATGATATCCGCATGCTTGATAACCCGCAGCAGCTAATGGCGAAATGGGATGAGATTTATGGTTTATATGAAAATATGGCTGGATTAGCTCCTAATAAACCGCTGCCGAATAAAGGCATGGATAACTGGCCGTTCCGCTATTTTGGCGACAAACAAATCACCAATGGGTGGATGCAGACAGGTTGTCCCATTATGTTGTACCAGGGGGAAACTGAAACTTCTAAAATGTTGGTCAATCTAGATGATATTCAGCATAATGGTTGGGGCTTCTGGACTGAGCTTGGCCATGACTTTCAGATGTCTGCATGGACTTGGAGCGACAATTGGGAGGTAACCAACAATCTTCATTCCCTGCATGTGGAAGAATATTACGGAAATGCGTCGCGGTTGAAGGATTCATTTCCACAAGCTGCACAATTTGTGGCAAACACAGACCCGAACAAGAACTTTGATAGCATCGACGATCCGTTTGTGAAATTAGTCATGTTCGCTCAGTTGAAATATGCTTATGGTTGGGACTTCTACGCGAAGCTGCATACGGCGTATAGAGAAATGGACCAATCCAGTTTGCCTACTGACGATCAGCAGAAGAGAAATAAGTTCGTGCTCACCGCTTCGCGAATAGCCGGAGAGAATTTACTGGAATTTTTTGACGGTTGGGGGTTAAAATATTCGTCAAATGCGCGTGACGTTGTCACCGCACTTGGACTGCCTAAGCCAGCTAATCCAATCTGGTACTTAACGGCGGATATTGACAAACCTCAAACCATTCCGCAATTCCAAATGAGCGCAACGGCAACAAGCGAAGAGCTAGTATCCGAAAATAATGCTGCATCCATGGTGCTTGATGGAAACCCTTCGACGATAGGGCATACCAAATGAACTTGTGAATGCGGAGTTCCCTGCGACAGCTGCAGCCACGTGAAGCCGGTAGCTCATGCAGGAGTCGGTGGATGGGCATGGGCAGCGGAGCTCAATGTTTCTTACTCGCTTACAACTGTAAAATAGCTTTACTTCGCGTATTTATCAAGGAATCAATAAAAAGTAGCAGCAGTCCTTAGGGAAGCTGCTACTTTTTATTGATCTGAACAAAAAATGAGGGGTAAATCACCAAAAAATATCATTCCTTTTTAGACAAAATTCAAATAGAATCACTTCGAAAGCGCTTCCTGATGATAAAGAGAAAGGCAGATGCTTATTATGTACAAAATAATGATTGTGGAAGACGAATCAGAAGTACGGGAAGGCATCAAGGAGAGTATCAATTGGGAGTTTCATGGTTTTGAATGCATAGGGGACTATGCGAATGGCAGGGAAGCTTTGGAAGCAATTACAGAACTAAGACCGGATCTCGTCATTTCCGATATTTGTATGCCGTTTATGGATGGGATCGAGTTGACTCGGAACATTCAGATGAAATATCCCTATATCAAAGTAATTATCCTTACCGCTCACGATGAATTTGATTATGTCCAAAAGGCGCTAAGGTTAAAAGTGTACGACTTTATCGTCAAGCCGGTCACTGCGTTTCAACTTCGCAGTCTTCTGGACAAGGTGAGATCAGATATGGACAAGGAATCGGAGCATCGAGAAAACTTGGCCCTTCTCAGAATACAGCTTCAGCAGAGTTTGCCGTTATTAATGGAGCGTTTCCTCGAGCAGATGGTAAGCGGTACCCTAAAAGAAGGGCAAATTCAAGAGAGGCTCCAATATTTCCGCCTTCCGCCGATGCTCCCTCCCTATCTGGTTGCAACAATTGACATTGACGAATTGAATGCAGTAACAAAGGCTAGATGGGAGAACGATCCAGAGCTTCTACGTTCTGCGGCATACAATATTGTACAAGAGGTCATGGAAGGCAAAGAAGCGGTGGTCTTTCGCACTAGGGAAGAACGAATTGGAATTGTATTTTACGGTCATGAAAAAGATGCGTTGTATGATATGGCTTTCAATTTAGCTGAGGTGCTTCGATTTTGCATAGAAAAATATTTGAAATTCACGGTTACCGTTGGTATCGGTACATTATGCCGTTCATTAAGTGAGCTGTTTATTTCTTATAAAGGTGCGATTGACGCATTGGATTACCGCTTTATGCTGGGAGCTAATCGTGTTATCTCCATTCAAGATATGGAGGGAGCGCACAACTCCATTCATAGGCTGGATATGGAATGGAGCCGCAGGTTCGCCATCATGATCAAAACAGGTACGAACAAAGAAGCTCACGTCCTCATTCAACAATTAATCTTCAGTCTGAAAGCCTCACTGATGCCGATCGGTGCCTGTTACCTGCAGATTCAGTCGATCCTTATCGCGATTGTGAATACGATTCACGAGTTAGTCGGAGACGAAAGCGTCGACTTTAAAGGACATGAGTTGATCTTCAAAAATATGAACCGTCTAAAAACATTGGACGAAATCGAGCAATGGCTCCAGGAAATTTGCAACGAAGCGATAGCCTACATTGCGGAGCAGCGAAATGATTTGACGAAGATGCAGGTTCGAAGTGTTATCAGTTATATCGAGGAAAATTATCATAACGAGGATTTGACGATCCATGAGCTTTGCCGCCACGTACATCTAAGTAAAAGCTACTTCAGCTCCGTGTTTAAGCAGCATACGGAACAAACAATCATGGAATATGTAACACGAATTCGGATAGATAAAGCTAAAGATTTGCTGAGGCATACCCCCATGAAATTCTATGAAATCGCTGCGAAAGTTGGTTACAGCGACCCCCAATACTTCAGTGTACTTTTCAAAAAGCATACAGGGACAAGTCCAACTGAATACAGAGAGAAGCTTGCCAAGGAGACGACCGGATGAGAAGAGGACGGGAAGCGAGGCTGCAAATCTTCAAATTTCGAAGCATTCAATCCAGCATTTCTGTCGCTTTCTCATTCCTGATCCTGGGGTCAATCGCGATCACGAGTCTTATCTCTTATCAATTGTCGGCCGATGCAGTTGAAGGGAATTCGGAGCACTACATTTCGGAAATCATTCAACAGGTAAATAGCAATATTCAGTCGTACATCACCAATATGGAGAATATCGGGATGCTCGCTTTGACGAACAAAGACGTGAAATATTATATATCAAGCACTAGCTTTATTCGTGATGAGGAGCGAAGGCCCTATGAGAAAAGAATATCAGATCTGTTTCAATCGATCTTGATTACACGCAAAGATATTGCTTCGATTATGGTCTTCGGCTACAATGGCCGGTTCGTCTCCGACCGTAGAATCACAAGCTTGAACGAGAACACCAAGATTGAGGAGCAGCCTTGGTATCAACGTGCGCGAGCGGAGGGAGGCAAATCCGTCATAACGGCCCCGCATGTTCAAAATATTTTACAAAACGAGTACCGCTGGGTTGTATCTTTGAGCAAGGAATTGAAAAGCGCTGATGGGATTACGGGAGACGGCATTTTTTTGGTTGACTTGAATCTGAGCGTCATCAACGAAATTTGCAATCAGATTAAACTTGGACAACGAGGGTACGTGTTCATCGTTGATAAAGATGGAAACATCGTCTATCACCCTCAGCAAAAGCTCATTACCAGCAATCTCAAAACGGAGTTGATCGATCAAGTAAAATCTGCCGGCAGCGGCAGCTTCGTCACAGGTGAGGGAAACAATAAAAAGATTTATTCGATCCAAGAAACTCATTTTGGGTGGAAAATCGTCGGAGTAGCCTATGTGAGTGAATTAATCGCCAATCAATATCAAATCAAGTTGTCTTATTTCTTATGGACGATCCTGGCGCTGGTCATTGCTCTGTATCTGTCATTTACCATCTCTCGACATCTTTCTCGGCCGATCAAAGTGCTGCAAAGCAGCATGAAACAGGTGGAAAAAGGTAACTTCGACATTCGCTCGGAAATTAGCAGCGAGAACGAAATCGGCCAGTTGGGCCGGGCGTTCAATATGATGGTGGGCAGAATCGATGATTTAATGAACCAACTTATTCAAAACGAGGAATTCAAGAGAAAGAGTGAAATGAAGCTGCTGGAAGCGCAGATCAACCCCCACTTTTTGTACAATACGCTCGATTCGATCATCTGGATGGCCGAACGTAAGAAGCATGAAGAAGTTGTTTTGATGACTTCATCGCTAGCAAATCTGTTTCGCGCTATTATTCATAAAAATGAGGAAACGGTTCCTGTTCGCGTAGAACTCGAGCATATTACCAACTACTTGCAGATTCAAAAGCTTAGATATAAAGACAAGCTTGATTTTACTATCGACGTAGATCCGGACATTCTTGAGCACCACATACCTAAAATTATTTTGCAGCCTATCGTTGAGAACGCGATTTATCATGGATTGAAAAATAAGCTGGAGCCTGGCGTTATACAAATCACCGGGATGGGGCATGGAGAAACCATCGTGTTTGTCGTTGCGGATAACGGGGTCGGCATAGAGCAGGACAAGCTGGATCAGTTATTGAAGGCAAAGAACCGAACCACCATGAAAGGAATCGGGGTCAGCAATGTGGATGAGCGGATCAAGCTATATGGCAATGAGTATGGCCTCAGCTTCAACAGTGAGCGATGGGTAGGAACCGAGGTCACCATTGTAGTTCCATTGGGCGCTCGGAAAGGAGCAGCGGATGGCACATAAGAACCCCGTACTTTTGGCCGTAATGCTGGCTGTTTTCATTGGATTACTGATTGTACATGTCTTTGATACGCTGCGTTTAACGAATCCAAGGAAATACGAGATCGCAGTCGTGCTGAAAACGAACAATATCCACTCCGACTATTGGCAGATGGTGAGCAGTGGCGTGAAAGCGGCTGCGAAGGAATTCGATATCCAAATCGGCATCACTGGACCGCTATCCGAGACGGATACGGACGAACAAATCAGCAATTTAAACGAAGTGCTAGCTACTAAGCCCGACGCTGTCATCCTTGCAGCAACCGATGCCGTAAAGCTTGCGCCGATCGCAAAGAAAATAAAGGAATCGGGCATTAAGCTGATTTTAATCGATTCAGATATCCAAAGTGCTTCGGAGGAGAATTTGATTGCTACCGACAATGTGGAGGCTGGAAGGAAAATCGCCATGAGCCTGGCGGGCTTACGAAATGGCGAACCGGCAAAAGTGCTGGCACTTAGCGACTTAAGGAGCGATTCGGCTGAACAGGATCGTGTGAATGGATTTATATCAGCGATGGCAAGCCTTACCGGAGTTGAAAATGCAGGCACATTTTATTTTGATTCAACCGAAGACGCAGCCTATGAGCAAGTCAAAAAGCTGTTGTCTTTATACCCGGATATCCAAGGTATAGCCGGGTTGAATAAAGAAGCAACGTTAGGAGCCGCAAGAGCCCTCAAAGAACATAAAACCGATCACATAACCCTCGTCGGATTTGATAGCTCCATTTATCAAGTCAAGCTTTTGGAAGAGGGCAGTTTGCAGGCAACGATCGTGCAGAGGCCGTTCAACATGGGGTACTTGTCGGTAGAAACAGCTGTAAAGGCTTTGAATGGGATTAAAGTCGAACCGAATATCAAGATGGAAACGTTAGTGATTACCAAGGCCAACATGTACACGCAGCAAAATCAAGAGCTGCTTTTTCCATTAGTGGAGAAGTAGCCATATGGTGGAGGGAACAAATGAATATCCCGGTTTCGAGCAAAATGCCATTGTTATCTCTTGTGCCGTTCCTGTTATTAGCAATTACGCTTGCAGGATGCACGAAAGAGGGCCGTGGTACAGCTTTAACCAAAGCTGATACAAAGGCTTTTATTTCCTTCGTTGCTCCTGCGTATAGTTCGGCGACCAAGCCGTTTTTTGAAGAACTCGTGAAGGATTTTGAGGCGAAATATCCAAACATCGAGGTCGAGCTTCAAGTGATTAACTGGGATATATTGGATAGTGCTTACAATACAATGATCAGTCGCAATGAGCCTCCGGACTTGCTGCTTTCAAATATTTACGCGCATTTTGCGAAGGATGGCCTGCTGAATCCTATGGATGAGCTTCTTTCCCCCGCACTTCAGGCGAAAATTTATCCCTATTACACGGAAACCGGCAAGTGGAATGGCGTGCGTTATACCGTTCCCTATGCTGCGACGATCCGGGAAATGTACTACAACAAAGATATTTTCAATGAGGTCGGCATTGCAGGTCCGCCTAAAACCTGGAAAGAGCTAGAGGACGATGCGCGCCAAATCAAGAATGCGAAACAAGTGGACGGCTTCGGTGTCGATCTGACGGATAACGAGATTTGGGCGTATCTTTCTTATTTCTTCTATAGTGCGGGGGGAGGCTGGATGAAGAATGGGGAATGGGCCATCAATTCTCCCCAAAACGTGGAAGGCATTCTATTCCTTAAGGAACTTTATGAAAAAGGGTTGACGGATCCGGAGCCTACAGTCACGACACGTGATGAAAAACAACGGATTCTCGGCAACGGCAAATTGGGTATGCTCATATCCGGCAATTATTTCGAGACCGTTGTTCCCCGTGAATTTCCCGGGTTAAAATGGGGGAAAGGACCGATTCCGGTCAAGGAGGGCCAAATGCCGCTTGTGCTAGGCGTCCAGGATGTTTGGATGTCGTTTCGGACAGATCATACCAACAAGGAAGCATTGTCCAAATTCCTGGACTTTATTTATGAGGATGCGCGCTATGAGGAATTTGTTATCCGGGAAGGCTTCATACCGACCGTCAGTACGGTTGGTAAGAAGCTGGGTGAGAACGATGCTGTCATGAAGCAAAATCTCGATTGGATCCAGCATGCCAAATTTTATCCAATCCAGCATCCCGCCTGGTCCGCCGTGCTTAACGCGACCAGAAACATGGGGCAGGCCGTACTGCTCGGGCAAATGACGCCTCAACAAGCGTTGGATCGGCTGCAGCAAATTGCGTTAAGCAAAAGTAAATGAGTGATGAAGGGCTGTCCGCTGCCATGGAAATGGCGGAGGGATGGCCCTTTTTTTTTTTGCGTTTGGCAGTCCGCGTAAATATTCAATTACAATTTGAGCCCTAAAGACAGTACTTTATCAACTATTTACAGTACTAAATTCAATGGTTGTACGCTAGATAAACCAATAAGATAAATGTGTAAAACTTAGGGAGGTCATCGCAAATGAGGAAAATTCGCCTAATGTGAAAATGAAAATCGACGTATTAGTTAAAGGGGCAAGGGCATGAAATGATACGTACTCTTACACATGCGCATGTAATTGATCACAACGAAATGATTATTGCATTCGGTAAATCGGAAGTCGTCAAAGGTTTCTACGACGAAACGCGCAAAACGGATATCTTTTACTGGAATGGTCACGACGAAATGATGAAGTTTTTAGATATGGAGGTATGGCAAAAATACCCTGAATACCTGCGTGTTGACATTGACAATAAACTCGCCGAAAACAGAGAATTTGCTATGGCTAATCGCATACCCCAGATTAAATTGATCTTCAATACCGTAAATGATCTTTATGCCCATCCAAAGGCAGGTCCTAAACTGCGAAAAATTAGCATGAACAAACTTTACGACGAGGGCCGAGAATATTTGAGGGAGATCATCCTTCATGCCGATCGGTATTTTCACTCTAATGAAAATCAGCCATCGATTTCTAATTTATTGCGTCAAAAATTCATTGAGAAATGAATCAAATGCAAGTAAAAATTGAAACACTCAATCACATCGTGAGTCCCAAAGACAGTACTTTATCAACTATTTACAGTACTAAATTCAATGGTTGTACGCTGGATAAACGAATAAGATGAAGATGTAAAACTTAAAGGAGGTCATCATCAATGAGGAATTACAAAAAAGCAACGGCTTGGAGCCTGATTCTGTCTACGGTCTTTCTTGCATCCGGCTGTGGAAGCAGCACGAGTTCATCCAATGTAACGGAGAAGCCACAGGAAAGTGCCAAAGCGAATGTTAGCGCAGCTCCGGCTGCCAGCAGCCAGCCTCAAGGCTCAAAGCTAACAGGAGACTTTGAAATTCAGTATTTTGTCGGAGGTTACGGTGATGCATGGTGGAAACAAGCCATTGCCGACTTCCAGAAGCAGAATCCGGACCTCAAGATCAAGGAATCGGCAGGACCTAAAATCAACGATCAGATGAAACCACGCTGGCTTCAAGGGAATCCGCCCGATTTCGTATACATTGACGGTGCCGGGTCCAACACAAGGCAAATGGTGGCCGACGACCAGCTCATGGACATTACAGACTGGCTAAAAGATGCGAAGAACGTTGACGGAAAGAAGATCACGGATCTCCTGATCGCCCAGCCTGAAGAATACAAACCGGGCAAAGCCTATGCCATTCCACTGGTTTTCGGATCGTGGGGGACGTTCTACGATAAGGCTTTATTTAAGAGTAAAGGCTGGCAGGCACCGGAGGATTTCGAAAGCTTCCTGGCTTTAGGCGACAAAATTAAAGCTGAGGGCAACATGAGTCCATACATCCACACAGGAGTCTATCCTTACTATATTAACGGCGGCTTGCTGGACCCTACGATCATCGCTATGAACAACTACGATACCTCGATCTTTAAGCGGATCAACTCGCTTGAAAAAGGCGTTTGGAAGAGTGAACCCGTGATGAAATCGCTTGCGGAAATTGTGCAAATGCGAGACAAAGGCTTCATCGACAAAGGTTCACCAGCGCTGAATCATACGGATTCTCAATCGCAATGGCTGCAGCATAAAGCGGCATTTATACCGACGGGAATTTGGGTCGAGAGTGAAATGGCGAAGGACGTACCGGCAGGATTTGAATTCGGCTTCCTACCTTCTATCGGCCAAAGCAAAGGCGGTAAATTCGTCGCGAATCCATACACAGCAACCGTCGCTATAGCAAAAAAATCGAAGAATCCGGAAGCAGCTAAAGCATTCGTTCAATTTATCTTTACAGAAAAGCAAAGTAAGGCATGGGCCGAGCTTTCCAAAGCCCCTTCTAACATCAAAGCGGATCTCGAAGGAACGAATGCGCCTGCGCTTACGAAAGAGGCGGCCAAATTCTACAATTCTCCGAATACCGTCGTAGCGCCGGAGATCGTCATTCCGGAGGAACTTGTGACAGCTAGAAACAATGCGACCATTGCGCTTACTAAAGGTGAAATCACGCCTGAGCAGTGGGCGGATCGCATGGAAGAAGCGACAGATAAGGTTCGCGCCAAAGAAAAGAAATAAGAACTCAAAAGGATTTGGATGATACGTTGGGAATACTTCGAATTCGCAACGTATCATTCGAAATTTTTTTAGATTGGAGGAAAGTATGAAAGAGCGCAAGGCAATGAGAAGCGGTACTGTGGAGATGAAGCGGAATATGTTCATTCTTTCCTTTACTCTTCCTACGCTGCTTCTATATCTCGTTTTTACCGTTTATCCAATGTTGAAAGGCATTTATCTGAGTTTGTTTGATTGGTCGGGTGGTTCCGAAACCTATAACTTTATCGGACTCGGCAATTTCAAAGAGATCCTGCATGACGCTGTGATCGCAAAGTCTATTCGCAACGACTATATCTTAGTCATCGGGAAAGTCATCGGGTTTATGATCATGTCCATGTTTTTCGCAGTAGCGCTTACTCGGTTCAATATGAAGGGAGCGGGCTTTTATCGCATCGTATTTTTTATTCCGAATGTGCTCTCTGTCGTTGTTGTCGGCGTTCTCTGGCGTTATGTCTATAATCCGAATCTCGGCTTTTTGAATTCCTTTATTTCTTTATTTACCGATAAACGGTTCGATTTCGCCTGGTTAGGCGATAAATGGTCGATCTTCGCACTATTACCGCCATCGATCTGGGCCGGCATTGGTTTTACGATCCTTTTGCTTGTTGCCGGCATTCTCAGCATTCCGTCGTCGCTATATGAGTCCGCCGACATCGACGGCGCTACACAATGGAGTCAGTTCTGGCACATTACACTGCCGCTGTCGTGGGAGCAGGTCAAGACTTCCGTGCTCTGGATTGTCATGACGACTTTAAACGGATCATTCGTCATCGTTACGATCATGACCTTCGAAGGCGGCGTAGACAATGCCACACAGGTCATGGGATCTTACCTGTATTTGAATGCGTTTAAATTCGGCAAATTCAGTTACGGATCCGCGATTGGCGTACTCATTCTGGTTCTTTCTTTAATAACGACTGCAGCGCTGCAGAGGTTGATGAAGAGGGATACTATTGAATTAACGTAGAGGGGCATTGCATATGAGTCAACGAATTCTTCAACCTATCAACCGTGTTTTTTTCAAAATCTGCTTGATCGCTTGGTCCATTTGCGTCCTTTATCCGCTGCTTTGGACGGTCTTAAGCGCACTGAAAGACAACAAGCAGTTTTTTCTCGGCAAGCCTTGGGCTTTGCCGAACCTTCCTCTGCTTTGGAGCAATTTTACGTTTGTATGGGAAAAGTATAATTTTGCACATAATTTTATGAATTCCTTGGTCGTGACAATCATCAGCACTTTAGCGAGCGTGCTTTTATCAGCAACAACGGCGTATGTGATCGCCCGGTTTACATTCAGAGGGAATGGCCTGCTGTATTATTCCTATCTTTCTTACATGATGATACCCACCTTCCTCGGCATCATCCCTTTATTCTTTTTGCTGAACGATCTCCACTTAACGAACAGTTTATTGGGCTTAATCTTAGTTTATACGGTAACATCCGTACCGTTCGCTGTTTTCGTATTGGTCAGCTTTTTTAAATCACTGCCAAGTGAGCTGGAAGAAGCCGCAGCTATGGACGGCGCTTCTTACTATGGCATTTTTTTTCGGATTATGCTGCCGCTGGCCAAGCCGGGCTTGATGTCTGTCGCGATTATTACAGTGCTGAATATTTGGAATGAATATGTATTCGCGCTCGTCTTCATGAATGATCCGACGAAATATACGATTCCGGTTGCGATTGCGGTGATGCAGGGCGAAATGCAGTATAGGACGGAGTGGGGACCTTTATTTGCGGCTCTTATTATTTCGATGGGGCCTACGATTGTGTTTTATACCATGTTTCAAAAGCAAATTACTGGAGGCATTACGGCTGGAGCATTGAAAGGCTAAGCATGAATGGTCAGAGAGGGGGGATTGACGCAGGACGCTGGGAGCGCCTCAGTCGATTGACGAAAATAGGTTAAGGACGAATAAGGAGTGTGCCTAATTGAAAACGCTTAAAAATGCTTTGGGTATTGCTTTTTGCCTTGTTTTCTTTTTCATAATCTTGTTTATCAACGGGGAGACGACACATGCGGCGGCGGTAGGAGACATAACAGGTTTCGAGAAAACGGACGCTAAAACTTTCACGATTACATCAGGAGCAGATCAGTTGAAAGTTATTTTTAATCGTGACGATATCGTGCACATCTGGCTTGGCGTAGGCGGGAATTTTCAAACGCTGTCAGGCAAATATTCATCTGAGCCCAAAGAGCCGATCGTGATTAAGGAGGACTTCGGTCCGGTTTCTGTCAATTGGTCCGATGAAGGCGCCTACTACAAAATGGCGACGGGCAAGTTTGTTTTGCGCGCCTACAAAAGTCCTCTCAAGTTCGCCATGTACAAGAGCGATAATCAGACTGTCGTATGGGAAGAGCAGTCACCTCTGAGCTACAGCACTACATCGACGACCCAGACGCTCGTAAGAGGAGCGGATGAGTACTACTATGGCGGAGGGATGCAGAACGGATTTTTTTCCCATCGCGATAAAACGATTACAATTGCCGATGTGCGGGGCGACTGGGGAAGCGGGACCGTGTCCAATCCTTCTCCGTTTTATTTAAGTACAGCTGGCTACGGAGTGCTCAGGAACACATTCCAGGATGGAACTTACAATTTTGGGAGCCCTGCTCAATTAACGCACGATGAGAACCGCTTTGACGCGTATTATTTTTATGGCGAGACGTTCAAAGATATTTTGAACAGCTATACCGACTTGACCGGTAAGCCTTCGCTCATTCCGAGATGGGGCATGGGCATGGGGGATTCGGATTGCTACAATACGAGCAACACCGGAGCGAATACGCCGGGCAAGTTGACGACGCCGGATGTGGTGAAGGTTGCGCAGGGCTACCGCGCCAACGACATGCCGGGCGGATGGCTGCTGCCGAACGACGGTTACGGCTGCGGCTACGTGCAGCTGCCAAGCACGGTGCAGCAGCTTCATGATTTAGGCTTTTACACCGGCTTGTGGACGCAGAACGGTCTTGCCAATATCGCGACGGAAGTGGGCGTTGCAGGCACTCGGCTGAACAAGCTGGATGTGGCTTGGGTCGGACCGGGATATGATTTTGCGCTGGATGCAACGAGACAGGCTCATCAAGGACTTGAAGCCAACTCGAACGACCGAGGCTTCGTTTGGTCTGTATTCGGATGGGCCGGCACGCAGCGTAATTCAACCGTCTGGTCCGGGGATCAAACTGGCAGCTGGGAATATATCCGTTATCACATCCCATCCGTGATTGGAGCCGGGTTGTCAGGCATGACCTATGCAACCGGGGATGTGGATGGGATTTTCGGTGGCAGTGCCCAAACCTATGTGCGCGATTTGCAATGGAAAGCCTTTACTCCGGTACTGATGAGCATGTCGGGTTGGGCGTCCGTCGATAAGCAGCCATGGCGCTATGGAGAGCCGTATACGAGCTACAACCGTGACATCTTAAAGCTCAGACAGCGTTTGACGCCGTATTTCTACACCTATTTGAATGAAGCTTACGAATCGGGAGCGCCCTTAGCGAGAGCGATGGTTTACGAATTCCCGAACGACCCGAATACGAAGAGCACGATGACCCAGTACCAATTCATGTCCGGCCAGTCGTTCCTTGTTGCACCGGTATACAAAGATGCTACGGTCCGAAACGGCATTTACTTGCCGAAGGGTAAATGGATTGACTACTGGACAGGCACGGAACATTACGGGTCCAAAATGCTTGATGAATACAGCGCGCCGCTGAACCGTTTGCCACTGCTCGTCAAAGCGGGTGCGATCATCCCGATGTATCCGGAGACATTGTACGACAACCAAGTGCCAGCCAATCCGATTACTTACGACATCTATCCGTACAAGACGTCCAGCTTTACGATGTATGAAGATGATGGAGTCACGAGGGAGCACCGCAGCGGCAAATTCGCGAAGACGCTCATTACTTCGATTGCGCCGGAAACCGGAACATCCGATTTGAAAGTTCAGGTCGGGGCGAGCGTTGGCGATTACAACGGCAAGCTGGCGGCACGGACGAACCAATTCCATATTCATATGCATACGAAACCGGCGAGCGTCGAAGTCGGAGGTTCCGCATATACGGAATTTGCCAGCAAAGCGGATTGGACGAATGCTGCAAGCGGCTGGTATTTCGATGCAGCTGATAAAGGCGGTATTGTCTATGTGAAAACACCAGATCTGCCAACTGATCAAGGCTTTGAGCTGAAAGTAGCAGGCTTTGCGGCAGATACGACTCCGCTAACCGATGCAACTATCGTTACGGTACCAGAACCGGATAACGATCCTGCGAAAATCCCTCAGGAGGACATTGTAGCGACGGCTACGAGCGCTGATACGACTGCACCGGTTACGTTAGCTCTGGATGGCAGCGCGGATACGGTTTGGAGCACGAAGCTGGATGGCAGCACGCCGCTGCCGCAATCCATCACATTGAATCTCGGCACGAAGCTTTCCGTGAATAAACTGAAATATTTGCCGAGACAATACATGGGGACTGACGGTATTGTTACTGCTTACAACGTTTATGTGAGCACGGACGGCACGAATTTTACGAAGGTGTCTTCCGGCACATGGAATGCGGATAAGTCGGAAAAAACCGTAACATTCGATACCGTCGAAGCGCAGTATGTGAGGCTGGAAGCAACAGCTGGCGTTAACGGCTTTGCGGCTGCAGCCGAATTGAATGTATATCGTGATGGTTCCGTAGCGATCCCACTGCCGATTCCGAAAAATCAAATGACAGCAACGGCTGCAAGCTTCCAGCTTGGCGATGAAGCCTCGAATGCGATTGACGGCAATCCCAATTCCCTCTGGCACACGAAATGGGACGGTTCCGATAAACTGCCGCAATCGATTATCGTGGATTTAGGAAAAATCCGCAGCATCAGCCAATTCCGTTACACACCAAGGCTTAATGCCGGTAATGGAACGATTACGACTTACAAGCTGTACGTCAGCACGGATAGTACGAATTTCACGCAAATCAGCACAGGGAATTGGGACCGGAACAATCTGAAGAAATATGCTCAATTCAAAGCGGTTGACGCCAGGTATGTCAAACTGGAAGCGGTAGCTGCAGTAGGGGGCTATGCTTCAGCAGCTGAAATCGATGTCTATGAGGCGCCAAAGGCTCCACCTGTTTTGGGTGATATTGTAAAAGGCAAGCGGGCGACTGCGGACAGCGAAGATGCTGCTTTCCCGGCAAGCTATGCCAACGACGGCAATCCGGCTACAATGTGGTCGGCCGGTGATACGAACCCTGGCCATGTGTGGTCAGCCGACCTGGGCAATATGTACTCCATTCAGGGTATTGAGATCTCGTTTGGACAGAGCGACAAAGTGTATAAATACAAGCTGGAAGTCCGTGAGCTGGGCAGTAGCAACTGGATCCAAGTGTTAAACCGCATGAATAACACGGAAGCCGGCCCTGTGCTCAAGGATACATTCGGCAGCCAAGGCCGTTATGTGCGGATTACGATTACAGGTCTGCCTGACGCCGCTACGAAAGCCAGCATAGCTGATGTGAAGCTGATCGGCCTGCCGATTATCGGTACAGCGCCTGTAACCGGTGTATCGCTGACACAGACAGAGCTGAACATGAACGTGCTGGATGCGCCGGTGGCTCTTGAAGCTGTGGTTGCGCCTCTGAATGCGGCGGACACATCGGTTAATTGGAGCAGCAGTGATCCGGGTATTGCAATGGTCGATGAGTATGGCGTTGTTACTCCAAAAGGAGCAGGCACGACAACGATTACCGTCACTACGAAGGATGGCGGCTATAAGGCATCCGTGAGTGTCACCGTATCGGGACAAAGCGGATTGCTGAAAATCCCGCAAAGCCAAATGACAGCCACGGCCGCAAGCTTCCAGTCAGGAAACGAGCCGAGCCTTGCGCTTGACGGAAATCCGGACACATGGTGGCACATCAAATGGTTTGGCGTCGATCCGCTGCCACAGTCGATTATTTTGAATTTAGGCGGCACGCAAACCATCAGCAAGCTGGCGTATATGCCGCGTCCAGATGGCGGCAACGGCACGATCACAGCTTATAACGTATATGTAAGCCAAGATGGCGTACAGTTTACGAAGGTTGCGACCGGCATGTGGCTGAAGAACAATGCAGTCAAAGAAGTGAATTTTGCTCCTGTACGTGCCGGTTATGTAAAGCTTGAGGCAACAGAAGGTGCTGGCGGTTTTGCTTCGGCTGCCGAGTTGAACGTGTATAAGCAAGCCGACGCCCCTGCGCTTCAAGCGATCGTGTTCGATTCAGCTAGCTATGAAGTGAAGGAGGGCCAATCCGCAGCAGTGAAAGTGACTGCTCAGTATTCGGATGGCAGCCAGCAAGATGTGACAGCTCAATCCGCATTCGAGCTTGCAAATTCATCATTTGCAACGATCGCAAATGGCACAGTCAGTGGTGTTTCACATGGTGAAACTGTGGTCACAGCAACATACGGAGGTAAGCGGGCGACTGCAGCGATCGTAGTCAAAGGGGCCGCTCAAGGCGCATCAACATCATTGACCGGAAACAGCAGTGTTCAAAATGGACAGCCGATCGTGATCACTTATGGTTTGAATGATGTTACACAGCAGGTGTATGCGGAAGATATCACGTTGAGATATGATCCGAACACCTTGGTCTTCTCTTCGGCAGATTCGCTTCTTCCGAACACGGGCATTGTTCAGACAGCGAATGACGGAGCGGGTAAGCTTCGCCTGATTGTCGCGAGCCAAGGTGCAGGGCATGCCGTTACCGGCAATGCGCATCTGTTCAGGCTTACTTTTACATCGAAGCCGTCCTCCGAGATTCTTACGACCACTATAGCGGTGACGGATACGACCCTCGGGGATGAGCATGGCAACGAGTCCAAGGCTGCAAACTCTTCGATCAGCGTGCAAATAACACCTATTCCAGTTGGCATTCCGGGCGATATGAACCAGGACGGTAAAGTATCGATCGGCGATCTGGGCATTGTGGCTGCAAATTATGGTAAAACGTCGGCAAGTCCGGATTGGGAGCGTATCAAACATTTAGACTCGAACAACGACGGGAAAATTGATATTGTGGATCTCGCCTTCATTGCGCAGAGGATTACGGAGTAAGGGAAAGTAAAAACCAGCAGTCTGGAACAATTGGAAGTGTTCCGGACTGCTGGTTTTATCTCGACCAACAAGAACAAAAAATATCAACTTTTGAACAAAAAATATCATATATATGCATTTTTGTTGAATGTATAATGATGAGGCCCATTTATTAAATGAGAGGATGAACCAGTTCATGTGGCGTAGAACGATTTTATCAATTTTAGCTAGTAGCGTTTGTTTACTATTTGCGGCAACGCCATCCTTTGCGGAGGATGCTGCTCAATTTGAACTAAGTGTCTCGAGTACCGAATCCGTTAACGGCGAATTCATCGTGACCTTAAAGGGCCAACAAATTCAAGATTTATACGGTTTTGAAGTAAAACTAGGCTTCGACGCGAACAATGTGGAAGTCACCAAAGCCGATACAGTGATAGAGGGATTTTCTGTTTCTCCGATAGTGAAAAATAATGAAGTGACTTTCGCGCATACGAAGATCGGCCAAGTTGACGGTGAGAAGGGGAATGTGGATATTGGCACTGTCACCTTTAAAGCGAAAAAAGCTGGCACAACGAACATCTCTTGGAACTCTGTTAAACTAGTCGATCACAATTTGAAAAGCCAGACACTGACACCTAATAATGTGATTCACTTCACCAAAATTTTTAGTGATCTTGTTGACCATTGGGCCAAATCCGACGTTATGCTTATGGTTGACAAAAAAATAGTCGAAGGCATGGATGACGATCATTTTGCCCCCGATACGAATGTGACAAGAGCTCAGTTTGCAACATTGCTTACTAAAGCCTTAAACCTTCAAGCGGGTACTGGGCAAAACCCATTTGAAGATGTAACATCAGGGGCTTGGTATGAGGATACCGTGAAAAAAGCATATGCTGCCGGTTTGATTAACGGTATTGCTGACAACGTGTTCGCGCCTGAGCAAAACATAACCCGGGAAGAGATGACAGCTATGCTTATCCGTGCAAAAGCATATGCCTCCGGGACCAAAATAGAGGATATGAGTGTTACAAATGAACGTCATTTCAGTGATGATGCAGAAGTGAGTGACTGGGCGAAAAAGGTAGTAGCGCTTGCCGTTGATTTCGGGCTCATGAACGGAAGAACAGAGCAAGAGTTCGCTCCACTGGAGCAAGCCAGCAGGGCTGAAGCGGTGGTCGTGCTGAAGAGATTAATAGTAGGATTGAAATGAATTTTGAAAATCTCGATAACTTGAACAGAATGAATGAGTACCGGGACTCCGATGGAGTGCCGGTTTATTTATAAGCAAAAGCTCCTCTTGTTGTCGTTTAATCCTGATGCTAAAACTCCGAGCAGATTCTGAAGCGCAAGCTTCCGTTCTTCGCCGGTAATATGATCCTCAAAGACGAAATCAATTACCTCAAGAATAGCTATATGATTTTATTTTACTTAGCTGAGAAGTATACTCAGTTTATGGTGGTTTGCTTTGAGGAAGAGCATTTTGTATGGAACGGGGTTATGGAAAATGAACATGTTAAGAAAGCCATGGAAAATCTCAACGCTGCTTTATCTCCTTCTTTTTTCCATGGTTGTCGTACCGGTAACAACATTAGCTTTCATCATTCTGCAGGTATATAAGCAAGACTTGATAACGCAAACTTCAACTCAAGCTTTGCAAACCTTGCATTCCATCACCTATACCGCTGAACAGGAAATTATGAAAGTGATGTATATCACTGCGAATATTGCTACAGATCAAGAGATTTTGAACAATGCGACGCAGTTGTCGCAAGAGGAAGGAGGCAACAAACAATTCTATATTGATTATGTAAATGAAGCACTGACTCGATATAATGCATCGATCAACAACTACATACTATCGATAAGTTTCTTTTTCAAGAAAGGAGACGTCTTCTCTTATAGTCGAAATTTGAAAGAGGATATAAGTATAACTCGGCAATCGGAGTGGTACTCCCATACGCTTTCGAACCCTAATCAAGTTCAATTTATCGGTTTGCAAAAAAATGTATTGTTCGATAGCGGGAATCCCCAAGTCATTACCGCAGCTGTTTCACCACAATTGCTTCAGGGCATACAAACGGTTGAGTTGATCTATTGTACGTTCAATCGCAGTTCTTTCGAGAACATTTTACGGGGAAATCTGAATCATACCGCTGATTTTCTGATCGTTGATAATAACAGACAAATCATAGCTTCAAGCTACGGACTATCGAAAATAGACCGTATGGATCAGAAGCTTTATGAGCAAGTGTCCAAAGATCAAGAAGGCAGCTTTATTTCGGATTTGAACGATAAGAAAATGCTTGTTACTTATGCAAGCGTTCCCAATACCGGATGGAAGGTTATTCATCAGATCCCGTACAGCCAGTTGACGCAAACCTACGATAAAATCTTCGGCATAGTTATTGTCTTCACGATTATCGGTACTTGTATATTTTTGATGTTATCGTTTCTTATGGTACGTAGTCTAACAAAGCCGATTCATTTGCTAGTCCGCAAGATGACGAGAGTTATGGAAGGGAACTTGAATGCGAAGATCGCCGCTTCAGGCAGTGCTGAAATGGTGACACTTGGATATACATTCAATTATATGTTAGATCATATTCATCTATTAATTTTGCAAAATAAGGAAGAGGAAAGAGCGAAGCGAAAAGCAGAGTTTGATGCCCTGCAGTCACAGATTAATCCTCATTTTTTAATTAACACGTTAAATGTAATTAAGTTAATGGCGCTAGTCAGCAATGTAGATAATATACGCAACATGACTAATGCTTTAATGAAGCTCGTTTCGTCATCTTTCAATCGAGGCAGTTCCCTTGTCAGACTCTCAGAGGAAATTGAGAACCTAAGGCATTATCTATACATCATGGAAAACAGGTTTGGAAAGAAAATAAGCGTCGTATGGAATATAGCGGAAGAAACGCTCCCCCTTTATATTCTGAAGCTGCTCTTGCAACCGATCGTCGAAAACTGCATTGTCCATGGTTTAGACGATAAGGATGTAGATGGACAAATCTGGGTGAACGCTTCGATCGTCGAGGGGAGCTTACAAATCGAAATTGCGGACAATGGCGTAGGAATGGCGGATGAACAACTGAATACATGTATATATCAGAACGATGAGAACAAGTTCAGCGGTATGGGGATAACGAATGTGAATCGTCGCATCCAATTGCAGTATGGAGAGCACTATGGTTTATCGATAAAACCGAATGAACCTGAAGGTACTACAATCGTGATTTGTATACCTATCATTACAACGATAGAACGGGATGTCGAATGACGGTCACAAGATGCGGGGGAGTGTTGAAAAGATCATGTTTTTACCAGATTCGATCATTTGATTGCGTTTTCAATAATAGTATGATGATTTCAGGCTAATAAACCTAGTGATGATCATATGTAAAGGGGTGCTTCAAATGAATAAGAAGAAATGGTTGTCTACATTAGGTATGACTACATTAGTCATGGCTAGTGTATTATCAGGCTGCGGAACAAAAGATATACCATCTGCGTCAACCGCAACAGCATCAACAAAAGCAACACAAAAGGCGGCTGAACCGGTCAAATTGAAATTTGCTATGTGGGAAGCGCAAGGGGATATCGATTTTTGGACAGAGAAAGTAAAAGAGTATACGAAATTGAAGCCGAATGTATCCGTTGAAGTTCTCAAAGTCCCGGATAATAAAGGACAATATTTAAAAGTGAATCTTGCGGCAAACGATTTGCCGGACGTGTTCTACATGAAGCCTGCCGCTTTGCAAGTTTATAAACAAGCCTTGCTGCCGCTAGATGATTTGCAAGTTGCAAAGGACAATAAGTTCACGACGAAAATTGACGGCAAAACGCTTGGTCTTCCTTTGGTATCGTTCTATGAAGTTGTCTATTATCACCCAAGTATCTTTAAAGAACTAGGTTTAGAAGTTCCTAAAACAATGCCTGAATACATTGCTTTATTGGAGAAAGTAAAAGCGAGCGGTAAATACACGCCGCTTTCACTTGGTATGAAAGACAGCTGGACCTCTTATCCGTTTATGGAATTCGGACCGCATATCCTTTCCGGGGATGAAGGCTTCTTGACCAATCTTCCGAAAAACGAAGCGCCGTTCTCGGCAAACTCGTCCTTTGACAAGGCTGCAAAGTTCGTGCAAGAAATTGCAACGAAAAAACTTGCCGGTTCAGATCCGTTGTCTATCTCTTTCGATCAGGAAACGCAAGCATTCGAGGCTAAAAAAGCCGCAACAATTGCACTAGGTCAATGGTATTATCCAAGTTATATGGAAAAAGTGAAAGCGGATGATGATCTTGGCGCGTTTGTTCTGCCTTGGAGAAACAGTGAAAGCGAACCATTAACAACGATGACAATGTCCGATATGCATGTCGGCGTAAATAAAAATTCGAAAAACGTTGAAGAAGCGAAAGCATTTTTACAATGGGTATTTAGCAAGGATGTTTATGGTGCCTATATCAGCACGAGTAAACAAATGTCTACAATGACAACAGTAACAAGCGATAATCCATTCTTTGCAAAAGAAGCGCAGAAGACGCCTTTCAAGCCGTTTGTCTATAACGGAACCGATGAAATGTACAACAAGGTCAAAGCTGCCGCTCAGTATGATCCTTCTCTAGTAGCTCAAGATATTTTTGCTGGGAAGTCAATTGACAAGATCGAAGGCGATTTGAACAATAAGTGGAAGAAAGCAATTGATTCCAGCAAATAATAGATAAATAGAAGAGAAGGTGCTACTTTGCAATCTGGGAATAGCACCTTTTCTTTACCATCAGGGGTGAGAGAAAATGAATTACAACCTGCAAAAGAAGGTAACGATTGTTACATTATTATTCGTACCCATTTCGCTGCTCTTATTATTTCTTATTTATCCAACCATGGAGTTAGTTCGATACAGTTTTACAAATTGGGACGGCTACAGTCAAAATTTTAAATATATAGGTTTTGATAATTATTCAAGAATTATTTTCGATTTTCCAGAAGCTTGGCATGCTCTGAAAAATAACAGTCTTTATTTTATTATTCATGCTTGTATGATTCCGGTTGAGCTCGTGGCTGCTGTACTGCTAAATCGCAAGCTGTTCGGTAGTTCATTTTACCGGTTTACGGTTCTAATGCCTTACATTATTAACGGTATTGCTGTAGCGTATATGTTTACTTATATTTATAATCCGGTGAATGGACCGTTAAATGCTTTTTTGAGTTTTGTGGGTCTTGATTCATTCATTACAGGGTGGATCAGCAACGTTCATGTCGTCAATTATTCGCTCGTCGCCGTATCGCTTTGGCGTTTCTCAGGTGTGCATGTGATCCTTTTCATGGCAGGACTTCAATCTATTCCTAATGATTTATACGAATCTGCGAGAATAGATGGGGCAAACTTTTGGCAGCAACAACTGTACATTACATTGCCTGGTATTCGACGAGTCGTTGAAATCATATTGTTCCTTAACGTTTCAGGAGCGATTCTCCAGTATGATATACCGCTAGTGATAACCGGCGGCGGACCGGGAGTTGAAAGCAGCACGTTTGGTCTGTTTGCATTAAGCACCGCATTTAATAACAACAGTTATGGTCTTGCTTCTGCAATGGCGATCGTACTTTTACTTTTGGTTATCATTTTTTCCAATCTGCAGCAATGGCTGGTTAAAGACAGGGGTGGGCTATAGATGCTGCGTAATCTAAACCGTACCGTTTATTATGTCTTATTTACATGCATAGCAGTTCTTGTGTTCGCACCGATTTTGCTCATTTTTTTTGGATCATTTAAAAGTAATATGGAGATAGCAGCGTCATCTCCGTATTCATTACCAACGAATTTTTTGAATCTAGAGAATTATAAAGTTGCGATTAATAAGGGCCATTTGCTAAGAGGCGTGCAAAACTCATTTTTACTTGTAGGCGTAAGTCTCATTGGCAACGCATTGCTTGGGACCATGACAGCTTATGTGTTGAATCGCTTTCAATTTGTAGGTAAGAAGCTCATTGTTGCTTTATTTTTGTTCGCCATGATTATCCCTACCTATACGACTGAAATTGCACGATTTCAACTGATTCATAAGCTTGGAATCTATGATACGATATGGGCTCCAATTATTATTTATGTAGGCACTGATATTCTGCAAATTTATATGTACATGCAGTTTTTAGAGAAAATTTCAGAACAATTGGATGAAAGTGCCATGTTAGACGGGGCTTCTTATTACCGTATATATAGGTCCATCATTTTTCCGCTGCTGCTCCCTGTTACTGCTACGCTTGGCATTCTGAAGGGAGTAGCGATTATGAACGATATTTTCGTCCAACAGCTTTATATGCCATCTCAAAAGCTATTGACCATTGCTACGTCCTTAACAACTTATGTGGGTCAACGCAATTCAGATCTGGCTTCATTATGTGCGGCTATCATGATAGCATTGATACCAAGCATGCTCATCTATATCCTTTTCTACAAGCAAATATTTAAGGGAATGATGGATGGTGCGGTAAAAGGGTAAAGCGTGAAGTGTGATTTCTTTTATGGGAGATGATGGTTGCTTGTATAAAGTCATGATAGTGGATGATGAGCCTCTAGTAAGACTAGCTATGCACCAGATTATTTCATGGAAAGATATCCATATGGAGATTGTGGCTGAAGCCGGTGATGGCGCAGAAGCTTTAGCTGTGTTACAGCAGCGCAATGATATTGATATTTTGCTGGTCGATATTCAGATGCCCAAAATGAGTGGTATTGAACTGTTAGAGGCTATTCAAACCATGGATGCAATGAAAAAGCCTGTTCCAATCGTACTAAGCGCATATAGTGAATACAGCTATGTACGAGAAGCTTTTTTACTTGGAGCCGTTGATTATATCGTAAAAGTGAATATGGACGAGGAGCACATATTGCCGGTATTGTTGAAAGTCGAGCGGCAGTTGAACCGCCAAGGCACAAATGGCTTATCGAATGATATACAAGCGATTCATCAGCGCCAAGAAATACAAGAAGATCTAGACAAAGTGATTGAGGAGCTTCTTTCCCCAGATATCCAATCTAAAGATCGGGATTATTCCCGCCTTGTTTGTGAAGTGGGCAAGTGGCTTGGAGAAATCAATCAAGTGGCCGTTGCAGTGTCGATCTCCGGTTCCAAGGAAATGATCTCGAAGAAGGTAATTAAGCAGACGATCAAAGCGGAGATGGATTCGGCGTCAATGAAACATATCGTTTATGGTGTGGACGCGAATACATGCTTGATTCTATTTACAATGCCGCAGCTTCGCAGTGAAACAGCGCTTCGTGAACTCATTCATTCTACGCTGTCTTTGATCCAGACTAGACTACAGCAGTATATGAACGTCCGAGTATCGATGGGGATCAGTGATTCAATGGACGGGAAAAAGCATTGGTTTAGGTTAATCAATCAGGCGCGAAGCCTAGTTTCTCTATGTTTTTTTGAAGGGTATGACAAGTTCTTTTATCCGGAGAACGAAATCAAATCTATGATGGAAACCAGCGAAGATCTAAGAGTGACGCTAAAAGCGGGTGGCAAAGAGATAGTTCGCTTGCTCGAGTTGGAGAATGAACCTCGCTGGGAGCTTGAATTTGAACGATATACAAGGTTATTAAAAGATAAAGTTAGATACGATGCAGATGAAGCAAGATTGCTCCTATCCGATTTCCTGTGGGAGCTAGGCACAATGCTTCATTCCCAACAAGTTCAATGGGGAGGCGGAGTTGACCCAAGTCATCCCTTTGAACAGCTGAAATCCTTTCATACGCTCGAGGATACATTAGCATGGATCAAGCAAATCTGCTTAGATATCTATCGCTATATCCATGAGTTAAGCAAAAAGGAAAATGCTCCTTATCGTATAGTTGAAAAGGCGAAAGAATTTATTGATCAGCACTATTGTGAAGAGTTGAGTTTGGGGATAGTCAGCAAATGGGTAGGTGTAAGCGAAAACTATTTGAGCAAACTATTCTTGAAGCAAGTCGGGGCCAGTTTTATTCATTATGTCACGAGTCTGCGTATCGAAGAGTCAAAGCGTCTGTTAAAGAAAGGTTATAAAATCGTTGAAATATCAGAAAAGGTCGGATATATGAATGCGGAGCATTTTAGCCGAATGTTTAAGAAGGTAACGGGGGTAAGTCCGAAAGCATATAAGGAAAATCTAGGTTTAGTCGGCGCTTCGAAAATAGATTTAGGCTAAGACTCTAGGTCTGAGGTGTTTTCTCAGCTATGGGGGCTTTTCGGCATGCTTGACAACGACAAGCTCCCTAGCTGAAAGCATGAAACGCTAATATCATTTTTGGAAGCGCTTTAAAATTGATTGTCAGCACTCTGGTGTATCTGGATTAAAAATGCAGGGTAAATAACTTATAAGATCATTAACAAGATTTATTAGAATCGTATAATTGTACTTGTAAGCGCTTCATTCGATTTTTTTATTTTCGACATATAAGGGAAGGGAGTTAATAACGATCTGAGTAGACAAGATTGACTATGCTTAGAAAGGAAATTTGTCGTAAGAGCTGTTCAAGGAACCTTGTTGTAAAATCGTAAAAATCATCTAGGGGGATGACCAAACTGAAAAAGCGAAATAAACTATTCAAAGTATCGATTATTTTAGCTGCTTTATCTTTTGTTCAAGTGTCTGGAAGTTTGAATGGACCATTGTCCAAAATGATAACTCCTGTTACGTACGCCGCATCGCAAACGATAGAATCTTCCGTGATGAGAGTGACTATTGATGACACATTCCCGAGAGTGCTGCAATATGAATGGCTAGCTAATCATGCTGTCATGTATGGCCAAGAAGATGCATTAAATCAAGTCATGATCAATGGTACAAGCTATACCCCGACAGTAACGTTAAGTAAAATGGGCTCGAAGGCATCTTACGCATTATCTATTCCGTCGATTAATGTAACTGTGAATATCGATCTGGAAGTAGTCGGAAATGTACTGAATTATAATGTTACCGGAATCACGGAGAGCGGTACGACCAAAGTCAGCACGTTGGAGATCCCGAATCATAACTTGCTTTCCGTTCGAAGTACGCAAACAGGTGCAGCATTTGCCGGTTCGAGGATGTACAATTCTAAAACCGGGAGTGGGGATACGTTCTTGGATGTAACCGGCACACCTGCGCTTGACAGTTCTCCCCAAAATTATTTGTACTCCATACTAAATACAAGCCAACTGGCGGGCGCCGTCTGGACGAATGCGATTGCAGATTATACAACAGATGGTGATAATGATAGACTTCGCAAACAAACGGTAAATAAAACTGACTATTCCCGTACAGGCGTCTGGAGTGCGCCATGGTTATACAGACCGGAGGGCATGAGCACAACCGAACCGCTGCCTAGTGAGAAAGTTGTCATCACACCGGATGCGAACGGAGATGGCGTCGTTGATTGGCAAGATGGGGCCGTTGCGTTCCGCAGCATTATGAATAATCCGGTTGGCAGCGAGAAAGTTCCTGAAATGGTTGTTCAACGTATCCCGTTTAACTTCGCCAGCCAGGCTACGAACCCATTCTTGAAGACATTGGATGAAACGAAGAGAATTTATTTGGAAACGGATGGATTGCAGCAATTTGTAGAGTTGAAAGGATATCAACAAGAAGGCCATGATTCCGCGCATTCGGATTACGGTAATAATATCGGCGTACGCCAAGGCGGAGATGCGAATATCAATACACTTGTCAATGAAGGCCATAAATATGGAGGTTATTTCGGCGTGCACATTAGCGCCACAGGCGCAAATCCACAAGCCAAGCATTTTAGCGAGAACTTGGTGGACCCGAATAAACCTGGATGGGATTGGCTTGACTTATCGTATGACTATAACAAAACGCAAATGCGCAACGAAGCTGCGACAGGAGCTAGAATAAAACGCTTGCAGGAATTGAAGGACAAAGTGCCGAATCTCGATTTCATTTATAACGATGCTTGGTTTGAACAAGGCTGGAATGGCAGAAGACTGGCAAAGGAAGAGAACGGTTTGGGATGGGCATTTGCTACAGAATTCCCCTATGTGAATGAGGAAGATGTGATTTGGTCTCATTGGGCCGTTGACTACGACTATGGCGGTTCGGATATGAAGGGTTACAATAGTCAAATCGCCCGGTTTATTCGCAATCATCAGAAGGATACCTGGATTGCCCGAAATCCGCTGCTTGGCGGTACAGAGCTCGCATCCTACGAAGGTTGGCAGGGAAAAGTTAATTATGACGACATGATCAAGATGACGTTTGCTACGAATCTGCCAACGAAATATATGCAGCATTTCCCTATTCTGAAATGGACCGCTAACACGATCAATTTTGCAAATAATGTAAGCGTTAGCAACGCTACCGGCACGAGAGTCATCAAGAAGGATGGGATCACTGTCTTGAATGGTGGATCTTACTTGCTTCCTTGGAATCCGACAACAGAAGATAAACTATATCACTGGAATGCAGGCGGAGGCAATACGACCTGGACACTTCCGTTAAGCTGGTCAGGGCTGAATACTGTGAAGCTTTATAAGCTGACGGATCAGGGTAAACAGTTTGTTCAAGATTTGACTGTTACAGGCAACCAAATTACAATCAACGCTCTTGCGAATACGCCTTACGTGGTCTACAAGGGAGAGGCTGCAGCGACTCCGGATGTGAAATGGGGAGAAGGTACGCCAGTAAAAGATCCGGGCTTCAATAGCGGTGGACTCTCATCCTGGACGGTAACCGGCGATACGAAAGCGGCATCTGTTCAGCGAAATACACGCGGACAATATGAGCTGAAAATCGCAAACGGTGATTCTGTTAGCGTCAGCCAACAGCTTACTGGACTTTCGCCGGGTACCTATTCGGCATACGTTTATGTGCAAGTGGACGGTACACGCCGTGCTCGAATCGGGGTCAAAGATTACGGCGGTGACGAGGTGAGTAATTATACGGACAGCTCGTTTGCCATCAATGCAATTGGCGGGGATTCCAAAAACAATACCAACCTGCAGAGAATGCGCGTACTGTTTGATGTCCCGGCAGGACAATCGACAGCGACTCTGTATCTGCAAGGTGAACCGGGCACTGCCACCATTACCTTCGATGATGTTCACCTCATGAAAGTACAACGTGCGGCAAACCCGACAGGGGCTTATTTCGCAGAAGACTTTGAACACGTGGATGCAGGCTGGTATCCGTTTGTGAAGGGGGACGCGGGCGGAACAACCGCCGATCCTAGAACCTCTCTGGCCAATGTGCATGCTCCTTACACGCAAAAGGGCTGGAACGGCAATCCCATTGACCATGTTATCAGTGGAGATTGGTCGCTGATGTCCCATAAGGAGAATATGGGTCTTATATATCGAACATTGCCGCAAACGCTTCGCTTCGCACCAGGCACGAACTATACGATTTCCTTCAAGTATGAGAACGGGCAAGCCGGTGATTACGCTTTGGTGATTGGCGACGGAAACAGGGAAATATCCTCCGTCAGTTTCGATACCGTTACATCACCGCAAACATTTACCAAAGTGATTGCCGGTAGCCCGACAGGGAATGCATGGGTGGGAATCAGGAAGCTGACGAATAATGCCACAGACTTTGTCATGGATGATTTTACTGTGAATGTGGGAGGAGAACTGCCTCTACCGACTATTCCGCAGGCGCAAATGACGGCGACGGCGACTAGCCAGGAAACGGCGGGTGCAACTAATCCTGCTTCCAATGTGTTGGATGGAAAAAGCGGGACAATCTGGCATACGAAATGGGATTTGAGCAATCCGCTTCCACAATCCATTACCTTGAACCTTGGCGGCACCTACACTGTGACGAATCTGAAGTATTTGCCAAGACAGAGCGGCGGAACCAATGGCACCATAACGGCTTATAACGTTTATGTTAGTTCCGATGGAACGAATTTCACAAAAGTAGCTAGCGGTAACTGGGCGAATGATGCGACGGAGAAAAACGCTTCTTTCGAAAAAACATTGGCATCCTATGTGAAGCTGGAAGCAACAGCCGGTAATGGCGGTTATGCATCTGCAGCAGAACTCAACGTGAACTACGAGGAGCCTGTCATCATTCCACAAGAGCAAATGACAGCGACGGCGACTAGCCAGGAAACAGCAAATGAGAATAATCGTGCTTCGAATGTATTGGATGGAACTTCTTCAACATTCTGGCATACGAAATGGGATTCCAATACGTTGCCTCAGTCGATTACGTTGAATTTGGGTGGAAGCTATCAAGTCAGCCAACTGGATTATTTGCCAAGACAAGACGGCAATACCAATGGCATCATTACAAGCTACAATATTTATACAAGCGCAGACGGCGTGAACTTCACGAAAGCAGCGACTGGCAACTGGGCCCAATCTTCAGCGCAGAAGAGTGTATCCTTCAAACCGGTAACGGCAACGCATGTGAAGCTGGAGGCCGTGCAAGGAGCTAATAATTTTGCGTCGGCTGCCGAGATTAACGTATTCAGAGTTCCTGACACTACTGTACCTGTAACCGGGGTGCAATTGGATAAACCGCAAGCCTCGCTGAAAGAAGGCCAAACGGCAGAGCTGGTTGCAACGGTGCTTCCTGAAAACGCAACGAATAAGAATGTAACTTGGGCAAGCAGCGACGATACCGTGGCCAAAGTGGAAGTGAAAGACGGCAAAACCGTTGTCACTGCATTGAAAGCGGGGGCGGTGGATATTACTGCCACCACGGTAGACGGCAGATTTAAAGCGATAAGCAAAATTACGGTACAAAAAGTTGATGTACCTGTAACCGGGGTGCAATTGGATAAACCGCAAGTCTCGCTGAAAGAAAGTCAAACTGCGGAGCTCGTAGCAACTGTGCTTCCTGAGAACGCAACGAATACAAATGTCACTTGGGCAAGCAGCGACTATACCGTAGCCAAAGTGGAGGTCAAAGACGGTAAAACTGTTATTACTGCATTGAAAGCAGGAGCGGCGGACATTACGGTCACTACTGTGGACGGTAATTTTACAGCGGTAAGTAAAATTACGGTACAGCAAAGCGATGTCACGCCAAGCGGTGCTTTGACGACGCTATCAGCAGCAGCCACCGTTCAGACAGGCCAGGCGTTCACGGTACAGCTGGGGCTGAGTAGTGTCACGCAAAACGTATATGCGCAAGATATGAAAATGGATTATAATTCGAATCTGTTTGAATTCGTCTCGACTCGTGCCGTACAAGATGGAATTCAACTTGTAGATACAAAGAAAGATACGCCTGGCCAACTTCGGTTTATTATTGCAAGTATAGGCAAGCCTCTGACAGGGGATGCCGGTCTCCTGGAACTGACGTTCAAAGCCAAAACGATCACGCAGTCGGCGACGGGAACGATTGCTGTAACCGATGCAACGCTAGCCGATGCGCAGGGAACGGAAACGAAGGCGCAGGCTTCTACAGTTAACGTGAGCATTGCGACATTGCCTCCGGTAATTCCAGGCGACATCAACCATGACAATAAAATAAGCATCGGTGATCTTGGTTTTGTTGCGGCGAATTACGGTAAAACAACATCCAGTCCGGATTGGAACCAAATCAAGCAAGCAGACGTAACAGGCGACGGCAAAATCGATATCGCAGATCTTGTATTCGTGGCCATTAAAATATTTGAGTAAATGATTCTGGAACGAATGGCGATGCTAGGTGCTTGATGCGAAGAGCACCTAGCTTTGCTCGTTCGTCCAAACAACCGATAGAAACTTGCAACAAGCTTTCAACTGCGTAAGCTGAGATTTAAAAAAAGAGGTGTATGGATGATGAAGGCGATAGCTCGGCTCATTTTGAGCTTTGTCATTGTGTTGGGGACTTTGGTTTCAAATTTTTCAGTCTTAGCAAGTGCTGACCAGGGAAGCATCTTGGGAAGCGAGAGAAACGTATTAAATTTTAATTCGAGCTGGGGATTTTATCGTGGAGATCTTACTGGCGCTGAGGCTGTTGGCTTTGATGACAGTGCTTTCGCCAATGTGACGATTCCCCATACGATGAGACTTGAAAAAAAGCATGCCAATGGAGCGAACGCTGTTTATTCGGGGATTGGCTGGTATAGGCGCTATTTTACAATGGATGAAGCTCTTAAAGGGAAAACGATCAATATTGATTTTGAAGGTGTAATGATTGATAGTGATGTGTATTTAAATGGGGAAAAAATCTATACGCACAATGGTGGTTATAATGGTTTCTCCGTTGACATCACAAGTAAAGTAAAGTATGGCCAAACGAACGTGTTGGCGGTAAAGGTTTCGAGTTTTGATAACCCGGATACGCCACCTGGCAAGCCGCTTGCGAATTTGGACTTCCAACACTATGGCGGCATTTATAGAGACGTAACACTCAGAATCACAAATAAGTTGCATATTTCCGATGCTTTGCAGGCGGGCAAGACAGCCAGCGGAGGTGTATTTGTTACTTATCCTAGCGTGTCAAGTTCAAGTGCGACCGTTAATGTGAAAACTCATGTTGTCAATGAGAATCAAGTTTCTGCAACAACGAAAGTCAAAAGTAAGTTAATAGATAAAAATGGAACTGTTGTCGCGCAAGATGAAACAGACGCACTCAGTTTAGTTGGGGGCGAGGATCATCAATTTACTCAAAACTTGACGGTAGCCAATCCAACGTTGTGGGATACTGTCTCGCCGTACCTGTATTCACTAGTGAGCGATATTTACTCTGAGTCCGGCTTGGTTGATACGGTTACGACGAAAATAGGTATCCGAACGATTGAGTATAAGTCAGATGGCTTTTATCTCAATGGTCAAAAGGTTTATTTGCGGGGAGCGAATCGACACCAGTCATTCCAAAATGTAGGGGACGCAGCTTCGAATTCGATGCAGTATCGTGATGCTTTGCAGATCAAGGAGGACGGATTTAATGCAGTTCGTGCTACGCATTATCCCAACGATCCTGCTTTCTTGGATGCAGCCGATGAACTAGGACTATTGGTCATAGAATGCCAACCTGGCTGGCAAAATTTCACACACAGCACTCAATTTCGCGAATTAACGATCAGAGATACGCGTGAAATGATAAGGCGCGATCGAAACAGACCTTCGGTTATTTTATGGGAAACTTCGTTAAATGAAACCCCCTATCCAGCGGATTGGGCGCAAGAAGCAACCGGAGCCGCTCATGAGGAGTATCCAGGCAACCAACTTTATACAGCGGCTGATCGTGGACTGCAAGGAACGTTCTATGATGTAAATTATAAGGCGGTTGATACGAACTGGAGTACAAATCCGAGCCAATGGACCGATTTTGATCCAAATAAACCTTTCATTACTCGCGAGTGGGGAGATTTTGAAGACTCCAGTAAGGCGCTGAGAAAAGAGGGAGAAGCTGCACAGATCGCTCAAAATTTGACTCGGCAAAGATATTTAAATGGCAACGGATATTCGGACTGGGGCGGCCTGGATGCGAACGACCGGATCGGAGGTTATTTCCTCTGGAGTTGGAATGACTATATTCGCGGTTCAGCGACAAAGACATTAGGAAGCGGTACTGTAGATATTGATCGTTATGAAAAATACGGATACTATTGGCTGCTATCCATGCAATCCGCGAGAGACCCGCATTATGGTCCGATGGTATTTATTGCAAGCACTTATTCACTTACTTCAAGCCTTTCCGTGAATGTATTCAGCAACGCCGATTCTGTAAAACTATATCAAAATAACGTGTTGGTCAAAGAAATCACTAGAGCAGAGGCTTCAAGCTCCGTTCCCAATATCGTGAAAAAAGGCGGAAGCCCAATATTCACATTCAATTTAAATAGCTTTGTCCCAGGAGAATTAAGGGCTGAAGCGATTCTGGATGGAAAGGTTGTTCAAACGCATACCGTTCGTACGCCAGGTCAGGCAAGTCAAATCCAGATTGAAGTGAGAGATAGAGGGGTAAAACCGGTAGCAGACGGCTCAGACTTAATACCTGTTTACTTAAAAGTTGTTGATGCAAATGGAACCGTTGTGCCAAATTACAGTGGTCAAGTTAAAATATCAGTAACAGGAGAAGGTCAGCTTATAGGCACCGGAATCCCAAGAATAGGTGTTGAAGAGCAGTATGTAGAAGGTGGAATTGGCTTTTCATTCGTAAGAACAACAGGTACGAGTGGAGCTATACAAATCAGCGCTTCATCTGATGGTCTCATTTCTGCGAATGAAACGGTAAATACATTGCCTTATCAAGGACAGTTTGTACCGGATGGGCAGCATACGCCTTGGGTGGGTGGAGTTGAGAAATTAGAGTCTCCGGTAGACTCCGTTCCAAACATCGCAATTGGAAAATCAGTCACAAGTTCTTCGGAGCAATCACGTAACTATGCCTTAAATGCCGTAGACGATGATGAATCTACGAAATGGACGGCGAATGGTTCGTCTTTGCCACAATGGCTGCAAGTCGATCTAGGGAAAAATTATTCGTTAGCCGGCTTTAAGATGCTCTGGGAGATGAAAGATGCTGCCTATAAATATTACATTGAAGTTTCAAAAGACGGTATCAATTGGGATAAGGTAGTCGACAAATCGACCAATACGACTCCTAACGGAGCGGAAGAGACAGCGTTGGCTGATAGCAGGGGCCGATATGTAAGAATTACGATCGTAGACAAAATAACGAATAACTATTGGGCATCCTTATATGAATTTAAAGTGATACCTGCAGATCTTCAAGAACCAGGTGACATCATTTCGGATGACGTTATTCAAAGCATTGATGCATCAACGGAGTCTGAACCTGGGCGCGGTACCGACAAATTAAGAGATGGAGATACCACAATCGGAACTGGATGGCTGTCTAAATCAACAGAACTGCCACAATCCGTCACAGTCAAGTTCAATAAACCTCAAACTGTAGTCGGCAGCCGTATTTATTGGGAAAAAGACAGCAATTGGTATACGTATGATTTGGAAGTATCCACCAATGGGCAAGTATGGCTAAAAGCTCTAGATAGCCGCTATGTAGGCGGGCAGCAGTTCACACCGGAAACTTTCGCCAAGTCGTATAAAAATATTAATTATGCCCGTGTGACGATCAAACAAATAGTTGCCGGTGGCGGTTACCGGGTAGGCATGGCTGAACTGGTTCTATACGGACAAGATTCAGCGTCAGACAATGTGCCGGTCGTCATCCCGCATTCACAAATGACGGCAACGGCGACGAGTCAGGAAACGGCAGGAGCAAATAATTCCGCCTCCAATGTGTTGGATGGAGACAATGGGACGATCTGGCATACAAAATGGGATGCGAGCAATCCGCTGCCGCAATCGATTACCTTGAATCTTGGCGGTGCTTATCAAGTGACCAATCTCAAATATTTGCCAAGACAGGACGGAAGCACCAACGGCGTTATAACCGGTTACAATATTTATGCCAGCAGTGATGGAACAAATTATACGAAGATTGCAAGCGGCAGCTGGAACAATGACAAGACGGAAAAAAACGTTCAGTTCTCAGCTCCGACAACGGCAACGTATATGAAGCTGGAGGCCGTTCAAGCAGCCAATAATTATGCATCGGCCGCAGAAATTAACGTAATCGGCATTCCGATCCCCGCCGAGGTGCCCATCACCGGCGTTCAACTGGATAAACCACAAGTCACGCTGAAGGTAGGCCAAACGGCAGATCTGGTTGCAACTGTGCTTCCTGAGGATGCAACAAATATGGATGTAAATTGGTCTAGCAGCGACGAGACCGTAGCCAAAGTGGAAGTGAAAGACGGTAAGACCGTTGTCACTGCATTGAAAGCGGGGGTGGTGGACATAACGGTCACTACTGTGGACGGTCATTTTACAGCGGTAAGTAAAATTACGGTACAGCAAGGTGATGTCACGCCAAGCATTGCTTTAACGACACTATCGGCAGCAGACACCGTTCAGGCAGGCCAGACGTTCACCGTACAGCTGGGTCTGAGTAGTGTCACACAAGGCGTATATGCACAAGACATAAAGATGGACTTTAATTCAAATCTGTTTGAATTCGTCTCGGCTCGTGCCGTCAAAGACGGACTTCAACTTGTTGATACGAAGAAAGATACGCCTGGACAACTTCGGTTTATTATTGCAAGCGTGGGCAAAGCTCTGATGGGGGATAGCGGTCTCCTGGAACTGACGTTCAAAGCAAAAACGATATCGCAGCCGGCGACGGGAACGATTGCAGTAACCGATGCAACGCTGGCCGATGCGCAAGGAGCGGAAACAAAGGCGCAAGCTTCTGCGGTCAACGTGAGCATTGCGACACCGCCTCCAGGAATTCCAGGCGACGTCAACCATGACAATAAGACGACGATCGGTGACCTTGGCATCGTTGCAGCGAAGTACGGCAGAAATTCTTCCAGTCCGGATTGGGAGCAAGTGAAGCAAGCAGATGTGAATGGCGACGGCAAAATCGATATTGAAGATCTTGCGTTCGTGGCCAGAAAAATCATCGAGTAAAGCTGCATCGTACGTGAAGCTGGTAGCTAATGCCGGGATCGGTGGATATGCATCGGCAGCGGAGCTCAATGTTTATTCGTTTTCAACTGTAAAATAACTTTATTTCGCGCATTTATTTTGGAAACAAATAAAAGTAGGGGCAGTCCTTAGGGGCTGCTTCTACTTTTTTTTTGATTTCATTCCGAGGGTGGGACAAGTTGTAACTCAATCATAAAGAAGTAGCAGCCATATTCGGCATGAATATATCATGTATTGGCGGTAAAAGATCATGTGAATGCGCTTGCAAGTGCTATATAATTTTTCTCATGAGGCAGATGATACAGAATGTATTGTAAGAAAGGGCGTAGACAAATGAAAAACAGCATCAAACGAAAACATTTGGTACAACTTTCTATGGTTACCCTAGCTATGCAGATGTTTCTATCGTGGCCTGCAGCACAGTCAATTTCAGCAATGGAGAGTTTCAGTTCATCTTCGGATAACACCGCTCTAACAAGGGATTCATTAGCGGGAGTGAGCGATTATGGTGCAACATCACTGTCAGAGACAGATCAGCAATCCGAATTCATAGCTTCAAGTCTAATGCGTGTTGAAGTTGATAAGAATTTTCCAAGTGTCATTCAATATCAATATGGTAACGCAGTCATGTACGGTCAGGAGGATCATTTATCGCAGGTCATCATTAATGGAATCAGCTATACGCCGAATGTAACGTTTAGCAAAACGGATTCCAAAGCATCTTATACCTTATCCTTTTCATCAATCAACGTCACGATGACAATTGAACTGGAAGTTGTCGGGAATACGTTGAATTTTGAAGTTACAGGAATTACAGAGAATGGTACAACGAAAGTCAAAACCATGGAAATACCGAATCATAATTTGCTTTCTGTCAGAAGCACGCAAAGCGGAGCGACATTTGCCGGTTCACGCATGTATACGGCTGTTGCGGGAACAGGGGATACGGTTACAGATGTAACAGGAACCCCACAAGCGGATGCTTCTCCAAAAAATTATTTGTACACGTTCCTTAATACAAGTGAGCTTGCGGGAGGTATCTGGACGAATGCAATTTCAGATTATACGACCGATACAGATAATGAAAGGCTTCATAAACAGACGGTAAATAAATCTGCCTATTCACGTACCGGAATCTGGAGCGGATCCTGGCTATACAGGCCTGAAGGTATGAGCGAAGCGGAACCGCTGCCAAGCGCAAAGGTTGTCATTACGGGAGATGCGAATAAGGACAGTGTCATCGATTGGCAAGACGCAGCTATTGCATATCGCAGCATCATGGAGACGCCTCAAGGCAGTGATCGGATTCCCGATCTTGTCGTTCAGCGGATTCCTTTTAACTTTGCCAGCCAAGCAACGAACCCTTTCCTCAAAACGTTGGACGAAACGAAACGAATCTACTTGAATACGGACGGATTAGGTCAGTTTATAGAGCTCAAGGGGTATCAACAGGAAGGCCATGACTCTGCACATCCGGATTACGGCAATCATATCGGAATTCGTCAAGGCGGAGCGACAGATATGAACACGCTTGTCAATGTAGGGCACCAATATGGCGGATATTTCGGGGTGCATATTAATGCGACCGAAGCTTACCCTGAAGCGAAATATTTTAGCGATACGCTGGTAGATCCAAATAAACCAGGCTGGGATTGGCTGGATGCATCCTTCCTCTATAATAAGGCTCAAATGCGCAGCGAAGCTTCGACCGCATCCAGGTTCAACCGATTGCAAGAATTGAAAACTGCAGTACCGAACCTTGATTTCATTTATGCGGATACTTGGTTTGAGAATGGCTGGAACGGCGTGAGGCTAGCACGGGAAATGAAACAATTGGGTTGGGCGGCTGCTACGGAATTCCCTACTGTGATGGAGAAAGACGCGATCTGGTACCACTGGGCTACTGAATACAACTATGGCGGGACAACGGTTAAAGGCTTTAACAGCCAAATCGCCCGGTTTATCCACAATCATCAAAAGGATACATGTATCGTCCGTAACCCTCTGTTAGGCGGCACGGAACTGGAGGCATACGAAGGCTGGGTGGGCAAGGTCAACTATGACAATATGATCAAAATGACGTTTACAACGAACTTGCCGACGAAATATATGCAGCACTTCCCAATTATCAAATGGACGGACAATAGGGTCGATTTTGAGAACAATGTAAGCGTTAGCAATGTCGCTGGCACAAGAGTGATTACAAAGGATGGCATCACGACGCTAAATGGCGGAGCCTACCTTCTGCCATGGAATCCGAAAACAGAAGAAAAGCTGTACCACTGGAATGCAAACGGCGGAAATACGAGCTGGACGCTCCCGCTAAGCTGGTCTGGGCTTAGTACGGTGAAGCTTTACAAATTGACTGATCAGGGGAGAGTATGGCTTCAAGATCTGACGGTGACGAACAATCAAATTACGATTAATGCAGATGCGAATACCCCTTATGTTGTCTACAAAGGAAACGCGCCTGCAACTTCTGACGTGAAATACGGAGATGGCTCATTGGTGAAAGACCCAGGCTTCAACAGCGGGGGGCTTGCTGCTTGGACTGTAACGGGCGATACGGCTTCTGCCTCTGTACAGAGAAACAGTCGCGGTCAATATGAACTGAAGATCGCAAGCGGTGGAGAAGTGAGCGTCAGTCAGCAGCTGACAGGACTTTCGCAAGGAACTTACGCAGCCTATGTCAATGTGCAAGTAGACGGTACGCGTCGGGCTATAATCGGGGTCAAGGATTATGGCGGAGACGAGATGGCGAACTATACGGACAGCTCGTTTGCTTCTAACTTTATTGCAGCGGATGATAAGAATGGCACTAACATGCAGCGGATGCGAGTACTGTTCGATGTCCCAGCCGGACATTCTGCAGCGACGCTTTATTTGAAGGGGCTGGCAGGTACAACAAACATTACTTTCGATGACGTTCATGTTATGAAGACAGAGCGGGCGGTGATTCCTGCAAACGCTTATTTCGCTGAAGATTTTGAGCATGTGGACGCAGGCTGGTATCCTTTTGTCAAAGCGGAAGCTGGCGGGGTCAATGATCCACGCACCCATCTCTCCGAATTGCATGCCCCATACACGCAAAAAGGATGGAATGGCAATCCGATCGATCACACGATTAACGGGAACTGGTCATTAGTTTCGCATAAGGAAAATAGAGGTCTTGTTTATAGAACGTTGCCTCAAACATTACGATTCGCTCCTGGAACGACATATACCGTAAGTTTCAAATACGAAAGCGGTTCGACGGACTATGCGTTCGTTGTCGGTGACGGCACGACCATACAATCGACGACTACGTTACCTGCGGCAACCTCTCCTACAACATTCAAGTTCGCATTTGTCGCTTCATCGTCAGGTAATTCATGGATTGGGTTGAAGAAGAAGACAGGAAATGATACCGATTTTGTTATGGATGATTTGGTTGTCAGCGTTGGAGGCGATGTAAGCCAAAATCCACCGCCGGATTCAGGTCCGGTCGTCGATCCGAACCAAATTCCCCAGTCGCAGATGACGGCAACGGCAACAAGTGAGGAATTGGAGAATGACAATAATGCGGCATCCATGGTGCTCGACGGAGATCCGGATACGATTTGGCATACGAAGTGGGATAAGTCTGATCCGCTGCCGCAATCGATCACATTGAATCTGGGCGGTACTTACGACGTGAATAAAATCAAGGTTCTTCCAAGACAAGGCGGGGGAAGTAACGGTATTATCACAGCCTACAATGTCTATGTGAGTACGGATGGTATCCAGTACACCAAAGTCGCAAATGGAACATGGGCTCAAGACAAAACGGAAAAAATAGCGGAGTTCCCGGCGACAAGAGCGTCTTTTATTAAGCTAGAAGCAACCTCCGGGTATAATGGCTGGGCTTCTGCAGCTGAAATTAACGTCTATCGCATCGGGGTGCCCGTAACCGGCGTGCAGCTGGATAAACCGCAAGTCTCGCTGAAAGAAGGACAAACGGCAGAGCTGGTTGCAAATGTGCTTCCTGAGAACGCAACGAATAAAAATGTCACTTGGGCGAGCAGCGACGATACTGTTGCAAAAGTAGAGGTCAGGGAAGGCAAAACCGTTGTAACCGCCTTGAAAGCGGGAGTGGCGGACGTTACGGTCACCACGGTTAGTGGCAATTTCACAGCGGCAAGCCACATTACAGTACAAAAAGGCGACAGCACGCAGAACGCTATAACGACGCTATCTGCAGTCGATACCGTTCAGACAGGCGCGGAATTTACGGTACAGCTGGGTCTGGACAGCGTCACGCTAAGCGTATACGCACAGGATTTGAAGTTGAACTACGATTCAAACGTTTTTGAATTCGTCTCGGCCCGTGTCGTGAAAGATGGGATTGTGCTCGTAGAGACAAAGCAGGATATGCTGGGCAAACTTCGGTTTATTATCGCAAGCGTTGGCAAGGCAGTGACAGGTGATGGCGGAATCCTGGAAATGAAATTCAAAGCCAAAGCTGTAACACAGCCGGCGACGGGAACGATTGCTGTAGCCGACGCCACGCTTGGCGATGCTCAGGGAATGGAAACGAAGGCGCAGGCATCAACGGTTAACGTAAGTATTGCGACACAACCTCCGGGAATTCCAGGCGACATCAACCATGATAATAAAGTAAGCATCGGTGATATTGCCATCATTGCAGCGAATTACGGCAAAACGTCGGCAAGTCCGGATTGGGAGCAAATCAAGCAGGCAGACGTAACTGGCGATGGTAAAATCGATATTGATGATCTTGCGCTCGTGGCGAGAAAAATCTTTGAGTAAATCATATGAATGTAGAGGGGCTGTACGCTGGACGGAACATACAATTTCGGAAGTCCCGTTCAGCTGATGCACAATGAAAACGTTTGAATTTGGAGGCGTGAGGACAGGAATATCTGGGGAGCCCCGTTTAGGAAAGCAAAAGACAGCAGTCTGGAACATTGGATCTGTTCTAGGCTGCTGTTTCCTTTGCTTGGTCGGACCGTCGATACTCTCGATGTTTTTCATCTGGGAGTGTGGAAAACATCAACTTTTGGATAGAAAATATCATGTGTATACGCTTTTATTACATGTATACTGAATGACGAGGCATTGACTATTCGTATTTCAATTGAAACTAGTTCTTGTACAGTAAATATATTTTTTTAACTTTTTGTAAAACGGGAGGGCGGAGTTTATGAGGCTTAAAACGATATTAGCAACTCTAGCTTGTAGTCTATGCCGTTGATTTCGGGCTCATGAACGGAAGAACAGAGCAAGAGTTTGCTCCATTGGAGCAAGCCAGCAGGGCTGAAGCGGTGGTCGTGCTGAAGAGATTAATAGCCGGATTGCAATGAAACTTTATTAAAAATTTCAGCTCGTTGTATTGAGAACGAGATTCTATGTGCAGCGCGAAATAGAGAAAAGTTACATATATCGGAATTTTTTGGGGTAATCAATAGAGTGAAATCTTGTTGGTCGGTTGAAGAGCACCGGGGCTCCGTTGGAGTGCCGGTTTAGGCTCGGTCATTTTTGAAAAAATCCCCTTGGCGCAGGGCGTCGACGAACTGCTGCAGCCATTCATAATACTTCTTCGCATGCCGAAGCTTGTGCAGATCCTGAAGTGCAAGCTTCCGTTCTTCATCGGTTATATGTTCCTCAAGGATGAGTTCTGTTAACTCGGGTAAAGCCTGATCGATAACGTCAGTCATAACATCGACTTCACGCTGCAACTTATGCGAGAAGAAGTGTTGAAAGGCACGAAAAAAATCGGTCTCTGCGACATACAGCTCTTTTCGATCTTGCTTTTCGTTCAGTTTACTGACCATCTGGGATTCAACCAGCGCTCTTACGGCGTAGCTCATGTTGCTTTTGCTCATGTTCATTTGCGTTTTCATCTCGTCGAGTGTCATCGGCCGGTTCTCAAAGAACATAATACCGTACAACTGGCCCGACGAATGAGTGCCCCCGTATAAATCCATTGTTTCCGCCATGGCCTCAATTATATTGTTTCTGATGTGCAGCCGCCGTTCAGCACTTTCCTCGCTTTGTGACACAGCCTGTTCACTCCCCATTATCGTTTATCGAAATCGATGCTTATGTTCAGTATTTCTTGAATTTATTTCTTCTATTATACAAAAAGACCGCTGAGAAGGCGAATTGAGATCGAAACATGCTTTTACATAATCTTCATGCTCGGTTTACAGTCGTTTGACACAATAGATTGAATATAATTGTACAATAATTTTTGTACAGTTATCAAATTATGCTATAAAATGGAGGTTGATTGAATTGTATTAAATATTTTTTGAACGAAAGAAACAGAAGAGGAAGATCAGGTCGTGAATTCTAATTTATTAGTAAATCGCTGGTGGAAATGCTGGTCGTAAAAGGTTTACGGACAGGAAGGGGTAAGTAAAGAGGAGGGATGGCTTCAAGTAGCGACCAGCCTGGTCAAGCGCTCTGGATGTCGTTCCTGATCGGTGTTATCGGTCTCAAAGTGAGTGGCAACGTTCATTCGAAATAAGCATATGGAGGTTTTTTGTAATGAAAAGAAACTTGTCTTTTCCCCTCGTATTGATAATGATATTCATGATGTTATCGACGACTGTTAACGCAGCTATGCCCACAAACGAAGTAGTGGAGGCTAACCCCCTAATCGCCTCGATTAAATTCAATAATAATTTCGAGAACGATGCAGATCACGATCATTTGCTGAAAGCAAACGGCAATTATAGTTTTGTAGACGGTATTTTACCAGGGAGTAAGGCACTGCACGTAGAAAGCGGACAAGGCAATTATGTCGGTACAACAAATAGCTTACATTTTGGCGATGAAAGCTTTACCGTATCTTTCTGGTATAGAGGCGACACTAACAATAATCAAGTCATCGTATCCAACAAGGATTTTAGTAATGGCTCTAACGCAGGCTGGGCGATTTACACATCGGCCAATTCGGTCAACATGAATTATGGATTCCCGAACGCAAAAGTAAAGAACATTTCCTTTGGACGCAACACATTTAATGCTTCCGATTGGCGTTATGTGACATTTGTTGTAGACAGAGATAACATGCTCGCATCGCTTTACATTGATGCTTACAAAATGACTGAAACTGCACTAAGGCAGGGAACTTTGGATACATCGAATCCATTAAATATTGGTTGCGATGGAGCGGGCAATTTCTGCGGTAATGCATTCGATATCGCTGATCTGATGATTTGGAAAGGCGCAATTAGCGGTGAGGGAGTTCAAGCGAATTATAATAGTTACGCTGGACATGCAGTAGATATGAACGCACTCAACGGCGCTATATCAGTAGGAAATACAATCGTAGCAGGCGGTCTGGGCAACGGCTTCAGTCAAACCGATTTTGATTATTTGAAAAAGGTTTTGAATAATGCCAATACGGTCGCAACAACGCAAAAAGTAAAATTTTATACACAGGAAACGATCAATTATTACGAACGTGAACTAAACAACGCCATATTCATCTATCAAAAAAGCAACAAAGCAATAACTCCCGCTGATTTAAATATAGCGGATAGCAGCGACCCGGAAATCAGTGATAATCCCGCTACAATCCGCGCATTGAAGCAGATTATAGAAAAGCCTTGAAAGCATTCCCGCAGGCCGACGTATTGGTGCAGCCTGGCGATATTACCGGCGGTAACAATGCCAATGAATATGTGTGGATGGGCGAGCTTACAAAAGTATACGATAAACTTAAAGCTGAGGGCTTATTTAACACCACGAAGTTATATATTGTAAAAGGTAACCATGATATGTACGGCACCCAAGATTTAATACCTGTCGGTACGGCGGGAGCGTGGAACGATTCAACGCAATCGTACGATAACAATTTTTATAACAGTGCTTATAGGGTAAAGATAAAAGGATTTAATTTGATCGGTTATGACTCCAATATTAACAGTAGCAATACAGTGGGAAAAGCCAGCAATTTCCTCAACCAAATTAAGAATGAAGCGGATTATGATCCGACAAAACCCATATTTGTAATGGGTCACCACCCTGTAGGCGGAACTGTTTGGGGATCGGCATGGAGCAGCTCGGCAAGTAACAGTTTAGGTAAATTTATTGCCGACAATAATTTTTCGCAGGTGTTTTATATGTCCGGTCATACGCAATACGACCCGACCGACGAACGCTCTCTCTATCAAGGTGCGGCTACGTTTATCGATTCCGGTGGGTCGAACTATTCCAGTTATATTGATGATGGTCCGTATGGAGGGTATATAGAGGGTTCGTATATCAATTATAAAACCACACCTCGTATCTCGAATTTCTTAGAGGTTTACGGCACGAAAATGATCATGAAGCAGTATAATTTAGCTACAGATGAATTTGTAGGCACACCTCGTGTAGTCAACGTTGGCGAAGGCAAAGATGCCTTTACTTATAGCAAGAACAATATTAAAGAACTCATAGCTCCGCAGTTTGATAAGGGTATTACGATCGATTCCATCAATAACAAGGAAGTTACTTTTACGATAAAGCAAGCAAATGACAATGTACGCGTTCTGGAATATAATATTCAGCTTATCAACAAGCTCACCGGGGAAGTGGAGCAATCGTTCAACAGCCTTTCGCTGCCGCTAGACAAGCCGTTCGATGATTACAGACAGTATAAGTTTACTGGGTTATTGCCGAAAACGGCATATTTACTCAGGGTATTCGCCGACGATGACAACTATAACCGTTCGTCGGAGGACATTGATATTGAAACAAAAGTTGTTAATTTAAACGGCATCACTGCGCATGCATCGGTAAACGCGACCGTCGGATCAGCTAAGACAGTAGCAGCACTTGGATTGCCCGAGAACGTAACTCTTGCAACCGATGGTGGAGATGTTGACGCAAGTGTAACTTGGGATGTAAGCGGCATTAGTTACGATCCGGCTATCAAGACGGTGCAGACCTTCTCGGTGCCAGGGACCGTAACCCTGCCTATCGGAGTCGAAAACCCAAACAGCGTTCCATTGACAACTAGCATTAAAGTAACTGTAAATAAGATCCCAGCAGGGACCGCCACAGTTACCGCTTCAACGTATTATGATTACAGATATACTCCCGACAAAGTGTTCGATGGCGTCATAGGTAAATCGGGTGATGGCGAATGGGCGTCCAAGGGAGAACAGAATCCATGGATCCAGCTGAATTGGACGACGAATCAAACGATCAGTAAGATTGTCTTCTATGATCGGCCCAACACAGTTGACTGGGCGCGCGGCGGAACACTTTCCTTCAGCGACGGAAGTACTTTGACGGTTTCAGGAATCCCGAATGACGGGAGCGCTTATTCTGTAACTTTCCCTGACAAGACGGTGACATGGGTCAAATTCCAGATATCCGGTGAAAGCAGAACAAATGTCGGTTTGTCGGAAATGGAATTTATCGCACCGGAGCCCCCACCGGGTAAGACGCTGGTAAATATAACTGCACCAGCAGCAATCAAAGACGTGGTCAACGGAACGGCCAAGACAGCGGGAGCTCTTGGATTGCCCGCAAAAGTAATTCTTGCAACCGATGGAGGAAGTGTCGAGGCAAGTGTAAATTGGGATTTAAGCGGCGTTAGCTACGATCCGGCTATCAAGACGGCGCAGACCTTCTCGGTGCCAGGGACCGTGACCCTACCTTCCGGACTTGAAAACCCGAACAGCATTCCATTGACAACAAGCATTAACGTAACTGTTCAAGCAGTTGCAGCAGCTTCCGGCCAACTATCACTAGACAAATCCCAGTTCCTCAAAGGGGAAGCCATTACCCTAGACTATACCGGGGCAGCGTTAAATGGGAAAGACTGGGTCGGCATCTACAGTACCGGAGCTGTTCCTCCGGGTGCCGGTAATTCATTGTCATGGAGTTATTTAAAGTCTGGGTCCGGAAGAGTTAGTTTAAGCAACGGACTTTCTCCTGGTAAGTATGATGCACTCTTTTTGCTCAATGACGGTTATACGGTGGTGGATCGCAAGACATTCGAAGTCGTTCAATCTGTGACGTTAAAGAGCATAACAGAGCCCGCAGCCATCCAGGGATTGGTGAGCGGAACAGTTAAGACGGCAGCAGCCCTTGGCTTGCCTTCCACCGTGGAACTGGTTACCGATGGAGGAAGTAAGAATGCCAATGTGACATGGAATGTAGATGCTGCAAACTATGATCCAGCTCTAAAGACTGAACAGACCTTCAAGGTAAATGGAACTGTAACCTTGCCAGTAGGGGTGGCAAATTCGAACAACGTAGCATTGAATACGAGTATCAGCGTTACTGTGCTGTCGGCGCCAAGTAAGCCTCAGTCTACATTGACTGGTCCACAGCAGACGAATTCCGGTCAATCATTCGATTTAAAAATGGGCTTGAACAGCGTTACACAAAGCACATACCAGCAAATGTATGCGCAAGATCTTACTCTTCACTATGATCCGGTGAAATTGCAATTCAATTCGGTGACATCCCTGAATGCAGGTTTCCAAGTCATCGCTCAGAAAGAGGCCGTACCTGGGCAGGTCCGGATTATAGTTGCCAGCGTGGGTGCGAACCAAGGCGTGCTTGCGCAGGGAGATTTGCTTGCATTAAAATTTACGGCGAAATCGGTGGCTCAAGCAACCAATACGATAATTTCTGTAGACAATGTCGTTATTGGCAACGAGCAGGGGAATGAACTGCAAGTAGGTGGAGCCTCCCACGAAGTTCAAATAAATATTCCAAGTGTGCCTGTAGATAAATCGGCGCTGGAGGCTTCAATTACAAACGCTCAGGCGAAATACGATGCAGCAGTCGAAGGTAATGGAAATGGACTGTATGTGGCTGGAGCCAAAGCGCAACTGAAGTCGGCTATCGAAACGGCTACAGCAACAGAAAATAATTCGAACGCGACCCAACAACAGGTGGATAGTGCGAAAGCCGCATTGGAAGCAGCGGTTCAAGTGTTTGAAGGCAAGAAAATTATTGCAGATATCAATGGAAACGGTGTTTCTATTGGAGACTTGGCTATCGTTGCGGCTGCATACGGTAAACAACAAGGTCAAGCAGGTTGGAATGAGAAAGCGGATGTCAATCATGATGGTAAGGTTGACATTGAAGACCTTGCAATTGTAGCTAGAGCGATCTTGAAATAAACAACGCCACACAATGTTTGATTAATCGAATATCAAGATGGTCAGGCAGTGGGATAGGGGGATTATTGTAATCCCCCTTTCTTTACTACGTGGTTCATTTTATGAAAAGAGGTCTAGCAGCTATGAACCTACGAATGCTCTTCTCCTTGTTAATCTTCGTTTTGTTTTTTGGGACTGCCTCAACTTCATTTGCACATACCCAAAGTATGGGTTACTCGGATATATACGTGAAAGCGAACGAGATTAATTATAGTCTATTTCTTGATCAACAAGACTTGCTTGGGCAAATGGATGCCAATAAGGACAACGATCTGGAGAACGAAGAACTGCTGTCTCAAAAGGGAAATCTTAAATTGTTGTTACAGAAAGAGCTTCGAATAGATGTGGATTCAAATCCTTTGAAGATGGACTTGATTTCGATGAACTTGGCAACAAAGGGATCAACAAGAGGCGTCGTTTTTCAACTGAAATTCACCGCTGATGAAGTGATTGAGCAAATTAATATTCATTACAATCTGGTGTTTGAAGATACGCCTTCTCATACAAGTGTACTCATGGTCCATTCGGGAGCATTTTTCTATCAGGATGTACTTGATATCAATAAAAAAGATATTCAGGTCACCTTTCCTCAGTCTGAGACTGCCCAATCCGAGACTGGCTTCGTCCTATGGAAATATTTTGTGCTAGGAATAGAACACATTCTAAGCGGCTATGATCATTTGCTGTTCTTATTATCATTATTATTAATCGCCTCTCACTTCAAGGATGCGTTGAAGATTGTTACTGCATTTACGGTCGCACACAGCATTACGTTATTCTTGGTGGCGTCGGGCCGCATTCACGTCATTTCTTCTTGGGTAGAAGTCTTAATTGCCCTGACGATCTGTTATGTGGCAATGGAAAATCTATTCGTGCAAAAGGCGAAATGGCGGTGGATATTGACCGCCTTATTTGGCCTGGTTCATGGTATGGGCTTCGCTGGAGCCTTGGCCGAAACGGGACTTCCTAAGCGCAATCTGCTTGGCTCACTCGTGACGTTCAATTTAGGTGTGGAAGCGGGACAGTTAATGATCCTATGCCTACTGCTTCCCCTTTTGATATGGCTGCGAAGGTTCCCATGGTATCGTAAAATGATGATTTCAACGTCTTGCTTTATTTTTCTACTGGCATTTTATTGGTCGATACAAAGATTGCAATGAGGTCATATTAACATAATGCTGGAACGGGGAGGGCGTATGATTTTGATATTTGGATCCATGGAAAAAGTGGGATGGCAGACGCAAAATCTATCTTGGGTATGTACGTACTAAAGTTAAACGAGCCCTTGACACTTGTTATTCCAGATGAAGTGAATTATAAACCCTTATTCAAGGAGTTAGAAGAATTTATTGACTTCGTATAAATTTGAATGATGGCAGACAGATGCCACTCAGATGCCACTCCATTATGGAGTGGTTTTTGTATGGGGCCGAGTGCCAAAACTTGAGTAGAATAAGAGCAACAAGGAGTAAGGAACGAAGCTGCTTTAGCAAGATGAGCAAACTCATCCTTTGCCACTCTGATATCATTCATCTAGGTGAGTAAAATAAATCATTTTTTAGATAGAAAATATCATGTGTATGCGTATTTAATAGATGTATACTGAATCACGAAGTTTTGCGTAGTCGCAAATTTGTTGGAACTAGTTCTAAAAACTACATGATCCTCATGCATATATGCAAAACCCTGTTGGTATTTGTCGATAATTTCTTCAGCGATATTATAAACTGCGAATCGTTCAAGATCTCTATGCTTGCGTTCAGATACACGACTTTAATAACAGATACGACATATCCGTCAGCACATAGATCTATATGGTAATTCCTCGATTTCTCCATAATTTCGTTAGCGGGTAACTTTCTGCTGAGTATAGGGGATCTGCCGCTCGTATGTATCGCGGATTGAGAAGCGGCGACGCTGATGAAGCTGTATCATGAGTTTTATAAGGTGAGGCGGTGAATGGTTAGGGCTTGGAGAAGCAGCTGCGGTGGCAGCTGCTTTTTTTATTTATACTGCAGAAATAAATGAGTTTGGCTAATACTTGGACTCATCCTATTGGCGGCTTTTTATACTGGAGCATATCTTCTACAAATCGTGGACTTAGTTATCTAACGCAACTTTATAAAATAACGCAATTTTGATAAGATTATTAAATCATCCATTTTGGCTAATCGGGTTGAATTGAATAAAAGATCGGCAAAATGAACAGATTAAGGAGAAACATATGGACGAAAGAGCCCTGCTATTACTTGGAATTTTAAAAACGCAAAGCCTACATGGTTATCAAATTAATGAATTTATTGATAAGAACTTGAGTCGTGTTACTTCGATGAAAAAAGCAACAGCTTATGCCATATTGGACAAGCTAAAGGCTGCTGACTATATTAGTGTGCATGAGGATCAAGAAGGCAATCGTCCTCCACGAAAAGTATATTCCATTACGCAGCAAGGAGATCAGGAATTTTACAGACTCCTTCGTGAGAACTTGTCTGAACAAGATAATACCCTCTTTAAGGGTGATATCGGACTTATGTTCTTAGATCATATTTCCAATGAGGAAGCAATTGATTGTCTGATAATTCGCTTAAATGGATTAACGGAACAAATCGAGCAATTGCAAAAGACTCCCAAACATACGTTTTCACGAGGGATCGACTTATCGATCGAACATCATCTTATCTGTAAGCAAGCGGAAAGGGATTGGTTACTTCTTGTCATTGAAAAATTGAAAAACGAGTAGTATAGATGACTTCAGACATTGTAAGCGGGTTTGCGCAGTTTAGCGCAAAACCCGCTTTTTTGTCATTAACAAGCCCTTTTAATTACATCTGAATAATCACAATTGACTATTTAGGGGTTGTTGATTTATAATCAAGACGAATTAGTCAATCCTGACTAATTGAAGATTGTTTTATCGTTTTAACAAAAATAGAGGGGGAACGGTTATGTAACGAATTTCTTGTAGTGTTGCTGTCCAACATTGCTGATGAAAGTAAGAAATATCATGGGGAGGAATTAAATAATGTTAGCATTAGCAGTTATTTTTATTAACTTAGCCTTAGTAGCCTATACAATTGGTGTTTGGAGTGAAAAGCTCTCTGGTCGATTGAAACCGACACATTTAGTTTTCTTCTTTGCGGGTTTGTTATTTGACGGAATAGGGACTAACTTTATGCAACAGATGAATACAAGCAGAGAAATAAATTTGCACGGTATTACTGGAGCGGTTGCGCTAGTTTTGATGCTAATTCATGCGGTATGGGCAGCCATTGTATTATGGAAAAAGAATCAAAAGCAAATCCAGCAATTTCATAAGCTCAGCTTGGTGGTTTGGGGATTGTGGTTAATTCCTTATTTAATCGGTGTAGCATTGAGCATTTTCAAATAGATAAATAGGAGGGACATACTCTAGTCCGGAGCCAAAGCTGGATTGAGGTCGCTTGTGCAAAAGCTCTAAGGGTTCGTAATACAGTTATGAACAAGCAGGGTGACGAGACCATTCGGGCGACGCGAACAAAGTGCGGACTACAATAATCTTGCTAAGCAGGTTCTTAAATGTGAATTTTACCTCGTATCGTGTCCACAACGTCAAAAAATTCGACAATACCGGCGAAGATCTTGAGGATTTGATCTCGATCGGTACCATCGGGCTGATCAAAGCGATCGAATCGTTCTCGCCGAACAAGGGGACGAAGCTGGCGACGTTCGCAGCGAGCTGTATCAAGAACGAGATCTTGATGCATCTGCGCTCGCTGAAGAAGACGCGCTAGGATGTGTCGCTGCACGATCCGATCGGCACGGACAAAGAAGGCAATGAGATCACCTTGATCGATATCCTCGGGACGGAAGCCGACGATGTCGTGGAGAAGGTGCAGCTCAAGATTGAGAAGAGCAAAATCTATAAGAATTTAGATATATTGGATGACCGGGAGAAAGAGGTCGTTGTCGGGCGGTTTGGGTTGGAGCTTGGCGGTGAGGAACGGACGCAGCAGGAGATTGCGAAGGAGCTGGGGATCTCGCGTTCGTATGTGTCAAGGATAGAGAAGCGGGTGTTGATGAAGTGGAGCTAGAAGTTCAAATATTGGCAGATTTTTGCCGAGGGTAACAAAAAGTGTTTGTGGGGCTGCGATTGAAGGCGGGAGGCCGAGTATATACTAAATGCAAGTGGGAAGGTATCCCAAAGGAGGCCATCATTCTCTTGAAAGTACTTTGATTAGTATAAGCTAAAGTCTGCTCTTGTGAACTTCTGGAGCAGACTTTTATTCTTAATGTACTTCTCGATTATTTACGGGCTATTGCGTCTGAAGTATACCAGGAACAACGTTTCGAGGAAAAAACTGTAAGTGTGGTGTAAAGGTTGGCTCTTTATAACCGGTGATATACTGAATAACGGTAAAACAAAAATGTTTTAGTTAATACTTAGTTAGCTTCTCAAAAGGAGATTAAATCAATTGTATAAGTCGGTTGTTAGAGAGGGTAAGTTTTGGGTTATTGTAGTTGATGGCTTATTTGATTCTCTTTTAATGGAATTACCAACAAAAGAACTTGCTGATCAAGTGGCATTTGAGCTACAGACCGCTTGGGATCAAGGTGAATCATTGGGAGCACGTCAAATGCGCGAAAAACTTGACAGTGAGAGGGTTTCTAAAGATATTAGTGAAGTGTTTCTAAAAGTAAAGTCAATGAATCAAGTAGAGAAAGAAATTTATCAAGAAAAAATGCTCCGCCTACAATCGCCCTAACAGCCGGCGAACGCGAAAGAACCCGAAAGACGGGCGCTTGTTAGCGCGTGCCTTCCGGGTTCTCTTTCCGTCAACCGACTCGATTAATAATGTTTCTTTCTAAGCTGTTCATTAGCCCATGCGACTTGGACCTGATTTCCCGTTGCCACCAATTTTCCAAGAAAATCTGCTGTTTGCTTTTCGGAGTTCACGGTTTCTCTAGCTTAACCGGCGTTTTTTCGACAATGTCAATGACGCCGCTCGCGATGACGCCGCTATATTCGTTCGCGTCGATGTTTTTGTTCGACAGCATGATGACTTCCGTATTCGTCTTAAGATTTACCGCGTGAAAGCCGAGGAAACCCGCGGTTTCGCCGTTATGCCATTTCCAATCGGACGATTTTTTCAGCTTCGCCCCATCGGCCCAACCCAAACCGTAATTGTTGGCCCCTACCGGAGTAACCATCGTGGTGAACGATTCTTTGCTGATCAGTTTGCCGGAAGTGACCGCTTGGTCGAACTTCAGAAGATCAACAACTGTAGAGTACACGGCACCCGTGCCGAACATGTACGAACGGTCCTCGAACAACGCGGGTTTGCCGTCCACTTCGGATCCGATAGCGTGGTTCGACTGTACAGGTACGTTTAAATCGATGCCGGTACGGGTCATTTTCAGCGGCTTGAAGATGTTTTCGGTAAGGTAGTTATCCCAAGACGTATGGGATGTCTTCTGAATAATATAGCCTAGCATGTGATAGCCGATGTTTGAATAGCCGAATTTCGTGCCCGGCTCCGAATCCAGTTTCAGATCGTAGTACATCTTTATCAATTCGTCGGGGGAGGTGTACTCGAACGGAGCGCTCTCCACTCGCGCCGCGAAGATGGAATCGCTGATTCCGGACGTATGGGAAAGCAGCTGGCGAATGGTAATTTTACCTCCCTCTTTGAATTCGGGAATGAATTTGCTCACTTTGTCGTCCAGGCTCAGCTTGCCTTTTTCGGCCAATTGCATGATGGCGACTGCGGTCATTTGCTTCGTGATCGAACCGACGCGAAAAATCGTATCCGTGTTGTTCTTCGAATGCGTCGCGAAGTCAGACTCGCCGTAGCCTTTCGACATGACGATTTTTCCGTTTTGGGCGACGAGAAGCGTCCCGTTGAATTGCTTGCTTTGTAAAAATTGATCGATAGTTTTCGTCATGCTCGCTTGGCTGCTTTCGACGATCGTGGGCTTCGTCACGTAGCTTGCCGCATGGATCGCCGAAGTTCCTGCCAAGAGTGCGGAAAGAGTAAGGGTAGCGATTATCATTTTTTTCATTTTCTGATTCCTCCATGATGACTTTGCCAAGTCTTCAAATTAGTATGTCATAAGCGGAATGCTAGGATTCACACTGTAACGATATTCATCATTAATTATTTTTTTAACTAGTTAACTAGTTTATTGGTGTAATCGCGATTACTATGAAAATATAACATTGTTTTGGTAGCTAGTTAATAGACTCAAGGCTTAGGTGAAACTAGACCAAGGTCTAGGATGTAATTTCTAGGCTCAGAAGGTCGATATGCCAGTGGGAAAGGAAACTACGACTTCTATTTACTCGATAAAGAAAACAACTTCTCATAAATAAAAAGAGGCAACCCTATGCCAGTGATGGATAGGGTTTGCCTTGCTATTTTTTCAACAGAATTATCATCGTATAGTTTAGAAGAACTGACCCACAATATTCCAGTACATCAAATAAGGCGTCAAAATTAAACCTGTGATCCTTACTAAAGCATATCCCACCTTCACCAAAGTGTTAACGTTTTTAAACTTCATTAACCTAATCCACATGACCGCGGTGATGATGAACAAGAGGAAAGCCAACAAAGCAGTGTAGAGAGAAATCTTCCATGAAGTAGGCGCTTCTCCCGAATATATTCGAAAAGTAAGTGAAGGCGAGTGGAGACCATCCGTCATGTATGTTCTGGATGAATTGGATGCGGCGTGCAGTCGCCTTTTTTGGAGAATGGACCATCTTTGGACTTAGGGAAGCTACATATGCGTACACTATACTCGTTGATAACAACATGCAAATGGAGGTTTATAAATGGGTAAAATAGCTATTTTTGGATTTGGACGCATTGGCAGAATACTGTTGCGCGTGGCGCTTCAGGATAAGCTCTTCGTTCCGGTTTCTGTATCGGATATCAAGGACGAGGGCACGCTTGCCGCGTTGTTCGAAGTGGATTCAAACTATAAGCGTTGGTATGAGGACGTATCCGCCAAAGAGGGTGTGATGGTCATCGGTGGACGTGAGATTTTATATATTAATGCATCGCAGGAAGTGCCGGACTGGAAGGCACTCGGTGTGGATCTCGTCGTCGATTGCACAGGCCGTGCCGTTGTCCGTTCCGTCGCTCAGGTACATCTGGACCGTGGCGCGAAGCGTGTCCTGATCAGCGGGCCAAGCAAAACCCTCGACGATTGCGATGCCGTACTGCTGAAGGGCATTAATCTCGATAGTTTCGATCCTGACAGGCACCGAATCATCAGTGTGGCTAGCTGCACAACAAACGCGTTGGCCGCCGTAATCAAGCTGGTCAAAGCAGAATATGGGATCAAATTCGGGCTGTTCTCAACGGTCCATTCCTATACGAACACACAATCGTTGACGGATCAGCCGATGAGAGACCGCCGGGACTCCTGGGCGGCGGCCGAGAACATCATTCCATCTTCGTCTGGCGCGGCCAAGGCCCTCAAGTTCATCTGGCCGGACCTGCAGATCACGGGAAAAGCGTACCGCATACCGACCCGCACGGGTAGCATCGCCGAGCTAAACCTGATCACGGAGAAGCCGTGCTCTGTGCAGGAGGTGAACGATATGTTCCGCCGCGCCTCGAGAGAGGGCGACCTGAAAGGCGTTATGGATGTGCTTGAAGGAGAATGGGCGTCGTCCCGCATCGTCGGTGATCCGCATACGTCGATCATCGATCTGCCGCTCACGCATGTGGAAGGTGAGCTCTTGTCCGTTGCAACATGGTACGACAATGAATGGGGCTTCGCTACGCGTCTGGCGGAAGTTGCCACTTTCTTGGCGAATAAATAACGGAGACTACTTCGGTGTTCATACCGGTGTCGCGGGGATCCTCCAACAAACGATAGACCAGGTAAGGTCGGAGGACTGACCTCCGTATTTGAAATGGATCTAAATACCTTTCAAATTTAATATAACTAGTCATCGATAATCAATTGACGACTGGTGATTTAATTTCGTTTGAACTCGTATCGAGCTATAGAATTGAAGTAGCGAAGCACCGCAGATTGCAGGCGGTGCTTTTAACATGTTAACGAACATCAAGTTATAGCACTTATCATGTAATTTAAGATAGAATAATATGATTGTTGATATATCTAGTTAACTAGTTATATAATTGAATGTGTAGACATTCAAGTCACAAAATATGACCCGCTCATTAACTTACAGGGTTTTCTAAAAATTACCCATCCGTACTAATTAAATTCATTTAGGGAGGCTGTACGAATAAGAATTCATGATGAATATTGAAGAACAGATTGAAGAGTTACGTCTTCAATTAATAGATGTCGTTAAAGAGCAAAAGTTTAACTTACAACATCCCTGCGTTATCGCCGTAAGTCGTATGCTCGATACTTTGATCAAACAATATTACTCAATAACACCGTCGGACAGTGACTTACTTCTTCCACTTCGTCTAATAACATCCTCGTATGAGGGAGTAAAAGATTCCAAAAGATAGACTCGTTATCTAGTTAGCGTGTATTTCTGGCCATGAGAATGGAAGAAAAACAAGTTTTGGAGTTAAGGTTGTGAAAATATTTTTGGAAGATACATAGCAACATTAACTGCAGAAATGATAATCGTGACCAAAAACTTTACGAATAAATATGGATCACGTTTCAGGAGGATATCTACTACATGAAAGTATTCAACCGCCATGGCAAAATTTTAATGGGAATAACAATAAGCCTTTCTTTTTTAACTACAGTTGGAAGCATGTTGATAAATCCGACATCAGCTCATGCCGAAACAACACAATCTTATTCCAAAATGGTCTTTAGTGCATCTAAAACAGTTCAAGCTGACCGTCTCATATCTACTGCGGAATCCTATATGGGTAAAGTGAAATATGGATATGGGGAAAGAGATATTCAACATTTGATTCTAGATTGCTCCTCATTTACTCAGCTCGTTTTCAAGCATAATGGGATTTCAATTCCATGGGGATCTAAAGCACAAACAAGTGTAGGCACTCCTGTTACAAATAAAGCGAACTTAAAAAAGGGGGATTTGGTCATGTTTAGTGTAGGTACACCAGGACGCATCAATCACGTTGGAATTTATATGGGAAATGGGATGTTCATCAGCAATACGTCCAGCTCCGGTGTTGTTATAAGAGATATGAATTCTGGCTACTGGAAAAATCGTTTTATAACAGGTCGTCATTTATAAAATATTCATATATACATAGCCGCATATATCGCGGCTTTTTAAGTTTTGGGATCAAGTTCTTGTCGATATCTAAAGACAAGAACTTGATTTGGTTTCACCGCTTTGATTTGGTTAAGACTGATTGCTTTCCTAATAATTTGTCGAGTAAATTCTAATAATTAAGTAGGATTAGAGTTAGAGGTGGTAATCTATTTGCCTCTGTCAAGATCTTTAGCAATGATATTTAGTATACCTTTTGCTATATCTAGACTAAACGCTTTGGGACCGATCTCTTTATTCGTAAGCAAAATAACTTGTATGTTTTCATTTATATTGAAAGCATTGAAAGCGTGAAAGCCTGGAATATCTCCATTGTGAAATTTCCAATTCGAAGATTCCTCCATCTTGATTCCATCAACCCAGCCATAGCCATAGCCATCTTCCACAGGAGTTATCATCATTTCAAAGCTCTTAGTGTTGACTAGTTTCCCGGAGATCAGAGCCTGATCAAATTTCAGCAAATCACCTACTGTTGAATATAAGCCTCCGGCAGAAGAAGCGTAAGACATATCCATAAAAATTGCAGTGTTGCCGTTTGCATCCGTTCCGATTGCACGATTCTGAAGAATAGGCTCATTGATATCTACGCCGGTTCTTGGCATATGAGTGGGTTTGATGATGTGTTCGTTCACATAATTATCCCAAGAAGTGTGGGACACTTGTTCAATAATAAGACCAAGCAGGTGATACCCTGTATTGGTGTAATTGTGCTTGGTTCCTGGTTCCGAAGCCAGGTTATCAGTTGCACGCATTGCTGTTTCTAGTTTTTTGGTCTGAGAATAATAACCTGCCAAGTCCTTCATTGCTGAATCAAAGAATGCAGCATCACTAATCCCCGACGTGTGAGATAACAGGTGATGAATGGTGATTTTATCTCCATTTGGGATGTCGGGAATGAAATGGCGAAGCTGATCATCCAGTGTTAACTTACCTTGCTCGACAAGTTGCATCACAGCAACGGCCGTAAACGACTTTGTAAGGGACCCGATCCGGAAAATCGTTTCGGCGTTGTTTTTTTCATGAGTTGCAAAATTAGACTCTCCATAACCATTTGTTAGAATGACTTCCCCGTTTTTTGCAACAAGAACGGCGCCGTTAAAATTTTTAGTTAGTAAGAAAGCATCGATTAGTCGGATTACATTTTGTTGTTTATTTACCGCGGCAGACATTGCCTCCGGAATAGTGGATGAAGCATACATAGTATTAAAACCTCCAATATTAGTGCGTATTATGAATAATTTGAAAGAAAGGCAGACATTAATCCAGAACCAGGAATAATGTCTGCCTACTTTTACATCACGCTTAAAACAAACTTACCCACTAAATTCCAATAAATCATATATGGTGTGAGCAGCAAGCCGGCAATTGTGGGAATGATATAGCCGAATTTGACCCATCCGTTAACGGATTTACGTTTGATCAGGCTTACCCACATGAGTGCAACGATGATATAGAGTACAAAAGCAATCGCAGCCGTGTAGAGGGCAATCTTCCATGGCGTCGGCGCTGCGCCAAACAAATCATTCCAGTAAGTGAAAGCAAGCGGCAGCGTTACGATATAGAGAATATTGGCTATCAATGCTACACGACGAATTGGTTTCGTAGTCGACTTAGCATCTTTCTTGAACATGCCGATCAATGCGCTGATGATCAGGATGATGGTGCTCAGAATAATAATGAGAACCAATGCTATTCCTGAAGCAAGTGCTGGGATAGCTGAAGTCTGTCTTTCATAAGAACTCATCGGATAGGAACTTAATGTAAAATGCAGATCACCTTTGGCTGTTTTGTAATAGAAGAGCCGGTCTGATCCGTTCTTTTCCACAAACATATTTTCTCTCTCGGCGACAAAAGTTTGTACGTGCGATCCGCTGGTTACTTTCAGTTCACTAGGACCGGTTGCTTCAATGACTGTAGTAGCTGGCGGTGAAATTTTCGGGCCGAATCTACCGATTCCATAATGGAAATAACGGGTAGAGATAAAGGTTCCTGTGTATGGCTTCATAGCCTCTTCAGACAAGTTTAATTTAGCTGTATTGTTGACAGGTGCAACCGGGTAGAAATGCTTATTGAAATCGTCGATAAACGCTTGATTCAGAGCATGTCCGTTCGAACCGTTAGTGAAGATTGTAAAGCCCAGCTTCTCTTCGGGAATGAGATACATCCATGTCCGGAATCCGTCTACCGTTCCGCCGTGCATGACCGCGCGGTGCTGGCGGGGAATATCCTCCCATAAGCCGAATCCAAATCCCGAAAGACTAGGATCTTTGCTAAAATGCTTTGCTTGCATCAACTGGCTGGTTTCATCTTTCAATAATGCATTGTGATACGATCCGGATTGCAGTTGCGCCATCATATAAGGATCCATATCCGGAATTTTCATACTTAGATTTCCCGCTGGGGCATAATTATCCGTGATCACATAGGGTTGCTTCGTATACGTTTGTTTGGCTGCATCATAAGCATAGCTGCTGGCAATATGATCGTTCTCGTTTTTGTGCAAAGTCGCTGTTTTCATACCAAGCGGATTTAGGATATGGTTCTGGATATACTGATCATAGGTTTCCCCAGAAACCGATTCTACAATATATCCGAGCAGCGCGTATCCATAATTACTATACAAAGATTCAACGCCAGGTTCATTAATCATTGCAGGCGCATGGGTTTTCATGAACTGCTGTAACGGTTCAGGCTTCGCAGATAAATCTTCATAGTACTCGTCAAAACCTGCCGTATGTGTAAGGAGATTACTGACTGTTACAGGTTTATTATTTAGCCCATGGATTTTGAAACCTTTAAGGTATTCATTGATATCTGCGTTGAGATCGATTTTTCTTTGCTCATAAAGCTGCATGATCGCTGTTGCAGTAAAGGTTTTCGTTACAGAACCGATACGGAAGACCGTATCATTCGGATCTACCTTGGTTTTCTTGTCCAAATCAGCATACCCATATCCCGCGGAAAAAAGGGCCTTACCATCCTTAACAAAGGTAATAGCTGCGCCTGGAATGTGATAGGTATCCATTTCTTTGGCGAAATAATCATCAACATATTTCTTTAACTGCTCCGTATTATTGATATCAAGTGCTTCAGCACTTGCCAGTGAATATTTCGGAACAACCGTCAGCATCATGAACGTCGCGATAAGCGCAACAGCCATGTGAGTAAACCTCTTCTTTGTAAACATGATTTCCTCATTCCTCCCTGTGGTGTCTGTTTGTTTACAAAAAGAAATATAACACTAAAAAAAGAGGTAAACTACTGGACCAAAGTCTAGTTTAATGGTTAACCAATCAATTAAACATTATTTTAAATGTCCTATTTCATATTAAAGGAAACAAAACAACTTCAAACCTAAAGTGAATGGATTTAAGCCTATATTAGTAGAAAAAAAGTACGAATATGCGTAGGTTGACAAAACAATTAGAGCAGTATAGTATGTATGTCGGGTTAACTAGTCAACCATATATTAAGACAAAGGTTTCAATACTCATAAAAATTTCTTTTAGAAAAAGGGGGATATAACATGATGAAGATAATGAAGAAAAAGAAAAACATTTGGGCTGCCAGCTTAGGACTTGCACTTCTGATTGTATTCGCCAGCGGTTGCAGTATAGAGTCAGATGGAACGGGAAAATCAAACGTCAAGGAGCTGCATGGTCAAGTAGATCTAGATGTAGGTCAGCTGAAAAAAGACTGGGACAAGCTCAACCAGCCTGTCGGTGAAATTCATGTGGATAAGGCGCCTGTGAAGTAACATCCACTGTCTGACGCTTCTCTTTCATGGGAAGTATGCCCTGCACCTTTTGTTTTTATAATTAGATTGAAATAACCAAAGGATGTTTTATATCTATTGCAATCATAGACCCTTCTACCGGATTCATAACGATTAAGAAAGTCGGACATATGGATTTTTATTTTTTAAAGAAACACAAGGAGTACTCATAAATATGATCAATGTAAAGAAGACAATAGCATTCGCAGGTCTTGGATTAGGGCTAATAACCGTTTTTGCCAGTGGCTGCGGTGTGATCACGCAAGCAAAAGAGGTTCATAAAAAGCTCACCTTCGACGGAAAAAGCATTCAAACGCTCAATATTAAGGTAGATAGGGGAGATATAGAACTTGAACATTCCAACGATGATCAAATCACTTTGACACTAACTGGACGAGCTGTTAAAGATCCGGAGAGTGTTCTGAATACATCCCTTGACGGCTCGACCTTAAATGTACAAGTGAAAGATGAGGGCATAATAGGGGTCAATTTGGTCAATTCTGATTATAAACTCAAACTTAAAGTTCCGAAAAAAGTGTTTGAGCAGGTTCAAACAACAAATTTGCTGGGAGACACAACACTTACGGACTTTGAATCTAAAAATCTTGATCTGACTGCGAAAAACGGCTTGATAAGCATTCACGATTACAAAGGCGAAACGTATCACATTAAAAATACGTTAGGAAAGATAGAGATGATGAATGTAACAGGTCGAGGGGACATTGATCAGTCGAATGGCACAGTCAATATCGACTTAGCTGAATTTAAGCAGGATCTTACCGTGAATTCAACTTTAGGTGCTGTCAGTGTTAGGCTTCCATCTGATTCCATCTTCCGTTTGGAATCTCAAACGATGCCAAATCGAGATGAGATCAAACTCCCACTAGTCTTCTCGCAGAAAGAGGGGGAGCGACAAACTGGTACGTCGATGAAGGCGGACGATCGTTCGCCGCTCTTGAAAGTAAAGGCTTCGAATGGAAAGTTTGTGCTTGAGGGTAAGTAGAAGCAGAATATAATAAGCCTGCAACGAATTGCAGGCTTATTTCTGTTTTGATTTTTTATCGACAGCTTTGGAGTATCAAGATTAGTTAAGGTCCGAAAAGCAAAGTTCCTAAAGTCATATAGACAATCAGAAGCAAGAACATGATGACATTAAATATGATGCCGTTTTTCGCTTGCTTGTTGGCCTCACTGCCGGAATATCCTATAGCTCCTAGAATAATGCCGATCGGGGCGAGAAAGACCGGCAGTAAAACAGGCAAACCCTGCAAGGTGCTGCTTCTATACAAGAAAAAGCTGATGAACAAAAGAAATTGTAGCACTGCAAGCCAAAGTGAAACGATTCCCAAGATTTTGCGGATATTGATCATTAATCACACCTCATTTAAGATAAATTCCGTTTTGTGGATGAACGGCAATTATAAGATAAAACATGAGGCTTATTTCTAGTAGTACTAAGTTTGCATAGTACCTAGTCTCATCTATCATCATCATAGAAACAACAATATTGATCATGTCCCCTTTTTTTTGTAAGGTCAAAGAGGACTTCAAAATTGTTAAAGGAGGGTGAAAAATGAGGAGATCGGTTGGCAATTTCTAATTGATATATTACTTCGCAGCTCAAGATCTACCAAACGATGCAAGCTATCTTCAATATTATAGTGTTTACGCTCCGAAAGCAGATGTATTAATAAGAAATAATTGGTAATAAAACACGAGATTTCACACCTAACAATTGTCTCTCCAAATAGTATTGACACTTTGCCTTTTAAATTATATTTCTAACTGAAGATATTTTAATTGAAAATATTTTTTTGATAAATATCTTTAGGTGGAGATAAATAAATTGGAGGTAAGGAGAAATGATGATGGAGTGGGGGCTATTCATTATTCGAGTCATTGTTGGATTGACTTTTATCGGACATGGCGTTCAAAAATGGTTCGGTTGGTTTGGCGGGTATGGATTGAAGGGAACAGGTGGCTGGCTAGATTCCATCGGGTTAAAACCTGGTGCCGCCATGGCTTTCCTGATTGGTCTGGTAGAGATCTTTGGCGGATTGTTGTTTGGCATCGGATTATGGCTGCCTTTAGGCGCCGCACTGATCGTACTTACCATGCTTGGCGCAATAATCATGGTACATGGTAGGAACGGTTGGATGAAAGCGAATGGTTACGAATACAATCTAGTTCTTATCGCGATTGCAGTTGGTGTAGCACTTATTGGTCCTGGTTCTATTGCGCTTAAATAATAAAAGACTTATTCGGATATGACAAAGGTTAGGGGGAAATCAATATGAACATTAAAGTTTTCGGAGCACATGAACAAGGATTTGGCATGTTTGACGGCGGGAAAATCGTTGAGCAGAAACCGATCGCTTTTCCCCACGAGGATACTGCAGTGAGTAGAGTTGGTCCATTGTTTTACTGGGCATGGGGGTTCTCTAATGGCGGAGGGCTGTTACCGTTTCATCCGCACCAGGCATTTGAAATTATGTCCTACATGATTGAAGGCAATGTGACGCACAAAGATACGTTGGGCACAGAAAGCACCGTTGGTGCAGGCGGCGCGCAAGTTATGCAAACCGGAACAGGGATGTATCATGAAGAGTCGTCTTTTGGAGATCATATAGAGGGGTTCCAAATCTGGTTCGAGCCTAACTTGCAGGAATCAGTTAAAATGCAGCCTACTTATCGGCAGTTTGAACATCATGATTTTCCGCTTTCTCAAATAGAAGGCAGTGAGGTTAAAACAATTATTGGTGATGATTCCCCAGTGACGCTTATTACTGATGCGAAGATGTGGGATATCAAGCAGGAGCAGAACAGCTCTTATCGCCGAATATTGCCTGCTGGGTATAGCTGGGCTCTGCTGGTTATTCGCGGCAACGGACAATTAACGGCCCTGTCTAGCGATCAGGTAACGACGCTTTTGCACAAAGATTTTGCTGTTATTGAATCGGACGTGGATACAGAGCTGATTTTTAAAGCACAGGCCGAAAGCACTCGGATCATTATCATCGAAGTACCAACAGAAACACCATATCGTCTCTATCCCAAAAAACATACACAATGGAGGAATTCAAAATGAGTAAAGTAAAAGTTGCAGTTATTTATTACAGTGTCACAGGTACCAACTATCAAATGGCTAGAGCCGCTGAAGAAGCTGCTGCTGCAGCCGGAGCAGAAGTTAGACTTGTCCGTGCTCAAGAATTAGCCCCGGCCGATGTTGTTGCTGCCAATCCTGCTTGGAAGGCCCATTCAGAAGAAACGGCATCGGTACCAGTCGCTTCATTAGAAGATTTAGAATGGGCAGATGCAGTCATTTTCAGCACGCCAACCCGTTATGGGAATATGGCAGCTCCATTAAAACAATTCTTGGATACAACCGGCGGCCTGTGGTTCCATGGGAAGCTTGCTAACAAAGTAGTTTCCGCTATGACGAGTGCTGCAAATGCACATGGAGGACAAGAAGCAACCCTATTGTCTCTTTATACGATGATGTATCACTGGGGAGCCATTGTTGTTGCACCTGGATATACAGATCCGGTCATCTTCCAGGCTGGAGGCAACCCTTATGGAGCCAGCGCAACAGTTAATCAACAGCATGAGTTTGATAAAATCGTGTTGGAGGCAGCTAAGCATCAGGCTAAACGCGTTGTTACAGTGGCTTCATGGGTCAAGAACGGCCAAAACAACTAAATGGTTTCACAATTACTATATGTAAGGAGCTGCCAAGGCAGCTCCTTTTTGATTCGAGTAGAGAGAGAGGGTCTAGTGAAATCATTGACAGAATAAATAATGTCAATTATATTTTTAAATGGAGATTTTCTAGGTGGAAATTAACTGGAGATACAAATAAAGACGTATACGCAGACCGATTGTTTAGGACAATGTAGATGTTTAGAGGGAGTGACACCAACATGAATATCACGGAAGAGCAAAGTCAATCGTTGAAATTGTTTGTCGTCTTATCCAAAGCTTACAGGGAGCTGCTGGAGTCTACGGAGGCTGAAATTAAGAATCGTGACTTGTCCGGAACTGAATTTGCCATATTGGAACTTCTCTATCATAAAGGGAAAATTCCTCTTCAGCAAATCGGGAGCAAGATTCTAATCAGCAGTGCGAATATAACCTACAATGTAGATAAGCTGGAGAAGAAGGGGTACCTGAAAAGGGAACTTTCAACGGAAGACCGTCGAGTCACCTACGCTGTGATTACAGAGGCAGGAACTGAAGTGATGGAGGATGTTTTCCCTAAGCATGCGCAAGCAATGTATGACGCTACAAGTGGACTATCGGTGGAAGAGAAAACAACGGCCATTGAATTGCTGAAAAAATTAGGTATTTCGGCAAGAGTTTAATATAGTGGAATTAAAGATACCCCGTTAGGCAGTCCGAAGGCTATGGCCATTGTGAACTGTTTTGACGGGGTGTTTGTTTTAAAGCAGGGATGATACCATGCGGGCAATAATTTCCTTGCCTTTTTGAAGCAAGGGACGATTGCAGAACTCAGCCATACGAATTTCTTTGCTGTTCGTAAGGTCTTCCTGGAAATCTCGAATAAGCCGATTAATCGTCTTTTCATCAAAAATAGCTGCATTGAGTTCAAAGTTATCAAATAAACTGCGCATGTCCATATTGGCTGTACCTACAGAAGCGAGCGTACGATCGATGATCACAATTTTGGCATGGATAAATCCCTTCAAATATGTAAAAAATCGAACTCCCGCCAGCATGAGTTCTTCCATGTAAGAGTAGGCTGCCCATTTGACCAGTAAATGATCTTCAATTTCAGGAATGATGATTTTCACTTCAACTCCGCTTAACGCTGCTGTTTTCAATGCGATTAAGAGGCTGCGGTCGGGTATAAAGTATGGAGAGATGATCGATATGCTATGGTGAGATGCGTTGAACGCACTGAAATAAAATTCATGAATCGCGTCACTATCTGTATCGGGGCCGCTTGCTATGAGTTGAATCTTTGCTTGTCCCACGCAGCCATGCGGTGGATATAACTGCCGTGTAGCAATCTGATCGCCATTAACAGATTGCCAATCGTTCAAAAAGGTGTGCTGCAGAAAAAAGACTGCATCTCCACGAATTCTCATGTGTGTATCCCGCCAAAAGCCAAACTTCGAGCTTCGCCCCAAATACTCATCTCCGATATTAATTCCTCCGAGAAATCCTGTTAAGCCGTCGATCACAATGATTTTACGATGGTTACGGTAATTTACTTGCTTGCGTAACAGAGATTTTCGCAAAGGCGAAAAAATTTGAACATGGACACCAGCCTGTTTGAGTTCGTCTAGATAGCCGAATTTGAGTTCATGACTGCCTAAACCGTCTACCATTAAACGGACTTCAATGCCTTGTTTCGCTTTCTTCATAAGAACTTGTTGAATTTGTCTGCCGATCTGGTCATTGCGAATAATGAAATATTCCATATGAATATGGTGTTCAGCTTGATCTAAAGCATGAATAATTGCCTCAAAGGTCTCTTCTCCATTGTTATAGACTAAAATCTCATTGCACTCTGTGAGGGGCGCTTCCGGGATGCTTTGCATGTATCCAAGAAGTCTGTTTTGTCTGGTGGAATGACGGCCCTGGAAATGATTCCAGCGCGAAACTTGGATATGTTCCGTAAGCTGGCTGGAGAGGATAGGCGTTTTTGCATATCTTCGGCTGAGCGGAGGGGACATTCGGTAATCTTTGGCCATAATAAAATAAAGCAAAAATCCTACTAACGGAAATAAATATGTAATCGTTAGCCAAGCCATTGTTTTTGTAGGATTCCGAAACCCCAGAAACAACACGAGCCCGATTTGCAAAATATATAGATACGTAGCCCCAATGAACCAAATCATGTAGTAAACTCCTTTAATGAATTAGATGTCCGGACTGGGTGCGGAATACACTCACTCATTATCGCAGGATAGAGGGATTAATCAATATCGTTGTATCTATGAAAACGATAGAGACAACGATATTGATCCCTTTTATTCGTGAAGGTAATATGAAAAAACTTGGATAGGGAGGCTTAAGCATGGATATTTGGCATCTATCGAATATGGAGCTTTTCCTTCGTATAGTACTAGCTGTAATATGCGGGGGGATAATAGGTTTTGAAAGGGAGTGGAGTCATCAATCGGCCGGACTCCGAACGCATATCTTGGTCAGCTTGGGATCTGCCACCATCATGTTACTTTCCATTTATGGATTTACAGGTTTTGTTGAAGAAGCACATCTGAATATTGACCCAGCTCGTCTGGCAGCTCAGGTTATTAGCGGTATAGGCTTCCTAGGGGCAGGGGCGATCATTCGCAATGGCTTAACAATTCGCGGACTAACGACAGCCGCATCGATTTGGACTGTAGCCGCTATCGGTTTAAGTATCGGGGCAGGATTTTATCGCCTAGCATTAGGAGCGACACTCGGTGTGCTTATTGTGTTATTTGCTCTCTACAAAGGAGAACAGCTATTTTTTTCCAAAGTTAGAACACACAATCTAAATATTCAAACAACAGGTGTTGGATTTCCAAGTCCGATCATTCAAACACTTCAGCTTCATCACATTCAAGTGAGTGGCGTGCATTTCAAACAAATGAATAAGGTGCAAAATGAGACTTTTTTTGAATGGCAGATTCGAGTGATAAGTAAGCATCAGGACCCACTTATACAAGCGATTACGAAAATCACATCACTCAATGAAGTGAAAATGCTATGTACGGAGAAAGGAGAACCCTTTATCCGGAGTACGAGGGAGGGGTTCAAACCAAATCATCAGGTTGATGCGGCCGTGAAACCCTCTGTACTGGAATAATCTGCTGTGAAACGCAAGGTTAACACAAGGAGCTGGTTTAATCATTTCTTCAAAATGACCTGTTTCATTGTAGTAAGAGACATTATGGTTGTATGAGCCGAAGTAACAGTGAGACATCGTTAGGGTCGCCAACGGTGATTATCGTTTTGCCTGCGGCGCCTTGTAGATTTCTGACGCGGTCGCTGCGTTCTGTGGTCGTTACGATTACATCAGCTTGCCTAATGGAGGCTAGCAGCTCCGATTCTGGAGCATCGATATCGATGCTAAGAATTTCTGCGGATGTATGTTTGACAATTTCATTTAAATAGAAGTAGCACGATTGGACTTTACACTCAATGAACAAATAAGTCGGATGTGTTTTAACGGATTTACCGTACAACTGTAAATAAGCAAAGCCTGCGAGAAGCAGGTTTTCCGGATGATAGCTGGCTTCACTGGACCGAGTCATCATTTCTTGGACGAAAGGATAGTAAGGGTTATTCCGCTTAAATTCCTCAATGTTCGCCTCATCAGCAATTCGAGTACCGCGGCCTTTTTGCATAATCAACAACCCATCATCCTTCAATTGTGAGTATACCCACTGTATCGTGTTTCTATTTATCGCGAGGTGGTCGGCTAACTGGTTCGTGGAAGGCAGGTCATCACCGGGCGAGAGCACCTCATTACTAATGAGTAATTTGATCTGTTCTTTAATTTGAATATTAATCGGTAAAGGTGATTGTTGATCGATGTTTATTAAGGACTCTATTTTTGCGTTCATTGTGCTTTCACCAACCTTATTGATTAACTAGTTATTTGGTCATATTAAGTTTAAACAATATGTGCGGATGTTGCAAGTAATTCACCGTTACAACATCGCTTGTGAAGGTATTGACAAAAAGCGAGTTCAGTATTAGTATAAATATCAGGTTAACCAAACAACCAGTTAATTAAACAACAAATAAAAAAGAAAGTGGTGACCAACCATGCAAACCATGACTGCCGTACCGAAACAAAGAAGTATTGGTTCGATTCAGTTTCTACCAGTCAATTTATTCGGGTCGGTTATGGGTATTTCAGGTTTGTCCTTAGCTTGGAGACAAGCGAGCAAGCTGTTTGGAACTTCCCCTCTCATCGCGGACATCATTGGTATTGTAGCTGTTCTGATGTTTATCGCGTTAAGCATAGGCTATATATCCAAATGGGCTCTGTACCCACAGAAAGTAGCTGGAGAATTTACGCATCCGATTGCTGGGAATTTCTTCGGTACCATCACAATTGCTATTCTCTTACTGTCTTCAGTCTTGGGTAATTATAGTCAAGGCTTAGGGCAAGTTGTTTGGATGATTGGAATGGTTACGACCTTAGCGCTTAGTTTTATCATCGTTTCACGCTTGTTGAAGGGTAATGTGGAGCCGGGCAATGCTGTTCCAGCTTGGTTGATTCCTGGGGTTGCCACGATTGATATCGCGGTGGCTGGTGGTACGATGCCATTTCCGTGGGCACATGAAATCAACTTAATGTCGTTGGCAATTGGTGGAGTTGTCGCTTTGGTTTTCTTCACGATTATTCTATCCCGATTGATTCATCAATCTCCACTGCCTGCAGGATTAATGCCATCCATGATCATTATGATTGCACCTTTTGAAGTGGGTTTCTTGGGATATACGAACTTTATGCAACGAATTGACCAATTTGCTTCAGTCTTATTCTACTTCGGTTTGTTCTTGTTCGTTGTCTTATTTTTTAAAGTATTCAAAAAAACAGTACCATTCGGCGCTTCATGGTGGGCAGTAAGCTTTCCAATGGCTGCGCTCAGCAATGCGGCTTTGAAATATGCGATGTTCGTACATTCTTGGCTATTAATTGCCATCGCCGCGATCATCCTGGCGTTGTTAACGATTGTACTTGTCGTTCTCTTTATTCGCACATTGAACATTCTCTTTAACGGAAATTTGCTTAAAGGATAAGTCCTTAAAGGAGGGGCGCACTTAACCATGCGCCTTCTCACAACTATACATGCTGAGTTTGAATTCCATCATAACGAATCCCTTTTCGATGGCCGAAAAGGGATTTTTCGTAAGCGAGCGTATGACAGTTATCTATGATCACAAGGATGGATCAAGTGGATGCTTCGTCGAAGTCTTTGCAAGATTTGGCAGGTGAACTCAAGAAGATGACTAGTCAATTTCATCTCTAAAGTTATATCCTCTTAAGACAAAACAACATATCAGAAGGAGTGAACGTGGATGACGCATTGGAAAAGGGGCAGCATTCGAAGGCTGTGACATCAGCAAACCATGAGGACATCAAGACGATCTATGAGAGTTATGATGCGATCAAGCTCCAAAACAAAATGATTCAAGCTCAAATAAGTGTATTGCATCACATTGCTTTAGGGGAGCCACTGAGTCAAATTGTATATGAAATTATGCAACAGTACGATTTACTCTTTGATGATCAAGTATTCGGTTCCATTTATCTGATTCGTGAGAATGGCGAATGGGAGACTTGTCGTCCTAGAGAATTACCATTTAGCTCATTTAAGCATCAATTTCTAGACCACGAAGTGCTATCTTTATATCCTTTTGAAAAAGAAACTAATTTCATAGAACCGGCACTAATGACTGAAATCCCATCTAAACGCACTTTTACAAAAGAGTTTAATGACGTTCTAAAAGCATGCGGGATTCGTTCTTGCTGGCTATTTCCGTTACTTGCTCCAAGCCGTAAGCTACTTGGCCTGCATATGTTTTATGCAAAAGCTCCACTTGTGCCTTCACTTGAACTACAAAAGACAGTAGAAGCAATTGTGAAGCTTAATGTGCTGGCTATTGAAATCGAAAACAGCCATAATCATAGGAATTCTGTGTAATGGAAAAAAAGGATGAAATAGGATAGGAATGTGTTTTCTAAAATGCGAGCGTGAAGAAAAGCATCATACGGTGAAATTCACACATGAATTGTCTATCTGTCAGTGACAAATAATAACTACCGCTACTGACAAGATTTCAACAACAATTCAAGGTGAAAGTGGTGAGCTTATGGAATTGACAGCAGCGCAACCTGACCAAGCGGGCAAAATCGGATCCATTCAATACCTGCCGGTGAATTTATTCGGCTCGGTTATGGGGATTTCTGGTCTTTCATTGGCTTGGCGGCTTTCCCATCAGCTTTTTCACACCTCGCCTGTCATCGCAGACCTTATTGGTGCTATCGCGATTCTCGTGTTTGTTCTACTTACGATCGGATACTTGGTGAAATGGGCAAGATACCCTCAAAAAGTTTCGGCAGAGTTTACGCACCCAATCTCAGGAAATTTCTTCGGGACGATTACGATTGCGATTTTGCTGTTATCCTCAGTACTGAGTCATTATCAGCAGGCGCTTGGCGAAATTGTGTGGGTGATCGGGATGGTTCTTACCCTGGCATTAAGTTATATCATTATTTCCCGCTTGTTGAAAGGCAAGCTGGATCCTGCTCATGCCGTGCCGGCATGGTTGATTCCCGGCGTGGCAACAATTGATATCGCCGTTGCTGGTGGAACGATGCCTTTTGCCTGGGCTCACGAGGTCAATTTATTGAGTCTTGGGATCGGGGGCTTTGTAGCGCTCATTTTCTTCACCCTGATTATCAATCGTTTGATTCATCATGATGCCCTCCCGATGGGACTGATGCCCTCCATGATCATCATGATTGCTCCGTTCGAGGTGGGGTTTCTCGGCTATACGAATTTCATGCAGCGGATCGATAATTTTGCTGCAATCCTTTATTATTTCGGTCTGTTCCTGTTTATTGTACTTGCATTTAAAGTATTTAAAAGAACGATCAAATTCGGTGCTTCCTGGTGGGCGGTCAGTTTCCCTATGGCAGCCCTCAGTAATGCTGCCTTGAAATATGCCATTCACGTCAATGGGTGGCCGTTAAAAGCTATCGCGGCAATCATATTGCTGCTTTTAACGATCGTGGTGGTGGTTCTTTTTGTACGAACATTAATTATTCTGTTCAGCGGGAAGCTGTTACAGGGATGAAAAAAGGGGGGAAAGCATGAGCTCAGCAGCCAACATTGTATCCATCTGGAGATACCCCGTGAAATCGATGATGGGGGAAGAACTGAATGCTTGCTATATGACAGATAAGGGCGTTTATGGAGATCGGGCTTATGCGCTAGTCGACACGACAACAGGTAAGCTTGTCAATGCCAAGAACCCGCTCAAATGGCCACGGATGTTTGAATACCATGCTTCATATTTCGAGCCGCCTGAGCCGGGGCAGCCACTGCCCCAGGTTAGGGTTACATTTCCGGATGGCACACACGGCTTAAGCAATGAAGGACATCTGAACCAGATGTTGTCTGATAACTTTGGCAAGCCGCTGCAAATCATCAAGGCGTCTGAAATGTTCGATCAGGATATCCAATTCGAAGGATACATTCCAGATATCGATGTGCTCACGAATAAGAATACGGTGTTTACCCGAACAGCGCCTGCAGGTACTTTTTTTGATATTGCTATGGTTCATATCATGACCACGGCGACATTAAACCGGCTGCGCCGACTAATTCCGGAAAGCAGATTGGAAGTTCGCCGTTTCCGCCCTAATCTTGTGATTGATGTTCCGGGTGAGGCATTTGCAGAAAATGATTGGGTAGGAAGAGAGCTTCGCTTGGGCGAAGAGGTTCGCTTGCGTATCATACAGCCGACGAAGCGCTGCGTGATGACTACATTGGCGCAAGGAGATCTGCCCAAAGATTTGGAGGTACTCAAAACAGCCGTTCAACACAATCAAGGCTGTGTCGGTGTTTACGCCAATGTAATTCAATCGGGTACACTGCGTCGTGGTGATAAACTGACTTTTGTATAATTAAGGAAATTTAGGGAGGTTAAGATGTTGCATTCAAAATGGATTCATATACTTCTTATGCTCTTAGCAGCATCTTTCCTGGGATTTACTGCACCCCTTGTCGATTACTTATACGCCAAGGGCTTCACTATCATGGATTTAACCAATGCACAATATGGTTTTGGTGTCGTCATACTCTGGATAATCCTTTTACCGGTCATCCGAAAAACCCGCTTTCCGAGGGGGAAGGATTGGGTATTTTTAGTTGGAACAGGTGCCACTTCTGCTTGGGCGATTTTTTTCTATTTTAAATCCATTACGATGCTGCCAGTTTCTTTGAGTATCGTTTTACTGTTTCAGGTCACCTGGATTGTAACCTTATTAGATATCATTGTGAAAAGGGTCCTACCATCGGTACAGAAGTGGATCGGCATAGCGTTCATTCTTGCAGGAACGGTATTAGCTGTTGGTCTGTTTCAATCCAAACTACCGGATCTGTCGTGGATCGCAATCGGCTATGGTTTGCTTGCCGCGGTTTGTTTTGGCATCAGTCTGTACTTACCTGAGTATATGACAGATCAATCTTCACCGTTGGCACGTGCCGCACTGACGCTCACTATTGGTGCAATTGCGCTATTTCCGATGTACCCTCCGACATACTTAGCTTCCGGTGTGCTGTTACACGGATTATTCGGATGGGGAATCGTCACCGGATTAATAGGACAAGTTCTGCCGATCTTATTCATGCTGGTTTCGATACCGAAAATTGGCGGCCGGATGGCTGGGGTGCTAAGTGCTATTGAATTACCAGTCACAGTGGTGAGCGCCTACTTTTTATTGGGTGAATCCGTCTCCTGGTTCCGGTGGTTAGGCGTGCTGTTAATCTTGATCGGCATCTGTTTCAGCGAAATAACGAAGCCGGCATCTCGAGGTGAATGATCTATGGAACTAAGACAACTGGAATATTTTATGACGATTTGTGCTGAGCTCCATTTTACACGTGCAGCAGAAAAGTTGGGGATCACACAGCCGACGTTAAGTCATCAAATCAAAGCGCTGGAGAATGAGTTGGGTGTCCTGCTTTTTGATCGAATCGGTAAGAAGACGAAGATTACGGAAGCTGGAAAGATCTTATACCAGCAATCCAATAAAGCTTTATGTTCATTGGCGAATGCACGTGAGCAATTACAGGAATTGCAAAAGGTCGAACGTGGATCGTTATCCATCGGTGCATTGCCTGGTGAACTCAATGATCTTGTATCATCCTTATTAATCGAATATCACCGCAATTATCCAAATATCAAGATTAAGTTGATTGCCAATGAAGATGTTGTTGAACAAGTCTTACACAATGAATTAGATTTTGCTGTCTCTATTCTTCCTGTGGAACATGAACAATTAACAGTGAAAGAGCTTTATAAAGAAACTTTTTTCTTCGTAACGACTGCTGACCATCCTTTGGCAGGTCATCTCTACATTGACTTCAAAGAGGTGCTAAAGACCCCCATTGTCATGTTTCCCGAAACACACCGGTGCCGACAGCTGCTTGATGCAACCTGCTTAACAGCCGGTTTGGAATTGAATCCGTTTATTGAAACGACAACGATCGACTCCTTGTTCGGCTTAGTGAGGGCGGGCATCGGGGCAACGATTCTGTCGAAAACATTGCTCGAAATGTACCCATATGAAGACTTGATTACAATTCCGATCCAAGCCCCGAAGCTATGCCGTGAAGTTGGGATCGTTTATCATAGAGATAAATATATGGGGAAGGCTGCCAGTGGATTTATCGATCTGGTCTTTTCCCACATTAAGTCGATTAAGAAGGATGAACCTGCAGTTTACTGTGAGCAGAAAATACAAGCTTGATGGAAACATCAGGCTTTTTTGTTATATTTGGAAGCGAATTCGTCAATAATGGGGCAGATAACAATAAGGGGTGTCTGTCTTGTGAGGCCTGTTAAAACACAATTATCTGCTACTCAAATATTTTGGATCATGACGACAATGGCCGTTGGCGTTGCCTTGTTGTTAACGATCGGCCAGTCCATCGGCATCGCCAACAAGAATGCTTGGATTTCCGTCATCATTTGCGGTTTTCTCTGTGTTTATGCGGTATTCGCCGCTTCAAAATTAAGTCAACTTTATCCCAATTATTCTTTTGTCGAATACACCCAAGTGATTCTAGGCAAATGGCTAGGTAGATTGGTGGTCTTGATTTATTTTGTGCAGTGGTACTCCGTGACTGGTGTTATCATGCGCGAATTGACAAACCGCATGAATTTAATTATGCCTCGTACACCGTCTTGGGTTATTATTGCAGGTATATTAGCGGTTGTAGTCTATGCGGTAAGCCAGGGGATCGAGGTGATCGGGAGGTGTGCCGAGTTTATCGGGCCGCTTATCATCTTCATAGTTATTTTAACGCTGCTGCTAAGCGTGAATAACTGGCGTTCCGAATATATAATGCCTGTTTTTAAAGATCTGCCGCTCAATCCTATAATCCATGGGGCATTACCGCCAGCAGCGATCATAGGGCAGAATGTAATCCTCATCATGTTGTTTAAATTTACCAGCAATCCTCGAGCTGCAACTAAAGCTGCAGTGGCAGGCACAGCTTTGGCAAGTCTAATGGTGACAATTACGGTAGTCATGGTAATCACAACCTTCGGATCATCCATGTCAGCCAAGATGTGGTATCCCTATTTTGAACTTGTGAGGGTGATTTCGGTTGCCGACTTTATTCAAAATGTGGATGTCATTTTCGTCGTCGTCTGGCTGGCCAGTGTATTCATTCGAATTTCCGTCATTTTTTTTGCGGCCAGTTATGGGATGGGGCAATTCCTCAAGTTGAAGAACTGGAAGCATATTCTTTGGGTTAATGTTCCGATTGTATTCATTATCGCTCAATTACCAAGAAGTATTATGGAATCAGACTATTTTTACCCCAAATATTTCTCTGAATTTTTTACGTTACCGATTCTGATCATCGGAATCCCGACAATGCTCTGGATCATTGGAGCTATTCGGGCGAAAGTGCGATAACATCACATGCTATCGATTTATACTCTCCGAGGTCATACCGGAGAGCCGTATTTCCGATCTCACATCGATGGTTACTTTTGCTTTCGCAAAATGTTCGCCATAGGACGGGGCAATCGTTTTCCACTTCGCGGGACTAGATTGATAAAATTCATCGGCAAAGTGTAAAACATCGCTTCCCCATCGTTGCACTTTTATAAGTGACGCTAGCATTTGTTCTTTAATTGCTTTGTTGAGTTCCTGTTCCAGTTTTTCTCGATTTTCACGATCAAACATACTTATTTCCTGACAATTATTTTCCGATACTGTCGCATTAGTTTTTACTGCAACTTTCATTTGTAAATGTTCTTGATCGATGACAGGTTTCAGATCAAGTGAAGTTTGATGCAATAGGAAAACCATATATTTCTGTTCTGTTGAAGGGCATGAAATTCGGATCGGATAGCCTTTGTGTTCGTTAAGATACCACAGCACACCCAGCGTCTCCTCATCGTTCAAGTAGCCTATAAATTTATAATTCTTGAAAACGGAAAAACCACTGAGTCGCAGCTGCTCCCTTCCTTCGGAGGCTTGTTTAGTTGGGTTTTGGAAGGCGTTCCCTGTTTTTTTTAGTTTTTGTGTCCCAAGCTGATCGGTATTTACAATGTCAATCTTTAACGCGAGAGCCGCAGAAGATAGGCCCTCCAGCCTGCTCATCGTATCTTTTCTTTGCATTTTGTTGGAAAAAGGATGGAACCGTTCGTAGATCATTTCTTTTAGGCCAATAGCTGCATATTTTTGGATATCGCATTGAGTCTGCAGCACTTCCTTGGCTGTTTTAGGGGTTACGATAAGCCAGGCGTTTCTGCGGAATTGGGGGCTCCGGTCCAAGAAATCCATAAAGTCTAAAATGTCGGTCTGGGCAAGTTTCTCTCCCATTACGATTACGTTATTATGCGCAAAAAACATTTTTCTCGGAGATTCTTTGGTGAAATTTTCAACAGCCTCTGAAATCGTTTTTCCTTGGGCAAGTGTGGTCACAAATGGTTTGGATTGAGCAGATTCTTGCATGTTTTTTTGTGAGGCTGGGCTCACCACTTGTGCTGTAATGAGATAAGGTTCTGGATCGTTAATAAGATCAATGCCCAGTCCTGTTACGATAGCAAGCTTATCCACTTCTTGCCTATCCCAGCAACCGGATGTGGTCACTAGCAAGATACCTGCCAGGCATAAGCGCAGTAATGCTCTAAACATATCTATTCCTGTCCTTTCTCGGTTCCTCCGGCAGGTTTTCTTACGGTTCTTCTGTTCAAAGCTCCAATCGGAGCTCTTACGAGCAAATCCTTCATACTACTCATACGAAATGGGGCGATCGGCGAAAAGTAGGGGACACCGAATGAGCGAAGTGAACATAGATGAACCAGCAGCGCTAATAAACCCAGCATGATCCCATATAACCCTAGAACGGCTCCGAGAAGCATCAAAGGAAAACGCATTAAACGAATACTAATGCCCACATTGAAGGCGGGTATAGTAAAAGATGCTATAGCTGTGATTGCCACCACGATAACCATCGCCGTAGAGACGATGCCCGCTTGAACGGCGGCTTCCCCGATGACGAGCGCCCCGACAATACTAACGGCTTGGCCAACTTGCTTGGGCAAACGAATGCCGGCTTCCCGCAGTGCTTCAAACGTAATTTCCATTAACAAGGCTTCTAATAAGGTAGGAAATGGCACACCTTCATGAGAGCCAGCAATGCTAATGAGCAGTTGGGCTGGCAGCATTTCATGATGGTATGTGATAACGGCAATATAGACCGATGGCAAGACAAGGGCAATGGCGATAAAAAGAAAGCGAACCGATCGGACCGCGAACGCCATTGGGTACCGCTCATAATAATCTTCACTAGATTGAAAAAACTGAAAAAAGATCGTCGGTACCATTAAGACAAATGGAGATCCGTCGATGAAGAGGATCACTTTGCCTTCAGCCAATTCGGCTGCCGCTTTATCCGGCCGTTCAGTATGGGCGATTTGCGGGAATAAGGTGTAGGTATGATCTTCAATCAGTTCTTCGATATATGCACTGTCCAGAACGGTATCCACATCGATTAGTGAAAGGCGTGCTCGAACCTCTTCGATGACATCGGGGCTCGCTATTCCGTCGATATATGCGATGACAATATCTGTTTTTGTCAATTTGCCTAATGTGAAGTGCTCTGTTTTTAACGCTGGCGTTTTGATAATTCGTCGAATGAGCATCGTATTTGTGCGCAAGTTTTCGGTAAAGCCTTGCCTCGGTCCGCGGACGACTGCCTCGGTTGACGGTTCTGAGATAGAACGGGCAGGACCGCCCTTGGTGCTCATTGATAATGCAATGGGAACTTGGTCAATGAGCAGGAGTGTCTCTCCGGTTAATATATGTTCGACAGCATCTTTCAGAGTGAACAGTTCTTTCAGTTGGGCTACCTTTAAAACAGCTGATTGCATAGCTTTAAAAAAAGACATCGGATTCGTTTCTGTGAGTAGTGCAGGAAAAGTTGCTGGGATGAACAAGGATTCGAGAATTTCATTTTCTAATTGTTCCTGCTCGATGAGTCCGTCTATCCAAATGAGTTGTGCCTGATATTGCCCAGCTGAGCCCAGCGTGATATTTCTGAAAACGACGTCGCTGCAATTTTGAAATATTTGTTGCAACTGTGCGGTATTTTGGGAAAGGGAAGAATAGAGTTCCATTTGCTCCACAGGTACGTAGAACGTTTGCTCGGAGGGCTGATTTGGTTTGTGCTTTTTACGTTTTGAAAAAAATAGAGTCAAACTCGAGCACCCCCTTTAATCAAATGCTGGACATTCCATCGAGCGTATTATCCCCTTAAAGATGGTTTAGATGCATGAATATTCCAAAGAGTCTTACTCAATTATAGAACAGATCTATCGTCTTCATAGATAATTTTACATTGATTGGGAAATACACTAATTTTATAATTTTGTTATTCAACACGAGCGCAAGGAGTGCGAACCATGACATTAGATCCGAAGGCAAAAGCATTTTTAGAGCAAATTGAACAAGCTGGCGGAGAGCCTTTACCGAATTTGCCGCTAGCTGTGGCAAGGAAAGGTGCCAGAGAAGGTTTTATCGCTACGGCGGGAGAGTCCGCTTGGATTAAGAAAGTAGAAGAGCAAAGAATACCTGTCGAGGGGGGAGACATTTTACTGCGGATCATGACACCAATTGCAGAAGGTCCCTTTCCGGTCATGGTCTACTATCATGGAGGTGGATGGGTATTAGGCGATTTGGATGCCTTTGATGGACAACTGCGTTATATGGCCGCTGCTTGCAAATGTATCGTTGTTGGCGTGGATTATCGTTTAGCGCCGGAACATAAATTTCCTACGGCTGTAGAAGATGCCTACGCTGCACTTCGATGGGTTGCTGAATATATTCACCTGTACCAAGGTGATGTGAACCGCATCATTGTAGCTGGAGATAGCGCAGGAGGAAATTTAAGCGCGGTGATGACACAATTGGTCCGCGAGAGAGGCGGTCCAACGATTGCTAAACAAATTCTGTTTTACCCGACCACAGATCTGAGGTTGTTAAGTCACTCGATGAAAGAGTTGGCGAGTGGGTATTTCCTTTCGGAATCGGACATGGAGTGGTTTAGAGATTGCTATCTTCGCTCACCAAAAGATATCTTGAATGCCTGGGCATCTCCGCTGCTTGCCTTAGATTTCCAAGACCTACCGCCGGCACTTATTATTACGGCTGAGTATGACCCATTGAGAGATGAAGGTAAAGCTTACGCAGATGTGCTGAAGCAGGCGGGAGTTCCGGTTCAATATACGTGCTATAAAGGTATGTTGCATACCTTTGTAACTAGGTTAGGCTTGTTTGATCAAGCGAAAGAAGCCATTCAGGAAATGAATGTGTTCATCCATCAGGGTTGAGGTTGAACTTAATCTGAGGTATGAACATTGAGATTCGGTTTTCCAAGGCAGTTGACCTGTAGTCATAACTTCAATGATAATAAGGATGTGCAGTTTGCGCTTCGAATTATGAGAAGTTTTGATGAGGGAGTTGTTACCATGGACAACGTAACTGACCGAATTCGCAAATATTACAATCAATTGACAAATCAGCAAAAAATAGTGGCGAAGTTTATGCTAGATGAACCTAAATCAGTGGCACTTCATCCGGCCAAAGTGATCGGCGTCATGACGGAAACGAGCGAAGCGACAGTGATCCGGCTTAGCTATGCCCTGCAGTATTCAGGCTATACGGAGATGCAGAATGAAATCCGGCAATCTCTGATGGCACCTGGGAAACAGACAACTCCTGCGATCGATTATTTGCATGCATCGAGCGATTCCCAAATGGATCAGGATCTGATCGCATATACATTAGATCGGGAAATCGCTCAAATCGGACAAACGCTTCGAGAATTGGATCGTGAGATCATTAACCGCGCTATCCAAAGCATTTTGCAAGCCAAAAAGATCGTCGTGGTAGGCCTTCGTTTATCCCACGGTGCTGCCAATTGGTTTTCCGTTGCCTTGAATATTCTAAGAGGTGATACGTACCTTTATCGGGGACCGGTAGACGACACGAACTATTATTTGACGGAGATGGATAAAGATTGGCTTGTCATCGCGCTCAGTTTCCCACGTTACCTACAAGAAACAGTCTCTTTCGCGAAAGCAGCACAACAAAAAGGCGCTCAAATTATTGCCATCACAGATAATGAACTCTCGCCCGTCGGACAAATAGCGGATCTACTGCTTAAAGTTCCGTTTGAAACGACGGAGGTATTCACCGGCATGCCTAGCATTTTCTCCTTATTGAACGTCATTGTTAATGGTATCACCCTTGTTGACCGTGAAAATGTCGAAAAGCGGCTTCGCATGTACGATGAGTCAAGCAAGCAGTTCTTCCCATTTTTTGAGAACTCTTAAAGGTCCTATAGGAGGTTAAGTGTATGGGGAATATCGAGCGTACGTTAATGAAACCCGTCATTGACGCTCATTTCGACTTATTGATGGACGTTGTGATTCGAAGGGCTCGGGGAGAAAGGCGCGTAATTGAAACGAGTTATCTCCCTGATTTCTTAAGTGGCGGGATCAATACAGTTGTGGCTGCAGTTTTTGTTGACAGCGCTTTCGTTCCGGAAATGGCGCTGCGCAAAGCGTTGCAGCAGATCAGTTCCTTGCATGATGAAGTAAGAGAATCCAGCCAAATTGCCTTATGCAGGACAACGGAAGAGCTCGAACAGGCCAGGAGTCAAGGTAAAATAAGCTTTATTTTGTCGCTAGAAGGCGCGGATCCGCTTTACAACGATTTAAGCATGCTGCGGATTTTCTATGAACTCGGTGTCAGAATCTTGGGTCTGACTTGGAGCAGGAGAAACTCTGCGGGCGAAGGGAGTGACTTCACTCCTTATCCCAGGAGGAAATCCAGCGGGTTGTCGGATTTTGGATTGCAGCTCGTGGAAGCGGCTGAGGCGATCGGGATGCTGATTGACGTCAGCCATTTGAATGATGAGGGTTTCCGCGATGTGATGGAAGTGGCGAATAGGCCTGTAATCGCATCACACTCGAATTGTCGCAGCCTGACACAAACCATGAGAAACCTTTCTGACGTGCAGATTGCTGCGATTGCTAGACATAATGGGGTGATCGGCATCAATTCAATCAGCATGTTCGTTGCCGATAGGGATGAAGATGCAAACGTGGATCATATGGTTCGACACATTGATCATATCGTCAATCTCGCAGGTATCGAACATGTCGGAATCGGGCTTGATTTAACCGATGCCTTCTTGAAATATGTAGCAGCCGAAGACTTGGCGCAGATGAGCAGGAAGCCTTTTGATATTTTCAAAGGGCATGCAGAGCTGCCCAAATTGCAAGAAACACTGTCGAAACGCGGCTATTCAGCAGAGCATATCGACCTCATTTTAGGCGGCAATTTTGAAAGGGCTTTCAAGAGAGTTTGGAAGTAATCTTTTTTTCTAAAATATTTTAAATACCATCTTGAAAGAATACTTGCCACGCATTATAATGACCGTAAAGTGTTTGCTTCATAATTTTAAATTTTATGAAGTGAACACTTCACAAGTGGACAAATACCAATCAGGGAGGGAAAGATGTGAGAATCGCGATCGGGCAAGTGGCACATGAAACAAACACGTTTTCAGTTGTGAAGACAAGTAAGGACATGTTTGAGCTCTGGGAATGGGCGCAAGGCGATACCCTGTTAGCCAATCATCGAGGGGTTCGCGATTTTCTTGGTGGCATGATTCACCAAGCGGAGCAAATGGGTATTGAAGTTCTGCCGGTTTTTTCGACGATTGCTTATCCATCAGGGATGATCACGAAGGAAACGTACGAGGACATCAAACAGACACTCCTTAGCGCCATTCAGCAGGAAGGACCCATTGACGCCGTTTGTCTTGCTTTGCATGGGGCAGGCGTAGCGGAAGGGGCCGTGGATCTTGAAGGCGAATTGCTGAAAGCAGTCAGGAACTTGGTAGGCCCGCTTATTCCCATCGTTGTCACACTTGATCTTCACGGAAACTTGACGGATACAATGGTTGAGCACGCTGACGCCATGCTAGGAGTTCATCTCTATCCGCATGTTGATTGTTATGAACGTGGTTTAGAAGCGGTGGAATTGATCCACCAGATCGTGACCGGTCAAGTCAAACCCGTGATGCATTTAACTAAACTGCCACTAATTCTCCCCACATCAACTACTAATCAATCTCCTGCAAAAGATATCAATGAACGCTGCTGGACATGGGAACAAGAAGAAAACGTTATCGATTGTGCATTTTTCCATGGCTTCCCTTATACCGACACCCCTGACGTATCAGCATCCATTTTGACCATCACCAATGACAACCCCGAATTAGCGAAACTTATTTCTGAAGATGTCGCTATCTACCTATGGGAAAAACGCGAGGAATTTACGCCAACGATCATTTCTCCCGAAGAGGGGATTCAATTGGCGCTTCAAACAGAATGTCGGCCTATCGTTATAAACGAATCGTCTGACAATCCTGGGGGCGGAACCCCAGGCGATGGCACGTATTTGCTGAAAGCCATGCTGGATGCGAAACTTAATCATGCGTGCTTCGGTTCCATTTTTGACCCTGAAGTGGTGGAAATCGCTTGTGAAGTAGGAGTGGGAGCGAACATTCAAGTACAAATCGGAGGAAAAACAGACACTCTTCACGGTGATTCCCTTCCAGTCGACGCTTATGTGAAAGCGATTACAGATGGAACTTTCGTTGCATCTACACCTATGGGGCAAGGCGGTGTCGTGAATCTCGGCAAATCGGTACGTCTACAAGTAGATGGCGTCGATATTATCGTATGTTCCGTAAAAGCCCAGACGTTGGACGAACAGATTTTTCTGCTGCACGGGATCGACGTGAATCAGTATAAAATTGTGGCGCTGAAGTCCAGCCAGCATTTCCGTGCCTCCTTTGAACCTATCGCCAAACGGATCATTACGGTAAACTCACCTGGCCTCAGCTCGCAAATTCTTACATCCTTCCCCTATGAACAGATTTCCCAGCCGATCTATCCGCTTCATCCGAGTGCTAAGTGGCCAAAATGAATGAAATGAAGTTCAGTTCTGCAGATCCTCTATACGTTCATTGACAATAGGAGGAAATTGAATGAGCAGAAAAACCAGACTTTTAACCAAAAAGGTATTTCCATTCATCGTACTTACGCTCGTGCTGGCCGCTTGTTCATCGTCTTCGAGACCAAGCTCCAACCCAAGCGATCCCTCGGGGCTGGCGGCATCACCTGCGCCTAGTTTAAGCTCAAACAATACCAGCAAGCCTTTCGTCGTTTCGACGGTTATCGAAGTAGACACAGTAGACATCGATAAATCTACTTGGGTGGACATTGCTAATTCGTTGATATATGAACCGCTGCTAAACTACGACGACAAAGGAAAGATCGTCGCTGGTCTCGCTGAATCCTACAGCGTCTCGGCTGACGGGAAAGTATGGACATTTCATCTTAAAAAGAATGTGAAATTCCACTCCGGAGAACCTCTGACTGCCGATGCGATGAAAACTTCGATTGATCGGTTCATGACGATGTCCCCAGTAAAAGATATAGCGGGTCCAGTGGATAAAATAGAGGTTACCGACCCGTTGACCGTACAAGTGTATTTCAAAGAGCCTTATGCCCCCTTCATCAGCGTAGCAACCAGTCCCTTCTTAGGCCCAATCGACCCGAAACGGGTTGCTGAATTGGGAGACAAATTCGAAAACAATCCATCGTCGGTTGGCCCCTTCATGTTTCAGAAGCATGATAAAGGGTCGTCTATTTCCTACAAAAAAAATCCAGACTACAATTGGGGACCGCCCTTATTAAAAAATCAAGGTGCGCCCTACATCGATGAACTTACTTTTAAATTTACGAAAGATGATGATACACGCGTGCTTGAATTCAAAAAAGGCGATGTCCAAATGCTCAATGGTGTACCTAACAGCTATGTTAAAGATTTGCAGAACATCCCGAACGTCGAATTTATCAAAGCCCTCGAACCAGGAGAGAAGTACTTGGGCTTTAATCTGCAAAGACCGCAATTCCAAGATGTGAGAGTGCGTAAAGCGTTGGCGATGGCCATCGATAGAGAACCGTTCGTTGAAGTCGCATTATCCGGGTATGGTCAATCTACATTTAGTCCTCTGCCGACAACTATTTTCGGACATAGCGATAAAGTGGAGAATGATGCGAAGAACATGTACGCACGAGACGTGGACAAAGCGAAAGCGCTGCTTGCCGAAGCAGGGTGGAAAGATACCAATGGTGACGGAATTGCTGACAAAAACGGGAAACCGTTGTCGATCGAATTGGTATTGCCGCATAATCCGATTCTCGAACGCAGCGCACAAATTTTGCAAACGCAATTTAAAGAGATCGGCGCAGATCTAAAGCTCTCCATTAATGAACTTGCTGCTGTAAAAGACAAATTAGCAGTAGGTAAATCAGATTTTGATATGTTTATGATGTATTATGATTACACGGATCCGGATGTACTGTACTTACTCTTCGATCCCAATACAAATCGAATGCGGTATACCAATCCGAAATTAACGGATCTGCTGCAGCAAGGCCGCTCGACGATGGATCAGACAGCCCGTGCAAAGGTCTATAAAGATGCACAGGAAATCCTTATCGAGGACCTACCCATTATCCCGCTGTTCTCTGAGGAGACCATCATTGCCACGCGTGATGTTGAAGGTGTTATCTACAATCCTTTCTCCACGAGTTTCTATCTCAATGATGTGAAATGGAAAAAGTAGTAAGGGCGAGGGGGAATTCTGTTGCATGTGTATCTGTTAAAAAGACTGATCACACTTATCTCAACCTTGTTCGGCGTATCGATATTCATCTTTTTGCTCGTACATCTCATTCCAGGTGATCCCGCTCATTACATTTTGGGAGAATTCCCTACGCCAGAAGCGATTAAGCAGTTAAATGCCAAACTGGGCCTAGACCAGCCCTTGCTCGTTCAATACCTCCATTATATCACTGAACTCTTTCACGGCAATTTAGGTGCATCACTCATCACCGGACAGTCTGTGTGGTCGCTCATCGCTGATCGTTTTCCGATCACTTTGCAATTGGCTGTGTATAGTACGGTCGTTGCAACGATAATTGGTGTACTTGCAGGTGTGATCGCATCGGTGAAGCCTAATTCTTGGATGGATCGATCGATTGTCCTAGCCTCCTTAGTGGGCTTGTCAGCTCCAACTTTTTGGGTGGCGCTTCTCTTTATTTTTGTTTTCTCCTATAAATTGTCCTTATTTCCCATATCAGGATATAACGGTTTCCAATCATTAGTTCTTCCATCGATCGTACTTGGTTTAGCAGAAGCAGCAACCATCGCGAGAGTGGCCCGCACAAGTATGCTCGACGTGCTGCAGCAGGAATACATGCGTACGGCGGTAGCAAAAGGGGTCCATGGGTATGCCCGTATTTTCCAGCACGCATTGAAAAATGCAATGATTCCTGTTGTCACGCTGCTCGGTCTGCAATTTGGTTCCCTGTTAGCTGGAGCCGTTGTTGCCGAGGTTATCTTTTCCTTAAAAGGAATCGGCAATTTAATGATCGATGCGATTAGCAAGCGAGATATTCCAATTATTCAGGGGCTAGTCTTTTTTGTGGCTTTGATGTTTGCTCTCACCAATCTGCTGGTTGATTTCATTTATCGTATATTTGACCCACGGATAAATTATGAGTAGAGGAGGGGGAGAACGTGAACGGGAAAATTGGTGAAGTCGGTACTGTTCCGATACCAACAGATCTTGCAAGAGCAAAGTCGCAAAAACCTGCAAGCTTGATTTGGCATCGAATTCACAAAAACAAAACAGCAATGATTGGCTGCATTTTATTGCTGATTGTAATTTTCGCTGTCGTATTTGCTCCTTTTCTAGCCTCTTACCCGGTCGATAAAATGAACTTCAAAGATCGTTTCCAAGGACCTAGCCTAAAACATTTTTTCGGTACAGACGATTTCGGAAGGGATATATTCGCTCGTGTCTTGTTTGGCGGAAGAATCTCACTCGTCACCGGGCTTGTGACCGTAGCCGTATCGTCCATTTTTGGCGTCATGATCGGGACGATCACCGGTTATTACCGAAAAATCGATTTGTATGTCATGCTGGTTATGGATACACTCTTGGCACTTCCTCCGCTTATTCTGGCGATTGCGATCATCGCCATATTCGGTCCAGGCCTCACCAATGCGATGATGGCCATTGTGATTGCGATCATCCCGCGTTTTGTGAGGTTAGTCCGATCCTCCGTGCTTTCGGTTCGGGAAAAAGAATATATCGAGGCCGTGCACGCACTAGGCGTGCCGGATTACAAAATCTTGTTGAAACACATCATCCCGAACATTATTTCTCCAATCATTGTATTAACAACGATATTATTCGGAAATGTCATTCTTGTCTCCGCTTCGCTTAGCTTTCTGGGACTTGGAGCCCAGCCTCCGGCACCAGAATGGGGAGCTATGGTGAACGTAGGCAAGTCGTATCTGACACAAGCTTGGTGGATGTCACTCTTTCCGGGTCTAGGTATAATGCTGGCTGTGCTCGGTTTTAACCTACTTGGCGACGGTTTGCGGGATGTTTTAGATCCGAAAATGAACAAGTAACTTTGACATTGGAGATGAGTCATATTGCTGAAGGGCACATTAGAACAAATCGTTCGTGAGTCGAAGGGAATTGTCGGGTTAGCTGTCAAGCATCTACAAACAGGTGAAGAAGTAAGCATCAATGAGAATCGCTTGTTTCCACTAGCTAGCGTATTTAAAGTGCCTATCTTGGCAGAACTCTTTAACCAGGTGGAGACTGGGCTGCTCCAACTGGATCAGAGGGTTACGTTCATGGCAAATGACCGCATTCCCGGCTCCGGCGTCATGCAGCTGTTCGATTCAGGAGCCAGTCTTACCTTTAAAGATCTGGCGACACTGATGATCGTGGTTAGTGACAATGCGGCAACCGACAAAATTTTGGATTGGGTCGGGATCGAACAAGTCAACCGCTTGATGAGTGAAATAGGGATGACGAATTCGAAAATACGTTATAACTGTTGGAAGCTGTTATCCTTTTATGTTGGAATGGAAGGTCTGGAGCCTTCCGTTCAAATGATTGATGAATGGAAGCGTCGTGAGCAAGCTGTTGCTGCGGGACAGATCAGGACGATTACCCTAGGGTTGCAGGAAAACAACGTATCGACTGTGACAGAAATGAATATGTTGCTTGAACGAATTGCGAAAAAAGAAGTGATTTCGGTATCTGCATGCGAGCAAATGATCGATATCCTGTCTAAACAGCAGTTTCGGAATCGCATTCCGTATTTGCTACCGCCTCAAACCAAGGTGGCGCATAAAACAGGTACCATCGGCAGTACGGTAAACGATGTGGGGATTGTCCGTTTACCAAAAGATAAGGGTGATCTTGTTATTTCCATATTCACTGAAGGAAACGAAAGTGTTCCTCATGGCGAACGGATGATCGCTCGTTTATCCCGAGCTGTATACGACTACTTTGCTGTCAAGTAGGAGGAGGGGGACAATGACTCAGGCCCTGCTGGAAGTTAAAGACCTAAATATCAAATTTCAAACAAATCGTGGTCTTGTGACCGCCGTGAGCAACCTGGACTTTCGCATACAGCAAGGAGAAACGGTTGCGCTCGTTGGGGAATCCGGCTGTGGAAAAAGCGTAACTTCTCTCTCCATCATGGGGCTGAATAAGCCAAATGTGTGTCAGGTGGAAGGAAAGATCCGGTTTAAAAACAAGGATTTAAACCAATTAAGCGATAAAGAGATGCGTTCCATACGTGGTCAGGAAATATCGATGATTTTTCAAGAAACGATGAGCTCTTTAAACCCCGTGCTTACGATCGGACAACAGATCATGGAAGTTTTTAAAATCCACACTTATCTCAACGCACGCGAACGCTGGTCCCAAACTGTTATTCTCTTGACACAAGTTGGCATTCCACATGCGGATTCGGTCATGCGTCAGTATCCTCATCAACTGTCAGGCGGGATGAAGCAGCGCGCGATGATCGCAATGGCGATGGCTTGCAGCCCCGATCTTTTAATTGCTGATGAACCTACAACCGCCCTTGATGTGACCATTCAGGCGCAAATTCTTGATTTGATGAATGAGATGAAGCGCAGAAGTCATACCTCGATTCTTCTGATCACGCATGATCTTGGCGTTGTCGCAGAAATGGCGGACCGGGTAATGGTAATGTATTACGGGGATCTTGTGGAAGAAACAGACACGTTGACGCTGTTTACAAACCCCAAACACCCCTATACGATCGGTTTACTAAATTCTGTACCGAAGATTGATTCCATCAATCGGTGTTTATCTTCAATTGAGGGGCATGTACCTGTTCTCGGTGAAGTGACAACAGGCTGCCCGTTCCGATTCCGCTGTAAAGACGCTCATGAACGATGTAAAGTGGAGAAACCTCCTCTGATTCAAACAGGCAAGCAAGCAGTTAGATGCTGGTTATATGAAAAAGAGGAGCTGGCGATATGAGCGATTATTTACTGGAAGTTGATAATCTCCAAACCTATTTTCCGATAAATAAAGGTCTCTTTCGGAAAGGTGGAGTTGCCAAAGCGGTGGACGGTGTCACCTTTCGAGTGAAGAGAGCGGAGACGCTCGGTATTGTCGGTGAGAGCGGATGCGGCAAAACCACGACGGGCAGAAGTGTACTTCGTCTTGTTCGCTCAACATCCGGTTCAATTAAATTTGAAAATCAAGAGATTACAACGTATCGAAGCAGGGAACTCAGAAATCTGCGGAGTAAAATGCAGATCGTGTTTCAGGATCCTTATTCTTCATTAAACCCTCGGCTTACGGTATACTCCGCACTGGATGAGGCGTTGTCCGTCCACTTCCCAGCGCTAAGCAAGCCGCAGCGACGCGAGCAAGTGATGGAACTGCTAGAGATTGTCGGTTTAAACACTACGCATGTGAAATGTTATCCGCATGAATTTAGCGGTGGACAGCGGCAGCGGATCGGAATCGCCCGGGCTCTAGCCGTTCATCCTGCTTTGATTGTGGCAGATGAAGCCGTCTCTGCACTGGATGTATCCATTCAAGCCCAAATCATTAATCTTTTGCAGAAGCTGCAATCCGATTTGGGTTTAACCTACTTGTTCATTTCCCACGATCTAGGTGTGGTTAAGCATATTAGTACTCGGATTGCCGTCATGTATTTAGGTCGAATCGTAGAGATTGCCGACACACAGCAGCTTTTTGGCGATCCTCTGCATCCCTATACACAGGCACTTATTTCCGCTGTTCCGGCCACACATCCGCTGCTAAAAAAGAAGCGGATCGTCCTGAGCGGGGATGTGCCTAGTCCCGTTCATCCGCCTTCAGGATGTACGTTTCATACCCGCTGCCCGCAATGCATGGACATTTGTAAAGTAGTTCGTCCTTCAGAAACGGAAGTGCAGCCAGGGCATACTATCTCCTGTCATTTATATACGTAACTTTGGAAAGCGAGGGAACCGCTTGAAAATCGAACGGGTAGAACTGAGACTATTACAAATGCCTCTATTGGATGCTTTTACGACGAGTTTTGGACAGGTGAAATTACGAAAGTTAGTACTCGTTAGTGTGTATAGCGAAGGTGTTGTCGGACATGCGGAAAGCGTCGCGATGGAATATCCGCTGTATAACGAGGAAACCATTGAAACGGTGTGGTATATACTTGCGGAACTCCTGATCCCTCGCTTGTTAACAGCGGAAATTACTGCGCCAGAAGACGTATCTCGTCTGTTTGCGCCGATTCGGCGGAACAACATGGCTAAGGCAGCGCTCGAGGGGGCAGTATGGGATGCATATGCCAAACAAAAGGGCATTTCGCTCGCTGCTGCGATTGGGGGGAAGAAGCAGACGATTGATGTAGGCGTCAGTATCGGAATCGAACCGACGGTCGATGCAGTATTAAAGAAGGTCGAACGTTTCGTCGATGAAGGTTACAAAAAAATCAAAGTGAAAATTAAACCTGGTTTTGATATCAAGCCGATAGAAGCAATCCGCAAGCAATTCGGCACCGAGCTTCCCTTAATGGCGGACGCTAATTCCGCTTATTCTATGACTGATCTTGCTATCATGAAAGAGCTGGACCATTATCAGCTCATGATGATCGAACAGCCGCTGGCTCATGATGATATTATCGATCACGCCAAACTGCAAAAGGAACTCAGCACACCGATTTGCTTGGATGAAAGCATTCATACCGTTGATGATGCTAGAAAAGCGATCGAATTAAATAGCTGCAAAATCATAAACATCAAGATCGGGCGTGTGGGTGGTCTTAGCGAATCCAAGAAAATACATGATCTCTGTGAGCAGCATCATATCCCGGTATGGTGTGGCGGTATGCTGGAAACAGGGGTGGGGCGCGCGCATAACATCGCTATCACTTCGCTGCCTAACTTTACGATTCCCGGGGATACTTCAGCATCGAACCGCTACTGGGCAGAAGATATCGTAACACCGGAAGTCGCCTTACTGAAACCAGGCATCCTGGCCGTGCCGGATAATCCTGGTATTGGATATGAGGTTAATCCTAGTGTAATGAGAAAGTATTTGCTTCGTGAAGCGAGATTTATGGAGTAGGAGTGAGGAATTTGAGACGAATACCTGTTTCCTATAGAAGCGTAACTGATGTCAAGGAAATCGAAGAAATCATTGAGCTACAACATATGATATGGGGCGCAGGTGTTGTTCCACTAGGACAACTGATCGCTGCTGCTCATAACGGCGGTGTTGTGATAGGCGCGTTTCTACATGAGAAACTGATTGGGTTTTGTTACGGATTTCCCGGGTACCGCTCTGGGGAAAATTACTTATACTCGCATATGCTTGGTATCCATCCTGATTACCGCGATCTGGGTATGGGGCATCAATTAAAATTCGAACAGCGGACCATGGCACTTGCCCTTGGATACGATAAAATGCTATGGACCTACGATCCGCTCGAAAGCCGTAATGCGTATCTGAATCTATGCAAGCTGGGTGCATATGTAAAGACATATGTGGAGTCGTATTACGGCGAAATGAATGATCAGATCAATCGTGGCCTTCCTTCCGATAGGTGCATCGTGGAATGGAAGCTGAACTCCAATCGCGCCATTGCAGCCACCCAAGGTGCAGCTCTTGAGGAAGAGCGATGGAAAGCTTACGATCGATTGATCGATTGGCAGGTATGTGGGGTCAACCCATCTCCAATATCGCTTAAGAGCGCTGGTGAAAAATCCGGTTATTTGATCCCGGTTCCTACATCGATTCAGAACATAAAGCAGCTTGACATGGCGCTCGCGAGTGAATGGCGTTTTGCAATACGAAAGCAATTTAGAGATGTGTTTTTGAAGGGCTTCGCTGCTGTCGGTTTGATCCGGAGTGATGAACCCGTTCAATACTATGTGATTGAGAAGGCGGCGATGCTGTCGTGACCAACGAAGATCAGCGCTGGGTAGATTCTTTTGAAGTGCATGCACAACGTTTAATTGAAGAAAATAAAGTTCCAGCAGTGGCCATCGGTTTGGCCAAAGAAGGTCAGCTTATTTATCAGCAGGCATTTGGTTTTCGTAATCTCGAAGAGCAAACGGGCGTTACAATGGACACAATCTTCGGCATTGGCTCTATTACCAAATCGTTTACTTGTATGGCGATTATGCAGCTGCAAGAAGCGGGTAAATTGTATGTCCACGATCAGGTGATCACCTATTTACCGGAACTTCGGTTGAAAAATAGTTTCGTAGAACAAATAAAGATTCATCATTTAATGACCCATACCTCAGGATTGCCGCCGCTGCCAACACTTTTTCATGCGATGAGGCCAAGTATGATGAATGATCCAGCGGGCCAGGAGGTGCTCAAGGGATTCATTGCTGAAGAACCTTTTACCATAGAGAATTATAAGGACTTGATAGCGTATTTGTCTGGATTGGATTTTGAATTGTTGGGGCCGCCGGGGACGGAGTTTAGCTACTCTAATGAGGGCTATGCCTTGTTAGGCGCAATCATTGAACGAGTCAGTGGAAAGACGTACGAGGAATGTATCCAAGATCAAATTTTGACGCCTGCAGGCATGTCGAACAGTGTATTTGTTCTTGATGAATTGGATGGTCCTACTGACATAGCAACACTGTATGCGACAGGACTGGTGTTTGGAGACACGGAGATCGTTGCTTCACCCATCTGGTGGGATGCTCCTGCCATGCGGGCGGCAGGATTTCTAAAGTCCACCATTAGGAATATGCTGACCTACTTGGACATTTTTCGCACAGGAGGGTTGGCCCAGGAGGGACGGATTGTTTCTTCGCAAAGTATTGAGGATATGATGAAACCGTTCGTTCAAATTGATCCGAATCGCTATTACGGTTATGGTCTTGGCATCCATGAGAATTACTTAGGAATGCGTTTAATTGAGCATACCGGAGGGCTGAAAGGAATCGCTTCGCAAATGTTTATCGTTCCTGACTGTGATATAACAGGGATCATTTTAACCAATTTGGAAGGGGTTCCGGTTGGGGAGATTATGGCAGGATTGTTTAATTGCAGAAATTCAAGGCCAGCGGATGCACAGGTGTACACTTGTAATAGCTTCTCTATAGCATCACATCTTCTATCTGACTACGTGGGTATTTATGAGTCCCGAGAGGGTGTGAAGATTGCAATTGAACTCCAAAACGGACAACTGGTCCTTCAGTTTCTCAGCGCATATTTTGACTTGCGAGCAGTGGGAGAAGATCGGTTTGCATTTACGGTAAAAGGAACGGATCGGCATATACGTTTTATCCGTCATGAAGGTGGCGCGGTAAGCCGGGTTTCTTTTGGAGCCCGTCAATTGCACAAGAACGGGTAATGACTTGCAAACCTAGGGGGATGCGAAGATGAGTCCAGATGCAGGGAAACAATTGTATATCGAGCATGCGAGAAAAGTGGCAGAAGAGAGCTTAGTTCCTGGCGCAGCTGTGGGACTGACAAAAGAAGGTCTGTTAACATTTACGCATGGATTTGGCTTTCGCGATTTGGAAAAACAATTCATGATGACACCAGATACGGTTTGCGGTATCGGTTCCATTACTAAATCGTTAACTTGTGCTGCCATCATGCAGTTGCAGGAAGCGGGGAAGCTCTCTGTCCATGACCCTGTAATCAAGTATATCCCTGAGTTCCGGTTGAAGGATGGAAAACATGTAGGAAAAATGACCATTCATCATTTCATGACTCATTCTGCGGGATTACCGCCGCTTCCGTCTTTGATCCCAGCCATGAAGAACAGCTTGAATCAAGATCCTCATGCGGCCGAGACGGTGTACGGGCAGCTAAAACAATCGGTTGATCATGAGATTCATTCCTATCAACAGCTCATTGACTATATCGCTAATCTCGATTTTGAATTGTTAGGAGCACCAGGGGAACAGTTTAGCTATTCGAATGATTGCTTTGCCCTATTAGGACTCATCATAGAGCGGATTGCAGGTGTGGTCTACGAAGACTACGTCACTCAACATCTGCTGATACCGGCCGGAATGAACAACAGTTTTTTTTCGTTGGATAAATTAACCAAGCAGAATAATGTTGCGATGCTATTTGGAATGAGAGTAAAGGATGGCAACAAAGAGGTTTACCCGTCCCCTATATGGTGGGATGCGCCGTCCATGAGAGCCGCCGGTTTTATGAAATCAACGGTGAAGGATATGTTGAAATATGCAGATATTTACCGGACAGGTGGACTTGTCGGCAAGCAACGCATCCTTAGTGAAGTAAGTGTCAAGATGATGCTGACTCCGTACATTCCATGCGAGTATGGTCAGTACTATGGTTACGGTCTCATGATTACGCCTAATTATCATGGCACTACCTTGGTGGAACATGGGGGCAGCATTAAAGGGGCTCAAGCACACTTAAGTATCATTCCCGAGAGAGGACTGACGGGCGTTGCTTTGACGAATATGCAAGGAGCGCCTGCTGCAGCATTGTTATCAAGTGCTTTCAATATATTTGAGGGACGAAACGTGCATGCCTCACATATGAACCTGCCAAATATGCAATTGGATGCTGATCAATTGAGTGAATACGCTGGGAAGTATGGGTCATCTGAAGGCACGGAAATTCAAATTCAGCTGATGGAAAACAAGCTGATGTTATTTATGGAGAGCCAGTGCTGCCCAATTCAAGTGGTTGAAAAAGACTTGTTTTCTTTCTCGATGAGAGGCATGAATTTGACGTTGCATTTCATCCGTAATGATAGAAATTTAATTAGCAGAGTTACTTTTGGTTATAGGCAAATTACCAAGTTACTTTAATGTGTTGGACGGAAGGAAGGATAAAGTTGATTGATGCAATTCAGGCATGGACGAACGGTAACATAGAAACTATTGAGTCGACCTTCCATCATTTGCATGAGTTGGCTGAAGTTAGCTGGCAGGAGACGAACACGACCGCCTTCCTATGTGCAGAGCTGGATCGGATTAAGCTACCTTATCAGACCTTTAACGATCAGACGGGTGTCGTTGCTGTTTGGGATGGAGGCGTGGATGGGCCAACGATCGGTTTAAGGGCCGATATCGACGCCTTGTACCAGAACGTGGGTGGGGAATGGAAAGCGAACCATTCCTGTGGCCATGATGCGCATATGACGATGGTTTTGTTAGCTGTACAAGGATTGCTTGCGTGCGGCTTTCGTCCCAAAGGGCGGTTAAAGGTCATTTTTCAACCGGCGGAAGAAACGGGACGCGGAGCGAAATCGCTGATCGACAAAGGAATCGTCCAGGATGTGGATTGCCTGCTGGGCATCCATCTGCGTCCTGTGCAAGAAATCCCGTTCGGTCAGGCATCACCGGCTATCTACCATGGCTCTACCACCCAGATTATGGGCAAAGTACATGGGGTTCAAGCACACGCCGCCCGACCCAATCAGGGGATTAATGTTGTGGATGCGCTTGCCGCCATCGTTTCAGCCGTAAATGCGGTTAAGGTTGACCCAACGGTATCCGCATCAGCCAAAGTCACAAAAATTTGTGCAGGCGATAGTGTCAACATTATTCCTGATCTTGGGGAATTCGCCATTGATGTGAGAGCGCAAACGAATGAAGTGATGGATCTATTGGTCAGCAAGATCACCAATGCTGTACTTCATGCGGGGAGTGCTAACGGCTCTAAAGTCATTTTGAAGCCTATGACCCGTTTGTATGCTGCCGTACCAAATGCATTCATGGAAGAAGTTGCAATGCGAGCGATATCGAGCGTCCTCGGCTCCGATGGGGTTAGTTCGCCTCCAATCACCCCGGGAGGAGAAGATTTTCACTTCTATACGATGGAAAGGCCGCAGATCGCCTCCACCATGATCGGGTTAGGGTGCGGCTTACAGCCGGGGCTGCATCATCCGCAGATGACATTTAATCTGGAAGCACTGCGCCATGGCATTGCCATTCTTGCGCAAACTGTCGTTTTGTTATTTGAAGGAACCAATTGAATGGATTGATTCGATGGCGGATAAGCCATTAGCTAATTTTATTGAATAAACGTACATCAGGAGTTCATCCTTCTATTTTGGTGTTGGCAGGAAAAGCAAACATCTCGATATTTGGGAGAACTCCTATTGTCGCTTTCACATATTTATTCAAGACATGAAGGAGGTTGAGGACATGTTGCTGCACCATCCTCTTCTAAAAACTGAATGGGTGGATCCCCTTACTGGCGTGAAAGGTTATTTCGTTATCGATCGATTGCTTAGTGGCTATTGCGGTGGTGGTATACGCATGCGTAAAGGATTGGATGCACAGGAAGTAGAGAGATTGGCTAGAACCATGACCTTGAAGCTATCCATGGTTGATATGCCCTCCGGCGGAGCTAAAGGAGGCATTGATTATGATCCAGCAGCACCCGAAGCGCTAGACATCCTGAAGCGATTTCTTGAAGCACATCGGCCGTTTCTCCAAGATTGCTGGGCAACCGGCGAAGATTTGGGAACAAAGGAGGCGGATATCCATCGAATTCTTACTGAAATCGGCATTCAAAGCCCCGTGCAAGCATGGATTGAGAAGCATCCAAATGCAGAACTGGTTCCAACTAGATTGAAGAATTTGCTATCGCTGGATGTTGAAGGGATGACGCTAGTCGATGTGTCGACAGGTTATGGAGTTGCGGTTTCTGCGAAGCATGCGGCCGAAGTCATTTTAGGAAAGGCCATACAAACAACAACTGCAGCTATACAAGGTTTTGGCAGTGTGGGTGCGAGTGCTGCGTTGTATTTGCAAAAGCTGGGCTGCACGATTGTGGCTATTTCGGATGTGCTAGGAACGATTTACAAAGAAGATGGGATAGAGATCAAAGAGCTCTTACCTTTGCGCAGCAAGCTAGGCGTCATCGACCGTACCTTGTTGGACGACAAGTATACACGAGTTGATCGCGAGCAATGGATCGATTTCAACGTCGATATGCTTATACCTGCGGCTATCGCGGATGCGATCCATGCTGGCAATGTGAACCGTGTGCAGTCGAAATTGGTCATAGAAGGGGCTAATCTGCCTACAACGGCGGAAGCTGAAAAGGCGCTTTATGATCGTGGTATCTGCGTAATCCCCGATTTCGTAGCGAACTCAGGCGGAGCTGGACTGTTCGGCGCTGCTCTGGACCTCCAAGTTGAAGAATCGATAGAAGGGATCTACGGGTACTTGGAAAAAGTGATTGGAAATGCTACGAAAAGGATCTTAAAGACAGCTTCTGAACATGGCGTTTCTGCAAGAACTGCCGCATTAATGGAGTTGCAGCGCGAAACCGGTATCAGGAGGGATTCTGATGTTGACTGAAACGATTGGAGCGAACTATCCATTGCTAAGAGTTCTTGATGAGCACGGCATCATTTGTGGAAAGCTGCCAGATTTATCATCTGAGCAATGGATTAGCTTGTACGCATGGATGGTGAAGGCGAGGGCATTCGACCAAAAAATGATTAACCTGCAGCGGCAGGGGAGAGTGGGGACATATGCTCCATTCAGCGGCCAAGAAGCAGCACAAATCGGGAGTTTTGCTGCGCTGGATCAACGCGATTGGATCACAACAAGTTATCGGGAGCTTGCAGGTCTGATGTATCACGGACTTCCTATTGAACAAGCGATGTTGGTCAGCATGGGGCATCCGAATGCAGGTAAAATGCCTGGCCACTTGAACATATTCCCTATCCAGATTATCATTACCGCTCAATTGCTTCATGCTGTCGGGACGGCATGGGCGAGCAAAATGAAAGGAGAGGGGAGTATCTCTGCGACCTATTTCGGTGATGGTGCTACATCCGAAGGAGATTTTCATGAAGCGTTGAATCTAGCCTCAGTTCAACAAATCCCTGTTATTTTTTTCTGTCAAAATAATCAGTGGGCGATAAGCCTGCCAGCCTCCAAGCAGATGGCGACACCGACGATTGCGCAAAAAGCGATAGCCTATGGGATCGAAGGAGTGCGCGTAGATGGCAATGATGTGCTTGCCGTATATCAAGTGATGAAAAAGGCTGTTCAACGTGCACGCCGAGGGGAGGGGCCAACGCTGATTGAAGCAGTCACCTATCGCTTAGGGTCACATTCGACTGCGGATGATCCTACCCGTTATCGGGATCATGCAGAATGGAAGGAATGGAAGGAAAATCGCGATCCATTGAATCGTTATCGAATATTTCTTCAGCATCAAGGCTTATGGAATGAAGAAGTGGAGCGGGCCATTCAGGATCAAGCAAAACAGGAGATAGAGGCCGGCGTTGTTAAAGCAGAAAGCCTTCCGAAAGCGATTCCAACAACCGTATTTGATCATGTATATGAAACAATGCCTAAGCGATTCGTTCAGCAAAAGGAAGAGATGCAGCGCTATATGTAGCGGAGGTGATCAAATGCCATCTATGACAATGATACAAGCCATAAATCAAGGACTTCGTACCGCCATGCAGCAAGATGCCTGCGTCGTCGTGCTGGGTGAAGACGTTGGAAGAAACGGTGGTGTCTTTAGAGCAACGGATGGTTTGCAAGCGGAATTTGGCGAGAACCGGGTTTTTGATACGCCACTGGCGGAGTCAGGGATTGTGGGTGCTTCGGTCGGACTCGCCGTTAACGGAATGAAGCCGGTAGCAGAAATTCAATTTCTTGGATTTATTTATGAAACCATGGACCAGATCGCTTCGCAGGCAGCGAGGTTGCGCTTCCGATCGCAAGGTCGTTATCATGTGCCCATGGTAATTCGTGCACCTTTCGGAGGCGGTGTACGGACACCTGAATTGCACTCGGATAGTCTTGAAGCGTTATTTCTGCACACGCCAGGCTTGAAAGTAGTCATGCCTAGCACGCCTTACGACGCTAAAGGGTTGCTGCTTGCAGCCATTAAAGATCCGGATCCTGTTTTGTTCCTCGAACCGATGAATCTGTATCGGGCAAGGCGTGAGGAAGTGCCGGAGGTGTATTACGAAGTTCCTATCGGCCAAGCCAATATTGTTCAAAAGGGTGATGACATCACCCTTATTGCCTGGGGTCCGACTGTTCCAATGGCACTTGAAGCAGCTCAACAAATGCAAGAACACCACAAGGTTTCATGTGAAGTCATCGATTTGCGGACCATCGCACCAATGGACACGGAAACAGTCCTGACGTCTGTTCAAAAAACAGGCCGGGCTGTCATCATCCACGAAGCGGTCAAACACGGAGGGACAGGAGCAGAGGTGATATCACAAATTCAGGAACATGCATTTCTCACCCTGCAAGCCCCCATTCTAAGGGTAACTGGATATGATACGCCATACCCCGTACCGTCAATAGAAGATTTTTGGCTTCCAAGCGTACCCAGAATTATTGATGCCGTCCACAAAACGGTCAGCTACTAAGTAATTCAATAATGCAGAAGGTGGGACTGCTCCATGTATGTTGAATGGAAACTCCCTGATGTTGGCGAGGGGATTCACGAAGCGGAAATCGTTCGGATTTTAGTCAAAACAGATGATGTCGTTCAAGCTGACCAGGTTATTCTTGAAATGCAAACCGACAAAGCTGTCGTCGAGATCCCATCTCCCGTTCACGGAAAGGTGGTAAAGATTAACGTCTTTGAGGGCGAGTTAGTTAGGGTAGGCACTGTCGTATTCGCTTTCGAAACGATAAATGAAAACCAAACGGATCATCAACTCCAATCGGTGGGAAGTGACAAAAAGCTTTCGCCGATCCTAACTACACCATATATAAGGAAACTGGCAAGGGAGCTCGCGATTGACCTGCAATCGGTAACAGGAACAGGTAAGGGCGGTCGTATCTTAGAGGAGGATTTGAGGGCATATAAAGAAAAAATTGTTCCTCAAGTAGCGTTTGTTTTGCAAGCGGTTGATGAAAAACTGAATGTCCAGCCAAAGACAGGAATGAACTCGGGAAGAGATACGCCAACTTCTCTAGTGCTTCTAGAAGAGAGGGTTCCACTACGAGGCTTGAGAAAGACAATCGCTGAACGAATGGTGCAATCTATATTCACGGCTCCTCAAGTCACAGGTATGGATGACGTGGATGTTAGCGAATTGGTGAAGATCCGCAAAGGGGCTGCGACATTGGCGGCGGAGCAAGGCATTAAGCTAACTTATTTGCCTTTTATTATCAAAGCGGTTGTTTCAGGACTAAAAAAATATCCATACCTGAATGCTGTCATAGATGCGGATACGAATGAAATTATTTTAAAGCGTTATTTTAACATCGGGATAGCTGTAGATACACCAGAAGGATTGTTGGTCCCAGTGATCAAACATGCGGATACCAAGAGCATAATGGAATTGGCAGCAGAAATTTCCGAGCTTACGGAGAAAGCTCTCAACCGGACCCTGCTTGTAGATGATCTCCAAGGCAGTACATTTACAATCAGTAACATAGGCTCTTTTGGAGGGAAATTAGCCACACCGATTCTCAATTATCCGGAAGTAGCGATAATGGCGACCGGCCGAATTACTCGTAAACCCGTCGTACAGGGGGAGGACTCGATTGTCATTAGAGACATCATGACGGTATCGTTAACGTTTGATCATAGAGTTATTGATGGAGGTATGTCTGCGAGGTTCAACCAACATGTTTTTAGCTATCTGGAGAATCCAATCCTACAGCTTTTGGAGTTGAGATGAGATGGTCGTAGGCGAATTTACAGTAGGAGCTGATCTCCTGATTATAGGCGGCGGTCCCGGCGGTTATGCGGCAGCGATCCGGGCATCACTGTTAGGGATGTCTGTTACGCTGGTGGAAAAAAGCAGAGTAGGCGGCGTTTGCCTTCATGAAGGCTGTATCCCTTCCAAGGCAATCATTTCCCAAGCAGATCTGTATCATAGAATGAAACAAGCTAGCAGTCAAGGTATGCTTCTCATGAATGCTACCGTTGAAATGGAGCGATTACAAGTCTGGAAGCAGACCGCTATCGATCAACTCGCACAAGGTGTAACCGGAAAGATCAGAGGAAGCGGGATACATGTGGTCCAGGGAGAAGCCGCTTTCGTATCGGAGAACGAGGTGCGTGTCATTGCTGAACACGGAAGTGAACGGTACCGTTTCCAACAATGTATTGTGGCTACAGGATCTATACCTGTCGAACTTCCTGCTTTCCCTATTGACGGAAATCATATTTTAAGCTCAACTGATGCTTTGAACCTTAAGCGTATTCCAAAGAGATTAGTGGTCATCGGCGGCGGTTATATCGGACTTGAATTAGGGACAGCGTATCGAAAGCTTGGCAGCGAGGTCATCGTGTTGGAAAGTACGAATCAATTATTATCTGGAACCGATGAAGGATTGGTACGTGTCTTGACTAAAAATCTAAAAAAGCTCGGGATTGATGTTTATTTACATACATATGCATCTCAATTTCATCGTGAAAACGGAGAAGTACTTATCGAGGCTGTCGTTCAAGGGGAACGTCTAACGTTTGTAGCTGATCAAGTTCTAGTCACTGTAGGAAGAATACCGAACATTGCTGATATGAATTTGCAACAAGCAGGCATCGCAATTGATAAGCATGGCTTTATTCTTACGAATAATCAGCTGCGCACAACGAATCCCAAGGTATACGCGGCAGGAGATGCTGTGGGTCATCCGATGCTAGCACATAAAGCAACTTATGAAGGTAAAGTGGCTGCTGAAGTGATTGCTGGACTGGCTTCGACGAAGGATGCCTCAGTCATCCCTTCGGTCATCTTTACGGACCCGGAGATAGCTAGCGTCGGTTTGACGGAAAAACAAGCTCTTGAAAAGGGATTCAAGGTATCTGTTGGCCGAGCATTGTTTTTCGCTAATGGACGTACACATTTCATGGAATCCAATGATGGATATGTTCAAGTCATCGCTGACCATTTGACGAAACAGATTTTAGGTGTTCACATCGCAGGACCGGAAGCTGCAACTGTAATCGCAGAAGCTGCTTTGGCCATCGAGATGTGTTCCACGGTATATGATTTGACTCTCACTATTCACGCACATCCTACATGGTCGGAAACGCTAGCTGAAGCTGCTGAATTCGCTCAAATCATGTCATCATCTTGAAACTTTGTAAGGTTGGAGGCAAATCGTGAAAATCAAAATTTACTCCATACGAGAAAGAGGAATTGGCTGGTATGCTCAAAGAAAAAATAGGAAAATACAGGCTATTCGTTATCCTCATCAAGAAGCGCTCGTTAAAAGAGCAAGTCCCCTATTTTACTGGGCATGGGGCTTATCTACGATAAATATAGAACTCCTTTACCGTCATTTTGATGTTGTCTTTCCCCGAAGGCAGCATGAAGGAACTACAGTAAATATGTTGATGAGAGACCAGTTACCACTAACCTCAGTTGCCGGTACTACTATATGGAACATTAAATTAGAACAAGGTAGTACTTATTGTCAAGTTGTTCCTGGTGGGGTAAGTTGTATTGCTTTAGTCCTTCAAGGTTATGGCTGCTTATATAATCCAACGAATGGCCAACCGTTTCAGCTTATGCATGGCGATTTTGCCATTATTGAAGCTGAACAGCCAACAGAATTGATTTTTGAAGCAGAAAAAGATGGAATGCAGACCTTATTCTTTGAATTATCTGAAGAAAATAATCGAAGTTCATTGCATTAAATGAATGGAGGGCCGCGTAATAGCACGGCTTTTTAAATCCAGCTAATCTCGAAATTCAATCAACTAGACTGATATACAGTTGACTAGTTAACCGAATGATTATATATTTGTTAAGATGTATAAAAAATCTAGGAGAGCTAAAAGTAACTAAGGCAAGTAAATTGGAATTACAGTAATAAAACATAAGGTGATTACAATGAGCACAACGAACCTAAGAGTAAATATTGGACCTCCTCGGCTTAAGGTTGCTGTCCATGTTCTTATAAGGTTGGCCAAAAGCGAATGCTTAATGACAAGTTCTAGCATTGCAAGTTTAATCAAGGCTCACTCTGTTGTAGTTCGTCGAGTGATGCAAGCGTTGACTAGTGCAGGTATCGTCGAATCAAAACTGGGCCGAGACGGAGGATACTTCTTGAGGAAGCCTGCGGACGAAATAACTTTAGGTGAAGTTTATTCTGCAATAAATAATTTCTTCGTAGAACAAGAGGTTGAACTAGCTCTCGGCAAAATGGATGAGAATCTGTTTAGTGAACTTGAAAAAATTTTGTGTGAAGTTGAAAAGGAAACGATAAATATCTTGCGTCAGTATACAATTACTCAAGTAATGAACCGTACCGAATTAATATTGGCTTGATTTTTTATAGTCTTGTTACTGTGATTAATTAACGGAAATAATCTGGTTTCAAACATAATGAAAATACTTATTGCTACACTTATCGATATCAGCCCTTAAGTCTGAATTCGAGATAAAATATTAGCAAAAAGATAAAGGAGAAAAGCCAAATGGACACTTTGACATTAACTAAAGAAACGTTTCGCAGTCAAGTTGAACATGGTGTTACACTCGTTGACTTTTATGCAACTTGGTGCGGGCCATGTCAGAGTCAGCTGCCTATCGTTGAAGAATTGGCTGGAGAAATGAAACATTCGGCTTCCGTTGCGAAAATAAATATTGATGAGGAATCAGAGATCGCTTCAACCTATGGGGTAAAAAGCATTCCAACATTGATGATTTTTAAAGATGGTTATGTTGTAGAAACTATGGTTGGCTTGCAAAGCAAAAGCTTTCTTCGTGAAAAACTAGATCAGTATTTGTCCATTGGTGATACTTGTTAAAGCCGTGTGAACAGGACATCAGTGGAAGCTCATATGTATTTAAAAGAAGCCTATAAATGCACTTTCAAAGGATAGAAACGAGCACAAAGACAGTGTTATTCAAAGGGAAATAATACAAAAAGACTGTAGTCACCCGGAGAAGGAAGGGGGATTGCAGTCTTTTTAATATTTACTTGCAAATAACATCAAATTAAATCTTTTAGCGTTCTGAAACTTGCTGCAGAACCTGAGAATTGTTTCAAATTGGGGCTATATACATAGCTATCACCTATCATAATTGTAACAAGGGAGAATCAATTTATGGAGCGGGAAAAGAACGGAGGCTGAGCAGAATCCTCTGTGACGGAGGCCTGTGTGGTGATGGAGCTCCTTTTGAACTGAACTTAAACAATTATACCTTTGCTTTCGTACGCTTAAATTTTAAAAAAGCAAATGCCGCTAAAAACAAGAGTACTATTGCTGCAAAACCAAAGTACCCGTATCGGTGCATGTATTTTTCGACTATATACCACCGTTTACCCAATTCATGCCCCAGGCTAATGAACGTAATACTCCATAAAAATGCACCGCTATAGGCGAATATTATAAATTTTCGAAAGTTCATGTGCGAGATTCCCGCCATATAAGCAGTGAGATGCCGAATCCCAGGAATAAAATAACCAACAATCAGTACAACGTTTCCATATTTTTTGAAAAGATTTTGCGTGTATTCAATTCGTTCATGCGAGATATGTATTTTGGGTCCGAATTTCTTAAGAAATGGCAGCCCTAATTTCAGACCGATAACGTAACTTATTGTAATTCCTGTAGTTGTACCTAAAAGAGCACTGACTAATACAAGAAGATATATCATCTTCCCTTGGAGTACTTTGTATCCTACATAGGTCAAAAGTACTTCGTCCGGTACAGGTAACCCCACAATTCCAAGCGCTAATGCTGAAAAAATGCCAATATAGCCATAGCGTGCTATAAGCCAGCCAAGATGAACCATTCCTATCCCTCATTTTTCATATAAGAATTTGTATAAAATTAGCATTTCCAATATTTTTGATTTTCATTTTGTAATTATTATCTTGTTGACGCTGTCGGCATGCACTTATACACTCTCCCGAACTACCTGACAGCATGTAGGAAAAGAGGAGTCAAACGTCCTATTTGGCAAGACCGGCTGCAGATGAAGGGTTACGCGTTTGTATTCTGGATCCCAGGCCTGCATTTGGCCAGCAAGTGCTCCAAAGAGAAAATGCTGTTCCTCGACGCGATAACGGACGCTCATCGAAAGTCCTAGTCCAAGGCCGGGTAAAGGAATCGTTTGACTGTTTAAGAACAGACAAATAAGAAAAATCCCCGATTTTCAGCACTATATGGAGAAGCCGATTAAGGGTATTACAGAAACGCGAGCAGTTCGAGTTGATCAAGTAAGTGAGGATCCTGTGAAAGAAGGCTACGGCTGGGTTGACGGAGCCAAGCTGAAGGAATCTTCGAATTGGAAATTCCACCAAGGTGATATTCCGGGCTTTCACGCCTTTAATGCCTCCAATATCAAAGAAAACATGCAAGTCATCTTGCTAACAAACAAAGATATCGACCCTAAAGATTTCGGAAGGGGTCCCGGATATATTCGCTAACGAACTATTGGTTCCAGGGAAATCCCAAAGTGATAAATGACTTTATCTGGGGTATTAATCACGGTAATATCTGGAGATAACCGCATTGGTCAACCTTCTTAACCTTAACTAACCTTTTTGAGCAGGCCGTATTAAGTATTGATTCATAATGTTTAGTTTATTGAATAACTGGTTAACTAGTTGTGCAACATTTTCTCGATCTACATCGTTATATAGTTGTTAAATAAAATATTTCAGGAGGCAATAAGATGAAACATTTGAAACTTATTAAAGCAGCAGTTCTGAGTACCTTTATTTTAGCTAGTGCTCCACATGCTTTCGCCGCAAGCACAGACGGTTTTATAAACGGCGAGAAATATCAAACCAATGAACAAGGTCAGCAAGTAAATACTGCAGGGGGAATCATTGGCGATAGAAAGGAAGTTAATAATTCTGGACAATACGTAAATACGTCAGGCGGAATCATTGGCGATAGAAAGGAAGTCAACGATTCCGGACAATATGTAAATACTGCGGGCGGAAAGAAGATTGACTTGGACGATATTGCAGGTCACTGGGCGGAGAAATACATTAAAGAGCTTATTGCTAAAGGTATCCTGGAGGGTGATGAGAACCATCATTTCAAACCGGAAAATCACGTGACACGTGAGGAATTTTCAGTAATGGTTGCAAGAATGTTTAATTTGAAAAATACATCAACGACGCAAGACTTTAAAGATGTCCCTCCTACTCGTTGGTCATTTAACTTTGTGGAAGCAACAAAAGCCTACTTTGACTCTTATGTCGATATTAATGGCGGATTAGACTTCCTTCCAGCTCAAGGAGCAAAAAGAGAAGACGTAACTGTAACTTTGGTTAAAATTTTAAAGAAAGAGACGCCGTCGCTTCAATTACTTGATGCAGTCTCTGCTGACCAACTTTTGCATACACAGTTTACTGATGCTGACAGCATTTCTGCAGCGCTTCGGCCTTATGTCGCAACTGCGGTACAAAACAAAATCATCCAAGGCGATGGTCAAGGACACTTCAATCCTCAAAACACATTGTCTCGTGCAGAAGCAGCGACCTTGTTAGATCGTTTGCAAAATGCCGGAGTCGTTGTTGATCCAGGAACAGTTTCTGGTGATCCTGATCATGCAGCTATGCTCATGCAAATAAAGCAATTGGCGAACCAAGGTAAAGTGCCAGGGAGCGAATTTGTTGTAGGAACTACACTGATTGATGAAGTGCATCAAAAATGGGGAATAGCGGACACAAGGAACCAAGAAGGGGAATATTCCGAAAGCTACTCTAGAGGTATGGGAAGTGGTAGTTTTACTTTTGTAGTTGGCACAGGTGAAGTTCTTTCAGAAATCAGAGCGTTCGGGTCTACAGTAGATCCGTTACGAGATATTACAAAATTGACTGTTTCAGAAATCAAACAAACTTGGGGTAACCCTGATCAGACTAAGCAAAATGACAATAAAGAAACACTTGTCTACAACATGGGTGACTTCCAATTAAAAATCATTGTTGCGACTCCTGATCAAGTAAATACAGATCCGTATGTTGATTATATCAGTATTTACTCGCCAAAATCTGATGTACCTATGGGTGCTCGTTGAATAACTACCTGAATTTATAAATGCCTTGTTACATCCTAATTTTGATTTAAGATGCAGGCATGCTCCTTCTGTGACGATGTTATGGATGAGGCATGCTTGTTTTTATGTAGAAGGAGCCAGTTCCTTTGGAACTGTATGAGATTTAATTTAGATTAGGTACGATGCCATAGTAAACTCGAAGCTTTGCAATACATATGCAGCGATCCCTTACCAGTCTTAAGAGATCGAAGTTTCTTTCTAGGTGCGTTCTTTGTTGTAGTAACTCGATATCACTGAATTGTTTTGGAAAATGGAGGAAAAGATAAAATAAACACAGCAATTAAGTAAAAGTCGTAAAATACAAATTAAGAGAAGAAGAGATGATGCGAGGCGTCTGGAGGTGACAGTATGAAAGAAATGTATGAATTGATCTCGATGGATGAGATAGAAACATTTCTTGATAAGAATGAGCTAAGTTTCTTATATATATCCAGACCGGAATGTTCGGTGTGCCATGCGCTACTACCGAAATTGCAAAATTTACTACTGAAATATCCTAATATTCAATTGGGGCACATTAATGCTGACCAGATCGAAGAAGTAGCAGCTAACTTTTTAGTATTTTCAGTCCCAACCATGCTCTTTATGAATCATCACAGGGAGTATTTACGAACAGACCGTTTTGTTCGATTGGATGAGTTGAACGACAAAATTGGAGAACTATATGATCACACTTCTTTTGGAGATTAGCCTTTATTTTGATTAATGCTATACTGAAAGCAGAACTATTACTTGACTATGTATAAGATGAGGAATGATTTGATGCTGAAAGCCGTTTTATTCGATATGGATGGAGTTATTATCGACAGTGAGCCGCTTCATTTCCGTTCTGATCAGCTTCTTATGAAGACGTTTGGGATTGAAATGAGCGTCGCAGATCTCGAGGTCTATGTAGGAATGAGAGACCCGGATATGCTAACCCAAATAATCTTAAAATATGGCTTGAAGACCTCGCTTCCAGAGCTGCTTAGTATGCAGTTGAACCATAAGATCTCCCTGTTGAGGGAGAAGGATGCTTTTGCTATTGACGGTATCGTAGATTTGATTCAATCTATATCGGATCATCATATTCAGATTGGACTCGCTTCTTCGTCGTCCCGAGCCTTTATTGAAGCAGTACTGGATAAACTCGGAATTGCTTCTAATTTTGATTGTATCATTAGCGGTTATGAAGTGGAGAAGGGCAAACCTGATCCGGATATTTTTTTGAAAGCAGCTAGCTTGCTTGGAGTTTCCCCAGAGCATTGCCTAGTGATTGAGGATTCGGGCCATGGCGTGAAGGCCGCTAAAGCTGCTGGAATGAAGTGCATAGGTTTTCAGAATCCGAATTCCGGAAATCAGGATCTTTCAAACGCGGACATGATTGTACGATCGATCAGGGACATTCATGTGAAAGATTGGATGTAACGGAAACCGGAATAAAACCTTATTTTGCACTCCAAGAATTGCTCTCTCATAGCTATTTAAGATAAATACAAACGTGTCCGGCGACACAAACATGAGTGCTTTCAGATCCCTGTAAAATCGGGGATTTTACAATAAACCGTGAAGAAATCACTTTTATTCTGGCTGTACTAAAAAGAACTATTCATCTGCAAGAGATGAACAGTTCTTTTTTCATTAAGCCTGCCAATTACAGGACGCGTCGGGCTGTGATATAGTGCGAGTTCCAATACGAGTTCAGTTTCGTAATTTTTACGCCACCGGCTCCGTACGTATTCAGCATCTGGTTGTTGCCGATGTAAACACCAACATGTCCTACACCTGGTCGGCCCGGTACGGAGAAGAAGAGAAGATCGCCCTTCTGCCAGTTGCTCTTCGATACGTGACGGCCTACTTTGGACTGCTGCGCTGCGGTACGCGGCAAGCTGACGCCGTATTTGCCATAGATGTATTTCGTTAATGTCGAGCAATCGAAATTGCGGGTCTGACCGACTTTGGCACCAAATTTATAAGGTGTACCTAAATATTTTTTGCCGAATGCAATAATGGCATTGGCTTTAGATGAAGTCGAAGTTGCGGAAGCGGATATCGTATCAGCCTTAGTAAGCTGAGGGCTACTGATAACACCACCTGAGATGGCGATGGTTGTCCCTAGTGCCAAGATAGCCAAGCGCTTACTCCATACTTGATGTAATTTCATCATAGTTGTTCCCCTCCTTAAGGTTGTGTACGGCTTATCCGTATCTGGAACCTAGTGTAGCACAGCTGAGATCTCCTAATAATTGCTAGGGGTGACGGAAACCGTTAGCTGGACGGGGAAGCGGCTTGTTTATTAGAAAACGATGAGAATATACTAAAGAAATTATTCTTGACAAATGAGGAACCGGGGATAATACCGACCATGTTACAACAAATCAATTATCGTATTGAATGACGGGCGTATGAAAGTCTTTTTAATGCAGATACTTAGCGGGAAGGTCAGGTCTGCACTTGGTTTATCTATGAAGCATCTTGTTGACGTAAAAGCGATATTGCAAGGCGAAGATTTCTCATTTTCCAAAGGATATATATTCTTTTCGTCCGAAAAATCGAATCTGGTGTAGATGAGATCAAGTTCTTGCTAGTTATGCCATCAAGTTCTTGTCAGGACCGAATCCAAGCAGGATGATTAATTTTAACGCAAATAAGCTCTTATTTATCATACCCAATATGTCTTCCCTTATTTCGTTGACTAGTGAAAATAATGTGACTTTTAAAAAGTTACTACATTTAGAGGAGTCGCGAATGGTGATATCGAGTGCGTAAAATCCCTTTATTCAAGGGGTATTAATGCAAATTATGAGTGTATAAATAGTGGTCGTTCTTTACTAAATATAGCTGTAGAAAATGAGCAATAAGAGGTAATAAAGTTCTTGCTTCAGAACGGAGCGGATATAAATTCTAAGAGTTTTGAGTGGCTGGACGCCATTGCATGTAGCGGTGTATACCGCGACAAGTACATTATCTCATTAAAGGCCGCATAAATTGCGGTTTTTTATATTAATGTGTCAAGTTCTTATTAAAGCCGAATGACAAGAACTTGACCTCGTTCCCCGACGGATGGCAGGGAATATCTAAGCTTATTTTATTTATGCTCTCAGATTAACTAGATTTACACTAACTAGACTTAGGTCTAGTTGTTCGGTTAACTAAATAATTGTATATTTACAGAGGACAACTTAGTCACCTCAAACATTGATACTAGCAATCCACCAATAGCAAAGGGGGGAGGAAGACAGATATCTTTGGTCATTTGGATCTTATCGAGATGTCAGCAAATACACATCGCTTCTAGAGTAACTGAACTTGCAGACCATCTTAAAGGTACTTCAATAGAGAAGAGCAATCAGCAGCTTTATTTGGAAAATCTCGTCGCAACAGGAACGATGGGTCAGATGATTTGGGTAAAAGACCAACTGGCTAAACATTTATATTAATACAACTTCTCCAAAATTTATTGGAATCATATCGATATATACTTTCAAGTGGAGATATCACAATTGGAGAAAAAGGTTTACCTGTATCCAAATAACCAACTCGCAAACAAACATATACTTTGGAGGTAATAAACCATGAAAAAAATTATCGCTACTCTAACGATTTCTGCTTTAGCTTTGGGTGCTATTGGTGTGACTCAAACGATAAACGTGTCTGCGAAAGCACCGACGCCATCGGTTGTCGCAGACAGCCATGATAAACAAATAAGCAAGCAAATCGATGAGTTGTTGCAAAGCAAAAAATTTAACGGCACCGTTCTCGTAGCGAAAGACGGAAAGGTCTTCATGTCGAAAGGTTTTGGTGAGTCTAATTTTACTACACATACAAAAAACGACTCCGAAACGATATTTCGCATCGGATCTGTCTCTAAATCAGTTACGGCTGTTGCCGTGATGCAGCTTGTTGAGCAGGGCAAATTAAACCTTGATGATCCGATCAACAAATTTTTTCCTGACTTCCCATCCGGGGATAAAATCACTGTACATCAACTGTTGTCTCATACATCCGGAATTGGCGATGAAGCGTTTTTAGAGGAATTGGGCAAAGAGCCAGCCGCGTATTATTCCTCAGCAAAAATGCTGGAAGTAGGTAAACGGGCAGCAGAAAAGCTTAATTCTGATCCGGGAACAAAGTATAGTTATTCCAATATTGGTTATCACTTGCTAGGACTAATCATTGAACAAGTGTCTCACACAACTTGGGATAATTATGTGAATGAACACATCATCAAACCGGCGAATATGACGAGATCCGGCGTAGACATTAATGAGCCTATTGTTCGCAATCATGCGGTTGGGGGAGATCCAGAAGGGAAACCTACACCATTCATGGACATGTCTTATGCAGAAGCTGCTGGAGGCTTGTATTCCACAGTAGGCGATTTGCTTAAATTTGACCAGGCACTAACATCCGAAAAGCTGCTCAGCAAGAAATCCTTTGAAAAGATGACGACTCCCGTGCAAGAAAGCTACGGCTACGGCTGGGTTGATGGAAGCAAGTTGAAGCAGTCTTCAGACTGGAAATGGCACAACGGTGAAATTTCAGGCTATCTCGGCTTCAATGCTATCAATACCAAAGAAAATATGGAAGTGATCGTGCTCACCAACAAAGAAATAGACACCAAAGAGTTCGCTCTTGAAATTGCAGGCGGCGTCATTGATATTTTGGACAAAATGCCTTCGGATCCAGGAAAAGCGAAGAACAATGATTAATTTAACATCCACGGGATCGTTACCGCGGTAAAGTTGAATACCGTTTACTAGAGAAAAACCGAATTCCCTTTAATGGGATTTTGGTTTTTTGATTACGTTTTCCGTTAAAGTAACTGGCAGGATACTTCGGCAATCTATCCAATTAGAACAATAGATAAAGAAAGTGATTTTACCACAAATATATTATGAGAGAATGAAGGTATTAAAGCATCAAGTTCTTGTCATCCGACAATTATTGTTTTTGTCCAATGGCACAAAAGTGTCTACATAACCATTAAAAAAAAGCTTGAGAAATCAAGCTTTTATTTTTTTATGTAGTGTAATTTGTGTCAGAGTAAAATGCACAAATAGTTCCGATCCAAGCTTCTTTATGTTTCTTAAGGTTTACTTTAAAAGCTCTTAAAAACAAACCCTTATATTAAAGATGTCGACAACGACAACAAATATGAATAAGGAGTGTTACAAATGAAAAAAGTAATCCTGACTGCATCTCTTGCAACGCTAATCCTGACAACGGCAGCTACTGCCTTTGCCGCAACAAATCCTTCAGAATCGGCTGCACCCGCACAAGTACCAGCCAAAGCAACTCTACAAGCATCTGCTCAAGTACAGTTCAATGATGCCAACATCATCGGATCCATATACAATCAAGATGCCAGCGGCCTCTACACAAAAACGCCTTTGACGCTGGGCGAATTCAAAACAACACGTTTTGCGCAAACGCTCAAAGCGTACTCCGAATCAGTTGCTTTCGGCAACATGACGCAACAACAATTTGATGAAGCCTGCGCTCGGTTGAAAGCTGAATTCGCTAATTGGAACGGACTGACGAGCACAATTTCCTATGTCGATATGGATGGAAAGACATACAAGGTGCCGCCGTTTAAGCAATGGAATCCGGGAGATCCTGCTGTCGGCTAACTCATTGAATTACAAAGAACGCGTGGGAAACCATTTGCGTTCTTTTTTTGTTGTCTATGTACAATTCTTAAGAACTTTTTAAGAAAAAATTTAAATATTATTTATTCCGAATTGATAATCTTACAGTATCGAATGGGACCATGGAGGACAAGATGACGAAAACAATATTAGTCGTGGACGATGACAAGGAAATCACTCATTTGATTTCTATTTATTTGAAAAATGAAGGCTTTCAAATCCGGCAAGTACATGATGGAGAGGAAGCGTTAACGGCGCTGAAAGAGGATGAGATCAGCTTGATCGTTCTCGATATCATGATGCCGGGAATGGACGGTATGGAAGTGTGTCGCAAGGTGAGGGAGACATCGGTGATACCAATTCTTATGTTAAGCGCCAAAACACAAGACATGGATAAGATCCTAGGCTTGATGTCCGGTGCGGACGATTATCTGATAAAACCTTTTAATCCAATGGAGTTAGCGGCCAGAGTGAAGTCTCTTCTTCGCCGTTCGCTTCAATATAACCCGGAACTGAAAGCAGTATCGGGACATGTACTGAACATACACGGCATCGAGATCAATAAGATGAGCCACCAGGTATTCTCCAATGGCCATGACATTCCACTCACAAGCCGTGAATTTGAAATTCTTTATCTCTTAGCTCAGCATCCGGGGAGGGTGTTCGGGGCAGAGGAAATTTTTCAGCTAGTGTGGAAAGAAAAATACTACTTATCGAATAATACAGTCATGGTCCATATCAGCAACCTGAGAGACAAATTGGAAAAAGAGTTGGGTTACAAGCTGATCCAAACGGTCTGGGGAGTAGGTTATAAAATTGAAAAATAACCTTGAAAAGCGGATCATCTTAAAAATGTTGATACAGTTTACGATCAGTTGTGCGATTATGCTGATCATCCTGTTTTGGATCTATTTTTCTTTCAAAGTTCTGCTGCAGTCCGGCAATAGTCTGGCGTGGACAATTTTCAATATTCTTGATGATAAAATCGGCATTCATACCTGCTATACGATTTTAGGGCTGATTATTTCTCTTGGCTTTTTCCTCTTGTTGAACTATAAAAAGATTCGATATTTTGTGCAGATCAACCAAATCGTCTGGGAGATTGCAGATGGCAACTTTACGCAGCGGATTCCTGTCCAATCGAAAGAAGGTCAATTAGGTGAACTTGCCAGCGGGATCAATCGGATCGTAGACAAGTTAAAACATGCCCAGGAATTGGAACTTCAAGCGGAACAATCGAAAAGCGAATTGTTTACGAATGTCTCCCATGATTTGCGGACTCCACTTACTTCAATTATTGGTTATTTGCGATTAATCGGCCAGGATCGTTACAAAGATGAGGTTGAACTCCGATATTATACCGATATTGCTTATGAGAAATCACGCAGATTAGAACGAATGGTCAATGATTTGTTTGAATATACGCAAATGAGTTACGGCAAAAACATTTTGAATCGTACGGTCATCGATATGCATGCACTCATCGGCCAGTTAGTGGCGGATTTTACGTTTCAGTTGAGTGAAGCGGGTATGGAAATCCGACTGTCGAATCAGACAGGCAAAGCTGTCATCCTCGCTGATGGGGAGAAAATGATGCGTGCTTTGGAAAACCTCATTTCCAATGCGATGAAGTATAGTAAATCTGGCAAATACATCGATGTATCCGTTACACAAAGAGCTGATCAAGTTATTGTACAGCTCAAAAATTATGGGCCAAAAATTCCAGCTTCGGATTTACCGCACATTTTTGAACGATTTTACCGCGCAGAAAAATCGCGTTCAGAGCAAACGGGCGGATCCGGACTTGGCCTGGCCATCGTAAAAAGCATCATCGAAGCGCATGAGGGCTCGATCACAGTGTCTAGCTGCGTACAAGAGACTGTATTTGAAATTAGATTGCCTCTCAATCGCTTTAACTAGTTTGTTTAGACGATCTGAAGAGAGGAAGTAAAAACAACAAAGGACATAGACGTAAATGAAGTAAAACCAAAAGTATCCGCATTACAGGGTTGCTTATACTAATGCCAAGCACACATTTAATATTGATGTAATTAAAAAGGCAAATTCAGCAGAGAAAAATAACTTCCGGTGATTACACTAACGGGACACGTTAGCTGAACAAGGAGATCACCTTGATCGATAACTCGGGACGGAAGCCGATGATGTCGTGGAGAAGGTGCAGCTCAAGATTGAGAAGAGCAAAATCTATAAGAATTTAAAAGATATATTGGATGACCGGGAGAAAGAGGTCGTCGTCGGGCGATTTGGGTTGGAGCTAGGCGGCGAGGAACGGACGCAGCGGGAGATTGCGAAGGAGCTGGGCATTTCGCGTTCGTATGTGTCAAGGATAGAGAAGCGGGCGTTAATGAAGCTGTATCATGAGTTTTATAAGGCGAAGCGGTGATTTAAAAATTATAGAGCTATGACTACAAGCCATCGTCTGCTCCCTTGACTCAGGAGCAGACGATGGCTTGTATATTATTACTCAGGTATATATTATCCACTGGGTAACACAACTTTTATGAATACACATCGTGAAGAGAAGGGGATTGCAATTGGTAACGATAATCGATCAGAAAATGAGAGGAGTCATACTATCGCACGAATGTGGAGTTAGTTGGATACCCATTGAAATCATTCGATACAACGAAAGGAATTGATTATTCAACAGCTAGAGAAATTCAATCATACAGACGAGCAAAAAATCTAGCTGTCTTAAAGCAGCGGCAGTTTAGGACTTTGATATTCTCATCCTTGGCTGCCGCTGTAGTAATTATTGTAGTCTGACTCTTACGGAATCAATATTTTTGATAAATAGGATGCTGCGTCCTGGCGAGTCAATTTTTCCTAGGAATGGAAATTAACTGAACCATCAGGCATGATCACAGTACCTGGATCAACGATGCCATTACTTAGCAAATCGATAATCGAGTCTAATTTGATTTATGATGCTCAGAGGATAACAATGCGGGCTTGTCGAATAAATGACAAAAAAATTAGGGGAGGGTGCTATGAAGATTCATAAATTCGTCTTCGGGGTATTATTTACAATAAGTTTAATAGCGCTTACTGCTTGCTCTTCGAGTCCAACACCGGAACTCCCGACAAAAACGATCGCTCCTGCAGCTGCAGAAACACCCGAGCCTGAAAAAAAAGTCGTGGTGGGTTTCACGCTACAAAATCTTAACAATCCTTTTTTCGTAGCCTTGTCTAAAGGAGCAACGGCTGGCGCAATCCTTCATAATGCGGATGTCATCACGGTTAACGCAGATGGGGACCTAGCTAAGCAAACTGAACAAATCAAGGAATTTATAAAGAAAAAGGTAAGTGTCATTTTAGTAAACGCCGTGGATTCCGAAGGGATAGCAGGAGCTGTTAGTGAAGCCAGAGCTGCCGGCATTCCTGTCATAGCAGTTGATGTAGAAGCACAAGGGGGAGTGAACACCGTCGTTACCTCGGATAACTACCTTGCGGGCAAATTGGCTGGGGAATACGTAGCGAAACGATTACAAGGGAAAGGCAATGTGGTCGTAATTGACGGACCGCCTGTATCTGCGGTGACGGAACGGATCACGGGTTTTAAAGATGCCATTCATTCTACTCCCGGAATTAAGATAGTAGCCAACAAGAATGGCTATGGAAGCCGTGAAGAAACGATCAAGGTAATGGAATTGCTGCTGCGGGACAAGGGGATTGGAGCGATTGACGCAGTATTTGCAACGAACGATCCCTCGGGAGTTGGGGCGAATATCGCTGTAGAACAAGCAGGACGAGACAAACATGTATTCATCGTAGGAGTAGACGGTGCGCCGGATGCCGTTAAAGCTTTGATGGAAAAGAAGAGCTTCGCCGCTACTTCCGCACAATATCCGTTTGAGATGATTAAGCTGGCGATGGATGAAGGCTTCAAAGTTCTGAAAGGCGATAAAATTGAACCGTTAATCAAGATCCCGGTTGATTTGATTACGCAAGATAACGTAGAAACCTACAAAGGTTGGTAGTACGGCAGAAAAATCCTTAAGTATGGTGGTGATTGAAATGTACAAGATTATCATAGCGGATGATGAAGACATTGTAAGAGAAGGAATACGGGACAGCTTGAATTGGGGTGAGCTGGGCTTCGAGGTAATTGGGGCTTACGAGAACGGCCTTGGGGTACTGCAGGCGGCTGAACAAGTTCCACCCGATGTCGTGTTAACCGATATCAACATGCCTCGGATGGACGGGCTGGAGGTAACGCGCTATTTGTTTGAACATTATCCTCAAACCAAAGTGATTATTTTAACGGGGTATGATGAGTTTGAGTATGCACAGCAGGCTGTAAAGCTGAAGGTTCATGATTACATTCTTAAACCGAACACTGCGGAAGAATTGCGTCATATTTTACGCAAGGTCAAGGCGGAACTTGATGAAGAGAATCATCAGTTGGAGGATCTTAGCAAGTTAAAGCAGCAGCTAAGGGAAAGCTTGCCGCTTGTTAAAGAGCGGTTCCTGAATCAATTGGTAAACGGGGATGTGTGCGAAAGTGAGCTCAAAGATAAGCTCTCTTTTTTAAATATTCAAATATCTGGGGATCATTTCATCGTGGCAGTTATCGATGTAGACGATCATGGAGAGCTGCAGCGATATTATCCGGAGAACGAAAGCGAGCTGCTTTATTTTGCTGTGTGTAATATCGCAGGTGAAATCATTTCCAAGCTTGACAACGGGATTGTATTCCAAAATCATAACGATCAAACGATTGTAATCCTGTTTGGAGAACAAACGGAAACGTTGCGTAAAGACGCACTAACTGTATTGGAGGAAATTAATCAATCCGTATCGTCGTATCTCAAATTTACTGTATCCATTGGGGTGGGGGATATTTGTCATTCGTTAGCAGCTATTCACCATTCGCATAGAAGGGCAACTACTGCACTGGAATACCGATTCTTCCTAGGAAAAAATCGGATCATTCAAATCGGCGACGTAGAAGGGCAGATGAACGAGGGAGTTCCTTACGAGCGGTACTGGGATCGAAAGCTGATCGCGGGCTTAAAGTCTGGGACCCAGCTTGAAATTGAAGAGATGATAGAAAGTATTATCAGCAATCTAAAGGAATCCTATCACTCTATGGAACGCTGCTATATACATATTCAGCAAATTATCGTATCAATATGGGACATGATGGAAGAGCTTGAGATCCACGAATCGCATCAACATGAGGTTTCAAGTCCTTTGACCGATATATATAGGTTAAAAACTATTGATGAGATTGAGAATTGGCTGAAAGCATATTGCTTGCATTTATCAGGTGTTATTGCTGATAGCAGAAACAACTTCTGTAAACTGCAGGCTGTGAGAGCGGAGGCGTATATTCAATCACATTACGCTGATTCCGATATATCGATGGATACGGTTTGCAAGTATTTGGCACTGAGCACGAGCTACTTTAGTCTTATTTTTAAAAATCACACCGGGGAAACGTTCATCAGCTACTTAACTCGAATTCGTGTTGAGAAGGCGAAAGAGCTTCTTAAATGCACGGATCTCAAAACCTATGAAATCGCAGATCGGATTGGTTATGCCGACCCGCATTATTTTAATTTGATTTTTAAGAAAGCAACTGGAATAACTCCGACTGTATTTCGCAAAATGCTATAAGGAGGGCTGGATTTGCTAAGGCATCGAATCATGCGTTTTTTTGAATTTAAAAGCATCCAATCAACCATTGCAGTCGCATTTTCGTGCCTAATCGTTGTTACTATAACGGTAATCGCATGGATGTCTTATACACTGTCTACCGAGGTTGTAAAAAAAAATTCCCGGGACTATACCTACCAGCTTATGGGGCAATTGAGCTCAAATATTGATAGTTATATGACTTATATGGACAATATTTCCCGAATGGTTCTCTCCAGCTATGATATCAAAGAATTTCTTCTTAAACAGGTATATCTAGGTTCCAGTGCCAAGGAAGATCTAAGACAGAAGATCTCATTTCAATTAAACACGGTATTAAATACGAGAAAAGATATATCTTCCATCCTGATATTCGGCACGAATGGCGAGGTCATTCCTTACAACGAATACATCGAACTGAATCCTAAAATCATTCCGACCGAGCAAAGCTGGTACAAGAAGGCAGTCGAAGCAAAGGGCAAGGTCGTTATATCTTCTTCACACGTGCAGAATATGATTCTTAACGATTACAATTCGGTTATATCTTTAAGCCGTGAGCTGAATACCGATGTTGACGGGGAGAAGCTCGGTGTTCTGCTTGTAGATTTGAATTACAGCGTGATCAACGATATTTGTAACAAGATAAAACTAGGGGATCGCGGATATGTTTTTATATTAGATGCAGACGGAAACATTGTGTACCATCCGGATCAGCAGCTAATCAATGAGAACCAGAAGACGGAACTAATTTCACAGGTAATGAATACTCCTGGCAGCAGCTTTGTAACGTCAGAGGGAAAGAATAGCCGGATGTATACAATCAAAACCTCCCAAAGCACAGGATGGAAAATTGTCGGAGTTACTTATGTGGACGAGCTGGTATCCAATAAATATGAGCTGAAAATGTATACGTTCTTCGGAGGTATAGCTTTTTTAATTATCGCAGTGCTGCTTTCGGTTATATTATCTTTGCGTATTTCCAAACCTATTAAGCAGTTGGAACGCTCCATGAAGGAAGTGGAGAAAGGGAACTTTGACACGCAGGTCGATATGCAAGCCTCAAATGAGATCGGACATTTAAGCAGCCGTTTTAACCGAATGACAATGGAGATCAAGGAGTTGATGCTGCAAAACGTCAAGGAGCAGGAGACGAAGCGGAAGATCGAGCTGCAAGCGCTGCAAGCGCAGATTAACCCGCATTTTTTATACAATACGCTCGATTCAATCATATGGATGGCAGAGTGTGAGAAGTCTAAAGAAGTGGTGCTCATGACGGCAGCTTTGGCTAAATTGTTCCGATTAAGCATTAGTAATGGACAGGAATTCATATCTGTTTTTCATGAAGTTGAGCATATCAAGAGCTATTTGACCATTCAAAAAATGCGTTATAAATCGAAATTGGATTTTGATATTCACGTAGATCCAAACATCCATCATTGTAAGGTAATTAAAATTATTCTGCAGCCCCTGATAGAAAATGCTATTTATCACGGGATCAGAAACATTCCGGGAATAGGCAAGATTACAGTAGGCGGAAGCCGCATTGGAGATGAAATTGTTCTTCAGGTCAGCGATAATGGGATCGGGATGTCACCGGAGGAAATTCAGAACTTATTTCAAAAAGAGCACACGTCCTCGAAGGGCAGCGGGATCGGCGTGAAGAATGTGGATTTGAGGATTAAGCTTCATTGCGGCGAAAGATATGGGCTAAGATTCGATAGCACCTTAGGGCAAGGAACAACCGTGAGTATCGTACTGCCAGTTATGGAATAGCCTTAGAAAAAAGAACCTAGTCTGATACACGATATCAGGTTAGGTTTTTTTGTATGTAGGCATAATTCATAATTCCCAGCACTCAGTAGAAAAAATTCAACAATCTCAAGAAGATATTCTATTATTTTAAACTTGTCACGAATGTATGATGAAAACAGAGTTAACCAACAGCTCTCTTGCAGGGAGGTGAACTTTGTTTGTAGTGTACGGTAAACATCTGCATGCAAAGCTTTAGTGGGGGCAAGGGCTGATGGCAAGCAGAAAGGAGGAGTAGAAAAAAGAACATGCAAAAGAGTTCATTAAATGGCTAGTGTGTCGGCAAACGTAGTAGCCAGACGGACTCTCCTACATGTTCCAGGTCATGCAACTTCAAGCTTATTATCTCATATGTAATTGATTTTTACGAAAGAATATTTGTTCAACATGCGAAAAATTCGGAGGAATGCTCATATGAAATCAATCAAAATCTTATTATTCATGTTTATAGTTCTTATCTTTGCGCTTACAGGCTGCAGTCAGACCGAACAGGCGCAATCCGGAGGGGCAGCAACACAAGCGCCGGCAGCAGCCACGAAAGCAGCTGATCCTACACCTGCACCGGAGAAGAAGGTTGTGATCGGACTTACAGTGCAGAACCTTAGCAATCCATTCTTTGTTGCCATGTCCAAGGGAGCGACTGAAGCTGCCAAAAAGCACGGCGCAGAGGTCATTACTGTTAGCGCTGAGGATAATTTAGCTACGCAAACTGCTCAAATCGAAGATTTTATTACGAAAAAGGTGAGCATGATTGTTCTAAGCTCCGTAGACACCAAAGGGATTGCTGCAGCGGTAGGCGAAGCCAAGGCTGCCGGTATTCCGATCATCTCTGTTGACACCATCTCCGAAGGCGGAGTGAATGCAAGCGTCACTTCGGATAACGTGCAGGCTGGTAAAATCGCAGGTGAATATTTGGTCAAGCGTCTGAATGGAAAAGGAAATATCGTCGTGATGGATGGCCCTCCCGTATCTGCTGTATCTGACCGTATTGAAGGATTCATGGAGGCTATTAAAGGTTCCCCTGATATTAAAATTGTGGCGAAACAAAATGGAAACGGCAATCGTGAAACTTCATTGTCCAAGATGGAGAACATCCTGCAAGCAAACGGTAAAGGAACGATTGATGCGGTATTCGCTATTAATGATCCAACCGGTATCGGAGCGAAAATTGCTGCAGAGCAGGCGGGTCGAGATAAAGAGATGTTTATCGTTGGCGTAGACGGGTCTCCGGATGCTGTAACGACGCTCAAAGAAAACAAAAGCTTTGTCGGTTCATCAGCTCAAGCTCCTTTTAATATGATTACGATTGCGGTAGATACAGGCTTTAAAATTCTAGCTGGAGAAAAAGTCGATGAGTTAATTAAGCTTCCTTGTGAATTCGTTACGACAGAAAACGTAAACCAATATAAAGGCTGGTAAGTTCGAAACAAATTATTCTACGATGCGGCGCCCGTTAAGGGACCGCATCACTTATCTTCCATCAACCAGAAACGGTATACAAAACATTGGGCTGGAGTGAGAGCATGGAGGCTATACGAACAGAAAGTAAACAGAATCCGACGTCTAAATCAACCATCGTATTGAGTATGCAGGGGATTTCAAAGTCTTTCTCAGGCGTTACCGTATTAAATAATGTTAACATCGACCTGTACAAAGGTGAAGTACATGCTTTAATGGGTGAGAACGGTGCAGGCAAATCTACTTTGATGAAAATCATGGCAGGCATTCACCGTCCCGATACAGGAAGCATTGTCTATCGCGAGAGAAATACCGCCTGGCATAATGCCATGGAAGCTCGTGAGCATGGCATCAGCGTCATTCATCAGGAGTTAAATCTTTCTCCGAACATTACGATTGGGGAAAATGTATTAATGGGCACCCGATTTCCAAGGAACAAGTTTGGCATGGTGGACTGGAAGCAGGTTCATCAGCGAGCCCGCACCTTGCTGCAATCGATTGGCTCTGAATTGGATCCAAGAGCGTATGTGTCAACGTTAAGCGTGGCCCAGCAGCAAATGGTCGAAATAGCCAGAGCCTTGTCCATCGAAGCCGAAGTATTGGTAATGGATGAACCGACGGCATCCTTGACGCACAAAGAAATCGAGAAGCTCTTTATTATTATTAACGAATTAAAGCAAAAAGGCGTTGCTATCGTGTACATCTCCCATCGGATGGATGAGATATTCAGAATCTCTGATCGCTGCACGATATTGCGGGATGGACAGTGGATTGCATCAGTACCCATTACCGAAACAAACCCCGATCATCTTGTCAAAACAATGGTAGGACGCGAACTGAACGAATTATTTCAAAAACCTCCGTCACACACAAGCTGGATTTCGAATAAAACTCCGGTTCTGGATGTCAAAGGTTTATGCGATAACCGCCAGGTGAAGGACATATCCCTGGAAGTTTATTCGGGAGAGATTGTGGGAATTTCAGGCTTAGTAGGAGCGGGTAGAACAGAACTCGTACGTGCTATTTTCGGCTTATCTACAATTACTGCAGGTGAGATTAAAATTGACGGAAAACCTGTAGTTATACAATCGCCTGAAAATGCGATGCGGCATGGCATCGCGCATGTACCTGAAAGCCGCAAAGAGCAAGGATTGTTTTTAAATATGTCAGTGAAAGAAAACATCATGATGGCTGAAATGTTCCGATATAGGAAGGCTTCTCTCCTGGATTGGAATCAAATCAATCATGAAGCAGACAACTATATCAGGGAATTAGGGATCAAAACGGCAAGCAAAGAACTGAAGGTTGTCAGCTTATCTGGCGGGAATCAGCAGAAAGTGCTACTGGCACGCTGGCTATCCATTAAGCCGAAAGTTTTACTGCTGGACGAACCGACCAGAGGCGTAGATATTGGCGCTAAGACGGAGATTCACAAAGTTATTCATAAACTAGCCAAAAATGGCCTGGCTGTGATCATGATATCCTCCGAGCTGCCGGAGATATTGGCGCTAAGTGATCGAATTCTCGTCATGCACGAGGGGAAGATACGGGCAAATTTGCAGCGTGAGGGCGCGACGCAAGAAAAAATCATGTACTATGCAACGGGGGAAATCAAATGAGTGCAGGAACCGAAATATTGGCGGGGAAAAAATTCAATAACACTTTTACCATCAAAAAAGTATGGAACCAACTTGGAATGCTGCTCGTACTGGTTGCGATCTGTATCATACTGGCAATTTTTGCACCGAACTTTACGGATACGAATAATATCCTTAACATTTTAAAGCAATCTTCCGTTAACGGAATTCTTGCAGCGGGAATGACCTTGGTTATTTTAACAGGTGGAATTGATCTATCTGTTGGATCTACGATTGCGCTTGCGGGAGTTGTTTCCGTGCTTCTTTCCAAACAAGGTGTTAATCCATATGTCTCCATGCTCGCCGGGATTGCAGTGGGTTTTCTGGCTGGATCGGTCAATGGCTTCTTGACTGCAAGAACCAAGCTGCCTTCGTTCATTGTTACATTAGGAAGTATGACTTATATAAGAGGGGCAGCCTATGTCATAAGCGGTGGTTTGCCAACTATTTTAACATCCGAACAGTTCAAATTTTTTGGCTCGGGCAAATTTTTGACAGTGCCCACTCCGATCTATACCATGCTTGGCGTCTATCTCGTTATTTTTATCATGCTGAAATACACGATGTTTGGCAGGCATATTTACGCTATCGGAGGTAATGAGGAAGCAGCCAGACTTACCGGAATTAAGGTGGAGAGAACACTCATTAATGTATATGCAATTAGCGGGATATGTGCGGGGTTGGCCGGGGTTGTACTTGCTGGACGCTTGATTTCCGGTCAACCGAATGCTGGCAATATGGCTGAGCTAGATGCCATTGCATCCGTTGTCCTAGGAGGAACAAGTCTGGCTGGGGGAACAGGACGCATTCAGATGACCATTATCGGTGTATTGATCTTGGGAGTTATCCGAAATGGCTTGACACTGTTAAATGTTAGCTTCTTCTGGCAGACCGTCATTACGGGGATTGTCATTGTGCTTGCCGTGCTATTGGATCGTTTGCGCAGCGATAAGTAGGAGGAGTAGCTGTTGTCAGATATATAGAGACTGAAAGGATGTGATCATATGTGCGATGTTGTTGCGTTCGGAGAGCTGCTGATTGATTTTACGCCTCAACTCTCCGACCCAAACGGTTCAAGACTCTTCCGACAGAATCCGGGGGGAGCACCTGCCAATGTGCTAGCAGCACTAGCGGCATTAGGCATACAAACAGCCTTTATCGGAAAAGTCGGCAGCGACGACTTCGGTTTTTATTTGCAAAGTGTGCTGAATGCTCAGCAGATCGATACGTCAGGGCTCGTATTTTCAAAGGAAGTAAATACGACACTAGCTTTTGTTACGTTAAACAATAGCGGAGAACGGAGCTTTACGTTTTATCGAAGGCCGGGTGCGGATAGGATGCTAGATGTTCATGAAATTAATTATAGCCTCATTGATCGTGCAAAAATATTTCATTTCGGCTCGGTATCGTTGACCCATGAGCCCGTCAGGTCGGCGACTCTTGAGGCAGTGTCATATGCTAAAAAGAAGGGATTGCTGATCTCATACGACCCTAATGTAAGAATGAATTTATGGGACAACGCCGAGGAGGCTAAAGAACAAATTGTACAGTGCCTGCCCTATGCAGATATCCTCAAGGTTTCTGAGGAAGAATTGACGTTCTTAACGAGTACGGACTCATTGGAAAAAGGCACTGAGCAGTTGTACAGCTTATATGGAACTCCATGTATCCTAGTGACACTGGGAGAGCACGGATGCTTTTACCGTACCGGTGGAACAACAGGTCATATCCATGGATTTCGGGTAAAAGCTGTCGATACAAACGGAGCAGGCGATGCTTTCTTAGGAGGTATCCTGTATCAAATTTTACAGCAGAGCAAATCTTTTAATGAATTGAGCCGTATGGATACGGAGAGTATGATTACATTTGGAAATGCTGTGGGAGCGATCGTAGCATCCAAGCAAGGCGCGATGCCTGCTATGCCCAATCTGACAGAGATTCAGAATATGCTGGGAATTGCGTGAGATATGGAACTAGAAGGTAGTCTGTATAAGGTAATGAGATCACCTTGATCGATATCCTCGGGACGGAAGCCGATGATGTCGTGGAGAAGGTGCAGCGAGCAGCATGCCGTTTCAGATTGAACTGCCGGTGCTTGTAGAGGATCTTTTGGATAACAACACAATAATCCACTATTCCGATAAATAATTCCATTTAAGCCAACACCTTTCTCCACTATGATGAAGATATAAGGTTATCTAATCAGAAAGGGGCATGGCAATGGAAAAGAACCTGGATATCGACATGAACAAGATTCAGGAGAAGCACCAGTATACGGTTTGGACACGGGTAAGTGAGCGCAATGCGAAAGGGCTGCTGGAGATTATGTTATGAAAGCCAGGCTGATTCAGGACAACGGACTTGTAGATCAAAGCAATCTGTCCTTCACGCTGTACGCGTTTAAGCGTGATCATGTGCTAATGCTTGCGGCGGATCTTCAGAACTGAGAATATCAAAGCGGCAGCCAACATACTTGGTGTACGGTGCCGCTTTTTGGTGTGCCATGCCGTCTAGTAGGTACCATCAAACTCGGTTTGGGTTACTTCCTGATAACCGGTATTCGTGATTTCAGACACCTCGTTATGATTGGAAACCGCGAGTAACTTCTCAATCATTTTACTTCCCCACATCTGCTCATTCTCTGAGATAACAGCATGAATTTGTCTGTTTAGCAGCGCCTCTTTCACTTCGGGGGTCATGCCGAAGGTCAAGGCAAAGCGTTTTAAACCTTGTGATTTCCAGACAAGGATGGCATTTGTGCTGGAAATAATATCCAGAGCCACGAGTGCATCAAAATGAGGATGCTCCTCGATCAATGCTTCCAGATCTGATATGGCCTTCTCATTATTGCCTTCGTTGTATCGGGTTTCCAGTACCTGGATATCTGTTTTGGTTTTGAGATATTCCAGCATCCCTGCAAGACGGCTATTCTGCTGAGTGGAAGTGGCCTTGCTTCCCTCAACCATAATCATTCCTTTCCCCTTTAGGGTGCGTTCAACGATTTGTCCCATCAGCATGCCTTCATTGAAGTAGCTGCTCCCTATGAAGGAGGAACGCATGCTGCCAGGTACATCCGATTCAAAGCAAATGACTGGGATACCGGCCTGCACCGCTCTGTTAATGTAGGGCTCAAGCGCAACGGGATCAATGGGATCTAAGGCGATGCCGTCTACTTTTTGATTAATCATGTTTTCCATCATTCGGATCTGCTGCTCCAGGTTAATTTCATCGGGCGCCTTGACAACTAGCTGAATCGGGTAGGACTTGCTCGCGGCTTCAATGGATTCCGTAATCATTTCATAGAACGGATGAGCAAGCGGATAGATAATTCCGAAGGTCAGAGGTCGGTCGTGATTGTTGCCTGCTGACAGCTCCGGATGTTGGGAAGCCGAAGCAGTCAGTTCAGGCCCTGAAGGAGCGGAATCCTTGCAGGCTGTGAGAAGCAGAAGAAGGAGAAAGGTGCAAGCTGCCCAGCTAGTGATTCTCATCCTCAGCGTCTCCTTTCCATAACTCCAGCGCTTCTTCGTTGACACTGTTCTTCCTGAAATCTTTTGGCGTCATCCCGGTTAAGCGTTTGAACAGGTTTGAGAAATAATGGGGATCGTTGTAGCCGACTAAAAAAGCAATTTCATAAGATTTGAAGGACGTGCTTTTTAGCAGCTCCATGGCTCTTCGAATCCGAACCTGTGTCAAATATTCGATAAATGTTTGATTGGTTTCCTGGCTAAAAATTCTGCTTAAATAGTTAGGACTTAGACTGACGTATTCCGCAGCATCCTGTAAGGAAATCGTCTCCTTCTCAAAATTGGCCTGGATATATTCTTTGACCTTAAGAATGGTATCGCTGTATTTGTCATAGACACGGGAGCGCCATGTCCAAAATTGTTCAATTAGTTTGACGAGATAGGCGGCACATTCTTCCCATGATTGAATGTTTCCAATCTGTTGCTGAAACTGCTCCAAATTTTTTTCCGGTTCAGGCAGATGCCTGTACATATCCTTATTGGATCGAAAGGTTTCAATGGTCAAATCGTTCAGCATATAATATCCGAAAGAAGAAGAATGCCAGTTGATTTCGCTCAAAGCAGCCGCATACTCACGAACGAAGGATTCGAGCTTAGCCGGCGTACCGATTTTCAAAAAGTCAATGAACGTTCCTCGATCCAGAAAGCGGGAAGGATCAGGAATTTCTTTTGTCGTCTCGCCGAGAATGTTCCGATTTAGGCGGGACAATCTGCGCCAATGGACATCTTCCATTGCATCTAGGAAGGAAAGATGGACATTTTGCAGACGATCCTGCACACTGCCGATACCGATAGAGACGGAAAGGGTATGTTTTTCTTCGAGCAGCTCCTTCTGCAATTCCTGAAAAAGGCTGATTTCTTGTTTAAGCATGTCTAACGTGTCTGCTTTGATAATCCACACCTTTTCGTAACGGCTGCGTTGAAAGCTCAAGTGTACGCAGTCGGCTTTAAGTTGCAGACATTTGTCTAGCAGACGTTCGTTGCTTGCCGGAATGGTCTCCGAATCTGGGGGAAATGCCTCTGCTTCACGAAGATCCAGTACGGTAACAGCGTAATAACGGGCCACAACGTTTAAATGAAGGGCGGTAGCATGATGGATAACTTCTGATGTGGTCATAAAACCGCTGCACAAATCATTAAGCAATTTGCTCTGAGTTAAGGCTACGGCTTCGTTCTCCTTTTCCTTCAATATCCGCAGTTCGTTCTTGACTTCTCGTTCTTTATCTATCACGTCACTGACACTGTGCAGAACTTTGATCAGTTCGGCCGGACTGATCGGCTTCAGGCAATATTCTTGCACCCCTACCTGCATAGCCGTTCGAGCATATTCGAATTCCGCATGACCGCTGAGAATAATAATTTTCATATCCGGGAACTGCTTTTGCATAATGCTGCTAAGCTCCAAACCGTTCATAAAGGGCATAAGTATATCGGTAATAAGGATATCCGGCTGAACTTGCTCAATAACGGGAAGGGCAACTTCCCCGTCGGAGGCATCGCCGCAGTAAATAAATCCTTCCTTTTCCCAATCGATGCAGTCGCGTATGGTTTCCCTAATAATAATTTCATCATCAACGAGTAAAATTTTCTTCATGCCTTTCACCCCCGTTAATTAGGTAATCGAATGGTAACAACGGTGCCTTCACCATCGATGCTTTCCACTTGTACCCCGTAGGACTCGCCATAATACAAACGAAGTCGTCGATGCACGTTGTGCAGACCGAAGCCGCCGGAAACTTCATTCCCTGTTTTTTCAGGAAAATGAGGGTCCATTAACGCTGCTTGCAATTGTTGGAGTCTTTCCTCCGAAATGCCTTTGCCATTGTCCTTGACAATCATGGTAAAACCTTGCAAATCCTCATTGGGTCTTCCGAGAATGTGAATCATCCCTTTACCCCGTTTGTTCTTTAAGCCATGATACAGCGCATTTTCGACAATCGGTTGTAAGGTCATTTTGAGAATCGGCAAGCTCATCAGGCTTGGATCAACATCAATATCATAATCAAGAATATCCCGATAGCGGATTTGCTGAATCGTTAAGTAACTTTGGAGATGCTCGATTTCCGTTTCCAGGGAAATGACATCTCTACCTTTACTCAGGCTGATTCTGAACAGCTTGGATAACGCCATAACAAGCTGAACGACCTGCTCCTTTTTTTCGGATTGGGCAAGCCACAGGATGGAGTCAAGTGTATTGTACAAAAAATGCGGGTTAATCTGTGCCTGAAGAGCACGCAGCTCAGATTTCTTGATCTCTTGCTGCTCCTTAATACTTTGATTGAGCAAGTCCCTGATTTTACCGATCATTGTATTAAAGCTATGGCCGAGATCAGCGATTTCATCGGAGCCTTCAAGGGGGACTTTAGCCTCCAAATAACCGGATGCCGCCAATTGCATTTTATTTTTTAAGATACGAACGGGACGAGTCAAACGTGTGGAAACAAAGAAGTGCAGGGTGATCGCGAACAGAATGCTTAACAGCACGCTAACGATGATCAGTTTACGAATAGAATCGGCTTCCTGTACGATTTCTTGCAAGGGTACGACGCCGATAATATTCCAGCCTGTTGAGTGGGAAGGTACTGATAAAATGAAGTTAGGCTTCCCATTGGTCATATCGATCGTCCCTGTTGACGTATTGTGAATGATGGAATTAATTTCTTCCTGATTCGGCCATTTGCTGGGAGACACCCGGGAAGGATTAAAAATGGGTTTTCCTGTGTCATCCGCTACAAAGAAGTAACCTGTTTTGCCGACAGTGACATTGTCGCAAAAATCAGTGACTACCCGGTCATCGACATCAATGATAATAAATCCGATGACTTCATGTGTGACTCGTTGTTTCACGGTTGAAACAATTGAAATAATATTTCGCTTCTTGTATTGAAACCCATCTAGTGAGGTGATTGTAGAAGCATCGTCAGGGGGGATATTTAAAATGGTTTCGGGATTTTTGACTAAATATTCGAAGTGGGGGTTATGCAACAAATTGGTATCTAATTGAAAGACGCCTTTCCGTTCACTGATCCCGCGTCCATATAAATTCATCATGGTGATATTGAGCACACTCTTGTACTGGTAGGTTTGACGATAGGAGGACATTGTTTGCAGAATCTCACGAGCGTCTAGATTTGTGCTGCTTTGCGTGAATAAAAAGTGGAGGACGTTCGGATTCTTTTCCAGCTCAAGCAGGTTTTTTATATCAATAAAGACATTATCAAGGTTGCTGGATAATTGGTTTGCAAGCAGCATGGTAGCCGATTTACTGTTAGCTAGTACGGTATTGTAAGATTTATTGTACGAAATAAGACCGACAATAATTAAAGGAAGGCACGTAAGAATCACAAACATCGTTAAGAGTTTGGCTCTGAGGCTAGACGTTATTTTATGAAAGATCGTCTTCATGGTAGGTACCTTCCTTAGTGTTCCTTAGTCCAACTTTTCATATTTGAATTATGAATCAAACCTATTGAAAACGCAATCATCCGATAAAAAACTACATGTTTTGGATAAAAAAACAATGAAATTTTCCCTCGATAAATAAAAGTGAATAATTTATTCCAACAAGTGCAAATGAAACTCCGTATACCCCGCTGTCGCTTCTCACCTATAATTTAGCTACACCGCTAAGAACAAGGTGAAATAAAGGGAGGAAAGACAAATGAAAATGAAAAAGATATTCGGGGTAGTTTTAACTTCTACAATGGTGCTGCTATCGGCAGCATGCGGAAGCAGCACAACAACAAGCAAACAAACGACTGCACCGGCAACTTCGGCAGCAGCGGCAACGACGGCTCCTGCGGCACAGGCCGGCAAAAAAATCACACTAGGGTTTGCACAAGTCGGCGCGGAAAGCGGCTGGCGGACAGCCAATACCAAGTCAATTCAGGATTCCGCTAAGGAAGCTGGCTTCGATCTGAAATTCTCCGATGCGCAGCAAAAGCAAGAGAACCAGATCAAAGCGATCCGTACGTACATTCAACAAAAAGTAGACGTTATTGCGTTCTCCCCGGTTGTTGAATCCGGCTGGGACACGGTATTGAAAGAAGCGAAAGACGCAGGCATCCCGGTGATTTTGACTGACCGTGCGGTAGATTCCAAAGACACTTCGCTCTATAAAACGTTCATTGGCTCCGACTTTGTGGAAGAAGGCAAAAATGCGGGCAAATGGCTCGTCGACAAGTACAAAGATACAAAAGAAACGGTCAACATTGTTGAGCTTCAAGGCACAACGGGGTCCGCACCTGCGAACGATCGCAAAGCAGGCTTCGATGAAATCATTAAATCCAATCCAAACCTGAAGGTCATTGCGTCGCAAACAGGCGACTTCACTCGCGCGAAAGGGAAGGAAGTTATGCAGGCGTTCCTGAAAGCCAACAAGAACATCAACGTGCTGTATGCCCATAACGACGATATGGCGCTCGGGGCTATTCAGGCGATTGAGGAAGCGGGGCTCAAGCCTGGCAAAGACATCGTCATTATTTCCGTTGACGGCGTGAAGGATGGTTTCCAGGCGGCAAGCGAAGGCAAAATCAACTTCATCGTCGAGTGTAACCCGCTCCTTGGCGGTCAATTGATGCAGGCGGTGCGTGATGTGTTGGCTAACAAAGAAATTCCGAAACGAATTGTAACGAAGGAAGGCGTATTTACATCGGAAGATGCAAAACGCGAACTGCCTAACCGTCAATATTAATTCAATTAAATAAAAAGAGCGCGGCTGCTCCGTCGTTGCAGGCGGGGCGCCTTTCGCTTCATGTAGGAGAGGAGAGGCAGTATGAATCATAATGGGCCAGTCTTGCAAATGACCGGAATTCATAAGCAATTTCCGGGCGTTAAGGCATTGACCAACGTAAATTTCAGGCTTTTTCCTGGAGAAGTGCATGCTTTGATGGGTGAAAATGGTGCAGGTAAATCGACATTGATTAAAGTTCTAACTGGAGTCCATTCAATTGATCAAGGCACTGTGGCGTTGGATAATACGCCCATTAAAATCAACAGTCCTCTTGATGCGCAAGAAGCGGGGATCAGCACCGTCTATCAAGAGGTGAACCTCTGCGCGAACCTATCGGTAGCTGAGAATATTTATATCGGGCGCGAGCCTCGTCGTTTTGGACGTATATTATGGAAGGAAATGAATCGGAACGCTCAGCAGCTGTTGAAAAAAAGAATGAATTTGGATATTGATGTCACACAACCGCTGCATGCATTTTCAGTGGCTGTTCAACAGCTGATTGCGATTGCAAGGGCGCTCAGCATCTCGGCAAAAGTGCTTATTCTGGATGAACCTACGTCCAGTTTGGATCGTGGAGAGGTTGTTCAATTATTCTCCGTCATGACCAGACTTAAGAACGACGGCTTAGCCATTCTGTTCGTCACGCATTTCTTGGATCAGGTCTATGACATTTCGGATCGCATAACCATTCTCCGTAACGGAGAATTTATAGGGGAGTACATGGCGAAGGAACTGCCCCGCATAGAGTTGGTCTCAAAGATGATCGGTAAGGAGCTGGATCTGCTGGAGGAAGTGCCGAAAGGCGAGGCCGAATATCAAACGAACCACAGTGTTTTAATGAAAGCATCTGCCTTGGGCAGAAAGGGTTCGATTGAGCCTGTGGATCTAACCATCCACAAAGGAGAAATCGTCGGACTCGCCGGGTTGCTGGGCTCGGGAAGGACAGAATTAGCGCGACTCTTTTTTGCAGCTGACAGAGCGGATCATGGGGAAATTGTCATGGAGGGAGAGAAGGCGGCGATCCATTCTCCGAGGCAAGCGATTGATTATAACATCGCATTTTGTTCAGAAAACCGCAAGACCGAGGGGATTATCGACGATTTGACCGTGCGTGAGAATATCATATTAGCCCTGCAGGCTTCTCAAGGCTGGTTTAAAACGATTTCACGAAAGCGGCAGGATGAAATAGCGGATGAGTATATAAAAGCACTGAATATTAATCCGCCGAATCCGGAGCATTTGATTAAAAATTTAAGTGGCGGAAATCAACAGAAAGTGCTGCTAGCACGTTGGCTTCTGACTGATCCTAGCTTGCTGATTTTAGATGAACCTACTCGTGGCATAGACATTGGAGCGAAAGCTGAGATTCAGAAGTTGGTCTTGTCCTTAGCTCAAAAAGGGATGTCGGTACTCTTCATTTCATCCGAATTGGAAGAGGTGCTGCGAGTAAGCCACAAGATCGTTGTCCTGCGCGATCGTCATAAGGTTCAGGAAATGACAGGCAGCGAAATCAGTCAGAAAAACGTCATGAAAGCAATTGCAGGAGGTTGAGCAGAGTGGTGAAACATCATTTATTTTGGCCCTTAACATTTTTGGCGGCGTTATTAGTCTTTAATTTCATTTACTCTCCGGATTTCTTCTCTATTCGGATGAGGGACGGACATCTCTATGGCAGCCTGATCGATATTCTTAACTTCGGCGCGCCGTTAATGATTGTCTCCATCGGAATGACGCTTGTTATTGCTGCAACAAAAGGTGTGGATCTCTCCGTCGGCTCCGTTGTCGCGATTGCAGGGGCGATTGCGTGCTTGAATATCAGTAAAGGCGACGGTAGTATCGCGAATGTGATTGTTGCGGTTGGTACGGCGTTGCTGATCTCCATTGTGCTTGGCGTCTGGAATGGACTTCTCGTTGCCAGTGTGGGTATCCAACCTATTATTGCTACGCTCATACTCATGGTTTCCGGTCGAGGGGTATCGCAGCTGATTACTAGCGGACAGATTATAACGGTGTCCAATCCGAATTACAAATTCATCGGGGCTGGGTCGCTGCTCACGCTGCCTTTCTCCATTTTTATTGTCGCTATCGTCTTCCTCATCGCGTTTCTGTTAACGCGCAAAACGGCGCTCGGCCTGTTCATTGAGTCGGTTGGCTGCAAACCGACGGCAAGCAGGCTTGCCGGTATCAAATCGAAAACCGTCATGTTCTTCGTGTACATGTTCTGCAGTTTGTGCGCAGGTGTAGCAGGGCTGCTGCTTAGCTCCAACGTATCCAGCGCCGACGGCAATAATGCCGGGCTGTGGGTTGAACTGGATGCAATTCTGTCGGTTGTAATCGGGGGAACCTCGCTGAACGGAGGACGCTTCTATCTTGGCGGCACGGTGGTTGGCGCGTTGATTATCCAGACGCTGACTACGACGATCTATATGATCGGCGTTCCGCCTGAAATTACGCTTGTCGTAAAAGCTTTTGTCGTCCTGATCGTCTGCCTGATTCAATCCGAAGCGTTCCGCAAATCACATGCCTTCCGTTGGAAGACTCGCAGCTACCCGGCAGAAAAGGAGGTCAAGCAGCATGCTTAAGAAGCAACATATTCCAATCATGGTGACCATAGGACTCTTCTTTCTTATGTTTGCCATCGGTTCTTTTCGATACACGGGATTTTTCTCGCTGCAGGTTCTCATGAACTTGTTGATTGATAATTCCTTTCTATTAATTACTGCCATCGGCATGACCTTTGTTATTATTTCCGGCGGGATTGACTTATCCGTAGGTTCCGTCATTGCCTTGACCACCATGATCTCGGCGAGTTTGGTTCAGGCAGGCTGGCCGCCCAGTATCGTGATTCCGCTGGTGCTGTTCATCGGGGCTCTGTTTGGATGGGGGATGGGGGCGGTTATTCATTACTTTAAAATCGAGCCGTTTATCGTCACCTTAGCGGGCATGTTCCTGGCAAGAGGCTTATGCTATATCATTAGTATCAATACCATTACCATCGACAATGCCTTCTATACAAGCGTTGCTCAAACCAAAATCAAGCTGCCGGGCGGGAATTTCATTTCGATCAGCGTGATCATAGCTCTGCTTGTCGTTGCGCTGGGCTTCTATATCGCCCATTACACGCGCTTTGGCAGGAATACGTACGCCTTGGGGGGAAGCGAGCAATCATCCTTGCTCATGGGACTGCCCGTAGGTCGAACCAAAATGATGATCTATGCGTTTAGCGGTTTTTGTTCATCTTTGGCCGGCGTTGTGTTTACCTTCTATATGCTCTCCGGTTACGGGCTCCACGCGATGGGAATGGAGCTTGATACGATTGCTGCCGTCGTCATCGGCGGAACTTTGCTAACGGGCGGGGTTGGCTATGTGGTTGGAACTTTCTTTGGTGTATTGATCCAAGGTGTCATTCAAACGATTATCAGCTTTGAGGGCACACTGAGCTCCTGGTGGACGAAAATCGTCATTGGAATTCTGCTGTTCATGTTTATCTTTATGCAGCGGATGCTCAGCGAACGCAGTTGGTTGAAGCGCAGCTAGGACATGGAAAAGAACATTCTTTGGCAAATGATGGGTTTGCCGAGCAATGTTCTTTTTTATTGATGTTTGTGAAAGCTGATTATACAATGAAATTCATAAAACGCTTTCAATAGTCAGGCATGAATCGCCTGGAGGGGGGCTTGGTCAAGCGATTACGGAAGTTTCCGCCGTTTCTGAGCAATCCTCCGCCACGACGGAGCAAGTGGCTTCGCTCTGTTCAGCCCAGCTCGTCATCTGCGATCAGCTAGTGGACATATCCAATCAATTGCAGGAGGTAGCACAGAAGGTAGAGAAGCAGATGTCCCATTTTGTTATTGTGTAAATTGGAAAGGGGGAATGGTCGCTGTGATCGTAATTCGTTCCAAGCGCTTCTTCGTTCTTCTTGGTAAGCTGACCATCATGCTCTGTGCGCTGGTGGCCGTTATGGGCTGTCAGCAGGACGGAGGGAGTCAGACTGTTGAACGTGTGGAGAAGCAGCCCAAGGAAGCGCTTGCTTCCACTACGCTGGCTAGAGAGCCGGTGTTAGGCTTCTCGCAGCTGGGTTCGGAAAGTGCATGGCGTCTTGCCAACACCAATTCCATCACTGAGGCTGCGAAGATCGCTGATATTCGACTGAGCTTTAACAATGCCGAGCAATCCCAGGAAAAGCAGATCGAGGCGGTTCGAGAATTCGTGAAGCAGAAGGTTGATGTCATCGCCATTGCGCCTGTTGTTGAAACGGGTTGGGAACCCATTCTGCGAGAAGTCAAGCAAGCGGGTATTCCTGTTGTGATTATTGATCGCAATGTGGATGTTGCGGATCAATCCTTGTATGTGAGTCATATTGGGTCGGATTTTTATGAAGAGGGAAAAAAGGCCGGAAAGTATCTCGTCGATAAATTCCCAAAGCAAATCGCTCCTATCGGGATTGTGGAGTTACGTGGTACGGAAGGCTCTACCCCTTCCATTGCGAGAGGCAAGGGACTTCGGGATGCCATCGCGACCCGTAAGGATTTTCGCTTTTTAGCCAGCGAGAATGCGGATTTTACCGTTGTAAAAGGCAAGGAAGTCATGAAGAAATTTTTGGCGGAGAAGGGCAAGGATATTCGGGTGCTCTATTCACATAACGATGATATGACGCTTGGTGCCTTGGAGGCCATCGAGGAATACGGTCTAGTGCCAGGGAAAGATATTGTCGTTGTCACAGTGGACGGTACGCACAAGGCGCTGGAGAAACTCAGTGAAGGCAAAATTAATTTGGTCGTGGAATGCAATCCGTTATTGGGACCGAATCTCATTCAGGCGGTGAAAGAAATTTTCAAGGGTAATACATTACCCAAACGGATTGTGACTTCCGAGAATGTATTTACACAGGTAACCGCAGCAAGTGAGATGGCGTCTCGTACATACTGAGTCGGCGTTCTGAAAGCCCGGGATAAAAATCCCGGGTTTTTCTATTTATGTGAAGGAGAAAACACAAATTTATCACTTGAATTTCCAGTAGCAGCGAGCAAATACAAAGTTAAAATTGTCGCTTTATAATAAACACCCTCCATTGAATAACTGGAAGGTTTCTCATTTTAAAGCTATTGTAGATCAAAGAGTAAAATAGTTTATTTTCTAGAAAGATACTCTTTCCCGGTTAAAAAGATTTTGGTCATATTAGCCACGCGTTTACCTAAAGATTCGCCTAGTAAGATACCCTTATCATAAAGTGAATGACTGAGCTCATCCTCAGTATCTTCATCAGGAGATGTAACCCCTATTCCATAATAGCTGCCGTAAAAAGCATTCCCCGGAATATTAGCGGGTAACCCGACAACCATCATGCCTTGATGCAACATCGGTGTAATTAAATTAAGCAATGTCGCCTCGATGCCACCATGTACAGTTGCTGTTGTACAGAACACAGAACCGATTTTATCAACTAAATTCCCTTCTGCCCATAAAGAACCGAGTTTATCAATCCAAGCTTTTAAGCCGGAACTAATACTGCCAAAGTGTCCGGGGCATCCCCAGATAATAGCATCCATGTGTACAAGATCCCTGATATTTGCATTATTGACGTGATTGATAAAAACCTCTGTGCCTTCTACATTTTTAGCGCCTTTAGCAATGGATCGAGCAAGCTTTTCTGTATGACCAACCTCACTATCATAAACGATATAAATTTTCATTGCATACCCTCCTACACATAATAATTTTACCTCTATTACTAAAAGCCCATTTCTTAGAAATTTAACGATGATCTGACTCTTCTTGAAGTTTTTTAAGAGTTTCTCGATATGCTTTATCGTCAACAACTATTGCATCACTCATATCCATATCATTCCCCTTTAACCGCTGAAGAGCCTTCCTGTATTCTTTATCATTAAAATGCATATCGTCTTTCGCAGATTGAGATTTGTTTGAGAAGCCTTTTATTGCATTTCGAAATTCATAATCAGCAGTTGGCTGAGCTGCGTATTGAATTTCTCCAACTCGTTCTGTTTGCCTATATTTAGGAGCTAATTCTCTGTCTTGTTGAGATTGAACTTCTTCAGTACCTTGTTTGACTCGTTTGATAAAGAAAGAAAGCACCAAACCGACAACACCGATGGCAACAATAACAAGATATGCATCGTTAATTCCTTCTATAGTTGCTGCTGTAATAATTTGAGCTTGTGTATGGCCTGCAGTTGTTCCACTATTAGCCATCATATCCTGAATATGCGTTTTTGTTCGATCGCTCATGACAGTTACGAGCAGAGAAGTGCCGATAGCTCCAGCTACTTGGCGAATGGTATTTGAGATTGCTGTACCATGAGGATTTAATCGTGCTGGCAATTGATTCAAACCTGCGGTTTGAATAGGCATCAATAGTAAAGCCATTCCAATTCGGCGTGCTGTAGACATGAGCATCAAATAGCTGTAACTAGTCGAGTCTGTTAAATCAATAAAACCAAGCGTTGTTCCAATCGTAATGACCATTCCAATGACAGATAACCATTTTGCACCAAATCGATCGAAGAGTTTACCGGTTATAGGCATTAGAAAACCCATCACCAGAGCACCGGGAAGTAACAAAAATCCGGACTCTAGAGCGGTATATCCTCGTGCATTTTGTAAATAAAGCGGTAACAGCATCATATCTGCATACATAATCATCGTTACAGCGATACTGATGATCGTCGTCAAGGAAAACATACTGTACTTGAATGCACGCAAATCAAGCAAAGGTGTTTTAGATATCAACTGACGCCACGAGAAAAGAGCAAGAGAAACAATGCCTATAGCGATTGTTAGAATAACCTCAGAGCTCGACCAGCCCAAGCTTCCTGCTCTGCTAAACCCATATAGCAGGGAACCGAACCCAATGGTGGAGAAAATGACACTTAGAATATCGAATCGAGTGTTGATCCGTTCGGATACATTTTTCAAAAAAATGAACCCACATGCGATAACAATGACGGCAAGTGGAATCATGCCATAAAACATGACTTCCCATTTATAGTTTTCCAAAATGTAACCCGCTAGTGTTGGTCCAATGGCTGGAGCAAAAATAATGGCAAGCCCCATCATTCCCATCGCGGCTCCTCTTTTATCGGGCGGGAACAGCGTTAAAATAACCATGGACAGGAGTGGCATAACGATTCCTGCACCGGCAGCTTGAATCATTCGGCCAGTGAGAAGGACGGAGAAGTTCGTTGCGATTGCAGAGACGATAGTACCCACAAGAAAGATGATCATTGAAGCCTGAAATAGCTGTCTTGTGCTGAAACGCTGCATGAAGTAGGCCGTAACGGGGATCAGCACTCCGTTAACTAACATGTAACCGGTTGTGAGCCACTGGGCGGTTGCGGCAGTAATATCAAAGTCTTTCATGAGTTCTGGGGTTGCAACGCTCATAATCGTTTGATTCAATGTGGCCAAGAAGGCACCCAAAATCATAACAAACAGAATAGGCCCTTTTTTTATTGAATTACTCATTGTTTCCTTTTTTGCACGCAATGCAATCTATCCTCTCCCAAAACGCTAGATTAACTGCAAAATCAATAGAAATGTTGACTTTATTATGCTTAAAAGGACAGTTCTATATCCCCATATTCAAACAGTTTTTTAGGAACCAATTATGATCAATTATTCAGTTACTCAGCCATCTTTCCCAAGGAAATGTACGGATCCGGACGATGATGAAATAATTACGCCATAGACAGAAGATGACCAATAGAGCGTAATACTGAGGAGGGAGCGACAGAATAAAACCGAAAAGTCCCTGGTACTTGTCTGAGCGCTGCACCCAGTCCTCTCTGACATATTCATGGGTATCATAATAGAGCATGATCAAAGACAAATTTTTTTTGGTGACAAAGATGCAATGTAAAACTAGAGCATCCTTTTTTATTTGAGTTGATCTTTCGTTCAAGAGAAGGTTATTTATTCGAATCATCTCAATGTTAATTGCCCTATATCTAACTTGTTGAACAGCATTCGTTAAACAGATTCGCAGCAGCACAAATCTGCTGCCTTGAGCAAATTTGTGCTGCTGCTTGCAAAATAATTGAATCCGTTTTCATTTTGTAGTCATGATAATCCTGAATTAGGACGAATGAGTGCGGGCCGTTGTCGTATATTCCGCTACACGCCTTTGCTAAAATTAATTTGTAAGCGCAATCAAATCCGAATCAAAGGAAAAGGGGAGACTTTGAAGCATGAAGAAATGGGGTAAAAAAGCTGGATATGGTTTACTTCTTGTTATGCTGACTGCGTCAGTAGCAGGCTGTGGAGTTGTCTCGGAAAACAATAAGTCAATAGAAACTGGTCAACCGGCTTCCGGAAAAAAAGGCGACGGCAAAATCGTAATCGGCATGTCCATGGACACCTTGAAGGAGGAACGCTGGCAGAAGGACCGCGATATTTTCTCGGCGAAGGTCCAAGAGCTTGGCGGCGAAGTGAAGGTGCTCGCGGCGAATGGCGACGATGCTACGCAAATGAGTCAGGCCGAGCAACTGATTTCACAAGGCGTAAATGTATTGGTTGTCATTCCTCACAACGCGGAGGCAACCGCGCAAATCGTGGAAAAAGCTCATAAAGAGGGGATCAAGGTAATTTCTTATGACCGATTGATTAAAAACTCGGATCTCGACTACTATGTGTCGTTCGATAACGTCCGTGTGGGTGAAATGCAGGCGAAAGCGATTACGGAAAAGGTATCGAAAGGGAACTTTGTATATATCGGCGGTGCGGATACCGATAATAATGCGATTTTGTTTAAGCAAGGGGCTATGAACATCCTCAAGCCGCTTCAGGACAAAGGTGACATTAAAATTGTATACGAGCAATTCTCTAAAGACTGGAAGCCGGAAGAAGCTCTAAAAAATATGGAAAACGCGCTGACCGCCAACAATAATAACATTCAAGCGGTTGTTGCCGCAAATGACGGTACTGCAGGCGGAGCTATTCAAGCGTTGACGGCCCAAGGGCTGGTAGGCAAAATTCCGGTTTCCGGCCAGGATGCCGATCTGGCAGCCGTTCAGCGTATTGCCGAAGGAAAGCAAACGATGACGGTTTACAAACCAATCAAATCGATCGCGACGAAGGCTGCGGAGATGGCGATTTCTCTTGCGAAATCCGGCAAGGTGGAAGGTGCGGATAAAAAAGTCAATAACGGTAAAATCGATGTTCCATCGATCCTGCTCGATCCGATCTCCGTAGATAAGAGCAATTTGGCGGATACGGTGATCAAGGACGGATTCCACAAGCTGGAAGATGTATATAAGAACGTGCCGAAAGATCAATGGCCGAAACAATAAGCAATGGGTAAAGGCGACGACACGGCGACAACTAGTCGCCTTTACCTTTTCAAGCGAGGAGAATGAAACGGGGAGTCATAACGGACAGGAGTTGGCTACATGTTCGCTTTAGAGATGATTGATATCAGCAAAGAATTTCCCGGTGTCAAAGCACTGAGCGGTGTGAATTTCAAGGTTCGTCAGGGGGAAATTCATGCGCTGTGCGGGGAAAATGGAGCGGGAAAGTCTACGCTGATGAAGGTGTTAAGCGGGCTTCATACAGCTCGAACCTATAGCGGGGAGATCCGCATCAACGGTGAGAAAAAAGAATTTTATTCAATTGCGGATGCCGAAAAGGCAGGAATCGCCATCATTCATCAGGAGCTGGCGCTCGTAAAAGATATGACCATTGGAGAAAATATTTTCTTGGGCAGGGAGCCTAAGAAACGGGGAGTTATCCAATGGGACGAATTGTATCACAATACGGCAATCTGGCTGGAACGGGTAGGGCTTCGAGTAAGTCCCGATACCTCTGTCAGTCATTTGGGAATCGGTCAGCAGCAGCTGGTCGAAATCGCCAAGGCGTTATCCAAACATACGAAAATTTTAATCCTCGACGAGCCTACTGCTGCTTTGACCGAAAGCGAAGTCGAGATTTTGATGGGCATACTCAATCAGCTTCGGGCAAATGGTGTATCCTGCATTTATATTTCCCATAAAATGCCTGAGGTGTTCCGCCTTGCAGACAGCATCACAGTACTGCGCGACGGACAAACGATCGATACGCTGCCGGGCAGCAGCACGAACGATGATCAAATTGTTTCACTCATGGTGGGACGCGAGCTCACCGAGCGCTATCCCCGCGTCCCGCATCAGCCGAAGGAGACGGTTCTGGAAGTACGCAACTACTCGGTATGGCACAAAGAAAAGAAGGGCCAAAAGGTCATCCGGAATGTCCATTTAACTTTGCGCAAGGGCGAGATTCTGGGAATTGCCGGATTGATGGGAGCCGGTCGGACTGAATTTGTCTCAAGCTTATTCGGAGCCTACGAAGGTAAATTCGAAGGAGAGGTGCTGATCGAAGGAAAGCAGGTGCATATCCGGAACATCACAGACGCGGTTCTTGCCGGTATGGCTCTTGTCACGGAGGACCGCAAGCGTCAGGGGCTGATCCTGAATATGGACGTTAAAAGCAATATGACGATGGCGAACATGCACCGTGTTTCCAGGTATAGCGTGATTAATGAAAACGAAGAAATCAAGTGGGGGCAATCGTACGTCCAGGAATTAAAAATAAAGACAGCGTCGCTAGAAACGCCCGTAGGCACATTGTCCGGAGGAAACCAGCAGAAGGTAGTGATCGGCAAATGGCTGATGTCCAATCCGAAAATCTTGATCCTTGACGAACCGACCCGTGGGATCGATGTCGGAGCCAAATTTGAAATCTACAATTTAATGAACCGCTTGATTGATCAGGGAGTCGCTATCATCATGATTTCCTCTGAACTGCCGGAGATTATCGGAATGAGCGACCGGATCCTGGTCATGAGTGAAGGGCAATTTGTCCGGGAGCTGGATTATCACGAAGCGACCCAGGAAAATATTATGGCGTCTGCAACTGGAGGAAGATAAACATGCAAACGATCTCTCAAATCGAGGAGCAAAAGAGCTCCTTTCCAAGCAGAAACAAGTGGAGCGGGCTCATCCAAATGGATGTTCGCGCTTATACAATGGTGGGCGCCTTAGTGCTGATTTGGCTGCTGTTCGGCCTCTTGAACGATACGTTTCTGACACCGCGAAATTTATCAAATTTGTTTACCCAGATGTCGGTAACCGGTATTCTGGCCATCGGTATGGTGCTTGTCATCGTAGCCGGACATATTGATTTGTCAGTAGGCTCTCTTGTCGGCTTGACGGGTGGGATTGCGGCAATTCTCAGCAATTGGCTTGAGCTGCCGACGATCATCGTTATTGCGGGAACGCTGGCGGCAGGTATTGTTCTTGGTTTGATGCAGGGCTGGCTTGTCGCTTATAAAGCTGTGCCAGCGTTTATTGTCACCCTGGGGGGCATGCTTATTTTTCGGGGCGCGCTGATGGGGATCACGAAATCGATGACAATTCCGGTTTCCGACCCGATTTTCTCGCTGATGGGTAATGCTTATTTCACCAAAGGCTTTGGGCTCATGTTGGGTTTGATCACGATCGTCGTCATCGTATGGTCAACCTTCAAAAAACGTAGCTCCAGATTGAAATATGGTTTTACAGTAGCGCCAATTGGAGCAGACTTAATTAAAATGATCGGTCTCAGCTTGCTGGTTATTGCTTTTATTCTTGTTGTTAACAGCTATAAGGGCATTCCTTTTCCAATCATCTTCGTTCTTGTTCTGGCTATCATTTTTTCTTTCATTGCCACCAAAACGACCTTCGGTCGTCACATTTATGCGATAGGGGGCAATATGGAGGCGACGCGGCTTTCCGGCATCAACATTAAGTTCAAAACGATGATCGTATTTGTTTGCAGCGGATTGCTTGGCGCCATAGCTTCGATTGTCTTGACTTCGCGCTTGTCGTCAGCGACCATTTCAGCGGGCAACATGGCCGAGATGGATGCTATTGCAGCCTGTGTAATCGGCGGCACGTCGTTAATGGGCGGCTCGGGAAAAGTGACCGGTGCCATTCTAGGGGCGTTAGTGATGACTTCACTGGACAATGGCATGTCGCTCATGGGATTGGAGTCGTTTTGGCAATATTTGGTGAAAGGCGGCATTCTGGTATTCGCAGTATGGCTGGACATTTCAAACCGAAACAAGAAAGCAGTGAAATAAACAAGCAGCGGTACTCCATTCTTGCAAGAATGAGGAGGACCGCTTTATCTATTTACGCCGATTTCTCACTATGATTACGCTAGTAGATTTGACTATAATATATAGAAGGTGCAATTTTTATTATTTTTAGAGCATTTAGTTTTGATAACGCTTACAGATATTAAGCAGGTTTAGACGGGGTGGAAGATGAAGGATGGCAAATGGTTGATCAGCTTTGCAATCATCATGACGGTTTTTGGGCTCTTATTTATTAATTTCGCTATGGACTCCAATAAGATTCAGGATATTGTGGATCAATTGAAGGGAGAGGCCAAACCGAGACATGACGGTCTGCATATCGTGTTAATTGAGCAAGAACAAGGGCATCCGTATTGGCAGTTGGTCGAACAGGGGGCGAGAGAGGCTGCGCTTCAGCAACGAATTGCGATCGAATGCATCGGTCCGGTACGCAACAGCATGGAGGAACAGCTCAAATTACTTGAGAAAGCCATCGCCTCGAAAGTCGACGGTATCATCGTACAAGGACTGAATGATGAGAAGTTTACGCCTTTGATTAACAAGGCGATTGAAAACCGCATACCTGTATTGACGATCGATACGGATGCGCCGACGAGCAAAAGGCTGACTTATGTTGGAACAGACAATATCGAAGCCGGCAGGCTTTTAGGGAAGATCGTACTGCAAATCACCGCAGGCAAAGGAAAAGTCGGCGTTATTATCGGAAGCGAATCGGCTGAGAGCCAAATGCAGCGTCTAAACGGGCTGCGAAGTGTGGTAGATCCGTTCGAGGAGCTGGAAATCGTTAAAGTCCGCTCCTCCAACATTTCGATGATGGAGGCCATACAGCAAGCATCGGACATGCTGAGAGATAATCCTGAAATTACAACGATGGTCGGCACCAGCGCCACCGATGCTCTGGGCATTCTGCAGGCTACCAAAAGCATGCACCGCACCGATGTGCGGATCATTGGCTTTGACGATCTTCCGGAAACGCTGAAAGCGATCCGTAACGGCGAGATCGAAGCGACAGTCGTGCAGGAGCCTTTCGAAATGGGGAAAACCTCGGTGAACCTGCTTAACGATTACTTTCAAGGTTATGCTCTCCCCATCAATCAATTTACAAAAGTAAAGGTCATTAACCGTCAGCAATTAAAGGGGGAGATGACGCCATGAGTATTCACCGCAAATTGTTCTTTTTCATTCCATTACTTGTGCTGCTGATGAGCTTTGTTTCCTATTTTTTGTTTGAGAGCAGCAAGAGCGCCCAGGAAGGTTATTCATTATTAATGGACCGGATTATGCTTTACAAGCAAGTCTCCCGCGAGAGTAATGAAGTGATGCGTTTTTTGTACCGCTTTGATATCCAAATGGATGCGGACAGTTACCCGGATCTGACGACGCATGTCCATGAATTGAAAGCGTTGAGAGAGCAATTGGCGGCTATGGACCGCAGTGATTTGAACGCTCTCCAGATTGAGAACTACACGAGTATGCTGGATACCTTTCTGGAACAGACCTCTGCAATGATCGGCGGCAGTCAGACGCAGGATTCCAATAAGAAAGCGGGAGATTATATTCAAGCGGAAAAAGTGTCCCGTTTTATCGGTGAAGGCGGACAGGCGCTTGTAGATTTGGAGCTTGAACATTACCGGCCCATCTACGAAAACATCATGCGAACGACCTCGGAGATGAACAAACTGGGCGTTTACTTGGTGTTTACCGTTGCGCTGCTAAGCATTATCTTTTCACTATGGCTGTCCACCAGTATTAGCATACCGCTACGTAAGCTCGTGCTTACAGCCAAACAAATATCCAAGGGCAAGCTGGACATGAAAGCTCCGGAGATTCACACGGGCGATGAAATTGAGATATTAGGCAAAAGCTTTAATCATATGCTTGACAATATCCAGGATTTGATGGGCAAGCACATGCAGAGCCTGGAGAATGATCGACTGGTGAAGGAGCTGGAACTGAAGACACTGCAAAGCCAGATCAATCCGCATTTTTTGTTTAATACGTTGAATGCCATTGCCAAGCTGGCTTATATTGAAGGCGCTCATCGTACGAGCGAACTAACGGTTTCAGTCTCCCGGTTGTTGCGTTACAACTTGCAGAAGCTGGATCATCCAGTGACGCTTCGGGATGAAGTGGGACATGCTATGGAATATATAACGATTCAAAAGGCGAGATTTCGGGACCGCATTCATTTTGAGACGGATATTGATGATGCCGCGTTGGATCAAATGATTCCTTGTTTAACGCTGCAGCCTATTCTGGAAAATGCTATCGTGCACGGTATCGAGGAGGTGGAGGAAGGAGCGGTTCTTGAACTAAGAATCATCAAGGACGAGGAACAAGTGATCATAGAGATTATGGATAACGGGATCGGTATGGATGAGGAAGTTCGAACGCTCCTTATCCAATCTGTCTCGGAAGAGACCAAGTGGCCGCTTCATGTGAAGAAGCAGTCGACGGGGCTGGGAACAACGAACGTATTTAAGCGGCTGCAATTGTTTTTTGACGGAAAACAGACGATCGAGATTGTAAGCGGTAAGGGAGAAGGGACGCTTGTAAGATTTCGGCTTCCCCTCTTACCCATCCGAAGTATATTTGAAGGAGAAGAGGTATGTATCGATTATTGATTGCGGATGATGAAGCTTTAGAGAGGGAAGGACTTGAAATGATGGTCAGGGATGCCATGAAAGATCAGTTCGAGTTCTTCCACGCGGAAAATGGACGGAAAGCGATTCACCTGGTTGAAGAAAAACGTCCACACATTATATTTATGGACATCAAAATGCCGGGCATTCACGGCCTAGAAGCTGTACGAGAGATTAAAGCCCGTCATCCGGACATCCGGATCATTATGGTAACCGCCCATGATTTTTTTGCCTATGCGAAAGAAGCTGTATCCCTGGGTGTCAAAGAGTATATTCTGAAGCCGGCGAACCGGGAGGAGCTGGTCGACGTTCTTCGCAAGCAGATTGCAGCCATGGAAAGGGAAAGTCAGAAACGTGAAGAAGACATGGAAATTCGATTGCAGCTGGGCCGGCTGCTTCCTCTGGCGGAGAACGAATTGACCCTTATGCTGATGATGGACTATGTGCAGGAGCTGGAACTGCATTATATGACGGAGATATTGAATATCGAGTGGGAGAAAGGATATGTGATGGTTCTTTCCTTTCCCTTTCCAGAGCAAATGGATTGGGAGCAATATCAGACGGCAAGAAAAACACTGTATGAAGAATTAAAGCAGTACATCAAGCTTCAGATTCCATGCATGGTAAGTCCAATGATGGGAAACCGAATTGCGGTATTTATTCCATCCCCGTCGCCTGGGTCCGGATTTATACATCGTACGGATTCCTTGTTGTGGGCGGAAAGACTGCAAGCTTTTGCTGAAGGAAGATTTTCGTTATCAGCATGTATTGGCATCGGCGCGGTTCAAGAAGGGATGGAGGGGCTGCGGCGATCGTATCAAGAGGCGGTTGCCGCTACCGCGGATTCAAGCGTTGATACCCGTATCCGTCATTTTGAAGATATCCGGCAAATGGATGGAGTCCCCGGCATATCAAACGGTGAAGAGAGGAAATTACTAAACACGGTTCAGCGCCAAAATAAAGAAGAAGCTTATGATCAGTTTTCGCAATTGTTCGAGAGATTGTTCCAATTAAACGGAGATAACTTTCAGGTTTGCAGGGATGAGCTGATCGCTCTTTTTATTACACTGGCCAGGCAATTGGAGCTGCAGAGGCCGACAGAAGTGATGTCCCGTTTCTCGGGAATCCAGGAAATAGGCACTTTGCGCGAAGCGGCATTTGAACAGCTGGACCGCCTGCTCGAAGATTTGTCGGAGGAACGGAAACGCCGTCAATTCCGGGTGATGGAAAAAGTTAAGCTTTTTATCGCAGAGCACTATAAGTCGGAAATTTCCATGGAGCAGACGGCAGAGCTGATCAACCTGAGTCCGTATTATTTTAGCAAAATGTTTAAGCAGTATACCGGCGAAACTTTCACAGAATACGTAACGCGTCTAAGGATTAACGAGGCAAGGCGGTTATTGGAGCTTGAGGAGCTGAGCTTTAAAGAGATTTGCTATATGTCAGGATACCACGACCCTAACTATTTCACCCGCATCTTTAAGAAAACGACGGGCTTCACGCCTACGGAATACCGAAGGCAGCTGCAAAGAGAGAATCAATAAAGCAGTGTGCAGCTTATGAATTAACACAGCAGGTGTCCGAGTATAACACCAGTCCCATGAATTACACCCATGAATTACATCGGCTCTATTTCACAATGTCAAAAAATTCGACAATACCGGCGAAGATCTTGAGGATCTGATCTCGATCGGCACCATCGGGCTGATCAAAGCGATCGAATCGTTCTCGCCGAACAAGGGGACGAAGCTGGCGACGTTCGCAGCGCGCTGTATCGAGAACGAGATCCTGATGCATCTGCGCTCGCTGAAGATATGAGTTTTATAAGGCGAAGCGGCGAGTGATAGGGCTTGGAGGAGCAGCTGCGGTGGCAGCTGTTTTTTTTGCACCCCGTGATAAGGCTGTCGCAACTTCGAAGGCAGTTTGCCCGGTAGAAGTCAATTGTGAACGAGTTGAGGAATTTGCGTATTCGTATAAATTTACATAGGATCGCTCATTTGAGTGTTTATGAAACATACTGCATTACATACTTCAAAAAACAGTTAGCAGGTAAAACGCTTACATGAAGTCAAGATCGGGTAACGAATGTAAAGAGTTGTACATTGTTTGGTGTTTCTTCCCACTCTATAATGAAAACGTATACAGCAATAAGGCGCCTAATTCAATAAAATGGGGGATGGACATGAAAAGGCTTAAGAGTCGATCGAAAAACCTGGCCATTTTGTACGTAGCGATCACTACGGTCGTGCTTTCCGCATGCAGCGGTCCAAACGGCTCCGTTAACGAGCAGAGCAAATCAGACGGGAATACAGTCAAAACCGATACTTCAAACGCTAATACCGATCCTCTTGGCAAGTATAATCAGCCGATTGAATTGACTACAGTTCGCAGCCTTAGCGATGTAGTAGAGAATAATGTACTCAGCGTTCTTAAGGATCAAACAATTGACGATAATATTTGGACTCGCTTATACAAGGACCAATTAGGCATCAATGTCAAGTACAAATGGGTAGCTAAAGGGAGCGAAACATCGGACCAATACCTGCAGAAAATCAATGTGATGCTAGCGTCCGGCGACCTTCCTGATGTCATACCCGTCAATTCAACCCAACTGAAGCAATTGGCTGATTCGGACCTGATTGAGGACATGTCGGGAGTATACCAAAAGTATGCATCCCCACTAACTAAAGATGTCTTGTCCCAAGAAGGGACAGCACCTTTTGATGCGGTTACAATTGATGGGAAATTGATGGCGATTCCTCAAGTTGACTCTTCTATTGAACGCGCAATGTTCATCTGGATTCGTACCGATTGGTTGAAGAAGCTCAATTTGCAGCCTCCAAAAACAATGTCGGATGTTTTGGCTATTTCAAAGGCATTTACTGAGAATGATCCGGATGGAAACGGAAAGAAAGATACATTCGGTCTTGGGGTAACAAAAGCTCTCTGGGGTGGGGCGATGGGACTTGAAGGGTTCATGGCCGGCTATAAAGCTTATCCAAAGATGTGGATTGATGATGGAACAGGCAAGCTCGTCTATGGTGGAATACAGCCTGAAGTTAAGAAAGCACTTCAGCAGCTTCAAAACATGGCGAAACAAGGTCAAATCGATCCAGAATTCGGGACCAAGGATGGAGGTAAAGTAGCGGAATCGATCGCGTCTGGGAAGCTTGGACTCGAATACGGCGAACAATGGAATTCAATCTATCCGCATCAACTGAATCGCAATAATGACCAGAACGCGCAATGGCAAGCCTTCCCGATCGTATCGGAATCCGGTGATACGCCTGCCGTTCCGCTCAAGTTCAGCACGACCAAGTTTTTTGCGGTGAAAAAAGGCTATCCGCATCCGGAGGCCATCGTTAAGCTCTTTAATATGCACCTGGAGAAGAACTGGGGTAAGACGCAGGAGTTTAATAAGTACTACGCGCCTCCGGAGGCGGAAAGCGTATGGCAGCTGTCCCCGGTAACACCTGCCCCGCCTAAGAAGAATGTCGAGGCATTTCGGGCTATCGACGCAGCTCGCAAAGCCAAAGATACCTCTACATTGACCGGCGAGGCCAAGACCATTCAACAGAAGCTTGATTCCTTTTACTCGGGTTCGAAGGATGGATTCGCGGTATGGGGATGGGAGCGGATTTATGGACCGGAAGGATCTGAAGGGGTCGTCGATCAATACGACAAGAATAAGCAATTCCTGCTAGACAAATTCGTCGGGGCTCCAACCCCAACGATGGTGGAACGCAAGGCGACCTTGGATAAGCTGCAGGATGAAGTATTCGTTAAGATCATCCTGGGCGATTCCATCGACTCGTTTGACAAATTTGTAGCGGACTGGAAAAATCTCGGTGGAGACAAGATTACACAAGAGGTTAATGAATGGTATGCGAAAACGAAGAAGTAACAATGGGCAGAGGAAGGAACAGACCTTCTTTCCTCTGCTTCTTATCTTTCATTAGGAAGGGGGATGGATATGGGAATTCGAAAATTGCGAAGGGAGATTCCGCTGCATCTGATGATTCTGCCGGCACTCGTGATGATTATTCTATTTTCCTATGTCCCTATGGCCGGGATTGTTATCGCATTTCAAAAGTTTATTCCCGCAAAGGGGCTATTTGGACATCAGCAGTGGATAGGTTTGAATAATTTCAAGTATGTCATAAATCTTCCAAGTTTTACGCAAGTGCTATGGAATACGCTTTTCATTTCGAGTCTGAAGCTAGTCTTAGGCCTTATTGTACCGATCGTTTTTGCCATCTTGCTGAATGAATTGAAAAATGAAGTGATCAAGAGATCTGTACAAACCACCATTTATCTTCCTTATTTTATGTCATGGGTGGTACTAGGCGGGATTCTCATTGATATTTTGTCTCCTTCCGGAGGAATTGTGAATAATATTTTGGTCTCGTTGGGTTTTAATAAGATCTTCTTCCTGGGAGATAATCATTGGTTCCCTCTCACCCTCGTCGCTTCGGATGTGTGGAGAAACTTCGGATTCGGAACGATTATTTATCTAGCTGCCATTACGGGAATTGATCCCGGCCTGTACGAAGCGGCAACGATTGATGGAGCCAACCGCGGGCAGAAGATGTGGCATATTACACTTCCCGGTATGCGAATGGTCATCGTCCTGTTGTCCGTTCTGAGTCTGGGCCAATTGCTTAACGCCGGATTCGACCAAGTATTTAATCTCTATAGCCCTCAAGTCTACGAAAGTGGCGATATTCTGGATACATTCGTCTACCGAATCGGAGTGCTGGATGCCCAGTATGGTGTTGCGACTGCAGTAGGGTTATTCAAATCGGTGGTTTCGCTGATCCTAATTTCGGGGTCCTACTTTTTTGCTTATCGCTTTGCCAGATACCGAATTTTCTAAGAAGGAGGGAAGGTCATGGGACATACATCTGCAAGAGCTGTTACTGAAGGAGTGGCCTTGGCTCCAAAAAAACGTAAGAAGCTGCAATGGTTTCCTATTCTGAACACACTTTTTTTGATCACGGCTGCCCTGCTCTGCGTGCTTCCGCTCATCCATATCATTGCGCTTTCATTCAGCTCAAGCCCTGCAGCTGCGGCAGGTTACGTGAAATTGTGGCCGGTTGACTTTACTTTGGCTTCGTATAAATATACGGCAAGCCGTGAAGCGTTTTGGCAATCCATGCTTGTCTCTTTAGAGCGCATAGCCGTCGGGACGCCGATGAATCTGTTTTTGACGGTCATTGCAGCTTACCCGTTATCTAAAGAAGCAGGTTCGTTTCGTTTTCGAATGGTTTACGCATGGATTTTCTTTATTACCATGCTCTTTCACGGGGGCTTGATTCCGTGGTACGTTACGATCAGGCAGTACCATCTGCTTGACTCGATTTGGGCACTTGTCTTGCCGGGGGCGGTTCCCGTCTTCAGTGTAGTTTTGCTGTTGAATTTTTTCCGGGAGGTTCCAAAAGAGCTCGAAGAGGCCGCTGTCATGGACGGGGCTAGCCATTGGACGACATTATGGAGGATTTACGTACCGATCTCCAAGCCCGCTCTTGCGACACTTGCTTTATTCTCGATGGTTGAACATTGGAACAGCTGGTTCGACGGTCTGCTGCTCATGAACAACCCAGGTCATTATCCGCTGCAAAGCTATCTCCAGACGATTGTTATTCAACAAAATCTTGCGAACATGACCCGCGACGAATTGTTAAATCTTGCCCTCATCTCGGATCGGACGCTCAAGGCTTCGCAAATTTTCCTAGGGTCTTTGCCGATTATTATGGCTTACCCGTTCCTTCAGAAGCACTTCGTCAAGGGAATCGTGCTTGGCAGTGTGAAAGGATGAATGATTTCTGGCGTAAGAGGGATGGCGTACGGTCGCGAATGAAGTATAATGAGAGAAAAATACGGGGGCGTAGGATTTGTTCAACCTTCCATCCTTCTCTATACGGAATACGATTTTTGTTCGGCTGATCGTAACCTTCCTGACGATCATGTTGCCTATCTTTTTGATGGGAATCTATCTTTATCAATGGATTATTCAAACGACAAGCGAAGACATTTCCAAAACGGCGGTTTCACAGATTACCTTCTATCTGACTGATCTTGGCAATGAAATCGATCGGATTAAATTACTTCAGTACAGCCTGATGGAAGATGAGGATCTAAACGCAATTACTTTGACATGGAACACCATGAACAATATTCAGCGGACAGATAAGATCAATATCCTGTTGAAACGGCTGTACGCCATTCAGAACAGCAGCATGTACATCAAGGATGTCAGCGTTCACATCTCCCCTATTTCGAAATCGGTTTCGTCTGTGAATGGTGTCGGCAATCTGGATACAGAAAAGTATAGCCGGATTCGTTCCAAATTCGGCTCCGGGGGCCGGCTTATAGCTTTGGGAGAGGGACTATACTTGAGTGCAGCCAAACAAAGTGCAATCAGAACGAATCAGCCTCTATTCATCATTGACATCGAGTTGGACACCCGTAAGCTTCAGGAAGCATTAAGCCAATTCAATACTTATTCCGGAAGCGGAACGATCCTGTACTCGGAGGATACAGGGATGCTGCTTGCCAGTGGATCGGCAGAGGGGTTCCGGCATGATGCCGACCAATTGGCTCAACGGATGAATCGAGGCCCTGCGGATAATACGGTAACTTACGAGATCATGGGTAACCGCTACTATACAGTGCATGCTAATTCGTCTTATCTCAATATGTCCATCTACCGGTTCATTCCCGTAAATATTATCCAAAAACCTTTGGATAAATTTTACTGGTGGGCTTGGCTGTTCGCATCAGCTGTTATCGTTATTATTGCGGTTTATACGATTTCCACCTACAAATTTATTCATAAACCGTTGTTAACCCTTGTGAGGAGTTTTCGGCGCATAGAGAACGAGGACTTGGACGTGGTCATCGAACATGGGGCCAGGGATGAGTTTGGGTATTTATATGCACGTTTTAACCAGATGGTAGCTACGCTTCGTTCGCTGATCGACCAAGTCTATAAACAGAAAATTCTTGCGCAGCGAGCCGAATTGAAGCAGCTGCAATCCCAGATTAATCCCCATTTTCTCTTTAATAGCTTATTTATTCTCAGAACTATGGCGAAGACGGGGGATGTGGATCGGATCGAACAGTTCACGACGCAGTTGGGGGAATACTTTCAATTCGTAACTCGCAACGCTTCGGACGAAGTCTCGCTCAAACAAGAAATCCATCATGCCCGTACATATACCGAAATCCAGCAAATGCGCTTCTCCAGACGGATTCGAGTGATATTCGAGGATCTTCCGGAGGAAATCGAGCAAGTATCCGTACCTCGGTTAATCGTCCAACCGCTTATCGAGAATGCATTCGAGCATAGTTTGGAACGCAAGGTGGCTAACGGCCTTATGAGAGTTCAATTCGAGACAGATGGATCCGACATTCGCATCTTAGTCGAGGACAATGGGGATGACTTAACGGATGAGGTGCTACGCCGAATATCGGAGTCCTTAGCCAAGAGTGATGATCGAGTGGAGACGACAGGAATGGTTAATATTCATAAACGTCTGTTGATCACCTTCGGTCATACTTATGGATTAGAGGTAGAACGAAGCGAATTAGGTGGATTGAAGGCGACCATTCGCCTTCCCAATATAAGGGGGGATGCCCGTGTATCGGATGCTGATCGTCGATGATGAAGAGATTATCACCGAGGGACTTTACGACGTATTCCGCAAAATGGATCTCGACCTTGATCTCTGCAAAGCTTATTCTGGACAGGAAGCGCTTGAATGGATGTACCGGACTAGGGTGGACATCGTGTTGTCCGATATCCGAATGCCTGGTATGGGCGGCTTGGAGCTTATGGAGAATATCCGTAAAAACTGGCCGCATTGCAAGCTGATTTTTCTGACCGGATATAACGACTTTGATTATGTTTATACCGCTATTCAAACTAAGGGAGTCCGCTATCTGCTCAAAAGCGAGGGCTACGATAAAATCATTCGCGCCGTAACCGAAGCGATCACCGACTTAGAGAATAGCCTTAAGATGGATAATTTGCTTCAAAGGTCGAGAGAGAATCTTCATACACTCGAAACCTTGGCTCAAGGAAATTACTTCCGATATTTGCTTCAAGGGGGGAATGCTACGGGTGATTTGGAGGGGGATTTCCGCAAGCTCTCTATCACCTTGGATCCCGCATTTCCCGTCCTGATTGCAATAGGTGATGTGAAGAACGGGTCCTTGTATTCATCGTTTGCCGAGCGGCAGGAAATGACGCTTGCCGTCAAGTTCCTGGCACAGGATTTTCTCGAGGCAAGGACGAAGAGTCTCGGAATCATCGACCGGTATGGTAACCTTTTTTGGCTTATTCAACCGCTTCATCATCCAGGAATGGGGGAAGGGGATGAATATACGCGAACGGTACATTTCCTGGAAGGTCAATTCGAGATGATCCAACGGGTTTGCAAAGAATCACTGGATGTTTCGGTTGTGGTAACCGTTGGCAGTGATGCGTGCGAATGGGGTCAATTGCCTTCCTGGTACGACAAGATCAGAAGTCAACAGCATCTGAGAGCCGGCGACGGGACGGAGATGGTAGAAACGGTCCGTTTAGATATAACGGAACCGGTGAGCGCCAGCCGGGAGCGGCCGCTGAGAGATAGATCGGAAGCGCTTACGGCGCATTTGGAGGGAGGAAGGAAAGAAGAATTTCTCAAGCTTTTCGACGATCTCACGCAGCCCGCTCTCGATGTCCGGGCTAAGGGAATCCCTTACCTAATCGAACTTTATTACACGGTGGCGTTGGTTCTGTTATCTTACCTTAATCGTTGGAAACATGATGACAATATAGATGCTAATGCACTTATGAAGTATGATCTGCAGGCCTCTTGGCACGAGAGCTTCCGTTACTTGAGAAAGACGGCGGAATCTTTGTTCGATTTCAGGCAAAGCAGTGAACGTAACCGGGCAGCTGCCGCAATTGACAAAGTTCGAGCTTACATTGCGGAACATATTGCGGAAGATTTGTCCCTTGTTCACCTTGGCAACGTTATACATTTTAACCCATCCTATTTATCCCGATTGTTCAAGCAGGAATGTGGCGTCAATTTGTCGGATTACATCGAAGAGATGAGGATCGAGAAGGCAAAGGAATTGCTCAGAAGGAACGATCTCAAGATCGCGGATGTTGGTTCTCTTACCGGTTATGAGGCTGCACACTCCTTTACCCGCTTCTTCAAGAAAATGACCGGCGTGACACCTCAGGAATATCGGGAAATGCAGAGAAATTGAGATTATATATAATCGAGTCACTCGAAAATATCTAATGAAAGGAACAATTCTTTATGAGCCAAAAAGCAATCATCAATACGGACATCACCGCTGGTATCATTAATAAAAACATTTACGGCCACTTTGCTGAACATCTCGGCAGATGCATTTATGAAGGAATCTGGGTAGGAGAGGATTCGCCGATTCCTAATACGCAGGGCATACGCAATGATGTGGTGCAGGCGCTGAAAAAGATCCAAATTCCCGTATTACGCTGGCCGGGCGGCTGCTTCGCCGACGAATATCATTGGAAGGATGGGATCGGTCCGCGGGAAAACCGAAAAAGAATGCTTAATACCCACTGGGGCGGTGTCATTGAGAATAACCATTTTGGCACGCATGAATTTATGCTGTTGTGTGAGATGCTGGGCTGCGAGCCGTATATCAATGGTAATGTGGGCAGTGGAACGGTGCAGGAAATGCAGGAATGGGTAGAATATATGACGTTCGACGGGGAATCCCCGATGGCTAATCTGCGAAGAGAAAACGGTAGACATACTCCTTGGCACGTCAAATATTTCGGTGTCGGAAACGAAAATTGGGGATGCGGTGGCAATATGCGCCCGGAGTATTATGCGGATGAGTTTCGGCGTTACCAGACCTATGTGCGAAATTATGGAGACAATAAAATATATAAAATCGCCTGTGGATCCCATGATCATAACTATGAGTGGACGGAAGTCCTAATGAGAGAAGCTGCACGCTTTATGAACGGTTTAAGCCTGCATTATTACACAATTACCGGTACATGGCAGCACAAAGGGTCGGCAACGGACTTTACCGAGGATGAATGGTTTACTACCATTAAGAAAGCACTTGTTATGGATGAAATCATTTCTAAGCATGCAACGATTATGGATAAATATGATCCGGACAAACGAGTCGGAATGATTGTCGATGAATGGGGAACCTGGTTTGATGTAGAGCCCGGCACGAACCCGGGATTTCTATATCAGCAAAACACGCTTCGGGATGCCTTGGTAGCGGCTGTCACGTTGAATATTTTCCACAACCATTGTGAACGCGTGCAAATGGCGAATATTGCCCAAACCATCAATGTCCTTCAAGCAATGATTTTAACCGAAGGGGAAAAAATGATCGTTACGCCGACTTACCATGTGTTCGACATGTATAAAGTGCATCAGGATGCAGCTCGCTTGCCGGTAGAATTCAGCAGCGACACCTATGAGCATAATGGTGAGCATATTCCTCAGGTAAGCATTTCCGCATCCAGGAATGCGCAAGGTCAAATTCATATCAGCTTATGCAATATCGATCCTAAATCTGAAGCCAATCTGTCTATTGAATTGCGCGGATTGGAGGAAACAGCGAAATTGACCGGCACCGTGTTAACTGCAGCGGATATGCATCTGCATAACACATTCGAACAGCCCGAGGCGCTAAAGCCCGCTGATTTTCATGGTGCAACACTAATGGGGCAAGGTTTAAGCGCGAAATTGCCGCCGATGTCCGTCGTTGTTTTAACCATTGAGTGAAAACAATATGACTAATCAATCGAGAGATCATTCGTGCAAAGGGTGTTCGGCTAATGTCAACGTGACCGAACAGCAGATCGATCGAATGTTAGCTTCCCTGAACAGGAAGGGCTTCGACTGCGTATCAGATGAGATATATCAAGAAAGGCTCGCCGTGTGCAGGGAATGCCCTTCCCTGGCATACGGAAACACTTGTTTGCATTGCGGCTGCATTGTACAGATTAGGGCCAAATTCAAGGAAAAGGGATGCCCAAATCCTGGCTATTCCAAATGGCAGGAGTAAGATGGAGATGGGAGGTCCCAGCGTTTCTATATAGCTTTCCGCATCTCAGGTCTTAAGATGATCATGAGGTGTGCAAGGCTATTTTACCTTCCGGGATAATTATTTTGTTCCCCGAGGAAATATGACGTTACAAAATGAAACGCTTACAACAAGACGACATCGGGTAAAGAATGTAAAGAGTTGTACATTGTTTTGGCATTTAATCCCACCCTATAATGAAAACGTATACATCTACAGGGTGTATAACACAAGAGGATAATAAAGGTCTAGTCAAGACTGGGGCTCTTCCTTTTGCTACAGGAGATGATATGCCGCAGTGGGATCCCTATTAGCACGAAGCAACATATGGAATGATTTTCAAAGATATATCAGGAGTTTGTAGTTTGGTAGGAATCAACCGAGTGATTTAATGAAATCCCTTGTTAAGTAATATTTCAAGAACATATCAATGGAGGAGTATCTATGAAGCTGGTATGCGGAGACTATACCCTTGTCTTTAAGGACGGCGGTATTGAGGTACAAAAAAATAACATACCTCTATATTTCAACAAACGCCCGATGTTTGTGACGGTAAAGACGGTATTTGCCGTTAGCGAGTTTTACGATACTGCTTACAGCGAGATTGAAGATTCCGGTGATAAAATCATTGCCAAAGGTACATTGATCGTGCCTTCAGGCTCTGAATTTTCCTTTGCGGATGTATATGAAAGAGCTGGCGTTGGATTTAAAGTAAGCCGGAATGTCAAGGTGTTGAAAGAGGGGGATGATCTTGGTTTTTCCACAAAGTTATCGTTGGTGATGACGGAATCGGACGATCCCCATGACTATAACTGCTTCGCTCCCGGTGTGTGGTATAAGCAAAACGAATATGCTCCTGATTACGCGATTGGCAAAGACCTGGATTGCGAATATTTCTATCGGATGGAGACCAGTTATGCCTTGCCTTTGTTTGCCATGCAAAACATTGCGTCGGGAGAAACGGCGACTCTATCGCGATGGGCTGCAGACGTAACCATGCAGTCTGTGGACATTGTGAGGTCCGAAAATAGCTTGGACCGGAAGTTGACGATCGGCGCCATCGGCATGAGCAGGCCGGAAAGCAGGACCTTGAATTACCTGTATTATGGCTTTGCCGTGCGCAAGGAATTCGAGACAAAGGTTGACGGCCTGTCAATAGATTATATGTATCCCGGCTGCGATGGGCAGATGCCTAGAAGAAATCAGTATGCAGGTCTCGACTACAGCGGGAAATCAAAAAACTTTCAGCGCGTTTACCACCCTGTGGAGGTCGGATTTGAGCAAAACTACGCGGTTTCAGTAAATGTTGGTCATTACAGTAACTTCCAGCTGATGATGAGAGATGCCTGGCGCTTAGCATATGACCGGATGCGGGACAAGTTATTTGAGGTTGATAACGGGCTCCATTTCCACAACTGCATGAAGATCCTCACTAAATATACACGGCAATACGGAGATTCGTACGGTTTACCCTTTGCATGCCAGCTGCCCGACATGGACATCTCTTGTGTGTCATTCCAGTTTGGTTTTGTAGGGCAGCAGCCCGGTATCGGATATCAGTTGCTGCGTTACGGCGATAAGGAAAATGTGCCTGAAGCCTTTGAAAAGGGCGAGAAGATCATTGAGTTTTGGGTGAATACGGCCATGACCGAATTCGGCCTGCCGCAAATGTGCTACAATCCCAACATCAAGGCGTTTGAGCCGTATCCGCATTATGTACGCATGCTTGCCGACGGGATCGAAGCCATTTTGGACGCATACCTCTATATGCGCAGGAAGGGCGATGAGCGGCCGGCTTGGCTGGAATTCTGCAGAAAAACCGCTGATTGGCTTGTAAATATTCAAAACGAAGACGGCAGCTTTTACCGTGCGTACAACACCGATAATTCCATCCGCATGAACTCCAAGTCGAACACGCCCAGTGTGATTCGTTACCTCATACAGTTCTATCTGGTCTCCGGTGACGATAGATATAAAACCGCAGCGATCAAGGCCGGTAAATGGTCTTTCGATAACAATTACCGGAACATGGAATACCGGGGAGGCACATGTGACAACATGGACATCCTGGATAAAGAGGCCGGCATCTATGCTTTATTCGGTTTCCTTGCCCTGTTTGATTTGACCGGCGAGGACATATGGTTGGAAGGCGCGATCGGTGCCGCCGATTATACCGAAACCTGGACCTATGCCTGGGCATTTCCAATACGTACCCTTTGGCCGAAGCATCCCTTCAATAAGTATTCTATTAGCGGACAGAGCATCATTACCATCGGCGGAGGCGCCGACGTATATATGGCAGCCTGCGCGTATACTTACTACAGGCTTTATGTAATTACAGGCGACGAGCATTATCTCGATTTTGCCGAGTTCATCCATAAGAACACCCGCCAGTCCAATGACGTGGATGGCAGTAATGGATACATCATGCCCGGCCTGGGACACGAAAGCGGCAACTTTACCAGCCAGACCCTGCAAAGCCATTACCACTGGCTGCCTTGGTGCACTTATGTGGAAGTTGACCCTGCATCGAGGCTCTATGATACCTTTGGCGGCTATGAGATTGCAGACGCGCAAAGACTCAGCCCAGAGGAGAGGGTCAAGAGAAACCGTATCTATGAGACATTTGTTTAACCGATAGGAAATGGGGAGCCCTATGAGCCAAACTCAGACGAAAATCAAACTGCCTCACCTGCTCAGTGAAGGAATGGTGCTGCAAATCCAAAAGGTTCTACTTTTCGTTTTGGCATCCATAGGAACAGAATTCAAAAAAACCTATTTTATGAAACAACAATGGTCAGCGAGGGAAGCGTAGTTGCAAAAGATTTCAGGGAGGATTGCATAATATGAAAATTACGGATATTAAAACCTATTTAGTATCTACAACTAGACAGAATTGGTTATTTGTCAAAGTATTAACAGATGAAGGAATCTACGGCTGGGGAGAGGCCAGTGTTGAAGGTCAGGAGAAGGCGGTTGAGCAGAGTATTCATGATTTGGCGCAACGCAGCGTGATCGGTGAAGATCCCCGCAATATTGAGAAGATATGGCAGAAGATGTATCGCCACGGCTTTTGGAAAGGCGGATTTATCTATATGTCTGCCCTTAGCGGGATTGACCAGGCACTGTGGGATATTACCGGCAAAATTTATAATGTACCGGTATATATGCTTCTCGGCGGAGCTGTGCGTGATAAAATCCGTACTTATACACATGCAAGCGATGCGGAGTCCGCGCGGAAGGCGGTAGAAGCGGGCTTTGACGGCATTAAAACGGGTGGGGGGAAAGCCGGAGCCACTTACGATCCGGATACCGACGTCGAATTTCTGGATGAGAATCTTGCATCGATCCGCAGGGCGATTGGCAAGGATAAAGTCCTATGTATCGACAATCATGGCCAAGGGACACCGGCTGAAGCTATCAAGCAGCTCGAGGTAGCGGCCAAACACAACATTTATTTCTTCGAAGAGCCGATCGCTCCCGAAAACACGACCGCCTACAAAAGAATCCGCGAGACTTCGGGTAAAGTCCCGATAGCAGCCGGTGAACGACTTTTTAGCCGATTTGAGTACCGGGAGGTCGTCGAAAACCAGCTATTCGATTTCGTACAACCCGATATTTGCCACTGCGGCGGCATTACCGAAATCCGCAAAATCGCTTCGATGGTGGAGCCCTATCATATCAAGTTCGCCCCTCACAACCCGAATGGTCCGGTTGCAACTGCAGCGAGTCTGCACGTCAGCGCCGCCACACAAAATTTCGCAATCCTGGAATTTGCGGCCCATTCCGTTTACGCGAGGCCGGACATCTACAATATATCCCTAAAGCCTGAAAATGGGTATTTTCCTTTGCCGCAAGGACCTGGCTTGGGGATAGAGCTAAATGAAGAGGCGTTTGAAAAATACCCATACACATCTAAACAATATGAACCACGTTATAGCTTGGATGGAAGCGTGGCAGAAATTTAGGAACTGCTCTTTCATAATAACGACGTAACATGGAAAGAGAAAATTCAACCGGGATAACCCTGCCGGCTTTTCGCCGGTGGAAGTCGTCATTCGTAAATAGACCCAGCAATAGATTATAAATGATGGAGGTATTATAGATGAGTACAATTGTCAATCCCATTTTAAGAGGTTTTAATCCTGATCCTTCCATTTGCCGGGTTGGAGATGATTATTATATCGCTACCTCCACGTTCGAGTGGTTTCCTGGTGTTCAAATCCATCACTCTAGGGATCTGATCCACTGGAGATTGTTAACACATGTGCTGACGAGGAAATCGCAGCTTGATATGCAGGGGAATATCGATTCGGGTGGAGTATGGGCTCCTTGCTTAAGCTATGATAACGGAACCTTTTATCTGATTTATACGGATGTTAAAAGCAGAATTGGCGCTTACAAGGATACCCATAATTACTTGGTAACGGCAACCCATATTGAAGGCCCCTGGTCGGAACCCGTATACCTGAATAGCAGCGGCTTTGATCCTTCACTATTTCACGATGAGGATGGACGGAAATGGATCGTTAACATGCTCTGGGATTCCCGTAAAGGACACAACAGATTCGCCGGCGTTGTTCTTCAGGAATATTCCTTGAAGGAACAAAAGCTGATCGGCCCGATTACGAATATTTTCAGGGGAACGGAACTGAAGCTGACGGAGGGGCCTCACCTTTATAAATACAACGGCTATTATTACTTATTGACCGCAGAGGGAGGGACGCAGTACAACCATGCCGCCACGATGGCGCGTTCCAGAAATATTCAGGGACCGTATGAAGTCGACCCTACAAATCCGATTCTGACGTCTGCGGGAAGACCCGATCTTGCGCTGCAAAAGGCGGGGCATGCCAGCCTAGTGGATACTCCAGCAGGGGAGTGGTATATGGTTCACTTATGCGGGCGGCCAGTCAAGGATAAGTTTTGCAACCTTGGAAGAGAAACCGCGATCCAGCGCTGCGATTGGACGGGGGATGGATGGCTGCGTCTTTCTGGCGGGAGCCGCTATCCTCAGGTTCATGTGCAAGCACCCGATCTGGCGCCCCACCCGTTTGAACCTGAATCTGCAAAAGACGATTTCAACGCACCGGCGCTGAATATGAATTGGAGTACGCTGCGGATTCCCGCCGATCCGTCTTGGTTAAGCCTGGAGGAACGGCCCGGTTACCTTAGGCTGCGAGGAATGGAATCGATGATCTCAACGCATAAGCAAAGCCTGGTGGCCCGTCGGCAGCAGGCATTCCGCTGCGAGGCGGAGACGTATCTGGAATTTGCACCTGATCATTTCCAACAAATGGCGGGGCTCATTCTTTATTATGATACGAAAGATTACGTCTATTTGCGTGTCACGTATCATGAAGAACGGGGAGTTGGCTTGGGAATTTTGCAATCCGTTAATGGGGTTCAGGACGAGTTATTGGAAGCGGATGTTAGCATGAACGGCATCTCCAGATTCCGCTTGAAGGTCGTTATTGATCGCGAGATCGCCCAATTTTATTACATGAACACGGAAGAACATTGGACTGCCATTGGCGGACTAATCGACATTACTCATCTGTCCGACGACTATCCGGACTATATCCGCTTTACGGGGACATTCATCGGGATGTGTGTACAGGATCTGAGCGGGACCCGAAAGTACGCCGATTTCGACTATTTTGTTTATACCGAAAACGGGCAGTAACTCTGATTGGATTGCAAGCAGTTGCAGCGGAAGCTGAAAAGACTCCGGTGAAAACCGCCATAGGAGATTGCTTGATATTACTCGTTGTATGGACTCGATTGCGGCCAAGTATACAGATTTTGTAAGAAGTCTTGACCGCAATCCAAGTCGCTTGATGAACATTCCCGAAGGAGGCAGTAGTTATGCATCGTTTATACTATACTTCACCGGCAAAGGAGTGGACATTGATGTAAACCATCGCCACGTTTCGCACTTATTTGGCATTTATCCTGGAAGCAAACTAACTAGACCAGAAAACGCGGATTGCAGTCCCACAATGGTGTTCTTCGTTTGCTCCCGGCTCTACCCGACGCATGGCCAAAGGGACACTTTAAAGGCTGAGGGCAAGAGGAGGCTTTGAGCTTGAACTGGAATGGGAAAATGGGCAATGGAGTACCTGCACGCTTCGATACGAATCAGATGGAGAATGCACAATATCTTCCTCTCGACCATTTTTGGTGCAAGGGCAAGAAATCAAAGAAGTATTCTCCGAGGGGAATCCATCTACGTTCTAGTAAGATCAGATGAAGTTTATATTTTAACTGCTGCAGATCAAGGAGCTTAGGTTCAAATTCGGAGAATCTAAAATAAATAAAACGCTTTCAAATTGGTAAAGAGATGGTAACTAAGTAAAGATATGTACATTGTTGACCATTCTTTCCCATTTTATAATGAGAGCACAGTGGTCGAGAAGTTGTGCAGACGTTTTTTGAAAGCGGTGTATTCTAATAAAAGGAGAAGAATCAATGCTAACGAAAATTCGAATGAATGTTGATATGCCACTGAGTACGATCGATCGCAATATCTATGGGCATTTTTCCGAACACCTGGGTCGTTGCATCTATGAAGGAATTTGGGTGGGCGTGGATTCCCCGATCCCAAATACGGAAGGCTTTCGCACGGATGTCATTGAGGCGCTCAGGCACCTTCAGATTCCTATTTTGCGCTGGCCTGGCGGCTGCTTTGCTGACGAATACCACTGGAAGGATGGAGTGGGACCAAAGGAAAAGCGCAAGCGGATGATCAACACACATTGGGGCGGTGTCATTGAAAACAACCATTTCGGAACGCATGAGTTTATTAGGTTCTGCGAGTTGATCAACGCTGAACCTTATATTTGCGGAAATGTGGGAAGCGGGACTGTCTCCGAAATGTCTGAGTGGGTCGAATATGTAACTTTCGGCGGCGAATCTCCAATGGCGAATTGGCGGCAGGAGAACGGAAGAAAGGAGCCTTGGAAGCTGAAGTACTTCGGCGTCGGGAATGAGAACTGGGGATGCGGCGGCCATATGCGTCCCGAATATTACGCCGATTTGTTTCGGCAATATGCATGCTACGTGCGAAACTATGGTGAAAACAAGATTTTCAAAATCGCTTGTGGGCCAAACGTAGATGACTACCATTGGACGGAAGTGTTGATGAGCCAGGCTGGGCGCTACATGGACGGCTTGAGCCTGCATTATTACACCTTTCCGAATGGCTACGGGAAAGAAAAAGGATCGGCCACCGAGTTCGATGAAACCTGGTGGTTCAGGACGTTAAAGAGAACCTTGTACATGGAAGAGTTAATTGAACGGCATGACACCATTATGACGCGATACGATCTAGACAAACGGGTAGCCCTGATTGTGGACGAATGGGGAACCTGGTATAACGTCGAGCCCGGTACAACCCCGGGCTTCCTGTATCAGCAGAATACAATGCGCGATGCACTCGTTGCCGGCATCAACCTGAATATCTTTCACCGGCACAGCGATCGGGTGCGGATGGCCAATTTGGCTCAACTTATCAACGTGCTGCAATCCGTCATACTGACTGAAGGCGCGAGCATGTTATTGACCCCGACTTTCCACGTCTTCGATATGTACAAGGTGCATCAAGGAGCGAAGTCGATCCCGCTTCATGTAGATAGTCCGGCTTACGAAATGAACGGGGAACGGATCGACAGGATTCATGCTTCGGCATCGGTAAATGACAGTGGAATCCTGCATGTGTCGTTATGCAATCTCGATCATGCAGCTGCGGAGGAAATTGAGATCGACATTCGAGGTAAAAAAGCTACTCATGTAACAGGAACAATTCTGACCTCCGAAGCGATCCAGGACCACAATACATTCGATGTACCAGATAGGGTAAGCCCGTGTGCATTCAGAGACTACCGACTAGAAGACGATCGGTTGATTGTCCGGATGCCCTCTAAGTCAGTCGTCGTCCTCGCCGTGGAGTGGTAGGAATTAGGGAAACCAATTCAAGATGCATATCCCCCAAGAACTATTAGTATTTCCAGTTCACATCCAATGATTGTTGGTCATAAATGCGTTATTGAAAGCGGTTTCAATTATAATATGCATTAGTTCAAAGCAATTTTTTGATCGAGTAGGAAGTCCTAAAAACGATTCAAAACCCATGAAAGGAGCTGATGAATAAATGGCACATACACAAACAGCATTGAATACTGCTGCCGTTAACACTAAAGTTGCCAAGAAGAAAGAGAGACTCAGACTGCTAAAACAAATGCGGCAAGATTATCAATTGTATTTAATTGTTTTATTGCCTGTTGCCTGGCTAATCCTTTTTCAATATGTTCCCATGTACGGTCTACAGCTAGCGTTCAAGAATTTTAGAATCCTGGAAGGCATATGGGGCAGCCCGTGGATCGGACTGAAACATTTTGAGAAATTTTTCATGTCCTATCAATTCGTTAAGGTATTAAAAAATACGATTGTGATTAGCTTATACGAGCTAATAGCTGGATTTCCGCTTCCGATTATTTTAGCTTTAGCGCTGAATGCAACTTTAAGAACGAGATTCAAGCAAACCGTTCAATTTATCACTTATATGCCTTTCTTTATTTCTACGGTTGTCATGGTCGGAATGATCCTGCAGTTTTTGAATCCCCGTATCGGGATTGTCAATATAGGGCTCGGTTTATTTGGAGTTGAGCCGATTAACTTTATGGGCAACCCTGATTGGTTTAAGTCCATCTACGTATGGTCTGGAATTTGGCAAAGCATGGGATGGGGGACAATCATCTACCTTGCTGCGTTGTCAGGAATCAGCCAGGAGGTTCATGAGGCTGCTACGATTGACGGAGCAAGCCGGTTCCAGCGAATCTTGCACGTTGACCTTCCGGGCATTATGCCAACGATTGTAACACTTCTGATCTTAAATGTCGGAACCATTATGGGAATAGGATTTGAAAAAATTTACTTGATGCAAAATCCGTTGAACATCAGCTCTTCTGAAGTTATATCCACTTATGTTTATTCAGTTAGCCTTGCATCCAGCGCTCCGGATTACGCTTATGCAACTGCTATCGGACTATTTAATTCCGTAGTAAATATGATCCTACTGTTAATCGTCAACCAAATAGCCAAGAAAGTAGGAGATACCAGTCTGTGGTAAATAAGGAGGTAGCGGCATGAGAGCTAATAAAGTCAGGCTTGCGAAATCGGATAAAATATTTTATTTGATTAATGATTTGATCTTGTTAATTGCGCTGCTGCTGGTTCTTTATCCGCTTGTTTATGTAATCAGCGCTTCGTTTAGCGACAAGCTTGCCATTATATCCGGGAAAGTATTCTTATGGCCGGTCAACTTTTCTTGGGAAGGTTATATCGCCGTTTTTAAAGATTCGCGGATCATGCCGGCCTATGGTAATACGGTATTTTACACGGCTGTTGGTACTACTATCAATGTGTTGTTGACGATCCTCGCCGCCTACCCGCTTTCACGTAAAACGATGGTTGGCCGCAACCTGATTATGTACCTGTTCGCGTTTACCATGCTCTTTCACGGCGGGTTGATTCCCAACTATCTACTGATGAAATCACTGGGGATGATTGATACGAGATGGGCGATGCTGCTCCCCGGCGCACTTGCCGTTTGGAATATGATTATCGCGCGTACTTTCTTCCAGTCCACCATCAGCCAAGAGCTTTATGAAGCTGCAGCAATGGACGGATGCTCACACATAAGATTTTTATGGAGCATCGTACTACCGCTCTCGAAAGCAATCATTGCAGTTATGGTGTTGTTTTATGGAGTATCGCATTGGAATGCTTACTTTAATGCTTTCATTTACTTAAAGAATAAGGATTTGTTCCCTTTACAAATTGTACTAAGAGATATCCTTATTCAGAGTGAAATTGATCCGACCAGTATTACGGATACGGAAACGATGACGAGAAAACAAGGCTTGGCCGATTTGCTCAAATACTCCATCATCATTGTGGCAAGCTTGCCGGTCTGGCTCGTTTATCCGTTCGTTCAAAAGCACTTTGTTAAAGGTGTCATGATCGGGTCCATCAAAGGTTAGAGGCAATAAATCGGCTTATTCCAACCCTAAATAAAGGCCGGTTTCATTGTATAAAGCAACAAATAACTGAAGGGAGAATGGATATGAAGAGAAGGGTGTTAACCAGAATTTTGGTTCCGATGCTATCCGCTTCTATGCTCTTAAGTGCTTGCAGCTCCGAAAATGCGGGTAATCCTGGAAAGAGGGAATCTAAGGAATCGGCAAGTCTGTCTGCGGCTGGTCAATTGCCGATTTCTAAGGAGAAGATTAACATCACCGTAACGGTGCCTTCAAGTCCCTACGTGTTGTCATGGGATTATGGAAAGAATGAGTTTACGACCTGGATAGAGGACCAGACTAATATTCATATTAACTGGAATCTTTATCCTGCAGCTGATGCCAAAACAAAACTGAATTTGGAGCTTTCATCCGGAGGAGATCTTGGTGATCTGGTTATGGGTAACTTTAGCCTTGACAACTCCATGGTGGCAACATACGGCTCTCAAGGACTTCTGTTAAATATCAAGGATTTAATTGAGAAACAGGGATCAAATCTGAAAAAAATGTATAGCGAGTACCCTTCTATTAAACAGGCCTCGACAGCACCTGACGGAAATATATATGGAGTACCTGAAGTAGGTGTCTGCTATAATTGCGACCGTGCGATGCGGTTCTGGGTGAACAAAAACTTTCTTAAAACTTTGAACATGTCCGTGCCGACAACGACGGACGAGCTGTATCAATATTTAAAGGCGGTTAAAGAAAAGGATCCAAACGGCAACGGCAAGAAGGACGAAATCGGGTTGGTAGGCTCACCAAAGAGCTGGTTTTCGAATGTACACCAGTTTATTATGAATGCGTTTACTTACCATGACAGCAATGAACTTTATGTAAAAGATGATAAAGTTGTTGCCGCATATACCACTCCGGAATGGAGAGAAGGATTAAGATACCTGAACAAGCTTTACAAAGAAGGGCTGATTGACCAGTCATCGTTTACAAACGATGAACCTCAGCTAAGACAGTTAGTAGAGTTAAATAACGGGAATACTGTCGGTGCGGTCGGTAATGGAGGCCCGCATGCGTTTGCAGCAAATGATTCCACTAAGTTTAATTATGAAATCGTACCTCCTTTAAAGGGGCCAAACGGTTTTCAAACTTCCTATTACAACGAGTATGGCATGGTCGGTGGATACAGGTTCGTCATTCCGGCCAAGAGCAAGCACCCAGAAGCGGTCATGAAGTTGATCGATTTTCTGTATTCTAATGAGGCTTATTTGAGAGGTCGCTATGGCGTGCCTGGAGTAAACTGGGAGGTGCCTAAGGATACAATTGCAGCTAATGGTGAACCGGCTAAATTCAAACTGATCGGCAAAGATTTGTGGGGGCAGCCGCAAAATGCACACTGGTCAGGTGCTAACGGGGGTTGGCCGCCTTTCGGTTCCGACGCAAGAGAAGCTCTGAAGTCCGGTTATGATTTAGAAACTGTACTGTTCGACGCAGCAAAAATGTATGACAAATATGCACCGAAGGTCTCCGTACCGAAGTTCTTTTTTGATCCGGATACTTCAAAAAGACATAACGAATTGCAAACGGAAATTAAGAAACGGGTCGATGCGGCTACAGCTGATTTTATCGTTGGTAACATGAATATTGAGACCGATTGGGATAAATTCCAGGCAGAGTTGAAACAAATGGGCGTTGAAGAGTACGTTTCCATCATGCAAAAGGAATACGATGCGAAATGGAAGAGTTCCAAGAAATAAAATATGGTATGCGGCTGCAGGGTGAACTTACAGGTTTACCCTGCTCTTATGCAATAACTATTTGTTGTGATTTCATTTAGAAAGGATGCGAAAGGAATGGCTGATTCGCAAACAATGGACCGTAATGTGTGCTCCAATCTTCGCTCCATGAAAATCGGTGTGCAAGGCAGTTTCTATCCAGCACCAGCAGGGATGTCTAAAGGCGACATCACGGAATGGCAGATCCGCCGGCTGGCTGCTATGGGGTGTACGGTGCACCAGATTGGATTTGGATTTCTTTCGGAAGACACAAACAAACTGCTCGAACTCAAGGCGCTTACTGATTCGCTCGGGATTGAACTGGAGCTTACGGTCCCAGGTGCGTTCGGCGTAAGCGGTCCTTATGCGGATGCCGAGGAGAAGTCTCGTTTCTTGAAAGCGATCCAAAATGCCAGCCTTTTTGGGATGCCTGTTGTGCGAACCGGATACGGTCGGCTGAATGTTAAGACAAGTCGCTTCAATAAGAGCTTTAGCGTTCGCGAGCACTTGGATTCCCTTGTTCCCTCTTTGCGTGAGGCTGGAAAAATCACCGCAGACGCAGGTATGGCATTGGCGGTTGAAAATCATTGCGATTTTACCGGGCGTGAGCTGGTGTATCTGTTCGATACTACGGACTTGGCAAATGTCGGAGCTGCTCTTGATACGGCCAATGGGTTTACGGTGTTTTGTGATCCGCATGATGATATTGAAGCATTGGCGCCTTACACATTTACAACCCATATCAAGGACATGGCCATTGTGGATATGCCTTTGCGTGGATACATTCCGATGACTGCGCAGGGTTGCACTCTCGGTGAAGGCCATGTCAATTTATCACGAACCATCGATCTGCTTGTGAGGCATAGTCCTTGTGCCAAAGGCTTGCACTTATTGATCGAGCCAGGCTGGATGGCGTGGGACCCTAACCGTAACCGTCTTGAACAGGAATACGAATATTTTGAGAAAGGCATTCAGTATATGAAAGATTTGCTGGAAGCGAAGGTGAAGGAGGCGGAGAATAGCTTATGACCAAGCGTAACATTCGAATCGGGCATACAGCCATAACTTGGGATAATAAAGAAGTAGATCAAGCTGTAGCAGCCATAGGCTCCTGCGGCTATTGGGGGACGGAAACGTTTGGTTGGGTGCTAGAGGAATGGGAGAATAGCGGGCGCAATCTGCGTGAGGTCTTTCAGCGTAACGAGCTGCACTTGACTTCTTTGTATTGCCATTTGGATATTGTAGACCCAGGCAAGCGCGAAGAAGGTATACAGCAGGTCATGGATTGGGTCGAATCGTACAAGAAATTCAACGGTTCTGTGGTGGTCGTCGGAGGTATGATGCTGCAGCGCAGTGGCTTTGCCATTTCGGAACATTTACCCAATATTATTACGACCTTAAATGAGCTAGCCAAGCGGATTACGGAGCAAAATCTTCTTTGCTGTTTCCATCCACATACTGGAACGCCTGTTGAAACGGAAGATGAAATTCACTGGGTCATGAACTCGGTTGATTCGAGCGTTGTCAAATTCGCTCCGGATCTCGGCCAAATTGCCAAGGGAGGCTCAGACCCGTTTCAGTTTGTAAAGGAGTACTTTGAGCTGATCCGCATGATTCATATTAAGGATTATATCGGAGGCCCAATCGAACGGGATGCCCAGGAGCGGGAAATCGATAAAACCGGATTTTTAGGGTATACGCCGCTTGGTATGGGGGTTGTTGATATCCGAGGCATCCTCGAATATTTGGAGGAACGAGATTACGGTCATAATGCGTTGGTTGAGCTTGATGGCAATCAATGGAGCTCAACACGGAAAGGTCATCCGATGATGCCGCAGCTTGAAGCGATTCAAACAAGCAAGCGTTATTTAGAGCAATTGGGATATAGTAACTTTCGAACCGTGTCACGCATTTGACAATAGTCAAATAAAGAGAGAAGGTGCTTTAACTGATGATCACAAATAAAAAAGTATTGGTAACCGGAGGGGCCGGACGATTGGCCCGTTATACGGTCGATTACTTGCTGGAGCGTAATTATCAGGTGACGGCGTATGACGTGACTTCGCCCGACTCCGAAACTTTTCCGAAAGAAGTACAGTTTGTCAAAGGAGACTTAACCTCACTCGAGGATAATATGCGCGCGATTCACCTGTCTGATGCGGAAGCAATTATCCATCTTGGAGCCATTACGCATGATACGACATTGCAGCCCGGACGTGCAAGAATTCAGCGTATGCCGGAAGATGAGACGATGCGGGTAAACACGATGGGTACCTATTATTTAATGGATGCGGCTCGAAGATTTAATGTGAAGACCGTGGTTGCTGCGTCCTCGTATTATGTGCTGGGATTGGGTTTCCGTATTAGCAATAAACCTTTCCAAGTCGATTATCTGCCAATTGACGAAGAGCATCCCCTTCGGCCTGAGGATTCTTACAGCCTTTCCAAGATGATCAACGAGGAAACTTTGAAGGCATTCGGATTGGCGTACGGCATCCGAACCGTTGCCTTCCGCCTTAATGGTGTTGATTACCCGTCCCAGCGTCATATGTATAAATATAAGATAACACCTGAATCACGCCCGAATCACGTCGGCGGACCGATCGGCACGACACATCAGTATATTGATCCGCGCGATGCGGCGCAGGCGTTCCTACTGGCATTGGAAGCTACGAATCTCGATTTGTTTGAAGTATTCTACCTGCACACAGACAGTAGGCACTGGGAGGATACAAAAACGGTCGTCGAACGCCACTGGCCAGATCTGAAAGTGATGGCAGCTGATTTGAAAGGGACAGAAGGCTTGATTACATGCCGAAAGCTACATGAAAAGCTGGGCTATCAGCCGCAATATTCTTGGCGAAATCCTCGAAATGACTTCTAGAGTAATCTTGCACCTGGTAAAGATCACGACGGATATGGATTTATTGGTATATAGGAGCAAACGTTCATGGTGAATAGAAAATATTAAACTTCAGTTTACAGGGAGCAGATTGCCTAAGCTCCCTGCTCCATATCTTAATTCTTGTTAGATATTAAGTTTCCGGGTACCTATCCATTTCACCATTTCAGGATCGCGATGTGAAAAGAACAGGCTCTGTTTCGTATCTAACGTAGAGATCGACTTGATATCCTCTTGATTTAATTCAAAATCAAAGATATTGAAGTTTTCAATGATTCTCTCTTTACGAACAGACTTTGGAATCACAACAACTTCTCTTTGGGTTAACCAACGTAAAACAACCTGCGCAACGGATTTATTGTACTTTTCAGCTAAGGATACCAGTACTTCATTCTGAAACAAGTCATTTCTTCCTTCAGCAAATGGTGCCCAGGATTCGATCTGAACATGATTCTCTTTCATGAATTTTGCATTTTCAATTTGTTGATTGAAAGGGTGAGTTTCAACCTGGTTAACAGATGGGATAACTTCATTATGAATAATTAAATCGATCAGGCGATCCTCATGGAAGTTACTAACGCCAATTGCACGGACCTTTCCTTCTCGATACAACTCCTCCATAGCACGCCAAGAGCCATGTACATCGCCAAATGGCTGATGAATTAAATACAAATCTAAATAATCCGTTTGCAATCTTTCAAGTGATTTTTCAAATGCTTTTTTTGTGCGCTCGTACCCGGTATCCTGGACCCAAAGTTTTGTAGTGATAAATAACTCATCTCTTGCGACGCCACTACGTTTGATCGCTCTGCCAACTGCTTCTTCGTTTTGATAAGAGGCAGCGGTATCAATCAGTCGATAGCCTGCCATAATAGCGTCATAGACGCTTTGCTCACATTCATTATGATCTTTAATCTGATAAACACCAAACCCGAGAATAGGCATCTCAACACCATTGTTTAAAATTACTTTTTGCATTTGAAATCCTCCGTTTCTTTATATTTATTTGTTGACTGATTCAAACTTATTCCGCGTGTATCGGGAAATTAAGGTTCAGAGATTCACTCATGATTCTCTATTGCAGACTACCGGACTCAGACTGCGTTTGTCCTGTTTGTACTCCGATTTCCGCACCTAACCTCGTTCTCCATAAGATAAACAGCGAGAATATCACAAGGGCCAGACATACCCAATAAACATGACGAAACCCTGCAAACTGAGCTATGACACCCCCGCCCAAATTTCCCACTAACCTTCCAATAATAGACCCGTTGGAATAAATAGTTGTGGACAGCCCCGGTGAATTCGGTAGCAAATTCATGAAATAACTTAGTCCATTTCCAAGAACCATAGCTATAAACGATGCCTGCAAAAGCTGAGCTGCAATCAACTGCCATGATTGGGTCGAAACACTTATCATAATGTAGTAGATAATAGCGATAACGCAGGCGGTCATCATCAGGGTATGGTTTGATATTTTTCTTCCCAGGGCACCGAGCACAAGCATAATGGGAATTTCCAGACCAGCGCAAACACTGACCACGAGTCCGACATCCGTATGTGTACCATGAAGCTCATTCATAATAAAAAGCGGTGTATTGAGTGAGTTAATGGCAATGACCGCGAACAGAAAAATAAAGGCGATAAACGGCAGCCAGATCTGCCTGTTTTTGAGCGAAGCGGTAGCTATGCTCTTTCTCTTTCCGGTACTCTTTTCGACTGCATGTTTTTTCAGAAACAGGAATACGAGAGAGGCAATGATTAGATAAATGCTGGTTGTCCCTAGAAAGAGCCCCTTGTAACCCATCCATGATAAAAACAATGTCCCTGCTAATGGTCCGATTAAAAAACCGAGAGAAAAAAGGGAGCGCAGTGTGGACATGGCAAACGTTTTATCATCGGAATGGCTTGCATTTGCAGATTCCTGTGCATAGGCAAAGATTTGCGGCATGATAGGAGCCCCTAATCCACTAAATAAACTGACAACAATCAAAAGAATAAAGTAGTTATGAAACACTAAATACGAGGCATATCCCAAAGCAGATGAAATTATGGCAAACATGATGATCCATTTTCGGTCCAACCCGCGATCCGAACGTCTAGCAATGAGCGAGTTCACCACCACGCCACTTAATGAACTCACTGTCATGAAAACGCCAAATGCTCCCGCACTCATGCCAATATCTTCTGTAAAATACAAGGATAAATAGGGCATAGTGATCGATACCCCAGTGCCGAGCAGCAGCATACAAATGACGAATAACTTGTATCCTTTGATCGCAAATAATTTTGTTAATCGTGTATACAGCTTCTAATCCTCCTTTGTATTCTTGATGAAATTCATGAATGATGATCTAAACCGCACCAACAACAGGGTGGGGAACATACGGCTCTTCTAATGAAGCAATGTCTTCGGGTGTTAACGTAATTGATAGAGCAGCTACGGCTTCTTCGAGCTGTGACACTTTTGTAGCACCGATAATAGGAGCTGAAACGGGTTCTTTTTGAAGCAACCAAGCAAGCGCTATATGAATGCGGGGAACGCCATATTTTTCTGCGATGGCTGTAACTCGCTCTACGACCAATCGATCCTGAGCTGCTGTCGCATCGTATTTAATTTTTTGCATCTGATCGGTTTCGGAACGAAGCGTTGTTTCCGACCAATCACGTGCCAGTCTCCCTGATGCAAGCGGGCTATATGGGATTACACCGATTTTTTCTGATTTGCAAAGCGGCAGCATCTCTCTTTCCTCTTCACGATAGATAAGATTTAAATGATTCTGCATGGACACAAATCGAGTCCAACCATTTTTCTCAGCTACATGAAGAGCCTTCAGAAACTGCCAGGCGTACATAGCAGATGCACCAATATATCTTGCCTTACCCGCTTTCACAACATCGTGTAATGCTTCCATAGTTTCTTCAATGGGGGTATTGTAGTCCCAGCGATGGATTTGATAAAGGTCAACATAATTGGTTCCCAATCTCATAAGGCTCTTATCAATCTCACTCATGATTGCTTTTCGGGAAAGACCTGCACCATTTGGACCTTGATGCATACGAAAATGAACTTTCGACGCGATGACAATTTCATCTCGGTTCGCATAATCCTTTAGAGCACGCCCGATAATTTCCTCACTGGTTCCGTCTGCATAAACATTGGCCGTATCGAAAAAGTTAACACCTAATTCGAGGGCTTGTTTGATAATTGGACGACTGCGCTCTTCATTAAGTATCCAAGGATGATGCCACCGCTCTGCGACACCAAAGCTCATACAGCCAAGACAAATCCGTGATACATCCAAGCCTGTATTTCCAAGTTTCACATAATCCATTTATCGATACGCTCCTTTGTTTCATTCTGATAACGGTGTAATAACCTTATTATGCAACAGATAACCAAGCGACCGTTAACCCATTCATGCCAAATGTTTGCCTAATCCTCTCACTACACTTATCTAACTGTTGATTATGGAATATAATCAATCTACTAGGATTGACGGAACAAGGAGGATCTTATGTCTGAAGTAATAGCTAAACAGCAGAATGAACTTGCCAAACTAATTGAACGATATTCAGCTCAGGACGGTGTGCATGCAACTGCTATTCCGACTTTATTTTTCATAAGGCGTTCTAAATTGACTGGACCAACTTACGGAATGTACAAACCCTCCTTATGTGTCGTAGTACAAGGAGCGAAGGAGGTATGGCTGGCGCAAGAGCGTTTCAAGTATGATCCTGCAGATTACCTTATTGCATCAGTTGACTTGCCAGTTACTGCCCAAGTCACTGAAGCTTCTTCCGACATTCCGTATTTGGGTTTTAGACTTGAATTTACGGCGAGTGAAATCTTTGAGGTGCTAACTGCTTCTGATCTTCATTTCACCCCGAAAGGCAATGCGGAGCGAGCAATATTTGTTGGTCAAATGGAGGAGCCTCTAATGGACTCCATATTCAGATTAGCTCGGTTGTTAGACAATCCGAAAGAAATTCCGTTCCTTGCTCCTTTCTATACAAAGGAAATTCTATTCAGGCTACTTCATGGGCAGTATGGAGTCGCTCTGTCACAAATCGCTTTGGAAGGAAGCGGTACCTATGGAATCAGGGATGCTATTAGACAAATTGGCAGTAACTATAATAAACCTTTGCGTATTGAAGAGCTTGCTGATATTGCCCGTATGAGTATTTCTACTTTTCATAGACACTTCAAAGAGGTGACTGCTATGAGCCCTATTCAATTTCAAAAACAGCTGCGATTGCAAGAAGCACGTCGCTTATTATTAACAGAATTAGCAGATGCCTCTGATGTGGCATTTCAAGTAGGCTATGAAAGCCCCTCACAATTTAGCCGTGAATATTCTCGCATGTTTGGATTTCCACCTCGACAAGATATAAATCGTTTCAGAGCATAAAAAAGCTTAAAAATAAAACGAAACCAGTTGAGGTAAAACTTTAAGCGAAGTTAAGTTGGACAGATGTTTACTTCAATGAACTTTGAAGAGGACGCTTATCGGGCGCCGATTCTGGAGGAAGTCCAGCGAGCTTACGATCCAGGCAGTGTCGGGCGGCAGATTGCTGCTATCGCTGTCTCTGGTGACCGTCGTCCGCGGCTGGCGACCATAAAAGTACCGGCACTTGTCATAGCGGAGGGTGTGTTCTCGCTAATATCTTGATAAAAATGAATTTACCCCCATAGCAAGCAATGGGACGTTTAACCGGATTAGATTGGCTTCTCATGCACAAGTAACCCCCGATTATGCTTTATATATTTCACTTTTACTAATATAGCAACAGAATTTGACCGTGAGAGATGGACAATTTGCGTATGGAAGTGAGGGAAATCAACTGAAAAGTGTAACGCAGCTGTCACGAAGTATCTACGTTTGCGGCCAAATATACGGATAAAGAAATCTATAGCAGCGCTCAACCCGCACATCCGGTCTCATGGAGCAGTGTTTAATGAACACAAATATATAGCAGGATTGTGTGAATAGTTAGCAGGATCCTTTCTCTTATAATCTTTATCCTAACTGTATAATATTGATATGTTGAATATCACTAGTAGCAGAAAAAAGGGAGATAAAAGACATGACAAGTAAGTACCGAGTGCTAACTTATGAGCAAAAGCGGCAGTTTGAAACAGATGGTTATTTAATAGTCAAAGGATTGTTTACGGAGGTTCAGCTAGCGGAGATCGATATTACCTTTGAGGAGATTAGCCATCAGGTGATCCTGGGGCATTTTGAGCCGGATTTGCAGAAGGAAACGAGCGATCCGTTAAAACGTTATCCGAGGGTCATGCATCCGCATCGGTTTAATGAAACAGCCAAACGATACATGCTGCATCAACCGGTAATGGATGTGCTTGCTGATTTGTATGAGGAAGAACCGTTGGCGGCCCAAAGCATGTTCTATTATAAGCCTCCGGGGGCACGGGGACAGGCGCTTCATCAAGATAACTTCTATTTAAAGGTGGAGCCAGGCAACTGCATCGCCGCTTGGACGGCAATCGATCCGGCTCATGAGGAGAATGGTGGACTGTTAGTTGTACCTAGGACGAGTTCGTATGATATCGTATGTCCTGATTTGTCCGATGCCAAAGAATCGTTCACAACGCATTACGTGAAGCCGCCAAAGGATCAGAAAGCAATTCCGGTTGTGATGGAGCGTGGTGATGTGCTCTTTTTCAATGGAAATCTGATTCACGGCTCGTACCGCAATAAGACGAAAGATCGTTTCCGACGCTCGTTCATTTGCCACTATGCCAACAGTTCGGCCACACGCATTGCTACGCATTACCGTCCTCTATTCCGTGCCGATGGCACGCCGGTGGAACTGGAGATCAATCCGAATGGAGGACCATGCGGCGTTGAGTATGATACACCATATATCCACTAAGCGTGAACCACGGCTCGAGGTGCTAATGTCCTGGTGGGGGATGAACGGGCTGGGCGTCCAAGATGGTGCAGGTAACGAATGGAGCATGGAGGAGAAGGTGCAGCATATCGCCGAAGCGGGCTACGACGGCATTAACGGCATGCTGCCGGAGGGCGAGGAGGCCGAACGATGGCACCGGTTGCTGGATCGATACAACCTTTCCTACAGCGTAAATGCTTATCCGAAAACGGTGGAGGAACTGGACGTGTTTCTTTGCAAGGCGAAATCGTTCGGAAAGGTCGGTTTTGTCAACGTACAGGTGATGAGGCCGTTTCTGGTCGGAGAGCAGGCGGTGCAACTGCTTGCGGGCATGGCGGAGGTGTCACGGTCTGCGGGTATCCCGGCATATATCGAAACGCACCGTGGTACGATTACGCAGGATCTGCTGCGAACGATAGAGTATGTTCACCGCTTGCCGGGTCTTGAGCTGACAATTGACTTCTCACATTATGTCGTTGCTGGGGAAATGCGTACGGTGTCGGATGAGGCAGAAGAACTGCTCCAGGCGCTGCTCCCTCGGACGAAGAGCATCCACGCTCGCGTATCCAACGGAGAGCAAGTGCAAATCGACGTGCCGATGTTTGAAAGCGCGGATGAGGAGGGGGCCGCAGACAGCGAGTTCGAACACCCGATGTTGAAGCACTTTCGACGTTGGTGGCTCAGAGGGATGTGCAATTGGCGTCAAGTGGCACTGGACGGCGAGGTTCTGCCGTTTGTCTGCGAGTTGGGGCCGCCGCCTTATGCGATCACGGTGGGCAACCTGCACGACAAGCAGTACGAGGTGAGCGACCGCTGGACGCAAGCGCTGTTATTTGCAAAGATCGCCCGGTCCTTATGGGAACGATCGAGAAGCGGGCGTGGATGAAGCTGTATCATGAGTTAGCTATTTGGCTGTTATAAAGATATTGATGAAAGTAACAAATGGCTGCTCGTTGAGCGGCTTTTTTGCATGGATGCAATATCTGGCCGGGTGAATTTTTTCATGAATATTTTTATATTTAGGAATTGCAGGATAATTCAGTCCCTTTCAGGAATACAAAGTAATCTGATCCTTGGGATCTCTCACAGAATTAAATATTAGCGATTATTTAGCTGGAGTGATGATCATGAAACTGCTGGATAAAGGAAGATTCAAATCCTTACGTTTTCAGATTGGTTTGGGCATTTGCTTGATCGTAATTCCGTTACTGGTACTTTTAATATACGGTGATAGTTATGCCACGAAGGTTGTACGAAATCAAGTTGCCTTGGCAAATACCAATTTGGTCACTCTAAATATGCGGGAGATTGATCAGAATCTCACAGAGGTCGATAAGTATTTGTACAGTATGGCTGCTGTGGAAACCGATCTCCAGGTTCTCGATGTATCAAACACAGATCAGAGCCAGAACTACTATATGGCAAAAATCCGCTTAGATAACCGACTTTCAAGCAATATACTGAATTATAGGAATATCGATTCCTTCTTTGTCTATTCCATCCGTAACGACGATCTATTATCAGCGAAGACCAATACATACTATGAAGATTTTAGCAGGGTTCAAACGCAATTACAGAGTATGCTTCAGGATCCTAAGAGGGTTGAGGAAGATTGTCTGAAAAAATGGTGTGATAAGGAGATAGATGGCAATTATTATCTCCTCCATGTGGTGAAGGTAGGGAATGTATACATTGGAGCATGGTGTAACGTTCAACGCCTGATGACTTCCATGAATATGATTCGTTTTGGAAAAACAGGAGTCGCCATATTGGCTACAGAACAATTTTTGCCTATGACGAACAAAGATTTTGCTCTTGAGAATAAGATTGATCTCCGCGAGTTCGAGGATAATCATCAATTAAGCGGGAAGGATGGACAATTCCTGGTCGTAGGTACTCAGTCGGGGATGGGTGGATTTCATTTATTGGCTGTTACTCCAGGCAAGGAAATACTAGAGAATCTCCCACTTTTGCATCAGATGATTCAAGCGATTTTGTACGGCTCCGTGATCGTTGCAATCTTGTTTTTGTTTATGCTTCGGCAGATTATTTTAAAACCACTAAATCACATACTGGCCGCAATGCGCAGAATAAGGGAAGGGAATTGGGACACGGAAGTCGCTTCTACTTCAAGAACAAATGAGTTTGAGCTCATGAACATTACATTTAATAGCATGATTTCCGAAATTCAAAAGCTGAAAATTGATATCTACGAAGAGCAAATCAATAAACAGAGGGCCGAATTAAGACACCTGCAGCTTCAAATCAACCCGCACTTTTTCTTGAACTCATTAAATATCGTTTATCATTTGGCAAGAGCAAGGGATTATGAGCTAATTGAAGAGTTATCCCTAAGTTTGGTCGAATATTTCCGTTTCATGTTCCGAAGCAATTTGAAGTTCGTCCGCCTAGAGGAAGAGCTGCAACATGTTTGTAATTACTTGAAAATTCAAGAAATGAGGTTCCCTGACTATTTAACCTTTGAGATATTGGCCTCGGAGCAGCTCCGTGACGTTCTTGTTCCTCCGCTTCTTATTCAGACGTTTGTAGAAAATACAATAAAGCATGTTGTATCCACGCAGCACACAACGCGGATCGGCATCTTTATCGAAAGCTTTATTGACGATGAGATTTTGATCCGAATCACGGATACTGGACCAGGCTTTTCAACCGATGTACTCCAACGTTTGATAACGGGGCAAATGGAGGTTAATGAACAAGGCGAACATATCGGAATTTGGAATGCACGGCGAAGACTCGCTCTCTTATACGAAGACAGGGCGGATATCAATTTCAGCAATGGAGACGGTGAGTACGGTGGAGCGACGATAGACATTAGTCTTCCGGTATTGGATAAGGTTGCTAAGGGGGAAATCGTATGTACGAGCTGATGATCGTCGATGATGAGTGGTATGCGGCTAGAGGAGTGGCTAATGGGATCGATTGGAGCAAGCTTGGATTCTCGTATGTGCACGTTGCAACGAATATCAGCCGTGCTAAAGAAATAATAAACGAACGCCAAATTGATGTGATTATCTGCGACATTGAGATGCCCATGGGAAACGGCATCGAACTGCTCGAATGGATAAACGAGCGCGGGCTCGCAATCCGAACCTTATTGCTAACTTGCCACACTGAATTTGAGTACGCGAAGAAGGCCGTTCAGCTTGGGACATTGGACTATTTGGTCAAGCCTATTCGTTATGAAGATTTGGCCTCCATCATGGAGAAGGTGGTCGCCAGAATGTCTGAAGACCGGCAAAAGGAAGCTTTCTTACAAATGCTTCGTGCAAATTATGATTCGTGGCTCAGGCACCAGCCTCTAGTCATTGAACGTTTCTGGACGGATGTATTACTGTATAACGGGACGCTAAATGAGCTCGAAATTCGGGACATGATTGCGGACAAGCACATTCCTTTCCGGCCATCGGCGAGGTTCATCCCGATCCTTTTCTCGATCCGCGGATGCAGGAAAGAGCTGCCTCTGCGAGCTTTTCAAGCGATGGCATACGCTTTGCGCAAGGAAATGGAAGAAACGATTTTTCAGTCCGGGATGACGGGGCAGGCTATTCATCCATCCTCCGCTCATCTTCTCGCCGTTCTCCCGATTGATCATGATCAAATATATAACCTAAATCAATTAAAGGATAATTGTCAGCGGTTCATCAACAAAAGTAATGAGCAATTCTATTGTGACGTAGCTTGCTATATAGGAGAGCCGGTCGAACTCAAAAAAGTCAAGGCTGAGGTAGAGAGGTTATACGAAAGAGATGCTGGAAATGTCACAATTATGAATCAGGTAAGCTGGATGATCAAGGATAAAGGTGTTCATGTCACCAAGCATAAACCCGATTTTTCGACTTGGTTGCAGCTGCTCAAGAAAGGAGGACAAGATGAGCTGCTGGCTGAAATCGACGAGTTTATTGCCACCCTTCAAAAGGATGGCTGTAGTCTGGAACAATTAAAGGAAATCTGTCAGGATTTCCTTCAAATGTCCCATCATGTATTGCAGCTGAAAGAGCTGCATGCAGGGAGCGTTTTTGGAGACAATGCAGGAATAGCCATCGCTGGGGCGGCTCGATCTATCGACAATTTTAGAAGTTGGGTCCATGAGATCGTGGTGACGGCCATAGAAGCCATTCGCTCTGTGGAACAATCGCAAACGATTGTGGAGAGAGTAGACCGTTATATCATGGACAATTTGGACAGGGGGCTATCGAGGGAATCGATCGCTGAGCACGTATGCCTGAATCCTGATTATCTAAATCGTTTCTTCAAAAAAGAAACCGGACATACGATATCGGAGTTTATCCTGGAGAGGCGAATAAAAGTGGCGAAAGAAAAATTAATGAATTCGTCCATGTCCGTAGCGAATGTCGCTGCGTCCATCGGTTATGCGAATTTCTCCCACTTTTCCATGATTTTCAAACGTGCAACCGGTGTAACCCCCGCTGAATACCGAAAAAAGACCTAATCCATGAATAGGTCTGAAAATCGGTAAAAAGAAGTCTGATTTTCGGTAGGTTACCGTATACGAAATCTATACAATGGAATTCAAGAGCTAATCAATCTTGAGTTCCATTTTTATATCAAGGGGGGGCTGTATATGGCTCATACGAGGGCCAGGCGTTTTATGCCATTATATCTAATGGCCATTCCAGGATTATTGTATTTATTTATCAACAATTATCTACCGCTATTCGGAATCGTAATCGCTTTCAAAAACCTTGATTACACGAAGGGGATTTTGGGAAGTCCCTGGGCCGGGCTGCAGAACTTTGAGTTTTTGTTTCGAACGAGCGATGCCTTTGTCATCACGAGGAATACCATCCTGTATAATGTCGTTTTTATTGCGCTCAATTTTTGCTTAGCGATTGTCTTAGCCATTATGTTTAATGAGTTAAGAAGCCGCTTTAAATCCCGCTTTTATCAAAGCGTCATTTTACTTCCGCATCTGATTTCTACCGTCATTATTGGCTACTTGGTTCTGTCACTGCTTAGCTCGGAGTGGGGTCTGATGAACAAGTCTGTTCTGCCACTGTTAGGGATCAAAGAAATAGACTGGTATAGTGATCCGAAATTTTGGCCCTATATTCTGACGATTGTAAGCGTATGGAAAGGGGCCGGCTACTTCAGCATTATTTTTCTGGCGGCGATCATTGGAATCGACCATGAATATTATGAGGCGGCTAAGATCGACGGGGCAAGCAAGTGGCAGCAAATTTGGAATATAACACTCCCTTCCATCGTTCCGGTGATTGTCATGATGTGTTTAATAGCGGTCGGTCGTATTTTCTATTCAGACTTTGGCTTGTTCTACCAAGTTCCGCTTGATGCAGGGCCACTGCAGCCGACAACCAATGTGATTGACACTTACGTATATCGCTCTTTTCTAGCGATCGGTGATATAGGCATGTCTTCTGCAGCAGGGGCCTATCAGTCGGTTGTCGGATTTATTCTAGTACTAAGCACGAACTATATCATTCGTAAAGTGAATCGCGACAACGCCATGTTCTAATGGAGGATCAGACTATGAGTATGCCAGTGAAACAGTTGCGTCGGCAGCGGCGTGTTCTAACCAAGGATCTGATGATGGGAGCGCAAGCCAAACGATTGCGGCCCCAATGGGGAATGAATCTCATCTTGATCGTGATCTCTGCGACCGTTATTCTCCCATTCCTTTTACTGATCATCACCTCCTTCACGGATGAGAACTCAATCATTCGGAACGGATATTCATTCATCCCTGAAAGGCTCAGTTTGAAAGCGTATTCTTATCTGTTTCGTGACGCGAGTACGATTGTACATGCATATGGGATATCTATTTTAGTAACCCTGGTCGGCACCTTTGTGAGCTTGCTGCTAATTACACTGCTTGCATACCCAATTTCTCGCAAGGATTTGCCGTACCGAAACGCTATGGCCTTCTATGTATTCCTTACCATGCTGTTTAACGGCGGTCTTGTACCGACCTACATGGTTTATACCCAACTATTCGATATCAAGAATACGATTTTTGCACTTTTGGTACCGTATTTGCTGTTGAACGGATTCTACGTTTTATTGGTACGCACGTTCTTCGCAACTTCGATTCCTGCGGCCATTATAGAGTCTGCTTATATCGACGGTGCAGGGGAATTCCGAATTTTTTACGGGATCATCCTTCCGCTATCGCTTCCCATTCTGGCAACGATCGGGCTATTCCAGATGATTGCTTATTGGAATGACTGGTTCAACAGCTTGATTTTTATTACGGATAGCAAATTATTCAGTCTCCAATACTTATTGAACAAGTTATTGCTGGATATTCAGTTCCTTGCGGTAGCCAATCAGTCGGGAAGTACACAAATGGTGGCAGATCTCCCCAAAGAAAGCGTTCGCATGGCAATGGCTGTCATCGGTACCGTTCCGTTATTGATCGCATACCCGTTTCTGCAAAAGTATTTCATTAAGGGTTTAACCGTTGGAGCAGTGAAAGGATAGGCTATATCCGGCCAATTGCCGGTTAGCATAAAGATCAGAAATGTAAATGGGAGGGATTAAGCATGGTAGGAATCAAAAAGCTCCGATTATTATCTGCATGCGTAACCATGGCTGTTATGTTTACTGGCTGTGCATCTGGATCAGGGGGTACACAAACAGGGAGCGCCGGCGGGACCAACAACGGTGCAACTGCAACGCAATCGGGATCCTCCTCCAAGACAGATGCATCCTCCGGAACCAGTCTTAAGCCGGCTGAGCTTACGGTAGCCTTCTTCACTCTATCCTCTCAAACCAAAGGCATTCCGGAGGTTGAAGCGGCTATTAACAAAATTACGAAAGAGAAAATCAACGCGACGGTAAAGCTGTTACCTATCAGCTTCGGATCTTATGTCCAGCAGCTCAATCTGATGAACGCTTCAGGCGAGAAGCTAGATTTACTTGTCGGCGCCGTTCAAGGCGGACCTTCCTATAACAACATGGTCTCAACCGGACAAATTGTTCCGCTTAATGATCTGTTGGATAAGTACGGGCAAGGGATTAAAGAAGCGATGGGCCCCTTTCTGGATGCCACCAAGATTGGCGGCAAGATTTATGCCATTCCCCGGAATTCGGACCTTGCGCAGGGCTACGGTATTGCCATGAGAAAGGATCTTATTGATAAACATCATATCGATATCACAAAAATTAAATCTCTTGACGATCTAACTCCGGTATTTAAGACCATCAAGGAGAACGAGCCCGGCGTAACTCCTTTCGTCGAGTACGCTCCTGGAGGATCTGCATTTGTTCCCATGGGTACCTTCAACCTTCTTGGCGACGGTTTAGGTGCACTGCAATACGGTGGAGACGAGAAGAAGGTCGTCAATATCTACGAGACTGATGCTTATGCGAAGCAGCTGAAGCGGATTCGCGAATGGTATCAGGCTGGCTATATTCAAAAGGATGCAGCGACTACGAAAGATATCGGCAACGACTTGATTAAAGCGAACCGTGCATTTTCGTATTTCACGAACCTGAAGCCTGGGTATGATGTGCAAGCTTCGAAGCAGGCGGGAACGGAAATGGTTTCCGTACAATTGGTGAAACCTGTGCTTGAACAGGTGACCTCTTTCTCCTGGTCGGTTTCCAAGAACTCTAAGGATCAAGACAGAGCCGTGATGCTCTTGAATCTGATGTACGCCGACAAAGATCTCATTAATCTGTTAGACTGGGGCATCGAAGGAAGGGACTATGTCAAAGTTCAGGGGAAGGATAATATCATCAAGTATCCGGATGGTACTTCAGCGACGACAGTACCGTATGGATTGAACACGGGGTGGCTTTTCGGCAATCAGTTAAAATCATACGTATTTGAAGGCGATGACCCGAACGTCTGGAAGCAGATGGACGATTTCAATAAGAACGCTGTCAAATCCTTGGCTCTTGGCTTTACCTATGACAACACGCCGGTTAAGAATGAGACTGCTGCTGTGACCAACGTGTTGAAGCAATATAAGATTGGGATCGAGACAGGGACGCTGGATCCGGATGCGACTTTGCCGCAGTTTATCAAGAAGCTGAAGGACGCCGGGATCGATACGATCGTTGCCGAGAAGCAGAAGCAATTTGACGAGTGGCTCAAAACCAAATAATTCAAAAACAGGAGGGTTATTATCATGAGCTTAGAGCTGGGATTACAGTTGTATTCGGTACGGGAGTCACTGCGGCAAAATCCGATCGATACGCTACAGCGTATTGCGGAGATTGGTTATAAAAACCTGGAGCTGGCGCTCCAGAACAAGGATGCCAACATCCAGGCAGCAGGGATGTCCGCAGCTGACTTCCGCAGAGAAATCGAAGGACTAGGGATGAAGACGGTAAGCTGCCATGCCAGGGTTAACGAGGATGACATGGATCGATTGCTCGATTTCCTGCAAGAGATTGGCAGTCCGACGGTCGTTATCCCAATGGCCTTGTTGAATGGGAGACAACACGCTCTTGATTACTGCCGGACGCTGAATAAGTATGGGGAAGCTGCACGTAAACGTGATATATCCCTGTATTACCATAATCACTTTCAGGAGTTTCAAGAATTTGAGGGCGAGAAAATTATGGACACTCTGATCAATAACACAGATCCGGAGTTAGTTAAATTTGAGCTCGATACGTACTGGACGGTAAGGGGCGGTGAGGATCCGATTCATTGGATCCGCAAGCTAGGAAACCGTTGTGATTTGTTCCATCAGAAGGATTTGCCGAATTCGGTCGAGCAGGTTAATTTCTTCGAAGTATTCGGCACGGATGCACCGATCACGATGGACATGATGTACCAAACCCAGATTCCTGCACAATTTACGGAATCCGGCGAGGGCGTACTGGACATTGCATCGTATGTGAAAGAAATTCGCAGCTTGAATCAGGCGAAATATATCTTTATCGAGCAGGATATGACAAGTCGTGGGGAATTGGAAAGCATCGCGATCAGCTATCGGAATATGACGGAATTGCTGAAGGGGTAAGGTGTAAAGGGGAGGCCCCATCCTCCCCTTCGTAATAGTCCGGAAGAGTCGACCTATCCAAAGAGGAGAGATTTGCATGGATCGCAACGACGTGAATTGGAAGGGCTATATCCCCGCAATTACTACGCCCTTTGACAAGGAGGGCAATATTGATTGGAAGGGTTGGGAACACTTACTCGAATGGCTGCTGCAGGAAGGCGTTCACGGCATTGTGGTCAACGGTACGAGCGGTGAGTGGTTTAGCCAAACGGTTGAGGAACAGAGGGATCTCCTTCGAAGAGTGATCGATAAGTATCGACTGCGATACGGCAGGCGGGTGCTTCGGCTTCATCGCCTCCTCCGAGCTTGCAAGACTCGCCGGCTGTGATATGCGTTTTGACAGGGAGCAAGGCGGCTGGATCGCCTCTCACGATGAATGGATGCAGTCCAGTGTTCTTCCGATTTTCGTTGCGGGAGAAATCATCGGAGTGGGAGGGGCGGAAATCGCTGAGCTTGAGGGTGAATTGGCCGGAATCGGTATCCTTCAATTACTCGGTTACGAGGAAGAGAAGCTGCGGGTTAGGGCGAAGCATCTACAAAATCAGCTAAGCTCCTGGCGAAGGTTTGCGCGCCTCCTGGGCGAGGCGACTACACTCAAGCCAGAGACCTTGACATCGATTCGAACCGATACCACGCTAATATGCCGCTGCGAGGAAATTTCGGCAGGAATGATCCGGCAGGCCATATCAACGAATCAAATCGAAGATGTCAACGCAATCAAGCAGTTAACCCGCTGCGGCATGGGATTATGCCAGGGAAGATACTGCGAGAATTCCTAGCTTGAGGAACTCTCACCCCACCTGCATGGTGAAGGAAGCGGTAAGTTTAATTCCAGGCAGCCCGTTAAACCGGTTCTTATTAGTGAGCTTCTTCAGTGAAAATCATGGTAAAGGAAGAGGGATTCGTATGGAACAAAAGCTGAATATTGGAATTATCGGTTGCGGCGCTATCGCCAATCAAAAGCATATGCCTTCGCTTGCGAAGCTGGATCATTTGGGCAAAATGGTCGCATTTTGCGACGTTGTGATGGATAGAGCAGCGAAAGCTGCAGCTGAGTTTGGGGATGAGGAGGCCAAAATTTACGAGGATTATAAGGAGCTGCTGAAGGACGAATCGATCGACGTCGTGCATGTGCTCACCCCGAATTTGTATCATTCGCAAATTACGGTGGACGCTTTAGAGGCAGGCAAGCATGTCATGTGTGAAAAGCCGATGGCCATTAACTCCGCCGAAGCGAAAAGGATGCTGGACGCTGCGCAAAAAAGCGGCAAGAAACTGTCGATAGGCTACCAGAATCGCTTCCATGAAGAGTCGCAAGTCGTGAAGCGAGCCTGCAGCTCCGGTGACTTGGGCGAGATCTATATGGCTAAAGCTCACGCCGTACGCAGAAAAGGAGTTCCCACCTGGGGCGTATTTACGGATAAAAGGCTGCAAGGCGGGGGTGCCTTGATCGATATTGGGACTCATGCTTTGGATTTGACGCTTTGGTGCATGGACAATTATAAGCCGAAATCGGTATCAGGCTCCGTTTACTACAAGATGAAGGATAATATGGAGGGCAATTTATTCGGACCTTGGGATCCGGCAGCTTTTGATGTTGAAGATTCGGCTTTCGCTTTTATCAAAATGGAGGACGGAGCCACGATATTCCTGGAATGCTCTTGGGCACTTAACACGACAGATGCGAAAGAAGCAAAGACTTCATTGTTTGGAGTTGCAGGCGGTGCTGAAATGAAGGTGAAACCGGACAAAACAACCGAGCTTGTGTTTAATACGGCCAAGTACGGCAAACTGGTGGACTTTAACCCGAACACGCGCTCCAATGTCGCTTATTTCAGCGGAGGAGAAGACAACCCCGGATTCTTAGAGGCGAAGCAATGGCTGGAATGTATCATCCATGATACGGAGCCGCTCGTCACGGCAGAACAAGCATATGTAGTTACCCGAATCCTGGAGGCGGTATATCAGTCAGCCGAAACCGGGCAAACGGTGGAGTTATCCGAAAATCTATAAGCCAGGAGGTTTCCTATGAGCAAAGTAAAAGCAGGTGTTATCGGCTGCGGCAATATAAGTTCGATCTATTTTCAAGCTGGGCAAACCTTTGACATATTGGATATCGTCGCTTGCGCCGACCTGGATCTGGAACGGGCACAAACGTGTGCGGAGCAGTTTCAAATCCCTAAGGCCTGTACGACGGAGGAGCTTCTGTCCGATCCGGACATTCAGCTTATTATTAACTTGACGATTCCGGCGGCACATGCCGACATTCATTTGCGTGCCCTGGAGGCAGGAAAGCATACATATGGTGAGAAGCCGTTGGCAGTCGAGCTCGAAGACGGGCGGCGGATTCTTTCATTAGCGCAGGAAAAAGGGTTATTAATCGGCTCGGCTCCGGATACCTTCCTGGGGGGCGGCATCCAAACCTGCCGCAAGCTGATTGATGACGGCTGGATTGGCGAGCCAATTGCTGCAACAGCGTTTATGATGTATCGGGGTCCGGAGAGCTTCCATCCCAATCCTGATTTTCTGTATCAAAAAGGGGCCGGACCGATGTTTGATATGGGGCCCTATTACCTTACCGCTTTGATAAATCTGATTGGCCCTGTTTGTCGCATTACTGGTACAGCCAAGACGACGTTTGAAGAACGCATGGTACGGACCGAAACGAATTACGGCAGGAGGTTTCCGGTGGAAACCCCGACTCATATCGCTGGGATCTTGGAATTTGAGAATGGGGCCGTAGGGACGATCGTCACGAGCTTCGATGTTTGGGGGACGCGGGTGCCGCATATTGAAATTCATGGTACGACGGGATCGATCATGGTGCCGGATCCGAATCAGTTCGGCGGTCCGGTCTATATCAAGAGACAGGAGCATCCCGATTTCGTCGAAGTGCCGTTAACTCATGGCTTTACGGCTAACAGCAGGGGACTTGGTGTGATGGACATGGCCCATGCCATCGTTCACGGGGGCAGGCATCGAGCGAATGGGGAAATGGCTTATCATGTACTGGAAATTATGCACGGCTTCCACATTGCCTCCAACGATGGAAAGCATTACACAGTAAAGAGCACCTGCTCGAAGCCGGCGCCTTTGAATATGAATTTGCTCAAAAACGGTTTGGCGAACGAACTGAAATAGCAGGGTTTCGGCCTGTTATTAAACGATGGGAGAGATGAACATGAGCTTATTAATCGGGCTGCAAGTGTTTTCGATTCGAAAGGAATTGGCCAAAGATTTCTGGGGGACGCTCGAAAAGGTTGCCGAAATCGGGTATAGGAACATTGAGTTTGCCAACCATACGGCCGGTACCGATTATGGCGTAGGCTTTCATATCGATGCCGATACGTTGAAGCAAGGGCTGGATCGACTGGGGCTGAAAGCGATATCCGCTCATGTTCATCCGATGAGCTTGGACATCATTGACGGTACGATCGATTACCATCAGGCTATCGGCAACAAGTCACTGGTATGCGGGATCGGCTTTTGGAAAAACAAGGATGATGTTCTGGCCTTCAGTAAGCAGCTTAATCTCATTGGCGAGAAATGCCGCAAGAAAGGGATGGACTTCTATTATCACAATCATTTTATGGAATTTCAGGCTTTCGGCGGCCAAACCGTCATGGACCTTATTCTGGAGCATACGGACAAAGATTTTGTTAAGATCGAATTTGATACCTACTGGGCGATAAGAGGCGGGATTGATCCGGTCGCATACCTTAGCAAAATGGGTGATCGATGCGATCTCATCCATCAAAAGGATTTAACTGTGGCGGCAAATCCAGCTAATGTATTCGAGACTATCGGTCATAGCACTGAAATCGACGCCGATAGATTCCGAGAATTCTCCAAAGTGGAGTATTTCACTGAAGTCGGCGAAGGCACGATCGACATCCGTTCCATAATCAAGGAAGCTAAGAAAATCGGGGCAGCCAAGTACATCATCGTAGAGCAGGACCATTCAAGTAGAAATGAACTTGACAGCATTGCGATAAGCTATCGTAACCTGACAAAGCTTTTGGACGAAAGTATCTCTCAATAAATTTCCGTATTAGCCATACTTACGAAACGGCTGGTTAATGGACAATGAAGATAGATCGACATGATCGCATTATTGGCGAACGTAAGTCGGGGATACATCGACATCGCTTAGAAGCTAAGGGAACAATCAATGCGAAGCTTGCCTTATATTTGGTTGGCGTTACTTGCTTAATTAGCGGTTTTGCTCAGTTTTTTTATAACCCAATTTTGCCGTTCGTGCAGGCAGAGTTACAAACAACATTAACCTGGGTGAACCTGACGGTAACGGTTTATACGGTTTCGATGGCCTGCATGCAGGTTGTGTTCGGTTCGGTTGCTGATCGTAGAGGCAGGCGGCGCGCACTTCTAATCGGGCTGACCTTGTTCGTTATTGCTTCTTTCGGCGCTGCATTTGCGAAGTCCATCTATGCCTTGTTGATAGCTAGAGCGCTGCAAGGTATGGGAGCGGCATCGGTCCCTGTCGTGGCTGCGGCTGTGATCGGGGATTTATTCGAAGGGAAGGAACGAACAAAGGCTATGGGAACCTACCAGGTAATTATGGCCTTAGCGCCTGCGATCGGTCCTTTGATCGGTGGTATCATTGGCGGGAACTATGGATATTTCGGTGTATTTTTATTTCTTGCCCTAACAGCTGTAATCCTGCTGCTCGCGAATGCTGTTTGGCTTAAAGAGAGCAAGCCCAACATAACTGCCGATGCGGCCAGACTGTCCGTTAAATCCTTCAAAGTATTTCTGATTCGTCGCAAAAGCCGGGCCATCATGCTAATAGGTCTTACACAAGCATTTTCGTCAACCATTCTGATGGTTTTCATCCCGACGATATTCAGCCAATATTTTAAGGCAACTCCGGGAATCATCGGGGCTTCGTTTCTGCTCATGTCTCTATGTTTTATCATCAGTTTGAAAGCCGGCCATAAGCTTGAGCATTTATGGGGCGCGGAAAAAAGCTTTGTTTACGGATGCTGGCTCAACGCTGTGTCGGTCGTTTTGTTCGCATTCGTGATCTGGGTTTCCTTACCTTTTGGTATTCTTTTATTTTGTTTCTACGGCGCTACATATGGGATTTCAATGCCTCCACCGCTTACCATGCTGACGGAATTATTTAAAGAGGAACGGGCCACCGCCGTCTCCATATATAATTTGTGCCGTAATGCAGGTATGGCTTTAGCGCCGATGATCGGAGCGCTGCTCTATTCTTCGCAATCTACCTGGTTGTTATTTGGAACCGTTTTTGTTGTCTATGGAATAGGCATTTCGCTATGCCGGTATCTTCTTCATGATAACAATCAACCCCTCCGTTAGCAGGAGGGCTTTTTTTACGTAGCGGTTCTACAAGAAATCATACCTCAGAATCTGTCCACAACGTCAAAAAATTCGACAATACCGAAGAGGACCTGGAGGATCTCATCTCCATTGGTACCATTGGACTCATCTTGTAGTTAACATAATGGCAAGTTACTATCATAACAGAGCAAACGCTTTCCATCCTTAATTTTGAATTAAGAGGGAAATTTTGGTTGACAGTTTTTAGTTGTCACGTGTAAGATAATTCTTAAGTTAATAATTGTGATGGAGTCAAGGAGATCTCACTTAAATTGCATGCGTTTAGGCATGGCATTTTATGTGTTTTTTTTTCGCTCTTTTCACACTATCCATTCGAGTAAAAGGGACTAGAAGAAACGAGTTGTTAAAAAAGAGACAGGAGAAAAGAAAGGGGTATGCAGATTGTCGAGAAATGAAAGCGTTTTATCTGAAAGGAATCAAGGCTTATCAGCAACTATGAAACAGAAGTTAGCAGAAAATCTATTAGCTTATTTATTTTTAGTACCATCCTTAGTGTTATTTGTGATGTTTCTTTTTTATCCAATGGTAAAATCAATATATTTAAGCATGACCCTCACAGACCCGCGAGGCAGAATTGTTGAATTTGTTGGACTGAATAATTTCACCGATTTACTTGCATCAGGGCAATTTTATTCAAATTTAAAAGTAACGTTGCTATTTATTTTGTTGACTGTACCTACCTCGATCGTATGGTCACTTTTTTTGGCAGCAATTACACATAACAAGCTGCGTGGCATGAAAATATTCCAATTCATTTTTTCACTGCCCATTGTCATCTCCGTAGGTACGGGATCTATCATCTGGTTTCTGTTATTTCATCCGACTGCAGGCATGTTGAATTACTTTTTGAGTATTGCACACATAGATCCGATACCGTGGTTAACGAGTCCAACGTGGGCATTGGTTTCGATATCCTTGATGACAATCTGGATGAACATGGGATTTCTTTTCATTGTACTATCTAGCGGTCTTCAGGGAGTACCTGAAGAAATTTATGAAAGCGCTAAAATTGACGGTTCAAGCCCAATTCGAACATTTATTCAAATCGTTCTGCCTCTTTTATCACCAACGATATTTTTTGCGCTTATCGTGTCTGTAATAAGTGCCTTCCAAGCGTTTGGACAAATTCATATTCTGACAAAAGGCGGTCCGATAAATTCGACTAATGTGATCGTATATTCCATCTACCAGGACGCTTTTATTAATTTCCGCTTTGGCAGCGGCAGTGCACAAGCCTTGGTCCTCTTTGTGATCATCATGATTCTAACTGTGGTTCAATTTAAAGTTTTAGAAAAGAAGGTGCATTATCAATGATAACGAGGAAGATTACACCTACGCTAAATTACCTACTGCTCGTTGCAATAGCACTACTCGTTTTATATCCACTGTTATTTACTATTTCTTCATCGTTTATGACAGAGAAGGAAGTTTCGAACTTCCCACCGCCCTTACTTCCTTCTCATTTATACTTAGATAACTTTAAGAACGCTATATCGGGCTTTCCGATCGTACGCTTCATCTTAAACAGTTTTATTGTTTCTTCGGGGATTATGATCAGTCAGCTAATTACCTCCAGTTTGGCGGCTTATGCATTTTCATTTCTGAATTTCCATGGGAAGAAAGCGTTGTTTGCCATTTTTCTATCGACCATGATGATTCCGTGGGAAGTCACGATTATTCCTAATTACTTGACGATTAAGAATTGGGGATGGATGGATAGTTACCAAGGGTTAATTGTACCTTTTATGGCTGGTGCTTTTGGTGTTTTTCTCCTTCGCCAGTTTTTCCTTCAGCTGCCGCATGAACTGTTTGATGCGGCAAAAATCGACGGATGCGGCCATCTGCGTAACTTTTATTCCATTGTGCTGCCGTTATCTCGTCCCGCACTATCGACACTAGCCGTTTATGTCTTCCTTACACATTGGAACCATTATCTATGGCCGTTATTAATTACCAATAAAGCGGCTATGAGAACAGTGCAAATTGGGGTTTCAATGCTTCAACATGCTGAAGTGATGTCTTGGAACTTAATATTGGCGGGGGTTACGATTGTCCTGCTGCCATCATTCCTTTTATTGGCATTAGGAGTGAAACAATTGGTCCGTGGTATTACCGCAGGTGCAATTAAAGGCTAAGGAATCGATGATCCGTCTGTTTCCACAGACTAATCATATATAGTTATCTATTTTAAGCGAGGAGAGATAGAAACAATGGGGAAAAAAACGTTAACAGGTATGGCATTAACGGCAACAATGGTTTTTCTTGCAGCGTGTAGCGTAAATATGGGGGAAGGCACAGAGAGCAAGACGCCTGAGGCAACGAAATCTGGGGTAGCTGAGACGGCGAAATCGGGAGAACCTGCGGCAACACAACCGAAGAAAGTCGTTTTCTGGCATGCAATGGGTGGAGCCAATACGAAAGTAGTTGATCAATTAGTTGCTGATTATAACGCTTCTCAGAATAAAATCAAGGTAGAGGCAGTGTTTCAAGGAACTTACGATGACCTGCTTAGCAAATTAAAGGCGTCAATGGGGACTAATGATGGCCCTTCTGTTGTGCAAATGTATGAGATCGGTAGCCGCTTCATGATAGATTCCAAAGCCATCACACCTATGCAGAAATTCATTGATGCTGATAAGTGGGATATATCACAGTTAGAACCTAATATTGCTGGATACTATACTTTAGAAGGTAAACTATATTCGATGCCTTTCAATACTTCGAACCCGATTCTTTACTATAACAAAGATTTGTTTAAGGCAGCCGGTCTAGATCCAGCGAAGCCTCCGAAAACTTTTGAGGAATTGAAGAGCGCAGCGGATGCAATTACTAAGTCAGGCAAGGCTGTAGGAGCTAACTTTGCGATATATGGCTGGTTCATGGAGCAGTTCTTTGCTAATCAAGGTGCCGAATACGTTAATAATGGAAATGGCCGAACCTCGATTGCTACACAATCGCTTGTGAATACAGAGCCGGGTGTAAAAGTTTTGACTTGGTGGAAGGACTTGATCGATACCAAAGCCGCCAACAATCTGGGGAGAAAAACAGATGATTCTAAAAAAGCTTTCTCTGCAGGTCAGGTTGGCATGATCTTGGAGTCTACTGCTGCCCTCAAGGGTTTAGTAGACAGTGCTAGTGGCAAGTTTGAAGTAGGAACTAGTTTCTTGCCGAAACCAGCAGATGCCAAAGAAGGCGGTGTGGTCGTCGGCGGAGCCAGTTTATGGGTCATGAATAATCGTCCAGATGACGAACAGCAAGCTACGTGGGATTTCATTAAATTTTTGACTACACCTAAAGAACAAGCTTACTGGCATGTAAATACAGGATATTTTCCGATTTCTAAGAAGGCCTATGATGAGGATTTGGTGAAAGAAAATCTGAAGAAATTTCCTCAGTTCCAGACTGCCATCGATCAACTTCACCAAACGAAATTGAATACAGCCACACAAGGGGCGGTCATGGGTGTATTCCCTGAAGCAAGGCAAGTTGTTGAAGGCGCGATTGAAGAAGTGCTTAATAATAAGAAGTCGCCTAAAGAAGCTTTGGATGCAGCGGAGAAAGAAATCACTTCGAAGATTCAGATTTATAACAAAACTGTCAAATAGATAATCGTGTTAAAGTACAGTACGAGAAAGGAAACAAAGCTGATGAACAAACCAATGATCATAGCTCACCGTGGGGCTAAAGGGATGGCTCCTGAGAATACGCTCGCTAGTTTTCAGCTCGGGTTAAGTCAAGGATGTGAAGGAATTGAGCTTGATGTCCAGCTGACTGCTGATGAGGAAATCGTTGTATGCCACGATATGACCTTAGACCGGACGACGAATGGCCATGGTTTGATCGTAGAGAAAACCTTAACCGAAATTAAGACTTATGATGCCGGATATTGGTTTGGAGATGAATTCAAAGGTGAAAAGATACCTACGCTAGATGAGGTCTTTGATTTAGTCTCTGAAAACATCATGATCAATGTTGAAGTGAAACACGCTTACGAGGGGAGAATGGAGCTTAAGCTGATTGAGTTGCTACGCAGACGTAACCGCTTGAATCAGGTGATCATTTCTTCATTCGATCATAAGTGTATCAGAAGGTTAAAGCAAATGGAGCCTGAAGCCAGAATTGGGCTTTTATATCAGGCTAATTTATTGGATCCGGTAGCTTATGCAAGAAGTTTTGATGTGGAAGTGTATTCACTTCATCCTTATTATCAATTGCTGGATGCCGAGGACGTGCGTAAAGCCAAGGAAAACAATCTGTATGTCTACCCTTATACGGCGAACGAAGAGAAAGACTTGTTGAAATTAACAGAAGCTGGTGTTTCGGGTATCATTACGGATTTCCCTGCTAGACTTGTAAGTTTGTTAGGTTAACTCTTTGAGCAAAAGCCCCGGTTTCCGGGGTTTTCCTTTTTATTGTTTTGACCGAGAGTCAGACTGGAGAAAGGTCGATGATGATTGGGTGCAGACGATATTATTGAAGGAATTATCAGGAGTATGAATCATTTGCGTCTACACGTCCGAATTTACGAATGGAATAAGGAATAGTTCGATATTTTATTGCATCTGAATTCGTCCTCCAAGGAAGTGATTGCATAATGAACGAAGTTTTAAGCCTATGGCATATCACGCATGGAGAACTGCTATTAAGGATGTTTATCGCAGTTGTGTTGGGTGGTTTGGTCGGCATTGAAAGGGAATGGAACCACCATGCAGCTGGGTTCCGCACACACATCCTTGTTTGCTTAGGATCGGCGTTGATTATGCTCCTATCCATATATGGATTTTCTGATTTTGTTACTGAGTCCAACGTTCGAATGGATCCAGCACGATTGGCAGCTCAAGTGATAAGTGGCATTGGTTTTCTAGGTGCTGGCGCCATTTTGCGGAATGGTTCCGTTATTAGCGGATTAACTACCGCTGCTTCCATTTGGGTCGTTGCGGGAATTGGGTTATGCGTGGGAGCTGGATTCTTGTATGCCGCTTTCATTTGTACGCTCTTGGTGTTAATCAGCTTGTTGTTGCTCAATAAGTGGGAGAACTATTTGATGCGACACCGAAGAAAGTATGAAATTAAGATTAAGGCTTATGATCAACCAGGAATTATTGGTCAGGTGACCTCTGCTTTAGAAGAACATGGTATTCAAATGGATACGATTAAAATTGAGCATGAAATTGAAAAAGAAAGCAAACAGAGGTACGTCCTGCTCTGTTTCCAAATGAAGTCTAGCCACCATGAGAAGTTTATCGCAGCTCTGGAGCAAATACAGGCATTCCATTTCGTGTCAAGCGTGGAGTCAGGGAGTACTCCTTTTCTAATTGGTAAAAAGAATCAGCCCGTGGAAAGTAACATGCAGGTATAGTTTAACACGGAAAAACCGGCTAAAAGTAGCCGGTTTTTGGTAACCGCAAATCATGATCATCAATAGACTGACGCTTTTATATCTTTTTAACAAATTCAGATTTTAATTTCATAGCTCCAAAACCATCAATATTGCAATCAATATCATGATCTCCATCAACCAAACGTATATTTTTTACTTTTGTGCCTATTTTTACGACTAATGAACTTCCTTTTACTTTAAGGTCTTTGATTACGGTAATAGAATCACCATCTTGCAAAACATTTCCATTGGCATCTTTGAAAATCTTTATGTCTTCATTAACATCAGTTTCTATTTCTAAAGTCCACTCATGTCCACATTCTGGGCAAACAAAGAGACTTCCATCTTCGTAAGTGTATTCTGAATTACATTTTGGGCAATTTGGCAAATCTAACATAATTTCATTTCCTCCATTTGTCGGATAAGTGGATCGCTCCCACTCGATTTCTTCTTTCAATCATGATCCTCTTCATCCCATTTGCGGGAATAGGCCTTTTTCGTAGCCCAGAAGGTCAAGCCCAATATGATGAAAAGGGAAATAACTCCTAAGATGATAGCACCAACCATTCCCCGCAGCTCTCCTCTTTTGCTTAAATGTCCAATCCTAACCTCTTAGTTTTGAATAACAAAATATTTGATTTTTTGAATATTTATAACTATACTATAACTGAAAAGTATTTAAATATGCAAAGGTTCTTTTTGAACTTGTGATATGATAATATACATATTCAAATTTTCGAATATTTTAAAAAGGAGGAGACGTTATGTATCAAGAAATACAACATTTTAAAGCTGATTTTTTCAAAGCGTTAGCACACCCTTTACGTATAAGAATCCTTGAAGTTTTAGCCGAAGGCGACAAGAACGTTAATGAGATACAAACTATATTGAGCAGTGAAGGTTCTGCCGTTTCACAACAGTTAGCCGTATTAAGAAGTAAAAACGTTGTTCGTGGGATTAAGGACGGAACCTCTGTGATATACTCACTAACAGATCCTCTAATTAAAGACTTGCTTATTGTTGCCAAGCAGATTTTTGACAATCACCTTATTAATGCGATTTCAATGTTGGAAAATATAAAAAATCAGTAATTCATTAAGAAAGGGAGTAAATCGGGGTTTTGATCTCGATTTGCTTCCTTTTTTATTTATTTCGATGATTTATCTGCGGAATATGAAATTGACACCTGATTATTTTAGATATATGATTTTATATATATTCAAATAATCAAATATTTATGAGTTGGTGGGATTGGATATGAAAATCTCGTTTAGAGGTAGGTTCCAGGGGTATAATGGGAAAAAATTTCAAAAAGACTTGATTTCAGGTTTGATTGTAGGTATTGTCGCCATTCCACTAGGAATGGCGTTTGCAATTGCTTCAGGGGTAAAGCCTCAATATGGCTTATATACAACAATCGTAGCAGGAATACTGATCTCATTATTTGGAGGATCGAAATTTCAAATCGGCGGTCCGACGGGAGCATTTATCCCTATTCTATTTGCAATTGTTATGCAATATGGGTACGAAAACTTGCTTATCGCAGGTTTTATGGCAGGGGTCATTTTGCTATTCATGGGGATATTTAAATTAGGCAGTGTAATAAAATTTATTCCACGTCCTGTCACAATAGGTTTTACTGCAGGAATTGCCGTTACCATATTCACAGGGCAAATTGCCAATTTTCTTGGGCTGCGCAATCTGCAAAAGCATCAAGATTTTCTAGCCAATATGAAAGAAATAGGCATTCATATTTCAACAATCAACATGTACAGTGTCGTGACTGCTTTGATTTGCTTGGTGCTCATCTTTATAACACCAAGACTGCTTCCTAAAATTCCTGGCTCATTGGTGGGATTATTGGTTTCTACTGTTACAGCGGCCATATTTTATCCTGATATGGTTGCAACCATTGGTTCTACCTATGGGGCTATTCCAAATAGTTTGCCTAGTATACACTTTCCTCCACTCTCAATTGAAAACATGCAATCTTTAATAAAACCCGCTCTTGTAATTGCAATGTTAGGCGGTATTGAATCCTTACTTTCGGCCGTAGTTGCTGATGGAATAGCAGGAACCAGACATAACAGCAACCGTGAATTAATTGGTCAAGGTATTGCCAATATGATAAATCCGTTGTTCGGGGGTATTCCTGCAACGGGGGCTATCGCACGCACTGCAACAAATATTAAAAACGGAGCGGAATCTCCTTTCTCTGGAGTCATTCACGCGATTGTCGTCCTGTTGGTTTTGTTCTTTTTCGCCCCATATGCTTCAAACATTCCTCTTGCGAGTATGGCGCCCATTTTAATGGTTGTTGCTTGGAATATGAGCGAACGCAGAGAGTTTGCTCACGTTTTAAAAACCAGAACTGCGGAGTCATTCGTTTTATTTATTACCTTTCTTCTTACTGTTCTTACGGATCTGACAACCGCTGTTGAAGTTGGATTAATCTTATCAGGTATCATTTTCGTGAAACACATGAGCAAACTTCTTATTACTGCTAAAGTCTTGCCCGACCCTTCCGATAAGAACGAAAAAGTATCCGAGCATATGGTTCATGAGCAGCATAATTGCCCCCAAATCAGTATTTACACCGTTGAAGGCGCTTTGTTCTTTGGGGTTGCAAATATGTTTGAGAAAACCATTTTGGATGAAATCAATTACAAACCCAAAGTGCTGATATTGAAAATGGGTAATGTTCCCTATGTAGACACAACAGGGGAAGCCAATTTATCAAGTATCGTCAAGCACTTTAAAAAGCACGGTGGCACCGTAATCATTTCCGAAATACAAAGCCAACCACGCCTAATGCTTCAAAAAACAAAACTTGATGAATTCATAGGGCAGGAAAACATTTTCGAAAAAACAGGTGACGCGGTTAGCTATTCATTAACAAAACTTAATCAAGCTCAATGTCTTGGATGCAAACATTTTGCGTTTCGTGAATGCCAGCAATTATCAAACCCAATTTGATTAAATAAACGTTTCTCTCTGTCTTTCCGACATCGTATTCGAGAAGTCTGAAAAAATTTTTAAAACGCTACTGACACACTGTTGTCAGTAGCGTTTTGTTATATTGGGCTTAGATCCAAATATGAATAAGAGGAGTTGTTTGATTCATGAGAAGAACAGCGGTAGCATTGCAGGCATTTGAGGAGATAGTAGGGCGTTATTTGATCGAATTGGAGAGCATCGATATGGAGCAGCTGATAAAAAAACCGAATGAGGAGGAATGGTCGATTGGTCAAATGTATATGCATTTGATTCAATCGGCACAATTCATGCATTTGCACAATGTTGATCAATGTTTGGCTGGAAGTGAAGCTACATTAAACGCTATGGAGGAAAAAACGGAGAGCGGCAAGGAAGTCTTTGAACTAGGAAGTTTTCCGCCCGTTCGGATTCGGGTCCCCGCTTCACCGCAATACACTCCCAAACAGCCGGAGAGCAAAGAGCAACTCATAGAAGGTTTTCATGGTGTAGTGGAGCGGATGAAACGTACTGAACCCGGTTTAAGTATAGTGCTCGAATGCCAAAAGAAAATTCTTCATCCTAGATTCGGCGCACTAAACGCCAACGAGTGGTTTTTGCTTATAGAAATGCATTACAGGCACCATCTATTGCAGCTGGAGCGTTTGAAATCCTTTATGGGAATGAATGCATAAATGACTATGAAAGAAGGGGACGAGGCGATGCAGAGTGTATTTGGTCAGCCAACCCGTTGTTGGATTGGCGTTGTGTCTGCTTCTCATGTTAAACGGGCGGTACAGGGTGGATTCGCTCAACTCTGCCATGGCAAGGCAGCGCCCTTGCGCCGCATGAGTCGTCATGATTGGCTGATCTACTACTCTCCACGAACGGATATGTCAAAGGGAGAGAAGCTCCAAGCATTTACGGCTATTGGACAGGTTACCGACGACAGAGTCTACGAATATCAGATGTCTGAAGTGTTCGTTCCATTCCGTCGAGATATTCGCTATATTCCATGTCGAGAAGTAATGATTGCCGATCTGTTGGAGCAGCTTACCTTTACACGCGGGAATCGCAACTGGGGATATAACTTCCGCTATGGTCATTTCGAGATCAAATACGAAGATTTTCTGACAATCGCTGGCTTTATGTTGGGCAACGCAGGAGTTTAACGGGACAATAGCTTGGGATGGAAAACTGCAGGGTGACAAGAATATGATCTTATTAAATGCCGCTTAAATAGCGGTTTTTATTTTTATGGGATAAAGTTCTTGTCAAAACAAATGACAAGAGCTTTATCCCATTCCCAACGGGGGGCTGGGAGGAGGTGAGGTCATTTGTAATCATGACTTATTCGTTAAACTACCGGGCAGGATCGTGAAACAGAGTGGAATTTCATCAGGTTATGAGTTTTGGTTGAAGCTATGATTTAAAAAAGATATAAGTGCTGTGGTTCCTGAAGTGTCTGAATCTAAGGTGAGGGTCCCGCCCACTTCATGAATAATCTGTTTAGAAATAAATAGTCCAAGTCCGTTGCCTGACGGCTTCGTAGTAAAAAAAGGGTTAAATATTTGATACTTAATCTCATCTGGAATCCCTGGCCCGCTATCCTTGATTGAAATTGTTAACATTGCACCGGAACTTGCTCCTGAAATGATGAGGATCCCCCCTTCATTCATGGCTTCAATTCCATTTTTACATAGATTCAAAATGACTTGCTTCAAGACAGCGGAGTTTCCTTTCATGATTAGGCCAGTAAAATCATAATCCAAAATAATCTGAATGCTCTTCAGGTTTGCTTCGACAGTGACTAGAGGAAGAATTTCACTAATCATCGTGGAGACAGCGAACGTTTCTTGCGGATTTTGAGTATCTTTAGGCTTCCGCAGCCACAGCATTTCACTGACAAGATCATTGATCCGTGTGAGCTCGGTCATAATTAAGTCCACATATTCTTTGCCTTTATCAATTCCATTTTTATCCAATATCTCGCCAAGTAAATGAACAAATCCCTTAATTGAAGTTAACGGATTTCTAATTTCATGAGCAACCCCCAAGGCAAGCTGTCCCAATGAGGCACTGATCTCAGAAGTCTGCAGCAAGCGTGCTAAATCTTTCTGTTCAGTGATATCAATCGCAGATCCGATGATGCCCGTGATTTGGTTATGCTCCCAATAAGGTGAGAGAGTTTTATAGAGGATTCGATCTCCCAATTTTATTTCAAAATTTACCGTATGACCTTTTAGCGCTTGTTTATAATAATCACCTTCAATTTCCATTAACCCGGGGAATAGCTCATTAACGGTTTTTCCATAGCTATTTAATGTTGTATATCCAAGTTGTTCGGCTAATTTGCCTTCTGCCAATACATAAACCAATTGACCATCTGCCCGTTTCTTCAGCTTTATGATAAGACTATTAATGGCGTTAACGGTTTGGCGTAATTCTTCAACCATTTGATTATGATGGAATTCTTCCAAGCTCGTCTTTTGAGAAATATCCCGGCCCGATGTCAAGATACATTCAACGTCAAATAGCTTGATCAGCTCAGCAGAAAGTATGTATGTAATTACACGTCCATGTTTATCGCGAAAGCTTTGTTCAAAGCCCTCAATGGTTCCGTTTTTTTTCAGTAGCTCAATGAATGGCCCTCTATTATTGGCAGTTTCCCATATATTCAAATCAATCACAGAAGAAGATAGTGCTTTATCTTTACCGTACCCAACTCTGTCGAGAAAAGCCTGATTGACAAATATGATATCCCCTTCTTGAAGGGAGGTTATACACATAAATTCAGAACTTAAATTCAAAAAACGATGAAATAAATCATGAATTAATTCGGGATTTTTGTTGATTAGTTCTTCTTTAAGTTTAGATCTCAGTATGTCCATACGGCCTCCGAAGATAATATTTTTGATTTATTATAGCAGAGGATCAGCGGACTACACAGAACGGAAATTTTTGTAAAAAGTAAAAGGGTCCGATAAGGACCCTGGAGTGATTACATCCGAGGGGGTGGCTACACTAACGGGGACGAAGGTTCAGATGATATTTTGGATATACAATTAATGGTTCAGATGAGCAACAAAGAAAGGCAGTTGCAAGCCGTCCCTTATGACAAAAAAGGAAGCAGGAGTATACCTCACTCAGACTGACGAGAAAAATTTGACAATCTATTCATACTTTTATCTTGCGAGCAGCTATATTCATAATAAATGACTTCATGACTTTATTGGTTTTATTACACAATTTTCGTCAAATTTACTAACAACTCTGAGCTTGAGGTAATCTCCTCTAAGGATGCGGCTATTTGTTCAGTAGCAGCGGCTTGTGATTCTGCCCCCATATTTGTGCTACTAATCTCATTAATAATTCCATCAATAGACTTTCTCATCTCTACAAGTATCTGTGTTATTTTCTTTGCTGATTCACCGCTGGTTTGTGAGAGTTTTCGCATTTCGTCTGCAACAACGGCAAAACCCTTTCCTGCTTCTCCCACTCTTGCCGCTTCGATTGCTGCATTTAAAGCCAACAGGTTTGATTGGGTAGAAATATCTTTTATTAAATTCAGTATTGAATCTGTTTCTTTTATTTTTTGTTCCGCTGAGTTAGCAGACTCAACAATGTTATTCATTGAAGATGAGAGATTTTGGGCAGTTGATGCAATCTCTTCGACACTTGCATTTGTCTGTTCTAACGAGCTAAACATAATTTGTGCCGCTTCTTCGATTTTCGCTTGGTTGATCAAGCTTTTGGAAATCGCAATGGCGCCAATAACTTCCCCAGCGAATCCTTTGATTGGAGTGGCAATACCTTTAAAGAGAACACCATAAAACTCTTTAGGCACTATTCCAGCACATTGCCAGTCTTCATGAATTACTTTGTATATAGGTTCTTCCACATTTATTTTATCTCCAGGCTTAATTTTATGGTCAAGGGTATCGCCAGGTCTATAATACACCCATGCTGTAGTATCTGATATAGCAACTGCTACGTCATCCTGTAAGAGATCTTTTAAAACTGAACCAACTTTAATGAATGTTTCTAATTCGCTGTTCACTATTTTTCTCCTTTTTTCTACAAAAGTAAAATTTATTAGTATTGTTGAATAAAATACGTCGCTATTGCAAAAGTCATCGAAAAAAAATTACCAAGGAAAGATCCACGATAAATTGATATAACAAAATGGACTCTCGGCTAATTGTCGAAAAATGAAATGGTTTAAAGGGTGTAAACAAAATACGACAAGTTACTATAGACAAGTGTATAATAGTAAACATTTCACTACTTAGCTTAGTGTACGTTTTTTCGTGTTCTGTTGGCGGATCCCCTAAATAAACAAAGGTCTTGTCCTGTCGCCAGTTGTTTAGCGATAGAATAGAAAGCTTTACTGTGCTTAGGCGGAACGCCAAGTTCTATGATGACTACAGGACGTTTCCTGCCGTGATCATCTTCGACGCATGCAAGCCTTCCAAACTCGTCTTTGCGGTATCCTGATATGAATACCTTTGCCTCTTCGTACCAAACAATCTTTAACCAATCCTGGCTGCGACGGCTAACGTAAGGACTATCTTTCAGCTTGGCCACGTGCCATTCCATTAACGACTTGCGCGCCTTTCGCAATCTATTGAACAACCGTCTCCTTTCTGTATATCATGTTTTTTAAATTCAGACCACGATTGCAGGTGCAGACTATATGATAACCCTTCAATATTACATAAGTATTAAGAAAAACTTACAATATTTTACTAAAGTGCTTAAAGAGGTGCTAACAATGGCATGGAATCTTACTTTGTATAAAGGCGGATCCAACTGTCGTCGAAAATGAAACTTATCCGTTACTATGAGATCAGCCCTTGGAGTTGATCATGTAGAGCCTTGGACATTAATTTTTGATATAAACGCCCGATTTATATTTAATGAGAAGTTTCCACTTGAAGCATCAAAGAAATTTAAAGCTAAGATATTTTGGATTTCAGAATCACTAATTTACAGAGATTATCCTTTCGGTATTTTCAAATAAAGGTGGAATTAAAACGGAAGTTAATGGGATTGAAGAAGGACTAAAATATCTGTCTTCAAAGGGGATAAAAGCTGATTCCAGCTCACAGTCTTATTGGGGGCCAATGTTTGCCATGTCGGTATTGTCACTTATTCCGTGTTTCACCATATTTATTGTATGTTAGAAATACTTTGTCGAAGGGATTGCCACTTCTGGGATTAAGGACGAGACGCTCGCTACGTGAGCTTTTTAGAACTTACCACTCTAGATGATCGCGAGAAGAGGTCGTAGTAGTAGTATCTTTTTTTAAAAAATAATAACTAATATCGGCTGTGGTTCCACTAACTGAAAGAACTATAGTTCAATCACGATATGAAGGCAGCCGGTACGAACGGCCGCCTTTGTTTGTTGAAGTAACAGGCAGAAGAGTTTAATGAGACTCATGCAGCTGCTATTAGTACAAAACATTAGCTGATTCTGCAGTAAACGGTATTAACTCGCTCCATCGACCATCACGAAGCTTGACTGCCCAAGCGGGATCAGCGAGCAAGGATCTCCCTACGGATACCAAATCGAATTCCTCCTGGGCCAGTCTCCCAATCAGTTTGTCGATGCTGGAGATCTCTGCCCCTGAGCCTTTTCCTTCACCTAAGTAAGTTATGACGTCACTATCCAGCCCGACCGATCCAACCGTTATGGTAGGTTTGCCAGTCAGCTTCTTGACCCAACCTGCCAGATTCAGATCAGAACCGTCAAATTCGGGCTCCCAGAAGCGGCGGGTGGAGCAGTGGAATACGTCCACACCGGCTCTAACCAGCGGCGTGAGAAATTGATCGAGTTGCTCGGGCGTTTCAGCCAGCTTGGCCGTAAAATCCGATGATTTCCATTGTGACAGTCTCAGCACGATCGGAAAATCCGGTCCGACGGCCCGGCGGCAAGCCTCAATTAACTCTACAGCAAACTGTGTTCGTGATACGATATCACCGCCATAACGGTCCGTGCGCTGATTCGTTTTTTTCCAGAAGAATTGATCGATCAGGAATCCATGTGCTCCTTGGAGTTCAATACCGTCAAAACCAAGCCGTTGGGCATCGGCTGCCGCCTGCGCGAACGCTTCGATTATTTTCGTAATCTCCGCTTCCGTAAGCACTGTCACATTACGGTTTGGGTCTGTGCCGCCCGCATGGAATAATTGCGGAATAATCTTACCTCCCGCTGCATGAACTTCTTCCACTACCTTTGACCACCCAAGCAGTGCTTTTTCCCCATAAAAGTGCGGCAAATTGACGCCAGGCTGCTGATGAGCATCCGGATGGTTCACAACCGTTCCCTCCGTCACAATAAGACCTACACCATTCTCGGCCCTGCGCCGATAATAGGCAGCGACATCCGAACCTGGAATGCCTTCAGGGGAAAAAGCGCGTGTCATCGGAGCCATCACGATGCGGCTTTGTAGTGTCATATTTCCTATGACAACAGGTTTAAACAATTCCTGAACTGATTGAGTTGTATTCATAATTCCCTCCAACAATGTGTTATTTGTACCGTAGGTAAGTCCTTAATCGTAAATTTACCACTGTGAAATCTTTTTCGTATAGCTGTGTCCTATTTCAATTGGAGCTAATTAGGGGGGGGTTCGATGATGTACAGTACAGTTGCCATGATTCAAACTTCCCTTCTGTAATTAAAATGATTAACTTCATGCGCTTATCATATAATACATACTTATTTATCGTAAGTAGGCACAATAATGTGGTATAGTATAAAAAAAGGTACCTGTACTGGAGGCAAACGTATGCAAAAGAACCCTAATAAATGCCAATTCGTTGGGACGCTGGATACGATCGTCGGCAAATGGAAGCCGTTAATCATTTATCTCTTGCTTCAAGGTGAACCTTTGCGGTTCAATGAGTTAAGAAGATTGCTACCCGGTATCACGCAAAGGATGCTTACGCTCCATCTGCGCGAATTGGAGGAGGAAGGGATCGTTAAACGAGTCATTTATCCGCAAGTCCCTCCGAAAGTGGAATACTCCATCACGGAATACGGCATGAGCCTGTCTCCGGTGATGGAGACTATACATCAATGGGGAGCCATCCATGTTGAGCGAAAGAAGCTCACAAACCAAATCACAACAAGTAACTCAGCCGACTTGTAAGTTGAACCTTAATTTAATTTTTTCGAGTTAGCCTCCTCGTTAGCGGAGAAAAGGTAGCCGATCCGGCGGACATATGTACAATATTAAAAGGAGCTGCGCGGCAGCTCCTTCGTCGTTTATGAAGCAGTTCTTTTTTCGCTATCGTTCCCAGTAAGCTTAATCGTTTCCAGTTTGGGTCACGTGTGTCTGCTTCGGAGGTTTTTCTGACAAACGATAAATCCTTCTTCACAAGCACTAAATTTCTCATAGTTTTTTTGAACTTGTCTCAAAGAAGCCTCATTTGCACCACCTTCATAGACAGGTTTGCAAACTGAACGATGTCCTCTTTTTCAGTGATAAATTAATCAGGTTTTAATCGTTATGATCACGCTGAATTGTGTGTCTTAATCGTTGAGCTAAACATAGCTGTATAGCCTAAGAAATGGGCTTTGTCAAAAAAAGGAGCGCCTCGGTATGATGGGTTTGTCGACGGGTAATTACCCAACACCATCAAGGAGGCGCTCTTATTATGAGGTTAACTTCAGCTAGACCACTCGTGAGCCCTGTAAGTCTGTAATTGGATTCGAGTGACGCAAGTAATTTATTACTTCACTTTTACTAACATATCCCTTTTGTTTGCAATCTCCTGGTTGTACCTCAACCCCCAGTCTCTCATGAGATTAATAATGGGTTCTAAGGTACGACCGAACTCCGTCAACGAATATTCAACCTTTGGCGGAACCTCTTTATAAACCTCCCTGTGTACTACTCCACCATCTTCTAATTCACGAAGCTGAAGGGTCAACATTCGCTGTGTGATATCTGGCATTAACCTGCGAAATTCATTAAAGCGCCTTGTCTCCGACAGTAAATGATATAAAATAACGCCCTTCCATTTACCTCCAACCACCTCTAATGTGGTTTCTACTGGACATCCGCGGGGGTCAGGACAAGATGGATACTCAGTATTAATACTTTTCATTTGTATGCCTCCATTCAAGTCTTAGTATAAAAAAGTACACTATACAACAAAAATGTGCGTACTTACATAAAGTAGCTAACTGCATTATTATAACAGAAGTCGGAACATAAACGGTAACCAACTCCCATTTTTATACCGTTAAAAAAACTCTAAAGACTTAGACGAGAGGATGAAATGTACTATGGAAACAATGAAGGCCGTTGGATTGCATCGTTATTTGCCTATTGAAAACCCAGAAAGTTTGTTGGATCTAAAAATTGAAAAGCCAGTTGCTACTGGCCGAGATCTACTCGTTCGTGTAAAAGCTGTGGCCGTTAATCCAGTTGATTACAAGGTTCGATCACCTAAAGAAAAGGTTGAAGAAAACCCCAAAGTTTTAGGCTGGGACGTGGCGGGTATTGTTGAAGAAGTTGGCCCGGATTGCACGTTGTTCCGTCCAGGTGATGAGGTTTATTACGCTGGTGACATTACTCGGCAAGGGGGTAATAGTGAATTCCATCTTATTGACGAGAGAATTGTAGGGAAAAAGCCAAAATCTTTGGACTTTGCACAAGCTGCTGCCCTGCCGTTAACGACGCTGACTGCTTACGAGGCATTGTTTGAACGAATGAACATTAGTCGTGAACCCAACGAAAATAAGAATAAAGCGATTCTTATCATTGGAGCAGCAGGCGGAGTCGGATCTATAGCTGTCCAATTAGCAAAATGGGCTGGACTGACCGTTATTGGAACTGCCTCCAGACCTGATTCCGTTGCTTGGGCAAAAGAGCAAGGGGCTGACTACACCATCAACCACTTCGAGGAGTTCGTCCCCCAATTAAAGCAGTTAGGATATGAAACCGTTCCGTACATTCTTTGTCTTAACGCAACAGCTAAGCATTGGAAAAACATGGCGAACGCGATTGCACCTCAAGGAACCATTTGCTCAATCGTTGCAGACGGGCCGCTTGATATGCTCTCGCTAGTAAACAAAAGTGCAACCTTTGTTTGGGAGTGGATGTTTACAAGAGCCATGTTTCAAACGGAAGACATGATTCAACAACACATGCTCTTGAACGAAGTAGCTGATTTAATTGATAGTAAAAAGATAAAAACTACCCTGAGCGAACGACTTTCCCCTATCCATGCTGAGAATTTACGAAAAGCTCATTCATTGCTGGAAACGGGCAGAGTTATTGGTAAAATTGCCATTGAAAATTTTTAATGCACTCAAAAACGATATCAGAAATTCCAAACCCTACTAAAAGGAAGTGCTTATCATGAACCTGATTCAACTCTCAGAACATGTATATAAATGTGAATCTGTAGTCACTGAACCTATCCATATCCCTGTCAATACTTGGTTAATTAAAGATCATGATGATGTTTATATCATCGATACAGGTCTAGAAGGATTAGTAGATGCTCAAATGAGGGCAGCCACAGCTATTGGTACTCCCAAAGCCATTCTACTTACCCATGGCCACAGTGATCATATTCAAGGTGCTGCGAAGTGGTTAGAGAAGTTCAATATTCCTATATATGCCCATGAGAAAGAACTTATATATATCAATGGAGAAGCACCTTATCCGAACTTCAATACCCTTGAGAATACAGGGGTAGCCAATAGGGTTCTGCCATTAACAGAGCAAACACTTGCAAACCTGCCTATCCAATACTATCTAACACCTGGGCACTCTCCTGGGCATGTCATCTACCATCATGAAACGGACAATGTACTTCTAACAGGAGATCTCTTTATTACAAGTAAGGAGGATTTACATCCACCCATTAGAAGTTTTAGCATCGATATCAACGAGAACATCGATAGCGCCGTTATTATTGATGAAATCAAACCCGCACTACTCAGCTCATCACATGGACATGAACTTCTCTACAATGATGAATTGTATGCAAATCATGTGCTACGGTATCGAGACTAAAAAAGTCAATATATCCAATGAA
>NZ_JAQFVF010000079.1 GCF_027789125.1 Paenibacillus aestuarii | reverse complement strand
AGCGCTGGCACGCGCTGCAATCCGATTTCACCCAATTGCAGCGGCAGTTTCGCTGGCTAGAGGGTGAAAAACGGGCTGTAGTCCGGAAAATTCGGGCTACAGCCCGCTTGAGCGCGTGCGGGGTCGCTGCAATTGGGCATTTTCGGACTGCAACGAGCTGGCGGCCGAGTGGGCGGCCTGCCTCAGGCAGCCCCGCATGCACTTCGGCGCCCAGCCACAAAGCGCAGTCCGGTTTTGCCCAATTGCAGAGGGGCTCGAAGCGCTGGCACGCTCTGCAATCCGATTTCACCCAATTGCAGCGGCAGTTTCGCTGGCTAGAGGGTGAAAAACGGGCTGTAGTCCGGAAAATTCGGACTACAGCCCGCTTGAGCACGTGCGGGGTCGCTGCAATTGGGCATTTTCGGACTGCAGCGAGCTGGCTAAAGAATCAATTACTTATGAACAAAGACGCAGAAAAAAACCGCATTCGCTGCGGCAAGGTCCTTACGATTCGTACCTACAGTGCACTTATAAGCTCATCCGTCGTAACGATAGCATGGTCAAAAGTGGGGCCGTTAATTTCATGCGCCGCGTGCATCGCCTCTTGGCTGAATGCAGCTGTGGCGTCCTTGACCAATGTCACGTGATAACCGAGCTCCGAGCCGAATCGCGCTGTCGCTTCGAGACATGTATTGGCGATCATCCCGATGATGATAACCTTGTGTATGCCATGCATGCGAAGCAGGAAATCCAGGTCGGTGTTGGCGAATCCGCTGCTGCCCCAATGTTCTTTGACCATCACAGCCCCGTCTTGGGGTTGTAAATCCGGATGAAATTCCCCACCCCAAGTCCGCAAATGGTTGGGATTTTTGGGATCTTACCTGATTCGGATTCGCATACAACCATGTGTCATAATCACCCGGTTCGGCTCTGTGATGAGGAACATAAAAGATGCGGATGCCGCACTTTCGCGCCTTCTCGACGATTGCTTTTATGTGTTCGATGGTATGGACAGACGCCAACACTTCTTGCGCACGCGGGTAAAGCTTGCCTTCCACGCCAAGAAATCATTATACGGATCGTTCAAAAGAACGCCTGTCATAGATTTGTCATATGCTGCTGCCAATTGCCTGCCTCCCCTTCCGCCCGTGTACAGCCCTAAGATTGGTGATAAATCGGTGCGCCCAACGGAGAGGCTGCTGCTCACCCATCGACGACGATTTCAGCCCCCTGCACATAGGAAGCATCGTCCGAAGCCAGGAACAGCGCCACCTTGGCAAGCTCCTCCGGATCGCCCATCCGCTGCATAGGAATCGCCCGCGCGTTAGCCGCCTCCATGGCGACTTCTTCCGCCGTTGACCGCTTCCAGATCGGTGTACGGGTTGTGCCCGGAACGAGTACGTTCACACGGATGCCCTTGGGCGATAACTCAGACACGAACACTCTGGCCATACTGCTGATGGCGCCTTTACTCGCCGCGTAGGCCGATCTGGTCGGATAACCGTCAGTGGCGCGCGTAGAACCTGTCAAAATCACCGAAGCGCCTTCCTTCAGGTGAGGCAGGGCGGCTTGCACGCTGAAGAATACGCCGGTGACGTTCACGCGTAGCACTTCTTCAAAGACCGCAAGCTCTGTACTGCCCAACGGTGTGGCGTAGGCTATGCCGGCATTGGCAAATACGATATCAAGGCGGCCAAACTTGTTGACCCCTTCGGCTACTGCACGTTCCAGGCTGGCAGGATCAGCAGCTTCCGCCTGCACGGCATGGGCATTCGCGCTGCCGCCAAGCTCCTCAATCGCCAAGCTGAGCGTCTCCTGATTCCGGCCTGTAATAACGATCTTAGCGCCTTCTTCAACAAATAATTTAGCGGTGGCCGCCGATCCCGCTGTTGCCTCCCGTAATGAGCGCCACTTTTCCAGTAAGTTTTCCCAATGCGCTTGCTCCCTTTCACTTTCATATCCATATATACATCTCCATGATGATTATCATTTTTGTCCCAAACTATGTGCCATTCCCGTTTTGCATAATTTCCCAACCTACGCGGATGATAATAAAAAAATTAATGCAGTTGTATGCAGTTGACATATCCCACGTGGAGTTCCCCGGCTTTTTGCGAAACATCGGTTTTCCGATATTTTCAATCGGGATCCCGCTTCTGCTCCGGATGGTCGGCAATGTACGATAATAAGCGTAAAAAAGCGTTCACTGAACGAAGTGAACGCTTTTTCCCTATTTTCACACAAACACTCGATTGAACTTTTCTACTAACCGGTCTATAACAGGCTCGATCTGCGCATCGTCAACAAGCGATCGTTTGTCGGCTTTAAACAGCTGCATTTTTTTGAATTGATAATAATCGTGCAGAACATCCCTAATTGTCGTGTGATGGTAGAGCAAATATTTGACACTCATAATTTCACGCAGCAATAGTTCGTCCTGCAGCAAAATAAACGTTTCGTTAATCGGGTTGAAGATACCCTTCTCTTTCCCCAGCTGATAAAACCGCAGCGATTGTTGGTCCCGTTTGTGCAATACGCCCTTAAGCATGCTGTACAGGTCGGGGTAGGCCGCTTGCAAATCTTCCATAAACACTTCGGTTATATATTCGACAAGTGACACCGACTGCTCGAACAGCTGCTGAAACCATCCGCCGAAAACCGTTTCATCTTCGCTGTCGTTGCGGGTTTCCAATCTCTCTATATAATCGCCAATCATGCGCACGATTCCGTCCATCACATCTTCTTTAGAGGAAAAATGTTTGTACATCGTCGCTCGGCTGACATCCATTAGTTTGGCGATGTCGTCCATCCTTAGATGCTGAAAACCGTCTTTGCTGACGGGAGCAATCAATTTTTTTAAAAGCTTCATTCGGGCCTCTTGCTGCTTCATGTCCGCGGGGATGTCCATTTCCATTCCTCCTTGTTACGATTTGTTTATTATACAATACAATTTAGATTGTATACACAACTAATACTAAATATACATTTTATATACTTTTTGTTTACTTTATATTTCTCGTATGCTAACATGTGATCATCGCCTGGCTGATAAGTTTGGCGGACATCTGAAGAAGACATGAGGAGGAATTCGTTATGTACACTAGCAGCAGTTACGAACCTACACCGCAAGCTCCGATCTCGTCGGGCTTCGGCGCGCTATCAACCGCACGGGAAGTGCTTGCCGGGATGGACCTTAGAGGCCAAATCGCGATTGTCACCGGCGGCCATTCCGGTATTGGACTCAAAACGACACGTGCGCTGTCAGCGGCAGGCGCAACGGTCCTCGTTGCCGCCCGTTCTCCGGAGCAGGCTCGTTCCGCTCTTGCCGGAATTGCTGGCGTAGAGGTTGACGCACTCGATCTTATGGACCCGGCTTCGATCGACGCGTTCGCGCAGCGCTTCCTGGCGACAGGCAGACCACTGCACATCTTGATCGCCAACGCAGGCATTATGGCGCCACCGCTCGTTCGCGATGCCCGCGGCTATGAATCGCAGTTCGCGACGAATCACTTGGGCCACTTCCAATTGACGCTGCGCCTATGGCCGGCGCTGAAGCAAGCAGGTGATGCCCGGGTCGTATCGCTATCCTCGGCAGGGATCCGCTTCAGCGGTGTCGACTTCGAAGACCCGAACTTTGAACAACGCGAATACGAGAAGTGGAAAGCCTACGGCCAATCCAAATCCGCAAACGCGTTGTTTGCAGTCGGGCTCGACAAGCGCGGGCATGCACACGGAGTGCGTGCGTTCTCTGTCCATCCCGGCCGAATCGAGACGGAGCTGGCCCGTTTTTTATCCGACCAAGAGCGTGCGGTGGGCGGGGTGTACAAAACCACGGAGCAAGGAGCCGCGACAAGTGTATGGTGTGCCACAAGCCCGCAGCTAGCAGGGAAAGGCGGCGTTTACTGTATGGACTGCGACATTGCTGAATTCGTGTCGGACTTCAAACTAGGGGATATGGGGCAGCAGTATACCGGGGTGCTTCCTTGGGCCGTTGATCCGGGTTTGGCGGAGCGCTTGTGGATGATGAGCGAGGATTTGACCGGCGTGAGGTTTGAAAGTTAATGAATTTAAAAAGACCGCCCCTGTTTGGTACGGGCCGGCCTTTGATTTAATGGAGAATCTTTTGCGCTTGATCCACCACTTCCTGAACGATGGACGCTGCCGTTTGACCGGCCGTCAGCATGAGTAAACCTTGTCCGGCCCACAAAGACATATATTCCGGATTACTATTTTTCGCAGAGGCATTTCGAATATCTCTTGTTGCTGTATTTTGCGTAGGGAATGGCAGTGGCTCTAGCCCGCTCTTATCCCAGAGCTTGATGAATGCATTGGCGACGCCTCGAGCAGGACGGCCTGAAAACACGTTGGTAATGACCGTACTTTCCTCGTTGCTAGCGAGCAGTTTGCGCTGATACGCTGGAGCAGCTCCGGATTCTTGGGCCGTCAGGAAGCGCGTTCCCATCTGAACTCCCTGCGCGCCAAGGGCAAGCGCGGCGACAAGACCGCGGCCATCCATAATCCCGCCAGCCGCGACGACAGGGATCCGCACCTGGTCGACGATTTGCGGAACTAGAGCCATCGTGCCAATATTCGCACCCATCGGGCGATTGGCAATATCAAAAGTCCCGCGGTGCCCGCCAGCTTCGGTGCCCTGTGCCACAATCGCGTCACTTCCCGCCTGCTCGGCGAGGATCGCCTCTTCCACTGTAGTCACCATTGTGACAATTCGCATACCGGCTGCTTTGGCCTGCTCCATCATCTTCGCCGGAAGAACGCCGAATGCTGTGCTGATCACGGGGACGTGTTCTTCCAGCACGACAGCGAATTGCTGCTCGAAATAGTCAGGCGTGTGCAAAGCTTCAGCCTTCACATGCGGCAAGCCCACGTTATCTCTCATAACATTGAGCTGCCGCTGCGCTTCTTCGATTCGCGTATTATCGTCTTCAGCCCGGATCGCAAATAAATTCACGCCGAAAGGGGCGTTTGTCAGCTCGCGAATCTCCCGAATCGCACGGTGGATCGTCTCCGGATCCATATAAGCGGCTCCCAGCGTCCCTAGCCCGCCGGCATTGGATACAGCCGCAGCCAAGCCTGCCGTACCCGGCCCTCCTGCCATCCCAGCCAAAAAGATCGGGTAACGAATACCAAACATTTGGCAAAGATCCGTTGCCAGTTTAAGTGTCATGTTCACCAGTCCTAACTTCAATGAGGTTCATCCGTTCACTTCAGAACTTCGCATAAATGGTAGGATGCGCCTTTGCGCGAAGTTTTAAGCATGCTAACACTTCTATCTACTAGAAGATAGATATATTTCATTTTACCTTTTAGTAAAAATCGTGTCAACGTATTCCGCGGCCTAACAATAGTAACAAAAAGGTACAGATTCCCTCCGTTACTTGACTTGAGGAACTGTGCCTTATGCTATTGAACTAACGACTTTGAGCAGCTCGTCCCGAACGTAATAACGAACAGTTACAAACAAAAAACCGGAGTACCTTTGAAGGCATTCCGGTTAAGTCCATTACATAGATCATGTATTCAACGACTCATACTCCGTTGACTTAGTCTTGTAAGAGCTGTGTCTTCTTTATTCACCATCCAGATCCCAAAAGAAACAAGGACAAGGGCAAGGAGATTCTTCAGCTCCAACACCTGCTCGCCTAAGAAAATAGATGATAATGCGGTGCCAAAGACGGGAACCAGGAAATTATAGACCGATACGCGTCCGACCTTGTTATATTTCAGCAGCCAATTCCAAAGATAGAACGATCCCGAGGATGATAGTGCTAGATAGAGAAGCAGGGATGAAGACTCCCATGTGAAATGGTCGGCCTTACCTCCCAAAGCCATGCCAAGTAGCGTTAGCAAAACTCCACCGATTAAAAGACCGTAACTCGTGATCAGAACGACATCCTGCGTTTTTGTCAGCTTTTTGGCATAGATACCCATAGCAGAAAAAATGAAAGCCGCAATGATCACAAAACCTTCACCCCTAACATTGAAGCTAAAGTTAAGTATATCTGCATTGAAATTAACGATAACGACACCTATAAAACCAAGTATACTGCCTATGGCTTTTCTCGGGCTTAGCTTATCGTTTCTGTAAATAAAATGAGCGAGCACTACGCCGAAAAATGCCGTCGTGGCATTCATAATAGAACCTTTCGTGCCCGATGTATTGGATACGCCAATGTAAAAGATCGCATAATGTACGGTTGTCTGGATCACACCGAGGAGGCTTACTTGTCCAAAGTCTTTCCATGATAAAGAAAAAATCTTAATTCCAAATGCTCTGGCAACAAGCAATAACACCATTCCGGCGAAATATCAAATAACAGAAACCCGATTTTGATGGCTGGATAAGAGCTCCCCCACAATAAACAGCAAATGGCAGCAATAATTGCTACGAATTTCACATCGGTAACCCATTTTTTGTCGTTCAAAATAATCGTATCCTTTTCTAAAAACATAGCATTTAACGCTATTAACTATATCATAGATATCGGTTCTCCAAACTGCGTCGTATTGCTCACTTTTTAACGCATATTGCTGAAAAAAAGAGAGGCCCGCCTCAGGCTGTCTGGCAACCTGGGGAAACCTCTCTTGTCATCTTACTGTTCGCTGCCCATCCATTGGAAGTGAAACGTGCCTTCGCGGTCGACACGCTGGAACGTATGCGCTCCGAAGTAGTCACGCTGCGCTTGCAGCAAGTTCGCCGGCAGCTTTTCCGCGCGGTAGCTGTCATAGTAGGCCAGCGCGGAAGCGAAAGCCGGAACCGGGATACCGCTTGTGACAGCGGTCGCGACGACTTTGCGCCAAGCCGCTTGGTACTTCTCGATAATGGCGCCGAAGTAATCGTCCAGGAACAAGTTTTTCAGTTCCGGATCGCGGTCGTACGCGTCCTTAATATTTTGCAGGAAGCCTGCTCGGATAATGCAGCCGCCGCGGAAAATCATCGCGATGCTGCCGTAGTTCAGATTCCAGCCGTATTCATCAGACGCCGCACGCATTTGCGCAAAGCCCTGCGCATACGAAGCGATTTTGCTCGCGAATAACGCTTGGCGAACCGCTTCGATGAACGCTTGGCGATCGCCTTCGAAAGCCGTTGGTTTCGGTCCGTTCAGCTTTTTGCTGGCGGCGACGCGCTCCTCCTTCATCGCGGAAATGAACCGGGCGAACACGGATTCGGTGATAATGGACAGCGGTAAGCCGAGATCCAGCGCGCTTTGGCTCGTCCATTTGCCTGTACCTTTTTGGCCGGCTGCGTCGAGGATGACATCGACCATCGGTTTACCCGTTTCCGGATCTTTCTTCGCGAAGATGTCGGCCGTGATTTCGATCAAGTAGCTGTCCAGCTCACCTTGATTCCATTCCGTGAAAATGGCGTGCAGCTCGTCGGTGCTAACGCCAAGGACATCCTTGAGCAAATGGTACGCTTCGCCGATCAGCTGCATGTCGCCGTATTCGATGCCGTTGTGCACCATTTTGACATAGTGGCCTGCGCCGTCTCCGCCGATGTACGTCGAGCACGGGTCGCCGTTTACTTTGGCCGAAATGGCTGTCAAGATCGGCTCGACCAGCTCGTAGGCGTCCTGCTGCCCCCCTGGCATAATCGCCGGCCCTTTGAGCGCGCCCTCTTCGCCGCCTGATACGCCAGCCCCGATAAAGCGGAAGCCTTGGGCTTGCAGGTCTTTGTTCCGTCTTTGCGTGTCAGGGAAGAAGGCGTTGCCGCCGTCGATCAAAATATCCCCTTTGCTGAGGTATGGCACGAGCTGATTAATCGTATCGTCCGTCGGCTGCCCCGCCTTGACCATGATCAATATTTTGCGCGGCGTTTCGAGCGATTGGACGAATTCTTCCACGCTGTACGTGCCGACGAAGTTTTTGCCTTTTGCTTCTTCCAGCAGTTCGTTCGTCTTTTCCGGCGAACGGTTGTAGACAGAAACCGAAAATCCTTTACTTTCAATATTCAGCGCCAAGTTTTTGCCCATCACGGCCAACCCGACGACACCGATTTGTTGTTTATTCATGATTCTGCCTCCCCTTAGTTCTGTTTTGTTTCCAAACGCTTGACCAGCTCTTCCCGCTGCGCTTCGAAGCCCGGTTTGCCAAGCAGCGCGAACATGTTGACTTTGTACGCTTCTACCCCCGGTTGGTCGAAAGGGTTCACGCCTAGCAATAAGCCGCTGATGCCACACGCCTTTTCGAAGAAATACACCATTTCGCCGTACGTGTATTCGTTCAAAGCGTCCAGCTCGACGATCAAGTTCGGTACGCCACCGTCGATGTGCGCCAACCGTGTGCCTTCCGCTGCCTTCCGGTTCACTTCGTGCATCGTCATGCCGGCGAGGAAGTTCAAGCCGTCCAAGTTGCCCGCATCTTCTTGAATCGTCAGCTCGACGCGCGGCTTCTTAACGGAAAGAACGGTTTCGATCAGATCGCGGCGGCCTTCTTGCACGTATTGTCCCATCGAGTGCAAGTCGGTCGAAAAATCGACGGAAGCCGGGTACAAGCCCTTTTGATCTTTGCCTTCGCTTTCCCCGAACAGCTGCTTCCACCACTCGGATACGTAGTGCAAGGAAGGCTCGAAGTTCGCGAGCAGCTCGATCGATTTGCCTTTGCGGTATAGCGCGTTGCGGACGACCGCGTATTGGTAGCTCTCGTTGGCCGCGAGATCCGGATTGCTGTACTTGGCGGCTGCCGCCGCCGCTCCGGCCATCATCTGGTCGATATCGAGTCCGGCTGTCGCAATCGGAAGCAAACCGACTGCCGTCAGCACGGAATAACGGCCGCCGACGTCGTCTGGAATGACGAACGTTTCATAGCCTTCCTCATCAGCGAGCTTCTTTAAAGCGCCTTTGGACGCATCCGTCGTTGCGTAGATGCGTTTGCGCGCTTCTTCTTTGCCATATTTGTTCTCCATATATTCGCGCAGCACGCGGAAAGCGATCGCCGGCTCCGTCGTCGTGCCTGATTTGGAAATCACGTTAAGCGAGATATCCTTGCCTTCGAGCAGCTCGAGCAGGTGCGTCAAATACGTCGAACTGATGTTCTGGCCAGCAAAATAAATTTGCGTATTCCCGCTCATCTGGTTGTGGAACGTATGGGATAAAGCCTCGATCGCCGAGCGCGCTCCCAGATAAGACCCTCCGATACCGATGACAATCAAAGCGTCAGAGTTCGCGCGGATGCGCTCAGCGGCCGACTTGATGCGCGCGAATTCATCCTTGTCATAGTTCAGCGGGAGGTCCACCCATCCGAGGTAATCGGAACCCGGGCCTTTTTTGTCGTGAAGCATATGGTGCGCTGCGGCAACGAACGGTGCGACGTAGTCCACTTCATGCTGTGACATGAAGGACAAGGCGCTTGAATAATCAAATTTAACAGTCATAGAATTCATCCTCCAGATCATTCAAATGATAATCCTAACCAACTAGCGTAAGTTCGTTTTATATCAACAGCTCTTTCGCCAAGAGTCTGGGGTAGATTGTAGAGAGACCAACGTATTCCAAGAATTGTGGTAGGAATACTCTTGGGAAACCAACGCGTTTGTTTGTTCGTTGTTGGCGTCGAACCACCAATGGAAGCCGTCTTGGGCCAGCAGCTCATCGGACTCGGAAGGCCCGTACGTACCGGCTTCATACAAGTGAAGCGGCACGAGATTTTCTTCAAAGGCTTCCAGGATCGGCTGCGCCCAGGCCCAGGCAAGCTCAACTTCGTCCCAATGCGCGAAGAAGGTGGAATCGCCGGCCAAGGCGTCACGGATTAAGTTCTCGTAAGCTTCCGGCAATTGTTCACCTGCCGGGTGAATGTCGATGTGAACCGGCTTCACGGCGCCCGTTCCGCTCCCATCCTTCGCGTTCAATTGCAGCGTGATGCTTTCGTTCGGGCTCATCTCGATCACGAGCAGATTCGCCTCGGCGTGATCTTTTTTCTCCGTCAACGACGTCGTAAACTGCTCCTTGAATTCGATGACGATTCGCGTTGACTTCTCTTTCATCCGCTTGCCGGTGCGGATATAGAACGGCACCCCACGCCAAAAATAATCGTCGATCTGTAATTTCGCGGCGATAAACGTATCGTTCATCGTCCCGGCTGCGACACCCGGTTCATCCACGTAGCCACGGACGGGCTCGCCTTTCACGCTTCCCGCGGCATACTGCCCGCGAATGACGCTTGCGGCGACATCCTGCTTGAGCAGCGGCTCGAGCGCTTCCATGATCCGCTTCTTCTTCACTTGCACTTCGTCAAAACCACTCTCGCGCGGGAGCTGGATGGCTGTCATCATGAGCAGTTGCAGCATGTGATTTTGGAACATATCCCTTAGCGCACCGACATGGTCGTAGTAGCCCGCTCTTTCTTCGACGCCTACCGTTTCGTTGGCCGTGATCTGCACGTTGGCGATATGCCGGTTGTTCCAAAGCCCCTGAATCACCGGATTATTTTGCTGCAGCGCTTCGAGCTTTTGAACCATCGGCTTGCCAAGGTAGTGGTCGATGCGGAAAATTTCGTTTTCCGTAAACGCCTGGGAGAGCTTCTCGTTAAGTACGCGCGCCGATTGTAAATCATGGCCAAACGGCTTCTCGATGACGAGCCGTTTCCAGCCGTTCGCCGAGCCGAGTCCACTTTCCTGAATGTTCGCGGCGATCGGCTGGAAATGCTCCGGCCCGACTGATAAGTAGAACAAGCGATTTGGCGGCAGGTGAAGCTCCTCCTCCCGCTGCTCGATCAGATGCTTCAATTTGACGTAATCCTCTTGGCGACCGATATCCAGTACGCTATATTTAAAAGTTTCAACGAATTGTTTGACGAACGAAGGGTCCTTGCCTTGACGTCTCGAAAATTCACGAATCGATTGCTCGACGTTCGCCCGAAACGACGCGTCTGTCCATTCTCTCCGGCCAAGACCGATCAGCGAGAACGAAGACGGCAGCTTCTCGTCAAGGAAAAGATTAAACAGTGCCGGGTAAATCTTGCGTTTGGCCAAATCCCCCGTCGCTCCAAACAATACAAATGTTGTTGGTTCCATATTATCAATGCTCCTTCCTATAGAGCTAACTAGTTATTATTCATCCGCGAGAAAGCGACTTGAAGCGACACAACTCCCGCTCGGTAAGATCTTGTTTCTTATCCTTAAGTCCACTATAATACGATTCAAGGTCATATAAGTAATTAATATATTTCACAGGAGCTATATACCAGGTCTATGTCAATCAATTATGAATTGTACAAGGTGTTTTATTGGGCAGCGAAAACCGGAAGCTTCAGCCAGGCCGCCCAAGCGCTATACTTGACCCAGCCCAGTGTCAGCCATGCCGTCAAACAGCTGGAAGACAATTTCGGCATCACGTTATTTTACCGGAATTCCAAAGGCGTTGAACTGACGCAGGAAGGCGCTTATTTGTATTCTTTCATCGAACAAGCGCAAATTCTGATCAACCTGGCCGAAGAAAAAATGGCCGCGCTTAAAAATTTGGAAAACGGCGAGCTGCGAATCGGCGGCAGCGACTCTTTGTTCAAGCATTATTTGCTGCCTTTTTTGGAAAGCTTTCATCAGAACTATCCCGGTATCAATCTTCGCTTGAATCACGGGACGACGCCTGATATCATCACGTTCCTCAAAGAGGGCAAAATTGACCTCGGCGTCGTTCGCATGCCGATCGTGGATAGCCAATTGGAAGTACGCGAAACGTTTCAACTGATGGATTGTTTCGTTGCGGGAGAAAGTTATGCCCATCTGAAACATGAGGCGCTGTCGCTGGCGAAGCTGATGGAGCATCCGATCATTCTGTTTTCGCGTAACAGCCGGGCGCGAATGACGATCACGGAATTATTCCAGAGCTATGGGCTCAAGCTAAAACCGGAAATCGAAGTCGGGAGCGTCGATCTGCTCATCGAATTCGCCAAGCGAGGGCTAGGCATCTCGTATGTGACGCGGCAATTCGTGACCAAAGAGCTGGACGAGGGCTCCTTGTTCGAAATTCAGCTTGACGTCAAGCTTCCTCCTTCCCGCGTCGGCATCATGACCATGCGCAATATGCCTTTGTCCATTCCAGCTAAACGGTTTATCGATCTTGTGCGGTAATGGTTATAGAAATAAAAAAACGAAAGGTGAGCTTTGTGCTCACGCTTTCGTTTTTTTGTTGGCAGCATCGCGTTTACATACCCGGATACCGTCCGCCGAAAGCTTGAGGACTAACGGCATCCATGCGGGCTAAATCTTCTGAAGAAAGTTGAGTATCAACGGCCCCAACGTTTTCTTCTAAATATTTCCGACGTTTTGTCCCTGGTATCGGCATCATAAATGGTTTTATTGCGTACATGAACGAGATGACTTCCGGCAACTTGGAATCCGATCAAAGCTTCACAACCCGATTTCAGCAAATCTTTGAGCAGTCGATCTCGCTGATTGTGTATTTTACGGAAATCTTCTTAAAGGAGCTCGAAACCAGCTACCCGGATTGGTACGATCGTTTAATTGAAGCCATGAATCAGCGCGAAGAGCATGTATTAGCCTTTTATGAAGATCGAGCCGCTCCTATCCCATCACGAGCCCTCCATCGACACGCAGGCATTGACCCGTAATAAATCCCGAAAGATCGGATGCAAGCAGAACAGCTGCATTGGCAATATCCTGCGGAACGGCTAACCGCTGCAGCGGTGTGAGCCTGACGATGTCACGGCGCACATCTTCTTTGGTCTCCCGTGAGGAATCCGTTCCCTGTGTGAGGCCAGGTGCAAGGGCGTTGACCGTAATGTTGAATCGACCGAGCTCCGCCGCCATATTGCGTGTAAAGCCAAGCAGCGCACTCTTGGCGGTTGTGTAATCGTGATAAGGGACGACCGGGAAATCGATCAAATTGGTGACCACATTGATCATCCGGCCAGCCCCCTGCTTTTGCATATGAGGCAGTGCCGCTTTGCATACATGAAAAGCGCCACGCAAACTTCCATCCAATTGTTCCTGGTAATGTTCCCATTCGTGTTCCCAGACGGTACGGCGCTGAGCAGGATTAAAGCTGTAAGGGCTTAGGGCGTTGTTGACAACAATATCTAGGGCTCCATACCGATTTACAGTTTCTTCCACCATGCCCCTAACATCATCCATCGAACGGACATCTGCTTGGTGTGCAATAGCGCTCCCCCCCGCTTCACGAATCCGCTCAACCGTACGCTCAGCAGCATCCTTCCGGCTATGAAAGCCGACAACGATAGAGGCTCCATGTGAGGCCAAGGCAGCTGCGATTTCAGCCCCAATTCCTCGACTGGCGCCGGTGACGAGCGCCGTTTTCGATTTTAGCAGCATGAAGAAGTCTCCTTTATTCAAAGTCAGGATCGTATGACTCCAATCCGTCTTCCATCGTGCGTTCAATATCCGTGAAACGTAATAAATCGATCAGATTGAAACGCCCGTCGTGATGCCAGCCTGCCTTGGCTTGCAGCATCGAACCGATATGACAGAGGCGATTGACGCCGATATTCCCGAGTTCCTCGGCTAATGCGAACATTCGCTGCGGCCCTATCGCTGCCCCGCAGGACTGAAGAAGGCCCGATTGCCCTGCAGGCTCGAGTACGGGAATAACGTCCTCCAACCGGCTGCAGCGATAAATATGAAGCGTACGGTTTAGAGGTGAACCTTCAAAATAAGGTTCATCGTGGTAAACGACCGTCCATTGCGCTTCCTCTGCGCTAGCGTACACCACGCTGCCTTCCCCTGCCGCCTCTTCCAGCCAATAGCGGTTCCGCAAATCCAGGATCGCGTAAGCCTCACCATCTGAAAGCGAGGCGCGCGGCCAGCGAAGCTGCAAACGGCTGAGCTCGGCTGCGATCAAAGCGGCGAAGCTTTGGGCATCTATGCTGCCGCCATCTTCGACATATACGCATTGCGGCGACATACAGCTTTGCTGATCGTAATGGGTAACGTCTGCGGTTAGTCGCGCGATCGTATCATTCATCCGATCCGGCGTTAACGCTTCTCTGCCGATCATGGCGAAGCTTGCCTTCGGCCCGTAGGCTACGAATCTTTTTTCAATGGGCACATGAGCCCGTACGCTCTCGACAGCAGGACGTCCGCCATATACGGTCACAGTGTCCGCTTGGCGAACCGCCTCACGCTCGAGCTCCTCGCTGCCGCCTTTCCAAGGCACAATGGCGATGCTGTCCGCAAGCTTCGCGTCAACTTCTGCTAGCGATTGTGCAAACCAAACGGCCATCAGCGGCTCCGCCATCGATGTCTTTCCCAGCTGGGCGGAGCGAAGCAGCAGCCCCATCGTCATGCTCCAAAGCGAGACACCCGGCACGTTGCCGGAAAACACTTGAAACAAGAGCCTGGGACCGTAAGCTCTGCTAAAGCCTCCGCTCTTGCGCGGACGAAACTCATCCAAAACGAGCGGGTCATCTAATTCTTCACAAATAAAGCGGAGCAGCTCTTTGCGCCGAAATGTTCGCATGTAGCGCTTCAGCTGCAACCGAATCGAATCTGCAGCGTAACCCGTTATAGCAGGCAGCAGCCGTTCGGCGAGCACCCTTTGCGGGTATGAAGGGTTAAGCCATTTTTCGCTGGCTGCAGCAATGCGCTCGACAATATCAGAAGTCGATAATGTCAATAGATACTCGCTGCGATTACGGCTTAGGTTAGCCATAATGGCCTTCAGCTTCTCCCCATTCAATACGGGGATGAGCAGCTCCACCGGACCTTCGGGCGTCATTAACGGAGCTGACGTTGTGGTTTGGATATCCATACCGGCAGGCAAAAAGAATGCCTCGATCCGCGTTGTCTCTTGGTTTGCGTTCATGACGTTGCCAGACCATTGGATTGAATAAACTGCTCGACCGCCAGGGAACAGCCTCTGGCTTCGGATCCGGCAATTCGCCCCATAAGCTCAAAGCTTCCACCGCGCATGACCCCGATATCTTCCGTCAAAATCGCTACACAGGAATTCCAATTCGCCAGGTCAAAATGAGCAAGCACACCGACGGTCCCCTCTGCAGCTGGCAATAGCGTAGTCGGGTCGAGAACAAGCGGACGAAGCCAGGCCGGTCCGCGCTTCATGCTCGTAGATACGCCTGTGAGAATCGTCGTATCGTAATATTGCGAGCAAAGCTCCGTCATACCGTACATATTTACGCAAAGAGAGCGTGGCACTCCAAAACACTGCGCCAACTTCTCGTAAAGCCAGTCCATGGACACTTCCCGCGACTTCCCCTTAAATCCGCCGGTATCAAGGATCCGGCTGCCAGGTGCTAAGCGGAAGCGAATTCCTAATTTTTCCATAGTGTCTAACAGCGGGACGTAAGCAAAAGTAGCACCGAGCAGCAAGACCGGTTCTGCCTCCTCTTCACAAGCCCGCAAGTCCGCTAACAGCTGCTCGACCGCTAAACCGTCGTGCCGGAAGTAACTCTCCGAGCCGCTTGTTCCGAATAGGCGTATAGCTTGGGATAAATAACGCGAAAGCGAGGAGTCGGTATAGATATCCTCAGCAGGCGAAAGCGAGAATACCCTGAGTTTGGCGACCTCCCCCATAACGAAAGGGCGAAATCCCGTGCGCATGGAGGCATCCCAGACTTCAAACGTCGGATGATATTGACGGCCACGCTGTTCAGGATGGGTCGTTCCGCTCGTCATGAAAACAGCAGCCGCATGTTCAGGCGGTTCGCACGAAAGCGGTGAACGCTTGAATGCTTGAATGGGCATCGGTGGAATGTCGCGCCACGAAGCCAGCTGATGGGGCAGCTTTCGCTTCAATTTGGCATAATTGCGATAGGCCGCATTATATTCGCATTGGAAATTAAATATTTTTAGCGCTAACTCGCCGAATTCCTGCTCTGAAGCTGTGGAATCCTCACCCACTTCACTGTGACGATCTATGTAAGCTTTCACATCGTTGATGATCGCTTGGGATTCAAGTCTCATCCATCATTCAGCACCTTTCTTCTTTCGCAGCCATTTCGGCAGACTGGATAAAACCGTCTGCAGCAACAGGACACTACATGCACCGATTAAAATCTGATTCGACAAAATCGTTCCCCAAACGCCTGGCATATCCGTAAAATTGCCTGGCAGCGCGATGGCTAAGAGCAAAGACAACCCTACGATCGTAAAGTTCGCTTCTGTCTTCTCCATTCGCATAAGCAGCGAAATACCTGACATGAATAATCCCGCTGCAGCAGGCAAAAATAAACCGCCGACAACAGCCTCTGGTGTAAGAGCAAGCAGGGCGCCAGCTTTAGGAACGACTCCTAGCACGAGGAACAGGATACCCGCCGCAATTACGGGGTAGCGAGAGCCGCTGCCTGTTAAACGCAGTAAACCTACATTTTGCGCATAGGCCGTTGTCGGAAACCCGCCAAGGAACGCTGAGAGCATCGAGCCCGCTGCTTCACCTGCAAAACCCAAACGAATACGTTTGGCATCTAGACGAATATGAGCCGTTTCGGCAGCAGCCTGATACACGCCCATCGCTTCAATGACAGCGACGAGGTAGGCGATCAGGAAAGTGACAGTCATCCCTCCATTAAATGTCAAAGCACCGTAGGGAAGAAATTCTGGAAACCCCAACCAGCTTTTGCTTGACAAGCTGGAGGTATCCATGATGCCGAGCATCGCCGCAATGACATCTCCTGCCAAGAGGGCGATCAGAAACGCGTAGCGCCGTATCCACCCTCGGCCGAAATGGGAAAGCACAAGTACGATTAAAGCTGTCGGAATGGATAACGATAACGTGGTTGACGATAAGAAACTAGGTGTCCCGGGACTTCCCCCCAAAAATTCGTACATCGTAAAATGGGACAGCGCCACCCCTACGACGCAAATGACTGTTCCTGATACCGCAGGAGTAAACCAACGCTGCAGCTTGCCGATCAATCCGGTAATCGACATGATGAACACAATCGCTGCGCTAATCAGAATGCCTCCAGACGCCGCTGCCAAGCTATTTGCTTTGCCTGCGGAAATCATAAGAGAATCGAAGGCAGCCGAAGGGCCTTGGACAATCGGCAGCTTCGCAAGCCTCGTCGCTTGGGTAAGCGTCACGACACCGGCAGCGATAAAAATGGCATTGACGAGATTGGATGATGCTGCCAGCGGTAAACCAATCATCGCAGCAATAAACAAGGGATCGAGCCATACATTGGATACAAAGACGTGTTGTAAACCAAGCAGAAGGTTCGTAACTATTCGTGGCTTCTCATCCGTAACATCACTTATGTTCATTGGCCGCTCAGTCTCTATCTGGTTAACTGTATTCACGGTCATACCCCCCTTTTATCTGATAAGGCATTTTGAGCAGCGCACGATTCCTGCACAGCTGTATACAACGCGGATGCGGCTGCTTGCGGATCGGCTGAATGGCTAATTGCGGAGATGACCGATACACCGTCTGCCCCAGCTTGGATAATCTCCCACGCATTACTGAGATGAATGCCTCCAATGCCAACCATCGGCAATCCATATCCAGCCTGATGAATGAGCCGGATCACGCCAGTGCCAGAGGCAGACTTGGCATCTTCCTTGGTCCCCGTCGGATAGATCGGCCCAATCCCCAAATAATCCGCTCCTTCCTGTGCAGCCCGTTCCGCTTCTTCCAGATTGTAAGCTGATACACCCAGTATCATCGAGCTGCCAATGCGCTCACGCACACGAAATGCCGGCTCATCCTCCTGCCCAACATGAATGCCATCTGCTTGAACTTCAATCGCCAGATTTATATCATCGTTTACAATAAAAGGAATTCCGGCATCCATACACAATTGTCTTAGCTTTTGCGCCAATTCGTATCGTGCATGACCCTGAAGCGAGCCCTTGCCCTTCTCCCGGTACTGGAAACAGGTGATACCTCCAGCGATCGCTTTACGCAGTACCTCTACGGGATCTTCCTTACAGTTAACACTGCCCATGATAAAATACAGCTGCATGTGCTCGCGCAGCGCTTCCCGCGTCATTGAAACTCTCTCCATTACTCTAGCCTGCCTTTCTTTCGGCTCTCCGCCGAAGCATTCAGCCGCTGCCGATATGCCCAATGATTCGTAGGCCCATGCCCTGCTCCAAGTTCAAGCGAATCCTCAATTGCGGCGTGAATGAAGTTTTTCGCAATAGCCACCGCATCGATGACACTGCTTCCTTTGGCCACTTCGGCCGTAATCGATGCAGCGAACGTGCAGCCTGTACCGTGCGTATGCCGGGTCAGAACTTTGTGACTGGGAAACTCCACGAAAGCGGAACCGTCATATAAGAGATCGACTATTTGGCTCGTTCCTTCCTCATGGCCGCCTTTCATGACAACGTGCTTAACCCCAAGATCAACGAGTCGTTTGGCTGCCTCTTTACGATCATCAAGCGTGCGCACTGTCATGCCGGTCAATACTTCCGCCTCTGGCATATTCGGTGTCACAACCAACGCTTGCGGAAAGAGCTCGTTTTTCATGGCGGCTACAGCTTCATCTTGCAGCAGTTTGGACCCGCCCTTGGCTATCATAACGGGATCAACGACAAGGTTAGTCCACGCATACTCGCGTATTTTCGCTGCGACGCCATATATGATTTCCGGGCTGAATAGCATTCCCGTCTTCACGGCATCCGTACCTAAATCAAGACCGATGGAATCGATTTGTTGAAGTACGGCTTCTACCGAAAGCGGGTATATTCCCTGCACGCCAACCGTATTTTGAGCTGTCACAGCCGTAATGGCCGACATGCCGAACACATGAAGCTCTTGAAAAGTTTTCAAGTCCGCCTGAATACCGGCCCCACCGCCGCTGTCGGACCCTGCTATCGTTAAAGCTCTAGCTATTGTCATATTGAATCACCTCATTATGTAATAAACCTGTTGTCTTACAGCAATTCAACGCGACCCAAACGCACAACATCCTCACCAGTCACTTGGGCCAGCTTATTGAGCAAAGCGATCTGAAAACTGCCAGGTCCTTGGTCAGCCGATTCTTTGGCGGCCAGTTCAGCAGCAACGCCATACGTAACAATCGCAGCAACTGCAGCCTCGAGCGGATTGTTCAGGACGGCTGCGAAAGCACCGATCACGGACGTAAGCAGACAGCCCGTACCTGTCACCCGGGTGAGAATGGCTTCGCCATTCTGGCAGGCATAGGTCGTCGTGCCATCAGATATGATGTCTGTCTTTCCCGTGACAGCGACAACTGTGCCTAATTGACGGGCAGCTTCAATCGCCAGTTGAGTGACGTTCCCGTTACCTTCACCAGCGTCTACACCCTTAATCTCCCAATGATGGCCGACAACCTGCGCCACCTCTGCTGCGTTCCCGCGCAGTACGGAGACGTTCACTTCCTCCATGATCGAACGGGCAGTTAGGGTCCTATACGGGGTTGCACCAGCTCCGACAGGGTCAAAAATAACAGGGACGCCGTGTCCATTGGCCGCTTTACCGGCCAGCTTCATCGCTTCCACCTCAGTCTCATTCAAGGTGCCGATGTTCAGAACGAGTGCACCTGCAATTCTCGCCATATCCTCTACTTCTTGTTTGGCATAGGCCATTACTGGGGATGCCCCCAAGGCGAGCAAGCCATTTGCTGTAAAATTGGTGACGACGACATTCGTAATATTGTGGACGAGCGGATTCGTCTTTCTTACTTGCTCCAAAGCTTTAGCTATCATTTGCTGATTCAACATCCGGTATTGCCTCCCTTAGAAAATATAAAAAGCACTTTGCCAGCGCATAACGACAGGCAAAGTGCTTAAAGAAAACAAAGCTACACTTTATCAAGGATTCCTACGCTGGCATTATCCAACAGGTTCTACGGTCTACGGCGGGTTAGCCGTACTCTCAGCCCGCTTCCACAAGCTCCCGATACATATTTAATTGTTTTTAAGTGTAGTTCAAGTGAGATAAATTTGCAAGAGAATCATGATTACATTTCCACAACTGCTTTAATCACTTTAGATTCCGGTTGTAACCAAGTCAGAAATTGAGGGATCATTTCCTCCAGGGATGAGCGATGTGTGATATAACGGTCGATATCCACGGTGCCCTGCTGAATCGTTGCTTTGACGAACTCAAAGTCTTCTCGGGTCGCATTGCGGCTGCCCATCAGCGTGAGCTCACGCTTATGAAATTCAGGGTCATTGAAGGTAATATCCGATTTGACCAAACCTACGAAAACAAGAGTTCCCCCGTGTGCTGCGTATTGGAACGAATCGGCCATCGACTTGACATTGCCAGTAGCATCGAAAACGACTGTAGGCAGTTCGCCGTTCGTCAAGCTAACGATCTGTTCCATAGGTTGGTGCAGCGCATTCACCGTATGGTTGGCGCCTGCCCACTCCTGACAATAAATCAACCTTTCATCGTTAATGTCTAACGCAATCACAGATGCTCCACGTGCTCTGGCGAAAGCCGCAACCCCCAGACCTATCGGTCCTCCTCCAATCACCAAAGCTTTCTCGCCGGCACGCAGTCCGGAGCGACGTACAGCGTGGGCCCCAATGGCGAGAGGCTCCAGCATCGCAGTCTGATCCAGCGTCAAGCCGTCCGTCTTCACCAGCTGGGATATAGGGACAATAATCTTCTCCCGCATGCCGCCATCGACGTGAACGCCCATCACTTTCAAGTCCACACAGCAGTTCGTCTTCCCGCTTCTACACGCGATGCAAGACCCGCAATGCAAGTAAGGGATGACGCTGACTTGGTCCCCTACTCGTAATCCAGCTGCCTCATCCGCGATGGCTTCAATCGTGCCGGCTAATTCATGACCTAATATTCGCGGGTATGAAAAGAACGGTTGGTTTCCTCGAAAAGCGTGAAGATCGGTTCCACAGATACCGACTCGATGAACCTTAATGATCGCTTGCCCTGCGATTAATTCAGGCTCCGGCATTTCCAACAATTTAAATTGTTCTACTTGTGCACATACAATGCCCTTCATACGCTACCTCCCTGCGAAAATTCGTGATTATACTCAGCAAGACCGCTCAGCCATGTCTTATTATGTATAGGTTCGAGAATCGCCAGAACTTGGTTCAGCAATTCCTGGTCGATCGGCTCCTCAATCCACTGCAAATTGCGGACGATATTCGCCGGATTCGCTGAGCTGACCAGCGTAGTCGGAATGCTGTCATTATTTACCGAGAACTGAATAGCAAGTCTGGCCAAGCTCGCCCCCTGCTTGTCGCAGAACTCGTCCGCCTTGCGGCACACATCTTTGATTTCCTTCGTCGCCGGATGCCAGTCCGGAACCATCTTCGAGCCTAGCAATCCCATCGAAAGCGGCGAGGCATTTACCAACCCTACACCGCGCTGCTCAAGATAAGGTACGATACGGAGAAGGGAGGTATCGTTCAGCGAATAATGACAATAAGACAGGACGACGTCCAATTTCGTGTGCGCTAGAGCTTTTTCAAAAACGGCAAGAGGCAGACCGGATACCCCCGAGAAGCGGATTTTCCCTGAGGCTTTCAGCTTCTCCAAGGCACCGAAAGCTTCTTCTGCGACACGATCAAAACGAACAAATTCGATATCATGCAAAAAAAGCACATCTAAATAATCGGTTTGCAGCCGGCTCAAGCTCTCATCCACACTCTGCAGAATCCGCTTCTCGGAGAAGTCAAATTCATCATGTCCATAGCGTCCAGCTTTGGAAGAGAGAAGAAAGCGCTCACGTGGAATCTGAGCAATCGCTTGGCCAAGCACTGTTTCCGCTTTTGTTAAACCGTAATAAGGGGATACGTCAATGAAATTGATACCGCCATCAACAGCAGCGTGTACAGTCCGAATACTTTCAGCATCATCCGTTTCATGAAAGACGGAGCCTAGAGACGAGGCGCCAAAGCTTAAGATTGATACATCCAATCCTGTATTTCCTAATTTACGATACTTCATCGTGCAGTCTCCTCCTTTAGCTTATAGAATCGTTGCGCGTTGCCGCCAAATAATAACGCTCGCTCTCGTTCCCCCCATGAAGCCGGAATGGCTTGCAGGAGCACTTCAATGACTTGGTCATAATTGGCTGAAAGCAAACAAACCGGCCAGTCGCTTCCGAACATCACACGTTTCGGACCAAATATTTCCAGTATGGATTGGATATAGACCGTGAAATCCTCAATCTGCCAACGATGATGTTCAGCTTCCGTAACCATACCCGATAGCTTGCAATACAGATTCGGATGCTCTGCCAAACGCTTCATCTGACGAAGCCACGGCTCCAACTCGCCTTGGGCGATCTTCGGTTTGGCCAAATGATCGATCACGCCTCGGAGATCTGGTGTCAAATTGACTAACTTCACGACTTGCTGTAATTGATCGCATCTAAGCAGCAAGTCTATAGGAATATCAAGGGCCGCATATGTTCGAAGAGCATGAATATAGCTTGGTTCAAAAATGATACTTATGTCATGCATATCTTGAATCATCGTTCGAAAACCAACAAATTTGGGACGCTGTGTAAATCGCTGAAATTGGCTGAAATGATTCGGGTCATGAAGATCCAACCAGCCGACGACGCCTAGAATCGACGGGTTATCTTCTGCCAAAGCAAGAAGAAACTCGGTTTCTTCTAGTGTCGGCGCCGCTTGAACGACAATACTTCCGTGAAGTTGATGCGCTTTCAAATGAGGGGACAGATGCTCTGGCAAAAAGTCTCTGTACAATGCAGTCAGTTCCGGCGTGATCCATCCATAATCGTCGCGATGCATGACCCAATAGTGTTGATGTGCATCAATTCTCAGCATGCTAGGCCTCCTATTTTGTCGCCGTATATGTATCATTGTACCAAGAATAGGAAGCTTGTTAATTCTTTGTCTTTGCACAAACATACTCGATTTTGATATTCTATGTACGACATCTCATTATGGAGGTTCCACAAGATGCGAATTCCTATTGTCAAAAACTTTTTTAACGATCCTCTCCTTCCATTAGAAATCGTATATAAGGACAGAAAGCCTCCGAATCAAGAACTACCCGATCATCTTCACGATCGCTATGAGTTGGTCTATGTCTATGGGGGAAAGGGGACATTTTTCTTAAATCAAATGATCTATGAGATGAATGAAGGCGACATCTTCATTATTCCTGGCAATACGATTCATCGCGCCTTGCCGGATGGCGATTGCCCCATTACTTCGACAGCCGTTTTCTTTGCGCCACAGATGATCGGGCATCATGCATTAAGTGATACGTTTACGAATATGTTCATCTTCGAACGAGCTCGCAAATTAAAAAGATACAAGCTTGCAAGCCCGCTATCCTTGCGCCCATTCATCGAAGAAACGCTCCAACAGATGCAGCAAGAGCTGGAAAGACGCGAAGCAGGTTTTCGTTACGCGATACATTTGCACTTAAACAGCCTCTTACTAAGCTTAAATCGCCTTACGCTTCAGGAGTCCTATCAGCATCCTGCGGACGGAGGCGTGGGGCCTACATGGCTGCTGCATATGCTTCAACATCTGGATCAATGCCATACAGATCCTGCTGTAGGACTATCGTATTTGGCCAAACAAGCGTCGGTCTCAGCCGCACATTTATCTAGAGTTTTCAAACAATTAACGGGGATGAACATCACGGACTATGTGAATGCAAAAAGGATTTCGACCGCCAAAGAGCTGCTTATGGCAACCGATTTGGGTATCGATATCATTGCATATAATTGCGGCTATGAGAGCTTGCCGTATTTCCATCATTTATTTAAGAAATTCACCGGTGTCACACCTGGCGCTTATCGGAGAAGGCAGATCAATTGACTCCATGTTTCGCAATTCATTTCGGCGCTGAAAAAAGCAGCCCCCAAGAGATTTCTCTCAGAGGCCGCTATTCACGGATGCTATTTTGTGGAAATATATCGTCAAGGGAAGACGATGCTCGACCTTCATTCCTTTAATTACTGGAACTCTGCCGGATGCCGACGCTTAAGCTCAGGTATCGCGTACTCTCTTCCCGTCTGCTCCAACCAGCCGATGTAACCTTTTAGATGCCCTTTAGCATGGTAAGGACCGCCTTCCTTCATAACCGTCCAAAGAGGATCATTATCGAAAGGCATCGTGTCCATCATCTGATCGTGCCATTCATTTAAGTAGTAAACCGCTTCCTGACATAGACTCCGGTTTTCACCCGCCAGATTGACCTGCTCATGCGGATCTTCTTTTAGATTGAAGAGCATTTCCTTGTCAAACAAATGATAGCCGTCATGATAAGTCCGCACGTACAAATAATCGCCAAAGCGAACACTACGCTGACATACATGCGCGCATTGCGAGACTACCAAGTAGTCCCGACCACATGCGTCGCCTGATTGCAGAGCAGCCGCATAGCTGGTGCCGTCCCATGACGGAGCTTTAGACTTTCCGAGCAGGTCGGCTATCGTCGGTAGAATATCAAGATGGTAGTGCAGGCCTGTATCCTCATGGTTCTTCATCATGCCCGGCCAGCGGATGATCATCGGAATCCGGCAGGTGCCTTGATCAGCGGTTCCATGTTCACCATAGATGCCAAGTTCCCCCATATTTTCACCGTGGTCGGCTGTAATGATCACGACCAGGTCATCCATTACCCCCTGCCGCTCGAGCTCACTGAATAACATGCCGATATGATCGTCCATATAGCGAATGCCGCAATCGTATCCATCAATAACACGACGCAATCCTTCCCGGTCCGTGAAATCTCCAGGGTGTCGCGGGAATTTCGGGTTCGTTTTATTGTCGAACATACTGATCTCACGCGCGCTGTGCGGGCCCACCTTAAGCGTGGTATGCTGCTTGAGCACCTCATCTGTGATCCACGCAGGCAGCGGATCGTTCGCGAACGGATTCCCAAATTCCACTGGCGCGCGGTACGGAGTGTGTGGATCCCAATAATTGACATAGAGGAACCAATCATCCTGCTGCGCATTTTGCTGAATCCAATTCAGTACTACTGGGGTAACTTCTTCGGCGGATTCCATGCCCCCCTTGCCCGTATTATGAATTTCATTGAAGCCGGCATAAAACGTCCAAGCCGAATGTCTTTCACCGAAAGGGCTGACGAGCGCCGTCTTCATGCCGGCGGAGCGGAATAATGCCGGAAAGCATTCGCTCGTTAAGCGGCTTCGGAACTGGCGCTCCTCGCCTTCATGACGAACGTCGCCCGCTGTACCGCCATGTCCAACGACACCATTGTGAATGCCGAATTGACCGGTCATCAGGGCTGTCCTCGAAGGAAAGCAGGGTGCGTCTGACGTATAATAATTGGTAAATCTGACGCCTTCGGCAGCGATTTTATCAATATTAGGTGAAGTGTTCCGTTGATATCCGTAGCAGCCTAAATGATCAGGTCTTGTAGAATCCAAATCAAGCAACAATATTCTCATCTGTTCAACTCTCCCTATTTTTGAAATCAAGTATTCAGATACGCCTACCCTTTGACAGCTCCGGCGATGCCATCAACAAAATAACGCTGCAGAAACAAGAAGATGACAATGATCGGCACGATGGCGATCGTTCCTCCTGCAGCAATGCCGGTCCAATCCACAATGTTCTCCCCCCGCAGCGCATACAACCCGACTGCAAGCGGCCTGATCGCCGGATTGCTCAAGGTTAGAATTAGCGGTAGCAAAAAGGAGTTCCACGTCCAAATAAATTGCATAATGATGGCGCTTCCTACGATAGGCTTGGCAAGCGGCAGCATAATTTGGGTGAATGTCCGAATAAATCCGCTGCCATCGATAATCGCCGAGTCTTCCAGCTCCTTCGGAATTTGGCGAAAAAAACCGGCGAACAAAAGGACAAACACAAGATGGCTGCCTCCGGATTCGGCTAAAATAACGCCAGTAAGCGAGTTCATCAAACCAAGGTTTTTGATCAACTCAAAAATCGGAATAATCGCGAATTCCAACGGGACGAAGATGCTCGCTGCAAACAAGCCCACGACCGCCTTTTTCCCGAAAAACGTATAGCGGCCGAGTGCATAACCGCATGTAGCTGTTACGAATAAAACGATGACCGTCACAAAGAAGACAATAACGAGCGAGTTGATGAAATATTGTTCAAAATGCCCCTCTCTCCAAGCTCGGGTGAAGTTGGAAACGTCCAGGGAGGAAGGGATCAGACTCAAGCCCTTGGTAAAAAAATCGTCCTTCGACTTGAATGAAGCCGAAATCATCCAAAGAAACGGATATACCCAAATGAACGCCAGGCAAATCAAAATGGCATGAAGGCATAATTGTGCGGCGGTAGCCAAAGAACGCTTTACCGTTATGTCACGCATCACTCCCGCTCCTCCCCTGGCTTCTTAAATCTGCGACTGGTCATCGTCTGAATAACGGCAATCACGACAATCGTCAAGGCAAAGAACATGCCGGCAGCGGAAGCATAACCGAGTCTGGGTAATCCTAGTTCACTTGAAAAAGCGTAACGGTAAATGTACGTGGAAACGACATCTGTGGCAAAAAACGGGCCGCCGTCTGTCATGGTCTTAATGAGATCGAATACCTTCAGCGCACCGGCAATATTAAGCAGCAGAATGACGGCTCCAATTGGCAAAATAAGGGGGAGTGTAATATGTACAAATGTCCGCACATGATTCGCACCATCCACGCGCGCAGCTTCATAAAGCTCGCGTGGCACACTTTGCAAGCCAGCCAACCAGTACACCATGTTAATGCCGAGATTTTTCCAGACATAGATGATCACGACGGTGAACATCGCCCACTTGGCATCCGTTAACCAGTTGATAGGTTGTTGGATCACATGGAGCTTCATCAGCAAATAATTGACAGCGCCGTCCGCGCCCCAAATATATACCATGATAATCCCGATGATGGAGGCTGTTGTCACGACAGGAAGAAACACAAGGGTGCGGTATCCGCTCGCAAATCGCAGCTTAGGATTGTTCAACATGACGGCGATTAACAGAGAAATGATTAATTGCAGCGGAACCGCTCCCAGCATAAATTTGAAGCTGTTGGCGTAAGCTCCCCAGAAGTAAGAATCGCTCATCACTTCCTGGTAGTTTTGCAAACCGATGAACGTCTTCGCGCTAAGCCCTGACCAATCGAGAAGCGAGTAGTACCAACTAATGATGATTGGCCATCCGATGAACATCGTGTATAAGATCATATTGGGAGCGATAAAAAGCCAGCACCACAAATGTATTCGATTACGCTTAGCTTTTCGCTTACGTGTTTGTAAAGCGAGTCCCGCTGCGGGCAGCATCATACACATCCTCCTTCTCCGCTTGACTCAAGGATGAAGGTCTTCCATGTTTCATCCTTACTGTTTCAACGCCTTGTAGTCGTCCATGCTGTAGTTTTTCATGGCATCCCAGTTCGGGAACTCGAAGTCCTTAACTTCAATTTTGTCCCCCTTCTTTTGGGCTGCTTCGATCGCAGCTGTCCAAGCTTTATCCAACTGTTTGGATAGATCACTCAGCTTGCTTGGCTCATCCTTCACAGCTCCGGCCACAACTCCGGCGAGCAACTCGCCAAGATTCGGATGCACATCTTTAAACTCAGCAAATACATCCGCTGCAGCCCCGTTCAGGATGGCCGGGTCGGGAATGATGCGGCCGTACTCCATGCAAAGGTCATAATACTGCTTTAACTGTGCGGCTTTGGCATACTTCTCGTTGACCCCTTTAATTGGAGAAAACGAGTCGCCGGATTCGACCTTCTGCGGTTGGAACCAATCGCTTGAATAATATTCTTTCAAGTAGAGCGCCGCTTCTTTCTGATGCTTCGACTTCGCAGACAGACCGAGCCATGCCCCAGAGTTCGTCATAGGAATCGATCCGTTTCGACCGCTATCCGGTACTGGAGGCGGCATAACCCCGTAATCGAGATCAGGATTGTCCTTATTCCAAACCCCAATATTCCAAGCACCTTGGACGATAAAGCCCGCCTGCCCTTGAGCAAACAAAGCTCGGGCCTCCGGAGCTGTGAGACTCATCGTTTTCGGATGATAGCTGCCATCTGTGGCCATCCCTTTAAACAAATTAAACACATCGAGAACTGGCTTCGAGTCGTAGGTCGTCTTTTTAGTAACAAGACTGATCGGCGAGTTGGCATTTAAACCACTGCCGCCTAGAGAAGACCAATCTTGAGCGGTAGATAACCAACGGTTCGTCTGCTTGCCGCCTTCAATAATCCCGTAATACTTTCCTTTTCCGGCCATCGTTATTTTCTTAGCTGCATCGCGAAATTCGCTGTACGTCTTCGGAGGCTTCGCCGGGTCGAGCCCCGCTTCACTAAACAGCTTCTTATTATAAAAAACGAGCGTCCCCGGTAATGATAAGGCTTCAGGCGTGGAGTATATTTTTCCGCCTACCATTGTCGTACCTTCCAGAAACGTGCCGTCAACGAACATATTTTTGAAGCTGTCGTCAATGTAAGGATCAAGCGGTTGGTACCATCCGTCCTTAACCAGTGTGGCTAGTTTCATGCCTGTCGGAACAGGGAACAGATCTGGCGCGTCATCCGATTTTACGGCGGTCAGGATCGTGTTTTTGAATTGGTCGATCGTAAGCTGGGTGTATTCAATCTTAATGTTGGGGTATTTCTCCATGAACTTCTTGTGGAAATTCTCACGAATGGCCTTCGTACTGTCGCTCCAATCCATCACACGCAGCGTGATTTGCTGCTGCGTACCGTTTGACTGTTCGGCTGGCTTCGCAGCCTGCGTCGTACCGGCCGGTTGTTTGCTTTCTCCGGTCGAGCCCGTAGAAGTACATGCCACAAGCGACATCACGACCATGACGGTTGCCGTAGAGATCAAGGTTTGGCGGGCTAATCGCTTCAAGAATAATAACCTCCCCATCTTTTACTATTTTCGTCCGGAGATTTTTTTGAAAACGCTCTCCTTACTGTGAATAGTACTAAACGATCGTGAGAAGCGTCCATGCACATTACATGGATCATGTGTACAATTCTCTTGCGATCTTATGACGAAACGCCTTATTCCTCATAGGATTATTGAATTTTTTTATGTATACTGCTAATGTCTAGCTATACACTAACTGAAAGGAACATCGTACATATGTTGTCCCTTCATTCCGTGCACTTTGACAACCGCATTCCGAATTGGCGATCCAGTTTACTCTTGCTTAGTCATAACGTACTCGTGTTGATGATCGACGGAAAAGTCAAATACACGATTAACGATCGTACCGTGATTGGGGAAAAAGGAGAACTTCTGTTCATACCCGTTAACACATTGCGGGCAGGTGAGAATGTTGAAGGCGAGCATCAGAAGATCACCGTCTTGTTCTATCATGGGGAAGAGGATTCGCAGGAACTTCCTATTATTGGAAAATCCCAATTCGGCAAGTGTAAAATACGTAACTTCGAGTATTTCAAGCAGCGTTTTGAGAAGCTGTATCTCGAAATGGTTGGAGACGGCAAGTTCACTCGATACTTTGTTAACGGCATTTTACAGGAACTAGTCGGCATGGCTGCTCGTGAATTTGAACTTGTGGAAGCAACGCCTGTCAAGCTTAAGCTTGCGAACGAACTGCAAAAATATTTGGTCACTCACTACAGACAACCTATACATATCGATCAACTAGCTGCTCTCATCCATCGTTCGTCCAACTATACAATATCCATGTTCCGTGAAGTTATGGGGGTATCCCCCATTCAATATGTCCACCTCTTGAGGATGAAAGAAGCTTGCAATCTGTTGACGAATACCGACCTCTCGGTAACAGAGATCTCGAATTACTTGGGTTATTATGATCATTCCTATTTCTTCCGCATATTCAAGAAATATACTTCCGTGTCTCCCACAGTCTATAGGCATTCGGGATCCATCCCTCCGTCACTGCCATTTTATTAGCAAGAAGGTCAACGGTTCGCCCCTGACAGAAGGTGGTGTGGCAGCAGTCCGAATTAGCCCGACTAATTGCGGTCAGTACCGGTGAAGAGCGGCAGTCGTCAGGATTTGCCCACTTACAGCGGTTATTTGGGCTCGCTGACGGCAATTTCATGTCCATAAGTGGGCAAAATCGGACTGGAGGGTGGATGAACATAAGACGGCTCCGTTTGTACACCGTAGGTCAAAATGGATTGTGTAAACCAACCCATTTCAGAGCTACATACAAAGGAGCCGTTACTATGACTAAACGTATCCAAAGATACAATTGCTGTGGCTGTCGCCGACTTTGATGACGCCTTGGAGATAAAGTACATATTTCTCGTAAGGGTGTAGCACTAGATTACCTCTAATAATCCATAATCATTAAATTACGCGATAAATATTGCAAACCGCTTAAATAATCCTGCTTCAAATTACTCGTAACCAATAATGGCAGGTGATCTTGTGGGATATAATTCGAGCTTTTATTTCGGATACTGCTCAAAAGCGCTTCGTCTATTTCATCATTGCCAAAGACGATAGCCCGTGGGTTGAGGATAGCAGCGTATGTGGCGATTAAACGGGCAATGGCATCAATCTTGCCAGCACTTTCAAAATCCATCCGCTGGTTGCTCTCCCCTTGATGCAACGCTTCCAGGAAAGATCGGTCGTCATACAGGGGCACAAACGAAATTTCGCCAGTGAAGAACGTACTCCCCCTCACAACATCACCGTTGATCATCATACCCGAACCTGGTCCGTACGGACTAAAATACAGATAAACCAAAGATTCTTCCTCTAACTCAAAGTTTGATGCATAGCCAAGCACTGATGCATTCATATCGTTTTCAACCACGACCGGTATTTGGAATTTGGATTCGAATCTCTCTTGAAAATTATAGTTCAAGTATTGCTCATAGGGCGGACTAAAAATGACTCGTCCATTCTTCACAGCACCAGGCATTCCAATAGCGATGGAACGTATTCTTGGATATTTCTCGATCAACAACTCAACATGATTTTCAAGCAGTTGAACATTATGCTGTAGAACATTAGGAGTTGTCCCTTGCTCCTTGATCTCCCCGAAGCTATTGAATACAGCGTAATTGATCTCCGTTTTTTCGACGAATAGGGCAAGACCTGACATATATTCAGGGTTGTAAGCGTATCGCTTTGCTCGCCTGCCGCCACTGGAATCATCATCGCCTTTATAAAAGATTTCCCCATCTACCTCCATCTGATGAAGAAACTTGCTGATCGTGGGAAAACTAATGCCCAGCCGCTGACACAGTTCCGCTTTCGTCAGACTTCCCATCATCGTGAGCGCCCCACGAATGCGCTGGGTGATAGCCCTCTTTACTTCTTTGGGCGAAGTATACAAATCCGTCACCATGTTCAACCACCTTTCATCGTGTAGCTATCTTCTTTTACTTATTAAACACGTTTAATAAGTAAGGTCAGTATAGCAGAAATCTATGCCATTGCCCAGCTAACGAAAAAAAAGAAACCGCCGAAGCGGTTTCTAGACTACCCATTCACTTATTATTTACCATTCTGCGCCTTATAATTCTTAATAAACTCGTCTTCAACCGCCTTGCCGCCCTGATCCATGTACTGTTGAACCAATGATTTGTATAGGCCATCCACTTCAGTCGGTTTAGCAACAATTAGTTTGGCAAGCATTTGTGCTGAAAGATTTTTCAGCGCTGCGTTGTTTTTAGCATCAGCTGCATTCGGTATTGAATAGAAGTAGGTAGAATAATAGTCAACCATACTTACACTCAACGCCTTCTCTACATCTTTTTCATAACCCGGATATCCTGCAGAAATTGCGGAATCATTCTTTTTCTGATCGCCAAGTTCGATACCGTTGGAAAGAATATCATAGTCGAGGTTGTTCGCAACAGTCATCATCTTATCGCCTGAATTTGTCGTTCCTGTCTGTTTGGGAACCCCATTAACCATGTTGTAATCCACGCCTTCTTGACCGTTCTGGAGGAAGAGGGTTACCTTAGGGTCACTCATCCAGTTGAGGTACTGTATGGCAAGATCAACATTTTTACTTGTTTTAGGTATGATGATATACATACCATTTGGGCTGTATCCATTCTTTGGATGTTTGCCCGCATCATTCTGCCATGGATCGATCGGAATAAGCTGAGCTCCAGGAACATTTTTGACAAGGTTAGCGTAGTTGCCGGGAGCTGTTCGGTACGGACCATCCCAGTTCGTCTGGAAGGCTCCGACTTTACCATTGGAAATATCTGCATCCAACAGTTTTCCATCCTTGTCCGTTGCGAAATTCGGACTAACCAGACCTGCATTATACATCTTGTTTACATATTGAACAGCTTTATCAAATCCCGGCATACTCCAGTTTGACAACCAGATCGGTTGCGACTGAAGTGTAGCAAACTGTTCTTCAGTAAGGTTAGACGGTTTAAAGGCTTCCGGTATTAAGCTCAACCCCGGATTTAAAGGCTGCAGGGAAAAACCGTAAGGAATAACACCGCTTACATTTCCGGGATTCTTCTCTTTGAATGCAACCATCGTGTCATAGAACTGTTGTGGTGTAGTAGGAACAGGAAGACCCAGCTTATCGAGCCAGTCTTTACGGATAAACGTATTTGAGCTTGCGAGAACAGTTCGCTTGCCCGGTACGGAATACTGCTTGCCGTTAAATTTACCATACTTTAATACATCATCGCCAAGATACTTTGTTAGCGTAGGTCCATACTGCTTGAGCGCTGAATCAAGCTCTGCCAAGCCACCCTGTTGTACATAGTTATAAACAACACCTTGGTTGTACGTGTAGGAAATGTCAGGTGCCTGGCCAGCTGCCATCAATACGTTCAACTTATCTACTTCCTGGGCTCTTGGAACGGAAACAAATTTTACTGTGGCATTAAACTGCTTGCCAAAATTATCGTTAATATACTTCGTCCAGTAGTTATTATTCAAATCCGGCTGTCCGGGTTTACCTCTGTCGAAAACTTCGACAGTTAATGTTCGATGTTCTTTTGTAGCGCTTGCTGTAGCATTGGGTGTGTTACTTGTGCCGCTTGTTCCGCTAGTATCGCTTGTTCCGCTTGACGAATTACTCGAACAGGCGGACAATGTAGACGCAATTAATAGCGCTGCCAAAGAAATACTGATAGATCTTCCTGTCTTTACCTTCAAAGAACCCAACTCCTTTTATAAATTAATATTATAAATTCGCGAAATAGCTGAAATCGTCCATTTCACAAACCCATATTAGCCTTTAACAGCACCAATCATAATGCCGGATACAAAATATTTCTGGAGCCACGGATACACGAGAAGAATCGGAACTGTACCAAACATAATACTTGCCGCTTTCAATGCCTCTGAAGGCAGATTTACAAGGAGATTCTCGCCGGCCATTTGCTGCGAAACATTGATTACGTTATACAGCTTAAGCTGTATCGTATAAAGTTTCTGGTCTGTAATGTAGAACAGTGCATCCTGAAAATAATTCCACCGGAATACGGCATATAGCAAACTGACTGTGGCAAGCGCCGGCTTGGAAAGAGGCAGCACGATCTTAAGCAGAATCTGCAGTTCGTTGCATCCGTCCAGGTGTGCAGCTTCCATCAGGCTATCAGGCAAGTTCTGAAAGAACGATTTCAAGATGATCATATAGTAAACGCTCATCATACCCGGGAGAATCAGTGCCAATGGTGTGTCCAAAAGGCTCAGACTCTTTACATTTAAATAGTCCGGAATCAACCCGCCGCTAAAATACATGGTAAACAGCATCATTAACAAAAATACATTTCTGCCCTTGAGTCTTTTTTTAGTCAGCGGGTATGCTGCCAATATGGTTACGGTCAATGCAAGGAGCACAAATACGCCCGTCAAAATCACCGTATAGAACAATGAGTACAACATACCGGCATCCCCGAATACAACTTTATAGGCTTCAATATTAAAGTCTATAGGATAGATGGTAACAGCCTGGGATATAATCGCTTTACTAGAGCTAAGCGATTGCGAAAGAATATAGAGAAAAGGAACCAGGCAAATAAAAACCGCAATTAAAATAACAAATGCTGCTGTATAGTCAACAATTCTATTTTTTAAAGTTTGTGCCATTGTCAATGCCTCCTCACCATATTCCGTTTTCTCCGAATTTACGAGAAATAAAATTGGAGGTTACCAAGAATATTAAGCAAATAACAGACTGGAACAGACCGACAGCTGCACCAACTGAAAAGTTCGCAGATTGAATGCCTACACGATAAACATAGGTGCTGATAACGTCAGCATAATCCATAACAAGGTTGTTTTGAATGTTGAATGGACGGTCGAAGTTAATCGCCATAATATTACCGAGCTGCAGGATCAGAAGGATCACAATGGTTGGTCTGATACCTGGCAGCGTAATATGCCAAATCTTCCGGAATCTTCCCGCTCCATCTGCGTCGGCAGCTTCATACAATTGCTTGTCAATCCCCGTCATAGCAGCCAGATACAGAATTGTACCCCATCCCGCGTTCTGCCATACGCCAATTAATGAATAAGTGGCCACCCATGCAAATTTGTTCGTGAGGAACGGTAACGCTTGCCCCCCCATATGGCTAATTAAGGAGTTTAACATCCCTGTGGGAGAAAGCAGCTGAGCAACAATTCCGCCGATAATAACCCAGGAGAGGAAATGCGGCAGATACAGTATCGTCTGGCTTATTTTTTTGAACTTCTTCCATACCAGTTCATTGATTAAAATAGCCAAAATAATCGGCGCTGGAAATCCCAAAAGCAAATCCAAAAAGTTCAGCAGCAAAGTGTTTCTAACAACTTGAAAAAATTGTGGTGATGAAAAAATTTGCTTGAATGTGTCAAAATGATTCCATGGACTCATGCCAACACCCTGGAAAATGTTGTAATCCTTAAAAGCAATCTGTATGCCATACATGGGTGCATATTTAAATATCACTATATAGGCAATAGGGACAAGCAGCATCAAGTAAAGCAAAAAATCTTGTTTGATATAGTAAAACAGCCCTTTCTTTTTTTGCAGCGGTATTTCAACGCTTTCCTTCTGATCCAGAGCAACACTACGATTCATTGCCTGCATATACTACAACCTCCATTCTACTGGTTTCTCAACTCGCTCAGCGCATAAGCATAGAAGAAGTATCCTAATCGGAGACCGCTTCCCTGCTATGCTCCCAAGTAGGCCATAAACCCGCGTCCTCTACTGGCACCATGATACCGGTTACAAAATCGGACATTGATCGTCGGTCATCAAACTGTCGTTGATTGCAAGCATGCTTCCGCCCGCTGCTGTGTTCTTTCGAGCGAGTCCCAAATCCCCCACAAATACATAATGCCGAGAGCCCTGTCATACAGCCCGTATCCAGGACGGCACTGCTCGTTCCAGATATGCCTTCCATGGTCCGGCCTGGCATAACCCGTAAAGCCCTTCTCATGATAAGCCTTGACAATATCGCAGATGTCGATTGTACCGTCCTGGGATCGGTGAGAAGTTTCAATGAAATTTCCGTTGTCGTACAGCCTCACGTTTCGGATATGGGCGAACGGAATGCGGTCCGCAAACTCCCTCACCATAGCCGCTACATCGTTGTTCGGGTTTACACCGAGCGATCCGCTGCACAACGTGACGCCGTTATAAGGGCTATCCACCAATGTCAGCAGCCTCCGGATATTGTCCCGGTTCGTGAGGATTCTCGGCAGCCCGAACAGAGACCACGGCGGATCGTCCGGATGAATCGCCATTTGGATGTCGTTGATCTCGCAGACCGGAATGATCTGTTGCAAAAAGTATTTGAGGTTGTTCCACAAGTCCTCTTCCGTAACGTTCTTGTACGCCTCAAACAGCGCTGGCAGTCGCTTCATTCTTTCCGGTTCCCAGCCCGGCATCGTGAAGTCCGGATTCTCGTTGATGACGCGAACCAGCTCCGCCGGATTATTCATGCTATCGATCTTAGCCTTTTCATAAAAGAGTGCAGTGGAATTGTCCTCCAACGGCTCAAATAAATTCGTTCGGATCCAGTCGAACACCGGCATAAAGTTATAGCATATGACCTTCACGCCGACCTTTGCCAGCCTCTCGATCGTTTTTTTATAGTTGTCGATATATAGGTCCCTCGTAGGCAGGCCCAGCTTGATATCCTCATGTACGTTAACGCTCTCTACAACCTCAGTATGAAAGCCGTATTCGTCAGCCTGCTTTTTGATCTCCAGCATTCTTTCGAGCGGCCACTCTTCTCCTGCAGGAATGTCATGCAGCGCCCAGACAATGCCCTCCACGCCGGGAATTTGTCTGATTTGACCAAGTGTAACCGTATCATTGCCTTCGCCAAACCATCTGAATACCATTCTCATCGCCAATTCCTCCAAGCTTCCAGTATCCCTACGAGAAAGGTAAAACCGTTGGGGTCACTTGGACCCCTATACGCCTTCGATCAATCTGGCATCTCGCTGCGCCGTCAAGCAAAGCTCAGCCGCTTTAAAGGCGTGCTCCTGCGTCATCGCGATCTCCGTACGGTTCAGACAGTCCGTAATCAATTCCCCGAAAAACGGATATCCAACTTTCCCTTTGACGTCGAAATGATACTCGCCTTCATGATTAACGAGGTACACGTGCCCGCCGCTTTTTTCTCTGGCTATATCCACGTATTTGCGCAATTCGATATAACCGTCGGTGCCCAAAATAATCGTACGTCCGTCGCCCCATGTGCTGAGGCCGTTCGGCGTAAACCAATCGACACGGAAGTATCCCGTGGAACCGTTGTCGCCCACCATGTTGCAATCGCCGAAATCCTCGAACGTCTGAAATTGCTTGTGGTTATAATTAGCCACCTGGCTGTTCACCACTTTTGCGTCTTTCGAACCTGTGTAAAACAGAAATTGTTCACATTGATGGCTGCCTATATCGCATAGAATGCCGCCGAATTGCTCGCGATTGAAAAACCAATCCGGTCTGGACGGCACATTGATCCGGTGCGGACCATATCCGCTCACCTGCAGCACACGCCCGATCGCGCCCTGCTCGATCAATTGCCCGGCATAGACCGCGCTTTCCACATGCACGCGCTCACTGTAATAAACCGCATATTTCAAGCCGGTTTCAGCAGCTTTTTGCCGGGCCTGTTCCAGCTGCGCGAGCGTTGTAAACGGCGCTTTGTCGGTAAAATAGTCCTTCCCGTGGGACATGACGCGCATGCCCAGGGCACAACGTTCTGATATGATGGCTGCGCCGGCAACCATTTTCACATTCGGATCCTGCAGCACCTCCTGTTCAGATCTTGCTGCCTTGACTCCAGGATACGTTTGAATGAATTTGTCCACCTTGGCCGGGTCCGGGTCGTACACCCATTCCAGTTGTCCGCCTGCTTCGATAAGACCATTGCACATTCCGAAAATGTGCCCATGGTCGAGCCCGATCGCCGCAAACTTAAACGCTCCCTTTTCACAAACCGGGGCTGGCTTTCCTTTCGGAGCGTAATTCATGCCGTCTTGTGTTTGCATAGCATTCATCTCCTCCTTCTTTGTGTTACTTCTTATATTCGCTGCCCAGAGTGATGTCGTTCTTCGCGAAGGAAACGACCGACGCAGTCTTCTCGTAAAAATGCGGTGCGTTCGCGAGCAAGCTATCTCTCGAATAGAATAAGTTGTCTTTCGTTAAAGGCAAGCTCACGTTCTTGCCTGTAGCCGCCGCTTCATAGATGGCTGTAATCAGCTCAAGCGTTCGGCGTCCTTCTCGGCCGTCAATGAGCACCTCCAGCGATCCGTCTTCGATCGCCTTCATCACATCGTCAATTTGTCCGGCGTGCCCGGTATATGCGAGATCCGCCATGCTGTTGTACGTGTTCTCAAGCTCCTCTTCAAGCACGGTGTTCCGAATCGGAAATCCGTTTTCCTTGGAGGTGGATGCATAAACCTTCCATGGTGCGGAAATTCTTGCCTTTTCCCCTTGGAAAATGAGCTGCTGTTCTTCTCCGTGATGTACGACAGAACTTGTAATTTGCGCCAGGCTTCCGTTGCCGTAAGAAAGAATAGCTATGGAGATATCCTCGACTTCCGCGTTATCGTGCGAAGTATTGCTCATCACCGCATGGACTTTGTCTGGCATCCCCATCATCCACTGCAGCATGTCAATATGATGAACGGCGTGGTTCAGCGTACAGCCGCCGCCTTCTTTTTCCCAAGTGCCTCTCCACCACAGATCGTAATAGCAGTGCCCTCTCCACCAGTGGGAATCAACTTGTGCATGCACGATTTTGCCTAACTTTCCGGTGTCGAGCGTGCGCTTCAGCTTCATGATCGGATCCCTGAACCGGTTTTGCCCGACTACGGACAAAATGCGCTTCGACTCTGAAGCCGCTTCCAACATGCGGTCGCATTCTTCCAAGGAAGAGGCCATCGGCTTCTCTACCAATACATGCTTTCCAGCTCGCAAAAAGTCGATAGCGATTTGAGCATGCGTATACGGCGGGGTGCAGACCGAAACCAGATCAATATCGCTGTCCAGCAATTCACGGTAGTCTTGTTCGACCCTGCAATCGAGCTGATATTTCTCTTTATCCTGAACGGCCTTATCCATATAAATGTCACATAACGCAACAACTTCGCATCTTCCCTTAAACGAGTTCACATACGCTTCCAAATGCGCATTGGCGATACCGCCGGTACCGATAACAGCTACTTTTATCAACGTCTTCCACTCCTTAAATTTATTTGAAAAATTTGGTATGCTTCTGTTTTAAATTTTCTTTTTCAATCAAGACCAGCTCCAAATGATCCTTAATCATTTTTTCCGCTTGGTCGGGATCCTTCTCCTTAATGGCACGAACAATTCCATGATGCTGGGCTAGTATGACTTTCCAGTCGGAATCGGAAGCAAGCCGTAAAATCCGGATGCGGTTGTCATGCGTTGCCATTTGTTGAATAAGTCCCCACGTACGACCCCGGCCGCAGCCGATCATAATCGTTTTGTGAAACTCTTCATCGAGCTCAAACAAACGCCCATAATTTTGTTCGGATTCGCACAGTTCTTGCAGTGAGACGAGATTTTGCAGATGAAGCACCTGTTCCTTGTCAAGCAGCTCACATGCTTCTCGAACAACAGCGGATTCCAAGGTTTTTCTGACAAACCGGGATTCTTCCGCATGCTGCAAATCGATAAGCGAAATAATGGAGCCTTTCTGAGGCGTGGTTTCGATTAATTCCTCCTGAGTGAGTTTTACCAATGCTTCACGGATCGGTGTCCTGCTCACTTGGAGCATTTCGACCAGTTCTTTCTCCGAGATAAACCGCCCCGGCTCGAGTCGTAACTCCATGATGTTCTTCTTCAAGGTTTCGTAAACGAAATCTCGGATAAGTCCTCTTTTGTCTCTTGAAATGTCAATCTGAATACTCATAAGATTCCTCCAGCCCGACGAGCACCTAAAAAAGCGCTTACAAAAAAGTTAGGATGACTAGTTACCCTAGTATACCAGCTTGAGTGGAGTGAGCCTGATCGCTTTGCAGCTTCATCGGCCGCCCTCTTTGCATGGATTCATTCTTCCAGCCACCATATGCTGATGACGGCTTGCAGATACATGGTTTGCTACCTTTGCCCTGTGATAATACTAACATACCACTCCTGCAGCCGAGTTGACGATGCGCTAATCGCGAAAAACATTTACCCATTTCTTGCATTTTCCTCTCAAATGAAAGCGCTGTATAATGGATATAGAATAGTACGAAGAACAAGGGGGACGATTTTATGTCTGAAATGATCGCCGATACTGTTGACTTAGGCCGGCTTCCTGACGTTCGAATGTCCTTTCAACTGATGGGGCTGCATGTTCGCGATGTGGATTCCCAATGGACCTATCCCTCCCATGAACATTCCATGTACGAGCTTCACTGGGTGATCGAAGGGGACATGAAGATGAACGTCGAGGGTCAGATTTACGAACAAAAAAAAGGAGATCTCCTATTCATACGTCCGGGAATCATCCATTCGTGCAAGTCAGCAGGCTCTCATGGCTTCACTTATTTTTGCGTGCATTTCAGCGTAGCCGATCCCACTTTCTCCAAGGAACTTGAGCGTCATCAAGCCGCCTACTACGAAGCAGCCTCTCCCCTTGTCAAAGAATTGACTCCCTTCCTAACAGACTTATGCAATCTTGCGACTGAATACAGGAGTCGCTCGCTTTCCGCTGCCAAAAGCATGAAGGTGTACGCAGCCGTATTTGAGCTTTTGGGAACGTTCGTGGAACAGCTGTCCCAAACCGACAACGTCGTACTAACAAAAAAGGAATTACTGGCCGGCCGCATCGCCGAAAATATTGAGGCTTCGATACGAAGCAGCCTGCTCCATGGCCAAATGGAAGACAACGAAAGAAAATTCGTCCAAGATATAGCCGAATCCTTAAAATTAAGTCCATCCCAGGTGAATCGGGTCTTTCAACAGGTTTACGGAAAGGCTCCCCGCAAATATATGTCGGAAATTTTGTTAAGCGAGGCCCAGCGCCTGCTGCATCAGACCGATCTGTCCATAGATCATATAGCCATGATGCTCGGGTATAAAACAAGCGCCCACTTCAGCCGCCAATTTAAGCGTTGGATCGGGATTGCGCCGTCCGTCTATAGAAGCAGCCTCGAAACGGACGAAGGGTAGGATCGGATCTCGGTTTTCGATTCATTTCCCTGAGTCAAGCTAGCGCTTGCCATGTAATACCATGAGCAATCGAAATACAGGAATCCTCGTAGCGCTGCGAGTCGTAGACATATCCACGTAAGTCAAAAAAAGGAGCGTCTGCTGTGAGGTGCACCCCAATTGTTAGACACACATCTAACATTTGGGGGTCACTTCACTGTCGCAGACTACTCCTATGTTTTCGCTAAACTAGCGTGGACTGCTTTCGCTTCTCCCTCGCAAAAGACAGCATCACGATGCTCATCTGTTTCACCGGCTAAAAGCGGCAACAGCGACCGCCCGAAATGCGTGTGCTCCGGTTCCATTTCAAGCAGCGCCTCTACCGTAGCTGGAAAATCGATCAACTCCACTAGAGCATCACTGACACGCGGTTCAATGGGGATGTGCTTCGGCGGCTTAATAACGAAGGGTATGTTAATAAAAAAGCGCTCACCTAATTTCGGTGAACGCCTTAGAGCAATACTTAACGCCTCGTGGATCTATCCTTTAAAGTAATCCGCTTTTTTCAAAAAAATCTGTTCGACGTGTTCAACAATTTTTCCGTCCAGCTCAGACTTTTGTTTCACTTCGTTCCATTCCTTGTCCTGCGAAAAAGCTTCCCATTGTCGTGTTCGTTCTTCCATACTTTCATATTTCATCGTGTAATAGAGCTTAGGCTGTTCCTCCAAATCCTCCCAGAAGTCACATACCTGCATACCGAGTCTGGAAAAAATACCAAATGTGTGATCGGAAAAACGCTTTCGAATCGCATCGATTCTTCCAGGCATAATGGTATAGATTCTCAATTCGTAAATCATAAGTCTCTCACCCCAAATTATAAGTAGCTGTTCCTGTCATCAGAAAGTTAGGTCGAAACAAAATTTTTTCCATGTTTTTTAAAACGAAGGTGCATAAATAAAGTCTTTACTTATTTCATCGAGCGCTTTCAGAACGTCTTCAGTAAGCTCAAGGTTAACTGCCTTCACATTCTCATCGATTTGGGATTCACGGGTCGAACCAGCGATAACGGTGCTTACCGCAGGCTGATGCAGCAACCAAGCCAGCGAAAGGGCCGTGGCAGATGTACCGATCTCCGCAGCAATTTTTGCCACCTGTTCACCCAGTTCCACTCGTGCGGAGTCGACACGCCGCACAAAGTTAGGGTTCAAGTCCAACTGTGATCCTTTTGGCACAGAACCGCCCGAATACTTCCCTGTAAGAATTCCTCCTGCCAGTGGGAAATATGGAATGATTCCGATCCCCTGATCCACGCAGAATGGAATCAGCTCCCTTTCCACACCACGATCAGCCAGTGAATAACCGGGTTGAACCGAAACATACTTGATCAGACGTTCCCTTTCGCTTATGGCTAACGATTTCATCATTTGCCACGCTGCGTAATTCGATGCCCCTACGTATCTCACTTTTCCGGATGTCACTAGATCATCCAACGTACGGAGAGTCTCCTCAAGCGGTGTCTTCGGATCAAAAACATGGATCTGATACAGATCAATGTAGTCCGTCCGTAAGCGGCGCAAACTATCTTCGATTTCCTTTAGAATATGCTGGCGCGAGGAACCTCTAGTGTTCGGACCTTCTCCTAATTGTATGCCCACTTTTGTCGCAAGGATCACTTCATGACGCCGTCCTTCAAACGCTTCTCCGATGATCTCCTCCGACTTCGTGCCCGTATAAATATTGGCAGTGTCGATGAACGTAATTCCACGATCAACAGCATGGTGCAGTACTCGAATTGATGTAGGTTTATCAGCGCGTCCACCAAACGCATTTGTACCCAAACCTAACACCGAAACTTCTAACCCGCTAGTCCCCAAATTCCGATAACGCATAACAAATCCCTCCGGATCCTATTTTTTCATATGAAAATAGCTAAGTCCTAACATCATTGTTCGAGTACGATCGAATTCTTCCTATTCGATCCTTTTTCTTTGTACAGCACCACTCCGATGATGAGTAATGATAGCGCTACCAGAAGGCTTGGTATGATAAAAATTTTCGGCGTTATCCCCTGAATGAACAGAGGTAAGAAATAACCGATTAAAGAAGCCGTCTGCGATATGAACACGTATAAGCTTGCCCCGAAGCCTGTTCGGCTTAAAAACATCCGCTGCACATATCCCATGGCAACGCCGTACAGAATCGAAACAAAGAACGAATACAACGGCTGGACAACAAAGAAGACAGGAAGTGAGGTACTGCTTGTATAAGTCAAATAAGTGATAAGCGCAAAACAACCGCCAAGAAAAATAATCTTCTTACTCCCATACCGTGCCGCCAAATATCCGCCTAGAGTCATGAAAAACAGCTCAAAAACCGCCTGAGTGCTCCATATATAGGACATAATCTCCGGCTTACTGAACAGCTTTAAGACGACGAGCTGTAAATATAGTCCTCGTATGGCATCAGCACAAGAAAGCATAAGCAGTGCAACCAGCATTACAAGGGAGAGCGGTTCTCCTTTCACCGCTTGCTTTGCTCCCGGTTCCCCCGTTGTTTCCTTGTACAACAACAAGAGAATCACCAAGCTCACATAGCCCGCCAAATTCCCCCACAGTACGCCCTTAAACGTTGCAAGGAGGAAGATGTTCGCTCCAAGCAGCAGTCCCGCAAAAAATCCAATACTATAGCAGGCCCGAAGCCATATTTGGGCGATCTCCACAATGTCACTGGCGTACCTGGAAAAATGATTTCTAGCCATGCCAAACAGCTGTCCCATAATCAATCCCGACGGTGCAACGGTGATCGTCATACCCATGAGTGCACTTCGAAATCCAGAAGCATTCATGTAAATGAACAGCCCGATTATGCAAAATAAGGCCGCTATGATCGGTAGCTTCTTCTTGTTTTTCAAACTGTCGCTGATCCATCCGATTGTAATCGTAATGGCTATATTGCAGAACAGTGAGACCGCGAAAACTACAACGATCTGTACCTTAGAAAGCCCCACGCTCTCGTTGAGATACACCGCGTTCATAGGTGCTAAAATGCCTGTTCCAATACCATAAAAAAATAACATGGTAAGCAGCGTTCTCGCTCCGGGAATTGAAACAAACCTGCTAACGTCACGAATGATTTGCATGAATACCTCTTCGCCGATCCATACCCGGATCTCGGTTGGATTCATCAAGTTTTAGATAGGCCATCCTCCCTCACCCCCTTGTAAAAAATTACCAAGAATTTTGCCTACTAACTTTAATTATAGTTGGTCAATCCTGCCATGAGAAGGAGTGAATAATATTATACTTAGTTACCTGAAGTAAACCCTCCAATCGCATTTAAATAAAACTATAAAACCAGCCGATGATTCATTATCGACGACACGAACTCCGATTCGGACTAAATTTATATACAGGTTGAAACAATGTGGTAATTCGTATATTCTGTTATCATTTGCACTGGGAGGTTATAGACACAATGTATTTACTAGGAAAAATTATAACGTTTGGTTTTTATTTATCACCATGGCCAATCCTATATTTACTGTACCGTTTCTTTAAAGTATATGAATTAAAAATTAAATCAAATGATATCTTAGAGTACAAAATCAGCGAGTTAAGTAATGAGGTTTCTCTATTGAAAGCTAAATTAAATAAGCAAGTAGACTAAAAGGAGCTGACCAGCTTCTTTTTTTCTTTCGATCAATAAAATTTGTAATGATTTACACATGATTCATATCAGATGGAAATAAAAAGATCCCCGCCTAATGGCGGGGAGCACAAAACTGGTTACAACAAAGCTATTACATTCGCTGAGATTGGGACTACGTATCGTTACTCGGCATCCAGCTTAAACCAGGTACTAGCATAATCGCCGTCGATCTGCGGCAGATTCAGCCCGAAGTGCATCAGCCTGTCTCCGCGGTAGCTGGTGCCGAGCTGACTGACGCGATAATCGAAGCCTGCATGCAGACCGCGAAGCTGCAGCCTCCGCAGCGGAGCGTTAGGCTCAGCCAGAACCCGGAAATAGAACACGACCGCTTTCTTCTTATCTTCCGAAACGAACATCCAAGCCGTTTCATTTCCGGTAAACGGACTTTTTAAGCGGTACAAATCACCGCTCTGAACAAGCCCGCGAAGTTCTTTGTAATCACTCACTTGCCGCTTCATGACCGCTTTCTCTTCCGCTGACAGCTTAGTCAGGTCCAACTCGTATCCAAAGTTGCCGGACATCGCCACGTCGCCCCTGGTCGTGAGCGGCGTGATGCGGCCCACCTGATGATTCGGTACGGCGGAAACGTGCGAACCCATCGCGCTAACCGGGTAGACGATGCTGGTTCCGTATTGGATTTTGAGCCTTTCGACTGCGTCCGTATCGTCGCTTGTCCACGTCTGCGGCATATAATAGAGCATGCCCGGATCGAATCGGCCGCCGCCGCCTGAACAGCTCTCGAAGAGGATGTGCGGAAATGATCCGGTCAGCTTCTCCAACAGCTCATACAGTCCCAACATATACCGGTGCGCGACTTCGGTTTGGCGCTCTGCCGGCAGCGCAGCGGAACCGATCTCCGTCATATTACGGTTCATATCCCATTTGACATAGGAAACCGGGACGGTCCGGAAGATCTCGCTGAGCGCATCAAAAATATACGCCCGGACATCTTGTCTGGAATAGTCAAGAACGAGCTGAGCGCGTCCTTCCGTTCTGCGGCGGTCCGGCACGTGCAGGCACCAGTCCGGGTGAAGGCGATACAGCTCACTCTCAGGCGATATCATCTCCGGCTCAAACCATAGACCGAACTGCAGCCCAAGCTTATTTACACGAGAAGCCAAATCTTCCAGACCGTTCGGCAGCTTGTTGCGGTCGACCGTCCAATCCCCCAGAGAAGTCGTATCGTTATCGCGCTTGCCGAACCAGCCGTCATCAAGCACGAACAGTTCAATCCCAAGCTCAGCGGCTTCGCCAGCGATCGCTTCAATTTTGTCAGCGTTGAAATTAAAGTATGTCGCTTCCCAGTTATTCACCAGAACCGGCCGTTCCTTATCGCGATGAACGCCTCGGCACAGCCTGGTACGGTACAGCTTATGGTACGTTCTTGACATGCCTCCCAAACCTTCGGGCGAATAGACAAGCACCGCTTCAGGCGTTTGGAACGACTCGCCCGCCCCTAGCAGCCAATTGAAGTCAAACGGATTGATGCCGATCGACACCCGCACCGTAGCGAATTGATCCACTTCGGCCCCGGCAGCGAAATTCCCGCTATAGACGAGACTGAAACCGAACACGTCCCCCTGTTCTTCGCCTGCGTCCGGCCGGAGCAAGGCGATGAACGGGTTGGACTGATGGCTGCTGGAGCCGCGACGGCTTTCAATCTTTGTCGTCACGCCCTTCGCGAGCGGACTTCTTTGGATGTGCCTTTCCCTCACCCAAGCGCCTGTTAAAACCAAACTGTCGTACTCGGCATCGGCAAAGTCGACACTTGCGCTCAAGGCGCTGCGTAAATTCAGCGCTTGCTGCCCTTTATTGACAAAACGTACAGATCGTGTAATGGCACTGAACGCTTCAAAAACCGTGTAGCTGATAATAACCAGCAACCCGGAATACGCGTCGGTTAGCTCCAGCTCCAGTGTCATCGCTTCCTGTTCCGACTCGGCATAGACAGCCGGCAGCCCCTCCAGCGCAGGCTTGCCCCTTACGATTCGGTGCGATTTATATAACAGCTCCGTAATCCGGCTCCCATCCTCCAGCTGCACTTGATAAGCCGGTTGGCGGAAATCGCTAGTTCCATATTGCGGATATTCCTGCGGCAACGTATCGAGCGAGATGCGCCTGTCGTCCGGCACCGGATTAGGGCTGAACGAGCACCGCTCCAGCAGCATCAGAAAATCGTCTAAGTTCCCATTGTGATCCAGTTTCTTTCCCCAGTAGGCATGAGACGGATATCCGTTTACCAGCTGAATGATGTAACTCATATCTTTAGATTGCAGATGAAACAGCTGCTTATTTTCGCTGTAAAAAATATTCATGGTACTTCTCCCTCACTCCGATTCCGATATTAGATTCTCCACAAATGGGCTATGGTGAAAAGAAAAGAGCGAGATGGGGCGGGGAATCTTACCCCCAAGTCTCGCTCTTTTTAGCTCGATGCCTGTCATTCCTTCACAGTAAGCCCGTTAATGTAAAATTCAAATTCCAAATCCTGGTTTGACGGTATCAGATATTCATCGTGCACAGGTGCGCCCCAGCTGTCGTCTCCGCCTACGCCCATTTGTCTGCCCGCCACGGTTACGACTGTGTAATGCACCTCCGGCAGCTCCCAGTGATGATTAGCCTGCTCCAGCTCAAAAGCGGTATAAGGAGATACATTGCACTCTACCGGCGCAAGCGGATCTGCTTTAATCATAAGCCCCAGTCCATTCGCATCCGTAATTTTCACGCTTCGGACGCCAGTGCGGTTGCCCGATTCCTGCGGAACGAGATAACGTGATGGCAATTGATCAACCGGGCTGCTGAAAACAGCTAAGCGCGCCCCGCAAGCGCGGTCGATATAGTTTTCTTCAGGCCCCATCGCATACCATTCGGATTGGTTGTAATCAGACGCCATCTTGAAAGAGAGAGCCACGATAGGCAGATTCGGAAGCCCCTCGGCTCCTTTGTAGCTAGTGTGCACACGGATGGTTCCATCCGCATACACCGTGTAGGCCGTTCTAACCCGTAGTTCAGCATGGATGCTGAACGTGTACTCAAACGTGACGGTTGCCGTATCCGACGTTTGCACGAGTTCGACTTTTGTGCATTTTCTCGCTAAACTCGCCGCATACCAAGCGCCAGCCGTGAAGCCAAGCGATGTCCCTTTATCATTATCGGTGGTAGCCCTCCAAAATAACGGCGTCGGCGGTACGGCGATCATTTCGCGGCCGCTGTATTTGATGGATACGACCGATCCGACTTGCTTGGAAAATAGAATGGAAAAGTCCTGGCCCGTAACGCCGATATTTACATCGCCTTCAACCACTTGAAGAGCTCTGGATGGCAGACAGCGGTCGGATGAAGTCTGGATTGCCACAATTTTTTGTCCAAAAGCGATCTCAAATCCGGCCTCGGCCCATAGGAGCGCCTCTTTAAGCTTCAGCGAAGCTTGCAGACAATACTCACCGGATACCTCTTCCATAAGAGGCAGTTCTATCGGGACGCTAATTTGGCTTTGCGCTGCTACGTCTACATTGGTTTGCCAAATCCCTATCTGCTTGCCATCACGATACAGGCTATACTCCAGCACGAGATGGTCCGTCCCTGTGAACAAGCTGTCATTGATGATTTTGATCTCCGTACGGGTCGGCTCCAGCTTATAATTTTGATAGAGGAATTTCACTTCCTGCATTTTCGGTGTGATTTGCCGATCAGCGTATACAAGGCCATTGCCGCAGAAGCTATAATCGGACGGGCGATCTCCGAAATCGCCGCCGTAAGCTAAATATTCGCGGCCAAAACGGTCTTCTTTCACCAACGCTTGGTCGATATAGTCCCAAATAAAGCCGCCTTGATACATCGGGTACTTGGCTTCCAGTTCCGTATATTTATGCAAGCCGCCTACAGAGTTGCCCATGGCATGCATATATTCACAACTGATGTAAGGTTTCTCCGGCTGGCTTTGAAGATAGGCTTCAATATCCGCCGGCTTCGCGTACATTCTGCTCTCCATGTCGCTGGTCGCATCATATTCGCGGTTATGGAACACGCCTTCGTAATGGACAAGCCGGCTCGGGTCGGTTTCGCGGAAATAATTCGACACGTTCAGAATGACCTGCCCCGCATAAGACTCGTTGCCGCACGACCAGATCAAGATGGAAGGATGGTTCTTATCCCGTTCTACCATCGAACGCGCACGATCGAGCACGATGTCCTGCCACTGCGGATCGTTACCCGGAATGTTCCAAGAAGGCTCAACGGCACCCATTTTTTGCCAGGATCCATGCGTCTCCAAATTCATCTCATCGATGACGTAGACGCCATATTCGTCGCACAGCTCGTACCACATCGTTTGGTTCGGATAGTGCGAAGTGCGGACGGCGTTGATGTTGCTCCGCTTCAGCGTCTGGATATCCCACAGCATGTCCTGTTTCGTGATCGCCCGCCCGCTGCGGCAGTTGAACTCGTGGCGGTTGACACCCTTAAACATAATTCGTTTGCCGTTCAGGCACATCAGCTTGTCCTTCATCTCAAACCGGCGGAAGCCGACCTTTTGCACGATCGCTTCGACCAGTTCCCCATGCTCATCCAAAATCGAGATGTATAGCGAATACAAATACGGGCTCTCGGCACTCCACAGTTGCACGCGGCCTGCTTCAGCAACCACTTCCAGCTTGCCGCTCTGGAACTCGTTCTTTTCCGTAAGGCACGTCCTGCCCGCGGCGTCTTTCAATTCCAGCAGCGCATGTACGCGAGCGGACGGCTCTGCGCGCAGCGCCAAATCCACCTTCAAAGTGCCGTTTTCATAGCGGTCATCCAGTTCGGCTTTGACATGCAAATCCCAAACATGGTGCTTCGGAACCGTAAATAGATATACATCGCGGAAAATGCCGGAGAAGCGCCAAAAATCTTGATCCTCCAGCCAGCCTCCGGTGCTGCGCTGATAAACCTCAACAGCCAGCTTGTTCGACCCTTCGCGGATATACGGAGTCAAATCGAATTCGGAAGGCGTAAAGCTGTCTTCGCTGTAGCCGACAAATTCGCCGTTCAGCCAGACGTAAAAAGCCGATTCGACGCCTTGAAAAGAAATATAAACGGGCTTGCCCTGCATATCGGCTGGCAGGTCAAACTGCTTCACATAACTGCCCACCGGATTATGCTCCTGGGAAATGTGCGGAGGACGAAGAGCTTCCAACCCGTCCCACGGATACATCGTGTTCACGTACTGCGCCTGGCCCCAGCCTTGAAGCTGAATATGGCCCGGCACTTGAATATGCGCCCAAGCGGCGGTATTGTAATCCATTTCGTAAAATGCGGCAATCCGGCTTGCCGGATTAACCGCATAGCTGAATTGCCAGCTGCCGTTCAAGCTATGGCGCATGTCCATCGGCAATCCGGCCGTGGCGGACGCCATTGAGCTATAGTAACGGTGATCTGAGTGAGCATCCAGCCTGTTCACTCTAAAAATGCTGACATCTTGAAGCCAATCCAGGCTTGGTTTCGTATGACCCATTCGATTTCGTCTCCTAAACATTCATATTTTGCCATTTACTCTATTTTACAGATCCAACCATACCCGCGACAAATTGTTTTTGCATGAGGAAGAAAACAAGTGCAGTCGGCAGTGTTGAAATGACGATAGCCGTCATGATCACACCGAAATCCGGCGAATAACTGGAACCTAAGTTCGAGACTAAGAGCGGGATCGTTCTTTTTTCCGGGGTCTGCAGCACGATCAGCGGCCACAAGTAGTTGTTCCAGCTGGACATAAATGTAATAATCGACGCGGCGGCGAAAGTTGTCTTCATCGTCGGTACGTAGATGCGGAAAAACAGGCCGAGCTCGGTCAGCCCATCCATACGTCCGGCCTCCAGCAGCTCCTTCGGAAACATTTTCGTGCTTTGGCGGAAAAAGAAAATGAGAAACGCAGTCGTAAAGGTCGGGAGCACAACCGCCACGATCGTGTTGACGCCCAACGCGGGAGCCGTTCGCGACAGCTTGGAAAACATTTGATAAAGCGGCACCATCATCGCCGCGAATGGAATCATCATCGACAGCAGCAAAATGTTGAATACGACGTCTTTGGCCTTGCTGCGGTAAATTTCAAAGCCGTAACCGGCAAGCGAAGCAATCAGCAGCGCCAGAACTGTCGTCCATATAGAGATTTTGAGTGAATTGCCGAAAGCTTGGAACAGGTTGACCGAGCTCACCAGCTTGGTGAAGTTTTGCGCAAAATGGCTGCCCGGCAGCATTCTCCCCTGCGTGACATCCACGGAAAGATTCGTCGAGCTGATGATCATCCAAAGAAACGGGAATATCGAAATGATCGCCGCAGCGGTCAAAAACACATAGATGAAGGTCTTTTTCAACATTATTTATTCTCACCTGCCAGTTTGATTTGAAGGACGGACAGCACGATGATCATGACCACGATCGAATAAGAAACGGTAGCGGCATAACCAAAGTCGGGAGAGTATTTGAACGAAAGATTATAGATGTATTGTGAAATTGAAAGCGTTGCATTGCCTGGTCCGCCTTTTGTAATATTAACAATTTCGTCAAACAGCTGCAGCGTTCCGATCGTCGAAGTAATCGAAGTAAACAAGATAATCGGCTTCAATAATGGCACCGTAATGCTGAAAAACTGCCGGATCGAGGAAGCACCGTCGAGGCGGGCGGCCTCATAAATCGAGCTGTCGATGTTTTGCAGCGACGACAAGTAAAAAATCATATTATAGCCGGTCCAGCGCCAAGTAATCGCAATAATAATGGTTACCTTTGCCCAGAACGGATCAGAAATCCATTGAATCGGTTGCGTGAGAATATGCAGCTTCAACAGTGCCAGATTGACCAGACCGTCGTTGCCAAACAAATATTTGAACACAACTGAATAAGCGACAAGCGAGGTGATACATGGCAAAAAAATTGCCGTGCGGAAAAATCCCTTGAACTTCAGATTGCTGTCGTTAAGCAACACGGAGATGATCATGGCCAGCAAAATCATAATAGGCACTTGAATGATCAAAAAGATAAACGTATTTTTGACAGCAGTGAAGAACGTCTTATCGCTAAACAGCCGTTTGTAGTTGTCGACTCCATTGAAATGCAGGTTTGCTCCCGCTCCGGTCTTAAAGGAGAGCAGCAAAGCTTGAATCATCGGATAAAAGTAAAAGATACAGATCAAGATTACGGCAAGCGCAATAAACAGCCATCCCGTCAACTGAGCTCGGTTTTTCATTGTATAGTTCAAGGCTACCAAACCTTCCCTTTAAAAAAATGGAAACGCTGACCTCCGCCATGCGCATCGGCAAAACGAAGGTCAGCGTTGATCGGAAATGCAACGGGTTACTTAATTTGCGACTCCGCTTGCGACTGCGCGTCACTCAACACTTTATCCAAATCTGTACCTTTCAAATAGCTCTGCGCTCCTACTTTGAGAATATCTTCAATCTCATACGTATGCATGCCATAGTTGACCTTAGGAATTTGTGTCGTCCAGGTTGCAAAATCAGAGCTGATCTTTTGACCGCCGAAGAAATCGTCCGCTTTCGTATAAGCCTCACCCGTAGCTGCAGGCTTATAGGTGCCGATAACTCCGATATTGGTCAGCATTTTTTGATACAAATCTACGTTAGAGCCAAGCGTTTTTCCGAGGAAGTCCGCGGCAACCTCTTTACCTGGGCTATTCAACACATACCAGGAGCTTCCTCCAAGGTTCGAGGCGTTGACCGAGCTCGCTGTGTTCTTCAGTTTAGGGAACGGAACGACGGCCCATTTGCCGGATTGATCCGCTTGCGCCTTGATTGAAGGCGTGATCCAGTTGCCTGTTGGCACGGTTGCGACAGCGCCGCTGTTAAAGCCAGCCAGGAAAGAGTTCCAGTCGGAAGTAATCTTCACGATATTGGCGGACATTAAAGTTTTGTAAGTTTGGAAAGCGTCCTTCAGCGCTGCATTGTCTTTCAGATCCGGCGTAGAGCCGTCGCTTTTCAGATACCAGGAGCCTGCCGACTGAATCATCATGCGGATTAAACCAAGGTCGTTCGGATCCTGTGTCAGCATATCTTTGCCGGTTTTGGCTTTTACCGCTTTACCGATCTCAATAAATTTATCCCAATCGATGTTCTTCATATCGTCGACTTTATAACCGGCTTGCTCCAGGTAGTCTTTGCGGACATACAATCCAGTTACGCCGGAATCGAACGGAAGACCGTACTGTTTACCGTTTAGACTCGTCGCTCCGATTTTGTAATCGGCAAAATCAGAGGCTTTAATGGAAGTCGACAGGTCTTGGAAAGAATCAGGATACGCTTTCAAGAAGCTTTGGGCACGGTAATCTTCGATCAATACGACGTTAGGTAAACCCGAGGTCGTGCCGGAATTAAGTCCCGTGTTCAGCTTTTGGATGATGTCATCCTGGGCGTATTCCACGATGTTGATTTTCACATCAGGATGATCTTTGGCGTACGCTTCTTGCGCCAACTTCATTGCAGCAATATTGAAGTTCTTGTCCCATGCCCAGACAGTAATTTCCTTCGTGCCGGACGCCGCTTGTTCCGTAGGTTTCGCGGTATTCGTTGTGTTGCCGGTGTTGCTCCCGCATGCCGATAGCAGCAAGAGGCTCGACAGCAGGACTGCTGAAAGTGTCTTTTTCATGTTGCTCCCCCTGTTTGTTAAGGTTATGAAAATGCTTACAAAGTAATCATAACATCCTTCCAAAACGGCCTGTTAGGAATTACTTTTCCTCAATTAGTGTTATTATTCGAAGTTGCAACCGTCCTTATTCTAATTATTTTCGATAAATTTGTACTTTCTTTAGAATTTGCACTTTTTTTGGAATTGCATGTCCTTATACCGGCTGATCGGTCATCCACGGAAGCCTAATCGTAATTTTGGTACCCTGGCCTAATCCGCTCTCCATCGAAACGCCGTACTCTTTGCCGTACAGCAGCAATAAGCGGTCGTGAACGTTGCGGATGCCGATGCCTGTGAACGGCTGCTTCGCATGGGTCGAATTCGTGGTTGTTTTCACATCAGATGCCTGCTCCATTCCGTCGCCATTATCGACGACCTCGCAGACAAGCGTTTCCCGGTCTCTGGTGATGATGACGTAGATATAGCCTGTATGTTTTTTATGAAAAGCATGAAAAAAGGCATTTTCGATAAATGGCTGGAGCATCAGCTTGGGCACTTGCGCCATCAAGCAATCCGGTGAGACGAAGTAATCCACTTTAATTCCGTGGCCATATCGCACCTGGTTAATAAACACATAATGCTTCAAGCTCTGCAGTTCCTGTTCAACCGTAATCGTTTCTTTGACATTACTGATCGTATTTTGCAGCAGCGAAATGAGCGCATGAATCGTTTCTGTCGCCTGCTCATTGCTGCCCCGCTGGACTAAAAAGTTCACGGAAGCGAGCGTATTATACAGAAAATGAGGATTAATTTGCTGCTGCAGCGCGGCCAGCTCTGCCCTTCGCTGCTCCTTCTGGGTTTCAACCAACCTGCTGACATAGTCATTAAGCTCGTCGAGCATGTAGTTGTAGGAATTGCTTAGCTCCCTCGTTTCGTAGCTGCCGGAGACGGTCATATAGTTGTTAAAATTGTTTTTGGTTACGTTCGACATCTTCTTAACGAGCGTTCGCAGCGATTTGGTCAGCCTGCGCGTAATAAAGTAAACGACCAGCACGGCAGCCGCCACAATGCCTGTACAAATAAGTACGATCGCCTGCGTGTTGAGCATATGGCCAAGCACCATATTCTTATCGATCACATTTACAATGTAAAAATCAAACAACGGCAAATAATCGGCAAGCACGATAACGTCTTTGCCGCCCATTTCGAGTTCGAGATTAGCCCCGCCCTTTTGCTGCAACGTCCTGGCGCTAGTTAGCAGCTCGTCGGATGCCGTCCCGACAAGCTCCGTCCGATTGCTGGAGACGATGACTCCGGATTGATTAAGAATCATCACATCGTTGCCGGTGCTTGTAAAACTGTTGTAAATGCCGCTAAATTCGCTTTCCCTGATCATCATGTACAGCGTGCCGTAAATTTGTTCGCTTCCCGGTGTGTACAACGCTTTCGAGGCGACCAGACAAGACTCGCCGCAACCCGCCGCCTCTGCATTCATGAAGCTGTATAGCAGCTTTCCAGGCTGACTGAGCGTACTTTGCGTAATCGGATTTTGCTGCAGCTTTTGCAAGGAGCCGGACCAATAGGAACGGTCGCTGATATAGCTTTTGCCGTTTCCGCCGAGCAGCAAGATCCCAATGCTTTTGGTGCCGATTCGCGATTGGATCCGGTTCATCTGCTCCTCCATGCTGTAAACGGTCCTGTTGTCCGTTAAAGAGTTCACATCCGGCGCGGTCAAATAATTTTTGATTGCAGCGCTTTGCGCTGTATTAATCGCTATGTTTACGTTGGAGTAGTGGAACGCTTCCAAACCGCTTTTGATTTGGTCGATAATCTTCGAATTTGTGATACTGAAAGTTTGTACAAACAGCTTTTTAGACATTTGCACAGTCACCCATGAGGTTAAGATCGTGATGGAGATAATACTGATGACCATGACGAAAAAAATTTTGCTAAATAAGCTTTGTTCTGCGATTTTCCGTAGACGGGTTCCCATTGTCAGCCGATTGTCCCCTCCTTATTTTTTACGGTATAGACTGGGCGAAATCCCCTTCAACTTGCGAAATACTTTTGTAAAATAGCTGTGGTCGGAGTAGCCGACTAGGCTGCCTATTTCTGCAATCGAAAGCGCCGGGTTATCCCGCAGCAGCTCGCAAGCCTTGTCGATGCGAATGCGGTTTAAGTACTCATTAAAGCCTTCTTTATTATGAACGGCAAAATAATTGGATAAATACGAGGCGTTAAAATGAAACAACTTCGCCACTTCCGTTAATGTCAGCGGTTCCGCAAGATGCTCGTCGATATACTGTAAAATTTTTTGAAAGGCCGGCGAGCTGGCTTTTTTGCCTGTGACACATTCCATCGCCTCGTTCAAAAATTTTTCTACCAGCGCAATCACGTCCGTTATATGATCCGCTTCATGGATGGAACGAAAATACTCATACTTGCTTTCATCCAAGGAAGCCGCCTCATAGTGAAAATGCAGCAAAGAAACGATAATGTTGAAAAGGCTGTGGCCTAAAGACGATTTCAACGCGAACATGTCCATATCCATCCGCCCGGGCATCGACTGCACATAGCTGCGCAGCCGTTCAAACGCCTGAGGATACTCTTGGCGATTGAGCCCGGCATTAAAGGCTTCCATATCAAAACTGACGCTTTCCCCTTGCTCCTTCAGCTCATCCAAAATCAAGTACTGCCGGTTTGACAAAAAGAAGCGGTGGTTGACGATTTGCATAATTTCATTGGAATAGACTTCATGTATGGCTTCAATATTTGTAAAAAATCGGCTAAGCGCGAAAAACAAGCCCATGCCCGAGCTGGTCCCGGTTTCCGCAAGCTGTCTAACCAAACGAGCGGCGTCCGCTTTAGCCTCCGGATTCAGGTTCAGCAAAAAGCGGATTTGCCCGTCTTGTTGAGACAGCAGCCGCACGGTCAGCGGGCTTTGCATATGCTGCACAGTGGCTCCGATGACGGCCTCGGCCCATTCTTCGCCACGTTGTAACGTTGCCGAACCCATCTGTGCATCCGCGATCAATAGCGCAAAGCCAGTGTAAGGAAGAGCGCTTTCCAGCTCCTGACGGTCGTATGGGATGGAATAGCCGGAAATCAGCTTGTCCAGAATATAATCCAGGGAATGCTTGCTATCACCGGTCGGCTCCATACCCCGCAGCTCGGGGATGCGCTGAGCCGTTTTATGCAACACGGCCAACAGAGAAGCAGCATCGAGCTTCGGCTTCAGCATATAATCGGCAACGCCACTCTGAAAGGTCGAGCGCACATATTCAAATTCGCCGAAGCTGCTCAACACGACGATTTCAATGTCCGGATACATCGCTTTTACGACTTTCGCCAGCTCTGTGCCGTCCATCACCGGCATCACAATGTCGGTCAAAATAATATGCGGCCGGTGCAAATGAACCAGCTCCAGCGCCTCCTTGCCGTTGGCGGCTTCGCCGACGATTTGAAACCCTTCACTTTCCCAGTTCAACAAATGGATAATTCCTTGACGTACCAGCATTTCATCGTCAACCACGAGGATTCTGCCCTTAGCCTCCATGTTCCGCTCCTTCAATCCAAATATAATTAGTCTCGCAATGACATCCATTTTTATACAATGAAAAAAACGAGAGAGGATGCTTCGATGTGAAGCGTCCCTCTCCCGATTCTATTAGCAATTCATTCTAGCAAAAAACATATGAAATTTCAAAAAAACGAAACAGCAGCAGCATTTGCATGCGAGCCTTTGTCTCTTACGCTTCTACTCATATTGCATAGTAACGATGCCAGCAAACTGGGCAAGGCTTTCCTTGGATACGTTCAACGTCTTCACGTCTGTTGTCCGTGTCCCGGCAGCCTCTAGGAATTTGTCCAGCTTAGCGAAGATTATCCTTCCGAGAATGCCCAATGCCTTCGTGCTATAATGCATTGGAATCGCTACAGTCGCTTGCAATTGACGCATCACTTGAACGGCCTCTGTCCCATCGAGCGTCATCCTTCCTCCTACGGGCACGATGAGAATGTCCACTTTGCCAATTTCATTGACTTGTTCTTCTGTAAGCAGATGCCCCAGATCCCCGCAATGACAGATCGTCAGTCCGTCTATCTGGAAGCGGAAAATAAGATTAGGCCCTCTTTTCTTCCCGTTCACCTTATCGTGGAAAGTTTTGAACCCGTGAATGATCACATCGTCACGGCTGTATGCTTTCGGCTCTTTCACTAGCAAGTAATCGCCCGATGCAGCGTTAATTTTATTGTGATCGCCATGATTATGCGTAACCACGACAATATCCGATTCAACCGGAACCGGCATGCGGTAGCCAAGAAACTTAAAGTAGGGATCGATGAGAATTCTCGTTCCGGCATCCGAAATCAGCAGAAACGATGAATGGCCATACCATTTAATCTGCATAACGAACGCACTCCTTCCGTTTATTGAATGACAGCTGTTTTCCTGCTGTTTCTTAACCACTAGTGAGGGTCCAAGAATATATGTAGAACCTCTTTAAATTGATCTAATTCTTTCGTATGAGTAGCCTTAGCCTGTCTATCTGCATTAATGTCATCTATATCATACCACAGTTTGGATAGCGGGGTTGTGCTAAGCTGCCAGCTATCCATCATAAGTAAAATTTTCCGATACAGATAATACAGCGCTCCACCTCGTATCTGGTGTATACTGCAAGAAGTGAAACCTCCGCATCGACGGTGGTATAAAGAAGGAGATTTTATGGCATTTGAACAATTGAAACTGATTCCCCCTATACTTAGAGCACTGGCCAAAGAAAATTATACAAAACCAACCCCCATACAGGAGCAGGCGATTCCGTCAGTACTGGAGGGCCGTGATTTGTTCGGCTGCGCTCAGACGGGGACCGGCAAGACAGCAGCGTTCTTGCTGCCAATTATCCAACTGCTGAGTAAGCAGCAGGAGCAAACGAGCGGCAAGCACGTCATTCGTTCGCTGATCCTGACACCTACGAGAGAGTTAGCCATTCAGATATCTGACAACTTTAAATCTTATGGACGCTTTTTGAACCTACGAAGTGGGGTAATTGTAGGTGGAGTCTCGCAAAAAGCGCAGGAGCAGGCACTGGAGCAAGGCATGGATCTTCTCATAGCGACGCCGGGACGACTAATTGACTTGATGAACCAAGGGTTCGCCGATTTGCGTCACGTGCAAATTCTCGTGCTGGACGAAGCAGACCGCATGCTAGATATGGGCTTCATTCACGACATGAGACGGATCATCGCCAAGCTGCCTGTGAAACGACAAACGCTGTTCTTTTCGGCGACGATGCCACTCGAGATCACGTCTCTGGTTGACTCGCTGCTGACGAATCCGGTGAAAATCGAAATTACGCCCGTTTCCTCGACGGCGGAGCGGATCAAGCAGACGCTCTACTTTGTGGACAAGCCGAATAAGCTGTGGCTGTTGATTGACCTGCTTCAAGAGAAGTCGATCGAGAGCGCGCTTGTGTTCACCCGTACGAAGCATGGCGCGGATCGACTGGTGAGGGGCTTGACGAAGGCGCAGATTACCGCGCAGGCGATTCACGGCGACAAGTCGCAAAATTCCCGCCAAGCTGCGCTAAAAAACTTTAAGCAAGGTGTGACTCGTATACTGGTGGCGACAGACATTGCGGCCCGGGGCATCGATATCGAGGAGCTGTCGCACGTCATAAATTACAACTTGCCGAATATCCCGGAAACGTATGTGCATCGGATTGGACGTACCGGACGAGCGGGATTAAGTGGAATCGCAATTTCGTTTTGTGAATACGAAGAGATTCCTTATTTAAAAGATATTGAGAAGCTGATCAAATTGAAGATTCCGGTGACCGAGGATCATCCGTATCCGATGACAATAAATGAGTCGACTCCAAACGCAGTTAGCGTGATCAAAACCAGCGTCACATCATCCGAACACGGTGTCACCCCAGGCCAAGGCGACAACTCCACTCGGAGCGACTCTACTGGGAGGAAAGGTACTTCCGAAGGTTCCAGCCGCCGCTGGAGACGGCGTTCCTAAAGAGCAAAAATAATAGCAGTTCATCAGAAGTTAAGGAATTAAGATTAAAAAAAAAGGGAATGTACATGATACACTTATCGGTTCCAAAACCAAAAATTACCTACACGTACAGAAAGACCCTTTCAAGAGAAAAAGCCAGCTTTATATGCTGCAATCTTCGAGATGAACATTTTGAAGATACAATTTGGATAGATAAAGTGTTATACAATAAAGATTAACGATAACACGTTTGAGCCTCACCTCATGAGGCTCTTTGTTCATCGAAAAACTTCCAGAGAACAGGAAATCGTTTAAATGACAATTCATACTTCTTACCGCTTTAGTGAAGCACCGATATGGAATATTCAGAGGGCATATTATGAACAAGAAGGCTTAAAGGCTTGGAACAACGACCAAGTTCCTCAATATATCACAAGCAATCCAATGATTGCTGCGGCCTATGCAGAAATGATTTTCGGCTTTCTACAAGATCGGGCAATGAAGCAAGCTAGCACAGAGCCCGTTCTTATTGTAGAGCTTGGCGCAGGAGCGGGGCGTTTTGCTTTTCATGTGTTACACGAGTTATGTCAGTTAATTGACTATGCAGGATTAACGTTACCTTCGTTTCAATATATCATGACGGATCTGGCGATGAACAATGTGTTGGCATGGAAGGAGCACCCTGCTCTAAAGACTTTTATCGCTAAGGGAATACTCGATTTTGCACGATATGATGCTGTGCATGACAAAGATTTGCATTTAATTATCTCAGAGACAACCATTAGAAAAGGTGATTTAAAACAGCCTTTAGTCATTGTGGCTAACTACTTTTTTGATAGTATTCCGCAAGAATTGCTTTATGTGAGCGAAGGTGAAATTTACGAAGCAGATGTTTTCATCGATTATCCTAAGCATAAGGATTCACTTAAACCGTCCGAATTACTTGATCAAATTTCTTTACATTATGAGTATCGGCATGCACCGGAATACGAGCAAGAAACTTATGCTTACCGTGATGTCATAGCTACCTATCAGGAGCAATTGGAAGGTTCGCATATTTTATTTCCACTCGCTGGCTTATCTTGTATAGAGCGCTTAAACCAATTGTCAGAAAAGGGATTTGTATTAATAACGGCTGACAAAGGAGATCACTTACTGGAAAACTGGAAATTGGCGGAACCACCAGAGTTGATCCTACATGGAAGTTTTTCTTTAACGGCAAACTACCATGCACTTCAGCAAGTTTGGGAGCAGAACGGAGCCCTCGTGTTATTTCCACCGCATCATTATCAACATATAAATGTTGGTTGTATGATCAATATGGATACACCGATGGACTACTTCCAGACAAGATTAGCTTATCGCCGATTTTTTGAACGCTTTGGTCCGGACGAATTTTATAGTTTGAAGGTATGGGTAGATGAAAATCTAGAGAGCATGGAACTTCAGCAAATATTAAGTTTTTGGCGTCTAGGTGGATATGATGCGGAGTTCTTCATTCAGAGCACGAAGCAGATCTCAAGCCTGTTGCAGGACGCAGAAGTTGAGGAAAAGCAGGATATTCTTCAGGGTATACAGCTTATGTGGTCGTCGTACTACGTCATGGAGCAGCGTTATGACATTGCGCTTGAGGCTGGTTTGTTACTGTTTGAGATGGAAATGTACGAGGACTCCAAACGGTATTTAGAATTATCGATACATGAAGACCAAGAGGAGATCGTATCCACCGTCTATTTTTGCTTAGCCATTTGTTGTTTCGAGTTGGAACTGGAAGAAGATGCCTTGAATTACACTAGACAATTATTAATACTTGAACCAGATCACGAAGAGGCACGGGCGTTGTTACATAGATTTGAGACGGAATAGTTTCGCCATAGCCATGTTACGGTGAATCATGCCATAATCCATAATGGTTAAGATTCGCTTCTGCCGTAGAAGTAACGTATAGTAGGAGGAGTTGAGAATATATTCCAGGAGGCTACAGCCATGTCACAGGAGATTTGGATTAACCTGCCGGTCAAAGATGTTAAGAGGTCAACTGCCTTTTTCAATGAGATTGGATTCCATGCGGTGAACGTTGGTAACGAAAGAGCCAAGCTGGCCATCGGCCAAACAACGATTCTGCTGTTCCCGGATGCGGCGTTCGAGAAATTTACAGGTTCAAACATCGCTGATACTTCCCATAGCGCAGAAGTGATATTTTCCATTGGCGCTGAAAGCAGAGAAGAAGTAGATGCCTTTATTCAAAAAGTAGAGTTTGCCGGAGGAAGCATCTTTGGCAAGCCGAGTGAAACGGACGGCTGGATGTACGGCGCAGGATTTGCCGACCTGGACGGTCACCGCTGGAACCTGCTGTACATGGATGAGAGCAAAATGCCGAAACGCTAAGATTAGAAACGCCGGTCACCTGCTTAAGGTCATCGGCGTTTTTTTACACCCCGTACCCTCTCATATCTGACATTCCAATCAAAATCGTCGCTTAGAAGGAACAATTCGTGGGTCCTCCGTTAGCTTAGCCAGCACTAGTGAACGATGTGACAATTTCTTCTATAAAAATATCTTGCTTTCCGATGTAATAGTTAGAAACATCGTCTTGCAACGCTTTGATTCTAGGATCACCGATAAATCTTTCTAGTCCTTCCTTAGTCTCAAAATACAGATGAAAGATGTATGAATAAGGTACCGGGGAACCGTCTGCTGAAGATAGTATCTTTTTCACCTCGTATTTTGTTGCACCCATTTCAAGAACAGCCTTCATTGACAAATTTGGAAGATGTGAATGGAAGTAATACTGATCGTCAAATGGGATATCTCGTTTATAACAAAATGTCAGTACGATCATCTCATCAACTCCTTTGGGTTATGATGACATGATAAAGCATGACATTAGTGGTACGGTCAAGAACTGATTTGTTATATCGCATCATCGAAGTGGTAATGGTACGGGTGTAAAGCTTATATTTTTGCAACGTATTGGTCATGATGCCTCAGTCCACGATCGTCTTGCCGCCCCTTCGGTACTAAGTCGAGAAACTGATACGTGATGTTCATCATATCAATGCCCCTAGCGTATGTCGAGTAGGTATGGGAAATATTGCCATCCCCATCTTTATAGAAGACGCTTACGCCTTCTCTATCTGTCGTCATTGGATTCTGATGCGTATAGTTGTAAAAGGCTTCATTCTTCTCCACTTCTTCATCCGTGAATGAAGCCTGAAAATCATAATTAAAATCTGAATTGCCCGAAGAATACCATGGAAATGTCCAGCCCATTCGATTTTTGAACGCTTCCAGCTTTTCCAATGATGCACGTGAAATACATATGAAAGTCACATCACGGTGATTTAAGTGAGGGATCATCCCGCTATAGTGATCCGCCCAAAAGGAACAATGTTTGCAGCCTTGATCCCAATTAGGATGGAACATGAAATGGTACACAATTAATTGACTTCTCCCTGCGAATAAATCCGACAGTGACATCTTACCGTTTGGTCCGTCGAATGTGTATGATTTGCTGACGGCTTCCCACGGAAGATCACGCCTCTGCTGTGTGAGTTCATCCCGAAGTTTCGTGAATTCCTTTTCTTTACGTAATAGTTCCTTCCTCGCCTCAATCCACTGATCTTTAGGCAAGATTCTGTGTTTTTCCATAAGGATGCCCCTATCCACATTTTCTATTATTAGATCATTCTACCCGATATTGGAATACACTATGCTGCCCGCTATCGTGTCGCGTCATCCATTGTTCTCAGCGAAAACGAAATAAGAAAAGGCTCCCCGATTATTGGTGAACCTTTTCTTATTTTTCCACATTATCCTGTGTTAGCCTTACCGTTACGCAGCAATTGGGGTGATAAAGTTTTTTTCGGACATCCAGCTTTCGCGATGAATTCCAATTACAAGGATGGTAGTCCTGGTGGAAAATATTGAACGTATGTTTGTTATTTTAAGAAAATCAATTTGAGTTATGACGCTGGAAGTGCACTCCTCTTGTGTTCATGGATGATTTTTGGCACAATAAGAAACAATGATAGGCTTCAGCTGCTTAGTAAAACTAGGACAGCATGTTACAGTCTTGGAAAGAGGATAAACATGAATAAACCATCCATCTATGGATTAACATTTGATCAATTGGTCGATTGGCTAGCTGATAAAGGATTCAAGAAATCGCGCGTGCAGCTAGTTTGGGATTGGCTGTACCGCAAAAGAGTGACGGCATTTTCGGAAATGACGGACGTGAAGCAGGACTGTCTGGATGTCCTGGCTGAGCATTTTCAGATTCAGACGTTGACGGAGCACATGAAGCAAGAGTCTGCGGATGGAACGATCAAATTTTTGTTTAAGTTGCAGGACGGCAATTTAATAGAAACGGTGCTGATGCGCCATAAGTACGGGCTATCGGTCTGCGTAACGACACAAGTCGGCTGCAATATCGGATGCAGCTTCTGTGCGAGCGGTCTTCTAGCCAAAAGCCGGGATCTCTCTGCCGGGGAGATTGTCGGACAGATCATGAAGGTTCAACTTCACCTGGACAGCAAGGGCGCTGGCGAGCGCGTCAGCCATATCGTAGTCATGGGAATCGGCGAGCCGTTCGACAATTTCGTCAACATGGAGAATTTCATCCGCATCGTGAAGGATCAGAAGGGGTTGGATATTGCCGCCAGACATATTACCGTCTCTACGAGCGGACTGGCCGATAAAATCCGCGAATTCGCAGACTCCGATTTGAAGACGAATCTGGCGATTTCGCTGCATGCTCCGACGAACGAGCTGCGTACGCGAATCATGAAAATCAACAAAGCGATTCCGATTGAGAAGTTGATGAGCGCGATTGAGTACTATTTGGAGAAAACGAAGCGCAGAATTACGATCGAGTATATTCTGCTCAGGGACGTTAATGACGGTCACGAGCATGCGCTTCAGCTGGCCGATTTGATTCGTCATATCAGCCAGTTGGCGAACGTAAACCTTATTCCGTACAATCCGGTTGATGAGCACAGCCAATATCAACGGAGCGACAGGGATACGATACGCGCCTTTTATGATACGCTGAAAAAGCAGGGCATCTCTGTCAGCGTCCGCTTAGAGCACGGGACGGATATCGATGCGGCTTGCGGTCAGCTGCGAAGCAAACAGATCAAGAAATCCAGTGAGGATAGTTTGGTAGCTCGGTAAGCGGTAGGATTCGGCAAACAGCAAGAGCGTCAGGCATTGGCCTGGCGCTCTTTTTTTGAATTTTGGCTTGGCAGGATTACGGCCAACACCCAATTGTATCCTCTTTTTCCTATAGAATCAGACGGCATCATCCCCGTTTCCGACACCTCAAACAATTATTAGGAGGTCCCAGCTGTGCTAAACTAGGTTCCAGATACGGATGAGCTGTACACAACCTTAAGGAGGGGGAACCACTATGAAATTACATCAAATATAGAGCAAGCGCTTGGCTATCTTCTTGACGTTCTTCTTTTGAGGTATAGGTGTTTTTATTTAATGGGATTCGTGAACAACCTTTCTCACCTATTTTTAGCTATAATAAACCTTCTATAATCGTCAGTTTTACAAATAAATGCGCTATTTCTCATGAACTCATCCTCTGATATTTTCCAAGTATGTTTTTTTGAATCTCTCCTAACGTAAGCAAAATTTTTTATACTACTAGAATAAATTTTAAAGCCATGGCGGCGGCAATCTTTTTGAAATGCCTTATCACTTCCTGGGCACATGTCATTGAATTGCACTTTATCAAATACCCTTTTTCTAAATACCAATGTGGCATCACATACTAGTTCTACGAATTTGTTTTCATTTTTTTCGCCTCTGATAACAAGGGCCTTGTTTTTTTCTACATAAGAATAATACGATCTTTTACCAATTATATCCGCGTTTGTTTTTTTAATTGCATCTAGTGCTTCTCTTAAATAATTTGGCGCATAAAAATCATCGTCATCAAATTTTGCAATAACACTATAATTGGCTTTTTTTATTGCGAAATTTTTACATTGACCTACACTGACATGACTAGGAAGTTGAAAAATTGAAACATTCGGATACTTTTTAGCTCTTTCTCTCCACATTTTTATATCCATATCATCACGATTCAAAATAATAAATAATTCCTTCTTCTTTACAGTTTGCTGATCATAATTATTAAAAATATTATTTATACATTCCGGTTTTATTGTGCATGTAATGACTGAGATCATAACTTACCTCCTTTCCCCAACTATGAATTGTGTGTGAATGACGACCACATTTAGCTAAAAGTAGGTTTCCATCGTTTCCTTACTCAAGTATTTCTTTACTGCGCTGATAGGTTGGAAAAATTGTTCTCTTTTTATTTCTGAGATACCGTGCTTTTTCATAAACATAGGTTCAAAAACTTTTCTGCCCCTTGTACGATATCGTTTGTACAATTTATTTGTACGGTCATTTGTATGGTATATAAATATTTTGGGGTGTAATGCTACTTTAAGTTTTCCTTTATGACTCAAGAAAAAGTCTAAATGTTGTCCACCGGTTTTTAAGCGTTCATCCCATCGAAAGTGTAGCAATCGATCAGTTCTTGCTAAAAAAAAGTTGGCAACCATGTCAAATAATTTCACACCATTTTGTCTTCCGTACGGGCTAGATTCACATATGAGTTGCTTATTCTTTTTCTTAAAGACTGCTTGCGAGTTCCTTAAACCTTTTTTCTCAACACATCGGCCTCCTATGATGTCAATGTCAGAGTTTTCTAGAGTCTCCAGCAGCTTTTCTATTTTTGTCTCCTTAATAAAACAAAAGTCATCATCAAGAAGTAAAAAATACGGGGTTTTTACCTGCTTGATTAAGTAATTTCTGCCGAAGGATACACCACTATCAAAAGGGAGAACATGGTACTCTATATCAGAGCGAGGGTTTGGATGCATACTATCATCTGCTACAATAATCTGTATTTTTTGATAATACTTCCTAATGCTCGTTATAAGCATATCTAAGCAGTTTGGACGTTCGAAAGTTTTTATAATTACTGTAACTTTCTTTTCTACTATATTCTCCAATATAGTCAACTCCTTTTTGTGCTAGAGCTATAGACTCTATAACCGTTCAATGTTAGCCATAGATTTATTAAACCGTTAGGTAAAGCGATAAAATCGGTTAAATCATTCGGGCGAATTAAAATTTTTTTACCTTGACCACCCCTCTATCAACCGTTTTGCAATATAGTATGAATGAATAGATGCTTTTGTATAGACCTTATCATCAGTCGCTTGGATTGATTGGTAATGTAAGTAAAAATAAGGAAACATTACACTTCCCTCCTATAAATTAATAACATTGTTTTGCTCCCCATCTTTGATTTGACTTCCGCCATCTTCCCAATCTGAGAGCAAAGTATTAAAATATGGCCTTTAACTAGATAGAGTTCGGTTCAGTCTTGACCTTTGTTGGCAGATGGATAAGAATTTTTTAAATGAGTGTTGCTATTCCAGGGGTCATACGTAACGAGCTTTCGCTTATGGGGATCAGGTCTAACAAATACTTTGGCGTTGCTATTTAGCATGCTGGCTGAGTATGAGAACGTACTATTTGAGATAGCTAAGAAATCACATTGGGTTAAGAGAAAGTAATCCGGATAGATGGATGCATCTAGCTTGGAAGGGACATCTAAATGAAAATTAGGTATGATTTCTTTTGAAGTTATTGGGGAATACCGCCTAAATTCAGGCAAGATGTTCGTCAAATCATCACTGGCAATAAATAATACCGGATTTTTCAATGTCGGCCACACGACTTCAAGCCAGCGTAAATACCAAGCCGTAGGAGCTATCCAATGATTCGGATGATTTCGGTATTTGGCATAGTCGCCACGGCGAATATGAATGCCGATCCATGATTGATTCAACCTTTTTCGTCGCTGAAGTACGGGATAGACGGTTTTGTGCACATACTGACCCGGTTGAAACAGGGAGATAAACTGATTTTTAAACGGCTGATAGTAGCTTGTATGGAAATGAAAGTGCCCGCGAAAGTCTACGTTATAGTGCGGTGGCTTTTGACTTTTAAATAATTGATCAATATTCACGTCATCTTTGGTGATTGAAGGAAAGTGATGAGTTACTGGAGGATCCTTGAGGTCAAACAAATATTGTCCAACCCATGGACTCGTCTCTATTTTTAACTGATAATAAGTCGCATAAAGGTTTAGAAATGCATAATTAAAGATTTGATTGCCAAATCTTCCTCCTCTTTTGGCTCCAATCTGCGTCATTGTAATAATCTTCATAGTCTTCTCCCCATGTAATCTTCTAAATTTACTATTATTCTATGCGCTTTGAGAGAAAGAGCACATGATAAATATCTAGATGAAAGTGGAAAACTTGAAAACACCCCAATATTTTTCCATAAAATGCTTTAAAATGAATTATGATCTGTACTCCCACCATTTTATGCCATCTATTCTATTTGCCCCAAAAATAGAGGTCCATCCATCTAAGCCCTGTCAAAGCTAGCTTCCCTTTCATATCCTACATACAGACATGCTTCTTCGTTGAAGAAGTGAAAGGAGAGAAAGTGCATATGAAACTTGTGCTGATCTGCCCGGACTCTTTGCCCTGCCCTCCGATTCGTAGCGGAGCTATCGAACTGCTGATGGCCCGTAAATCACCCTATTTGGCCAAGCTTGGATTTGACGTAACGGTCCTTTCGATTCAGGACCCCATGCTTGCAAATAAGGAGACGATTCATGGTGTCAGATATATTCGCTTCCCAAAGAAGAATTATCTGGAGAATGTCATCTCTTATGTACAGGCTGAGTCTTTTCCTGTCATTCAGGTGTATAACAAACCGGATTGGGTGCTGCCAATCAAGCAAGTGTGCTTCCATTCCCGGGTGGTGTTGTCGCTTCACAACCAGGTATTCGGATCTCATCTTGAACAAAGCGAGTTAGAGGAGATTGTGCAAGCTGTCGATCACATGGTGGCCGTCAGTCAGTTTCTAGCAGACTCGATTGCGAGGCGCTGTCCCTCCGCCAAAGCGAAAATAACAGTTTTATATACAGGAGATGAGCCGAGCATCTACACACCTCATTACACGCTGCAGGGGCAGCGGATTGCGCTGGAAATGAAAAAAAAGCTGGGTATTCCGGCAGATTACTTTGTGGCTCTGTTCGTGGGAAGGCTAGTCCCCAAGAAGGGCTGCCATCTTCTCATCACAGCGATGAAGAAAGTCTTGCAGCAGCAGCCCAGGACAGCACTAGTTATTGTAGGAAGCAAGTGGTTCGGCAATTTCAGCGAGAATGGGTACGTCAAAATGCTGAGAGAACAAGCGAAGCCCATTTCGGAGCATATCTATTTTACGAGCTTTTTGCCCGTTTATGAGCTGCCGGATTATTACACAATGAGCGATGTTTTGATCTGTGCGTCTCAATGGAAGGAGCCTTTGGCTAGAGTTCAGTATGAAGCGATGACAGCCGGTATTCCGATTATCACGACAGGGAGGGGCGGGAATACGGAAATCATCAAGCATGGCCAGAACGGAATTGTCATTAGCCAGTATGAACACCCGGATGCTTTTGCCGAGAGCATGCTTTACATGATTAAAAATAGAGGCAAAAGAGAGATGATGGGCATAACGAATAGAGGGTTAATTGAAAACTGCTTTAATTTTGAGCAATATGCGCTCCGCATTGCGGAAGTCTACAAACGCTTTGACTTATCCGAAGGAGATACACATAGCAAAGTCCCCGCTTCCTGATTGGAAGGCGGGGACTTTATTCGTGG
>NZ_JAQFVF010000078.1 GCF_027789125.1 Paenibacillus aestuarii | reverse complement strand
GCTCACAGGAAACTTTCCTGCAGCATATGCGTGCGAAGTGAATCGTCTGCAAAACCAGACCACCTGCTTCATGAGCGAAGGGGATCGTGCTTAGAGCGCCCTCCTCTTGAACATAAACAAAGAGGTGAGTCCGCCTTACGACGCCTCAACCTCTTTCTGAGCCAACGGGATAGCGCTCACAGTGAACTTTCCTGCAGCATATGCGTGCGTAGTGAATCGTCTGCAAAACCAGACCACCTACTTCATGAGCGAAGGGGATCGTGCTTAGAGCGCCCTCTTCTTGAACATAGACAAAGAGGTGAGGCTGCATAAGACGCGCCTCAACCTCTTTCTGAGCCAATGGGATAGCGCTTAGAGCGCCCTCCCCACTGAACATAAGCTACCTCAGCCGGTGGGCTCCTGGGCTCAGCGGTGTCAAGCGCCTTGCAGCGGCTAGGGGCTCGTTCGCGTTCAACTACCGCCTTACCTTACGTGCCTAAGCGCGTTCGACTTTGACGGCGCATATTTTGAATTCCGGCATCCGGCTGGTGGGGTCGAGGGCGTCGTTTGTCAATTGGTTAATAGAGAGTTCCTCGCCCCAATGAAAGGGGACGAATACCGTCCGAGGCTGAATGCCCTCGGTCACCTTGACTTGAAAGATGAGCGAGGCGCGTCTGCTGGTGATGCGGATATTTTGGCCGACGCCGAGGCCGATTCGAGCTGCCAGCCAAGGATGAATTTCGGCGACTGGGACAGGCGCCTTTTTGTTCAGGCCTTCCGTACGCCGGGTTTGCGCACCGCTTAGGTAATGGTTACCAAGCCTGCCGGTGGTCAGCACGTACGGGTACTCCGGATCGGCCGGCTCTGCCGGCATTTTCGGCGTAATGCCGAATAATTTCGCCTTGCCGTCTGCATGGTAAAACGATGTGCCGAACAGATGCGGTGTCCCGGGATGTTCAGGCGTTGGGCAAGGCCAGAAGATGCCTTGCTCCTTTTGCAACCGATCGTACGTGATGCCGCTGTAGTCCGCTTTGCCTCCCGCAGATGCGCGTGCCAGCTCCAGGAATACATCCTCAATCCCCGCCGCATATTGAAAATAGGCTCCGCGTCCAAGTGCGCCCGCTAATTCGCAAATGATTTCATAATCCAACTTGGCGTTGCCTGGCGGCTCAAGCACTTGCCCGCGATGGAACACTCTGCCTTCCAGGTTGGTCAGTGTGCCTTCCGCTTCGAGGAACGAGGACCCAGGGAGCAAGTAATGGGCGTACTTCGCGGTCTCGGTCTCGAACATATCAACGACGACGAGAAGCTCCAGTTTCTGCAAAGCCCGCTCCACCATTCGGCTGTTGGGGCTGGATACAAGCGGATTGGAGCCGAGCACGAGGAGGGCTTTGATCTCGCCTTCATCCACTTTTTGCAGCAGCTCATAGGCGGAAACGCCTTTGCCTGGAAGCTCTTCAGGCGATATGCCCCACACGCGGGCCACGTGTGCCCTGGCGGCTGGATCCTCGATCAAGCGGTAGCCTGGGAGCTGATCGGCTTTTTGACCGTGCTCCCGTCCGCCTTGACCGTTCGCTTGGCCGGTGACGGCGCCGTAGCCGCAGCCCTTGCGTCCGATTTTACCGGTAACCAGCGCTAAGTTGATATAGTTCAGCGTGTTCTCCACGCCGTTTACCTGCTGCTCCAGACCGCGCGCCGTGAGGACGATGCCTGTCTCCGCTTTGGCAAAGCCTCGTGCTACAGTACGGATCACGCCCTCCAAAATTCCCGTCAGTTCTTCCACTCTGGCCGGTGTAAAGCTTTTTACCGCCTCTTCAAGACGTTCGATCCCGACTGTCCGTGCCTGAACAAAGCTGGTGGCAGTCAACTTTTCTTCAATCATGACATGCAGCAGGCCATTAATAAAAACAGAGTCAAAACCAGGCTGAAGCCGCACATGGATGTCCGCTATTTTGGATGTCATCGTATTTCTGGGATCGATCGTTACGATAATTGCCCCGTTCTTTTTCGCTTCCAGCAAATAGGGCATCATTGTCGGCTGGCATTCTGCAACGTTCGTTCCTGCGAGAATAATATACTTGGCAAAAGGGATCTCGGAAAGCGGCATCGTCATCCCCCGATCCAGCCCGAATGCCTGATTGCTGGCGGCTGCCGCAGAGGACATGCAGTAGCGTCCGTTGTAATCGATATATTTGGAGCGCAGCGCCACTCGGGTGAATTTGCCTAGCAAATAGCTGACCTCGTTGGTCAGAGATCCGCCGCCATAGACGGCAACGGCATCATTGCCGTACTTCGCCTGCAGAATCTGAATTTGGCTGGCGATATCCTTAAGCGCATGCTTCCATGTCACTTCATGCCAGCCTCGCGACTCGCCGAACGAACGATGCAGCGGTTCTGTAATCCGCTCGGGATGGATGACATGCTCCAGAGCGTTCAGGCCTTTTTGACAGAGTCGTCCTGTCGCAACAGGAAAGCTCTGGCTCGGTTTAATTACAGGCCCTTTGTCAGCCTGGACGAGCTCAAGACCGCACTGCATGCTGCAAAAGCAGCAGTGCGACGAAACCCGCTCTTGCGGCAATATCGTCAATGCTGCTTTCATTCCCTACACCCCCGAATTAACCCGCTAATTCCTGCGCACTTGAAAAACCGATGTACACCAAGCCGTCCTGCACCTTCGTCGCATACGTCTTCACACAGCCGGTATCAGGGGCTTGCACCAGCCCTGTCGGCAGATGGATTTTGCGATCGTGCATCGGGCAGAACACGTGCTCATCGCACACGATGCCCTCTGCGAGTACACCGTTTTTATGCGGGCAACGGTTGGAGATCGCCGTCACCTTGCCGCTGCTAAACTTAAACAGCGCCACTTCCTCACCTTGATAACGAATCGTTTTACCTGTATTTACAGCCAAATCCTCATAGGACACGGCGGATACCCATATCAGTTGTTCTTCTTTTATCTGCATCGTTCAGCCCCCCGTTCTATTTAAGCTCAACCACTTCATACAGATCCTGCTTGATCTTGCTGCTGTCGATCGCCGCTCTCCACGGATCTCGAGTGACGGACAAAGTGGCCTCCATTCTGGCACAAAGCTCTTTGCGCTGTTCTTCGTTCTCGACGACCTCGCGCACATGGGTGATGCCGAGGCGATTCACCCATTCGCTGGTGCGCTCGCCGTATTTCCCAGTTTCCCGATAGTATTGCAAATACGCCTCGGTGTACTCGATAATTTCCTGCTCCGTCTTCACTGTCGTCAGCAAATCGCCGACCCGCACTTTAACACCGCCATTGCCACCGGCATAGAGCTCCCAGCCGCCGTCGACCGAGACGACGCCGAGATCTTTAATACCTGACTCCGCGCAGTTGCGCGGGCAGCCGGAGACGGCCATTTTCACTTTGGCCGGCGTGTTCAACCGCTCGAACCGCTTCTCCAGCTGGATGCCGACGCCCATCGCATCCCCGGTTCCAAAGCGGCAAAACGTGTCGCCGACGCACGTTTTCACGGTGCGCAGCGCTTTGCCGTAAGCGTAGCCGGAAGGCATGTCGAGCGCTTCCCACATGGCGGTCAGGTCTTCTTTTTTCACACCGAGCAGATCAATTCGCTGACCGCCGGTGAGCTTGACGGTCGGCACGTTGAACCGTTCCGCCACCTCGGCAATCCGCTTGAGCTCTGCCGGATTAGTGACGCCGCCGTACATCCGCGGGACGACCGAGTAGGTGCCGTCTTTTTGGATATTGGCATGCATCCGCTCATTGACGAACCGCGACGTACTGTCGTCCCGGTACATGATTGGATGTACCATGCCAAGGTAGTAATTCAAAGCTGGGCGGCATTTGGAGCAGCCCTCATCGTTTTTCCAGTTCAGCACGCTCATCACTTCGCGCACATGGGTAAGGCCTTTGTCCCGGATGGCTGCGACAACTTCATCCCTGCTGTGGTCGGTGCAGCCGCAGATCGTTTCTTTGGCAGCATGCTTATCGTAGGCATCCCCCAGGGTAACCGCCAGCAAATCGCTGACAAGCGGCTTGCAGCCGCCGCAAGAGCGGGACGCTGTCGTACAATTTTTGACCTCTTCCACGCTGGTCAGGCCTTGCTCGCGGATCGCCGAACAGATCGTGCCTTTCGTGACTCCGTTGCAGCCGCAAATGATTGCGTCATCCGACATCGACGCCACGCCACCCGTTACCGACGAGCCACTGCCGGACGAATCGGTCAATATCGCTGTTTTGCCCATACCGCTGATGTCCGTTTGCTCACGAATCATCTGCATGAGCCGTGTGCCGTCGGATGTATCCCCAAAGAGGACAGCGCCGACGATTTTGTTATCCTGGATCACGACTTTCTTATAAATGCCTGAAAACTCGTCATGCACCCGAATCGCTTTGGTTCCCTCCGTATCGTTATACTGGCCGCCTGAGAACACATCGACGCCGGATACTTTCAATTTCGTGTACACGATAGATCCCTCATACGGCCCGGTGTCGACGCCTGCGAGACGCTTCGCCAGCACAGCGCCTTGCTCGTATAGCGGAGCGACGAGGCCATAGGCAACGCCCCGGTGCATCGCGCATTCGCCCACGGCGTACACGTTCGGCACGCTCGATTGCAAGTAATCGTTCACGATGATACCCGGATTGCAGTCGAGCCCGGCATCCTTGGCGAGCTGCACATTCGGGCGGATGCCGACGGCCATAACGATGAGATCGGCCTCGGCGACAGTGCCGTCCTTGAATTTCAAACCGGTGACCCGCTTGTCGCCGATAATTTCAGCGGATTGCTTTTGCAGCAAGAACCGGATGCCTTGCTCTTCGAGAGCTGCCTGCAGCATCTTCGAGGCGGGACGGTCCAACTGCCGGTCCATGATCGTATCGCTGATGTGCACGACATCGACCTTCATGCCCAAATTGAGAAACCCTCTGGCCGCCTCCAAGCCGAGCAGGCCGCCGCCAATGACAATCGCCTTTTTATACGTTTTGGCCGATTCCATCATGATTTCACAGTCTCGGATCGTTCTGTAGGCCATGACGCCTTCTTTATCTGCACCCGGCAGCGGAAGCATGAACGGATTGGAGCCTGTGGCGATGATCAGCTTATCATAGGCAACCTTGAGACCTTGATCGCTGGTTACCGTCTGGGCTGCGGTGTCGATCTTGGTCACCGTTTGATTGGTGTATAGGGTAATGTTGTTGGCGGCATACCATTCGTAAGGATGAATGACGATGTCCTGAACCTTCGAGTCGCCAGCGAGCACGTAGGACAACAAGATCCGGTTGTAGTTCGGATGCGGTTCGCTCCCAAAAATCGTAATGTCATATTGTTCAGGGGCCAGCTTCAGCAAATGCTCAATCGCATTCACCCCGGCCATCCCATTTCCGACTAATACCAGCTTCTCTTTGTGTATCATTTCAATCATCCTTTCGTTCGGGAGTTAGATCTAGGCGTGTACGCGATCCAGCGGAGCGGCCGCTTTCACTTTGCCGCCTTCACCGATCCAGGTGCGTTTCCATCTGCCTTGCACAGCTGCTATGACCAGGACGCAAACTACGGCAATGCCGCTCAGAATCAGGAAGCCCGGGGTAAAAGAACCGGTGGAAAGTTTCATATTGCCGAGAATTTTCGGAAGAAAATATCCGCCCAAGCCGCCAGCTGCGCCTACGATGCCTGTTACAACCCCGATCTCCTGGCGGAAACGCTGCGGCACCAGTTGGAATACCGAACCATTACCCATGCCCAAGGCCATCATGGCGATGAAGAGCATCACGGTTGTAGCAGACAACACGGGTAGTGTAGAAATGCCAGCCATCATCACGGCGACGACGCCGTATAGTGCCATCAGCATGCGTATGCCCCCAAGCCGATCGGCCAGCCAGCCGCCGATAGGCCGGAAGAAGCTTCCGCCGATGACGCACAGGGTGGTAAAGTCGGCTGCTTTCACCGGAGACAGGCCGTATTGCGTATTGAAAAAGATCGTCAAGTACGTGGACATCCCGACGAAACCGCCAAAGGTGACGCTGTAGAATAAGCAGAATAACCAGGAATCTTTTTGTTTTAACACATTGCCGTATTCAGTGAATGTTTTCGGTGCCGGTTTATTGGGACTATCTTTGGCCAGCAGAGAGAAAATGACGAGCGTTAAAACAATGGGAATTAGCGCGATGCCGAACACAATGTGCCAATCGCCGTAATGCTGCGCGATGCGGTTGGCGAACAAGGTGGCGAAGATGGTGCCGCTGTTGCCCGCTCCGGCGATGCCCATCGCAAGACCTTGATACTGCGGCGGGTACCAGCTGCTGGCAAGCGGCAAGGCAGCGGCAAAGCTGGCGCCGGCAATGCCGAGCATCAGCGCGACGAAATACATGTCGTGCATCGAGTAGGCGAACTGCCACCCCCATATCAATGGGATTAGGGTGAGCGTCAAGCCGATTTGGCCGGTCCGCTTTGGTCCGATTTTGTCCGTCAGTACGCCCAGCACAAGGCGAAGAATGGAACCGCCCAACGTCGGCAGCGCAACGAGGTTCGCTTTTTCTGCAGCATTTAAATGAAAATCATCGGCAAGAATCACGGCAATCGGGCCCAGCAGCACCCACACCATGAAGCTCATGTCAAAGTACAAAAATGAACTGAATAAAGAACCTTTGTGCCCAACTTGCAAAAAGCTTTTACGATCGACCATGTACGCCCTCTCCTTTGCGCGGCTTTCACGCCATCTCTTTTTTCATTAGTTCAAAAAGCCGACAGACATCCCCGCATCGTTCACATGCGGAATGTTCATCGGCCCCATTGCCCCGGCAGATACGGCTGTGTATGCTGCCTTTTCTTGATATGATTATAAGAGAACAGAAAAAGCCTATCCTTTTACACAGTTGTAAGGGATAGGCATCGTTGCCTTCGTCATCGACACGCCATTGTGTCTTGTTGAGTTCAATTATAGTTCGCCACCAGCCACATGTCAATAAACTTAACACAAAAATATTATATTTCAGCTTAGCTCAATCATATCGACAAAAAAGAGCGGGTTGTGCTATATTAATTCGGTAACTTACGTACATTTATTGCGCATATACATAACATGAATATAACATATAAATAGAACTGCCGATGAGGGAGGTATCGAAATGTTACAAACGTTCATCCTAATCGACGAGTTTCCGCTTGCTCGCCATATTCCCTCTTCCTCGTCGTCCTCTTTTATGCTAGAATCGTCAAAACTAGTTCAAGAATCAGCCCCCGAGGCCATGCTCAAAGATATGGGCTTTCGGGTGTACACAGTCAGAGAGAGCAAAGAGCTCTCCATGACGATGTCCAAAGCTAAGGCTGACGCTCTGCTGCTGGCTGTCCCGCCCGGGCAGGTGGAGCCTTGGCGGACACAAGCGCTCGCCCAGCGCAGCTTGCCCGTGTTCTGGTGGTGCGATTCGCAAACGTTCCCCAGCAGCGAATGCAAGCTTGATCCGGGCATCGACGGCCTGATCGGCCCGTCCATGAGCCCGCTAGAAGTGCACTGCGCCCTGCTGCTTGGCGTGAACCATTATTTCCAACGGACCGAATGGCTGCAGGAACGCGAGCAGCTCTTGTCGAAGCTGGAGGAGCGCAAATGGATCGATCAGGCCAAACGGATTTTAAGCGAAATCAAGCATATCTCAGAAGCCGAAGCTTATGACTTTTTGCGTAAGCAGGCGATGAATGAACGCAAACGGATGGTAGACGTGGCCACCTCCATCGTCAAAGTGTATCAACTGCTGCAGGCTGAACATAAAGGAGGACGAAAACGATGATATCCTTATTAAAAGAAGTCGGCCGCGGCAAGCGTGGCGCCCGTGACCTTACGTACGATGAAGCCCTTCAAGCGGCTGAAGCGATATTGACCGGGGCGGCGACGCCGGCGCAGACCGGCGCCTTCCTCGTTGCCGAGCGCATCAAGATGGAATCCCCCGATGAGCTCAAAGCTTTTATCGATGCGCTGCGCGCGCGCATCACGACTTACCCGGTCGCAGGCAGTATCGACTGCGCCGGTCCTTACGATGGACGCGGACGCTCGTTCATCGCCACACTGCCCACCGCATTCGTGCTCGCTGCATGCGGTTTGCCGGTAACGCTTCACGGCAGTCCCAGCATGCCCCCCAAGTGGGGCATTACGCTGACGGACATCCTTGAAGCGTTAAAGATCCCTGCGCTGCAAGCTTCGCGTGAAGCGCTTGAATCGGCCGCGGCGCGGACAGGATTCCTGTTCACGCCGACGGAGAACTGGTGCGCACCGCTGGGCGCCCTGCGCGGGCTGCGCGAAGAACTTGGGCTGCGCACCGTGTTCAACACCGCCGAGAAGCTGCTGCGCTTCACGGATGCGCCTTACATGGCCGTCGGGGTGTTCCACGGCACGGTTTTTGAGAAGATCACCAATGTGCTGATCGATTTGGGCATCTCCCGCGGCATTGTCGTGCAGGGCATGGAAGGCTCCGAGGATCTCAGCGTCGAAAAGCGCACACGCACTTATGTGATCCAAGACGGCGCTAGCGAGCTGTTCATTGTCGACCCGGAACTTTACGAGCTGATGGTGGACGTTCCGGAAGTGGAGTGGACGGCCGACTTGCAGGCTCAGACGACACTCGCCGTTCTTCGCGGCGAAGCCGAGCTGCCTTATTTGAACATGGTGCTTTTGAACAGTGCCGTCCGGCTATGGATCGCGCAAAAAGCCGGCTCCATCGAAGAAGGCATTTACTTGGCCAGACACGCGATTGAACAAGGCGCCGCATGGCAAAAATTTGAAGCATGGACCGCGGCCGTGAAGCCGGTGTCCGCCACTTAATGTATAAAGGGGCTATCTCAAGAGCATCGCTGCTCATGGGATAGCCCCTTTTTTCGTTTTGCCGTATGGCGTATTAGCTTATTTGCTAATGAACTGCTGGGTGAACATCTTACCGCAGGAGCCGCCGTTGACGATGCCAATGCCGATATGGGTGTAATCTTTGCTAAGGATGTTCGCCCGATGGCCCGGCGAGTTCATGAGCGCTTCGTGCGCGGCCTGTACCGTCTGATTGCAGGCGATATTCTCACCCGCGGAATTGTAGCTGATGCCGAACTTGTTCATCATATCGAACGGCGAGCCGTAGGTTGGCGATTCATGCGAGAAATAATTGTTGTCGACCATATCCTGGCTCTTTAGTCTGGCTGTTTTGACAAGCGCTGGATCCACAGCTAGCGGCGGAAGCCCCGCGGAAGCACGCGCTTGGTTAACCAAATCGAGCATTTGCTGCTCTTCGGCTGTTAAATTAGGCGCTGAAGGCGCTTCTGGAGCAGGTGTCGGCGTCGGCACTTCCGGGGCCGGTTCAGGCTCTGGCGCTGGCGTCGGGGTCGGCGGTGGAGAGGGTTTCTTAGGAATTTTTAAGTTCCCATAAGCCCACAAGATAGATTGCAGCGTCTGATCGTCCACGTTTCCGGTTACTGGCAAACCGTATTTGCTTTGAAACGCTTTAACGCCTTCCGTTGTCTGATTGCCATAATAGCCAGTGATCGGTCCACTGTAGTAGCCTAACGATTTCAGCATCCCTTGCACAGCGAAGACGTCCGGTCCTTTCGCACCCTTACCGAAGGCAAATGCCGGGGTCGCGGACGAGAAAAACAAGGCAGCACAAATAAGGACAATCCAAACGTGCTTTCGATGACCTTTCAACATAAGATTTGCTTTCACTCCCAAATATGCAGCTTTCGTCACGATAAGACGATAGTTGTAGGGTGAGCCGAAAGGGCATGGATTATCCAAAACAAAGAAATATTGGCGGGTGTCCCTTGACTTTTGATGCACTGCTAAGTAAACTAAATTTAGTACCTGATACTAATAGTTGATACTAAAATATTCATTTATAGAAGGAGTGAACCTTGATGCCAACGTCTGCCTTAAACGCCCGCATTACCGCCATCGGCAGTTATGTGCCGAAGCAAATTTTATCGAATCAGGATTTGGAAGCGATGGTCGAGACCAATGATGAATGGATCGTCCAACGCACGGGCATGCGCGAGCGCCGGATCGCTGCTGCAGACGAATATACGAGCCATCTCAGCATTCGCGCTGTGGAAGATATGGTGGCGCGCTACTCGACCTCGCTGGATGATGTGGAGCTGATTATCGTGGCGACGCACACGCCGGACCTGGCGTTCCCGTCTGCGGCTTGCTTGGTACAGGCGCACTTCGGCATCCCGGCCACAGGCGCTTACGATTTGAACGCGACCTGCGCCGGGTTCACCTACGCGCTGCACACTGCGAGCGCTATGATTGCCGCAGGCGTGCATCGCAAGGTGCTGGTCATCGGAGCCGACACCGTGTCCAAAATCACGGACTACACCGACCGCTCGACTTGCATTCTCTTCGGTGACGGCGCGGGGGCTGTGATGGTGGAGAGAGACGATGAGCGCCCCTCTTTCCTGGCGCATCATCAAGGCTCAGACGGTACTGGCGGCAAGCACGTGTACCGCACAGGACTTGCGGCGACGATCGGCGACGTTGAGCTTGGCGGCAATGGCAAGCTCGTCCAAAACGGACGCGAGGTGTATAAATTCGCGGTGACGACTGTGCCGCAGGGCATTGAGCAGTTGATGGCGAAGAGCGATATGCGCTTAAGCGACGTCGACTGGTTCATTCCGCACAGCGCGAACCTGCGGATCATTGAGTCGATCTGTGAGAAGAGCGGCATTCCTTTTGAGAAATCGTTATATAGCCTCGTTTACTACGGTAACACGTCTGCGGCTTCCATTCCGTTGGCGCTGGATTTGGGCATACAGGAAGGCAAAGTTCACGATGGTGACACGTTGCTGCTGTATGGCTTCGGAGGCGGCTTAACGCATGCCGGCTTGATCGTGCGCTGGGATTTGCGGCAGTAAAGTTAAGGCGTCCTGAGGGACGCCCTTTTTCTACCTCCCAAGCCGCTGCGTAGAGCCCGCCCGCTCGCAGCTGCAAAAAGCTGCCTCACGTCATCGCATGACCCGGAGGCAGCCTCCATCCGCTGCGCCCTCACTTAGGTTTGCGAGTAGATCTGCTCGAAACCATCCTCCAAGCCTTTGCTAAAGCCGTCGGTGTACCCTTGATCATAGCCGCGGTCGAACCCTTGATCGTAACCTCCACGAAGGGGAGTCGAACGGTTCAACCTTGTTTTTTTTCTGAGAACGAGCTTCCTGACACGCATTCTCTTCGTTTTCCTTGATATCCTGCCTTCTCGTTTCTTGCGAACAGTCATCCTTAACCTCATAGGTACTCCCCCTTTACACGTTATCCGCTACGATGACAGCAGGTGCAATGATCGGCAATCCCTGCTCATAGCAAGCTTTTAGCTCATTGCTGATCGGCGCTTGGTGCCGCTGGCTCAGTTTCCACTGAGACAGCGGCCAATCGTTGACAAAACGGCGCAGCTTCCCGCTATGGATTTGGTAAACGTTGTTGCCGGTATCGCTCACCAGCATCCCTTCCGGCAGCGGCCCGCGACCGATGAGGCCATGCGACAGCACAGTCATCATGTTCAGCACCTCTTGCGCCGAGATCGGTGCGCCCATTCTCCAGCTGCGCAGGTCGACCTGCGAGATCCGGCTGGCCTGCAGCTGAGCGTCGCCAATGATCGGCCGGCGCATGCCGTCTTCGATCCAGTATAGCGATGGCGACACGCCGCGAACGACCAGATGGGTCGGGTAAAAATCTCTCATCGCCGCATGCCCGCCGCTCAGTTTTTGCTGCACTTCGTGAAGCAGACTGTGGGAATCACCCCATTTGCGCGAATAAAAGTCAAGGTTTTTGCTATAGACTTCTTCAAACCTTTCGCCCAGCGCTTTAATACTGACACTTCCGACATGGTGGATGAAGGTGTCTTTGGCAATGACTAGTTCATATCCCATCATGCGCGCGCGGTAGCCGTAATCATCATCCTCGCAGTTTCCGATCTCGAAGCCCTCATCCAAAAAACCGAGCCGTTCAAACATGTCACGCTTCATGAGCACGCAAAACCCGGTCAACCGGCCGGTCGTATGCCACTTTGAAGGATCTGAAATATTGAAAGCTTCCGCGAACCTGTGCATTTCCTCTGTTGACTGATATTGTGTCGGCAGCAGCTGCTCGCCGCTAATATAATTCGTCATCGGTCCGACCAAACCGAACTTCTCATTGCTGTTCAAGCAAGCGAGCAGGTTGGTCAGCCAATTTTTCGTCACAATCGTATCATTATTGAGAAAAAGCAGCGTATTGCCGCGCGCCAGCCTCAGTCCCTGATTCGTGCCGCCGGCAAACCCCAGATTGTTCTTGAAAATGCGATAGCGGATTTTACCTGTCAAATTTTTCAGGTATTGGGCTGTATCATCAGTAGAAGCATTATCGATGATAATGATTTCAAAAGGCTCCGGCGTATGCTCATAAATGCTGTCGATGCAATTCTGCAGGTGTACCCGCTGGTCGTTCGTGGTAACGATAATGATGCTCGTTCCTTGAAACGGCTGCGAGAAGCTGCTAATTCCCGCGTCCCAGCCATTGCGGAAGCCATGATCGAAAGCCGCATCATACCCGCGGTTAAAGCCAAGGTTATAACTATTGGCAGGGCTTCCGCTGTAAGTCCGCTTGCGACCCGCTTTCGTCCTAACAACCGCTTTGCCTGCTGCTCGTTTCTTTCTCACTGCCAACCGCCGCTTAACTTTAAGTTTCATCGGAATGGCGCCTCCCCTTTCACAATGGAATCGGCCAAATGTCCGAAATCGATGGCAACCTTGCCCATCGCTGAAGCAATCCATTCCGCTAGGATGACTGCGGATATCCCTGCCGATACGAGCGCAATGTCAAAATCATGGGCAGCGATCGCCGCTTTGATGCGCGGAATATCTTTCACGCCTTCCACCGGAGCGATCTCGCCAACGACGTTCACGCCGTGGTTGCGTAGTGTTGCCGCCAAGCTGGGCGCCAAATTGCCGACGAGAAGCACTCTCCTCCCCAGCGTCATGCGGGACAAATAGCCAGCTTGGTATAAATAGTAATTAACCAGCGAATCGGTTAACAACAGATGGTGAAAGTCCATCTGTTCCTCTCTGAACACGGCGAACGCCAGCGGCTGAAAATTGCGGACGCGCAGCTTCGGAATGCCGACCACTGTCGCGCCTTTCACCGCCGCAATCAGCTCGGCCTTGATCGCCAGATCCGGAACATGTACGCCTGCATAAGGCAGGAACTCGCCATCTTCCTTGATCTGTTCAATGGAAAGAATGCTTTCCTGCGCCAGCGTGAGCAGCTCACCGTCACCTAAGCGGACGAGTGAGAACGGCCTCCGGTGATCCAGTGCAGCCACGATGCTTTCCCCCAGCTCACTAGCGGTCAACATATGATAGATGCGCGAGCGCAAAGCTTCAACGCCGGCGGCAATGATTTCTTCCACGGTCGTGTCAGGCATGATTTGATACTCGGGCAAACAGGCGTCCACGATACCGTCTCCGCCGGTATGCTTGCCATCGCGGAAACCTTTGTCATAGCCTTTGTCATAACCCCGATCATAGCCCTTATTGTAAACCGGCCCCGAGAGCTCGGCGTTAGGATCCAGCGGAACGATCGCTCTGGGGCGAAACGCCAACCGTTTGAACTTTCTTTTTATGGTGCCTGTGCGCCACTTGCCTTTTCGTTTGCGAAGCCCTCTGCTTGCCGCAACCTGCTTGGTGCCTGCCGTCCGCTTATTCGCAGCGGTCATCTTGCCCGCCCGCAGCGGGATGATTCTGCCACTCGTCCTCGTGCTGCTTAGTTTCTTCAGGGGCAACATAGGATCACCTGCCTCCTTCTCTGAAATCGTTCCTCTCTTCCTAACTGCCATTCGTTATGGTTAACATCTGATGCAAACGGCTTCGATACGTATGCTCGCGCAAAGTGCGGGAAAGCCCGTTTAACGCAATACGCTGGCGATCCGGTTCATGATTCAAATAATATTCGATCTTCCCGATCAGCTCTTGTGGAGAGCTGAAAGTATCTAAGTCTTCACCTGGCTTGTAAAAGTTCGTTAATTCATCCCGCACATCCGTCAACTGCAACGTCCCGCTGGCGTTGATTTCAAATAGACGCGGATTCGGCGAAACGGCGGGGATTCGTCTGCTGTTGCTGTTGTGGGACTCATCGTCGATGGAACGGTGCAAGTTAATGACAATTTTGGCAGCACGGTAATATTTCGCTGTCTCCTCCGGACTTAACCAGTAGCCTTGGATTTTAGAGGCGAGCTTGTTATAGTTTTTGAGCCGGTCCCACCAATACCCGTTGATCAAAAAATTTTTGTCCTTCAAGTAATCGGCCATTTCATCGATGAAAGCGACGCGGTTCCAGAACGCCGAGCCGATGAAAAGAATATCTTTGCGATAGCTGGTTGGCACGTACTCCAGCTTCACCTCGCTGGCATGAATGCCAAACGGCAAATAATGCACATTCGCACAGCCGAGCGATTGATACGTTTCGACGCAGCTTCGTTCCAGGGTGAATACGTAGTCGTAGTGCACGACGATCTGCGTCGTCTGATCGGAGTGATACGGATCGTCCGGCAGCCAAATGGCGGTGCGAATGCCCGCGGCCCGAAGCGCCTGCACCTTATCGACCGGGAACGACGCGCCGATCGCGTCCAGCACGAGCACGAGATCGGGCCTGTGCAGCTGCGCGAGCTGCACGACATCTTCGTCCGGTTTGGCCTCGATCACCTGTCTCACCAAATTACGGAGCGTCCCCGCAATCCCGTCGTCCATCGACGTATAGGGGGAGCCATTGGCCCGCACGTACAGCACTTTCAGCTCCCACAGGATGCCCTGCTCCTGAGGAATGCTCTGCAGCACCTTCTGGGCGCGTCCAAAGTGGTATCCGTGCGACCAGCCGTGCGCATAGCCTGCATCCCTTCCCCTTCGCCAAGCTCCGCGCTGAGGAAGGACGACGGTTCTGATTTTGCGTACAGCCGCCTGTTGTTTCTTCCCTCTTTTCACGGTCTACCTGCCTCCATTCCTGACATATCCTTTGAGCTGCAAATACTCATTCATGGCGTCTTGCCAGCTGGGCATTGGATAGAATTGGGTCAGCTTGCTCGTATCCAACGCGCTGTACAGCGGTCTTTGGCATTTTGCCGGGTATTCGATGTTGCGAATCGGAATCGTCTCGCAGGGCAGCCCGCACCAGGAGATCGCCTCGACAGCCAGATCATACCAACTGCAGGCGCCCCTGCCTGCACAATGATAGATGCCATACTGCGTGACACCTTGATCGAGAAAAGCTTTCACCGCACGCGCCACATCCTTCGTATGCGTAGGCGACATCACGACGTCATGCACGATGGATATCGGCTTGTTTTGCCGGGCCAGACGAAGCATCGTCTCAATAAAGTTGCCGCCTTTGCCGCTGGACCCGGCTGTTCCGAACAAGGAGGCGACCCGGAAAATAAAGTAGGTGTCCAGATAAGCGGCAATCCCCTGCTCTCCGGCGACTTTGCTTTTGCCGTACATATTGAGCGGGTTCGTCGCATCCTCCTCGGTATAAGGCGCCGGCTTGCTGCCGTCAAATACATAATCGGTGCTAAAATGCACCAGCAGCGCGTCATGCTGCCGGCAGTAAGCCGCCATGCGCACAACCGCGATGGAATTGATCTTGAACGCTTTGAGCGGGTCGATTTCACACTGCTCGGTTTGGTGAAAGGCCGTGCAGTTAATCAGAACGTCGATGCGGCCGAGCGACTCCAAATACGGAATGATCGACTCGGTCTGCTCCACATCGAGCTGATCCCGGCTCACAGCTATAATTTCATAAGATGGGCTCGAAGCCAGTACATCGTATAGATCGGAGCCTAGCTGACCGCTCGCGCCTAGCAGCGCAATCCGCTTCATCGCGGATTCGATCCTTCAAGATCGAGGATACCCCCATAAAGTTTGACATCCTCAATGATGCGGTGCCATTTCACAAGCTCGCTATACCAGCTCAGCGTGATCGTTTGCTCTATGTTGGAGATACCCCCCGCTTCCAAAGCATGGTAAATTTCCAGCGCGCCCTTCGCTGCGGTCCATTTTGCTTTCCAGTTCAGCGCCTTCTCAATCTTCTCAAAGCTGACGCGGTACGAGCGGTGGTCTGGATCTCCATACCAATCGATGCGTACCGATTTGGGCATAGCATCTGTAATTTCCTCCGCCAGTTGACCGAGCTGGTAGTTGTTGCGGTCAGAGCCGACGTTGAAAATTTGACCGTTGACTGCAGCGGGATCTGCTTCCAGCAGCAGCATCATGACATCGGTGGTGTCCTGCACATGGACGAAGGGGCGCCACTGGCTGCCGTCGCGCATCAGCGGGATGACCCCGTTCTTCCACGCGCCTAGCGCCATGCCATTGATCGCGAGGTCGAAGCGGAGGCGAGGCGAATAACCATAAACGGTGGCTTGACGGATCACCACCACGGTATATTGGGAATCGGCGAGCGGCAGGACGCCGTGCTCAGCCATTTCGTTTGCTCTGGCATAGGTAGTCAGAGGGTTGGTCGGCGAAGTTTCGTCGACCTTCATTTCCGGGGGCTGAAAGCCGTACAGGCTGCAGGAGGATGGGAGGATATATCGCTTCACACCCAATTTCTTCGCTTTATAAGCCGTTCTTACACGTGAGATGTGGTTAATTTGGAAGGTAGCTTCCTGGAACAGCTCCCCGCTCGGATCGTTGGAGATCGCAACGAGGTCGATGACGGCGTAGACGTCGGCGAATACCTCATCTTGCAGACGGCGCGAATCCTCTTGGATCGTCACGAGGTTCGGATGATGGGGAAGCTTATCTTTGCCGAAAAAAAATCGGTCAACCGCTTTTACTCTATAGCCCTTATCCAGCAGCTTCGATACCAGCACGCTGCCGATATAGCCTCCGGCTCCCGTGACCAGAATGGTTTTCATGATGGTATTCCTCCTCATTCGTACACAAAATTAAGTTCAGCCTGCCGAAGCGGCGGCTGCTGCCGATCCTTATCCGAAAGCACGGGGGCCGATACCGGCCAATCGATGGCGAGCTCCGGATCGTTCCAAAGAATGCCCCGGTCATGCTCCGGCGAATAATACTGATCGACCTTATACATTAGCTCCGTATTTGCGACGAGCGTGCAGATCCCATGGGCGAAGCCTTGCGGGACCAGGATTTGCCGTTTATTTTCAGCGCTCAAAATAACGCCTACCCACTGGCCGAACCGGGGTGAGCCTTGGCGAACATCGACGACCACGTCGTACACCGCGCCTGCCAGCACCCGAACGAGCTTGGTCTGCGCTTTTGGCGCCAGTTGATAATGCAGCCCCCGCAGCGTCCCCGCTTCCACGGAGAGCGAATGGTTATCTTGCACGAACTCGTGATGTATCCCGAATTGCGCTAACAATTGCCGGTTATAGCTTTCCATGAAAAAGCCACGATGGTCGCCATACGCTTTGGGTTCCAATACGACGACTTCCGGCAGCTTGGTTGTTATAACTTTCATGTATCGGCTCCTCCTCGCTGCTTCTTGATCTGATCGACAACATAGGCGGCAAAAGGCATCGAACAGGTGAACGCCGGCGACACCGCGTTAAGCACATGCATGGAGCGGTCATCTCCCTCGATGACGAAGTCTTGCACCAGCTCCAGCGTCCTTGTATCGAGCAGCTGCGCCCGTATGCCCGGCCGCAAGAAGTGGCCGAATCCCTTCGGATCGATGGCCCGAACCATGCTCATGCCAAGGCTGATAAAATAAGCCTTTATATATTTTTTCATCTCTTCCAGCGCAAGTCGCCGAAAGTGAAACGAATTCGTGATGAACAATTTGGCTTCGTAACCTACGATTTGTAGAAATTCTTTGAGACTGAATCCGTGCAGGCCTTGATAATTTTCCCGCCAAAACGCCGGAATCGCCGTCGGCCCGATTTTGATGCTGCCGTCCACGGTTTTCGTGTAATGTACACCGAGGAACGGATTGCCAAGGTTGGGGACTGGGTAGATGTTGGTCTTCACATCGGTTTTGTTTTTGGTGTATTTTAAATAAATTCCTTTGAAGGGGATTATTGTATAATTCATCCCAAACCCGAAGTCATGCGCGATGCTGTCCGCATAGAGCCCGGCGGCATTGATCAGATACCTATAGGGGTATGTGCCCTGAGTCGTAACGACGAGGCCGTCTTGATGCTTGCGATATTTCGTATGAAAATAGAACTCAACGCCGCAAGCCATGTTCTCATGCTTCAGCATTTGGCATACTTCCATCGGGTCGACCGACGCCGTTGTCGGCGAATAGAGCGCCCGCATGAATGTCTTGGCGTTCGGGTCGATCTTATGGATATCCGCTTCCTCGACCCAGATCAATTCCACGCCATTCACATCTGCCCGGCGTTTCAGCTCATCCAGACCGGCCAGCTCTGAAGCATCCTTGGCCACAACCAGCTTGCCGCATTCATTCAAATGCAGGCCATATTGCTTGCAGTAAGCGCGCATCGCCTGATTACCTTCTTTGGTGAACTTGGCTTTCAGGCTGTTCGCCGTGTAATAGAATCCGGCATGGAGCACACCGCTGTTGCGCCCGCTGGCGTGGGCAGCGACATCGCCTTCTTTTTCCAGTATGCACACGGAGCAGTTCGGCTCCCTTTTCTTCAATTCACGGGCAATCGTCAGACCAATGATGCCAGCCCCGATGATGACATAATCGTACGACTTCACTTTCCATCACCGGGCAATGAAGGTCCGGAATACTCGCGCAGCCGGTCTGTCGCTTCATACCACGAAGGGAACGTTCCAGCGTCGATCCACCAGCCGTTCAACAAGTGATAGCTCAAAAGTCCTTTGCTCGCATACAAATTGTTAACATCCGTAATCTCCATCTCTCCGCGTGCCGAAGGCTCGATCGCTTGGATCATACTGAAGACGGACGCATCGTACATATAAATGCCGGTCACGCAGTAATTGGATTGCGGCTGCTCGGGCTTCTCCTCGATCCGTTTGATGAGCGCTCCGTCCATCACGGGAACCCCATAGCGTCTCGGATCCTCGACTTCCTTCAGGAACACTTTCGCCCCCTCAGGCTGATTGGCAAACTCTTTGACGTAAGGCGCCAGCGAATCTTCGAATAAATTATCGCCAAGCAGCACGAGCAGCTTCTCGCCAGGGTGCACGAAGCTCTCCGCCAGTTCGAGGGCTTCAGCAATGCCGCCGGCTTCTTCCTGGATTTTGTAGGCGATCTTGACGCCCCAGTCTTTGCCACTGCCCAAGAAATCCGTATATAAAGAAGCTGAATGCTTACCGGTGACGAGCAAAATATCGGTAATGCCCGCTGTGCGCAGCTTTTCAACGGCATAATACACCATGGGGTATTTCCCTACGGGAAGAAGGTGTTTGTTGATCATCTTCGTCAAGGGGCGAAGGCGTGTTCCTGTTCCCCCTGCAAGAATGACTCCCTTCATAACAACGCCATCCTTTCCTCTTTAAATAAACTTCTGGGGATCGACGCCCCATTTTTCGATAAAAAGCTGGCGCGAGCGTTCCACAATAGCCCGGAACTCATCAGAACTCTTCTTGCCGAAGCTTGCACTGCCATGGTGGTAGATGAACGTATCTTCCGCCATCATGAGCCGGTACCCGGCTTTTCTAGCCCGGTAGCAATAATCGTCATCTTCGTAATGTCCCGGGCTAAAGCGTTCGTCCAGCAGGCCGATGCGTTCCATGACCTCGCGCTTGAAGAGCAGGCAGAAGCCGATGAGACGCTGAACTTCGGTATATGTTCCTTTTTTTCCCACATTGTATTTGGCTATCATTTCTTCCATCGTTGTGTAGTTTTCCTTGATCTTCTGCCTCCCGCTGGCGTAGTTGGTCATCGGACCGACCATGCCGACATTCATACCGAAATGCAGACACTCCAGCATATTGGTTAACCAGTGCGGCGTCAGCAGCACGTCGTTATTCAATAGAAGCACCGTGCTGCCCCGAGCTAGCTTCATGCCAGCGTTACACGCTGCCGGGAAGCCACGGTTGTCGGCAAAGGAGACAAAGGGAACCCCTTGTCTAAGCAGTTCCTCCAGCGTACCGTCCGTCGAACCGTTATCGACTACGATGATTTCATAAGGGGTATACGTATGTTGACGGATGGAAAATAGACAATCCATCAGCAGCGTTTTTTCGTTATAGGTTGGGATGATAATGCTTGTTCCGTTCATGTCGTCCCCCCTTGTAGCTTAGCCCGCTTCCGCATGACATCTTTATATTTGAGCCGGCTGGCGTGCCGCTTCAGCAACGTATCCACAGCCTCCAGATGATCGCCGATGATCATGTTTGAGACTGGATTGGCAACGCCGGTATTGAAACGTGTTACTTTATTCCCTTTAATGACATCGACACTGCCCGGCGCGCAAACCACAAGCCCCAGCTCGATAGCCAGAGACTGCGCTTTCGGCGGTACGACCAGGTTGGCCGCTCCGATCTGTGTAATCGCTTTGCGCGAAAGGATATGCGGAATGGCCGTCATAGAGTTGGACTTCAAATCCGGCCGTCCCTGGACGAAATTGAGGAACTCCTTCATAATCGTCACACCGTCGCGAGTGAAGAAAGGGCCGATATGCGGCGTCATATCGTTCAGTGCGACATCAGCGCCTCGGTCGATCGCGCGAATGAAAGGCACAAGCTGCTCCACCTTGATCGGAATGTCGCCATCGATGAACAGCACCATATCGCTGCTGGACAGTTTGGCGCCAATGGAACGCCCGACATCATGTCCGAGTGAATTCGGATAATGAACAACGGTTGCGCGAGGACTCCGCCTCGCCAGTGCAAAGCTGCTGTCGGTGGAACCGTTCACCACCACGATGATTTCCCGCACCGGCATGCGTTGCAGCTGGTTTAATACGCTTTCGATCGTCTTCTCCTCATTGAAGGCGGTGACGACGGCAGCGATGCTTTGGTTAGTCGGCATGAGCGCCCAATCCGGCTTTGCCATACCGAGCTGCGAGCAATAGCCTTCCAAGAACGCGTCGGCGCAAGCTTCATATTGCGCGTTCGGAATTCGCTTTCCTTCGCTGATGTAGCAGCCGTACCAAAGCGAGTTGACGTATGCCTGGGCATCCTGGCCTTCAGTCAGCGGATGATCGAGCGCATACCTGCTTCCAGCCCGCCGAATGAGTGAAGTCCACTGCGGAGACGGTTTGGCCATTCGGCGGCGGAGCGTTCGCGCTTTGCGCTTCCTTAACGGGTATTTACGAATACTTTTCCGTATTACAGCCTTTCGTCGTATCATTTCTTCACCCCACAAAAGATCGATCCCGGGATAAATCGGTCTGCTGGCCCCGCTCGTTCGTCTCTTTCAGCAACCGCTCCATCGCCTCGAGATGATCACCGATAATGAGATTGCGCAGCGGGTCTACCTTATAGGCTCTCCGCTTACGCGGATTCAACCGGCCGACGCCAACTTCATGCACCTTATGAACGTCAAGCCCGCTGCGAAGCGCAATCATCTGCGCCAAAGGCGGCACAGCCAAGTGTCCAGCCCCTATCACATCGAGCGCTTTGCGGCTCATCGCATGTGGAATCGTCGTCATGGACGCCCCCCGCAAGTCCGGCCGGGACATGGCAAAATTCAAGGCATGTTTCGCTAAAACGACGGGATGCACCTCATGCGTGCGGGTAATGCCCATATAGCTGTTCAGCGCCACATCGACGCCTCGGTCAATGGCATAAATAAAGGGCCTCAGCTCCCTGGCCGGAATGACGATATCGGCATCAAGGAAGAGCAGAACGCTGCCCCTCGCCTGCAAGGCGCCGATTCCCCGCCCGACATCATGGCCCAGCGCTTCTTCGTAAGCGATGACCCGGGCTCCCGAGCGTCTGGCGATGAGCTCCGTTCCATCCGTCGAACCGTTCACAACGACGATCACTTCTGTAGCTGGATGAACCCTCCGGGCTTGACGAATAACCGAAGCGATCGTTCTGCGTTCATTCATCGCCGGGATCACGACAGACACTTTCGGTGTGCCAGGAACCGTTACCGGTTTGATTGGTTTGGCAACTGGCTTCGATCTCCTTCTTGGTTTCACTAGCTTTCGTTTGCCTCGCTGCAAGATACTCACACCCTCCCGGATGGATATGCATTCGTTTCGTTCCCATTTTATGTACATCCATCCCGAAGGGCACGGCATTTGTTTAAGCCCTGACCGCTAATCCACAAAAATAGGACATCTATCCCTGCCATTTTATAGATACGTGTACATGCCATCTTCCGGAAAATCTCATAATATATAGAGACTTTCATTTTTGACCGTACTCTCCGATAGGTTCGGAGGAGGATTATGGAGCGCACGCACAGTATTGTCATGTGTAACAGGAACCAATGAATAGAGAGAACCACCGCCAAAGATCTGATATAATGAGCAAAGTTAATCCATGTTCAAAGAGGAGGTTCCTGCTTGTTAAATTTGCTGAAAACCCCCGTGCTCGGAGGGAGTCCCCTTCGTGCGGAGGTGTTGGCGGGAGTTACGGCTACGCTCGCCCTGATTCCAGACTCTATTTCTTTTTCCTTTATCGCTGGCGTTAACCCGATGGTCGGTATTTATTCATCCATCTGCATCCTGCTTCTGATCACTATCTTCGGCGGCAGGCCCGGCATGATTTCCGCTGCGGCCGGTTCCATGGCGGTCCTGATGATCTCGCTCGTCACAGAGCACGGCATCCAGTATTTATTCGCTGCGACGATTCTCACCGGGATCATTCAGCTGCTCATGGGCGTATGTAAGCTAGGCAAGCTGATGAACTTCGTCCCGCACGCGGTCATCACCGGCTTTATCAACGCGCTGGCGATCCTGATTTTCGTTGCGCAGCTGCGCAACTTTCAAGGAGAATCATGGCCGATGTATGCGATGGTTGCCGGTACGCTGGTCATCATTTACACGTTCCCGCGCTTGACCAAAAAAATCCCTTCACCGCTGATTGCCGTGATTGCGATGATGATCATTTCGCTGATCTGGGACCTGCCGATTCGCACCGTTGGACAAGTTGCCGAAATTACTCCATCCTTGCCAAATTTTCTAATCCCGAATATTCCTTTCACCTTGGAAACGTTATGGATTATTCTCCCATATGCACTCTCTCTAGCTATCGTCGGCTATTCCGAGACACTGCTTACACAGGCCATCGTCGATGATATGACACATACCCGAACAAGCCGGGACAAAGAAATCCGCGGGCAAGGCATCGCCAACATCGTCACCGGCTTCTTCGGCGGCATGGCCGGCTGCGCGCTTGTCGCGGAATCGGCTATAAATGTGAAGCTCGGCGGACGGGGACGGATCTCAACGCTGACAGCTGCAGTATCCTTGCTGCTTCTGATTCAGCTGTTCGGCCGGTATGTCAGCCTGATTCCGATGGCTGCGCTTGTCGGTGTGATGATGATGGTCTGCTACGAGATTTTTGACTGGAACTATTTGAAGCAGATACCCAAACTGCCGAAGAATGAAGTTTTCGTCATGTTCGCTACCGTCGCTGTCGTGGTCTATACGCACGACCTGGCGATCGGCGTTCTGCTCGGCGTCCTCCTTAGCGCCCTCATCTATGCGTACAAGTCAGCCTCGCGGGTCGAGGTGATCAAGGAGCAAACCGGCCACGAGCACATTATCCGGATACGCGGACCCTTATTCTTCTTGAGCGCCAATGAATTGCTGGAGAACATTGAAGTGAACGGCAATTACCGCAAGCTCACACTGGATCTGACAGGCGCGCATGTCACCGACCATACGTCGTCCCTGATTCTGAAGCGGATTGAGGAGAAATTGAAAAATAACAGAAAAGATGTTGCGATTCATTTCAGACGTGAAACCGTTACATACGCGACGAAATAAAACAAAAGCGCAGGATCGCCGGCTGGCGAACGTTTCCTGCGCTTTTTATTCGCTTGCCTACAACTGGCCAAGCTCCGTCAAGCGATCCCGCACTCTCTGGCCAACGACGGCCGGCGAATATTCGGCATGGATCGTATGTTTGCCGTTCTGGGCGATCGACGCTCTCCAGCCCGGATCCCGAACTAACAAGCGCATGTACGCTGCAGCGTGGTCCTCATCCGGATCAGCCCATAGCTGGTGCGCCTGATACGGTCCGATGTCCTTGCCGACAGGAACTAGGCTGTAATTCACAGGGCAGGAGTTCCCTGCGTTCATGAAATCCGTATTGCCCGACCAGTTCGTGCCGATAACCGGCTTGCCCAAATGCATCGCCTCCGCCAACACGAGGCCAAATCCTTCCGAGCGATGCAAGGAGACGAAGCAATCTGTCGAGTTGAGGAGCAAATCCACCTGTTGGCGGCCTAATATCTCGGCTATCAAATAAATGTTGCCATAATCGGCGCATTGCTGCTTGAGCCACTCGATATCTCCGGGGTTTGATTGGGGATTGTTCACTTTAATGACCAGACCGACGGAGCGGTTTTTCGCCGAAAAGGCCCGTTTAAAAGCATGAATGGCTCCCTGCGGGTTCATTCGCTCCTTCAAGCTGTGCGTGTCGTACATGGCCAAGAAGAGGAACGGGCCTTCCGGCAAGCCGAATGCCCGGCGGTCCACGGCTTTCGAATTCGCCACATGGACCGCATGCGGAATGTGGATGACGGGATGCGGAGATTTCTGCTGCACAGCGTTCACAACAAATTGTGATGGGGCCCATACCTCATTGACAAGCTCGAAGCTGTTGCACCATGTTTCCGGGAGCTCAGGCAGCTCCCAAGCCCAATAGCCGATATTGAAGCGATTGTGGAACAGATCTCTGCCAAGCGGATGGAACGGATGATCGTAAGCAGCCCGCAAGTTCGGGGCATTTAAATGGAAGAGATTCACTTTATATGGGTTATCGTTCAGTTCTTTATGCGCCCATGACATGTCCTCATTTCTGTCAAGTGCCGCCCCTGGATCGGCGAAATTCACGATGCCAAAAGGCAGGTCGGCCGCCTCTAAAGCTTTGGCCATTAACCGGCTCGCTTCCCCCAGACCGATTTCTGTGCGAATGTAGCCTATCAGGTTGAGTCCCGGCACAGCTGCCGTATAAGGGTCTGGCGGGTCCTGTGGCGGAACGGGGATGTCCATCCGCAATCTTCTGCGCAGAAGGCGCCTTCTTCTCCGTAGTTTTAACCACCTCAGATAGCGGAACCGTCGGCCTCTTCTCCGTCTTGGCATGAGGACACCGCGTCTGCGCCGCAGTCTCAGTCCTCTCTTTCTCTTATACCGGGCCTTGATGCCATGACGCTGGATCGGCTTCCGTTTCCCCATTCCCCGCCGCAGCTTGACTGTGGCTTTGGTCTTGAGCGCCCGTTTGCGTGCGGTTGACGAAGGCTGCAGGATCTTGGCGGCTTTGTTCCCTTTTCTCATTCCACCTTCACTCCTTTCATCTCCGGCTGAATAACCAATTGACCTGCTTCCATACTATGAATTCCTATTGGCAGATTCATATGCGGCTACCCAGCTTGGCTGAAATTGGGCGAATTCCCCGCCTGAGATTAATGAAATCGCTTATGGTAAAAAGAAGGACATGGTCATTCGGTGTCCCTGCAAACGCAAAACCCCTCTCCTAATCCCTGTCATTAGGTGAGGGGTTTGCGTTTCACCGCTTTGTAGATGCCCGGCTGCGGATTCAGCCACGGGCGCGCCGGTGTCCCGATGCGTCGGACACGAATCGGGATCCCCGTCAGCTTGCTCGTCAGAATCTGCTGATGCTTCACAATGGCCTCCAAGTTCCCAGCAATGTGTCTGGCGAGCGGCGGCGAGGCTTCCACCGACGCTGCCACGCTCTCCATAATGAGAGCCAAGGCGCGCTGGCTGCGCGCTAATGACTCCAGCACGTCGAGGCGGATCCATTGCTCTCTTTCGTCGGCTCTCATTTGTCCAATCCGCTTCCGATGCCGATGCCGCTTCCGCTACCGAAATTGAACATATCACCGAGCCCTCCGCCTGCGCCCATGCCCGAGGCCTCCTCTTCGTCTTGACCGATAAGGAGGTTCAAGTTTTTGGCAAATGCGACCTCCATCTTCGTGATCCCTTCGATCACGGAGATGAGCTGCTCGTGGATTTCGCTCGTATTTTTAAGATGATCGGCGTTGTTCTCATAAGCGGCTGTGGATAGATGATGACAGATCCAATTCCGCGATTTCTCTGCGTGCAGCGCCTTGGCCTCCAGGATTAGCGCCACATTCAATTGTATTTTGGCCGCAGCATCGAGAATGGATAAATAACTTTCAGTCCGGTCCAATCCCCTCACTCCTGTTCACGCTATTCTTCGCCAGGCTGCTCTTTCATCAACTTGAGGATCGGCGCCAAATTGTCGGCTAATGCTTCCTCCAGATCCGCCAGACTGTTCAAGTAGCTGGCAACCCCCTTCGTCACCTCAAGCGAATGCTCCATAAGGGCATCGATCTCACCGAAAGAAGGATTATGGTCAGGAATTTGCTCCACCAGCATCGCCATATGAGCGACAACGACGCGTTTGGCTTCCAGTGTTCGGGCAAGCTCATGCTGCGCCTTGGCCATGTGCGCCAAGATCGAAGTGATCTGTTCCTGCAAAATGATTCTCCTCCTTCCGCGTTGACAATACTCCATTAGCATATGCGAGTCGGCGGGAAGTGGGAATGCCGCGCAGCATCTGGCACCATATTTCCTTTGCGGCGGAGCGTAACGTTCACATATTCTGAAAAATAGAATAAGCTATGCAAAGAAACGATAAGGCGGTGAGCACCATTGAGGCCACTCCATCCTTCCTATAGCCGGCTTGCCCGAAAAAAACTCATCATCGCGCTGCTCGCACATCAAGATGAAGCGGCCTTGGCTGCTCAAATCGCGAATATCCGCTATTTTGTCCCAGAGGCCGGCATTATCCTCTATAATGGAGGCTCAAACCGGGACTTTGCCAAACAGCTGCGCGTCTTTCAATTCCCGCACAGCCGTCCCCTGCGCTATGGCCATTTGACGCCCTATCTGTGGGAAATCATGCAATGGCTCGAAGAGATCGAAGCCGGGTACGAGTATTTAATGAACGTGGATCATGATGTCTTATTTTTCAAACGGGGGTTCCAGGCATTCCTGGATCAGATCATGGAGCAATCTGACTGCATGGGCTGGAGACTTCATACCTCTAAAGACAATCCCGATTCGCTGCCTATTCGGAATATGTTCAAAGAATGGCATTTATGGCAGCCCGTATTTGGCCTGGATTCCTTCATCAGTTATTTTAATCCCGGACAAATCTACAAGCGCGGCATTGTCCAGCGCATGCTCGCGCATGCTGATGTGAAGGTTGTGGATTCCTTGCTCGACCGATCTGAGGCATTTGCCTTAGAGGAAGTATTTTTTGCCACGATGGCGAAAGCTTGTGGGGGCAGAGTCCGGGAATATCCGGAGGGTAGTTTGTATAACGACCTTGTGCACTGGGGAGGCGACGTGACCTTCGCCAGCGTTTTGCAGCATAAGAATAGCCCTCATTATTATTGGGTTCATCCGGTAAAAGGCGCGGCGCTGATCGAACTTGACGGAAAACTTAGGGCTATGGATGACAGCGCTGCCGAACCGCTGCGGGAAGAAGTCCATGAAACCGCTGCTCCTGCCGAAGCCGCTCCCGCCGAGCCCCCGGCGTCACCCGCGATTGTGATCGACCCGGTACCTGTCGAACTGTTGCCTCCGCCGAGCGCTTCCCCTCCGATCCGCTTCCGCAGAAAAAGAAGGCTCAGGCGCGTCATCCGGCTGCGTAAAGGAGCGCTCAAGAAGCGTAGGAAACCGCTTCGTATTGGCCGTAGAAAAAAGAAACTGCGCCGAACAACAAAACGATTGAAGACCGCGGTTCGCCAGCAAAATAGACGTAAGCGTTAGCAAATCGGAGCGAGAATCCAGAGACGACCTTCATTCCCTTTTACTGGGAGACGGTCGTCTTTTCTACATAAAAGATTAATTTTGCAATATAAAATAAATATTTAACAAACAACAATCTAACAACTATCACCTATAATGATGCAATGAAACGAAAAATGAATAGGAGAGACAATTATGCGTATGACAATTGGACAAAAATTATTTTCATGTTTTTCCTTCGTACTTATACTCCTGATGGCAGTGGCAGCGGTTGGTTTTACCGGAATGAGAACTATGGATGGCAATGCTACTTTTATTACATCGAACTGGATACCAAGTCTCACCAGAATGAATCAAATGAACTATCAGGTTCAGCATTTGTCAGCGATAAGCTATGCGCTTGTACTAGAGATGGATGATAACAAGATGGCCAGTCTTGCAAAAAATGAACAGCAAGCCATTTCAAATATAGAAGAGGACCTTGCTAAATACGAGGAACTAATGGTTCTTGATGATCCACAGACTGCACCAATTGACCAAAAGGCGGTTAACGAGTTCAAAACAAAATGGTCCGATTACAAGAAACTCATTACGGACTTTAGTCAATTCGGTTCAAGCATTGATATTGTGAAGGGAGCCGGAGCTCAAGCTGACAAAACGATATCTCTGCTTCATCAAGTCGAAGATGCAAACACCGAAATGCAGAGCTCTTTGGATGCGCTGATGAAAATTAATGTCGAGGGCTCCACGAATGAAGGGGTTCAAGCCAAGCATACCGCTTCGACACGTCATGGCTTTTTGATTGTGATCAGTGCTGCCGCTCTCATTATTACGATTGGTTTAGCGCTCTTCATGACCAAAATTATTTCTAAACCGCTTGGCAGATTGACAGCAGGGTTTGAACGTATTGCGAACGGCGATCTGATTGTTGAATCAATCATCGTGAAAGGCAAAGATGAGATCGCCCAATTAGCGGAATCCTTTAATAGGATGAAAGATAACTTGCGAAGCTTAATCCTCGGTTTGATGCAAACCTCTGAGCTCTTGGCTGCCTCTTCGCAACAATTAACAGCCAGCGCCGAACAAACGAGCCAGGCGGTTGGGCACGTGGCACAAATTGCCGAGACGCTTTCTAGTGGAACCGATGAACAAACGAGAAGTGTGCAAGACAGCGTAACGGCCGTTTCAGATATTTCTCATGGAGTGAACCAAATTGCTGACAATTGTCGTGAAGCATCGGCCTATGCATTGGAATCATCCAGTAAAGCAGACGAGGGCAATCTGGCTATCGCTTCCTCGATTGAGCAAATGAACAGCATCCAAACGATTATGAACCAGTTAGCAGAGACGATCAAAGCACTGGGGGGAAGTTCGCAGGAGATCGGAGAAATTTCCGTGTTAATTTCGGGGATTTCCGCGCAAACGAACTTGCTGGCCTTAAACGCGGCGATTGAAGCGGCCAGAGCCGGGGAACACGGCAAAGGATTTGCAGTCGTAGCGGACGAGGTCAGGAAATTGGCTGAACAATCAACAAGCTCCGCGGAGAAAATTACCAAGCTGATTGCAGCCATTCAAAGAGAAATGAATCAAGCCGTTAATGATATGGCATTGGGCACGAGTGAAGTCCATAAGGGGATTGAAACGATCCACGTCGCGCAGGATTCGTTTGATCAGATTCAACGCTCCATTCATACCGTAACATCCCAAATCCAAAAGGTGACGCAAGCCTCCGAAGAAATGGCTTCGCATACGCAAGTTGTTACAGCTTCGTTTGATACGATCCTTGCCGTCACGAATGCGAATGCAGCAGGGACACAAAATGTTTCGGCCGCCACCGAACAGCAGCTTGCTTCTATGCAGGAGATCACTTCCTCCTCGAATGCCCTTTCCTCCATGGCAACTGAACTGCAAGAGAATATTTCCATGTTTAAAGTGTAAACCTATTTAGATGCAAACAAGCCCTCACCAGCCAATTAAGGCTAGTGAGGGCTTAGCTTTGCCGCTAAGCTTTTTTCAGCTGGCGCACGGCCGATGATTTGCGGGTGCGAAGCTGATGCCGCGCTGTTGCTGACTTCCTGTTTAAAACCTCTATATTCTTCTTCGTATATATCCTCGTTTTTCCAGACATCAACGTACCCTTTCGTACTAAAGTACGCTTAGCGTAGCCAGTGCTGCGAAGAGTCTTCACAGTACCCGTTCTCTTCGCAGTACTAGTTTTCCCAGGTCGACTAGCGGCCTTGGCGCTAGCAGCGCTCTGAAGAGACCTCACAGTACCCGTTCTCTTCGCAGTACTAGCTTTCTCAGGACGACTAGCAGCCTTGGCGCTAGCAGCGCTCTGAAGAGACCTCACAGTACCCGTTCTCTTCACAGTACTAGCTTTCCCAGGACGACTAGCAGCCTTGGCGCTAGCAGCGCTCTGAAGAGACCTCACATTACCTAGTCTCTTTGCAGCACTAGCTTTCCTAAGAACGGTCTTGGCGTTAGCAGCGTAGGTGAATCTCGCATACTTCGTGCTCTTCACGTACTTCCGCCTTGGCAGCAGCGAAGACTTGGAGGCAAGCTTTGTCATAACGCCCGTTCTTTTCTGCGGCACTTTCCTTTGCCCGATTCGTGATTTCCTTCTTCTGTATCTTCGAATCACAGGCTGCGCGATAACAGGCGCAGGCTCCACTGGAGGCGGCTCAGGCGCAGGTGGAGGCTCCGGCATGGGAATTCCGCCTGCCATTAACTGCCCGTGGTAGTGCCGCAGCAAATCCCCTCTGACGGGATGGATCGTGTAATAGCCGGAATGATGCTGGGCATGATGCGCTTCCGCCTGCTCAACCTGCGGATCATGACGCATGGCGTTAAGCTGCGGATCCCGCTGGAATTGGCGATATTTCGCCCCGCAATCCGCCGCCAAGCGGGCAAACAGGAAGCCCTCTTTGTCCGCTGCCTCGTTCACGGCTAACCAGCTCTCGATTTCAGGCTTATTCACGTGCTCCAGCACTTTCTGTATTAACGAATAGCGAAACACTTGCGAGAGAGAAGAACTAAGCTGACCCTCCCAACCGCCGCAATCGCAGCCTTTCATCGTTTCATCCAGCGACGAGACGAATCCTCGTTTTACAAAAAGCGTTTCGTCATCCACATGGATCAAATACTTGTATTTCACTTGATTCTCTTTCAGCCATTTCATGACCTCAAGCAAATACGGCGTTAAGCTCCCCGCAGCAAGCGGGCGGCTGTAGGGGCACCTGGCCGCATTCAGCCCTTTGGCGAACCCGAGATCCTCGCTTCGGTTATAGAGCACAATGCTGGCTTCCGGATTGAAATGGCGAATATTGTCGATCTGGGCGGCAAGCACTTGCTCGTCTTTACTCGCCAGAATGGCAAAAACCGCTTTACGACTCTTGGGAATGCCATCGTAGTGCATCATGCGGAAGTTGACATCTGCGCCGTATTCTTTGGTAATGCGATACAAATCGTCCCACTGCGAGCCGGAAATGTTCTTATACAGCTCACCGCCGCCGACGCGACGCGTATGCTTCACGGTCACCTCATCGATCACGCCGATTTTTCTGTAAGGGAAGCCCAACACTTTAGGCCATACAAAATCGAGGCCCCAACCGGATTCGCTCTTGTCAAAAGTCGGCAGCAGTTTTTGAAACGCATTTCTGGAATAAAGCGGGACCATCGGCTCCACAAAGTGCGAGTACCGCAGCAAATAATCGTTCTTCTTTACCGTAATGCCGTGCGCAAAAAATGAATCAGGCGTTAAAGCCGGCTGGGCTAACTCCAATCCCTGCTCCATGAATAGGTGAAACATGCGGTTAATATCATAAGCATTCGCGCTAATATCGTCATCAGGCATCCAAATGGCATCATAATGGAGGATGTCTTTGCCAAAAAGAGCGATGGTATCTTTAACCGTCGGCCACTTTAACCCCGGAATCGCCTGATAAAAATCGCATTCGTCAGCATAGCGGCCCGGCGTGCTTCCGAAATAGCTCAGGCACAAGTCGAAGTTTTTATACGCCGCAGGCTGCAGCCATTCCTGATGGATGGAGCTGTCGCCAACCCTGCCAATGACAAGAAACCGCTTGTCGCCTTTGACTTTAAATGGCTTCATTTCCGCTCTCCTTTCGCAATCGCGATTTTCCTTATTTGGTTATAAATCGGATATAGTCGAGAACATCCTTCCTCAAGTCTTCGCGCTGTAGAGCCAGAGCCAGGGTCGCCTTCACATAGCCAAGATGATCGCCGACATCGTGCCACGTCCCGCAAACCTCATAGGCGTGCATGGCTTCTTGCTCATTCAGCTTAGACAGGGCGTCCGTCAACTGAATTTCCTCGCCCACGCCCGGCTCCAAATTTTCCAATATATCGAATATGGCTGGGGTCAAAATATACCGACCAATGACGGCTAAATTCGTTGGCGCGTCCTGCGGCTTTGGTTTTTCCACCAGCTTGGTAATGTTGTAGAACTGGTCTTGCAGGAGCTGTCCATCGATAATGCCGTAATTCGAGACATCTTTCGGGTTCACTGGCTGAACGCCAATAATGGAGGTTTTATAGCGGTCATAATAATCCATCATTTGCTTTAAGCAGGGCACGGTGGACTGTACGAAGGTATCTCCCAACAATACCGCGAAAGGTTCGTCATTAATGAACTTTCTTGCGCACCAGATCGCATGCCCCAACCCTCTCGGCTCTTTTTGGCGAATATAATGGATATCGATCAGTTGAGACGGTTTCTGCACCTTTTCCAGCATGTTCAGCTTCCCTTTTTGCTGCAAATGATACTCAAGTTCAAAAGCGTTGTCGAAGTGATCCTCTAACGAGCGTTTACCTTTGCCGGTCACTATAATAATGTCTTCGATCCCTGACGCCACAGCCTCTTCAACAATAAACTGAATCGTCGGCTTATCAATGATCGGCAGTAGTTCCTTCGGCATCGCTTTGGTTGCCGGCAAGAACCGGGTACCCAGCCCTGCCGCAGGTATGATCGCTTTGCGAACCTTCATATCATCCATCATCCTTTTGCAAGTTGATCAAACTTCTTTACGTTCGCCCGATGCTTTGATAGACAAAGCCCGCTTCTTTCATTCTCTCGGGATCGAATAAGTTACGTCCGTCGAACACAACGGGCTGCTTGAGCAAGCTTTTCACTCGTTTGAGATCGGCAGCCCGGTACTGCTTCCACTCTGTGAACAGCAGCAGCGCATCTGCATCCATCAGCGCTTGGTAAGGATCCGAATAGTAAACCATATTTTGCTCCCCTAAAGCTTGATAAGCATTCTGCAAAGCGACAGGGTCATGCGCTTGAATAACGACACCTCGTTGTCTTAACAGCTCAATCGTCTCAATGGACGGCGCCTCGCGAATATCATCCGTTTCGGGCTTAAAGGACAGCCCCCAGACCGCAACTCGCAGCTGCGAGATGTTATCGCCGAAGTGACTTCTGACCATCTCGTACAATTTTTTCTTTTGCTGGTGGTTGACCTTGTCTACAGCTTCCAAAATATGGGTTGGAACATTTCGTTCCGAAGCACTCTGGATGATCGCCCGAACGTCTTTAGGAAAACAGGAGCCCCCGTACCCCACGCCGGCTGATAAAAAGTAGCTGCCAATCCGATGATCCAGTTCCATACCTTGCCGGACCCGTTCAATATCCGCACCTACCGATTCGCAGATGCCTGCCATCTCATTCATGAAGCTGATCCGTGTCGCCAGCATGGCATTGGACGCGTACTTGGCCAGCTCAGCCGAAGCGATATCCATTTGAATAAGCGGATACCCAAGGCTCGTCAACGGCAAATACAGCTCCTTCATATACTGCAAAGCTCGCTCGTTGTCGGTGCCGACGACAATCCGGTTCGGATGCAAAAAGTCCCCTACGGCGGCACCTTCTCTAAGAAACTCCGGGTTGGAGACGATGTCGAAGGTCAAGTCACTCATGCCCCGACGTTCAAGCTCCGCTCGAATTACACCACGAATCATCTCCGAACTGCCAATGGGTACGGTCGACTTCGTAATAATGACCGCATAATGGTTCAAGCTGGCGCCAATTTGCCGTACCGCATTCATCACGTAAGTAAGATCGGCAGATCCATCTTCTGCAGGCGGTGTTCCTACCGCTATGAAGATGAATTGACTATGTCCAACAGATTCGATGAGATCCAGCGAGAAGCTTAATCGGCCCGCCTCCACGTTTCGCTCCACCAACTGTTCGAGTCCAGGTTCATAGATAGGCACTTGTCCATTTTGCAGCGATGCGATTTTGGCCGGATTGTTATCTACACAAATCACCTGGTGTCCCATTTCTGCAAAGCAGGCTCCAACAACTAGGCCTACATAACCAGTTCCAATCATGCAGATCTTCATAGCAACACTCCTTTTGTTCAGTGATCTTTGCAGATATTCATTCATTTCTCCGCTGATCTCCTTGGTGCATGCACATAAATTACCTGGATGTTAAATTGTATTCTTCTTGTCTAACTGGAAACTCGGACGGATAACTACTGCCTCGAAAATCAACGCTTACCTAGTAAATAAGTCGCTTGTCTCTGCCAAATCTATACCTGCCCCCAGCTACTGGACCCTATTTTTGTGCAGTCTCGGACAGATATACAAGCAACCCTCGCCTTATTTTCATATCTTTTACAAAAGGTGAGCCTTGTTAAGGAGACCATAACCTCGCAAAAAAAGGGTGAAAAGCTTGGAAAGACTTCATATCGTAACAACAGCGAATGATCAATACGCCAAACATTTAGCGGTCATGCTGACTTCCTTATTGGAGAACAAAACTTCCAACAATCCCCTCACCATTTATGTCGTTGACGGCGGTTTATCCGATAGAACCAAGGCTAAGCTCAACAACGCCGTTAAAAAATTCAACCAGCACATCCACTATCTCTCCATTAATCCGGACATGTTCAATTCGTTCCAGCTGAACTTCAACATTACCAAGGAGACTTATTACCGCATTCTCATTCCGGATCTTTTAGACAAAGCTATCGAAAAAGCGCTCTACTTGGACTGCGATATCATCGTTACAGACGACATTACCAAACTATGGGACACGGTGCTGGTGCATAAATATGTGGCGGCCGTGAAAATTCCCGGCAGCGCAAGACCCGGCGAGCTCGGCCTGCCACGAAATGAGTATTTCAATGCCGGCGTACTCCTGATGAACTTGCCAAAATGGCGGGAGAACCGGATCGCCTTCCGGTTAATGCGGTTTATTCGAAATAACCCCGACAAACTTAAATTTATGGATCAAGACGCACTGAATGTCATTCTGCAAGATAAGTGGAAAAAACTGGATCCCACTTGGAACTACCAGGTGCACCGCTATCGTGGGATGAAGCTGCCGGCCATCATCCACTATACGACGAATCAGAAGCCTTGGAACAACGACCCGCCGTTCAAGAGTGAATATATGAAATATCTTCGCAAGACCGTTTGGTCCTAGGCGCACATTTCTTGCAAATTCTAAGGAGGTTTCCCTACATGAAAGTAGATTGGGTCATCGTTGGCTCAGGATTTACCGGCGCTACCTTGGCGGAACAGCTCGCCTCTCAGCTTAATCAGAACGTGCTGGTTATTGAAAAAAGAGATCACATCGGCGGAAATTCCTACGATTGCTACGATGAACACGGCATCCTCATTCATAAATACGGATCGCATACCTTCCACACGAATTCCAGCATGGTCTGGAATTATCTGTCACAGTTTACGCAGTGGCGTCCTTACTTCCACGAAGTCCGTGTCGTCGTAGACGGCAAGAAAGTTCCCGTCCCTTTCAACCTCAACTCCCTCTACGCTCTCTTCCCGCAAAAATATGCCGAAAAACTCGAAGAGCTGCTCATCCAGCATTTCGGCTTCAACGTCAAAGTCCCCATCTTAAAGCTTCGCGAGAGTGCGAGCGGAGAGCTCGCTTTCCTGGCGGACTATATTTATCAAAATGTGTTCTACAAGTACACCATGAAGCACTGGCAGCTCGATCCCGAGCAGCTGGACCGCTCGGTTACGGCACGGGTTCCCGTCTATATCAGCCGGGACAACCGGTATTTTCAGGATAAGTATCAAGGACTGCCCAAGCATGGATACACGCCCCTCTTTCAGCGTATGCTGAAGCATCCCAACATCAAGCTGCTCTTAAACACCGACTATCGTGACGTGATCGATCAAATTCAATTCAAACGCATGATCTATACCGGCCCCATCGATGCTTATTTCAATTATATGCACGGCACGCTGCCGTATCGGACACTGCGCTTTGAGTTTGACACCCTCGACCAGGAATTTTACCAAGAGGTCGGCACGGTCAATTACGGTCTGGAGTATGACTATACACGCGTGCTTGAGCAGAAGCACCTAACTGGGCAGAAGTCGCCGAAAACGACAATCTCCTATGTGTACCCGGAAGAATACATCGCCGGCAAGTCGGATCCTTATTATCCGATCCCCCGGGAAGAGAATAAGGAGCTTTACAGGCTATACCAAGCCGAAGCGGAAAAGATCAAAGATAAAGTGCTGTTTGCCGGCAGATTGGCAGACTACAAATACTACAATATGGACCAAGCGGTCGCGCGCGCGTTAACCCTCTTCAAAGAGATTGTGCAAGAGGAAACCAAGCCTGAATAAAGGAGGTCATCGCAGATGATTTGCTTCGCGCTATTGGCGCATGAGGACGAATATGCGCTCCGCCAGCAGATTAAGAACATCCGGAAATACAATCCCAAGGATGCTTTCATCGTGTTTTACAACGGCGGCAAGGATAAAGACTTCGGCAAGAAAGTGTGCCAGGAGGAGCAGGTCCGCTACTGTGGATATAGTCGGCCTTTGACTCAGCGAACAAGTGGACGGTTCTTCTACGATGTTATGCGCTGGCTGGAAGACCGCCATATCAATTATGAATATTTGGTTTATCTGGAATATGACATTATGTTCGTCAACCGTGGTTTCCGTGAAATGCTGAAGGAGCGAATGAACGGATACGACGGCTTATTGAAATGGGTAAAAAAAGAAACAGACCCGCAAAAGGCGACATGGGACCCGGCCAAGCAAATGTGGGGAGAATGGAACGATTGGCGGCAAGTGTTCCAGCTAGACCATTTCTACCGCACTTCCAGTCCGATGTCTGTCTACCGCCACGGCATCATCAAGAAAATGCTGGCAAGTGTCAATAAGAACCATCTGGAACGACTGTTCCAGTCCAGCAACATTCGCTGTCTCGGCGAGATGCTCTATGTCACCTTAGCCAGGAAGAACGGCGGCAGAATTCTCGATTACCGCAACTCCGATCTGCAATACTTGCGTTTCCGCCCTAATCTGACACTAAAAGAAGTGAAAGAGGCCAAGGACAATCCTGCTGTCATGTTCGTGCACCCGGCGAAAGACATCCAGGTTCGCAAGTGGATTTGGGAGCAATAACGCAGGTGGGATTTCGGTATCAGACAATGAATAGGAGGCCAGCTTCATGTTTTGCTTCGCCATTTTAGCCCATAAGGATGAGAATGCGCTTCGCCAGCAAATTCGCAATATTCGTAAATATACCAGCAAGGACTTCATGATCGTTCTCTATAACGGAGGGGAAAATCCTAACTTCGGTAAGCGGGTATGCCGACAGGAGAACGTCATGTACTGCCCATACAGCCGGCCGTTGAAATGGGGGAAAACCGGGCGCTTCTTCTATGATGTCATGAGATGGCTCGAAGACATTCAAGCCCGGTATGATTACCTGATTTACACGGAGTCCGATGCCTTCTTCGTTGGACACGGCTTCGAACAATTCGTCCGCAAGAACATGCAAGGCTATGATGCCATGGGCAAACTCATCCGTCGCGAGACAAGTCCAAGAACGACGTCCTGGATCCCTGGCAAGACGATGTGGAAGGAATGGAACGATTGGAGACCATTCTTCCAGCGCGATAACTTCTACGGCACGTTCAATCCCATGCAGTTATACCGTCACAGTATGATCAAGCGCATGTTGGCCGTGACAGATCGCGATCATTTGGAAAGATTGTTCGCTAAGACCCAAGTGTTCGCGCTCGGCGAAATGCTGTACATGACCTTAGCCAAAAAAGCCGGCGGCAGGCTTCGCGCCTATCCGAAGTCCAGCATCGAGTATTTGCGCGTCTATAACCGCATTTCATTGGACGACGCGAAGGACGCCCGCAGCAAGTCCGACGTGATGTTCGTGCATCCTGTCAAAGATGACGATGTGCGGAACTGGATCTGCGAGCATTAAGCAGTCAGCGTAAGACAACGATACACTCGTGAGGGAGAGTGCCCGCAATGATCTGTTTTGCCTTATTGGCGCACAAAGACGAAGAGGCACTGCTTCAGCAGGTGCAAAATATACGCCAATACAATCCTGAACAGGCGCTGATCGTTCTCTACAACGGCGGCAGCGATCCGAATTTCGGGAGATCCGTATGTGAGCAAGAACGGGTGCTGTACTGTACGGACAGCCGCCCTTTGCAGCCCGGTAAAACAGGCCGCTTTTTCTATGATGTCATGGCTTGGCTGGAGAAGAAACGGATTGCCTATGACTATTTGGTTTATACCGAATCCGACGTCATGTTTATTCATCACGGCTTCGGGCGGCTGCTGGAGCAGCTCATGGACGGCTACGACTGTCTAGTGGAAGCGATCAAAGTGGAGACGGACCCGCAATCTCGCAAATGGACGACCGCCGCAAAAATGTGGAACGAGTGGCCTCGCTGGCAGCCGTTCTTCCGCAGCGCCTTCTTCTACGGCACCTTCAATCCGATGCAAGTCTATCGGCAGGCTATCGTGAAGAAGATGCTGGCGCGAATCCATAAACCGCAGCTAGAGCGACTGTTGGAGACCACAAACGTCATTTCCTTGGGAGAAATGCTATATCTGACGATGGCGATGCAGTGCGGTGCCAAATGCCAAGAATACCCATCCAAATACAGGAAATGCTTCCGCTTCCGGCCGTCGATCTCGCTACAAGAAATCCAGCAGGCATCGAGCAATCCGGATATCATGTTTGCGCATCCGATTAAGGATGCAGCCGTGCGCGCATGGATCAGCGGACAATATTACGCAGATTAGGGGGATGAATCGTCGTGGGCAAAAAGGTACTTGTCACCGGAGGCGCAGGCTTTATCGGGAGCCATCTCGTTGATTCACTTCTAGCAAATGACGAGAACGAAGTACTCGTGATTGATAATTTCGATGATTACTATGACCGCAAGGTGAAAGAAAGCAACATTCAGTCGCATTTGCAATCACTGCATTATACGTTAATGGAAGCGGATATTCGTGACCGCGACCGGATGGACCGGATTTTCCGCGATTGGCAGCCTGACGTTGTCGTACATCTGGCCGCCAAGGCCGGTGTCCGCCCATCGCTTGAAATTCCCAGCACCTATGTCGACGTCAACTTGGCGGGTACAGTGAACTTGCTCGACGCTTCTGTCCAATACAGGGTCAGCAAATTTGTTTTCGCCTCCTCCAGTTCCGTGTACGGCTTGAATGACCAAGTGCCCTTCTCGGAATCCGATCCGACCATGCTGATCGCCTCACCTTATGGGGCTACGAAAGCTGCTGGAGAAGCGCTGTGCCGGAGCTACAGCCATTGCTTCAAGCTACCTATCGTTGCCCTGCGGTTTTTCACCGTTTTCGGTCCCCGGCAGCGACCTGACCTAGCCATCCATCTGTTCGCCAGCAAAATGGCCAAAGGTGAGCCGATTACTTTATTCGGCGACGGGACGACCAGTCGCGATTATACGTACGTCGGCGATATCGTCGCCGGGATTAGGCAAGCCATGAAGCTGGCAACGCCTGGCTATGAAGTGTTTAACTTAGGCAATGATCAGCCGATAAGCTTGCTGGAGCTGGTACGGCTGCTGGAACAGGCGATGAACATGAAAGCGACGATCGACTGGCAGCCGCTGCAGATCGGCGATGTTCCCCGCACGTGGGCGAATGTCGAGAAGGCCCGCCACATGCTGGGCTATTCCCCAGCAACGAGTCTGGAAACGGGGATCCGCCATTTTGTTGCCTGGTTGACGAATTCATCAAGAGGCTAGCCAGATCCGACTGGCTAACCTTTTTGTGCCTCTATGTGAGACGCGATGTCCTCATTGCCGCCTCACGATAATCTTGATCTAGGAGGTTGACTCTTTGGACTCACTAGACGCATTCGACACCTTGCATACTTCGAGCACTGCGGACTCTTCGAATAATTCGGACGTTATGAACCCCATTCAGCTTGTAACCGCAACGAATGATAAATACGCGAAGCATTTAGGTGTCATGTTGACTTCCCTTTTGAAGAATATCGATAAAAAGTCGGAAATTCAAATTTATATCATTGACGGAGGTATCTCCGAAAAAAACCAGTCCAATCTGAAGCAGGTCGTCAAAAAAAATATTTGCTCCTGACTCCATGGAGTTAGGATCCACGAATAAAGTCCCCGCCTTCCAATCAGGAAGCGGGGACTTTGCTATGTGTATCTCCTTCGGATAAGTCAAAGCGTTTGTAGACTTCCGCAATGCGGAGCGCATATTGCTCAAAATTAAAGCAGTTTTCAATTAACCCTCTATTCGTTATGCCCATCATCTCTCTTTTGCCTCTATTTTTAATCATGTAAAGCATGCTCTCGGCAAAAGCATCCGGGTGTTCATACTGGCTAATGACAATTCCGTTCTGGCCATGCTTGATGATTTCCGTATTCCCGCCCCTCCCTGTCGTGATAATCGGAATACCGGCTGTCATCGCTTCATACTGAACTCTAGCCAAAGGCTCCTTCCATTGAGACGCACAGATCAAAACATCGCTCATTGTGTAATAATCCGGCAGCTCATAAACGGGCAAAAAGCTCGTAAAATAGATATGCTCCGAAATGGGCTTCGCTTGTTCTCTCAGCATTTTGACGTACCCATTCTCGCTGAAATTGCCGAACCACTTGCTTCCTACAATAACTAGTGCTGTCCTGGGCTGCTGCTGCAAGACTTTCTTCATCGCTGTGATGAGAAGATGGCAGCCCTTCTTGGGGACTAGCCTTCCCACGAACAGAGCCACAAAGTAATCTGCCGGAATACCCAGCTTTTTTTTCATTTCCAGCGCAATCCGCTGCCCCTGCAGCGTGTAATGAGGTGTGTAGATGCTCGGCTCATCTCCTGTATATAAAACTGTTATTTTCGCTTTGGCGGAGGGACAGCGCCTCGCAATCGAGTCTGCTAGAAACTGACTGACGGCCACCATGTGATCGACAGCTTGCACAATCTCCTCTAACTCGCTTTGTTCAAGATGAGATCCGAATACCTGGTTGTGAAGCGACAACACCACCCGGGAATGGAAGCACACTTGCTTGATTGGCAGCACCCAATCCGGTTTGTTATACACCTGAATGACAGGAAAAGACTCAGCCTGTACATAAGAGATGACATTCTCCAGATAATTCTTCTTTGGGAAGCGAATATATCTGACACCATGAATCGTCTCCTTATTTGC
>NZ_JAQFVF010000077.1 GCF_027789125.1 Paenibacillus aestuarii | reverse complement strand
ACCTTCCAGCAGTGGACTCGTTGCACACCAAACGCTTGTTGCCGCGCCTTGCTGCGGACTTTTTCTGTCGACGCCTTCAGGATCGATAATCGGCTTACCAGCTTTATCAAAGAGTTTAAGAGCGTCCAGTTCAGTCTGGGACAAATGCCGCTGCAGATCCGTTACAATTCCGCCCGGATGAACGGAAAAAGCGCGTACTCCTTGGCTCATTCCGATCGAGTCGAGCGCGACAGCGAACAAAGCGTTTGCGCGCTTTGCCTGCCCGTAGGCAACCCAAGGATGATATTCACGTTGTTTGAAATGCGGATCGTGAAAGTCGATTCCACCACGAATATACCCATAGGAAGACAGGGATACGACTCGCGCCCCTTCCGCACGAACGAGCGCTGGCCAAAGGCGACAAGTTAACTGGAAATGGCCGAGATGATTAGCTGCAAACTGGGATTCATATCCTCGTTCGTCCCGTGTTAGCGGAGCTGCCATAACGCCCGCATTATTAACCAGTATGTGGAGTTTATCGAATTGGCTAAAGAAGCGATCAGCGAAAGCATCGATCGATGCCGGATGAAGCAGATCCAAATAGTCTATCAGCACATCCGGCATTTCTCTGAGGGCTGCCTTCGCTTTCTCCATATCTCGAGCAGTCACGATGACCTTGGCGCCGGCGGCATGGAATGCGCGAACGGTTTCCAATCCAATGCCGGAATAACCGCCAGTGACAACGACGTTTTTACCGGTTAAATCAATTCCTTTGATAACTTCAGCGGCAGTTGATGAAGCCCCGAAACCAGAGCCAATAGGAACTTGTGGGGTTACCATAAACATATCTCCTCTTTCTATCATTTTTGCTTAATAGTCTTAACTTCAGCATCCTTATTTTGCAAAGGATGTGTCTAAACCTAAATATCATATTGTTCTCAAATGAAAGATCCATCAGAAAAAGTTACTCTATATCGCTTTATAAGGGGGGCCGTCTCTATGAGACAGCCCATCCTTATCGTTCATTATAAAGAATTTCTCAAAATCGTTCTGACGTCTTCTTTTGTAAGAGGAATATAGTTGCCAATTTGATCGGCAAGCATAGACCTTTCCGTCATCAGTTCAATTTCCTTGTCATCGATTCCATAGTCCGAAAGCTTTGTAGGCGCTCCAATGGAGGCCCAAAAATTCTTGAGAGACTGGATCGCTTCCACTGCTAATTGAGCATCTGTTTTCCCTGTTTGGTCCAAATCGAATACACGTACACCGAGTTGTGCGACTTTCTCCGGACGTACAGCCGCGACATGTTCCATCCAATGCGGGGCAATAATCGCGATTCCCCCGCCATGCGGTATGTCATGGACGGCAGATACGGCATGTTCGATAAGATGCGTTGCCCAATCCGGATTAACGCCCATTCCAGTAAGTCCGTTTAAGGCCAATGTACCATTTAACAACATGACTTCGCGATATTCGTAATTGTTCAAATCGTTCACGAGCTTAGGTGCTGTCTCGATGACGGTGCGAAGAATCGCTTCACCAATTCTCTCTTGAAGAGGTGCATTGCTCGAGGCATGAAAATATTGTTCGAAGACATGGGCCATAATATCAACGGTGCCGTATATCGTCTGGTCCAGAGGTACAGAGAATGTAAGCTCTGGATCTAGAATACTGAATCTTGGAAGTACATGATTGGAGTTAAAAAATGCTTTCGTATTCGTTTCCCAATTCGTGATAACGGAATTTCCGTTCATCTCTGATCCTGTTCCCGCTATCGTGATTACTGTGCCAATCGGTACAGAATTGGATGGGGCTTTCGCCTTACCAGTCACGATATCCCATACGTCGCCATCGTAGGGAACGCCCGCGGCAATTGCTTTAGCACAATCAATGACGCTGCCGCCACCGACTGCAAGAATAAAATCAAGCTGATTTTCTCTTATAAGGTTAATCCCTGTAATGACAGTCGTTAGTCGAGGATTCGGTTCAACGCCTCCTAACTCAATGATATAAGCGCCGATTTCTTTGAGTTCACTAATGACCTTATCGTAAAGTCCGATTTTTTTTATGCTGCCGCCTCCGTACAATAGCAAAATGCGTTTGCCATAAGCAGGAATTTCCTTTTTCAAGTTGCTTATTTGACCTTTTCCAAACAAGATCTTAGTAGGATTATGAAATTCAAAGTTTTCCATTTTCGTTTTACCTCTCTCTAATTAAAATGTAATTTCTGATTGCTATAAAGCGGTATAGCTACACCCAGCTTTCGGGCAACATGCATCCAAATGTGCTTGTTAAACGTTTGTTAGTCATGAAGTACCTTTATTATTGGGGCACCATAATACTAAATTCTTATTCATTTTGAGAATATCAAAACAAGTATCTAGGAACTAGCATGACACCCGAACACGCATGCTGGTAACTTTCGAATTAATTACTATGCTGAAACAAGGATGACAAATTTACTACAAGTATCTCACCTCCTTAAATGATATATTTATATATCGCAAAATCTCAATATTTAAAACTAAAAAAATTTACAATTTGCAAATTGTCGATATGATATTCTTAGAATAACTGAATCCAATAAATGAATTCAGTTTTCTATATTCCTGAATAGCTTATTTCTGAAGGAACTGACCAATATTTTTAATCGCATCTTCATTCCTTCTGTAATAAGTCCATTTCCCTAATCGTGTAGCGTGGACCAATCCTGCTCTTTGAAGCATGGAGAGATATTGCGAAGCAGTGGATTGATTCATGTTTAATTTTTCAGTGATTTGACTTACACATACCCCAACTGTGATTAAATCAGCCCCTTCCTGGGGTGAAAAATGAGTTGTTGGATCTTTCAGCCATTCTAAAATTTGAATGCGCGCTTCATTGGATAGTGCCTTGAAAATTTCAATTTGGTTGGCCATGTCGCTATTATACATTGCAGTTTTGCGATATGTCAAATTGTTAGCTATAGTTCTCGTTAGTTGAACGATTTTTAATTCTAAGAAGCCAGTCCGTCACCAAACTCGTAAGAACATCCCTTTCCTCAATTTGAATCATATGTCCTGCATGATCGAGTATTGCAATAGTAGCGTGACTGTAATTTCCAAAAATTTTCATATGATCTTCATAACCACATATCGAATCCTGCTTCCCCAAAACGATAAGTATTGGTTGTTGTAGTTGTTCAAAATAGCTAAGTGGATCAAACTTATAATAATAGCCTTCTTTCTTCCAATCAGATGATAGAAAATTACGATTAGCGAGCAATCTTCCTGGCTGAACTTCTTTTAAAAAAGTTAATAAGTTTGATTTGTTTTGACGTACCATAAGCAATTGAAAAGCATTTAAAACATCATCATCAAGTTCAACAAATAAACTTGTATCTACTTCAAAAACAACCTTTGCAGGCAGAGTTCTTTCACTTCCTGGTAAATGAAGAGCAGAGGCAATTAAGGAAATCCCCGTTATTAACTCTCTTTTTTTGTGTACTATACCTTGTGCCAAGTAGCCCCCAAATGAAGCTCCAATAACTGAAAACATTTGATTAGGAAGTACTGCATCAATAAACTCAATGATCATATCAAGCATATCTTCAGTACCCTTTACTTGCTCAGTGATTGCACTTTTTCCATGAGCAGGAATGTCCAAATAGATTCTCTGCCAGCCTGTTCTTTCCATAAAAATGGGTTCAAGCCAATACATCATTGATCGATGGTCTGTCCCCATCGCATGTAACACAATAACTGGACTTCCCTCTCCACATACTTCATAGTTAATTGTTCCCTTGTTAACATGGCATTCCATTTTAAAGCCTCCCTAGTTCGAAGCTTCCATTTATTCTACTATTTATCCTATTCCAGAATGAAACAGCATTATCCGCTCATTATTAGTTTGTTTAATCCGATATGACTCAGACTCAGAGGATTATTCTTTAATTTCCCACTGAGGATTCCATACTACTTCCCACAAATGTCCATCTGGATCTTGAAAGTAACCCGAATAACCACCCCAAAATGTGCTGTGGGCTGGAACTGTGATTGTCGCGCCAGCTTTCTTAGCTTGTTCCATTACCGAATCAACTTCTTCTTTGGTTCCTACATTATGACCTATCGTGAATTCCGTAGAACTTGGCATGTTTTGAACAAGTCCGGTATCAAACGCAATATCTTTACGTTTCCAAATCGCCATTCTTAAGCCTTCCTGTAAATCAAAAAACGCAACAGCACCATGTTCAAATTCTGTACCAACTATACCTTCCGTTGGAAACCCAAGTCCATCTCGATAAAACGTTAATGCCCTCTCTAAATCATCTACACCTAAAGTTAGTACAGTAATTCTTGGCTTCATAATATCCCCCCCAAAAAATTGTATTTGGAATTCCGCGTTTTTCTGCCAGCGGCGTCATTCAGAATGGCTTACATTAAATTAACTAGAGGCCCTCTATCCCCAAAATGCTAAAGGGCGCTTATTTTCTTTTATAGGGAAGAAATTCTCTCAGATATAATCACTGGTATTTGTAAATTTTACCATAACCTTTTATCCAATAAACATAAATAACCGCTATTTAAGAGGTCTTTAATGAGATCATGTACCTTTCACCCGACAATCATCAACTCATAATCTCTATCTATATTAGCACATTTAGGAAGCAAGCTGCCCGTTACTTTAAGCTAAAAAGGAGAATCTAAGCGCTGATTCTATACATAATAAAAAGCGGAAGCTTATCTTCCGCTTTTTTTTCTGAATTAATAAGTAATCGTTATAACTTTCGTCTTATCGTCAAATTGCACTCTTGCTCCTAAAACTTCGGACATCAGTCTCACGGGAATCAACGTAGTGCCATTATAAAGTTTTGCCGGTGTCTGCGTTTCCCGCTCCAGATTTTCATCCGCATAGGCAGCTTTATTTGTAAAGAAGGTAATGGTTTTCCCTTTTTTAGTATAAATAGCTGCTTGCTTGGTCTCGTCCCATGTGACGGAAGCTCCGAGGGCACCAGCCAGATCTCTTACCCAGAGGTATGAAGATCCATCGATAATAACTGGCTCCATTCTGGCAGGCAACTTAATCCCATCTAGCGTAAAGGCACTCTCCTGGAGTTTAAATGTAACAACGTGAGGTACGCCCCCAGTCGCTTGCAGTTGTTTGATATAAAGATCCGAGTTTTCGTGCAGCTTTTGCTTACCTACGGATGAAGCAGGTTCCGTTTGAAAGCTCCAGTCCTTTTGCAATGTCTTGGCTTGACCGTTGTCCATAAACGAAACTTTTATATGTGCGGAGTAGCGTGAATCCGGAAGCAGCGGTTTTGTCGGAATCAGCATAACGGCATTATCCAATTCTTTATCACTGTTTGGCGTATCGTGCAAAATACTTACCGATTTCCCTTCACTATCCACTAAATCTGCTTCATCCAGCATGATGTTAGTTACGGATTGGCCAGAGATCACAGCCAGTAACGGATAGCCTACTGGATAAGTGGCGGCTCCACGATGAATTTGAAGCGGGTCCGGCGACTCGTGTCCATTAAAATCAGTTGGCACATAGCGATCTCCTGGAGCTGGTGAAACAACTAACTGTGTTGTTGGTGCTTGCTGATTGAAGCCAAAATCCATGACGAAGTAGCTGCCCTCGCGGTCGATCCCTATTTCCGTCGCTTCCTGCATGAGGAATGGAATTCGATGATATGGCGCATCAAACAAGCTGTCAATCGCATCATTCATACTGCTCATCCCGAAGGATGCGTCCTCCCCCATCCCCACGCCAGTATAATTGACATATCGAGCACGCTGCGCTAAGGTTTCACCGATGTAACCTGCTTTGGAGCTGTCTTCGGTATGGAGAGAAACCTTTTGAGCATCTACTTGATTATTTTGCAAGTAAGTAGCATGCAGTTGAGCAGCTCGCGACAAGTCCTGGCTCCAGCGTAGGGGTTGAAGACCGAATAATTTTCGATAATCATTCACGACCTTCAGCCCTTGTTGCTGCTCGGTTGTAGGCGAAGCAGGCACGGAAGTGACGGCCTGTTTGGCAATATTGAACGTCCAGCTCTCTGATAGAGGATGATAGCCTGACATATTTATGAACAAGTCTACGTGATGTTCACCGGGCTGCAAATCCACTTTCGGCATATACGTATAGCTACTCGCTGCTTGGTCCCAAGATCCCTTGACTTCTTGGTCATCCAGCAGCATTTGGAAGGAAATGTTTTCGACTTTGAAAGTCGTTGTGAGAAATGTAAATCCAATCTCGGGGCGCGAAATACCTACGGTTGATTCTGGAAATCGCTGATAATGAAACGACGATGAGTCGGCGTAAGCTCTTTCGTTAGGGAGAAAGCTGACGATGAAACAGAAAATCAGTATAAATGACAACAATCTAGCTGGGAAAAGAATGGACTTCACTTGCATAATTCCTCCTGGAATATTGAATTCTAAGCAAAAAGCCGATTGCTGAATGCTAACACTTTATTCTACAGCAGTCAGTAATTTCCTTCATTATATTGCAATTCACCCATGCTTCCCTACCGGTAAATTTCTCCATAACTAACGAAAAACTGCGATTTCTGCGGCCTTTAATGGGGCGATTTACTCCCTGTTATTAACTAACGCAGAAATTTCTGTTTTTCCTTACAAAACTACCCTGCATCTGCATTCATTCCGCGCATTTAGAAATATATATATCAGAAATAACTTATCATAATTAATTATACTTAATATGTTATGCTTCTCTTTTACAAAATTAAGCTGCCGATCGTACCGGCAGCTTAGTTATGTTTTTGCTGATATCAACAATCTCATCCGCTTTGGTTTTCAAGCCTTCATCCTGATCCGCAAATGCGAATTTGGAGCAGGCAGAAAGATAATGCCCATGTCCTCAACAATCCGAACATCTCTATTCTAAGGAGTATTGGTTAAACGATAAAACCGAAATCTCAATTCGCGGGCTTGGATTCGGGCTTAGCACGTACATGAATCGCAGTCCCTGCCTCCGCCTCAAATGAATAATTTGATGCGTCGAGTTGCGTTGGCTCGTAAATCTCCCCTTCCATCCATAATTGGATGGGCAGATTGCAACGAATACGATACACCCCTTTATAATCTGGCTTCAGTACAGCATGCTTTAATTGACCGTCCTTCCATGCCATATCTACCGTTACCGCACCGCGGGCGCGAAGCCCCGTTACTTCACCATTGGACCAAGCTTTAGGGAGAGCTGGTAACAAATGAATGGCGTCAGCATGGCTTTGTAGCAGCATTTCCGCGATACCCGCAGTCCCGCCAAAATTGCCGTCTATTTGAAATGGTGGATGGTTATCGAGCAGGTTGGGCAATGTGGAGTGCGTCAATAGGGCAGTTACATTTTTGTATGCTTCTTCCGCATCTCCAAGCCGAGCCCAAAAATTCACAATCCAGGCGCGACTCCAGCCTGTATGTCCCCCTCCGTTTGCAAGTCGTCTCTCAAGTGTCCGGCGAGCAGCAGCACTTAGGCTAGGTGTCTTCTCTGGGGTGATCTGTGTTCCCGGGTGCAAGGCGAATAAGTGTGAGATATGACGATGTCCTGGCTCCACTTCCTCATAATCTTCAATCCACTCCTGTATTTGTCCATGACGCCCAATCTGAGGCTGTGGCAGTTTATCCATTGTAAGTTTAAGCGTTGTCAAGAAGTCCATATCCGTCTCTAACTGTTCACCTGCCGCTAGACATGCGAGAAACAATTCACGAGCAATCTGGATATCCATGGATGGCCCATAGCAAAGCACGCCAGTTTCCCCATTCGGCAATCTATATGTGTTTTCAGGTGAGACAGAGGGGCAAGTGACAAGCTCTCCACTAGGAAGTTCGACCATATAATCAACAAGAAAAGCAGCCGCTTCTTTCATCATCGGGTAAGCATGATTCAGAAAAGCCTCATTCCGCTCGAATTGATAATGTTCCCAAAGATGCAGACATAACCATGCTAGGCCAAGGGGCCAATATGTCGAGGGTAGATAAAGATCCTGCGGTGCGGTATCCGCCCAAATATCAGTATTGTGATGGGCAGAACTGCCTCCACAGCCATACATGACTTGAGCGGTTCGGCGACCGTTTGGAATCATCCGTTCGATCAATTCAAAAAGAGGCTCATGGCATTCGGGTAAATTGCAAATCTCAGCCGGCCAATAGTTCATTTGCGCATTAATGTTAATGGTAAATTTGCTGTCCCAGGCCGGCAACATATCCTTATTCCAAATCCCTTGTAAATTCGCAGGTAAAGATCCTGGTCTGCTTGAAGCAATAAGCAGATAACGGCCATATTGAAAATATAAAGCTTGAAGTCCGGGGTCTTCAGTTCCAGCTTTCATCCGTTCCAATCGTTTGGAAGTGTCTTGTTCCACAGCATTGAATGCAGCATCAAGCCTTATCGATGTCCGATCAAACAGTTTACAATAATCCTCAATGTGGGCCGTTAATAAATCGGTATACGCCCGTGATGCAGCACGCTTGGCATTCGCAAACGCTGCGGATTCAGGGTCGGACTCTCGAAAATCCGTGGCGGCGGAAATGACCAATGTGGCAGCATCGGCATTGGTCACGACCAAGTGCTCCCCAATCGTACGCATTTGGCCTCCCTCTGGTTTGCACATCAACACACCGCAATAGTTAACACCTCCGCCACTATTGCCGCTCATCAAGATCGAATTACCTTCTTCTGTGCGGATACGGTCTACGTATCGGAACCTTTCCCTTCCCATTCTTGCTGTGAAGGAAATTTGGCCCGGCGTATTAGCCGTCAATCGAATCACAATCGCGCCGTCCGGATAGCTCGCAAAGATCTTGCGACGATAATGAACCTTACCCGCCTTAAAGGAAATACTGACCACTGCTTCTGATAAATCGAGCTCCCGTTCATAATCGATGACTTGGTTATTGTCTAATGTTTGGAAATGAAGAAACAGATCGCCGAGCGGCACATAATGACGCTGGGTTTCAGGGATTGCAGTTAAGGCAAGCGAAGCGAGGGACTCGGCTTCTTTGAGCTTTCCTTCAAAAATGAGGCGGCGAATTTCCGGAAGATGTGCCAAAGCATCCGGGTTATGCCGATCCCTCGGCCCTCCATACCATAAGGAATCTTCATTAAGCTGCAATCGTTCGGAGCATGGCCCTCCGAAAATCATAGCTCCCAGCCGTCCATTGCCAATCGGAAAAGCTTCGTCCCAATGCTTGGCTGCAGAGTGAAAAAATAGTCTTTCTTTGTACTCTAAACGTGCATCACCCATAATGATTGCCTCCATCACTTTACAATCGGATTCTATTTCTAATCAGCAGGCTTGTATTCGAAACAATCAAAATGCCGCAGGTACCGAACTTCATGCTGACTTCGTCCAAAAGATCACTGTTTCGGGATTCAATGGTACATGCAACCACGTAGGACGTTTGGCGAAGAGTCGCCTGTTTTGTTGTGTAAGTTACGGTTTGGCGGCCCTCTCAAGAGACTCGCCTTTCATCTGCTTGTGAAACTTTCTTGGTGTAAAGCCCGTAATACGCTTGAATTGACGGCAGAAGTGCTCCACGTTGTTATATCCGCAGCGATAAGCGACCTCTGCAGTGGAGAGAGAGCCATGCAATAAATATTCCTTGGCTTGGCGGATGCGGCTTGTAATCACGTCATCCATACAAGAAACCCCGAAGGTCTTCTTGTAAATTGTCTGCAAATACCCAGGACTGATGTGGATAGAATTGGCCATTCTCGGAACCGCCCAGTCCTGGCTAGGATTACTGTAAATGGCAGTCCGAAGCGTTAACAAGTTATAGTATTTGGGCGTAATCACTTCATGAAAGTAAGATTCCAGCAGCTTGTTAAACAGGGTTCTCAGTAAGCAGTCAATGGATGATTCTTTATAATCTTTTTGAAAAGAGTGTTCACTGACGAGAAGTTGAAATATTTTGTGGCAATATTCAGGGTCATTCAATGAAAATGGCACTCCGAATGGAAGCGATGTTTCGGTTACATACGATTCGTTGGATTCGAAACGAATCCAGTCGTTCTTATATTGTTCCGCGCTGGCCCGGTAATAAATTTTTTGATGGGGATGGTATAAAACTCCACTGTGTGCTGGGAACTCCTTCAATTCTTCATTGACCCAGAACAGGGCAGGTGTATGGGTCACGACGAGCAGCCAACAGTTATGGCCCTCAGGAATATCGAACACAAAATTGCTTTCGTGCAGGGCATCATACTCAACATAGAAAATGTTGGCCATCATGATCCTCCAGTATCAAAAAATGAGAATACATCAATTTTTTATTAGCATATATTACCGTTTGAAAACAGTCAATAAAGTAGGGGAACGTCAGCTCCTTCGGCACTCTTGCCTAGATCGAAAACTAGATGCTCATTGAAATGGAGCAGCTGGTTATGGTGATAACACTTATTCTCTACACGCAACATTCTGTCTGCTTCGCAACCCCCTGCCAAAAACTCAGTGCATACCGGAAAGTGCCCGTGTTCCTGAAGCGAATGCCTATCGGAAGGATCACGCTCACCTTTCTACGTCCTCCCAGATCCGACGGATGGTACAGAATTTGCTGTTGTCTGCCGTTTGTCCATGCATGACTCCATTGAGATAAATTCAGGCCTCTGACATAATCCCCTTGTCCTTTCATTAAGCGAACTCGTTCCACTAAAGTGCCTTCGCAAGGGTCTGCAATAGATCATCGACAGTCTGTGTATTTGTCTAGAACCAGAAAATGAATGAGGGAAATATAAATAATACATATCCCTCATTCATTATAAAATTATGATTTTTACTTGCTAGCTAATGCATCGGTACGCATTTTAATAATCTGTTGCGCTTTTGCCGTATCCGAGGCGAAGACATCATTCCAACCGAGGCCTATTACATCTTTCTTCATCATTTCCCAAAGTTTGTCGAACTCTGCTTGATTCTTTGCAAATACCATTTTCCAAGATGTGTTCTTTACATAGTCAGAAATCTGGCTGCGTTTGTTTTTAATATCTGATGAATCGCTGCCTAGACTTGTATTGATATTGGGGACGATATCGATCATCTTATGTTTCAAGTAGTAATCAGTTGCGTTTTCTGCATTATAGGTGTTTTGCCAATCCGTCGTTAGCGCTGTCTTGTTCGCTTCAATTGTTGCAGCCCAGTAATTACTGTTATAGAACTCTCCTGTCATTGGATCTTTGGCAAAATCGCTTATAATCATCGTGTTGAGCTTGCTTTGTCCGTCCTGATATCCGCCGCCTCCGTACTGATCTGGAACAGGTGTATTTTTCTGGAATGCGGTTTGACCTACTTCGGTCAGCTTAAATTTACCATCTGCCGTCTTTTCGTAGTTGAAGCCTTCAAATCCGTTCACATAGTAGCGCAAGCCTTCAGGAGAAGCCAGCCAATCTATGAATTCCATGATCCGATCGGGATCATTGGCTTTGGAACCGATAGCAAACGCTCTTCCATTGCCGTAATAGGCATCACTTGACTGAATGATGTGCGTGTCAGCGATCGGAATAGCAACATTCCCATCACCCTTTTTACCTCTTTCAATTGTATTGTAGAACCCTGTTTCCCATGAGTACCACAAAAGAAATACCTGCTTGTTGGTCAACTTTTCCGATACTTTGTTCCAATCCTGGGTCGGCGAGTCAGGGTCAACCAAACCCATCTGATTTGCTTTAAAATAGAATTGCAGAATTTTCTTATACATACTGTTGTCATCGATGAGGGGAACGACGTCGCCTTTTGCATTTAACTGCATGGTCGTGGTTCCTTCTGGCTGCTCATAACCGTACCAATTGCTCAACCAGCGTGCATTTTCCATAGTGCCTCTGCTGTCCCAATCCTTCCACAACGTGATTGGAGCGATCGGTTTACCGTCCGGAGTCTTCGGATATTTCTCATGCATTTGTTTCAGTACATTCAAAAGATCATCCAGATTGTTCAGCTTGGGAGCCCCGACACCCTTATAATAATCCCAAGGCATTATTGGGCTTGAGTAAGGGATTTGTTCCGAGTATGTCGTTGGTGAAGTATCGGCCTCAAAGGTCGGCAAAGCATAAATCTTGCCACTAGGATTTACTTTTTGGAATGCTGCATTGAAAGGTTTGAAATGATTGTCCACATATTTGGACAGGTTCGGCGTATTCTTGATCTTATCCGTGAGGTCCATAATCAGACCGGCCGGAATTAATTCTTCCAACTGATTGTTACTGACGATCAGGAGATCGCCCAAATTACCTGCTGCCGATCTTGTCTTGTATAGCTGATCGCCGGCAATCTGCGGAGCAAGAATGTTCAGAGTGATATTGAACTTATCCTTAATAAGCTTTCCGTACCACCCTTTCTGCTCTCCTTGATAATTTGCTGCATTGTCAAAAACAGTTATGGTCAGCGGTTTACTGTGATCTAGTGCCTTGGATGTAGCTTCAGTACCTGGGTTCGATGACTTACTTGGTTCCGTTGATGCAGACTTATTATTAGATTCTTCTCCACAGCCGGTTAATGCGACCGATACCATGAAAAGGCTAGCAAACAATAACAACGCCGATTTTTTTATTGCTTTACCAGGTTTATGCATACTCAACCCCCATAATTTTTCAATTTATTAATCCGGTGCAAATTATCCTTTCACTGCACCGATCATAATCCCCTTTACAAAAAAACTTTGGAAAATCGGATAAACCAACAAAATAGGCGCTACAACAATAACAGTCACCGTCATTCGAATGGAAGTCGTCGTTTGCTTCGTTGCCAGACTTGACATCGCTGTCGAGCCGGCATTCTGCAGGTTTACCATGCTGGATAAGGAACTTGCCTGATTCATATAGTTGTATAGAATAAACTGTAAGCTATAAAGTTTGCTCTCCGTGACTAACAACAACGTATCCTGGAAGGAATTCCACTGATCCACTGCTGCAAATATAGCAACTGTAGCTAATATGGGTTTACAAATAGGCAACATGATCTTGAAAAAAAGAGTCATGGTCCCGGCGCCGTCGATACTTGCCGCATGTTGCAATTCCTTCGGCGTTGATTCCACGAAAGTTTTTACAAGAATGATAAAAAACGGAGCTACAATCGTCGGCAGAATGTAGGCCAAAAAATTGTTTGTCAGATGCAAAGACCTCATTGTCAAATACCAAGGAATAACGCCGGCATTAAAAAACATGGTTAAAACCGTATAGCGATACCAAAATTTTCTCCTCCACATATCCTCCTGGGTAAACATGAATCCCAGAAAAGCGGAAGCCCCTACCGTCAACGTGGTTCCAATCACGGTCCTTGCTACAGATACAACGGCAGCATCCCACAATCCCGGTATTTTAAACGCATCCACGTAGTTATGGAATTGGATATTTATCGGGTAGAAGATAACATCACCTTTGGCACTGATATCATTAGCGCTTATGGTATTAATAATGATGGAGTAAAATGGATATACACATATAAGCGCATACAGAGAAAACAACCCATATATTAAAACAGTAATCATCTTGTCTGTTGCGCTGACTTGGACTTTCATTTTTCTGGTGAGATGACTACCGGGCACTTTATCATTTGGCGCCAGCCCTGCTGCTGTATGACTCATACAATACTCTCTCCCCTTAATCTTTTTGATAGTCCGTTCACAGAAAAGAGAAGCACAACACTGATCAAGCTCTTAAGCACACTGATTGCAACGGACACCGAATAGCTGCCGCCTCCCATTGCAAGGTTGTAAACATATAAGTCTAAAACCTGTATGGAATCCTTATTAAATGCATTTTGAAATACAAAATATTGCTCTAAACCATTATTCAGGAAACTCGCAATTTGGAGCATCAACAATACGAAATAGGTTGGCACCATACTTGGCAATACAACATGCCAGATCACCCTCATTCTTGTCGCACCGTCTACATAGGCCGCTTCATATAGCGAATCATCTATGCCCATAATTGCTGCTATATACAATATGGCTGACCAACCCAATGTTTTCCAGGTTGTCCATATCCACATCATAATCCAAACATGGTCGGAATTTTGAAGAAGTAAAATCGGGGAATCGATAAATCCAAGTTGTTTCAAAAGGCTGTTGACTATACCTTGACTAGAGAACATTGAAAATGCCAGTGAATAGACCAATACCCAGCTGATAAAGTTCGGCAAGGTTGTTACCGTCTGTATGAACCTCCGGAACCGTACAGACTTGATCTCAGTCAGGAATATGGCAAAAATCATTGGAAGCCAGGAGAATAGCAGATTCAAGCCACTCATCCCAAACGTGTTCTTGAGAATTTGAAGCGTTTGATCGATCTTTACTTGGTTTTCGACCAAGGTATGAAACCACTTCAAACCCACAAACGGCGATTGGGATAGCGGAATCGGCGGCGTATAGTCAAAGAATGCATAAACCCAACCATATAGCGGGTAGTATGCAAAGACACCAAGTAGAACCATAAAAGGCATAATAAAGAGGAATTTTATTATTGGGATGCTTTTCTTGCTGTATTTTTCTATTCGTACCATGTCAGGCCCCCTATTTTATATTCAACGAATTTATTGACAAATAACGATATCCAAAAAAAATATGAAGTGCTGAAATGGCAGCAGTCAACTCTACTCAGCCCAACGGCTTATCAAGGATTTTGACGCCATACTTGAGTTGAATTCGCTTTCATTTGATTGCGATATTGATATCTTACGTCATTGATTTCTTCTAAACAATGACCTATCCCCATCGATTATTGATCTATTCTTAGATTACTATTGCGTTGATTAAAGCCGGTATGGGTATTGCAGGTAAGAACTTTAACCCACAGCAGATTACACAATCATCCGCACCCTACCTCACAGACAGAGCACTATTGGTCAGCTTTACACTTCCGCCTCCTCGTCGCATGCTAGAGACTTTCATTCTTTAGTCGATGCGCTGCCAAGCGCACGAAAAAACCTCTAAATTTAAATTAGAGGTCTAATAGCATTCGACAAAATTCGCCATTTTGTGATACGGTTAAGTGCGAATGATCTTAAACTATGCAGTATCAGATTCATTGCCCAAGATTACTCATGCTTTTGATAAGAACGTTCACTCATGTTTGTATCGCCGGACACTTGTTGTCTAATGACACAAATTTGCCTACGTAGATCCGGTGCCTGCCACGCGGCAGAAAATTCACGTGAAACGCTTTTCTTCGCTTTCTTTAAGGAAACATAATTTTGTAATTATTGAGTAGAAGTTTATTTTTAAATAAACTCATCTGTATGGACTTCATATAAAATATACTTAATGGAAACATTTAGGCTGAATGCGTGTCTATTTTGACATAAAACAGAATTAAAAGCGGATAATCAGATTAATAATGATTTTCCTTTGAGTACAATAATTATAATTTTAGGAAAAGTGGTATGAGCAATTATGATTCGTTTCTTGTAAACTCCAATTCTAATCAAGCTCTTATGCCCGGGAACAATTAAGGAAAATACAAGTTTCTTAAAAGGAGCAGAATTACAAAATAAAAAAATGAGTCTACAGAATTTCAAATCAAAGTTAAATGAACACTACAAAAGCTTTTGCCTATTGAATCAATAAAAAAGCTCTTGTTGGATAGATCTTAAACATATTCTAAACGGCAAAACAGGTGCATTTCTCTAATGAGAGTAGCACCTGATGGTTAGTTCGGATTAAATAATCTTGTATCTATGATCTTAACAAGCACGATAAGCAATAAGGATAAACAAACATAATACATCTGGTCCCACCAAACAAGACTGTAAAGGATTCCAAACTTTATTAGAACTAGATTCACGATATAAGTAAATAAACCTGATAAGATGTATTTTATCCATTTCGTTTTCCACTTGACTTTAACAATTAAACAATAGAAAAGGCTTGCGCACAAATAATAAATTGCTGAGAATGCGATGGAATCGCGACCTTCATTTTCGAACCATCCAGGGCGATAAAATCGATTCAAGAAAAAGAGCATCGGAAGAATATGGGCGCTCGCAGAAATGGAGCCAGTAATTAAATAAAGCATAAAATAATGTTTGAATCCTTTTGAAGGAAGTAAAATCCATTTATAAAAAACTTTAGCTAAAACAAAATATATCGGTAGACCCAATCCCGTATATTCTAATCTCCACCAGTGATGTGTATAGATATGGAGCTTTAAAAATAACCATTCAATGCCAACAAAGTATCCTGAAAAAAAGACGATCCAAAACCAATTTAATTGGAAAGTTGCTATCAGGGTTGCAATGACCGGTAAAGATAGCGCGTTTGAGAAAAATGCTCCCAATTCACTATCATAAAATGAATTATGCCTAATAAGGTTCGGGTAATAATCATAGCTTCCTAAGAAATTAAAAATCGTGGTTTCGATGATATAACCATATCCAACCATTGTTAAATAAAGTAATACAGTTTGGAAATTTCTTTTCTTTAATAATAAAAAACAGAATATTATTGTGCTTGAAATAAGTAAAGCAAAAAACCAATAAGAATTATGCACAACATTCACTCCGATATGAGATATCTTTATATTATTGGAAAATTACCAATTTATATACCTCCCCTCCGCGTCGCGCATTACACACTCGCTGATGTTTCTCCTCTGCAGTAAAAAACTCCCACCTAAGATTTGCTCTAACACTTCCGTAAAAAATTCATGAGTCCAGTTTTTCTATTCTCTTTACAGAAAACATATTGGTATGTCCATTCAAGATGAGCGTTCAACGCCAATCAAAGAGGCACACCGATGTAGGTGTGCCCAATTATGCGACTAGGGTTACTCGTTATTTAATTCTCCATCGTACTGATGTCGATTACAAATCGATATCGGACATCTGAAGCTAATACGCGCTCCCAGGCTTCATCAATCTGTTTAGCGGAAATAACCTCGATCTTACAAGAGCGGCGCAGCTACGTCAAGCTCCATACCATCAGGAATTCTAACCACAAAATCTTCCGTCACGACAATGTGTGTGGAATAGCCGCCTTGCGTATATTGCCCGTATCTGTCGAATGCTGCATAGGTGTCTGTGTTTCCTTTGAGGCAATATTGTTCTTCTCCCTTACGACAAGGATCACACTCCCGACAGGAGTCAACCATGCAGCCTACCCCAACTCGGTCACCAGCGGTATATTTTTTGACTTCCGAACCAACTTGAGTAACAATACCAGCAATCTCGTGTCCCCGAACTGAGCCGTATGGATATCAGAGAGAGTGGCAAATACCAGCGTATTTAATCTCAATAAGGACATCATGCGGCTCAAGATCCCTGCGCTTTATCGTGGTCAGTTTGAACGGACCATCCGGACTAAATGTTGCCCGTGCTTTAACAGATATCATAATCTAACCTCCTGCAATCCAAAATAAAGCGCCCCTGTTCTAAATTAAGCGAACATATACTTAAAATTTAATAAAGTAAGTTACTTATAAACTTTATTGGAGAAACTACTGTAAGTAACTTTCAAGGAGATACCGCCGATGTTTTATATTATTGAAGCGACTTGCCTATTATTAGTTTCTTTACGCTTGGGCGATTGGTTTAAAATAAGAGAATTTCAAGCTACTATGTTATACATAGCACTAATGAACTTTACTTATTATTTTTATACCAACCAAAATAAATTGTGGATTCTCCATTCGGCTCTTGGTCATACCATCAACGAAACCATTCATAATTACATCATAAATCCATTAATTGCTTTTATATTTTTATCTAAATTTCCAAGTACAAACGCGAGGAACAAAATCTTTTATACAGTTGGGTTTATTTTAGCTTTTTCACTGTTGGAGGGGTTTCAATATCTTTTCGGTTTTATTTCATACGAGGGCGGATGGAATTATTGGTGGTCTTTCTTCTTGTATTGTGCAATGTTTCCTATGCTTAGATTGCATTTTAATAAACCTCATTTCGCATATATGTTATCAGTGCTCTGGGTACTGTTCTTTCTTTATGCGTTCGGTTTTTTATAATGTAGCGAGCGGTTTAAATTTGGAAATGACTCTAATGCCGCTAATGATCAAGCCTGCCGGATAACGCCGGCAGGCTGTTTAATTAAAATAACGTTCCCCGTTAGAGCGGAGCACCTTGTACAGCGTGACTATTTCTCCAACTCATAGCGGGTCGCGATAATGCCCGATTTGAACGATCGGCTGGACAGCAGCTTGAGCCTAATTTTCTCGACGCCGCCGTCGAATACCGATTTTCCGCTGCCCAGGACGACTGGACAAATCGTCAGTAGGAATTCGTCGATCAGGCCGAGCTCAAGCAGCGTCTTCGCCGCTCCCGGGCTGCCGAAGATGACAAGATTTTTGCCAGGCTGCTCCTTGAGCACCTTGATTTCCTCTGCGATATTGTCCTTGATCAGCATTGTATTGTTCCATTCCACCTTGTCCATCGTCCCGGAAATGACGATCTTCTTAACATCTTGCAGCCATTTGGCATGCTCCATTTCGTGACTCGACGCATTCGGATCATCCAGCATCGTGGGCCAGTAGCTCTCCATCATCTGATACGTCGTGCGTCCATAAACTGGTGCTCCGACTTCTGCTACGATCTCCTCGGCGTATTTCTCTAATTCCTCGTTGTACGGAATCCAATCGAGTCCCCCTTTCGAATCCGACGCATACCCGTCCAGCGACATATGCATAAACAATACGAGTTTTCTCATGTTCGTTCCTCCTTCGATTTCAAGTTTATTTTGTTCGATTTTTTTTCCGTTGTCCTGTGTTTTGTCCTGCTGCTACGTTCATTATAAATCCTTACGTTACGTAATATACAAGTGGAAATCTGAATTTTTTTGAAGACAACAATGTTGCGCATGCTGCCCGTTACTTTAACAGGCACAAATAGATTATTGAGTCTTGTCGATCAGACCAATTCCTATTTTGTATTTCCACTATCCATTAATGGAATGGTGACACAGACCATCTTTTTGCAATCGCTATTACATTTTCTTCATCGGGTATGTTGGAGTCGTCATTAAATGTAAGTCCTACATCCTCACTTTGTAGTTTGTTGAACTAAAGCCCGCCGTTAACTTAATTAACTAAATAGTAGTACTTATAGGCAGAATGCTTTGGAATCAACCATTTTTCTGATAACAACGCACATAATCAATAATAAACTCGCTGGGATATACTTTCGTCACAACCGAAGCATTATCGGGTGAAGGAATTTCATAAATGTTAAGCATCAATTGCATTGGATATCGCGGTGATTGGTCAGATGTATATATCAATTCGTTATCGATATAAAATTCAACGCCCTGTTCAGTCCAATCAACAGCGTAAAGGTGAAACTGAGTAGGGTCAAAGCGAAATTCCTTCTCTAAAAATTCATCATGAATCTCCGGATCACCGAATGGATGGATGCCAAAACCAATCGTACATCTATCGGAACTCACATTCCAACCTTTCAATTCAAAAGGGCATATTTCGGCTGATTTATAGGGTTGATCCTCGAAGCCGATCATCCAAAATGCACAAACGTTATAGGGGCTTCTGATTCCTTTTACCCGTATTTCAAAATATCCATACTGAGGCGTAAACAGTCTTTCAACCGCTTGCTCTTCTCGGACAAGACAGTTACTTGAAAACTTGTGTTGACCATATTGACTGCCAACGGGACCCGAATATACCCCTGTCTGAAGATTACTTACTTTCACATCTCCATTAAACTCTTGACACCACGGTAACTGGTCCTCGGTTATTTGTAAGATGAGAAGGCTATTTTCGATTCTATACTTTGCTTTGGAGCTTTCACGGCTGCTCCATTGGGGCAAATAATAAGGAAGCCACTTCGCATGGTTTAAGTCATCGAACTCAAAATCGTCTTGAAATACTAGTGTATAACCCGATCTTTCAATCTCATTTCTTGGAAATCCCCCATTTGACATTAACTATCCCTCCACTTTTGGCATGTAAGTCAGTTTTTTCCAATTTTTGATTTTAATGTTTTCGACACAAACCAACGAATATACTTTGGAGATATTACGCGATCGTTTGCGCAGAAAATCACTCCGCCAAGAATAGAACGCACGTTCGTCATCACCAGTATATCAATTTCCAAGTTTTGTTACTACAACTTTTATTATTTCTTATAACAAAGAAGCCATCCCCCATCCGAAAATGTTACTAATTTTGAGGAATAGAGACTTCAGGCTAAAGTTCGTTAAACAACCCAATGGATGGTTTATCGTTAAACCCCCCTTTATTTTGCCAGACAAAATTCTATTCTCCCCTTAGACTGGCGAGTATTAGCGCTCTTTTAACAAAAAAGTCCGGCTAACTCGTACGAATTCGCTCCAATTGGAGGAATTGCCCCGAACTAACTGGACTTTATCATCACTTCTTATTTGCTGAACCCTAGCCTTTGACCGATCCCGATGTAACGTTTGATTATTATTCAATTAAGAACCAAACCAATAGCAACGCAAAAAGCAGGAGAAGGTGAAAAAGTGGAATGGTCGAAATCAGTAAGATTCCTCGCTTCCGCTTGACGATAGCGAGAATCAAACACACCAAATAAGTAATCAAATACAAGCTCGATACGATCACGAAAGAGAATACGACGAATATTAACATCGCGCTCTCGTCGCCCGATCGACTCCCAGCAATCTGCATGATGTTTCCAATCATCATGAAAGGATATGGCAGCAGCGCCAGGCCGCCTATGACAAGGAAAATGATGCTTAGCGCTTTTTTATTCATGATACACCTCATGTCTCTTCCCTTATCACCATTTCAGCATTGCTGGTTTTGTTATACGAAGGATTCTCGTCATTCGATTTCCAAAAACATCCAACGAAGATAAGGCGATAATAAGTAATTTTTATTTCATTTCTGAACCCTATTTTCATTTATTACTTGATAAAATAGACGTATAGGGATCAAACATTGATACGCTACTCTGCCTAGAGTGACTCCTGTATATGACAACGAAAGTCAACCCACCTTTGTATTAAATGCTATTTAGGCGTTGAAGTGTTTTCTACAGCTGTATCCTGCTGAATGGTATGCAAATAGTATAAGTCGTGATTGCGATAATGTAAATAATGACAGGAAGTCCCCTACTCTTCTGAATTTCGGGGGAACTTTGTGTCATTTCATTGGCATAACAAAAGAGGATTACTTAATCAGCAATTACTTATTGAACTTCTACAATTCCACTCATTTATCAACTCGCTCAACTGCTTCGTCCATCTTACTTTGACCTATTTGCGAATCAATTACTGTAGTTTTAGGGTCAGAAAGGCCTAGTAGCTTTGCAGCTGCAGGTGATCTTTTTCTTCTCTGTAGAAGCGGGTAGCGAAGGTGTGCCGTAGTTTATGAACGGTAAGTGGTTTTCCATAAAAAGAAGCATACCTCATAATCAAGATCTGTTTGTGTTTAATGTCACTTTCATCTGTAAACCGTATTCACAGAATGATAACGATGTATTTTTATGTCGATTTAATCAAAAATTTACGAAATTTTAGTTCACAAATTGCCGCGAATTTTGTAATATATAGTAGACAAATGGGTAATTGTAGGTTTTTGTAGATGATGAAGGAGGTTGTAAAATGGAATGGTATTTGAAAGTATTGCAAAATTACGTAGGATTTTCAGGAAGGGCACGACGCAAAGAGTATTGGATGTTCACACTTTTTAGTGCAATTATCGGTATTGTACTTACAATTTTGGAATTAGTTGTTGGACTTCGAAGTGTGCTTACAGGAATCTATTCCTTGGCTGTTCTCCTGCCTTCGCTGGCTGTTACATTCAGAAGGCTTCATGATACGGGAAGAAGCGGATGGTGGATTTTAATAGGTTTGATCCCGATTGTCGGCTCGATTATTCTCCTTGTATTTAGCTGCTTGGATAGTGATTCCCATGATAATCAATATGGTCCGAACCCTAAGCTATTCGCATAACACAAGCATCTGAATCGTCGAATAGTCTCGCAGAGCTGAGATAGGAATGCGTTCTTAAATTATTTTTCCCTAGTTCACCTTTATTGGTGAACTTTTTTTTTGCATAGTCTTGGTTACTCTTCTAATCGACCTTCATCCGACTAGCCACCCGATTGAATTCACTCATAATCTTGAACAGTTAAGGGGGAATGCCCTCACAATTACGTCTTCATTTGGGGTACCTCCTTTCTCTACCGAGCTTATAGGTGAACTAAACACTTTTCCTTTGCCTTGAATCTGTTACCCTTATCCAACCTCAGCAATTTCAGACACAGATGCCCAGGAAAATGAATACACTACATCACAGAGTGAATGAATGGGAGTTGGGATCGGATGAACCAGACGGTAACTACTGATTTGTGCGTAACAAAGCACTTATCTTAGAACTGCAGGTTATTTCCCTTTCCAGTAGTAGAACCCATTCATAAGTTTTTTGAGCCTTCTGAAATTTTTATTTTGGACTTTATCATTACAAATACTGCAATCGCGCAGTTGGCCGATGTAATCGGCTAAAACGCACAAAGGATGAACTTTATGCCAAACGTGTTTAACATTATAAACATCAGAATCAACGAAGTTGCTACTGGAGGCGTCGTTAATTTCGGAGACAATTTATTACGAGGAAATGCTGCAAATTCTAAGGCAGTGGGAGGCAATACTGTAATTGGAGACGCCACATCTTCTGTGAATGCGGACCGAAACAATGTTTTCGATCCTGACATCAGTGATCAGGGAAACAGTAATCTGGTATAAGGAGAACTCATGTATGAACTTTTATATTAACCACATTAAAGTGAACTCCATTGCCAACTTGGGTTCCCTCAATATTGGATACAACATTTTATCAGACAACAGGGCAACTGAAATTGCAGAAGGAGTAAACGAAAAGACGCCTGAAACTGGTCAAAAGGACGATGAATTACCGCCACCACACCCAGTCGTAAACGAGTGATCATTTGCTGAATTTTATTTCTGAAGGAGGCGACATTATGTATGATGCAAATAATTATCTGCTCTCCTGTATACGTCAATTTGAGCAAAGGATCGCCATGTTGGAGTTCAAGCAATGTGAGCTAGAGGCGGAAAATAAAAAATTAAAAGATCAATTGCTCGGCCCCCTACTATTTGACCTTTCGGATCAAATTAAAACTCAATTAAAAGAACATGTAGATAACCAGCTCAAAGAGAAGATGAATGATCACTCCAAACATACAACGCCTCCAAATATCACCTACAAAATACAGGAACTGCACGTAAACGAGCTGAAAGGAACACTCAACATTGGTATAACGTCAACCGCAAGCCCTGAAGAATTGCGCACCATGCTCGAAAAGATGAAAACAGATCAGGGACATATCGCCGAGAATATGTTTTTTTCACAAGAAACGTAGGCCCCAAGTATCCTCGCCAATTAGAATTTGTCCATTTTCGGAATTATACTTACGTTAAATCCCCTATGTCTGCTGCGACTGCGGGGATATTACCTTCTATTTTCTGGCTTAATGACTTCGATGAAGACTGATGGTCCGTGAAACTCCGATGCCCTTGTAATATCAATCCTCAAATGCACGAAGCAATTTTAATGTTATTGATATGGGTATTCTTTATTGAAAATCGCTGGGCGAAATTATTCCTCCTAGTACCATTTGGGACAAGACCAGGATTCAGTAAACAGAAGCCAGCAATGTTCGTCATTATTTAACTTTTTGTCGCTTTACTTATAGCAAAAAAGAAAGTTAAACAATCCAAGCTTAGGCGCATACCTTATTGTATTAAGATTTGAGGAGAGATAACATGGCTCTTTCTATTCTTTTCAACATGATTAATGTCGCTGGGCAGCAAAGAAACGGTACAGTATCTGTTGGAGAAATTGTTCAAAGCGGTTGGTCAGCTCATGAAAAACAGAACATCGGTCAAGGAATGTTATTTGGGGTGAATAACTCGTTAGGAATAATTACGAATATTATGGATAACGACCTAATCGATTCACCTATCGTGGACGACGATGGTACAATTACCAACCAGGGACAAAGTCTCTAAATGAAATGAGGAAGTGCTTATGAACGTCTCATCTCAGCAAGTTACGATTTCGTTTACAACTCTTAATATTAACTCCATCAGCTCCAGCTCTGGTGTTTTCGTTAGCTCAGTAAATTATTCTATTGGCTGGAGTTCTCATAGTAAAACCAATAATGGGCTAGGCAAATTTGCAAATACATCTGTTATCAACTGTATAGGAACTGTACATGATAACGATGTTATTGATTCTCCAATAGACGATTCGGATCAATTTACCATTCATACAGGGAATCAAGACAAACCTACAAATACAGTGATTAACTTCTCTGAGATCAACGTGAATGCGCTAACTAATAATTCAACCATTTCTGTTGGAGACATAGAGCAGACTGGCTGGAGTTCACATAGTAAAACGAATGTAGGAGAAGGAGAAAATCAAGGAATAAATGTTTCAAAAGGGATTTCTGCTGTAATACAAGACAATGATTCGATTGATGCTCCTATCCGAAATTCAATACAACTGCAGACCAAGCTAAGTGAAGATTAAGGCGATTCGCCCTGCAGAGGGGGATAAAGGGAGTAAGCAGGAATGCCTCCTTTCACTTGGGTAGTGGGTACCTCTAGATAACGAAGGCGGTAGAAGTATCCACAAGGCTGACAGCTCATCAAATATGGCTTGTACATACTTCATTGCCTTCGTTAATCCAATGTTTTTACTCGCTAGAGATAGAAAGAGACTATCGAAATCGTTCTCTCCAATAAACGATCCCATAAACTCAATTCATCAAAATAAGTATCAGGAATACGCTTGGATATCCGAAAATCATCCTGTAACTTGTTCTGAATTTCAGCTATAATGGGTCCATCATAAATCGAGCATATCGATTCTTTATTAAGATAAAAGGTGCGAGTATCAAAATTAGGGGTACCCGTCATCACATACTTTCCATCAACGCTAAAAACCTTTCCATGAAAAAAACCATTTTGATATAAATAAATTTCCGCTCCATGTTTCAAGAGTTCTCTTAAGTATGGATATGCAGCTTGTTTTATCAAAGGAAAATCACTATTAAGCGGAACTAAAATTTTTATAGAAACACCTCGTTTTCTTGCCTCAAGCAGTTCATCCTCAATTTTCTTCCCAGGAATAAAATAGGGTGAAGCAATCACTATTGAATTACTTGCCTTCATTATCCAGTCTTGATATTGCTCCGCCAATCCTTTTCCGTCCGTAAATAAATATTCATACCGTGTATTTCCACTTTTAAGGAAGCTAGTATGTACAGGAAAACTGTCACCAGTGTTATCTTTCCAATCAAGCAAAAATTGTCTTTCCATTTCTTGAGCACCGTCTCCACTGATACGAAAGTGATAATCTTCCCAATGCCCCAATCGCTTACCTTGATTTAAATGTTCCTTCCCCATATTAAAACCGCCAATATATGCGGTCGACCCGTCAATCACAATCATTCGGCGATGATTCCGATTTTGTAATGTATAGAAGATATGAGGAAAAGTAGGCTTTCCGCTAAACGAGAATTGCACTCCAGCCTTTCTTAATCTTTCTAGCATCGATTTCTTAAACAGAAAGCTTCCCATTCGATCCGTCGACAACCTGACTTCGACACCCTGTTTTGCCTTATCCTCCAATAAACCAAGAAATATATTACTAATTTCATCATTTCGGATGATAAAAAAATGTATATAAATGTAGTCTTTCGATTTTTGAATATCGGAAAAGAGCGCATCATATAAATTTTCACCCTCGTTATACATCTGAAAATCGGCATAGTGGTAAGGACTTTGGTGTGTCACAGCAGCTTCTTTTACACCCTCTTCTATGTCTAGATAAACCCATCCTATGAATAAAAATAGTAACAAAAGAGCAAATAATACCTTTTTCACCAAAGGATTCTCCTTTTTTTGATTACTATTAGCCAGGAAGGGAATTTTTATACAGTACAATTATTTTTCTAAAATAGGTTGCGGTTGATCGCCGTCTGTAATGGCAAATTTTAGCTCGTCCTTTTATTTCCATTGCTCCCCATGATGCTTCTTTCGCTTCAACTTTCACGAATCCTTAACGAGTTGGGGAGGCGTCTCCGAATGCCTCATTGTGTCCAAGCATTCCTGCGTGAAAAGGAATACCTTATGATATCCCTTTAAAATAAGGAGCTGATATCATGAGCCGGTTTCCGGATGTGGTCATTATCGTCAGAAGTAAAAAAAAATTTGCCAACATCGGCAAGGTACGCATTATAGGAAGCGTATTCCCTTGTCGCAGATCTTTAAGAGTAGGGGCCCCCGTAAAGGATGCAGTACTCTGTCTTCTGCAACATGGGTTCGTCATTACGGAACAGAAAAATATCGGCGTATTTTTCCGTATTCGATGAGTGGAACCTGATAGTCCATCCTAAACCCAGATATGGCAATGTGCTTTTTTCAGGCCCTTTACGAATGTAGAAGGCTGTGCCAGATTCCTCTGACAGCTATGCCTTGTTTAGTACCACCTAGTCCTACTCCACTATGACAATTGACTTAACTGCAGAGAGAGACGCGATGAAGTGCGTCTCTCTCTAATTTTATCAGGTTAGAGCCTGATGTCTTGGTTAGGCTTTACTTTGTTCCCCATTTCTCTGCGGATGCCTTGCCATAAGAGGAATATCCCGAACAGAACAAATATAGGTTCCAAGAAATTCGCTTCCGACCCACTTGTGATTCGGTGAAGCTTGAAGATCCAATGGAATACGACGATATCGAAGCTAAGAAATAAACCTGTCGCAACAATGAAACCATTAAAGAAAGCTGAACTGCATATCCGCCTTACCAATTCCATGATAATTACCAAAAGTATAACTCCGAATAACACTGCGCCGATTCGATTCAACGGATCTGCGTTACTGTATCCGAATGCGTAGGCTTTTAAAATATGTTGTTCTTGATAAGTCACTATGGCCCCTGCGATAACTCCGAGCAATCGTTTCAATCACAAAACCCTCCTATTTAATACCTGTAACCTCATTTGATTGTAATACGTAGCAAAAACAACAACAACAACAATAAAAACTCCGTATTGAAGAGTGGTTGTTGATGAAAATGTTCAATTTAGACTCGATTTATCATTTAAAAACTCATTGTTACGCAGCTATTAAGTTTACATATATTTTTGCTTATCCTGGAAATAACTAATCAATCACTACTTATTCTCTAATTTTGTCTTCCTCGGTAAATTTGGCAAACAAAAAGCAGTTGCCTAAGCAAACTGCTCCATTAAGAATACTTTTCCGTCTTTCTCAATATCAGCCGATCCCATAATACCGAACGAACCTTTAACATAGTACAACCAGCCGTTGAAATGTCGTTGAATGACTATTTCATATTAAGACCTTCCTCTTTTCTATTTGAAACATAACTTTGTAAAACCATGCCTAGGATGACGATAAAAATACCAAACCAAGACAAGAGAGTAGGAAGTGATATCGATAAAATTACAATTTCCCCAGTTATTGTAAAAAACACTTCCATTGATTGGGTTGCTTCGACTGCGGCTAGCTTTTTCATATCTCCCCTTACCATATCTGTTGCCATGAAAAACAAGCTCGTCGCTATGACACCAGAAAAAAGTGCCACCATTAGAGATTGAATACTTTGCCCTACACTCGGTAATCCGACGGTTAGTAAACCATATAAGGAAAGTAACAACCAAAATGGAAGACTTGCCAAAGTCATTCCTAGCACCCGTTGATAAGCATCTACACGGCCTTCACACGCGTCCATCATTTTACGATTGCCCAATGGATAAGCAAATGATGCGATCAGAATCGGGATGACCCCCAGTAATAAATTCTCGAGAGAAAGCTGCTTTGCATGTTCCATTTGCATGAGAACAATTCCTAACAGAATAATCAATGACATCATCAGACCTCTAAAGGGAATTCTCCCTCTAATCTGTAACGGTCCATTCTTTGTGTGTATCGTTTCAAAAAATAACGGTGCCAGCAATGAACCTGAAATAATCGTAGTTTGCCATGTCCCAGCAATCAACCAACCAGGTGAGTATGCAGACGCAAAACATAATGGAGCATAAAATAAGCCGAAACCGACAAAGCTCCATAACATCCATTTTGCTGGTTGTTTTTTCATTTCTTTTAAGAGTGATCGTAGATTTTTTCTTATGATTACAATACACAGAAGAAAAGGGATCATGAAGAAATATCGAAGCGAAGCGCTCCAAATCCAGCTGCCGCCAGATAACTCCATTGATGCATTAAGCACAAATGTAAAAGCAAAAAAAAAGGCTGCGCAAATACCAATGAAAATTGCTTTCAAAGAACTTATCTCTCTCCGTTTCTATTACTCAAAATAATTATAACAATAGTGTAAAGCATGCGTGAAAAAACTCATCCATTGGATTTTTGCCATCTTGACTATTAAAGAAGCGTTCCGTCTAGATTAAGCGAAATAGAACGGAAATCTATGGAATACTTTTCCAGCTACTTGGGACGTTTATTCATCATACACTTTTTTAAGTATACCACCTTTGAATTGATCATTAACAAATAAACATTGACAAGGTTTAATCCCCCGGTATAGCAATACCCATAAAAAGAAAGAACAAACCTCAAGGCTTGTTCTTTCTAATAAAAAATGATATCTTGTCGAGTTCTCGTTTTAAGTTTAGTTCAATCTTTCCCTGATCTAATATCAATTGGTAGTCTTTTTCTTAGCCAACGAATTTGGCCTCTATGATTGATCTCATCTTCAAGGACATGAAACCACATAAAATAATAATTAGACGTTTTCTGATTCCAAAATTCATGCTCTTCGTATAACCACTCGTCTGTCTTTAGTTTAAATAAATCATAAGTCTTATCCCTTATTTCATTTAATATATGAATATAGTATTCAAGTTTATTTCCTTTGATTTGCTCTCTACCTAATTCCCCTAAGTCTAATGCCGCTCCCCATTTCTTCATTTCATCTTCATTTAGATCTCTATGCTCAAATGTATACAATTGATACGCATACTCAACTGCAGCAAAATGTAATAATAATGAACCAATTGAATTGCTTGTTGAATCAATTGTAAAATCTAACTGCTCTGTCGTTAGTCCTTGAACGCTTTGAAAGGTAGTATACCTTGCATAATTCATCATTGACATTAGCCGGCTAATTTGGGGCGTATACCCAGGGATATCTGAAATTAAAAAGATTTTATCCATATCCAACATTTTCGAGTTTATCTCCTTAAATGATTTTTGACACTTTATTAATCAATTCGTTTAAATGTCCACTAATCCTTCCACGGAACTCGTCAATGTTGATTCCCTCCTCTCCTTCGGTATTGAGAAAAAGTTCTTGTCAGTTGGTCTTGACAAGAATTTTATCCCCTAACGCAAAAAAACCGCATTTAATGCGGTTGTTAATGAGAACATGTTCTTGTCACCCGACAGCAGCTGACTCATAGCTGTGACTGCTTCTTTTTCGCTATTTTTTGTGCTTGTATGTCGTAATATTAATCTCGCCCGTATCAAGCTTTTGCAACTCATCTTTAGACCACCCTTGCACCCTATTCTCTCCCCTAACTCCTATTACATTGATGTGATACTTCATTGCCAGCAAATGCTGTACGCGCTCCATCTCCATAGCCGGTACGTTCGCAACAGTATACTTTGTGCCACGTAGTTCACCCAGAAGCACCCCGATCGATTCGGCTGCCGTGCTCGTATTCGGCTGAATACGCACACTTCCATAAGCGATCGCCGATGCGCCTACGTTCTTGCCGGCCATTAAGACATTATCGTAGCCCTTCAGCACAAAACTTCGAAGAGGTATTCCGTATTTGTCAGGACGCCCCATCTCGACCCCCCATTTGTTAGCCGTAATACCTTGCAAATCTATCGGGTAACCGCCGATGCTAACGTTATCGTCGAACATCCGACCAGATAACAAATCCGACGCCTGAAGCGTATACGCAGTTTCATAATGATTGTATTCGCGAATGTAAAGATAAGGAGGAAAGCCGTTCAGTTCAGCGTTCTCCCATCCGGGGAGGTTCTTACGAAAAAGCTCTAAAATGAACGGGATCTCCTTTTGGCCAAGAGCGATCGCCTGATTAACAGAAGCATCATCCGCTGGATTGACGTCAAAAATAAGCAAACCGTTAATTAGCACGTCTCCATTCAACTGATTGATCGCATTGAAGCCACGTAAAAAGAGTCGATCGCTCGTTGGTTTATAAGCCTTCGTCACTGCGTCGAATGAGAGTGCATAGCTTTCCGTTAAAAAAGCCGTGCCGAATTTTTTCTTCCGCTCTTCCAGTTTCATCGAGTTAAACACAGAGAGCCATTTCTTCCAATTTACATGCTTGAATTTCATCATGTAACTTGAGCCCATATATTCAATCTTCGATTGTCCGTATAATTTTTCAAGTCCAGGCGCTCTTGTCACGTGTAATTGATTTACAAAAGCAGCGTAATCAGTATTCTCAACCCATGACGACGCTGTAATATGGTGTTGCACCCCATCGCTAGTGGTGTAAGTGAGAGAGGATATATGTTCGTTTCCATCCACACCAGTAACTTTACCCACTTGACCAATTCTTACTGCTTGCGTAACAGGAATACCCTTGACCAGTTTCTCCATATAGTGCTGAAAATCGTGGATCTTTCTTATTTGGCCGTTCTTAAAGCCGTCGAATAATTCCTTTACCCGGCCTTGGACGAGTGACTTTCGATGGGCGTCCCTTGTCGCGTCGAGGAATAGCATTTCTCCTTGCAATACTTGCCCACCAAATGCAGGTCTGGGATCCAGAATACAAACGCGTAACCCTTCATCAGCAGCCGCTTTTGCCAAATAAAGTCCTTCTAGCTCGCTCCCAATCAGCACGACATCAGCTTGTTCCTGAGCTAACTTTTTCTCCTCGGAAATGGGCGTGCTAGCTGACAGCAACTGGGGAGAGCCGATACGTTCGGATGTTTGACTCCTCTTTTCCTTCAAGCTTTCCGATTGCTCGGAAGGTGTATGATTGCATGCCGACAGTGACAAGAAGATAGTAATTGCAGACAAGCAATTTGCGATAGGCTTAATTGGACTCATGGGGTACCTCCTTATTAATCATGAAAACGCCGTCAACATTATAAATAGAGTAGCCTCGTAACGGCTACTCTATTCTTAATGTTGAACGACGATGGACAGAAATTGAGGAGTTACAGGAGGATCCTGAAGTCAAGCCAAATCTAAAATGACCCTGCGGGTTCACATCCGTAGGGTCATTCAATCATTCATTCGTTTGTCGAGATGCAAGTAAAAGTTTCTTTATCTCCATAAGCTCGCCTTCGATCCGGTGAAGGTGGCTCTGCATATCGTCAATCTCTTGTTCAGCTTTGTAGTTGATTGCAAAATCAATAATTGATTCGTGCTTATCCCGAGCGGCTTGGCGGTTTTGGCTCATCATAATTACGGGTGCTTGGAACGCAGCAATAAAAGATAAACACAAGTTAAGAAGTATAAAGGGTGGTTCATCAAAATGAATCTTTGTAAAAGGTAGTGCATTCCAGAGAATCCAGACAATTAGAAAAATTGCGAAGTAAATGATAAATCTCCAGCTACCGCCGAACGATGCGATGCGATCCGCAATTCGGTCAGACCAACTTGTCTTTCTTTGATAAGCTTCATCTAAGTGAGATAAGATACTCTTTTCGTAGTTATCCACTAATCTGTCAATGCGGCGTGTATTTTCCTTATCTAACTCAATATCAAAGCCCTGAATTTGAGCAGCCTTCTTAAATTGTATCTTTTTATGGAAAAAATTCATCTTGGACATGTTGACTACCTCCTTTTTTAAGGCAGCCAGATCCAACTTACCCCGTAAGAGAGGAGTTAGAACCATACTCTGTTACGGTATTTAGTTTTAACCTGACTGCCGATATACTTGTTGGTTCCGGTTCTGGTTCAGACAAACCTCGACTACCCATAAATTGGCTCAACCCCTCTCCTTTTATCATTTAGTTCTCCAGTATTTTACTCTTCGTACTGACGCTATGCCACTGCAATTACCCAAATCCTTGAAAATAAAAATGCCCCCCAGCTCAACTGAAGGACATAGAACTGCATACTAAATAAGCATGCAAATATCCGGAATCCCCCAAGTCGAGCTTTGGCACTACACGACGTAAAAGAACAACGCTTCTTTAGCCACCTTAAGAAGAGCCTTAGTCCGGCAATTCCTGTTCTACCCATTGGCATCTTTCGATGTTTCCGGGCAGTGGCTTATGTTCGTATAGGAGCCTCACCTAACGAGGACCTCTTCGTTTTTCTATGTCATCATACTGCTGCCAAAATGTTCTGTCAATGAAAAATATACTAATTTTCTCTATGCACAATAAACCATCATTTCTACGCTACTGGAATGAAAAAAGAATAGCCCCTTTTAACAGTTGAATGCAAAACTATCAGGGACTGCGCTACAGTTCTCTTAACTCCTATAAGACTTGTTTTATAACTTCCACTAAAACAAAAAACCGCGATTTACGCGGCCTTAAATGAGATCAACTTTAACACCTGACAGTTTGTTACAATGAAATTCTCCGAGCAGCTGCAGGATCGAGAATGATCGTTGCATTCGCATGCAGCTGTAAGAAAGAGGCTGGCACGCAAGTCGTGATTGGTCCAGAAAAAGCTCTGGCCACCATGTCGGCTTTATTCTCCCCTGCAGCCACCAGAACAATGGACTTCGCCTTCATAACGGCCTCCAAACCAATCGTTATCGAACGCTTGGGTACCTCATCTTCAGAACGAAAATGCAGCGATTGAGTAGGTCTATTCTCTTCGAACAACTGCGAAATATACGTTTTCGCCGGTATGTGATCACTTGGTTCTATAAAAGCAATATGTCCGTTTAAGCCTAACCCCATAAGTTGCCAATCCACATAACCAAGATCGGCCAACAATTGATCAAACCTCCGGCATTCAGCCAATAGATCCGTTGCATAGCCATCCGGAATGTGAGGCTCGGATCGAAGCGTCTGAAGTTGACTGAACAAATGCTCTCGCATATAGGAGCGATAGCTTTCCGGATGATCGGCGGGAATGCCAACCAGCTCATCGGGATTCACGAATTTCGCTTCATGAAATGCAAGCTCACCTGCTTGCTCTCGCCGGATCCATTCGCGATAAATCCCATACTTTAACGGCGATGAGCCAGTGGTCATGCCCAGTACCGATTTCGGATTGTGCTTCAACTGCTCCGTTAGCAAGTCCGCAACTCTGGAACGAATGGCTTCTTCAGGTATGACTTCAATTTTCAAGTGAATTCTCCTTATCGGCTTGATTTACATACTTCCATACTAATGCAGCACCGATTGCCCCCGCTTCCACACCGAGCGAAGAACGGGTGATCAGAACATCTTTTACCATGCCTTCAATTCCTAGTTCTTGAATCGTTCTCCGCATGGGCTCGAAGAGCACATCCCCACTTTGCGAAACCCCGCCACCGAAAATGATGACCTCCGGATTGAATAGATGAATGATCGTCACCATCGCAACCCCGAGCGCCTCCCCCGCTTTTTGCAGCAAAGAGACAGAATAAGGGTCACCGCTTGAAGCGGCTTCTGCCACAAGCTTCGCTGTCACCTTCTCCGGATCCTGTCCGGCCAAATCGGCCAGCAAAGGAGTTTGCAGCTTACCGGCGCGTAGTTCTTCAGCGGCCTGACGAGCTATGGAGTTGCCGGCGGCATATACTTCTACGCAACCTCTATTCCCGCATTTACAAACGGGCCCATTCCTATCAATGCTAATATGACCGATTTCCGCTGCATTGTTCGAAGCTCCCAGCAGCATGCGGCCACCACTGATGACACCGCCTCCTATTCCCGTGGACACGGTAACATACACACAGTCTTCGGTTCCTTTGCCTGCACCAACCAGCCATTCTCCCAGTGCCGCTGCACTAGCATCATTGATTAAACGAACCGGAACGCCGAATCTCCGTTCCAATATTGGCCCTAAGGCAACATTTCTCCAGCCTAAATTGGTCGACAGAACGATTGTTCCAGTACTCATATCAAGTATACCCGCAGTTGCGATACCTAGACTTTGAATGCTTCGAGCTTGGAGATTGGGTACAGAGGACAGCAGCGCCTCAATCATATCGATCAGCCGTCTGATGACCTCATGCTCCCCTTCTGCAGCTAAAGTGGGCTGTTGATCTTTGGCAAGTACACGCCCTTGAGCATCCACCAAGGCAGTCAACATTTTGGTTCCACCAATGTCTATTCCTAAAAAGTACTCATCGATTGTCATAGTTGCTCCTTCATGCATCCGTCTTAGCAGACTCGTACCGTAGTTGTTTAATCTGTTGGATCCGAGCGGGATCGATCGGGCTAAGCGCATCGCCATTCATGCGCACAGCTTTGCCGAAATGCACCTCTTGAACGCCTGTTTCGGCTACAAATGCGAGCAGTGACGCAATTGTAAGACCGCTTCCTGCCAAAATCTGTATTGACGTCTGTTGACTCCAAGCGACCAAACGCTTCATCTCCACGACAGCATCCAAGACGTTGGGCTTACCGCCGGAGGTAAGTATACGATCGATTTGCTTGAACTTCTCAAGCTCGACTAGCGCTTCCTCAACATCCCGAACCTCATCGAACGCTCGATGGAAGGTGACGGAAAGCCCCTCGGCCTCTTCCAGCAATCTTGCTATCACTTCCACATCCAAACGCCCTTCCGGGGTAAGCGCACCCAACACGACGCCAGCGGCCCCGAGTTGTTTGACCATGCGGATATCCGCAATCATTGCAGCAACGTCTAGACGATCATAACAGAATGAATAGCTGTGTGGGCGAATCATCACCTGAACGGGGAGCTTAGTCGCCTGAACCGCTGCTTCGATCAGCCCATAACTTGGCGTCAATCCGCCTTCCACCATTCCGGTAATGAGTTCGATCCGATCGGCACCACTCCGTTCCGCCGCAATCACGTCCCTCATACTTGTAGCAATAACTTCGAGTAGCACACGTTTCACCTAACCTTTCACAGCACCTTGTGTTAAACCAGCAACGATATATTTTTGCACGATGGCAAACATGATAATGACAGGAATGAGCGAGATCATACCTGCCGCACTCATCTGCCCCCAATTGATATCGAATTTTTGAACAAAGCTGCTTAAACCGACAGGAACCGTCTTGGCAGATTCGCTATTTGTAAACATAACGCCAAAGAACAAATCGTTCCAAGCCCCAATAAAAGCAAACACAAAGGTCGCGACGATCCCCGGCTGCATCATCGGCAGTACAACTTTAGTCATCGTCTGGAATTTGTTACAGCCGTCAATCATGGCCGCTTCTTCCAAAGAAACCGGAATACGCTGAAAGAAACTGGACATCGTAATCAAGCAGAACGGTATATTCATCGCCGTGTAAGTAATAATCAATGAAGGTAGCTTATTCAACAAATGGATTTGGCCAAAGGTAATAAACAAGGGCACGAGAATCACCATGACAGGCACCATTTGGGTTGCTAAAAAGGAAACGAGCACCAGTTTTTTTCCCTTAAACTGATATCTGGCCAAACTGTAACCTCCCAAGATGGAAGCAAGCAAAACCAGAATTGCACTACACATACTAACTGTAAAGCTGTTCAATAAATATCGGGGAAAACTTGTATTTTGCAGCGTATCTACATAGTTCACCCAGGTTAGCGCTTTGGGCCACAAAGTCAACTTGCCGCTATAGATTTCTTGTCTTGTTTTCAAAGAAGTCACAATCATCCAATAAAACGGAAGCAGTGTCCCTAATGCAAAAAGCAACAATACAACAATTCTAACGAATTCGGGAGCCGCTTTTCGTCCGAAGGAAGTCATTTTAGAAATCACCTGCTTCGTCATATTTGGTTGTTCGAAGGAAAATTAACGTATATAGAATGAGGATGATTAACATGATTACGCCAAGAGCAGACGCCTGACCGAAATCCGTTGTATAGGAAATCTGATTGAAAATATAGGATGATAAGTTATGCGAGGTGTTAGCAGGCCCCCCATTTGTCATGATATAAATAAGATCCGCTGAATTGAACACCCAAATAACCCGAAGCAGAACCGTAAGAATGATGGTTGGCTTAATGTAGGGAATGGTCACGGAAAATAGCTTCGTCCATCGGCCAGCACCGTCGATATCTGCTGATTCGTAAATATCTTTGGGCACCGATTGCAAGGCGGCCAGCAGCATGATGCCAAAAAACGGTACGCCGTACCAGACCATCGCAATGATGATGGGAAAAATCGAAAAGCCCGGAAGCGCCAAAAACGGAATGCCTTTATCCACTATTCCCAGCTTCATCAACAAGTAGTTGATCAAACCATTCTGTTCACTGAACATCCACTTGAAAATCATCCCGATCAAAAAGGCAGAGACCGCCCATGGAAGAAATACGATCGATTGGTAGATGTTTTTGCCTTTAAATCTGGTATTCAGAGCTAACGCCAGCATAAATCCGAGAACAAATTGCAAGCCGACTGTCAAAACGACCCACAGTAAAGAATTCAACAAAATTCGGACAATATTATTGTCTGTAAGTATAGCTTTGAAGTTTGCCAAACCAGAAAAACGAACGTCATTCGGTTCAAACAAAATATAGTGCATGAAGGCCAGCTTCAGTCCTTGGAGCAGCGGATAGGCAAAAAAAGCTAACAAAATCAGGACGGCAGGTGCTATCAGCAAGTAAGGTTCCCATAGTTTCAATCTCAATTTCAAAGCCGCTTCACCTCCCTTTGGGATAAGGAAAAGACAACCGGGACAGAACTCCGCCCCGGTTATCTGCTTCTTGATGTTATTGTTTATTATTTTTCAAATACTCTTGCTGCTCCTGTGTCAGGAAATCAGCCAAATGCTTGATTGTATCCTCGAGGGATTGCGTTTTGCTCAAATATTTTTGGGTCTCTTGTACGGCAAACGTACCCGAGAATTGTCCCAACTTCGTCAGATGGCTCGGCGGTCCGGCGAATACAATATTGGAGTCCGCCATCGCAGCTGCATAACCAGCGATCGGGCCTTTGCTGAAATTCGGATCCTTCAGATTGTCGTTGTAAATCGGAATGGTCGAATTTTTAATGGAATATTGCAAATTAATCTCAGGGGAGCTAAGGAATTGAATAAACTTCCAAGCTGCATCCTTGTGTTCGGAGTTGGCTGCCATCGCATATGCGGCTGTGTACCCCCAGAAAATATAACGTTTGCCGTCATCGGATTTCGGCATCGGCACGACGTTCCATGTGCCTTCCTTCATGTTCTTTTGCGCCGTAATAATGACTTCAGGGGTTTGATTCAGGATGGCGGTCTGGCCGTTTAGGAATCCCTGAACCATTTCATTAAAGCCCCAGTTTATCGACTCTTTAGGCGAATTACCGTTCAAATAGATGTCATAAAACTTCTTGAATGCCGCTTGCGCCTCAGGTTTGTAAAGAATCGATTTGCCATCCTTGTCAAACCAGCTGTCGCTGTGCGTCGCTGCCATTACGTATTCCATAGCCCGAAGAATACCGTTCGCACCGCCACGGAAGGAAATGCCGTATCTTCCTTTGGAAGGATCCGTCAGCTGTTGGGAAAGCTTGAAGTAATCGTCCCATGTATCGATTTTCTCCGGCAAGTTGCTTTCTTTGAACCAGTCGCTGCGAATAAATAGGCCTTGAAGCAAAAATCCATCGGGAATGGCATAGACCTTCCCTTGATACTTATTTCTTGCCTGCTTGAACGCCTCGGTCACATTGCCTACTTGATCCCATTTGTCATAGTAAGGCTGCAGATTTTCGAGATACCCAGCCGCAGACATGGCTACGAGAGATGTGTCGTCGATGCTGATGACGTCCGGGAGCTGCTTGGCAGCACCGAGCGCCAACCATTTTTTATTCGCTTCATCCCAAGGAACGGATGTGTATTCGACTTCAATATTCGGGTTTTTGCTTTGAAATTGTTTGATGAAATCCTGCATGAGTGCTGTTCGCTCTGGGCTTGGAAGCGGATCTAAATAGGAGATTTTCTCTTTTTTGCCTGAACTTTGAGCTGCACCACTGGCATTACTGGAACTTCCCGCAGGTTCGCTGGAACAGCCGACAAGTCCGACCGTCAGCACAAGAACCATGCTCATCACCATAGTTGACATTCTTTTTTTCAAAATAACCCCTCCCGTTGTTTCTCGAAATTATATATGTAACTTGCCGGAGCTTTACTTGTGCGGACCCGACAATGCTCATATCGCTTATGAGTGGGCTTCAAGCGTGAATACAGCGGTGTTGCGCCCAATAACCTTCTTGTTATCATTCTTGATCTCTATCGGTGCGAGCTCGTACATGCTGCGGATCGTGTTCGTATTGACATATTGAATCTGCTCCAAAATCGAGGCGACAATTAACGGCCATTCGTCCTCGGAACCGTCGAGCACTTTCAAGGCAAAGGCTAGCTTTTCTTTTTTTAGTCCAAAACAATAGACGCCCTTCGCTCCGCCCTTCGCTACGATATTCGAATCCATGAGCAAAGACGAACAGATACGGTCTGAACCAGCAACCATCTCATAGTGTTCATTCATGAGGCCTACCATCTTCTGAACAGCGGCACGAGTCGCCATATCCTCAATGAGCTCCGGGCAAGCCAGCTTGAGAAAAGCGGTGGCCAAGTTTCTCAAAGGAATCGCAAAGACGGGGAACCCGCAGCCATCCGTGCCAAGCTGAATCTGGTCAACCGGACACTCCGACAGATATGAGAGCGTTTCCATAATCTCCAGCTGTGCAGGGTGCTGAGGTTCAAAATAGGTCTCCAAGGGATATCCCATCATTTTGCAGAGTGCTAAAACCCCCAGATGCTTGCCGGAGCAATTATGATAAATCGAACGCTTAGGCGCTTGCTTGCGAAGTAAATCCTCTGTCGCGTAGACGCTGAGCGGGTAAGTCGGGTGACAGACAAGCCCCTCTTCCACCACGCCAATCTTCCTCAGCATTGACTCGAGCGCTTCAACATGAAACGGCTCGGCGCGATGTGACCCCATCATGATGGCCGTTTCCTTTCCGGTTAACCCGAAGTGGACATCGGCGCCATGGCGCAGCACGGGAATTGCTTGAAATGGCTTGCCGGCCGATCTCAGAAATGTCACGGCGTTCGTATCACCGACAGCATATTGCACGTCCCCGCTATAAGAAACTCCGCAAATGTGTCCCCGATGCACGCATTCGAGCGTGTCTCCGCGATACTCTTCCAGCAATATTTGATCCATATGACTTCCTCCTCATGATAGATGGTTGATTACATTTCATGATCCAATCGCTGCTGCAGCGCAAGGGTCGCCGCTCCGATAAGCACCGCTTTGCTTTGCAATTTGGAACTCACCAGCTTATATGTCCCGTTAAATGGCCCCCAAATGAACTGATTCACTTTTTGCTTCACCGTTTCAAGCATTTCTCCATGCTGTTCAATCAAATGCCCACCGAGAATGATCGTATCCGGATTATACATGCATACCACATTGCTGACGGTAATCGCGATATACGTGCAGGCACGGTCGATAATTTGCGCTGCCCACATTTCATTATTATGAGCGCTGTCGAATATTTCCTGAATACTTGTGACAGGCTTCACTTTATTGGCTTCCTGAATAATGGTGAAGTCAGCAATATACGTTTGCAGACAGCCTCTTTTCCCGCACTCACATAACATGCCATTCGGGTCTACCGTTGAATGGCCAATCTCGCCGGCGATGTTCGATTCTCCCCGGTACACGATCCCATCAATAACGAGCGCGGAACCGACTCCGCTGCCGAAACCGAGCAATACCGCTCTTTTCGATCCTTTGACGAAGCCATAGTACGTTTCGCCCAGCGCTTTGACCTTCAGGTCATTATCGATAACAGTCGGAATATTTAGATGAGCCTCCAGCAAAGCAGCGAAATGAACATTCTCCCAGCCTAATTGCGAAGAGAAAACAATCGTTCCCTTAGACATATCGATGATGCCCGGAACGCCGATTCCAATTCCGATGATTTTGGAAATAACAATATCATTCTGATCAATAAGCGTTTGAATGTGCTTGGAAAGCTCGCTCGCCACCTGGGCAGGCTCATCCAAGTGATAAAGCTTCGTTATACTTTTTTCAGCAATAATGTGACCGTCAAAATCGACGATGCCGATTTGGATCAATCCTTTATCCATCTCGACACCGATCGTGAGCACGGAACTGGCATCAATATCTAGCATCGTCGCTTTTCTTCCTACACCCGAGGAGTATTGCTCCGTTTCCTTCACCATACCCATTTGACAAAGATCGTTGACGATACGCCCTACAGAAGTGGCACTCATCGAGGTGAGCTTCGCAATCTTCGCTCTGGATATCGGACGGCTGCTCTTTATGAGGTCGAGCACCATATTCTTATTTTTTTTCTTTATAAACTCCTGATCGTGTTTGCTGATATCCATTACTTTGCCACCTTCGATTAATACCATGATGTTATTAATAGATTAAAAAAATCAAGAATTATAGATTGATTTATTTAAAACCAACCCTTTTGTGCAACGATACGACAATAATTAGTGCTGTGGTGTTATTAATAAGATCGTATCAGGAGTTCAAAATTCTGTCAAGGAATTTCGAACTCCATGTCATGTAAAATAACATTGTTTTTTTGAAGTTAGCTGCTGGTTTCCATGAATCTATGATTATGCTTGTTTTATTGTCATTTTATATAACAAAGGCAACCGATTTCTTGGTCTTTCCATACAGAAAAGCCCGACCTCATGCGGACGGGCCTTTTGGCATTACCGTTTTTTACCGATGTTGATCGAAAAGAACTTGAATCCGTTTGGATCCTTAATGATAAAATGTGCTAGTCCTTCACTTGCTTCATCTGCTTCAGTCATCATGCTCATCATGCATAAATATGAGAATTAATGGAAAAATAACTTTGGCAAAGATATGTGAGGTGAAATCAAGTTGGACACACTCATTTCTCAAATTCAAGCGGAGAACGAACAAGTGCTGCGTCAACTGTTCGATGCTTGTTTCGATATTACGTTTCGCTCCATCCATCCTCCTGGCGGTCCAAGCATACTGATCATTTATATCGCGGGATTAGTCGATACGGACAAACTAAACAATGAACTCTTTCGACCCGATTCCTCTGAGTGGTGTGGTTTATTTACGACTGCTCACATCTCTTCCGTTGCCCCAAGTAGCGAGACGCGATACATTCAAGAAGTCTGCAATTTGCTTCTTCAAGGCCAATCAGCTGTATTTATCGAAGGAAGATCCAGTTGTATTTTGCTGGATTTGAAATCAAAAGATGGCCGAAGCATTGACGAGCCGACATTTGAACAATCAATTCGAGGTCCTCGAGAGAGTTTTACGGAACGAATTGAAGTAAATTCATCGCTTATTCGTAAAAGAATTCAATCGACTCGCTTAAAACTTGAATCCGTCAAAATCGGTTCGTTATCCAAAACAAGCGTCATTATCGTATATGTGGAAGGTATTGTCCAGGAGAATGTATTGAGTCAGGTGAAGGAACGGGTTAACCGCATTCGAACGGATGCGATTTTAGATTCGGGTTATATCGAAGAAATGATTGAGGATGTATCGTTTACTCCATTCCCTCAAATCCAACTAACAGAACGCCCAGATATTGTTGCGGCTAATATTTTGGAAGGCAAAGTCGCTTTACTGACGGACGGTTCGCCAAATGCATTAATCGTCCCTATGACGTTTTGGTCAACGTTTCAGTCAGCAGATGATTATTACGAACGATTCATTTTCGCTTCTCTTATGAGGTGGACAAGGCTCATTCTCTTCTCCGTCTCGCTCTATCTTCCTTCGTTGTTTGTAGCGATTACAACGTTTCATTCACAGCTCATGCCGACGAATTTCCTTTTCAGCATTACGACGGCTCGAGAAGGCGTTCCGTTTCCCAGCGTCATTGAAGCATTATTGATGGAATTCATGTTCGAGGCACTCCGTGAAGCGGGAATTCGTTTGCCCAAGGCGACTGGTTCAGCAGTCAGCAT
>NZ_JAQFVF010000076.1 GCF_027789125.1 Paenibacillus aestuarii | reverse complement strand
AGCGTCATTGAAGCATTATTGATGGAATTCATGTTCGAGGCACTCCGTGAAGCGGGAATTCGTTTGCCCAAGGCGACTGGTTCAGCAGTCAGCATCGTAGGCGCACTTGTCATCGGACAAGCTGCCGTCCAAGCCGGAATCGTATCTGCACCTATGGTAATCGTTGTTTCGATGACCGGCATTGCTTCTTTTGCCATACCTCGTTACAACATGAGCATCGCTTTCCGGATCCTTCGATTTCCGATGCTTCTCCTTTCAGGGATGTTCGGGCTATATGGAGTCGCTATGGGAACGATCGGGCTTTTAGCGCACATGGCCCGATTGGAGCCATTCGGCGTTCCATATTTGTCCCCTGTCTCCCCGTTACGTCCCCGGCAATTGAGTGATGTATTCATCAGAGCCCCACGAACGCATACTAGCCGAATCAGATATGGACTGTCCGTGTTTAGGAGGAAGAATAGTAATGAAGGGGAGCTGTAAAGTTTGCATATCAATACTGATACTCGCCTGTCTATTATGCGGCTGCTGGGATCGAAAAGAGCTGAATGATCAGGTTTTTGATCTTGCAGGCGGGATTGATTTGGACGAAGGTAAGGGCAAACGTTACCTTGCTACTGCTCAACTTTTTATTCCCTCCAAAACGGGGGAAGGACGAGCATCATCGAAACCGTCTTATTTTCTTGAGACAAGCAGCGGCACAAATATTTATGACTCGATCGAGATTATGCAGCGTTACCTTTCCAGGTCGATGACTCGCGGGCATAGACGCAATCTATTCATTGGAGAAAAGCTTGCAAAAAGCGGAATATCTGAAATTCTTGACTCTTATACTCACGATCCGGATAGCAGGCTTCGGACAGATATATGGGTAGTGAAAGACGGTACTGCGATGGATATTATGAAAGTCAACTATCCACTAGAGGAGCTCCCGGGAATGGCGCCTATCAAAATTCATCAGGCTACCGGAGGTATAGTCGGAAGTTCTTTAGTTGAATATTTAATAGCTTCCAGGGGAGAAGGAAGCTCGCCAACGCTGCCTGTCATGCAGAAAATATTTCCCCCTGGCCTTGCTAAGCCAACGATGATGTTCTATGGCCGTGCTATATTCAATCACGACAATCAGTTGGTGGGATACTTAGACAATGAAGAAGCGCACAATAGAGACTGGATCCTTGGATTAGGCAAATATATAGTTCTCACGAGCGAACTTCAGGGCCAATCATCCGGAGTCGTCTTCCAACCGAAAAGCAAAATCCGCATTACAGTCTTGGATTCTGACAAAATTCGAATTGAGATTGCAATTAAAGGGCATATCGTCATAAAAGAAAACAATACGTCGCTTGTGTTATCTAATTATTCCAATCTAATGAAACTTCAAGAATCATTCAATCAGGAGATCAGCAAGCAGATGCTTCAGCTCATCGAAAAGGTGCAGAAAACATATAAGTTAGACGTGCTCGGCATTGGAGAAACGTTGTATCGACAACATCCAAACTATTGGAAACAACACAAAAAGGATTGGGATACGATCTTCGTTAATTCCGAATTCGTCGTTCGAACTAATTTGGAAATCAAACAACTCGGACAACAAAATTCTTCGATTCAAGTCAAATGAAAGTTGGGATCACATGAAACTGTCTTTGAATCAGCTGTTCTGGCTGCTCGTAACGATGGAAATTGGAATGACTGCATTACTGGCTATCGGAGATGCCTTCAATGAAAGCGGCCAAGTGGCATGGTTATCGGTGTTTTTGGCTCTCCTGGCGAGCCTTGTCATCACCTACATATCCGTTAAATTGAGTTTATTGTATCCCGGAAAAACGTTTGATGAATTCGTATCCGATATTATCGGTAAGTGGTTCGGTAAAGTGATTTTCGTATTGTATCTTGCGATTTGGTTTGCAGTTGGGGGTATTATTCTTCGGGAGTACGCGGATTTCGTGTTTATGACGCTGTTCTCCAAAACACCGATTTGGGTCATTATGATTATGATGGTCGTGATGATGGTCTACACTGTAAATGGCGGCATCCAAACCTTAGGACGTTGCAGTGAGATCATCGGTCCCTTCATCGTAGGAACAATCATCTTGATAACTATATTTTTAACAAAGGATTTCCAGCCATATAGACTCTTACCATTAACTCCTATGAATGGTTTCAGCTCAGTAGTAAAAGGAAGCCTTGGGACGTTATCTTTCCTTGGAGAGTCAATCGCAGTATTAATGCTGGTTGGATTTCTGCCTACACAACGAAAAGTCACCGTTACAGCAATTGGTGGGGTTGCATTAGCTGGCATATTGCTTGTCGTAATGGCGGCAAGTACTTGTATGATTATTGGTCCCGTACTGCCAACTTATTTTATCTACCCCGTTTATTCGATATGTCAATATGTATCCGTTATGGAATTCATTCAAAATATTGACGTGCTCGCGGTGAACGTCTTAATCTTCAGCATCTTCATTAAGCTATCCATGTATTTGTTCATGACCAGTTACGGTACAGCCAAATTATTTGGAATTATAAGGTGGAGAAAGATGACAGGAATTGCCGCCGTCATTTTATTTCTGATTGCACTTTCTCCAAATAACATCGTGGTATCACAAATGTCGTTCCCTAGATTCTGGAAAAACGTTGTTCTCCCAATTTTCATCACCGGGTTACCGCTTTTTCTGCTAATTATCGCCATACTGAAACAGCGTAAACTTAACCTCCGGTAAAATGTTTTTGACGTTATAAAATGCTCTCAATCTGGGCTTCAAAGCAGCCTTGCTTATAAGTGTATAAATGAAAATAATTTTCACAGTTAGTAATAATCAAATTAAAGGAACCCGACGACTTTTAAATAAGCTCTTTTGTGCCATTGGAATCTATGTATACACGTTCCAATCAAACTCCTCCTATTAGATATCTGCGCTTCTATTCCAATACGAACAAAAAAACTCACCGACTTCGCAGCATTCTAAGTTATCTAAGTCAACAAGGGGCTATCTCTTATGAGACAGCCCCTCTGATAATTCCATTATAAAGAATTTCTCAAAATTTTTCTGATGTCTTTATTTGTAAGAGGAACATAGCTACCTACTTGCTCTGCGAGCATAGCCCTTTCCGTCATCAGTTCAATTTCCTTATCATCTATTCCATAGTCCGATAATTTTGTAGGTGCTCCGATGGATGTCCAAAATTTCTTTAGAGACAAGATCGCTTCCGATGCCAATTGAGCATTCGTTTGTCCTGTCCGATTCAAATCGAATACACGAACACCCAGCTGTGCGACTTTCTCCGGACGCACAGCCGCGACGTGTTCCATCCAATGCGGGAAGAGTATCGCGAGTCCCCCGCCATGTGGTATGTCATGGACAGCCGATACAGCATGTTCGATTAGATGCGTCGCCCAATCCGGTTTAACACCCATTGCAGTTAGTCGTTTAAGGCTAATGTTCCATTTAACAACATGACTTCGCGATATTCGTAATTGTTCAAATTGTTCACGAGCTTAGGTGCTGTCTCGATGACGGTACGAAGAATCGCTTCACCGATTCTTTCTTGGAGAGGTGCATTACTAGAAGCATGAAAATACTTTCGAAGACATGGGACATGATATCAACGATACCGTATCGAACATTCATGTAAGAGGAGCATAGATCCTGAAAGCTATTTTGTTCGTCTACCTACACCTAAACCATGATTAGGGGTACGACCCCGAATTAAATATTGACGATAAGATGGTTAGGGGTTACTGGTACATATATAGATCAACTGGGGTTCCAATCCTCCTCTATTACTCTAAGACCATTTTTTCCTGAGTTTGCTCTATATTCCTGGTTTTATGCATGATGTGTTAGGAATTTAGCCATATTAATTCATGATAAATCATATAATAATACAGTTTACATTCCAATCATCACCGGAGGTTCTGATGGATATTTCAAAAATAAAAATTATAATGTTCGATACTTTCGGTACTGTAATGGATTGGCATGGTGCTATTGTAGAAACTGGCATTTGTTTAGGAAATAAGTATGGTTTCTCAATAGACTGGCATTCATTTGCAAATTCATGGAGAGTGGAAGGTTATACTAATGCAGTTGATGAGATAGTAAAGGGTTTAAGACCCGTGGAAAAAATTGATGTGCTAAATAAAAGGAAATTGCTTGAGTTAATTGAGCGTTATGGAATCACTTTTATTAGCCCAGAGGATATAGAACAACTTAACTTAATATGGCATCGCTTAACACCATGGTGCGATTCTTTACCTGGATTATTACAATTAAGCAAAAAATATATGTTAGGCCCATTCTCTAATGGTGATTTTAGACTTTTATTAGATATGGAGAAATACTGGAATCTACCATGGGATTTTATAATATCAGGTCAAATGTTTAATAAATTCAAGCCTGACCCAACCATTTATATGGATGCAGTGAATCTTCTCGGTGGAAAATCTCAAGAAATATTGATGGTTTCAGCACATCCTGCTGACTTGGACGGTGCTGCTAATGCTGGTATTTCAACTGCCTATATTCCTCGTCCTTTTGAATTTGGTAAGTATAGCGGCGGTTATGTTGAACCACAAAATAAAATTAAAACTAAACCTAATTTAATAGTAAGTGATTTTGTTTGTTTAGCAAATATTTTAGGAACATGCTAATATTTATCTTTTATGTGTGACAGAATCAAGTAAGAACTTTATCCCATTCCCGACAAAAACCCATCGTCACTTCACTTTGACGATGGGTTTTTTCAACGCTATGCATGTAAGTGATCGCTTTCAAAGCCATCTTGGCCACATTTTTCCTCATTTAATCATGTTTTTCGAGTCAAAAATTGTTTCCATGACCGAATTAGTACGAATCTTTGCTTTTTTCAAATAAATTATATTTACCAATCCGAGTACTACAATGTTGACGAAGAACCCCCAAAATCCTTCATACAAGCCATAAGTTTGACCGCTTGCATAAACAAGGAATACTGTAAGCATACCTGCAATCAAACCAGATATAGCCGCTTCTTTGGAAAGGTTTCTCCAAAATAAACTGAAGACAACGGCAGGGAAAATCTGCACAATACCTGAAACTCCCATAAGTTGAAGAGAGACCAATGCATTGGGAAACATTAATCCAAAAATCAAAGCCAGTCCAATAACCAGAAAGACCATATAGCGGGTAACACCGGTTAATGTTTTCATGCTGGCTTTAGGTGCAATCAAATCTCTATAAATATTATTTGCGAATAAATTGGATGCCCCAATGGCCATTATAGAGCAAGGTACTAGAGATGCAAGCGCTATGGTTGAGTAAGCCAAGCCCTGCATCACACCTCCATAAGTCTGATGAATCAATATTAGAAAGACGTAGCGTGGATCTGTTCCTTTCGCTACTACAAGACTCGCTGTGATACCAAGAAAAGTTACAAGTATCAATACAATATTATAAAAAGGAAGGATAATCGTATTTTGCCGTAGCGATTCGGCGCTTTTTGCACTAAATATGCCTGTAACTGTATGCGGCCACATGAACAAAGCCAAAGCAGATACTAACGCAGCAGTAGAAAACCATGGAATCCCCTTTGTATTAGACGAAGAAATTGTTAACATTTGAGGTGACTTAGCTACTACCGTATCTATCATACTTCCCCAGCTTCCAAAATGAATCATAGGAATAGTCACAACCATGTATAACATGATGACCCAAACCAAAATGTCCTTAATAATCGCTGTGTAAGTGGGGGCTTTAATTCCACTAAAAAACGTATATAAGGCTACTAAAGAAAAAGAAACAATTACCACTAAGACAACATTAATTTGCCCATTACTCGCTATCTTAATCGTATCTAATATCCCGCTTAGCTGGAGATCAATATATGGGATTAGCATAAAAACGCCAATTATCGCGATTAATACAGATAGAGTTTTACTTTCAAATCTGCCTTTAACATAGTCGGCTAAGGTACTAAATGAATGGGCTTTCCCGACTTTCCATAGTTTAGGTAAAAAGAAATAGGCAATCGGATACGCAAGCACTACGTAAGGAGTTGCAAAAAAGGCGATGCTTCCACCTTTAAAAGCAGAGCTCGTAAGTCCAAGGAATGTATAAGCTGTATAAATATCTGCACCAATCAAGAACCAAACGAACAAGCTGCCCAATTTTCTTCCACCAAGGGACCATTCTTCAACAGAGCTTCTTGATGACTTGTTCCGACCTGCTGCAAAGCCAATCAACATGACGAGAATAACAACGGTTGCTGTTATATAAAAGGCCATCAAATTAGTGCTCATGATTCAACCCCCCTGACCGTTTCTGAATCTGATAAATCGTCAAAGTAAAAAACGGCGTCAGAATCATCCATAAAAGTAGCCAAAAATGAAGTAATGGGATCCCAAAAATGAAAGGATATATTCTATTTACCAATGGCAGCGCTATCAATTGAGCGATAAAAGGAATAATCGCTAATACAAAGATGATGATCTTTTTCATCTAACAGTTCCCCCCTGGTGAGTATAAATCACATTTATTTTATATTACCGCTGCTTCGTCATTATACAATGAATCCTCTTCCCCTTTGAAATATAGATTATTGATAATATCTATCTGAAATGCAGATACTTAAAGTTACAACGGAAGCCAACAACCAGATGGTTGGCATCTACAAAGCAAAGAGACCCCATCAAAGTAACAACAATGGAATATATGGATTACACTTCCGTGCTAGTGCGACGGCTCTTTACTATGCCTTTTTCTATGTATAACACCGTATGAATCTGCATTTAATAATTAAGCTTATCGCCACGTGAAAAAACATTTACTAATCCTACCTAAACTACCACCGCGATTATGCTCATATGTTTGTGTCGTGGGCTCGCAAACATGGGTGCTTTGAATTAAAAAATCCTTGAATTACGGGAATCTAAGAGCACTCATGTTTGTGTCTCCGGACATCTTACTTGGCCAGTTGGCGTTTCAATTGCTCGACCACGCCTTTCGTTGAAGCTTATACGCTGTACGTCGGGAGCATCGTACCAGAGATGCACATAGAGAAGTTAATGATGGTTCCTCCTGGCGATATATCCTTCATTGCTTGTTGGCAAGAGAAATATGTCCCTCACGTTGTGCGCAAAATGCTGATCGAATATCTCCTATGTCACGTTCGCGATCGCATTGTTTTCATGATGCCAGCATTATTGACTGAAATGTCTACACGTCCGAATAGCTCGAGCGCCTTAGAGATGATTTTAGAAACATAAGTTATTGGTCAATATAGAAAAAATGTTAATCAAGGTGTGCACTAATAATCCGAACGTCGCTTGAGTAACCTAATCTTTAACGGGCCTTCATTTTGCGGCTTTATGAGTCCTAAGGATCACATTTTATTTGCCGTAGCTCCTAAAACTTCAATAAGGAGCCAGCCCAAAATAATTTGATAGGAGATATCTGATGAGCGAAGGTATTAAAAACAAGGTAGTTCTTATCACGGGTGGCGGTACTGGTCTCGGAGCTGAGACCGCGCGTCACCTCGCATCCAAAGGAGCAATAGTGGCGGTAGCTGCGCGCCGGAAGGACAAGCTTGATGAGGTGGTTAAACAAATCACAGAGGCAGGCGGCAAAGCCGCAGCATATACCCTTAATGTGGTCGAGAAGGAACAATTTAAGGCTGTCGTCGATGCGGTCATTGCCGATTTCGGAAAACTGGATGTGCTCATTAACAACGCCGGCGTTATGCCGATCCGTCCCATGGCAGAGGTGAACACCGACGAATGGGACGCGATGATCGATATCAACCTCAGGGGGGTTCTTTACGGGATTGCCTCGGTCCTGCCAGTCTTCCTTGCCCAGGAAAGCGGCCATATAATCAACATCAGCTCGGTTGCTGGTATTAAAGTCTTCTCGCCAGGTGGCACCGTTTATTCGGGTACGAAATTCGCGGTTCGCGCGATTTCCGAAGGCCTGCGTCATGAAGTCGGCAACAAGGTTCGCGTATCTTCAATCGAACCTGGGGCGGTAGATAGCGATCTGAAATTCAGCACAACAGGCACGTCTCAATCCACCGTAATGGATTTCTACAAATTGGCTATTCCCGCTAGCGCGGTGGCACGAGCAATCGCCTTTGTCATCGAACAGCCTGCGGAGGTCGATATAAACGAGATCGTTCTGCGTCCCACAGTGCAAGACTTCTGATGCCTCAAAACAACTGTCCCATATTATCGCTATTCGCCCACAAAAACTCGCCGAGTAAACCTTGACTCGGCCTTAAATAGCTAACGAACGTCTCTTAGCTTAGTTGCTCGCTCCCCAACCAAATATTCAACCACTCCTCGTGACATTTCTTTACACATAACTAAAAATCCGACACTCTAGGGGAGGTCGGATTTTTTTATTCCTTTTCGCAAACGTCAAATTCAACAGGTCAAATTATGTTCCCCGGGATCCGTTTTCCTAAACCCGTTTCATTACAATATGCTGTGATGGGAAGATTGATTATCCAGCACTCCATCAGTTAGATCAACCAGAAACTAAAGTGATTAAGAATACATAGCCATCCATATCTTATCGCGATCCATCGGGAATGTCATAATGTTCTTGTCAAAATCGGGAATGTCCCCAAGTTCTTGTCATCTGATTTTGACAAGAACTTGAGGACATAAAAAGAAAAAGTCGCATTACATGCGTCTTTTAATGTAACCACGTTCTTGTCACCCGACACTTGTCTAAGGCTGTCCTCTCCTTGTCGGATGACAAGAACTTGCCATTCAACCATTAAGGGTTTGATACTTCCATCGGTTACGAAATAATACCCTCTTAAACCACCTTGCTCGGTTATTGTCGCCAACTACTCGAGTTGGTTTGTTTCTCTTTTATTGATCTAAAAGATTACAGCTGGGCAGCTAGCCAATTTCGTATAGAGAAGAATTGACTATACCTTTTGAGATCTTAACCTTACAAAAGATACGAGCCACAAGATACAAGGTATTCCGATCATAAAAATCGGAAAAATCCAGCGAGTACCTACGTGAAAGGGGAATATGACGGATGCTTCTACATAGTTCCGAGGCAGCATAGCAAGGATAGAAGCAATTGCTGCTACTCCGATGCAAAGAGGCACCCACTTTCGAATTTGAAAAAGCTGACTTGCTGTGTAGGAGCAAACGAACAAATATACACACAGCTTAACGAAGATACTCATGATCCAGATGGAAATGGCTATTACGTCAAGATTTTCAATAAACCCGTATATCGTAACGGATCGAACCAGCATGAGAAACGGGTAAGCAAACGACCCTCCTACCTCTTGGGTAAAGACGCAAGTAACTATAATTGTCGAAATTGCAGTAAGTAGACCTGTTGACACAACTCCCCATATAGCATTTTTCATCCATTGATTGCGGCCATCCACAAATCCACCGATAACAAATATGAGCATACAGTCCCCCAAAAAAGTCGAGGCAGGAAGCGCTCCTGTAATAATGTCAGACATATTAGCATCGGTCAAAACTGGTAGGAGATACTCCAGTTTTATTTTGCCGATGCTTAACAGAACCGGGAGTAAAAAGCCTAATAGTAAAAATGGCCCCACGATCTCACTACAACGGCCAATTCCACCTATTCCGTGGATGCTCAAATACAGTACGGTACAAATCATCAACACAATTGCTGCAAAAATAGGCGTTCGCGGCAAAATCGTACCGATAATAAAATCTCCATATTGTCGGAGAATGAAGGACAACGTGAGGAGAAATTCCGCTAAATAAGCAAAAGTAATGACTTTTCCAATCGATTTCCCCAAAATTTCGCAACTGAATTCTGCCAACGTTTTTCCGGGATAACGCATACAAACCCACGAGCATAAATAAGCGATTCCTGCGCCGACTGCTGTACTAATCAGTATGGAGAACCAAGCATTCTGTTTTGCGTGATTCAATCCGGGCGCAATCGTTAATAAAATCGTCATGACCATTTGATTGGAAATAAGAAGCCAATACATTTGACGTCCGTTGATTTGCATATTTTTAATCAATACTATCACTCCTTCTTATGGAGCATCTTTTGTTGCAGGTCGGAAATACCGGCACGACGTAAACGGCAGTCCGTCTCCACACTTACTTCCAATTTCTTGTAACGCTCGTCCCAGTTTACTGTTTTCCATTCCATAGGGTAATGACGACGGAAGCTGTCTGCGGACCCTAATATGTCAGCGTTCCAGCGTTGCTGGCTATGCTTTATTAACTTCAAAATTTCGGCAGAGAGTTCTTGATTGACGTTCGCTTCCAGCCGTCTTAATTGATCTTTAGGTGAAAATAGATCAATAGTAGTCGTGTTTTGCTCAATGTAACCATCTGCCTTAAATTTAATCTTCAACTTCCATTTCTCTCCTTGAATACTTGGCTCCAAATGAAACTTCGATCCTTTTAAACCAATAGTAATCGGATTGGTTTTGTTCTCAGGAAAAATAGTAATCGTAGAATAAGTCGGTAAATTGTATAACCGGTTAAGCGAATCAAAATCTCCCTTATCCATATCAGCGACCATCTTTTCCTGCTTGATAACGGAAAAGCCCCCGATACTTAGTACCCCGCTTTGTTTCTTGCCCGACATGACAACCATGTTTGTGATCCGCGGTAGAATGCATGCTTTCGCAGAAGATGCCGTTTTTTTCATTACTTCTGTTAAAGTAAATTTCTGCAGGTTTCTCGATTTGGCCATTTTCACGATGATTTCAATCGTGTTTTGCTCATTAACCAATTTCATCAATTCCCTTGCACTTCCTTCGGCTATCAGCACTTTAGACTCCTCCCGAGGTTCGACATCCCGCCATAAAAAGTCGAGTTCTTCAGCAAATCCTCTTTTTGCCAGCGCCTCACCCAAAACATATATTTTGCTGTGCCCCCAAAAAAAAGAACGTGGAAGTTTTTTCTGAAGTTCAGATAATGCCTCGGACAAGGTACTTCCTGAACTCATTAGCAAAAAAATATTGCCTTGGCCATTTCCTTCTTGGCTCCCTCCTGAAGGGCTTGGAATAAATACTTGAATAGTTACAGCAACTTGGTTGTTTTCCCCGAGATCAATCCCTGTGGCGATGATCAATGCAAGATCGTTCACCTCTCTCCTATCCCAGCAGCCCGTTAGCAATAGAATCGATACGGCTAGCATAAAGCCGTAACGTGTCGAATATGCAATTTTTCTCACTCCTGTTCCCCCTTATCATTTTCAGAGGGGAGTTTCAGCCGATTTCGATCTAGGGCGTGAGAGAAAGCAGGACGTTTACGCATCTGTTTCCAAGGTGCACGAATCAGGACGTCTTTCATCTCCGTGACGTTCATTGGCGCCATAGTGGACATATATGGTACACCGAATGACGTAAGGATGCACATGTGACTAATGATTGCTAAAATACCGAGCATCATGCCAAGCAAGCCGAACGAACCCGCCAGCAGCATCAACGGAAAGCGAAGCAGCCGCAATGGGATGCTTGCCGAATACTGCGGAATCATGAAGGAAGAAATACCTGTGATCGCTACAACCATTACCATCGGTGCAGAAACCAACCCAGCTTGGATCGCAGCCTGGCCGATGACCAAGGCGCCGACGATACTTACTGCAGCGCCTATTTGTTTAGGGAGACGAACTCCTGCTTCCCGTAAAGCCTCAAAGGTAACTTCCATCAAAAAAGCTTCAAACAATGCCGGAAAGGGAATTTCCTCGCGTGATTTGGCTATCCGTAAAAGTAATGTGGTCGGGATCATTTCTTGGTGGTACGTCAGAACAGCAACGTATGTAGATGGGGCAATTAGTGAGACGCACACAAACAAATACCTAACCCAACGAATCGCTGTACCAATTGGAAAACGTTGATAATAATCCTCAGGAGACTGAAAGAATGAAAAGAATGTAGTGGGTAGTATCAGTACAAAGGGCGTTGTATCTGTGATAATAACAATCCTGCCTTCTAAAAGCGCAGCTGCCGCGGCATCCGGCCTTTCTGTGTTCTGCATTTGGGGAAAGGGAGAGTAATTAGTTTCCTCGATCCATTCTTCAATCACACCGCTTTCAAGAACGCCATCAACATCAATCGTTCTCAATCTTTCTTGAACTTCCGTAATCAATCGAGGATCCGCTATTCCCTCGATATAAGCCAAAACAACCGACGTTTGTGAATAACGTCCGATAGTCATTTTTTTCATTTTACATGAAGGATTTTTTAATCTACGCCGGAGAAGAGCCATATTCGTTCCGAGAGTTTCTGTAAAGCTCTCCCTTGTTCCACGTATGACTGACTCAGCCTGTGACTCTTCCAGCGATCGCTGCTCCCACTTAGAGAGGCCGAAAACAAACCCGTTTGAAACTCCTTGAACGAGCATAACAGGATTACCAGAAGTAATCATTTGCACGATGTCTTCAAAATAAGTTATCTCTTTAATATCGGTAATAGCAACATGCTCTCTGATGTCTGAAAGATTTAGATCTGTTTTCCAAGCTTCGATAATTGGTTTCAATACGCACAGGTCAAGTTGGGCCGTGTCCGTTAATCCTTGAATATAAATAATCGAGGATTTTACGGTTTCTCGTACAGAAATATCATGGAACACAGCATCTTCGCAATCGGCAAATATGGAACGAAGAACAGTAACATTCCCATACAGGTCGTTTGAAAGAGCAGAATCACATGCTTTAGACATCCGTTTCACCCCTATAAACATTTTTTGCGTAGAATTTGTTTTTTTTTTTATATTTTTACCAAAAATGATCTTTCTCATTATTAAATTCCTCGGTTTCGTGCGTTGGAAAAATCTTATTCCGAACCAATCGTCCCGAAAAGTATTAACATCCAATAGTGATTAGGTTTAATCGTCTAGAAGTCGGTGTCTAAATGTAGGTACTTTTGTGTCATTGGACATTGCTGCGCGAAACGGGCATTTATTAAAAACAAAAAACATCATTCATTTTTTGAATGATGTTTTTTTGTGCCTCCCGGCTAAATTGTAAGCCTGGCAACATACTTATCAACGTATTCACGCATAAACGGTTGGAAGATAACAAATGTTGCACGACTTGAGTCCAATTTTATTGACGAGCCGCAGGAGCCGGAGCCGCTCGCTGCGTTTGAATCAAGTTGTCTACATTGGACTGCGACTTATTAATTTGCTCTTGCGTCAAGGGCTTGCCAACGCCGAAGCTCTTGACGATTTTCTTCAGCGTATCCGCATCGAAATCATCCATCGCATACATCTCCACCGTAAATCCCTTGTCCTCCCAGATAACAATTCCATTTGCAAAATACAGCTTGGTCCCATCGATCATTTCAGTTTTCACTTCGCCAGTCGTTTCAATTCCGTTCTTGCCGCCTTGCGAAATCAAGAAATTCACGGATTTTTCGCCTTGCGCGTATTGCACCTCTACCATCGTCTTACCGTGAATGACGGTGTTGACATACTTGAAGTCAGCCATCCAGGATGGAGCCGGAAAATTCATTCCCACGGCGGTACGGGCTTCGTCCACGGTCATCGTCGGCCGCGTCGGCAGCTCCACTCTATCGGTTTCGGACCCTTCCTTCTGGGCGGAGGCATTTTTGGCAGACGCCGGAAGCTCCTTATCGACTTGAACGATGTCCATATTGCCTACATGAAACTTCGCCAAGATCGATTGCATCATACCTTGGGCGTAGGAGGTTGTAGACAGCACTCCGCCAATCAGCACTACACCAAGTACAGCCACAGTAGCCGTTTTCCATGTTCTATTCATCGTTGTTATCCCGTCCCTCATCGTATTTTTCTGTGAAATGGTTTGCGTCTCGATCTTATGTACCAGACGCCTGTGAATCCGCTCTTTCGCCAATGGATTATCAAGCTTTGTATTTTCAAGCAAATCGATCACATCCTCAAATGGTTTGAGGTCTTGTTTATTATTCATCCATCAACCCCCCTGTCCCCAAAAATTTATGCAGCTTCTTCAAGCTCCTGTAGACAATGACACCGATCTGGGATTCACTTACTCCCATGAGTGCCGCAATCTCCGAGTTTTTGAGACCGGCGGCAAACTTCATAGCGATGATGTTGCGTTCCTTGTCGCGCAACTTGGCAAACGCTTGAAACAGCGCCTGATGGTCGTCAACCTGGATGGCTAGCTCCTCGGGAGAAGGCTTCGGCCAGATCAACTCGGTAATCGAATCCAAGGAAAAATGAAATCTCTTTTTCCGGGCGCGAAAGTAATCGGTGACGGCATTCCGTACTATGGCGAACAACCACACCTCGAATACGGCTTTTTCCTCGGAGAAGCTGCCATAATTGACAATCACCCGTTCAAACACTTGGCTGCAAACATCCTCCGCCTCATACTGATTCTGAATCCGGTAATAAATATACTTGTACACGCGGTTAAAGTACTGTTCATAGATCCGGGAAAATTGTTCGGTTGACAGAACCTCTCCGGCAGCACGGAGCTTGTCCGTTCGCTCCCTGAATATGTCCTTGTTTACTCGGACGCTCTCCATTCGCTTTCCTCCTTCCTATGCTTCTATTTCATCCAAGCAAGCCGGTTACGTATGTTAATACGCCGCTTAATGAAATCCATTAACAAGCAGCGGTCGTTTTTTTCTTCAAGTCACTATTATAGAGCATGAAAAAAAATGCGGGCACCAGCAATCGCTGGAAACCCGCATCCACTATTACGGCGTTAATTCGTTTTTCACGGATTCAAGATTTGATCCACATACCGCTGGCTATGTCGGCCCTCAGGGCACTCACCAGTTGCTGAAAGCTGCCCATGTAGGTGGTGTT
>NZ_JAQFVF010000075.1 GCF_027789125.1 Paenibacillus aestuarii | reverse complement strand
AGAGCAAGTTCGAGTTCGTCCTTTTTTCGCTTCAAGGTGCGCCTAGCAAAGCTTGCTAGTATTTCAGGATCATCTTCGCCATCTGCAATGGCACGGAGCATATCGCGAGAAGAGAGACCCATAATATCCGAGACAACAGAACCAAGTTTAATGTTAGCTCCTTCGAGTACCTTTTGAATGCGATTGTGCTGTCTGGATCTTTCTTCAATGATACTACGGCGATACCGGACTAGTTCTCGAAGTTCGCGTTGAGTCCGATTTGGAATGAAACTTGCTTTAAGTAGCCCATGGCGGAGAAGCTTGGCTATCCATTCCGAATCTTTGACGTCTGTTTTACGACCAGGTAATGCCTTCATATGTTGAGCATTAACCACTAGAAATTCAATACCTTCAGCTTCAAGCAAGTTGACGATTGGCTTCCAAAATACGCCTGTACTTTCCATTGCAACGTGAGAACAATCATGCTGTTTAATCCAGTCAATGAGTTGTAATAGATGTACCGTTTTCGTAGAAAACGTTTGAATCTCCTTTCCTTTAGACGTTAAAATACATGCTGTAATGTTATCTTTGTGAATATCCATCCCGCATGCACGTTCAATGACAACTTCCACTTAGAAACATTCCTCTCTACGGCTAATTCGGATAAGAGGCTGGTGCAACAACCAGAGTAGGATTAATCTCCCATGAGTGCTTCCCGAAAGGGAGCGACAATCTGTGATGCACCGTGATCGTTGGAGTCAGACTAACGGTTGGGCTCTAAGGCACCATAGCGCATCGACCTTCCTCTCCCAGCCATAGTAGAAGTATTGACGAATTGATTAACCCATTTTCATCATCTGTGGTGCAGCGCTTGCGCTGCATGTATGGCTAACGGGCACGTTTGTTGAATATAAGACAAGAAGGCAACCGGACGCGACGGCTGCCTTTTTCATTGTAATAACTGGCAGTGTAAATTTGATTTATATTATGGTTTCTCATTGAGTTTTAATTTATTTATTTTATTCTTAGTCTTATTAAATGATAGTGATAAATTCCCGAAAATGAATTAAGTGTTCGCTAAACCTTGTTTAAACCGAATTACACGTTGAGGGGCATTTTTATTTCCTAGGATTTAGGTGTTTGCTGTGGCATAGCTTCAGTAGGCAGAGTAAAATACTGGAGAATAAAAGGAGAGGGGCTGAGCCATTTTATGGGTAGTCGAGGTTTGTCTGAACCGGAGCCGGAACCAACAAGTATGTCGGCAGTCAGGTTAAAACTAAATACCGTAACAGAGTATGGTTCTAGCTCCTCTCTTGCGGAGTAAGTTGGATCTGACTGCCTTATAAACCTTGGCATATCCGATATGTAGGGATAGACATGGCCAAAGAAATTGCAAAACAAGGCACCACACTAGAAGAGTACCTTGGCAAAACGTTGACAGTCAATAAATAATCGTTAGCGGAGTTGAAAAGACAAAGAGACTGCAATGAGAACCGGCAGTCTCTTTGTCTATTTTAAGAAAAATTTCATCTCAGATCATGTCTAAGAACGCCTCATCGGAATCAAGTGGACCGTTTTGATCGTCCGGGATCTATTGCTAGATAACACTCTGCGCTTTAGCGATCTGCTTCGCTCGATGGAAGGCATCAGCCCTAAGACATTGTCGCTTAGGTTAAAGGAGCTGGAAGAGAAGGGGATCGTAGAGAGGACCGTCTATCCGGAGGTTCCGCCCCGGGTGGAATATACCCTGACTGAAAAGGGTAGGGAGCTGGAAGGAATACTTATCGAGCTCAAAAGATTCGGCCTGCAGTTGTAAAAGATTATGACCGTGACCGGAGGTAAAATGGAAACGGACGCAAGTAGCATTATTATTGAGAAGTTAATACTAATTGATCCTAATGGTTGTTCTAATGAATATTACACTGATCCAAATGCTATCTAATCCATGCAAGGGTTGTAGGGATGTAAATTGGAACTTTGTTAATTTAATTGAAAGAGAAAAGGCCGACTTGGGTCCTTGGGGAAAGTATATTCGTTGTTGGTAAATTGTTCGAAAATCGTGTCAAAATTATTGAACTCCCATGAAAATTAAATCCGGAGTATCAGAAAAAGGCCGCACTAAATAAGACGCCACTTAATCATTTTTTGAAGCGTCTGTAAGATGGGGATCGTAAGTATGGAATAATTAAGATGATTAATTAAAAACTAGGATGATGTAGAGAGTAACGCAAAGAGACAGCCTTGGTGAGGGGCTGTCTTAATCATATCCTCATAATATTTTAATCTAACGATACTATCATAGGTGTATGAGGTGGTATCTATGAGTGCTGCTTATTTGGATGAATGGTTGGATGAATATAACGATTATATGAGATTGTTTGAGATCTTTGGCGATGAGGAGTATCGTCAAGAAGCTAATGAGATAATTGAAAGTTTAAAAGTAATGTTATCAAGAAGAGAGTACAACAAAGTGATTCTTTATAAATTAGAAAGTGATACGATGCATAAATTATGACAGAGGAGAAAAAGTAACATGACCAAACAGATAGCCATCGATATGGCAAGGAAATTATATCGCGAGGATGGAATGACAATGAATATTCAAATTGTAATGCCTGAAAGAGGAAGTTTGAGCTTGAAATTGATATAGAATAAATGATGATTCCATGCAGAGAGTTAGGTGAAACATTATTGTTAACAAAGAAGAGCTGATTGATGAATTCTTTGCAATGATTAGAAGATTGAATAGAAAAGGGATTGACATTTTAGAGATAAAGAAATTTTTTGGATCAATTTCTGAAATTCGACACATCGTACCGCCTACAGTTGAATTTATGACTGTGCTAAAAGTATATAGACCTGTCTTATTTCATGAATTTAGAAGGTCACTTGTACCAAGTACTGGCATGTGGTTTCTTACAAATGTAAATATGGATGTTGGTCAGGCACTAATTAACCTTGCAATTACAGATGAGGATCAACTTCGAAATTTAATCAAAGGTTCGCAAATATAATCAAAATCCATTTCAAAGGAGACGGTGAGAACAATGGGACTTGAAACTACAAAGGAATTAAAAGATTACGGTGTTCGAGTTAACCGCTTGGTAGATGAATTTGAAAATCAGATTCATGCTCACTTAAATGAGGAATACGTAAAGTCAACTAAATGGTCTGATAAACTTGCAGATAAAATTGCTGAATTCGGTGGAAGTTGGAAGTTTATTAATATCTTTTTTGCCGTTCTGGTGGTATGGATTGTTGTTAATACAATGTCTTTTACTAAAGTAATTCATTTTGATGAGCCGCCATTTATTCTTCTGAATTTAGTACTATCGTTCCTGGCTGGATTTCAAGCTCCCATCATTATGATGAGTCAGAATAGACAGGCAGCAAGAGATAAACAAGAAACGATTATAGACTTTGCGATTAACTATAAAGCAGAGCAGGAAATTGATGATATGCAAGGACATTTGCATCGTATTGAAGCCGATTTTGCTGAGTTTAGAAGTGAAGTGAAAGAAGAATTAGCGGAGATTAAAGAAATGTTGAGAGGTAAATGAGAAATGAACAAATATTCAGATTACGTTGCACTGTTTATAATAACAATGGAATAAAACATAGGTTTACACTGAATAAAATAAAAACTTGATGGCAAGTATTGGAAAAAAGGTAGAGGTGCAAAGTTGGAAGAGAATTTTGGAATTGAAAATCCATTAGAAATAGTTGAAGAAGAAATTAAAGAAATTGAGGAACATGAAAAAAACCGAGACAAAGAAGAGAAAGCGCGCAGCAAGTTTAATAATATTGTTGCAGTAACAATTAGTATTTATGCTGTTTTAACTGCTTATGTTGGATTAACTGAAAGCCAAATTACAACTGATACGCTTTTAGAAATGGATAACGCTGTTTTGTTACAATCACAAGCATCCGACCAATGGGCATATTATCAAGCTAAAGGTATCAAGGAAGAGTTATTTTTAAGTCAATCGAAATCACTTGCTGCCTCGGGAAATCCTCTAACAAAAGAAGTACAAAGTGAATTTGATGCAACTGTAAATAAATATGATATAGAAAAAAAGGATATTCAACAGAAGGCAACTGAACTTGAAAATTCGAGGGAAGAAAAGATAAAGGAAACTTCAGTATTGGTTCGAAAACATCATAAAACTGGAGTTGCGTTAACATTACTACAAATCGCAATCGTACTTGCATCGGTTTCAAGTTTATTGCGTAAAAGGCCATTATGGTTTGCAAGCATTGGTGCTTCATCTCTGGGAATATTATATTTTGCATCATCCTATTTTACACATTGAGTTTTATCAAATTATCATCTATTAAGTGATTCATGATAATGAGTAGGATATATTTCCTACTTTTATTTGTTTTATATTCTTAATAGAACTAGATTGGTGAAATAGCTCAAATCGATACATAAATGACAATCTTAAAGTCAAATAGTCTTAATATTTATTCGGAGGATGTAGAATATGATTTTGACAGGAGCAGGGGCAACAAACGAACACGCCAAGAATATTATTCAGAGTTATAAGAAATGGACTGGAAAAGATTTGATTCCTGTAAAATATGAAGCAGGTTTGCTGGATCAGCTCTATCACTCTCCAATTATTGTTTTGTCTCATGGTGTTGGTGACGATCCTATTTTAAACTTTGGAAACCGAGAAGCTTTAAAATTATGGGAGATGGATTGGGAAACCTTCATAACAACTCCATCAAGATTAACTGCTGAGCCAATGGAACGGGCAGAACGCGATAGATTTTTTGAAATTGTTACGGAAAAAGGTTTTGTTGATAATTACACTGGCATTCGTATATCAAGTAACGGAACAAGGTTTTATATTGTAAATGCTACTGTCTGGAATTTGGTTGACGACGAGGGGAAATATCAAGGGCAAGCAGCATCATTTAAAGAGTACAAATTCATATGATCGTCTGAATAGCTATCCGAAAATGGGTAGCTTTTTTTGTTGTATTTAATGGTACAATATACCAAATAAGGTCAAAAGAGAAATGGGTGGAGTTGATTACAATGTTTGTTCCTCCAGAACTAAAGTTATTCAGCATTTTAGCCACAATCTTCTTTACACTTTGGATTGGCTTTGCATTGTTTGGAGCGATTGCACCATATACATTATGGAAGATAACACAAAGCTGGAAAGCAACAAAAGAACCACCAAAATCATATTTCATGATGCAAAGGATAATAGCGATATTGTTTGCGACTGTTGGTATTTCGTTTTGGGTGTTTTTGTGGACTAGATATTAGAAAGTAAGTTAAAAGAATGATTTTATTTGAAATAAGGTGAAAAAGTATGTTATAAAATCCCTTTACACCAGAAAACCTCTATATTCTCATGAAAAAAATAGATTTAAACGATATGAATCTTACTGAAGAAGATTTTCTCGAATGGTGCTGGAGTTATTGGCCGCAATGGAGATCGCATAATGAAAGCGAGTATGTACTTTATAATTCAAGGGCAATAGACGTTATAGATAGGTTATTAGACCCTTGGTATCGGTCGGATCAAAAACATTTTCCAAGAGCGAGGATTAAAAAACTAATCGCAATAATTAGAAAAGCTTATTTGTTAGAAAATATGTGATGAAAGCACGATTTTATAACAAGTGATGGTGATGTAATCGTAATGGGGGAATTTGGAGAAGGAAAGGAAAGCATTGAGCAACAATTCTACAACCTTTATAGAAGGGAAATTACAGTACAAGAATTTGAAATTTGGTTATACAGTACGCCTAGGATTGAGGAAATTTACGGTCAAGATTTTTACTTTAAGTTATTAGACTTGAACTACAAAAGTAAATATATCTTTAATGAAATAGAGACAGTAATGTACTCAAAAATACCAAAAGGTAAGTTTGAACAAATGAAACTGGAAGAACTTTTGCAAAAAGTCATACATAATACTTATGATCTTGTAGAGGTTCTGGAGGAAATTTATTTAAACTATTGTGATGGGTATTCTTTTTTAAGGTATCTAGGGTTGACCTATGTGCTTTCTATTCTTGATATAGTGCCCGCTCTAAGAGAAAAGATTAACTGGAATGAAGAAGATTTTAGTAAGAAAAGAAAACCATTGGAAATAATTAGACCTAGTGTTTATATAGAAGCTCAGCGATTATTATCATTTTTGGAACAGGGTTTAATTAAGATAACAGATAAGTACGAATATATGGATCTACGTAATGAAGGAGATAAGATTGAACTGACTAATGTAGAAAAGATGTTCAAAAAACCAAAACATAATTTTATAAACAGGGCGTTGAAGTGGATAAGTAAAGCCTTAATCAAGAACGATTAATTGAAAGAGCAATTTTATATGGCGTTATATAAAAGGAGGCTAGAATTATGCTATTTCGTAGTATAGATGTTGTCAAGGATAGGGAAGTGATTGTTAGATTCCGCAGAGAGTCTTATGTTGTAAGTTTTGGTAATGAAGAAGGATTTGGTGAGGAAGATGCTTATGTTAATCGAATCGAGGAGCGATTATCTAGGTTTCCAGATGGATTGATGCTTATTGAGAGTGATGGGAGAATTATTGGACAAATTGAACTGCAAATCCTCCATTACGAGGGAGATGAGATTGGATATGTGAATTTATTTTACTTGGTTCCTGAGTGTCGTGGGAAAGGCTATGGGAAGGGACTATTGGAATACGCTGAGAATTTTTTTCTTAAATACAATGTAAGGGAATATCATTTGAGAGTCTCTCCAACCAATGAAAGAGCAGTTCAGTTTTATCTCAAGTCGGGAATGTCAAAAGTTAAGGAAGAACGACATCAGTATGTTGTTTGGAGAATGAGGAAATTGCTTAACACCTAGATGGAAATGTAAATAAATCATGGATTTTATTAAGCTAACTGGGGATACTCGGAAGAATTATATTTTGTAAGTTATATTGGGGGAAAGAGTAATACAATGAATAAAAAGAAGGCGGTTATTACATCTTTTATCGTTATTCTAATAATTATTGTTGCAAAATACGGTATCCAATCTGTCGAAGATATATTCGCTGATGGGAATTACAAAATATATAATGTAAATATTTACAAAGAAACTCCGGCGTGGAAATTGGCCTTAGCGGTAAGGGATCAAAAAACAAAGACTATCGAAAAGATATTAAAGTCAAACCCCTCTTTACTAAATTATCAATAACCTAAGTATGGTGCAACTTTATTGCTTTGGGCTATAGGAATGGAGAAATATAATTCGGCAGAGACGCTTTTGAAAAGTGGTGCTGACCCTAACATAGTCTCGATGAATGGCGGTAGGACACCACTTTTTATTGCAGCAGGTTCTCATGGGTAGATAATGGTGCTAAAAAAGACCCAAAATATATAAAGCTTTTATTAAAATACGGTGCAAACCCAAACAAAAAATATCGGTGGAGATGACCTGCTTTATCTTGCCTAAGACGGGGTTTGCTACGAAAGGAGCTATCTCGATATCGCTAAACGCACCGGCAAGACCCCCATTAAGTAATTCTACCCGAACTATTTTGACGATAGGTGTACCTACTAATTAAATGAGCTATCGTCTGACTATGAATACTTTCCACTGAAAGGGGGTGAAAACGAAAACAAATGAGTAGAGGCAAACGTAGGCTTATCAGCATCATTCTTCTTTATGTGATGATGTGGAATTCAATTATAATTCGGCAGCGTGGTTCGGTTCGAGCATCTGAGAAGAGAAAACTCAAAGAAACAGAGGGGCTGTCGCTTTATTGTTGCTGAATCCCCAATATAAAGAAAACCCGGTTCCTTATGGTTTCAGAGCGGGTTCTTCTTGTTATAAGTGATCCTGAAAAGTGAGTGCAAGAACTTTTCAAGCTGTTGTGCAGCACTGTGAGATCGCACTCTTCATGCGGAGGACTAGGTCGAAAAGAATTAGTCTAACGACACAAATGTTCCTACATAAATTTTGTTTAATAAGCCTGTAGTTATGGGCTTTATTTTTTTATGTAGGAACTTTCATGTCGTCGCTTCGCGACACAAATGTTCCTACATTATGCTCAAACGACACAAAGTAGGGACATAATCGGGGGCTTGCTATTACCACATTACTCCTTCAATACCAAGAGCACCTATCCCACCTTGAAAATAAGATCGACGCCCTTGCTAATGAAGTTGAGGAATTTATGATCCAGTCGATTACCGAAATCGGTGGCAAAATTGCTGCAACGGTTTTGTCCGAATTCGCGGCTACAGCTAGAATAGCTTAGGCCTTTTCGCTGGCCCAAATTTAGCGATCGTCCAAAGGACGGCGTAGCCGTTTATCCTGGTTCGTAACTATGTGGTCAAATTCCTGGCTAACGATCATAAGATAGTTAGAAAAAGCGGAATCAGATATTATGCCTTTCCGCTTTAAGCCGGGAGGTTCCTTTGCCATGGGATTCATGGACGTTTTGGGTAATATCGCTAAACGTTCCAAGCTTGCAACCGCGCTGTTTTGGGCTGAAATTACGCATAACGTTCCGCGAATCAATGAATTGAAAATGAGCGAAGGCGATCCGGATTGGCTAAAGGTTATCACAAATTATTACGATTATTTTCTAAACAGACGCCTTACGATCCCTTATGTCCGCTACAATAGCTTAGATGATTTTGTCATCCCGATCGGGACAAATAAACCGAAGATTGGTTTCATTGCCGACTGGGGAACAGGGCAGGAGGATGCAGCTTGGCTGCTTGCCGAGGTCATGAAGCATAGTCCGGATCTCTTAATCCATTTGGGAGACATTTATTACTCGGGAACGAAGGAAGAAGCGAAGACTAACTTCCTGGATCTTATCCTGAAGTACGTGGATCAGAAAAAAACGAGGGTGTTCACTTTGTCCGGAAACCATGATATGTATTCCGGTGGCGAGGGTTATTATCAGTTGCTTCAGCAGCTTGGCCAACCAGCCAGTTATTTTTGCCTAAGAAACGATTATTGGCAGTTCCAAGCAATGGATACCGGGTTGAACGACGCAAGTCCATTGTCGGCACATGTCAGTATTCCTTATCTTGATCCGTTGGAGACCGATTGGCACATTCACAAGCTGAAAACTTCGGACAAAAGGAAAACGGTTCTACTATCCCATCATCAGCTGTTCAGCGATGTAGGAGTGGGAGAGGATTCACAAGGCCAGAAGCTTGTATTCAACCCCCATTTACAAGCTTCCTTTCATAATTTGATGAAACAGGTAGAGTGTTGGCTTTGGGGTCACGAACATAATCTGATCCTTTTTCATCCTTATTTGAATTTACAACGAGGACGTTGCATCGGTGCCAGTGCATTCCCGGTCATGGACAGGGACTTTCCATACAAAACCGTAACAGGTATGAATCTCCTCGGCCAAAAAGTACCCCCGAAAATGTACGAGAACGTCAAACTCAAAACGAATGCGGACGGTGTATACTACCATAGCTACTTGATCATGGCTCTGGACCACGCCTCTGCGAAATTATCTTACTATCAAACCGACTCTGTTCATAACGGTCACAGTGAACTCATATTTGAAGAAAGGCTGTAATCGCATGAAAGAAAGGGCCATACCGTAAAAAGGATGGCCCTTAAACTTGCCGTTACAGACAGCGCGATGAACTGTACCATAAAGAAGATATGTCATTGCAACGGGTACGAGATAACATGGCGATGGAACCGATCCATCGCCATGTTATCGTTTCTATCATCTCCGGCACGTCGCAGTCGCGGAACGAGTCTGGCTGTCCCGATCGCAAGGCGAGGGCAGTGCGCAATATTCGTTGTGGGAGGAAGCGGAAGACCTGAAGGCGATCCGGGCGACCTTTGGTGGCATATCTAATTTCCGTAATATTTTCGTTGTATTTCATTACTGCTTTTCATGTCCCAATTACAAAGTTGAAATAAGGAAGACTTCAGCTGATATTTTCCCCCCAAAATTCGACTTTATCCAATTATTATAAGATCGATTATTAATCTAATCCTAATAGAAGCTTAAGGTTTCTCCTCTATGATATAACTAGGGAGTATGATAATTGACTCTTGCCTTCTTACATCATGGGAAAATGAGGAGAACGACAACATGAAGAAGCTCATCGTACTTACGTCGATTGTCAGCACGTTCTTGCTCCCCAACATGAGCACGGCTTATGCTGACAGTTTTACGGACGTTACTACTAATAGTCCTTATATTTCATATATTAATGATCTTCAGCAAATGGGGGTTACTGACGGGGTTGCGCCGGGTCAATTCGGACCGTCGATGACGCTCACGCGTGCCCAGTTTGCTAAGTTTGTAGCGGTCGCTTTCCAATTGAGCGATAACGGGAGCAGCATCCCCTTTCAAGATATTAATGGACATTGGGCGGCACCGTATATACGTGCGGCTTACCAAGCGGGTATTGTCAATGGTACATCAAGCACTACCTTTACACCTGAACAGCAGGTGAAGCGGGAAGAAGCTGCAGCCATGATCTGGCGGTTAGCCGCAAACAAAGGATTACAGAAGCCCCCGGCAGTTCAGTATCAGGATAGTCCGGATGATTGGGCTGTCTCTGCCGTTAACGGAGTACTGTCAAAGGGGTGGTATGCTGCAGACGTTACGCGTGCGGATACAACTTGGTCGTACCGCCCTCGGGATTATATGACCCGCCAGGAAATGGCGGCACTGCTCGACAGATCAATGAAAGACCTTATGGGGAATACTACTACAGCCGCTAAGACTGCGACCGTTTCATCAAGCACACCGGTTACATCAGAAACAGCAAATCTCTCAGCGCCGGTGTCTTCATGGCAACAATCGCTTGAGTCGCATCTGCTAAATCAGGAAACGGATTTTTCGATTACTCTCGACGATCCGAATGAGTTCCAACAAATCAAAAGTTTTGTGGCTCAGGTTATGAAAGACAACGATTATTTGCACTACGTCTATGACGGCATGAGCTACGAATATGACGGGGTCTCGACGGTTACTTTCAAAGTCTCATACTTGGAGACCAAGGCTCAGAGCGATTATGTTGCCGCGCAAGCCCAATCTATAATAGCTTCCATTATTCAACCTGGCATGAACGATTTCCAGAAGGAAAAGGCTGTTCATGACTATGTCATTTCCCATCTGGCTTATGACACCACTTTAACCGATCATACGGCATACGGCGCGTTGACCAAAGGTACGACGGTCTGTCAGGGATATGCGCTGCTCACCTATCGCTTACTTACGGACGCCGGTATTGAGAACAAAATAATAGAGGGGCAAGCAGATGGTCAAGCCCACACATGGAATCTGGTCCATATAGATGGCAACTGGTATCATCTGGATGCAACGTGGGATGATCCTGTTCCGGACGTGAAGGGTAGACTTACGTATAATTATTTTAACCTGACAGACGATCAACTGCGGCATGAGCATACCTGGACGGCAGCGAATTATCCTGCTGCTTCTCAAGACTTCATTCAAGCGCTGCAGCAAGAAGTTCAATCAGGCGCAATGGACGCAGCATCTGAGCAAGCTTTGTTGAGTTCGACAGGACTCTCAAATGAAACCAGCGAAAATACGGCTGGTTCGATATCCGCGGCGCAAGCGATTCTGCAACGCGGACTTTCTGCGGGACAGAGCCAGATTGCTTTCCGATTCAAGAACTCCTTGGGCAGCACGAAGACAGTGATGAAGTCGGCGATGACCAATACTATGATGATGAATAATAACGTGGCCAATGTACAATTTGAGTATGGCAACGACACCAGACTGGCAGGCTACACAACAGTAACGGTGGACGTCACTTATGGCGGATAGAAGGGAACGAAGGAGCTGCGGCGGCGGCTCTTTTTTTATACGTAGGTACTTCCTTGTCGCGTCCTCGCAATGACCGCTATGGAATTATCGGTTATCGAAGCACTTCATCACTAGCTGGACCCGATAAACAAAGATGGGCAACAAGCAATAGTATACTTTCAGCTGGGAGTGAAAATATTGAGTTAAAAATTGATCTTGTGACGATGCTCGTTCAGGCAGCTGGTTTTGATATCAACAAAGATGAATTACGAGGCAAAATATTTGAAGTTGCTTATAGTCAAGGTCAAATAAATCACGAAATTCAAGTGGGAAATACGAAGCTGATGATATCCCCGTACAAGGGTTTATCGTGAATTCTATGTAAATTGGACATCTGATAAAATAGATGAATGAATATCATGGAAGTAATAAATAAATAGCGCACTCAGGTGCGCTATTTATTTATTCTCAGGCACAGACGTATCAGATTGAAAATTTAACTCTACCCTTGGTGGAATTACCGAGACTTAAAATGTGTTGGAAATCTGCCTTTTTTACGTTATATCCTATGGATGCCTTACTTGCGCAGGTATTGCAAAAGCGAATGGCCGGAGAACGCCGTATGCAGAGATCAAACACGAGTTTGAAAAAAGAAACTATGAACTGCTTTCGTCCGAGGAAGAGTATACTAACACGCAACACCGCCGGACGAAGAAATCGATGCAACGATGACGGCCGCGAACGGATGGGTTTCGGAAGATAACGTTTCGGATTCTTATGCAGATAACATCATCAGGGTACTTGCTCTTAAATGAGATTCAAAATTTAGTTTATATGCCCAGCTTATATTAATAATTTTCCCCGCGATAATAGCGCTTAAGTTTTTCTTCCAAATGAACGAGCTGCACTTCCTTCTCCTCAATATCTTTCAGCAGCTTTTGCCTCTGATCTTCAATCAGTTTGATTCTCTCCGGTAGGGTTGAGGTTCCTTCGTTCACCTTATCATAATACTTTTTAATGTCCTCCACACTCATCCCGGTTTCACGAAGACATTTGATAAAGACCAGCCATCTCAGATCATCATCCGTATAAAGACGGTTGTTCTGCTCGCTTCGGGTAGCAGGTTTCAACAGTCCCTTTCTTTCGTAAAAGCGGATCGCTCCAATATTGATCCCGACTTCCTTCGCCACTTCTCCAATCGTTAACATACTAACCCTCTTTTATAAAAAAAATTAATTGTTGACCTACACTAAGTGTAGCATAGTAACTTATAAATCGTTAAAGAAAAATCAAATTAGGGAAAGAAGGATTCGCATGAAAAAGACCGCCTTTGTAACCGGAGCAAATAAAGGAATCGGAATTGAAATCGTTAAGCAGTTAGGTGAAGCAGGCTGGAAGGTCATCCTTGGCGCACGCAGTGCAGAACGGGGTGAAGCAGCCGTTTCCGAGTTAACTTCCAAGGGGTTAGACATAGAATTTGTACAAATTGACATGGTTGACTTAAAAACCATCGAACAGGCAGCCGATACGATCAACAAGAATTATCCGGACTTGAAGCTTCTGATCAATAACGCTGGTATGCCTGGCGCTTTCTCCCGTTCTTTTACGGATACCAAAGAGGAAGATCTGCGGAAAGCCTTCGAAGTTAACTTTTTCGGGACCTTCCGTTTGAACCAGCGTTTGTTTCCATTAATCAAACATAACGAAGGCACAATCGTCAATGTATCGACCGACATGGCTTCTCTGGACCATATGCAAAATGCTGAATTTACTTTAAACGCATTCGATTATAACTCATCTAAAACGGCCAACAATGCCATGACACTTTCAATGGCTTATGAAGTCAAAAACAGCAGCGCTCAAGTATTCGCGGTAACGCCTGGATTCACCTCAACAGATCTTAACGGCAATACCGTAGGAGGTAAATCGAAAGAAACCGCCGCCGCGATTATAGTGGGTTATGCGACAGATGGCAAACGTCATAATGGCGAATTCTTGGATGAGAAGGGCGTTTACGCCTGGTAACACGCAACTGCCGAAAGCAAAAAACTCTTGATGCCCATTTCGCGGACAAGAGTTTTTTGCGTACAAGATTCTAGGTAAAAAAATAAGCATTTCTGCACGGGGTAACCCACTATTAAACTAAACGACACATCGACTTATTTTCGGACAAGTAGGAGTGCTTGCTAAAGCATGCCATGAGACAATAAGAAAAAACGGAATGTCATCCCAGCGAAGCGGCTGCAGATGCGGTGCAGGTGGTCAGAGGTAATTTGGCACAATGGTAAAAAGAAACGGCGAAGAATCACATTTAATTCTGGTTATACTAAAAGAACCGTTCATCTTCTTGAGATGAACAGTTCCCTTTTTCATTGAACCTGCCGATTACAGGACGCGGCGGGCTGTGATATAGTGTGAATTCCAGTACGAGTTCAGTTTCGTAATTTTTACGCCGCCAGCTCCGTAGGTATGCAACATCTCGTTATTGCCAATGTAGACGCCTACATGCCCTACACCAGGTCGACCTGGTACGGAGAAGAAGAGAAGATCGCCCTTTTGCCAGTTGCTCTTCGATACGTGACGGCCTACTTTGGACTGCTGCGCTGCTGTACGTGGCAAGCTAACACCGTATTTGCCATAGATGAATTTCGTTAATGTCGAGCAATCGAAATTGCGGGTCTGACCGACTTTTGCACCAAATTTATAAGGTGTACCAAAATATTTTTTGCCTAATGCAATAATGGCATTGGCTTTAGATGAAGTCGAAGTTGCGGAAGCGGATATCGTATCAGCCTTAGTAAGCTGAGGGCTACTGATAACACCACCTGAGATGGCGATGGTTGTCCCTAGTGCCAAGATAGCCAAGCGCTTGCTCCATATGTGATGTAATTTCATAGTTGTTCCCCTCCTCAACGTTGTGTACGGCTCATCCGTATCTGGAACCTAGTGTAGCATACCTGAGATCTCCTAATAATTTCTAGAGGGTGTCGAAAACCGTTAGCTGGATGGGAAGGGACTTGATTATTAGAAAACGATGAGAATGTACTGAAGATATTATTCTTGACAAATGAGGGAACGGGAGATGTGCCGCCAAGCTGTCCGTGGAGGCTCTTACGATCGGAACTTTCCCGCAAGCCGACCATGGATCGAAACTGGATGAAATCAAGCGCAAGCTGAATCCCCGTTGATGCAGTGACGGGTGATTTACTCTCTATTATTCGGACTAGTTTCTCTAAACTAAAAAGGTAGGATGCAGCACACGGATGGTAACAGCCAACCTGTCCGTTGAAAATATAGCTACTCAATCAAAGCTTGGCATCGCTCAGTTACCGAAGATTATTGAACCGTTGAATCTGCTTAAAGAAACGGTTGAAGATGACACAGAGCAACTGTGCATCTCGCAAGATCAAGATGCGCGTGTCGGTCATAAGAGTGCAGATTCCTCGTTTTTTGGCTACAAGACACACCTTGCCATGACCGAGGAACGAATCATTACGGCGGCAATTGTGACAACAGGGGAGAAGAGCGACGGCAAATAATTGCAAGCGCTCATCGAGAAAAGCAAAGCTACGGGTATGAATGTAAAAACCGTAATTGGAGATGCAGCCTATTCGGAGAAAGACAATCTAGCGTATAGCAGGAAACACAATATGGAGCTTATCGCAAAGCTTAACCCCCTCATCACCCAAGGTGTATGCAAAAATGAAAATGAGTTTGAATTCAATAAAGACGCGGGCATGTACGTATGCAAAGCAAGGCCATATGGCGATTCGGAAGGCACGACAAGGAAATAAGGGATCCGGGAAAAACCAAATTAACACATACTATTTCGATGTTGAGCTATGCAAGCGGTGTACTTTCAAAGAAGGATGTGCGACACGCATCCAGAAAAACTGGATCAGGTGTCGCATTTTTTCCGCCTACCAAGTGGCCTCACAGGGAAAACATTAGTTTTTCAGTGGCCTCCTCCCTACCCCGTCTATTTTTATTTTTCGGGATCAACACGCCTATACAGATTAAAACACAAATACATACAGTGTTATGAAATTGAAATTAGATTACTTGAACAGGAGGGAGAAACATGAGCGAAGTTTGTGGCGGTTACGGCGGTGGTAGAGCTGCTGCATTTGTACTCGTTTTATACATTCTGTTGGTAATTATTCTTGCGATTGGAGACACTTTATTTACTATAAAGGTAAACAACTACTGGAACTCTGCAGACATGGTTAAGAAATATGGTGTATGGAATGGACAGCTATGGATTGCCTTATCTTGTGACCAGTTCGAGATTGAGCTAAAGAGAAAAGCAAAAGCTAAAAGAGATACAACTCAACCAACGCAAGAAAAACGTGTTATTTAATCCTTCATTGCCCGTATTGTTCGATGCAGATTACAAATAGATTGTTTTGAAAATAAATCATCGTATAGAAAGAAGGAGATAGAAGAAAAAACTATCCATTTATGGATAGCCTGAGTTCAATTACCGTATCTATTTTCTTATAACCTGCACTATTGTTCTAACCATGTCCATGCGTCATTTTGATGAGTAGGATCAAAGTGTTTGACATCAGCTTTAATGAAATGTTTTTGGATATCAACAACATGTTCCAACCACTTGCGATCACTTACATACGCAATTCGATCACAATATTGATAGAACTTTTTAATAAAATCAAGTTTAGCTAAAAATACGTCCATCGAAAAACCCGTATAATCGCCTAAAATAAGCAACACTTTAATTTTTCCATGACGATCAACCAAATCTTGAAGTGCGCCTTCAATTTCTTGATAATCTTTCCTTGTTACCTTTTCGCTAATCTCAACTGCTACAACATCGTCGCTGCGGCTTTCAATCAACTTCATCATGGAGGATACATTCCCCTTTCCTTATCTTACCTTTTATTATAGTGTGTATGAATGGAAAAAAATATGAAAATAATCACAATATGAAAGTTCTAACGCGGCTGCATGTCAGTTAAAAACTATAGATATGAAAACTAGAAGTGGATGCTAGTTTCAATTTTCTACTCCTAAAATTAACCCGGTATCCTTTATGGAGCGGGTTATAAATTATTTGTCGAGCAGCCGCGCCGGCGGCGGGGTCGGCCCGAGAAGCTGCAGCTCGCCCTTCTGGTTTCTTCCGCAACGGCCGTCGTTCTCTAAAAGCCAACAAGTTACTTATTTATCAACACGATCAATTGCTTCATCCATCTCACTTTGACCTATATGCGTATAAATTACAGTAGTTTTAGGGTCAGAATGACCAAGTAGCTTTTGCAGCTGCAGGTGATCCTTTTCTTCTCGATAGAAGCGGGTAGCGAAGGTATGCCGTAGTTTATGTACAGTAAGTGGTTTTCCATAAAAAGAAGCATACCTCATAATCATCTTCTGTACAGTATTCTTAGAAATTGGGCGACCACCTTTAGTGAGAAAAAAGACATTCTCATTACTTGCTGGCTTATATCTTGATGCTCGAACCTCGGAATAATTCTCGAAGGTCCAACTTCGCTCTCTCTGAGAACGGGAGCGATAGTTCTTTATTTCCCTTACGCTTAATAAGAATACGTCGTTTTTCCCAATCTATAGCATCGATCGTCAAAGAGATAAACTCACTAACACGCAAACCTGAACTTAAAATAAGACTTACTATCGCAAGATCACGTTCTCTGTTATCTTCATACCAGCTTAATTGCTTGTTCAATAAATTGGGGACTTTTGCAAAACCACTAGCAACAAAATTGCGGAAATCCTCAATTTGCTCCGCGGTACTCAATATCTTATGCTCAATAATTGCCGCTCTTGTTTCAATGTCCTGGCTAACTTGATTCAAGTCGATTTTAGCCATAACATTCCTTTGTAACAGAGGGCGTCGTTCATTGTCCTCAGCCTTGTTTTGTAAATAATTAAATAATGATTTTAATGAAGAAAGCTTACGATTCACTGTGATCTCATTGTTGCCTTTCTTAACTTTTCCATTTTTCTCTGCTTTTGCACGCTTTAAAAACTTTGGGAAGTTAGAGGCATTATCAATACTTAATTGCTCAAGATCAGAGGGGGGGCATCTTTTATGGTAGTCGCCGCTGTAAGATGTTCACTGATTAACCACTTTAAGAATATTTCATAGTCAGATAGGTAGCCAAGAAGGAAGAGGGGGAAAGAGTACTTTCTTTATAATGTTTGATGAAAATAAAGTATTAGACTGGACTTGTTGATTTAATGCGGTTTCTCTGGTGGAGCATCGTTAGCTTTTGAAAAATAAGTTTTAGACCGATCCATAAAAAGAATCAGCAGCGAACCAAGACTTGAAAAATAAAGTCTTAGACTGCTGCTGGTTTCAATTAAACTAACGTTCACGCTGAATGGTAATACCGCACTCGGACGGCAGCTGGTAGGTGTTATCAGCTAATGCGGAAAAAGTCAGTTCGGGAAATCGCCCAGATCGGAGCCGAGCAGGATGGCGAGTACAATGGCGAGCGCGTCCAGCACCAGCGCAGGCGCTGTCGCGCTGAACTTGTCTCTGGCGCGTACGTGAAAGCCGACGGCGCCGAGCATAATGACGCCGAGCAGGACGGCGCCCCAGGAGGCCCAACTGTCGCGCCAGAAGCCGACGACGAGCCCGGCGGCTCCAGCCAGCTGTAGCAGTCCGGTCATCATGCGGAACCACTGCGGTAGCCCCAGTTTGCCGAAGTTCTCGACCTGAACTTTTATCCCCACAACCTTGGTAAATCCGGCGGAGGCGAACGTCAATGCCAGAAAGATTTGAAGAACCAGAACCATATTCCTATCCCCTCTCCTGTAGCAATTTATACGACACTTGTTGCTTAGATTATGATAATATAACCGTAATGAGCAGACAATCGTCAACTTGCCGCGATTATCGCATAAGCAACAAAAGGGCAGAATTGTCTGAAAAAAAGTGTTTTTACGGGAGGTGAGAGAACATGGAGGAGACCAAGACGGATCCGCGCGTCCTACGCACGCGGCAGTTGATCCTGGAGGCGTTCTATTCGCTGATTCCCAATAAGGATATCAAGGACATCACGATTGGCGACATCACGAAGCGCGCGACGATCAATCGTGCGACCTTCTATGCTCACTACGAGGATAAATACGATCTGATGGAAGATGCGCTCTCGAAGACGTTCAAAGAAAGTCTGATGCAGAAGCTGTCCTGCCTTACCGAGCTGAACCGGGCGACGCTGACGAGTATTATCGTGACGCTGTGCGAGTTTCACACGAACTTCAGCAAGCAGTGCGCGCGCAGCTACGAGGCGATGAGCCCCAATATCGAGAACAAGATGATCAAGCTTTTGAAGGGCGTATTCCAACAGTTGCTAAGTCAAAGAGATCACATGGATGAAACGACGGCGCAGACGATGTCCGCCATACTGAGCTGGATTGCATACGGCACTGCGAGGGATTGGAGTACGGACGGCCGTAAAATAACGCCTGAGCGACTGGCGGAGCAGACTGTAGCGGTGCTCTCCGCGGCAGTTCGGGAGATTGACGGGATCGGGCTGCCGGTATGACGATTTAACGGGCATCCGGGTTTAAACCAAAAAAACCTGTATCAAGGTACGAGCCTTGATACAGGTGCTTGAACATTGGGTTTATGAGTTTTTTCCCTCTAACGTCTAAAGCCAAAACAGCAGCAAACCACAAATCGAGTCTAATACTTTATTTTCTTAGTCTACAACTATATTTTCACGGTCTAATACTTTATTTTTCCAGTCTAATACTTTATTTTATTTGGACATATAATTAATAAACTTAGTGATATACAATGGGAACTCAGGCAGCTTTTCATTTAATTTAATTTAATTTGGAACCTAGGACGAAATCGATTCTAGGGTAAAATCAGTAAACTTTAGTGTGATATCTTCCATTGGTGACTGGTCCTATATAATAGGAGTTTTTTGTCTACTAACATTTCAAACTGAATTTTTAAAAAACGCTTCAACCCTTTTTCCTATTACATGGAAAGGAGATATACTTGATGAACAACATAATTCAACTTACAGAAATTGAACCTAACGATATTGTAAAAATCACGGGTAATCTCAAGGAGCAGGGCCGCTTTGCCAAGGTTTTAAGAGTCCAGAAGCAAGAAAGTGGTGACACTTTATTTACTATAAAGGTAAACAACTACTGGAACTCTGCAGACATGGTTAAGAAATATGGTGTATGGAATGGACAGCTATGGATTGCCTTATCTTGTGACCAGTTCGAGATTGAGCTAAAGAGAAAAGCAAAAGCTAAAAGAGATACAACTCAACAAACGCAAGAAAAACGTGTTATTTAATCCTTCATTGCCCGTATTGTTCGATGCAGATTACAAATAGATTGTATTGAAAATGAATCATCGTATAGAAAGAAATAGATAGAAGAAGGCATCCCTAAGTGAGGATGCCGGATTTTCCATTTTTAATTACGTAAAATTCTAATATAATGCACGTAAATTGGAATCTGCTTTCGGATTTTGTTTATTAAATCCTCATAAACACAATCATAATCATCACAGGTCATATTAGTAGGGAGCAAGCGTAGGGAAATGAATCTACCTCTTCGATTGTTTATCCATTTCTTTAATAATTAATTCTATATCAGAGTATGCTCTTTCAGGCATTTCATCCCAAAAGTTTTGTGCGGCACGGAGATATTCGTAAAAATCCGGCTCATCTACCTTTAACGTATATCCATCTAACAATACAGCTCCGTGTAATACTAAGGTATCCATATGCTCATAGATCTGTTCTTCTTCTATGTGGGGATTAAAAAACTGTGGCCTGATTTTTCTTAGTATGTGAACTATTTTAAGAATACTATTAGACGGAGGAGCGCTTGAACACTCCGAAAAGGGTACGTTGCAGGGTTAAACTCAACGAAGGGACGAAGCTTTCAATTTGAAGCCGCTCATACACTTACCCCAAGCTTGGTTAAATCCTCTCCAGTCTTCTCCTTTCGGTAGGAGCACCGAGCTAATTCCTGCTAGCCCCCAATCCTCGTAAATCACGTCTTTGCTATCTTCCTGGTGGTTATTCACGATCAGAAGGTGGAACTTTCCATGCATCAGCCTTTTTAATGCTGCCTGTAGCTCCTGCGCTTCCCTTCTTTTAGAATTGGTTCTAATAAAAAGAATTGGTTGACCTTGAATAGTTCTCAAAAATCGATCTACGCGTCGATTGAGCTTTTGTTTAAACGCGGGATAAGCTTCCCGCCATCGCTCCGGTGTGAGATAAAGAGGAAAGTCATGGAAAGATAAAACGTCATTTGAGTTATCTCTTACAACAAAACATTCATTGGTAGTGCCAATGAGTTCAAGTTGGCTAAGTTCCATAAATCCGTTGAAACGATGATCTAACAAACGAACCACTCCCCCGATCGAATCGGAAACAAACCAATCTAAGGGACCTGCATATTTTCGTAAGCCCAGTCTTTTAAGCTGATATGCTGTTTGACAACTAGAACCCAGACTAATGTTGGCCATATAACCACCTAGGGAATCGCGCCATTTCATAACTTTCACTCCCGTTTCAACAACCGATCTCCTCCACAATGACGAGTAGAATTAAAGTATGCAAATAATAAAATTGCGCTTGGGCAAATATACGGCGTAATCCGAAAGTCTTTGCTGAAAGACAACTTATATGCAAGTTTATCCTCAGCATAAAGGTTGAGTAACCGTGGGGTCGCTCCGCTACCGTTGGCCTTAAGGCCATTCAACGGCTAGCCATCATTGGCTACGTACATGAAGACGACCTAGGAACTACGAGACGAGAGGCTTTTATTCCTCCCGCAGATCTAAATTGCATCACCTATATGTCTGCACCATGGAAAACTCCAATTATATGCTTCATATCCTCTTTCGAGATTATTATTTGAGAAATCACCCAGAAGATACCAAACAATATGGTGTGACTTAAAGTTGGAACTTGCTCAACGATTCGATAATGACCGTTTGGCATACAAGAATGCTAAGGGCGGCTTTGAGAGAGAGATACTACAACGTGCGGGTTGGAAATGATGTGTAGTGCAACCTGTTGTATTACGCTACCTCAGAACGATAATTGAAAAATGAGCCAAAATATAGACTTATGTCCAATCAATGACTATGTACCGAGCGTATAATTATACCGTAGTGACAAATCACCAGAGGGGAAAGATTAAATATGGGTGCAAGTTGTGCAGGTTATGGTGGTACTTCCAGCGCAGCAGCTGTGTTGGTTCTTTATGTTCTTTTGGTTATTATCTTAATGACTTTTGCATGGTAATTCCTTAAACCAACATCACAAAAGAAACAAAAACGGTCTTATCGTAAATAAATGCGAATACAGACCGTTTTTTCTCGTTGTTTAACGAGGGTGACGATTGAGTTGGGTGCTGGCTGGCAATATCAATATATGGTCAAGTGGATGGTTACGCACTAGGTTGAAACCCATTTCGTGAATAATTACCTTCTAGCCAGTTCCAGAGCACCGGTCGGAATTAACGTTATCGTTGCGCTAAAGAAAGAAAACGTCATGGCGTGGGCACCAGTAACGCCGGCGCCAGCACCATTGAAAGATTCTTGTTTAGATTCATTGTTCAATCGATTGAGTTTTCCTTCTTTTCCCTAAATGTTTGGCTGTTTCACGAGCCTTTTCTAATTGGGAGTTAGCATACAATACGGTTGTCGAAGTAGAAGTATGACCAAATTGGTCCATCAATCCTCTTAAATCGCTAAAACTTCCGTTATTTAAAGCGCGGAGAACCTTACCATACTTTAGCGTGATGAGATATAAGAAAAAGAGAAGCACAGTTGCTGTCGGGGCTTCTCTTTTTCTTAATTTTAATTACGTAAAATTTAGTTAGATGAATGATACAAACGCTGATCTCTAATTATATTAATAAAAGAAGCTCCAGCTGCTGCCGGGGCTTCATTAATTTTAATTATGTAAAATCATAATTTGATCAATTGAAAATCAAAAAAGTCTATTAGTTGCTAAATTTGCAGCATGCTGAACTTTTTCTGACATTCATATTCAGTACAATCTATTCAAGATACATTGTTGGAAATGTGTGCATGCGTGATATATGATGAGGGTAGAAGGGAACGTGACCGAGAATGTCAAATGAACGATTAGCTGTATTAGAAGTACACATCGATCAGGCTGGCTATGAAGAAATTCCGGATATTATTAAACAGATTCATTTTGATGTTAAGCAAGGTGAACTGGTGGGTCTGTTAGGTCCAAATGGAGCAGGCAAGAGCACGACAATTAAGAGTATCCTTGGTTTACTAAAGGATTTCAAGGATGAAATCTCTTTTATGGGTGAACGAAAAAGCTATGCGTACATCCCGGAGCATCCGATTTTGTATGATGAGTTGACGTTGTGGGAGCATATGGAGTTTGCAGCTTCCGTCTACGAACTGGACCGAACGGTTTTCCTAGAGCGTGCAGACGATCTCTTGCACCGGTTCCGACTGTTGGATGAAAAGCATCAGCTGCCCGGAAAGTTTTCCAAAGGGATGCAGCAGAAAATTATGCTAATCCTCGGCTTTTTGAATAAACCAGATGTGTATATTGTAGACGAGCCTTTCATTGGATTGGATCCGAAAGCGATTAAAGATTTCATAGGGATGTTGGATGAGGAACGCAAGCGTGGTGCGGGCATTCTGATGAGTACCCATGTGTTAGATACAGCAGAACGGATTTGCAGTTCGTTTGTACTTCTTTCAGATGGCAGATTGGTAGCTAATGGAACTCTGCAGGACATTCAAAAGCAATGCGGCATGCCTGACGCGAGCTTGTTCGACTGCTTCCATTCTTTAATATGAAGGGGGATAATGGGTTGAAGAGTAGCTTTCAGGTTTTCACGCGAAGAGTGCGTTCGGATTGGCATTTCCAGTATCGGGCTTTGCGAATGGCTGTGGATTGGGTCATAGCGATATATTTTGTCATTCCACTGATGATTTTGGCAGGCTATCAATATTACTCCTGGTGGGCGACTCAGCCTTCGTGGTTTAGTTGGATATCGATGTCCATGATTGCAACGGCTTTCTATGTATTTGCTTGGCTAGGAACCATTCGATACTTTGTTGAGGAGGGGGACCAGCTTTTTCTGCGACAGAATCAGAATTGGTTTCGGCATCTCATGCTGCTCGGCTATAGATACTCTCTTGTGTTACAGGGAATCATGACGATAATACTGATGCTCGTATTTCTTCCATTATTAGTTCAAACGCATTCCTATAGCGTGTTACAAGTTATTTGTTTATGGCTGCTTACCTATTTGCTAAAAATAAACGTAGGCGTGCTTCGCCAATTGCTCACACTTCGTTTAAATGGCATTTTGCTGTGGTTGTTGCGGATTGTGGTTTTTGTAGGTCTATTCTTCTCGTATCAAGCGTTAGTTACGGAGGTTAGTAATAACACTTACTATAGTTGGACGGCTATTCTTCTTTTTCTAGTGCTGGTTGTTTTCTTAAGCAAAATACGACTGCAAGAGAAAGGGGCTTTCTTCGCTGATATTGCCAGAGATAGAGATTCTCGGATGCGAATTGTCTCTCTGATGTTAATTCGTGTTGTCGAGCGGAAAAGAAAACCGAAACGGAAGTATCCCCTTTTATTCGGCAAATCGCAGCGCTTGTTCAAGGGGAAGGGGGCTAGCAACGGAATCGCTGAATTATTAACGAAATCCTTTTTTAGAAATGGTACACAGTGGAAGCAAACGATACAGTTCGTCGCTGTGATCAGTGGAGCTATGTTTATTTTGCCGAGTGCCCTTAAAATTACGATCTGGATCCTTGCCGCATGCCTATTGGTATTTTGGAGGAAATCATTCTGTAAAGATGAATTAACAGCTCCGTTTCTAACTCTTTTTCCTATACAGGACATAACTAAACATCAAGCTCTTCAATCTGCAACTCCTATCTTAGTGCTGCCGGCGCTGATCTTAATCAGTCTATGTGTGGGGATCTCTTTTTTTACCTGGTGGGGGCCTGTACTGATGATCGGAGCTGCAATTCCGTTAGCATATGGGACTTCTTCTGTATTTACAAGTTGGTATTGAATCTCATTTTTTGATTACTGAAGTAACTGGCAAGATGCTTCTAAATATCAGCGGGCTTTTGTCTTTAAATTGGATTTAATCAAAATTTTGTGATACTATTTAGACCTATATAGAAAGAGGACGTGAACAAACGTGATCAACATCACCATTCCTACACCGGATGTTACCATTATGAAACAGGATAAACCGGAGTTGAGCAATATCTACGGTTTTACTGATTTCCACTTGATTACCAGAGAAAACGGTGGCATCTTTATGTTTTACAATGACAAAGAAGAGTTGTTGTTTGTCGGTAAAGCAAGGAAGCTACGCCCAAGAATAAAAAAGCATTTTGAGGATTCAGTGTCGCCCATCAAAAACAATAGAAATGAAGTAACCAAGATTGAGGTTTGTATCGTTGAAGACCCGATTGAAAGAGAAATCTACGAAACCTATATCGTTAATAAATACAGGGCTAAATACAATGTAGACAAAGTTTTATTCAACTAATATCATACAATAATTTTTCACTTGTATAGTAAGGTTGGAAGTAAAAGCAGGCCCCAAAAAAGATGTGTATGATACCTACGAAGGTGATAAAGGCGCTGACTTTGATAAGTGGCTTGAAAACGAGTGGGATTCGTTATCGACAAGATAAGCTGGGACCCATAACACAGATCAAGGGGTGGTAGTTTGAAAAAGCATAATAAGCCTATGTCATTTGACGAGCTGTTGAAGGAATTACAAGGCCAGAAAACGATTGAAGAAGATCCGAATCATATTTCTTTAGAAAAGTTGTTTAGTGAATCGTTCATGAGTAAGCACTCCAGCTTTAAGAGTTTTGGAGAGTTTTTAGAGAAAGGCAACTTTCAAGCAAAGACACATGAAGATGTCAATAATATTTCTGGTGAACTTTTTGACCGGCATGTGGTAAGGGAGACAAACTTTACTAATTGGGAATCCATGCTGGCTACAGCGACTATGGAATATGCCGGTAAATAATGAGCAAAGTGCATTCGATCGCATCATCTTAGGCATGTTAATCATAAATGGAGCGGATAAAATCCCGCTTCATGAAGTGGAGAAAATCATAGCAGAAATGCCAGGCAAAAGACAAACTCTTTTATTTTCGATAACGATGCCGCCGGAAATATCCAAAATGGTAAAATCGCTTCTCGTTAATCCGAGTTGAATTACCTTTTACAAGATCAATCCATTGTTTCGGCATTGGTTTTTACCGTACAAAGCATGGCGCTGATCGCGTTGTGCGTGAACTGACTAAAGTGCGAATATCTGCTAAGACCATTTATGGGAACAAATCCAATAACGCTCGACAGAATGCATTGAGCAATTTTAAGAGTGACGTAACGCGAGTGTTGGTAGCGACGGATATCGCAGCAAGAGGGATTGATATTGTGGGACTTTCTCATGTGTTCATCGAATTGGACGAACCGGTAGAGCAGGATTGAGCGGTATCGCTATCTACGTTTTCAAACTTAAATTGATAAATACTATTCCTTGTTTTCCTCTGAATAAGTGTTATAATTACTTTATCATATAACTGAGACCTAAATTCACATATTGCAAAGGGTGTTCATTTGTGCGATGAAACCTTTGCAATGTGTGAATTTTAATTTTTTTGTTAAGAATAAAATTGCATGTTAATTTATGAATTCTGGAGGTTTTTTAATGGCAACTGGCACGGTAAAATGGTTTAACGCAGAAAAGGGCTTTGGTTTCATCGAAGTAGAGGGCGGTAGTGACGTTTTTGTGCACTTCAGTGCGATCGTCAGTGACGGCTTCAAATCGCTGGACGAAGGACAACGCGTTGAATTTAACATAGTGCAAGGGAATCGCGGTCCACAAGCTGAAAACGTTGTGAAGTTGTAAGAGAAATCAAGAACAGCTGCCCTTCATTCAATGAGTTGAGGGCGGCTGTTCTTTTTCTTAACGGGGCTGGATGCACAATAAACTTTATGGGAGGGGTTGAGATCTATGCATGAATTCGAAGATTGGAATCTAAAAGTGAAGAATACCTTTAATGCTACAAGTAACGAGGTTGTTTTAACAGTTACAGAAGCAGGGAGTTTGTTAGGTTTATCTAAAGATCAAATGAAATCTTATGTAGACAAAAGCACGCTAACCAAGGTTCCGATCATGAGAAGTGTTCACAGGTACCTTTTATTGAAAAGTGAAATAGATGAGATATTAAAAAATTCATAACGATGCGGTAGTAACTTCGAACAGATGCTTGTCTCCCCGAACTCCCAAACCGAGAAAAATGCCGACAATAGCCTAACCCCTTCTGTACAATGACGGAGGAGTAGGCTATTTTTGATTAAACAAGGCGGCAGAATGGCTCTACCTGGCGTCAAACAGCAGAAAATACGAACGTCCTAGCCACTCGACCAAGTCGTAGAACGTTGAAGCGCAGGTGGAAGCGGTACTCCTCATAATGAAGGACCAACGAAACGGTCTGGAGCTATCTAGAATCGGTCTTGGCTGCGGTCATATGTCAAATGTCAATGAGGCTGTCAAAAGTGCTTGCATTGCCGCCATTCATGCCGCTTTCGATAGTGGAATAAATCATCTCAACACGGCGGATTTTTACGGTGCAGGCCGAAGCGAGATGGTCATCGCGGATGCGCTGAAGGGATACAAAAGGGATGACTATTTTTTATCGCTAAAGTTTGGAGCATTAAAAAATGACCTCTTTAACCGCAGCGGAGATTATTTGCTCGGTGGAGATAAAATGACATTAAAATAATCCCTATTTAAGAATTAAGGCAATTCCGTTTCGGGGACCGATTATGGTTCTATACATGCTGCTTTCCCGGGGGATTCTATATGAACCGGTTGTTGGATATGCCTCTGATTAGAACGCGTTACCTGCACTGGGGAAACTACAAGTATAATCTGGAAGGCTTTCTTCACTGGGGGTTCAATTACTACATCCGAGATCAGGACCCGTTCGAGCATGCATCCCCTGTATTGACGGATCTAAGCGCATCGAGACTTCCTCCTGGAGATACGCATATCGCATACCCCGGAACGGAAGGCCCCTGGGGAAGCGTACGCTTGGAAGCGATGAGGGCGGGGATTGAAGACTTTGAACTGTTGAAGATGCTTGCTTCTCGAAAAAAAGAGTTAGCAGATGAAATTTTAGGTTCCTGTATGACTTCTTTTCATGAGTGTGTTGAGGACCCTGATTATTTTGAACGCGCTTATCAATGGCTGCTAGAGGCCGTATCAGAGCACGTCCGGTAAAAACTTGAGCAAAAGCCGCTCACTTCATTTCGCCAATTGCGATTGAAGTGAGTGTTTTTTGTTACTGGCGCGCCTAGAAGCCCCCATCTTCTAGCCCGGTGAAAGTCCGAGTGTGGAAGGGGAGGGTCAAGCCCCCGTGTAGGTCGGAGCCATACGCAAGAGTATTACCGCCTTTTGAGTCTATTTTTAATAATAATATTACACGTTGTGAAATACGAGCAAATCGATTGTCTGGACACAAAGCAAATTGATGTGCCAGCAGAAAATAAATCAATTCGTGATTACGTTGATAAATATGTTAGAAAATTAACTATTTAAGCCACAAAAACCAAAAAGCAAAAACCCATCGTCAAAATAATGGCGATGGGTTTTTGTCGGGAATGGGATAAAGTTCTTGTCATTTATGACATCAAGTTCTTGTCATCCGACAAATATAGGAGGAGGGAAATGTCGGGTGACAAGAACGTGGTTACATTAAAAGACGCATGTAATGCGACTTTTTCTTTTTATGTCCTCAAGTTCTTGTCAAAGTCAGATGACAAGAACTTGAGGACATTCCCGATTTTGACAAGAACATTATGACATTCCCGATGGATCGCGATAAGATATGGATGGCTATGTATTCTTAATCACTTTAGTTTCTGTATGATCTAACTGACGGGTGTCCAATGACACAAATGTGCCTACATAAACCAGAGCGAAAAAGCTTGAGGAATCAAGCTTTTATTTTTTTATGTAGGTGAATTTATGTGATAGAAAAATGCACAAATTTCCCTACTTTGTAGTCCTGTGACACAAATCTCCCTACATTCTAGACACCGACTTCTAGACAGGTTAAAGACTCGATCAATTTTCAGCAAGCAGGCTTACCACAACAAGCAGCGGCAGGTGGTTTAGAAATAATCAAAGATCCACATGAAGCCAAGCGTGAATGATCCTGAGTTCGCGGATCAGCGAGAAACGATCAGAGATCAGATGCAGGCCGCTTAATACCGAGTTCGAGATAAATGGAGAAGAATTTCGATGATAATTGTTGGGAATCCTATAGTTTGAACTAACTATAGGGGCGAGATACAATGAACTTTTTGAAATCCAGAATTACTGGATTAAGCATTGGTTTACTTGCTGTGGCACTCATTGAGTCGAACGAAAAAATATCAGGTTCAATCTATTTAACAGGATTGATCGTTGGAATTGCTATGGTGACTCCATTACTAATCAAGATCAAGTTATTCATGGAAAGAGTCCACAATGGATATAAATGATCCTATATGGGAAATTGCATTTATGGTAGGTATAGGGGCTTGCGTCATGATTATTCCAATGATAATTATGTACGTACTGCAAAGAAAAGCCAAGGGCAAAGATCCAGAGTGAGAACAAACGAAAGGAACCTTAAAAGGGTTCTTTTTTATTTCTTTGTTACCTAGAATCTTTATCAATATTTGATGTGACATGCTTGTTCGTATATTGGATAATGTATGTCGAGGTGATGATGAATGACAGAAAACGCTTTATACGTAGATGTCACTGGCAGATCAAAACATGAGATTCAAATGTTATTAGTAGACAGGACAAGAGAAGGATTTGTTTTATATTCACTAAATGGACCAATACCAAAAGTCGAAAATGGCGGTATTCGCTTTTATTTGATTTCCAGGAGATAGCACCTTTAGAGGTGCTTTTTTGTATTAGGATGTAATCGTGAACCAATGGATTTTCATTTAAACATTTTTATTAAGGCTAACGGGCAGGATAGTTCCAATCATTGGTAATAAAAATGATAAAATAGTAACTGATCAACAAATTATTATCGGTAGTCTCAGCACAACAAATATAATGAGGTGATTTATGATTCAGGGGGTAATCATCGAAGGGTTGTCTACAGCAGGAAAAACTTCTGTGTTTGCAGCGATAAAAAAAATACATAGTCAACTATCTAGTGCCCAAAGAACTGTTATTGCAATTAGTGAGCACTATTCGCAAGTTTTGCATTCACACCACGGAGTTTTAAAGTCGATGAGTAGGGATGAGCACATCGATCTCTTAAAACGTCATATTGATTATCTTGAACAACAAAATGACTGGATTAATTCTCTTGGTCAAACGAAATCAACCAAAGGTATTTTTTTCATCTTGGAGAGGTTTCACTTAAATCATCGAGGTGCATTTGATGATTTTTTAGGTATTGAAAAGTTGGAACAATGATTATTAAAATTGAATGCTCACTGTGCACTCTTAACATTATCTCCAGCTGTCGTAGAGTCCAGATTTGTTGAAAGTCGAGGAGAAGCCTGGAAAGAGTACATAATGAAGAATCATCCCAATACAACGGAAGCATGTCTTAAGTTTCAAGCGGAACAAGAAAAGTTGCGATTGTTGGCGAGACTATCATTAATCCCGACCTTGGAGATAAACACTGATGGTGCCGATTGGGAGTCGTACGCACATCAAATCCTAAAAGAAATCGCTAACTAACCGATATGGGATTGAACTAACGAGGAATGGATAGTTCAATCAGTTATGACGGTAGGCGGCACAACGATCGGATGCTGGCTGCCGTTTTCGTTGAAGTAACGGGCAGGATAATTACAATATGGGATAGTACAATACCCTTATGATAGACCTACCCAAGCTGACTGTAACGGCAAAAAGATGCTGAACGATCGCGGGAATCGGACCAGTCGAAGGCAACACCACCTACATGGGCAGCTTTCAGCAACTGGTGAGTGCCCTGAGGGCCGACATAGCCAGCGGTATGTGGATCAAATCTTGAATCCGTGAAAAACGAATTAACGCCGTAATAGTGGATGCGGGTTTCCAGCGATTGCTGGTGCCCGCATTTTTTTTCATGCTCTATAATAGTGACTTGAAGAAAAAAACGACCGCTGCTTGTTAATGGATTTCATTAAGCGGCGTATTAACATACGTAACCGGCTTGCTTGGATGAAATAGAAGCATAGGAAGGAGGAAAGCGAATGGAGAGCGTCCGAGTAAACAAGGACATATTCAGGGAGCGAACGGACAAGCTCCGTGCTGCCGGAGAGGTTCTGTCAACCGAACAATTTTCCCGGATCTATGAACAGTACTTTAACCGCGTGTACAAGTATATTTATTACCGGATTCAGAATCAGTATGAGGCGGAGGATGTTTGCAGCCAAGTGTTTGAACGGGTGATTGTCAATTATGGCAGCTTCTCCGAGGAAAAAGCCGTATTCGAGGTGTGGTTGTTCGCCATAGTACGGAATGCCGTCACCGATTACTTTCGCGCCCGGAAAAAGAGATTTCATTTTTCCTTGGATTCGATTACCGAGTTGATCTGGCCGAAGCCTTCTCCCGAGGAGCTAGCCATCCAGGTTGACGACCATCAGGCGCTGTTTCAAGCGTTTGCCAAGTTGCGCGACAAGGAACGCAACATCATCGCTATGAAGTTTGCCGCCGGTCTCAAAAACTCGGAGATTGCGGCACTCATGGGAGTAAGTGAATCCCAGATCGGTGTCATTGTCTACAGGAGCTTGAAGAAGCTGCATAAATTTTTGGGGACAGGGGGGTTGATGGATGAATAATAAACAAGACCTCAAACCATTTGAGGATGTGATCGATTTGCTTGAAAATACAAAGCTTGATAATCCATTGGCGAAAGAGCGGATTCACAGGCGTCTGGTACATAAGATCGAGACGCAAACCATTTCACAGAAAAATACGATGAGGGACGGGATAACAACGATGAATAGAACATGGAAAACGGCTACTGTGGCTGTACTTGGTGTAGTGCTGATTGGCGGAGTGCTGTCTACAACCTCCTACGCCCAAGGTATGATGCAATCGATCTTGGCGAAGTTTCATGTAGGCAATATGGACATCGTTCAAGTCGATAAGGAGCTTCCGGCGTCTGCCAAAAATGCCTCCGCCCAGAAGGAAGGGTCCGAAACCGATAGAGTGGAGCTGCCGACGCGGCCGACGATGACCGTGGACGAAGCCCGTACCGCCGTGGGAATGAATTTTCCGGCTCCATCCTGGATGGCTGACTTCAAGTATGTCAACACCGTCATTCACGGTAAGACGATGGTAGAGGTGCAATACGCGCAAGGCGAAAAATCCGTGAATTTCTTGATTTCGCAAGGCGGCAAGAACGGAATTGAAACGACTGGCGAAGTGAAAACTGAAATGATCGATGGGACCAAGCTGTATTTTGCAAATGGAATTGTTATCTGGGAGGACAAGGGATTTACGGTGGAGATGTATGCGATGGATGATTTCGATGCGGATACGCTGAAGAAAATCGTCAAGAGCTTCGGCGTTGGCAAGCC
>NZ_JAQFVF010000074.1 GCF_027789125.1 Paenibacillus aestuarii | reverse complement strand
ATAATAGCATCTGCCCACTCCAAATCCTCTACCGTCGCAATCGGTACGTTCTTAGTCGCTTCGAGATGAGCTTTCCAGGAGGGTTGGCCGTCCACAATGGATTGTGGCACCGTTTCTGCGACTTTCAGGATCTTCACTTCGGCTCCGGCTTGACGTGCGCCCTCCGCTGCCCATTGGGCCAATTGATAGTTTGTTCCGTTAGAACTGTAATATATAATGGCTAAATTCACCTTTGTTGACATGGTTGTATTCGTTGTCTCCTTATTAAAAAGTTTTTTGAAAAATCTCATTGCTATCTCTCCAAGCTTAATATATTTAAAGTCAAGACCATGCCGCTACGAGCAGCTAGGATGATAGCCAGCATCGCCTTGAACGAATCTTCCGGCGGCTGTTTACAGCCGCTTGAATGCACTGATCAGATCGGCAGGCGACTGCAGCCCGGATAAAGCGTGCTTATCATTGATTAAGTAGAAAGGTACTCCTCTGATACCAAGCTTCTGTGCCTCGCGCTGTCCTTCTTCCACCTTCCCAAGTCCTTCTCCATGGAGGAGCCGTGCTTTGAGTGCCTCGGGATCATTCGTGACCCCGCTCGCTTGCGCAATTTCCACGAGCTTGTCCACATCGCCAAGATTAACGCCTTCTTCAAAATAGGCCGTATACAATCGCTCAAGCAATTGCGATTGCTGGTGCACCGGTGTAATCGCGATCAACTGATGCGACAACACTGAATTCGGTGTATATTTGACCAAATCCATATTATATTTCAAGCCGAATTGAGCACCGATTTGATTATATTGCTTCATTCTCGCTTCAAATTGAGCTTGACCGCCTAAGCGGCTGACCATAACTTTACGGTAATCCTCGCCTTCCTTTCGAATGCCGGGATTCAGTTGATACGCATGGTAACGAACTGTAGCTTCCATGCCTTCCGGCAGTTCATTCAACGCGCTTCTTAAGCTTGCATCCCCCATCCGGCACCATGGACACACCGTATCCATAAAAACGTCAATCGTTACATTTTTCATTGCGCCACCGTTACCGGTTTAATCGTTTTGATGTGCTCGACGTATGCTTTGCTGCTTTGCGCCAAGCGCTCAGGTGTCACGTCGGATGTGTCGTTAACCGTGAAGTGCGGCAGGTATACAGCACTAATGAAACGCGCGCTTGCTTGAATTGGCGCTAGAATTTGTTCCAGCGTTAAACGGTTGGATCCTGTAGGTTGATACGATTCTGCTGTGCCATAAGTCGAGATGGCTACGCCGATTTCTTTGCCGGTTGTTGCAGTTGCTTCCGGACCGTAAGCCCAGTTGTACAACAGTACAGCATCGAACCATTTCTTTAGAAGCGGCGGCATATTGTACCAGTAAAGCGGATATTGGAAGATGATACGGTCATGCGTTTCGACAAGCAGCTGTTCGCGCTTAACGTCGATGTTCTCACTCGGATATTCTTTGTACAAATCATGAATCGTGATGTCTTCTTGCTTCTTGAGTTCCTCAACCCACGCTTTGTTCCAGTTAGATGCTTCCAGGTTCGGGTGTGCTACGATTACGAGTGTTTTCATTGAATTCGCTCCATTCTATTCATTGTTTTAGTTGCTTTTGAAAAATGCTGCGTCTTGCATGAATATACTTTCCTGTTTCTGAGTCAGAGGCCCATTCAATTCCGAAAGCCGCTTCGCTTCGATCCATTCGGGATCGGAACGGAAACGTTCGTAGTTTCCATTGCGCGTCTCCATGTCAGGGTGCTCAACGACATAATATAGGCGGTTGTTCGCATCATCCGCATCCACCCAAAAGTGCTTGATCGTCATCCCATGCTTATCGAACAAGGCAACGACATGCTTATCGAAGCGCTGAATAATAGCCTCCATCTTTCCAGGGGTAACATCGTAAATCCTCATCTCGTATAACATCTAATCACCTCCAAATCAATTTCAACCGTGGTTTATGTTTCACTAACTCCCGATCGTATCGGTTGTTTATTATCGTTCCAACATACCCTGAGGCTGCTCGGCTTCATACGGTAAATCCGCAATTTCATCAATCAGCATTTTGCGCTTCATTCTACCTATTAAAAGATAGAAACGATTCAAAAAAATATTCCTCTTCTCCATGTTACGTTAAAGCGGATATGATGCCTTCGGCGATCAAGGTGAATCGATTAGCTTCCCGAAAGGATCTTGCAAGGAGTTGTGCCCCTTGAAGAGAAGCCAATATTCTGTTTCGCTTGCGCTACCGCCGTTCCTTTGAATTGAAGATGACATTCACTGCGTCCTTGCTCGAGAACCCGTTCTAACCAGGCCAAATTGGCGGTGAAGAACTTGGCAAGCTTCTCACGAACCTTCTCACTCAAAGTAGCTAGATCCGAAGCAAGCATTACGCTCAAGCATGTGCAGTACGTACCGACAGGAATACTGAACATCATGACGTATCTGCGTATTTTCTCCAAGTTGTTCTGCGCCTCATTGTCGATCTGAGCAATGGTAGCGCCGAACTCGCGATGGTACCTGTTAATCAATGATTCTCCTAGATCCTCCTTATTCGGAAAATGGTAGTGTATACTCGCCGCGCGTATACCGACTTTTTCAGCAATGTGCGAGTAGCTGAAGCCATTAAAGCCGACATCTTGCACTAGACCTTGGGCAATATCGAGAATCAACTCTGCTGTTTTGTTATTGTTGTTCATGTATGAATTCTATCTTTTAGTAGGTAAGATGTCAAGAGATTTTAATGGCCTAATAATTGGGTCGGACAATTCCCCTTATATCGGGGTTATTATCACCTGCATTTATGAGATATAAACTCTGGAGCGATATTTTAAAATTCTAACGCTAGAGATGACTCTATTTTAAAGTGATGTGGCAAGATAATAACAAGTAAACTTAAGATAAAGGCACATCTTCACGCAGTTAATATGCTTAGCACTTCGGTTAAACACTAACACTGAACTCGTATCGTCTTCATCTATTGCCTTCGTTATTCAACGATCAATTAATTTTTAGGACAATGTTTTCAACGATTCCGGGAAGTGAAATGGAATAATTTCATTCGTACGGCCATCGCGAGTCTTAGTGACCCATGCAGGATCAGCCAGCAGAGCACGGCCAACTGCAATCAGATCATACGCTTCCCTTTCAATATCGTCTGAAAGCTTCTTCAAGTTTGTTTCAACGCTACCCTCTACGTTTGCAGATGAAAGGTCGCTAGTTAAGCCGACAGAGCCAACTGCAATTGTTGGTTTATTCGTCAGTTTTTTTACCCAAGCAGCAAGGTTAAGTTCCGAGCCTTCAAATTCAGGCGTATAGAAACGATAGGTCGAAATGTGGAAAATATCTACACCGGCATCAACTAGCGGTCGAAGGAACAAAGCAAGTTCATCCGGAGTATTAAAAAGATTTGAACGATGTTCGCCGAGCTTCCATTGCGACATCCGGAAAATGATTGGGAAATCTGGACCGACAGCCTTGCGCACAGCCTCAATAACTTCAACAGCGAATCGAGTTCTTTGTACAAGATCCCCGCCGTATTTGTCGGTTCGCTGGTTCGTTTTATCCCAGAAGAATTCATCGATAAGGTACGAATGTGCACCATGGATTTCAACACCGTCAAACCCAAGTCGTTTCGCATCTGCCCCCGCTTGTCCATAGGCAGCAATGATGGATTGGATTCTATCTTCAGTCATTGGTTCTGAGGTCCTGTCCATTGTATAAACCTCGATTCCCGATGGACCTACCGCCGGCGCTTCGGGATTTGGAAGTTTGTCCGACTTCGTCCAGTAATCGTCCGATGCGCGTGTCATACCGACATGCCAAATTTGGGGTACGATTTTTGTACCTGCAGCATGAACTTCTTCAACGACCCTTGCCCACCCATTAAGAGCATCTTCACCGTAGAAGCGTGGAACATCAGGATCACCAGATGCTGCAGGGTCGTTGATTACGGTTCCTTCCGTGATAATAAGACCAACCTCATTTTCTGCACGACGACGGTAATATTGTGCTACATGTTCTCCAGGAACACCGTTTGGCGAGAAAGAGCGTGTCAATGGGGCCATCACGATTCGATTTTTCAGGGAAAGCTTTTCAGACTCAAATAATTTAAAAAGGGGCTTCATGATTTCTTTCACTATGAGTTCCTCCTGTAATTCA
>NZ_JAQFVF010000073.1 GCF_027789125.1 Paenibacillus aestuarii | reverse complement strand
ATAATAGCATCTGCCCACTCCAAATCCTCTACCGTCGCAATCGGTACGTTCTTAGTCGCTTCGAGATGAGCTTTCCAGGAGGGTTGGCCGTCCACAATGGATTGTGGCACCGTTTCTGCGACTTTCAGGATCTTCACTTCGGCTCCGGCTTGACGTGCGCCCTCCGCTGCCCATTGGGCCAATTGATAGTTTGTTCCGTTAGAACTGTAATATATAATGGCTAAATTCACCTTTGTTGACATGGTTGTATTCGTTGTCTCCTTATTAAAAAGTTTTTTGAAAAATCTCATTGCTATCTCTCCAAGCTTAATATATTTAAAGTCAAGACCATGCCGCTACGAGCAGCTAGGATGATAGCCAGCATCGCCTTGAACGAATCTTCCGGCGGCTGTTTACAGCCGCTTGAATGCACTGATCAGATCGGCAGGCGACTGCAGCCCGGATAAAGCGTGCTTATCATTGATTAAGTAGAAAGGTACTCCTCTGATACCAAGCTTCTGTGCCTCGCGCTGTCCTTCTTCCACCTTCCCAAGTCCTTCTCCATGGAGGAGCCGTGCTTTGAGTGCCTCGGGATCATTCGTGACCCCGCTCGCTTGCGCAATTTCCACGAGCTTGTCCACATCGCCAAGATTAACGCCTTCTTCAAAATAGGCCGTATACAATCGCTCAAGCAATTGCGATTGCTGGTGCACCGGTGTAATCGCGATCAACTGATGCGACAACACTGAATTCGGTGTATATTTGACCAAATCCATATTATATTTCAAGCCGAATTGAGCACCGATTTGATTATATTGCTTCATTCTCGCTTCAAATTGAGCTTGACCGCCTAAGCGGCTGACCATAACTTTACGGTAATCCTCGCCTTCCTTTCGAATGCCGGGATTCAGTTGATACGCATGGTAACGAACTGTAGCTTCCATGCCTTCCGGCAGTTCATTCAACGCGCTTCTTAAGCTTGCATCCCCCATCCGGCACCATGGACACACCGTATCCATAAAAACGTCAATCGTTACATTTTTCATTGCGCCACCGTTACCGGTTTAATCGTTTTGATGTGCTCGACGTATGCTTTGCTGCTTTGCGCCAAGCGCTCAGGTGTCACGTCGGATGTGTCGTTAACCGTGAAGTGCGGCAGGTATACAGCACTAATGAAACGCGCGCTTGCTTGAATTGGCGCTAGAATTTGTTCCAGCGTTAAACGGTTGGATCCTGTAGGTTGATACGATTCTGCTGTGCCATAAGTCGAGATGGCTACGCCGATTTCTTTGCCGGTTGTTGCAGTTGCTTCCGGACCGTAAGCCCAGTTGTACAACAGTACAGCATCGAACCATTTCTTTAGAAGCGGCGGCATATTGTACCAGTAAAGCGGATATTGGAAGATGATACGGTCATGCGTTTCGACAAGCAGCTGTTCGCGCTTAACGTCGATGTTCTCACTCGGATATTCTTTGTACAAATCATGAATCGTGATGTCTTCTTGCTTCTTGAGTTCCTCAACCCACGCTTTGTTCCAGTTAGATGCTTCCAGGTTCGGGTGTGCTACGATTACGAGTGTTTTCATTGAATTCGCTCCATTCTATTCATTGTTTTAGTTGCTTTTGAAAAATGCTGCGTCTTGCATGAATATACTTTCCTGTTTCTGAGTCAGAGGCCCATTCAATTCCGAAAGCCGCTTCGCTTCGATCCATTCGGGATCGGAACGGAAACGTTCGTAGTTTCCATTGCGCGTCTCCATGTCAGGGTGCTCAACGACATAATATAGGCGGTTGTTCGCATCATCCGCATCCACCCAAAAGTGCTTGATCGTCATCCCATGCTTATCGAACAAGGCAACGACATGCTTATCGAAGCGCTCAATAATAGCCTCCATCTTTCCAGGGGTAACATCGTAAATCCTCATCTCGTATAACATCTAATCACCTCCAAATCAAATTCAACCGTGGATTATGTTTCGCTAACTCCCAATCGTTTCGGATCTTAATCGATCCAACCGGAAGCTGTCCGGTTTCATACGGTAAATCCGCAATTCATAAATTGGTATTTCGCGCTTTGTTCTACCTATTAAAAGATAGAAATATTTCAAAAAAATATTCCTCTTCTCCCTGTTACGTTAAAGCGGATATGATGCCTGCGGCGATCAAGGTGAACCGATTTGCATCCCGAAAGGATCTTGCACGGAGTTGTGCAACTTGAAGAGAAGCCAATATTCTGTTCGCTTGCGCTACCGCCGTTCCTTTGAATTGAAGATGACGTTCACTGCGTCCTTGCTCGAGAACACGTTCTAACCAGGCCAAATTGGCGGTGAAGAACTTGGCAATCTTCTCACGAACCTTCTCCTTCAAAGTAACTAGATCCAAAGCTAGCATTACGCTCAAGCATGTGCAGTACGTACCGACAGGAATACTGAACGTCAGTAGCTGAAGCCATTGAAGCCGAAATCTTGCACTAGACCTTGGGCAATATCGAGAATCAACTCTGCTGTGTTGTTATTGTTGTTCGTGTATGAATTCTACCTTTCAGTAGGTAAAATGTCAAGAGACTTTAATGGCCTAATAAGTGGGTCGGACAACTTCCCTTATATCGGGGTTATTATCACCTGCATTTATGAGATATAAACTCTGGAGCGATATTTTAAAATTCTTACAGCTAGAGATGACTCTTTTTTAGAGTGATGTGGCAAGATTAAGATCTATTAAATTTTAGGACAATGTTTTCAACGATTCTGGGAAGTGAAATGGAATAATTTCATTCGTACGGCCATCGCGAGTCTTAGTGACCCATGCAGGATCAGCCAGCAGGGCACGGCCAATTGCAATCAAATCATACGCTTCCCTTTCGATATCGTCTGAAAGCTTCTTCAAGTTTGTTTCAACGCTACCCTCTACGTTTGCAGATGAAAGGTCGCTAGTTAAGCCGACAGAGCCAACTGCAATTGTTGGTTTATTCGTCAGTTTTTTTACCCAAGCAGCAAGGTTAAGTTCCGAGCCTTCAAATTCAGGCGTATAGAAACGATAGGTCGAAATGTGGAAAATATCTACACCGGCATCAACTAGCGGTCGAAGGAACAAAGCAAGTTCATCCGGAGTATTAAAAAGATTTGAACGATGTTCGCCGAGCTTCCATTGCGACATCCGGAAAATGATTGGGAAATCTGGACCGACAGCCTTGCGCACAGCCTCAATAACTTCAACAGCGAATCGAGTTCTTTGTACAAGATCCCCGCCGTATTTGTCGGTTCGCTGGTTCGTTTTATCCCAGAAGAATTCATCGATAAGGTACGAATGTGCACCATGGATTTCAACACCGTCAAACCCAAGTCGTTTCGCATCTGCCCCCGCTTGTCCATAGGCAGCAATGATGGATTGGATTCTATCTTCAGTCATTGGTTCTGAGGTCCTGTCCATTGTATAAACCTCGATTCCCGATGGACCTACCGCCGGCGCTTCGGGATTTGGAAGTTTGTCCGACTTCGTCCAGTAATCGTCCGATGCGCGTGTCATACCGACATGCCAAATTTGGGGTACGATTTTTGTACCTGCAGCATGAACTTCTTCAACGACCCTTGCCCACCCATTAAGAGCATCTTCACCGTAGAAGCGTGGAACATCAGGATCACCAGATGCTGCAGGGTCGTTGATTACGGTTCCTTCCGTGATAATAAGACCAACCTCATTTTCTGCACGACGACGGTAATATTGTGCTACATGTTCTCCAGGAACACCGTTTGGCGAGAAAGAGCGTGTCAATGGGGCCATCACGATTCGATTTTTCAGGGAAAGCTTTTCAGACTCAAATAATTTAAAAAGGGGCTTCATGATTTCTTTCACTATGAGTTCCTCCTGTAATTCA
>NZ_JAQFVF010000072.1 GCF_027789125.1 Paenibacillus aestuarii | reverse complement strand
GGCTACGCATCGTCGCCTTGGTGAGCCGTTACCTCACCAACTAGCTAATGCGCCGCAGGCCCATCTGTAAGCCACAGGTTGCCCCGTGTTTCATGATTCTCTCATGCGAGAGAACCAGCTATCCGGTCTTAGCTATCGTTTCCGATAGTTATCCCAGTCTTACAGGCAGGTTGCCTACGTGTTACTCACCCGTCCGCCGCTATCCCCGAAGGGACCGCTCGACTTGCATGTATTAGGCACGCCGCCAGCGTTCGTCCTGAGCCAGGATCAAACTCTCCAAAAAGGATGAATCTGAATAGCTCATTTAAAGCTGACGAGATTGTTAATCTCTTTTAAAGTCACTTGCGTGACTTGCTGATTATTTCACTCATTTGTTCAGTTTTCAAGGAGCTTACGTCCTCCGTTTAAAGCGTTAATGTGTCGCTCTTGCGGTGACAAGTACATATATTATCAGCTTTAAAAACAAAATGCAAGCATGTTTTTTCACCCATAATCTGACAACCTGACAAGCCGCATGGTTGAGGCATTTCTGCGCCAAATCACCTGGTTTCCTTGCAGATGGACACCGCCAATCCACTCATCAACCCCATTCATAAGGATGTGGTCGCGTTCATAGCCAAGAACACTTCGTCCTTCCTCTGTAAGTTGCACAAGTCCACTTAGGAGCCGACTATCCGCGAACACCTTGTCGGAAATAAATTGATTATCTCCAGCTGCAACGCGAATAAGCGGTACATGACAAAGGATCATGGATTTCAATATGCCCCAGAACTGTAAATCACCCAAGCCATAATCCATAAATTTTTGGCTAACCTGACCAAAGAGCTCACCGCCTGAATAATCTCTCTCTTCTAATAGCTCAAGTGTATACTGCTGCACTGCCGATAGGCCGTTTTGCTCGGATGGGAATCGACCTAGATAGACTTCAAGCGCATCCTTTAGAAATGGCAATGCTGACAGATCGGCATCCAGCAATTCATTCATAGAAGATGGATCCTCTCCTACGTAAGCCCTCCATACGCGCCGGGTCAGCTTCATTTGTTCCGCTGTAACAGGCTTCCACGTCCCTTGCAGCTGATGCACTTGATCGGCGGACAGCTGACCAAGCCCAAAGAAACGTGCAATCCCCGGAAAGTGATTGATCGAGAGCAGAGAGAGGCTGTAATGCGTTTGATTGACCAACCCTGAAAGCCGGTACAGCAAATAGCAAAGCATAAGCTGATCGTACAAATCATGCTCAAACCACAGAACGACTTCATCTATATCTGAAGAAACGTGCTCAAGAGCACGCTCTTGCTCCATTGTATTGGTTATAAAATGCGCCATCGGAATGCCATAACGGCGATTCATATATTGAGCTCTAAATGACAAAAGGACACAGTCAGACATTTGCAGTCCGACAGGTCCTTCATATAAAGATTCGCGCCATACCAAAATATCGCCTGGTATGCCCGATGCACGAAGCTTCTCAGCAAAGACGTCTCCGTTCACGATATGAAGATACTTTGGCATGGCGCTTCACTCCTTCTAGGCTTCTCCAAGCAATTGAAGCAGCTCTTGTTCATCTTCGATAATTCGAATACCCAAGTCTCGGGCCTTTGTCAGCTTACTGCCGGCGCTTTCGCCCGCAATGACAATATCCGTTTTCTTCGAAACGCTGCCGGTCACCTTGGCGCCGAGCGCCTCAAGCTTTTTGGCACATTCGTCGCGGCCCATTGTGCTCAGCGTGCCAGTAAGAACGACCGTTTTGCCGAAAAACGGGTTGTCCGGGCTTGCCTGAATGACCGCAGGTTCCTCAGCAACCGGACTGACCCCGGAGGCGAGCATCCGTTCGATGCTCGAAACCATAACCGGATCACGGAAAAACGTATAGATGCTATCCGCGACAATGCCGCCGATATCCGGCAGCGTAATCAGCTCCTCCGGCGTAGCCTCCATCAGCTTCGCCAGGCTGCGGTAATGATCGGCGAGTACCTTCGTCGTCGTTTTGCCCGAGTTCGGAATGCCGAGGGCGTAGAGGAACGAAGCCAAGTCGCGAGTCTTGCTCTTGTCCAGGGCGTCAAGCAGATTCCGCGCCTTTTTGTCCCCGAAGCGCACCAACTTGACAAGGTCTTCGAATTGAAGGGTGTACAAGTCGGCAGGATCGCGGACACCCAGCTCTTGATGCAGCTGTGAAGCTGTCGCTTCACTGAAGGATTCGATATCCATCGCATCGCGCGAGGCAAAGTGCGCAATTCTCCCCACAAGCTGCGGGCTGCAGCCCAAGCGGTTGTTGCAAAACAAATGCGCGCCGCGCATTTCGAGCTCGCTGCCGCAGGACGGACAATGCGTCGGGTACACGATTTCTTCCCCGTCGTTCTCATCCGTAACCTTGCCGAGAATTTCCGGAATGACATCGTTGGAACGACGAATGTACACAAGGCTGCCCAAGGCATGCTTAAGGTTCTTGCGCTCAATGTCGCCGATGTTGTTCAGCGTACAGTTTTGCACGGTCACACCTGCTAGCTCTACGGCTTCTACACGCGCCAGCGGCGTGATCTTGCCAGTTCGGCCCACTTCCCAAGAAACGCTCTGCAGCGTCGTCATCGCTTCTTCTGCTTCAAACTTGTAAGCAATCGCCCAGCGCGGGAACTTCTCCGTGTAACCCAGCACTTCGCGCGTGCGCATGTCCGTAATTTTAATCACGCTACCGTCAATTAAAAAGTCAAAGCTGCTGCGCTCTTCGGCGATGCGTTCCAGCTCGGCAGTCACGTCTTCCATATTTGAAAAGAATCGCGTGCGCTCACTGATTTTAAAATGATTGTCCCGCAGAAACTGCACCATATCCGCATGGTTCGCGAACTGAATATTGTCAGAGTAGCCGACATTGTAAAAGAAGGCGTTCAACTTACGATCGGCAGTCAGTTTTGGATTCAAGTTGCGAAGCGCTCCTGCAGCGGCGTTACGAGCGTTTTTGAGCGGTTCTGCGGCCGTCTGATTGTAAGCTTCCAGCACAGAAAGAAACATGACGCCTTCCCCCTGCACCTCGATCGTACCTTGATCATACGGGATTTCCAGCGGGATGGATTTGATCGTTTTGACTTGGGCCAAAATGCCCTCGCCAACGATACCGGTCCCCCGGGTCGAAGCCTGAACCAGTTGACCGCGTTCATAGGTCAGATTCAGCGTCAAGCCGTCAAACTTCAGCTCTACAACATAAGACGGGTCAGGCAGCGGCTGATCCGGGTTCTTGCTGTTGTAGTCTGCGATCAGCTTCAATACGCGCGTATGCCACGCTTGCAGATCTTCGGCATTTTGCGCCTTGTCCAAGCTCCAGAGACGGGCAAGATGGCGGTGCGGTTCAAAACCTTTGAGAATCTCGCCGCCTACACGCTGTGTCGGCGAAGAAGGCAGGGTCGCCCCTGTCTCCTTCTCCAGCGCGACGAGCCGGTCGTACAAAGCATCCCATTCTTGGTCGGTAATTGTCGGCTTATCCAGCGTGTAATAGTTGTAATTATGCTTGTTAATTTCTTGGATGAGGGTTTTCATTGCCGTGATGGCATCTGTCATTACGGGCTCTTCCTCTCTATTGGACGTTTAAGATTCTTTATTAATCGGCGCAAATTTCGCAAGCAGGCGCTTCAGCCCGACAGGCGCCGGGAAAGCAATCTGCAGCTCGGTGTCATCACCCGAGCCTTTGACAGAGACGACGGTGCCGGTGCCCCATTTGCCGTGCGACACTTTGTCGCCGGCTTTATAGTCCGGCACCGCTCCGCCGGCGGCGGGCTGAGGCGCCCGAAACGCCGCCGGCTTAGCAGGAGCTGCGGCGCTTGGCGCAGCCGCCCCGCTCGAAGCCGTCCTGCCAAAGGAGGACGGCGTGCCCCAGGCAGAGCCGCCGGTGGTGCGGCTCGCTGAACTGCCGGCAGCGCCGAAGCTGCTGCCGCCACTGTTGCCCCACGAGCTGCTGCGGCCAGCTCGGCCATAGCCTCCACCGCCGATGCTGCCCATCGAAACGTTCTCGACGAGTTCCTGCGGAATCTCGGCGAGGAAACGCGATGGCGCGTTAGCGGCGGTGCGGCCGAAGAGCGTGCGCATGCGGGCGCACGTGAGGAAGAGCTCTTCCTCGGCGCGCGTAATGCCTACGTAGGCGAGGCGGCGCTCTTCTTCCAGCTCATCGTTGTCCGAGAAGGCGCGGCTGTGCGGGAAGACGCCCTCTTCCATACCGATGATGAAGACAACCGGAAATTCCAGGCCTTTGGCGCTGTGCATGGTCATCAGGACCACAGAATCCTTCTCGTCTTCGTCCGCATCCTTGTCCATCGTATCGATATCGGCGATGAGCGCCAGATCAGTCAAGAACGAAACCAACGATTTATCTTCGTTGCGCTTCTCGAAATCCATGGTCACGGACAAGAACTCTTCGATGTTCTCTAACCGCGCTTTGGATTCAATCGTGTTCTCGCGCTGCAATTCCATGCGATATTGCGACATCTCGAGCATTTTCTCCGTTAACTCGGTCACAGACAAGTATTCGACCATGCGGTTCAAGTTATCAATCATTTCCCGGAAATCGGCCAAAGCGTTTTTGGCTTTGCCCGTAATTTCAAGCGCGTCAACTTCCGCCAGCATGGCAAAGATCGAAATCCCCCGGCGTCCCGCCATATCGGCTACCTTATCCATGGTCGTATCGCCGATGCCCCGCTTCGGCACGTTTACGATCCGCGACAAGCTGATGTCATCGTCAGGATTGGAGATCAGGCGCAGATAGGCCAGAATGTCCTTAATCTCTTTGCGGTCATAGAACTTCACGCCGCCGACGATTGTATACGGAATGTCCGATTTGATCAAAATTTCCTCGATGACCCGCGACTGCGCATTGGTTCGGTACAGGATCGCATGATCGGCGAATTTTTTCCCTTTGGACTTATTCTTATTGATCTCATTGGTAATGAAGTAACCTTCTTCGTGCTCCGAGTCGGCTTGGTACATCTTAATGGCGTTGCCGCCTTCTTTGTCCGTCCACAAGTTCTTAGGCTTGCGGCCGGTATTGTTGCCGATCACTTTGTTGGCAGCTTGCAAAATATTGGAGGTCGAACGGTAGTTCTGCTCAAGCAGAATCGTTGTTGCATTCGGGTAATCTTCTTCGAAGTTCAAAATATTCGTAATATCCGCTCCGCGCCAACGGTAGATGGACTGGTCGCTATCCCCGACGACGCACAGACGTTTATGCTTTTCCGCTAGCATTCGGCACAGCATATACTGGGCACGGTTCGTATCCTGATACTCATCGACATGAATGTATTGAAATTTATTTTGGTAAAAGTCCAGAACTTCAGGCACTTCTTTGAATAGTTGAATCGTCGCCATGATTAAATCATCAAAATCGAGCGAGTTGTTGCTTCGCAGCTTTTTCTGATAAAGCGCATAAATCTTCGCTGTAAGTCCCTGAAAATAATCGCCGATCTTGTTTTCGTATTGCTGCGGAGTGATCAATTCATTTTTGGCCGTGCTGATTTCGGCTTGGAATGCCTTGGGCTCGAATTTCTTGGTGTCAATGTTGAGCTCTTTGCAGCACGCTCTAATGACAGACAGCTGATCGCCGGAATCGAGAATCGTAAAATTAGACGTAAAGCCAATCCGTGTAATGTCTCTGCGCAAAATACGGACGCACATCGAGTGAAACGTCGATACCCAAATATCGCTTCCGGCTCCGCCTACCAGCTTGCCGACCCGCTCCTGCATTTCTCGCGCTGCTTTATTCGTAAACGTAATAGCCAGAATGCTCCACGGCGCCGCCTTGCGGGTGCCGATCAAATAAGCGATGCGGTGCGTCAGCACGCGCGTCTTGCCGGAGCCGGCTCCGGCCATAATCAGAAGCGGACCGTCCACCGCCTCAACAGCTTTGCGCTGCTGCGGATTCAGCCTTTTGATCGCGTCTAAAATATTTACCGTTTCGTTCATAGTTCTAGGTTACCTTCCTGTTCTATCAAAGTTCACGGTCTGCAGCGCCCGCTCCAGATCACTGTAAATAATATTGCCCACCACGATGGTGTCGGCTGCCTCAGCGGCTTGCTGAGCTTTCTCGATCGTATCGATGCCCCCGCCATAAAACAGTCGGGCATGCTCCAGAACGCCGCGTGTACGGCGAACCAGCTCCATATCGCCAAAAGCTCCGCTGTACTCCACATACACAAGCGGCATCTTGAACAGCTTGTCCGCCATACGGGCATAGGCCGCTACGTCCTTGGCATCCACATCCGTGCGCGCCGATGTCAGCTTCGCAGCGGCTGCATCACCGTTCAAGATAATGTAGCCTTCCGGTATAATCTCGTCCCAATTCATAATGGCGCCATATTCTTTAAGCGCTTCATGATGTTGGCCCACAACCCACTGCGGGTCATTCGCATTCAGCACAACGGGAATCAAAAATAAATCGAAGCCAGGCACGATGGCCTCCTGATTGGAAACTTCCAGTACACAGGGAACTTCATATTGGCGAATCCGTGCTAAGAGGTCTACAGTATTGTCGAAGGTAACACCGGTCGAGCCGCCTACCATAATGCCATCGGTACCGGATCGGCACAGCCGATCGAGCGCCTCATCGGATATCTCCCGATCCGGATCCAACTTAAACACATGCTTCCACTTGCTTATATCTACGATCAATGGTTTCCCTCCGATTAAGCGTCCATAACGCATACTACCAACAGTCTATGCTACGCATTCAGACGTGTCAAATGACAAAAGACGGGCTAATAGCCCGTCTTTATGGGTAATATGATCTTCTTACGACCTGACTTCATCCGGTCTTATATTTTCACGCCCATACAAACATTTGTTCGTTTTATTTCACTTCAATGTTGAGGATTTTTTCAACATTGATATCGGTATGATCATTTTGCTGCAGCTCCAGCTTAATTTCGTGCTTGCCCGCAGCCAAATTGGTCAGCTTCACGGGTCCTGTGGTGGTCAGCATAGCTTTTTGCTTGCCGTCCACATAGAGATGGAGATGCCCTTGGCCTTGCACGTTCTTTTGGTTACTCTGATCCTTGTAATCCGTGATCATAAAATTGCTCGTCGTGTACGTAATCGTTGCGTTGCGGCCATCCACTGTAAAATTCGCATCAATCGCTGGCTTCGCGCCGGAGGAGATCGTCGTCTTAATGCTACTTTCAGCCGTTTGCGTCGTTCTAGTCGCTATCCCTGCGCCTGCTTTGGCCCCTGTCACGCTGACTTCGTCCTTCGACCCGCATGCCGTTGTCAGAGCACCTAATAGCAGCAAGGAAGCTGTTCCGTATACCCACTTTTGGTTCATGGCTTCTCACACACCCTTTTCGGATAAGTTTGGACAAATGGACATCCTTTGTTCCTTATATATGAGTGACAAGCCGCTTCCATGCCATGATTCTGATCACGATGCAGGACAAATTCGGAACGCGATTACTGTTCGCTTCGCAGTTTATCCGTTACTTCCAAATAAAGCACTTGTAAAAACTTTTTGATGTTAACCTTACATTTCTCTTGTTTCTCCTGCTCATCGATTTCCTTCATCTTCAGCCGCACATCCTGGAATTCAAAATAGAGCGGAGCATAATGCTCGAACTTCGGATTGCTATAATCCGTCAGCCCGATACTGGCAATATTGGTCAATGCTGCCATAACCGTCCTTCGAATCCGCTGTTCGACGGCTTTGCCTTCCTTCTCGACGTCCGCACCACTCATCTTATGGGCGCGAGCCGCCGTCTCGTAGAGCTCCTTCAGCGGCGGAATGCCGTCCGCTTTATGATGCCGTGTCAGATATTCAATGATTTCCATTAAATCCCTGCTACCACTATCCCCGACAATGCCCATATCCATGAAAATCGGCTGCAGGATCTCACGGGCACTGCGTTTTTTGCGCGTACTCTCCATGCCCCCCATGTTCAGCAGATTCAGCTTTGTTAGCGACTCCTTGATTTCACGCAAGGACCGGCTAATATTCCACTGCTCGTTGACTTTGGACAGCACAGCTTCCACTTCAATCTTGTTAATCGGCTTCTGGATATAAAACTCAACGCCGGCCTGATAAGCTTTGCCGATCATCTCTTTGTTCTCAATCTGCGAAATCATCACATATTTCCCTTGAAAACCTTGATCCTTGAGACGAATGATCGTTTCAATCCCGTCCTGCTCAGGCATGAGCAAATCAATGACGACGACATCCGGTGCCGTCTCCAGGAGGACCTTTTCCCCTTCGGTGCCGCTTTGGGCCGTTGCCACAACTTCGCCAAGCCCGCCTTTTTCAATAATCGTTTGCAGCATTAGCCTGCTCACTGCATCATCGTCGACAATTCCGAATGAAAGCATGTCTTTACTCTCCTTTTTTCAACGTATCGGTGGGCAGTGTGATAACAAAAGTAGTCGGGAAGCTGGCTCCCCCGGACTGCAGATGAATGTCCCCTCCCAGATCGCGGACAATATCCCGAACATGAGAGAGGCCTATGCCTGTGGCAGCGAATCCCTCTTGGTTGAATTTCGTCGTAAACCCCGGCTCGTATATCATGTTCCGGTCTTGATCGGCAATGCCTTCTCCCGTATCGGACACAGTCATTACGGTCTCAGCGCTATGCTCGTAGACGCGAATTGTAATCTCGCCCTGCCCCTCAATCGCTTCCACTGCATTCGATACAAGGTTGTTGAGCATGGTGAGCAGCGGAATGTAATGATCTGTCATGTAGTCCATTCGGATATCGCTGCGAAATTCGATCCGTTTGCCAAGCATCGCGCTGTAACTGCTATTGGAGCGTATTGCAAAATCTACGACCTCTGCCAGCTTCATCTGCGAGGCGATATCCCGATCGAACAGCTTTAACAGACCCGCGAGGATGCGTTGAGAATCCTTTTTCACTTCATGAATCTGCTGTGTAATGTCCAGCATGGAGCGCGAATAGCTTTTCAGCCCCGCACTATTAACTTCCTCATATAAGTTGTGGCTTTTCGCCGTAATTTGCTCGATCGTATCCATCGATTTCCGCAAGTAAAAAACTTCCCCGTACAAGCCGCTGTTGGTGCTCAGCATCTGCTCCAGACGCTTCTTCTGCTCGCTGTGCAGCACCCGCATCTGGCTGACCGTCACACTGCTGTAGATGCCGACAACGAAATAACTTCGGACAATCGCCGTAATGGCAATCAGCGCCAAGCGGTCCGAATACAAGTAGGGGGAGTGAAGGATGAGACTGCGTGCCAGCAGCTCGGCTTCATTGGACACCAAGTCAATGGCAGCAATGCATATCCCCATGACAAAAGGGTGAAAATCATGCCACTTATCTTTAATCCGGCTCATCGCCAGTCCGAAGACGATATAGTAAATGGATGATGACAAATGTGACAAAACGCTGTCAGCTATAGAGGCTGTACCTAATGAGATGATCAGATCCTCCAGCATTCGGAACACCAGCACTGTTACCCCAGTAAGCAGCCCTGAATACACATACGGCAGATGCCGCATTAAAAGCAGGCAGAGAAGAAAGGCGCTGCTGCCCAGCCCGATTCGAAACACTTCGCCGCTGAAAGGCGTGATTTTGAACTCTCCGGCGATGGCCGTCACGACCGCCACCAACAACATTTGCAGACCTTCGTTACGCAAGCGCCCCATTCTCGCACCCCCAGATTGTAAAACTATTGTAAAGCATGCTGGGGCATTTTTCATAGGGACTTCTTCATATTTCACTTAAACCAACTTGGTCTCCAGTCTGCGGGTCGCCAAGGATAGCACGTAATTGACTGCGAAGTATAAAATTGCGACCAGCAGCAAAATCGGAATCGTATAGCTGTAGCTTTGTCCGATGACGATTTTGGCATGATGCATCAGCTCGCCGAGTGAAATCACCACAGCTAGGGACGTATCCTTGAGCAGAGAGATGAACTGGCTCACAAGCGGCGGCACCATCCGGCGAAGCCCTTGCGGAAGCACAATGTGCCACAGCGTTTGCATATAGCTCAGACCTGAGGAACGGGCCGCTTCAATCTGCCCTTTATCAACGGAGCTCAACCCGCTTCGGACGATCTCGGCGATCATCGCGCCTTCAAATAAAGTTAACGCCACAATGGCCGAATTGACAACACCGAGCTTAATCCCAATGTCCGGCAGGGCGAATCTTGCAAAAAAGATGATCAACAATAACGGCAAGTTACGAAGAAGCTCCACGAGCACCCCTAGGATCGGGGATATCACAGGCAGCTTCGTGTAACGAATCGTACCCACGATACAGCCCACCACGAAACTCAATATAATTGAGATCAAGGCTACTTTCAGCGTCATATAAAAGCCTTCAAAGATAAATCTGATGTTATCCGGCGAAAAAGCATGTATGATATCCATTCGTTCACCTCCTGCGTCCAATTCGTGTTTACTATGCCGTCTGCGCCAGCTTGCGTTCCAGACGCAGTGCCAGGTAGCTCAGTGGAAGCGTCAGCACGAGATAAAGCAAAGCGACAAAAACATACGTGTCAAATGTCGCATACGTCTCGCTGGCAATCTGGTCGCCGAAGTACATCAGATCAAAACCGGCAAACACGCCGAGCACTGACGAGTTTTTCACGAGGTTGATAAACTGGTTGCTTAGCGGCGGTATTACAATTTTGACGGCTTGCGGCAATACAACATGCCACATCGTTTGCATGTAGGTTAGGCCTGAGGCTCGTGCCGCCTCCGACTGCCCTTTGGGTACCGACATGATGCCGGCCCGGATCGCCTCCGCGATAAAAGACGCTGTGTATACGGTCAATCCTACGGTTCCACAGACGAAACCGCTCAGCGTGATGCCCACGGATGGCAGCCCGTAGAAAAAGACAAACACGACGAGCAGCAGCGGAATATTCCGAATAAACTCCACATAGGCGGTACCGATCCAGTTCAGCGGCTTTACCGACGAGATGCGGAATACGGCAATGATCGTGCCCAAGGCAAAGCTGCCGATCAAAGCGATGATGCTGGCAACAATGGTATTGCCGAAGCCCTTCATGTAGATCGGGAAATAGTCAGTAAAAATCGAGAAATCCGGCATACGTTCCCCCTCCTATATAGAAGATGGGTGGCGGCAGCCACCCATCTTGGATTTCGTTAGGATGGCGATTGGCCAATCCATTTTTCGTAGATCTTTTTATACGCACCGTTCGATTGCAGCTTCTTCAATGCTTCATTCACCGTGCCTTGCAGTGCCGTCTCGCCTTTTTTCATCGCAATGCCGTAAGGCTCATCTGTGAATGGCTCACCGACCACTTCGTAGTTCTTATCCTGGGCCATCATGCCGTATAAGATGGCATTATCCGTTGTCAGCGTATCGCCTTGACCTGCCTTCAATGCGCTGAACGCGTCTTGGTAGTTGTCAAATTCCAGTACGGTAGCGTCTGGGGATTTGGCTTTAATGTTGATAACAGAGGTCGAGCCTTTTACCGCCAAAACCTTGGTCCCCTTCTTGATGTCCGCGATGCTCTTAATCGGGCTGCCTTTCTTCACAAGCAACGATTGGCCGGCCTTGAAGTAAACGTCCGAGAATTCCACCTGCTTCTTACGCTCATCCGTAATGGTCATTGTCGCAATAATCATGTCAATTTCTTTGTTGTCGAGCATCGGAATGCGAGTTTTGGAAGTGACTTCCTTCAGCTCGATCTTTTTCTCGTCGCCGAGTATTTCTTTGGCCAGCGCCTTGGCAATATCAATATCGAAGCCTTCCACTTCACCGCCAGTCGGATTTTTCAAACCGAACAGTTTCGTGTCATATTTGACGCCTACGACCAGCTTGCCTCTCTTCTTAATCTCATCGAGAGCTGAGCCTCCGCCTGCTGCCGTTGTTCCACTTGGCGCACTGCTTGCCGCAGGACTGCCCGCTGGCGCACTCGCCGCGCCGCCCCCTGTTTGAGCCGTTTTTCCACACCCGGATAAAACGAACACCATAGCCAACATAAACGCAAAGCAGCTTACCATCCATTTCTTAGTAATCATTGATCATTGCTCCCCTCTTATATATTTAATGATGTAGGACCCGATTTAAAAACAGTCTTGCCCTCTCCTCACGAGGATTGGAGAAGAACGCCTCAGGCGGCGACTCTTCGACGATCTGCCCCTGATCCATAAAAACAACGCGATCCGCCACCTCGCGGGCAAAGCCCATCTCATGCGTCACGACGACCATCGTCATTCCCTCGTGCGCCAACGCCTTCATAACGTCGAGTACTTCGCCGACCATTTCCGGATCCAGTGCCGAGGTAGGCTCGTCAAACAGCATGATCTTCGGCTTCATTGCCAACCCTCTCGCGATCGCGACACGCTGCTGCTGGCCGCCTGACAATTGGGATGGATAACGATCCGCTTTATCCCCAATTCCTACCTTTTCCAGATAAAACATGGCGATCTCTTCCGCTTCCTTCTTCGCCATACCGCGCACCTTCATCGGTGCCAACGTGATATTATCAATGACCTTCTTGTGGGGATACAGATTAAAATGCTGGAAGACCATCCCGATATCTCTGCGCATTTCATTAATATTGATCTTCTTATCGCTCACTCTGTAGTCGCCTACGATCAGCTCACCGCTAGTAATCGCCTCCAAGCGATTGATGCAGCGGAGCATAGTGCTCTTGCCCGAGCCCGATGGACCCACAACGACAACGACCTCGCCTTGCTTAATTTGAAGATTGATTCCTTTGAGCACATGAAAATCGCCGTAATGCTTCTCTACTTGTTGAAATGAGATCAATGGAACCCCCCCCTTCGCTGGATCCTTTCCTTCGTTAGTTAATGTCAACTGCTTGTGATATTAATTGACAACCTGTGTTTTTAAATATTGCAGAACGACTATGGAATCTTATACAATCCGACACTACTTATTAGAAAAATATTTAGAAAATTTTAATAAGCGCAAAAAAAGACGCTCACTGCCAATTGGCCGAGCGTCTTGGATATTAGAAGCTGTATTTTCCGCCGCCGTACTGTCTACGAACAGTCATTCCTGTGCCGGATGACCCTCTGCCGGTTAAACCGGTGCTTTCGGAAGCAGCATGTCCTGCCGTGGAATAGCTCTGCACTTGACCATAGCTGTGGTCTTGATAGCCGCCGCGATCCGCGTAGCTTTGGCCCTGCATGCCGCCGTAAGCCTGCTGCTGGTTATGCGTGTTGGTCAGGCTTTGCGAAAACTCCTGGTTATAGACCGCATTTGGATAAGCGGATGCGCTAATGGTAGGAGGCGGCTGATACATAGCTTGGTGCTGCGTTTGCGATTGCTGCTGAGATTGTTGTTGGGACTGCTGTTGAGCCATCATCTGCTGCTGATAGCCGCTGGCGCTGCTCGCTTGGTTCAAGTTTTGCTGCACGAAGGCATGCAGCTTGGTTGCGCATTGGCTTTGTTTTTGCATCTCATGGGATAGCTGCTGTTGGGATGCCGGCTGGATTTCATAGTTGCCCAGCTTTTGGATTTCTTGAAAGACAGTGGCTTGATCTTGCAATGTTTTCTGAACAAGCGATTGGAACGTTTGCCGAACCTGAGGGTTCGACGCCTCCAAAGCGGCCGTAGTGTACTCGCGAGCCGAGCGTTTCAGCTCGGAGAGGACGAAGTATGCCAAATCCTCTTCTTGGAAGCCAACCTCCGGCTGCTGTTCCTGCTGTTGTTGATATGCATTTTGTTGATACACTTCATACACCTCCCTAATGTCTGTGCGATTAATGGGTCATGCCGGAATGCTGCTGCAGCGTGTTCATCAGCGTACTGATGTTTTGCAAACGCTCCTGAGATAAATGAGTCAGTGTTTGTTTTAAAGTCGGGCTTTGGCATTCTACCGCGCCTTGCACGCAAAGCTTCGTAAGTAGCTCCTCATTTTTCAGGCAATCCGAGATGTACGACAGTTCTTTGCCGGAAATTGATTGGTTTCCTTGATTGTACATGTGTATGTAACCCCTCCTTTCCCTTTGCTACCCTATAGTTTTACCAATTTATTCCGTTTTATGTAGATGTAAAAAAAGAACCGCCCCTGCAGCGCAATCGTTACGCTGAAGAACGGTTCTTTCGATTAAGAGGCAGGCTGCGGCTGCTTGCCAGCAAATGCGTCGGCCATCTTTTGCACATCATCCACCGTGAGTGCGAATGCCCACTCCCCGCCTTGCTTAGCAAGCCACACTTGGTCTTCACTCAACTTGCCTTCATATACTTCGGTTGTATCTTTGCCATCGGCAGATAAGCCAAGCTCTACCTTAAGCTCTCCGCCAGCCGTCGGCTTTTGTGCCGCAGGCTGCGGCAGTTGTGCCGTATGCAGGAACGTCAACTGATCGAGCAGCGGACTCGCTTCGCTGCCTTTCAACTCTTTATCGCCAAGCTTCCAGTTCGCATCAGCGGTTACTTTATCCTTATCCGTTTTGGTCAACGTCCAGGTTTGCCCTTTCCAAGTGACTTTGACACTCTGGACCTTGTCATTATCAAAGGCAACCGGGCTCGTCTGCGCAAAATCAACAGGCGTCTTCATCAGCGCAGCCAATGACTGCTCGCTGACCTGATAAACCGCCGGTGAACCGTCTACCATCGCATAGGAGTACCCTTGAATTGGAAGGGGTGCACCGACTTTTAGCGCTCTTTTGGAGCCGTCCTTCATCGTGACCGCATAAGTCTGCGCCGGTTTATCCAAGCCGTATTTCGCCAAATCTGCCGCTTGCGGCTCGACGACTTTCTCTTGATTCACCAAACCCAAAGCATCCAACCAGTTATTCACCAGATTCTCGTTGACCGGCGCTGCCGCAGGCTGCTTCATCTCCCAGCCCGTGCCGCTGCTGCTGCGGCTCAGCTCCACTGGCTGATCCGCCCCTTGCAGGCTCAAGGACTGTACATCTTCCTGCTTCAACGTAAGAAGAGCTTTCGGTTCATCTTGTTTCTCCCGGAAGAAGTCCTTGCTCGAAGCATACCAGAATGCCCCTATACAAATGACGACTAACAGAATAGTCGGAATAAACCGTTTCATCCTCTTCTCCTCCTCCACCAGATCAATCCGCCGATAACCAGGAACAAGAGCGGGAAGAAGACAACTGTCAGCAAGAAAATCGTATTCGCTTGGCCAGGCGTAATCAATGCCTGTTGGTAAGCATCTCCTTGGCGTGGACGAATCGTCACTTGGTCTTTTTGCTCTTGCAGCCAACCGATACTGTTCAGGGCAAAATCTTTATTACCTTGGCTTTGAATATCCTGATCCAGCACAAAGGTCGATCCGCCTAAGATGACAGCCTTCGGCTTGTTATCTTTGCTGGAGATCGCATAGCCCAAGTTAAGCGGCCCTTTGACATCGTTTGCGTCCTGTTTGGTCTTGGATTGCGCCAACAGGTTAATATCGGTCTCACCGTACGCTTTGTCCGTCGTCTTCAAAAGCAGCGACTTCGTCCAATCCGCAGCGGCATTCTCGTCAGCATTCAAACTCACCGCAAGCGACAGCAGGGTCACCAGGTTATTGCTCGAAAGCTTGTTCGTAATATCGTGCGAACCGTACTCAGGAATTATCGTGAGCGGATCGTACAGCGACGTTTGCTTAGGTTCAATAGCCACCGCATGCTGATCCTGAATGCCATATGTGCTCATAATAGAATCGATATTTTTCCATTTGGTTGCCATGTCTTTATTGAAGCCTAAAGCAATATAGATTTTGCCTTTATCTTTCAAATACACATTGATCAGCTCGGTTTCCTTGTCGCTCAAATCGTTCTGCGGCCCAAGGAGCATGATCATCTCAGCGTCATCCGGAATTTTGCCAGCCACATACAGATTAAGATCCTTGACCACATAGTTAGCGCCTTCCAGGCTGCTTCTCAGAATCGTCATCGCACTGAGCGGGTATTCATTATGCCCGGACATGATATAAACGGTGTGCTTTTCCGTCGAAGTCAAACTCGTAATCGCTTGTGTGAACTTCTCTTCACCTGTAAACGTGTAGGAGCCGTCCTGCTGACCGTTAAACATTTCATAATAGTTGACGTTTTGCTTTTTGTCGCCCATCTCAAAAACGAGCGTCCCGCCTTGATCCACGCCATACTGCTTCGCCATCGAAGGCTCTTTCAGCATATCGTACTGATCAAAGGTAATTTTGCTGCTTTGCTTCTTATACTCAGCCGCCATATCCGTTACTTGACGGGTGATAAAGTCACTGTTATCCGCGCTGTTAGTAAAAGCGATGATATGAACGTCCTTATCCAGCTTCTTGAGCGTCGTCACCGTTTGCTCGGAAAGTGTGAAATTCTTGTTCTTGGTCAGATCGAGCTGGAAGCCCTTCAACGAATGAAGGAAGATCGTCAGAACGATGAAAATGCCGATAACGGCAATCGATAATACAGTCGCATTGGTTCCCCGTATCCACTTGTTCATGCCGCTCACCTCCAACGCTTTCTTTCTAGAACTTGAATGCTAAGAACAAGGAACACAGCTGCTAACGTGATATAAAAGAGGATGTCGCCGCCATGCAGAACGCCCTTTTGCATATTCGACAAGTGACTGGTCAGGGAGAATTGGCTGACCCATTCTTTAAGCTTGCCGCCAAAGCCGTCGCTGAACCAATCCAGCAACCATAGCAGCAGCAAAATAACGAAGCCTGCGATACCGCCGACCATCTGATTGTTCGTCAAGCTTGAAGCGAATAAACCGACAGCCATCATCGCGCAGCCCAGCAAAAACATGCTCAAATAAGATAGCCACATCACCGGCTTATCCAGCTGGCCGAAGGCTGACATAATCAGCGGATAAATCAAGCTGACTAAGACAAGTCCTACTTGTACAACCAAAGTAGACAAGTACTTGCCGATAACGATCTCACTAATGCCCGCAGGGGATGTGAGCAGCAGCTCGTCCGTACCTTGGCGGAACTCATCCGCTACAAGACGCATGGTCAAAAGTGGAATGATGAACAGATACACAAAAGTCGTATTGCCGACAACAGAACGTGCATCGACAATCGGCGGCTGCCCATTCACAAAGTTGACGTAGAAGAAGAAGCTCGATAGCAAAACATAGAAGGCAAACGCTACGTAAGCAATCGGCGAAAAGAAATACATCTGCAGCTCTTTGGAGCAGATCGCCCATATTCTACGCATCAGCCGCCACCTCCTCGTCATGATCGCCTTGAGCCTCAGACGGCTCGTCCGTCGTCAGCTTGAGGAAGATATCCTCCAGGCTGAGGCTCTCCCGCTTCATTTCGAGAATCGGGTAACCCGCTTGGGCTAGCCGGAAAAACACCGCTTCACGAATGTCGGAGCGGTCCGCTGACGTGAGCAGCAGCTTCACGGAAGCGTCCTCGTCCGCTTGCGCCGGAGCTTCGGAGCCGCCAAGCTCCTTAACGTCTGCGACGGCTTCCATGCTGCGCAGCTCGGACAGAATCTGCTCGCGCGGTCCTTTGACCTCGAGCGATACCTCGAACGTCTCGCCCATCGAGCGGCCAAGATTTTCCGGATGCTCGTCCAGGACGACGCGGCCTTGGTTAATCATAAGAACGCGGTTACAGATCGCGTTAATTTCCGGCAAAATATGCGTGCTCAGCAGCACGGTATGGTTCTCACCCAGCTCGTGAATGAGCTGGCGGATTTCGATGATCTGCTTCGGGTCGAGACCGGAGGTGGGCTCGTCCAGGATCAGCAGATCCGGCTTGTGCAGGATCGCCTGCGCTAAGCCAAGGCGCTGCTTGTAGCCCTTGGAGAGAGCGCGGATGACCTGCTTCTCGCGCCCCTGCAGGCCCAGCTTGTCAATGACCTCGGCCACGCGAAGCTTTTGTTCCCGTGCAGGGACATCACGCAAATTAGCAATAAAGCGCAAATAAGACTGCACGGTCATTTCCGGATAAAGCGGCGGGGTTTCCGGCAAATAGCCGATCTTGCGCCGCGCTTTTTTCGGGTGGTCGGCCATGGATAAGCCATCCACTAAGATTTGTCCGCGGGTCGGATTGAGATATCCCGTAATCATGCGCATTGTCGTCGTTTTGCCAGCACCGTTAGGGCCCAAGAAGCCGACGATCTCACCGCGCTGCATCGAGAAATCGATATTGTGCACGCCGCGCTCATTTTCGTACAGCTTGCTGACTTGTTTGACCTCAAGCATCGAAGATCCTCCATTCGTAACATTCATCTTTCAACTTTCAACTTTCGTACCTATAAACCATCATCACTATACCTGCGCAACAATAAACCAACATTAAACGAATCTGAAAAAAAGATTAAAATATTGTGTCTAAATTGTGAACAAATGTATCGAACATGTGCAAATATGTAATAACCGGAAGAATATTTGCTTTAGCATGAGGGGTAGTCCTGCTATTTGAACCCCTAGAGCGAAAAGAGCTCCGCCCGTCGCCAAGCTATCCCGGGCTATCTACTCCACATTCTGCGGGGCTATTAGCTCCCCTGCGAGGGAGTTTTTACATCAAACATGTACGGCAAAAAACAAAAAGGAGCTAAACGCCTCAAGCGTTTAGCTCCTCCCCATATCTTTATTTCACCAGTTGCCCGCGCGTAACGCCAAGCTGGTTGGTCGCTTTCAGCGATTTCCACACTTGCGTGCCGCTGATCTCACCGCGAATCGCCCGGCGGTACAGACCAATAATCTCCTGCACTTTCTCCGGCGACTCTTCCAGGAACTCGATCCGGAACGAACGGATGCCAAGGTCCATAAAATGGCTCAAATACTCCGCACCGGATTGATCAATCGCGTTGTACACCGTGTTCCGGCAGCCTTCATCTACGCGCACCGGATGCGACATCCCAACGCGGTCCTGCAAGGAAACGCGGTGCTCTTCGCAAGGGCGCCCACAGTTCGTATAATTCGTGCCTTCGCTGAGGAACGTACAATATACGCAATGCTCGGTGTGGAACATCGGCATATGCTGATGGATGACAACTTCCAAGTTGGACGTGTCAGAACGGCGCAGCAGATCGACCATCTGCTGAATGTTCAAATCGTAGGAAGGGGTCACCTTTGACAATCCCGCTTCCAGGAACAAGGCTGCTGTCTTATGATTGGCGATATTCAAGGAGAAATCACCGATCAATTGCGGCTTCGGTCCGTTCGGATTTTCCCATTGCTGCTTCAGGAAATAGTAGACAGCACCTGTATTGCGCACCAGGACGGCATCCGGCCCCAGCTTCAAAATATTATTGAAATAGCCGACTTCCCCTGGCATGTGAATGCGCGGTGTCACCAGCGCAATCTTGCGGCCAGCCGCATGAACAGCTTCCACTGCTGCAGGGAACTGCTTAATAAATTCAAAATCCGCGTAAATGAAATTCACATCTGTTTCCAGCACAGCCATGACCTGCTCCAGATTGCGGCAAAGCGCAGTCAGCTGCACTTCTTCAGCCGCAGGCTGAACGAGGCTGTCAGCAGGCTTTGCAACATCGTCGTACACGCCGACATCACGCTTGATATACATGCGCGGCTTCTGGCGCTCATCTTCCATCAATTCAACAGCTTGGCGGCGCATGCTGTTCAGCTCGCGCATCGGTACGATGAGCTCGCCGGCCAACTGGACATCCAGTTGTTCCAGCTCATAAATCGTACCGCCCAAACGTCCGAACTGTTCATGGAACAGCTGTTCGTCCATCGGACGCTTCTGCGCCTGTTCCAGCGGAAGCTCGGATTGCACAAACACGGTGTGACCGCCTTGTACGTCCGTCCACCAGCTTTTGAGCGGCTCGCCCAAAGCGCCGCTCACTTTCACGCTGACCGGGAACGTCCGGTACGGCTTATCCGTTTCGAAGGACTGGCGCAGACGCTTGTCCAGATGCGGATCGTTCGTCTTCCACACACGGTCTCCGACATGCAGACGGTTCAAATTCACATCGTTGCGGCCGGGAATGACCTCGATAAGCCCGCCCTCGGCTTCGCCTTCCAGCTTATTGCCTTTGCGGCGCAGGTCATAGATTCGGCCGCCCTCTTCCTTCTTCGTCGGATCACCGGCGTCGAACACGATTCCGTCACCACGCTTCACCGGCGCTTCCAGCTCAACGACAACTCCGTCGCGCAAAATCTGCTTCACGCGGCCGACGAACACTCCACGGCTCTTCGGATAAGTCCCCTCGACGAGCTGCTTATTGTTGGTTCCTTTGAGGAAACCAACTGTAAACCCGCGCGAAAAGCTTTGCTCCAGCTCGCGCAGCTCTTCCTTCGTCGGACGCGGATTCTCACCGTCGAAATAACGGTCAATCGCGCGGCGATATTTGCTTACGACGTTAGCTACATACTCAGGGCTTTTCAGACGGCCCTCGATCTTGAACGACGTCACGCCCGCTTCAATTAGTTCAGGCACCAGCTCCAGCGCAGCCAAATCCTTCGGCGACAGCAGATAAGCGATATCGCCCATCGGCTTCTGCTCGCCATCCACCATCAAATCGTATGGCAAGCGGCAGGCCTGAGCGCACTCTCCACGGTTCGCCGAGCGGCCGCCCCACATCTCCGATGTCAGACATTGACCTGAATAGGATACGCACAGTGCTCCGTGTACAAAAACTTCCATCGGCAGCTTGGCTTGATCACCGATTTGCTTAATTTGTTTCAAGTTATTTTCGCGCCCCAAGACGACACGCTCAATGTCAAAAGGCTTCGTAAACTCAACCGCTTCCGGCGAAGTAATCGTCATCTGTGTCGAACCGTGAATCGGGAAGTCCGGCGAAATCTCGCGAATCATTTTCACCAAGCCCAAATCTTGCACGATTACGGCATCTACGCCTGCATCCACACAAGCATCGATAAGCTCCTTCGCATCCTTCAACTCTTCCTCGAATACAAGGATGTTGAACGTCAAAAAGCCTTTGACGCCATATAAATGAAGGAACGACATAATTTCCGGCAGCTCGTCCATCGTAAAGTTATGAGCGCGTGCACGGGCATTGAACTTCTCCACACCAAAAAATACGGCATTCGCACCATTGGCGACAGCCGCTCTTAAACAATCCCAATCCCCCGCTGGGGCCAGCAATTCTATATCTTCTCTGCGTATCGTACGCATGGCAGCATATCCTTTCAATCTAAAAAGTCTTCTCCTTAGTGTACCAGATGGAAGAATCGGAAGCTAGGGCTTGAGTGCGCGCAGCAGACTTTGCATAACTACCCATTTTCCGACAAACGCCGCCTGTGTAAAAGTTAACAAAGCCCCTTATAAATGCTATAATGTCGAGGATAGTTACCATTAATAGCAATTGAGGGATTCCGTTGGATTTGTCGAAATTTCGTTTGCCGCAGCTGTTAACTGTTGCAGTGCTCAGCATCACGATTTTCATTTCATTTCTTTTCTTTGTTTCCAAAGTAGACGGTATCAAGCTCCTCTATGCGACGGGCGGAAGCACCTTTGACTCAGCAGCCTACGGAAACTTCACCCAAACGCTGCAGGCCGGCGTTCAGCTTGAACGGCAGGATCTGCATGCATTATCAGCAAGCAAGTTATACAAGTATGACGTGATTTATGTTGACCCCGCCCTGGCCAAGGACAACAACTGGTCTGAACAAAGCTCCAAACTGATGCAATTCGTGGCGCACGGTGGTCATTTGTTATTGGAAAACGGGTTTGCAACCAGCTTTCCCGCGGATTTTCTCGGCGCTGGTCAGGTGATCGATTTGAAGACCTCGGCCTCCATCCCGAAATCAGGCGTACCGGGGTTCGCTTATCCGCAAGTGCCTTATAACGTGCAAGGCGTTCAGCAAACGTTCCGTTTGTTTAGCGACAGTTATTTCAAACATAACCCGCTAGAGACGCTGCCTGGCTTGCAATGGGGCTACGCATTTACGCCTTCATCCGGGCAAGCAGTCGTCATGCTGAATGAAGTTGCCCTCAGCTTGGTGCACCATGTCGGTCACGGCTCGGTCCTCATCAGCAGCAACTTTTTGCCGAACCGCTACTTCTTGACGGGCTATGATATGCAAAGCGGGATGGATCCTGCCCAGGGCTTCAGCCAGCTGGCGGCTCAATATAAAGCTGAGAGCAAGCCTGTGCCCGGGACGACTTACTTCAACAAAAGGGATCTGCCGTTGGAGCCTTATTTTGACTTCTCCTTCGCCGCAGCCAACATGCAGTACCGCAGCGAACTGCTGGCCTATGTCTCCAAGGACAAGCTCGGCTACAGCATGCGCAAAGTGCTCGGCCCATACGGGCGGCCGGCAATGGCCTTTCAGAACCATTTTGAGGCGATGCCGGCTATCGCGCAAAAAGACGGCATCGCTTGGGCGGAGCTGCTTAAGAAGTATCAGGAGATCCCTTCGTTCACACTCGTGCGCAACGCCTTCTATTGGGGCCAGTGGCGCGAGAGCATGACGGTGCAGCTTAATACGGGAACGAACGCGCAGCCGAAGTTCGCCGGTGAGCTGCCGGGCTCGGGCTACGCGAGCGGCCTCCATCTCATGGCGGACGGCAAGCCGCTGCGCCAGGCGCTGTTCCCGCAGTATCGCGATCTGGCCAGCGCGATCGAGCTGCCCTACCGCGCGTATCCAGCCGCGGCGGATGTGAACGGCGACGGCCGCACAGATCTGCTGGCCGGCAGCGCGGACGGATTCGTGTACGTCTACACGAATCAAGGGCCGAATCCGGCGGCATACGCCAGTGAGCCGCCGCCGGCAGGCGCGGCGCTGCCCGACACGTTCGGCGCCGCGGAGAAGCTGATGCTGGCGTCGGGCAAGCCGCTCCAGCTCGGCCCTTACACGACCGTTCACGCGGCAGACGTGAACGGGGATGCGCGCCCGGATCTCATCGTCTCCGACGAGTCCGGCGCGGTATGGATGCTGCCGCAGCTCGCCGGCGGCAAGTTTGGACCGCCCGCCGCTGTAAATGCGGGCGGGAAGCCTCTGCAGCTGCCCGGCGGTGGGCCAGCTGCGGCAGCCGTCGCCGACGTGAACGGCGACGGCAAGCTCGACCTCGTCCTGGGCGGCGCCGATGGACGCGTGTGGTTATACCCGGGCAGCAGCACGAACGCCCTGACGCTGCAAAGCGGCCGCGTCATCCTTACGCTGCCTAACGGCGACACGCACGCCGCTCCGGCGGTGCGTGACATGAACGGCGACGGCCGACCGGATCTTGTGGTCGGGAGCAATGACGGGGACCTCCAAGTGTACCTGCAAGACGCCAATGGCACTTGGACGGCACAAGGTCCCTTGGAAGGCGCAAGCCTCAACCAGGTCGGCAACCATGCGATTGTCGCTGGGCATTACTCTGTTCCGCTCTGGTTGGACGTCAATCATGACGGCAACGAGGATCTCATCATCGGCGGTGTTGAGTTCGGTTCGCCTGTCGCAATCGATGATCCGAAGTTTCCGTATCCGGAGCAGCTGAAAGCTTTTATTCAATATGCCAAAGAGCATAATCTGGATTTGAACCCGCATGTATATGTGCACAATTACGAGAGCACCGAGGAGGAACGTACGGAAGTCGCCCTGCACAAGCAAGCTTTTGATAAGCTTGGCATTCCTTGGCTGCATCCGGGAACGAACCAGCATACATGGCGGATTAATAATGATGATCGCCTGCAGACCCTGCAGAATGAACAGCAATCCCGCATGTGGTATAACTTCGGCTTCCTGGCTTCGCACTCACAAGTGCTGTCAAGACCGGAGGCAATCTGGTCGCTCCCCTTTCTCTTGGAGGATCAGCAGGGCAGCACCGACCAGACGATGCTTGTGCACACACCGACACCGGTACTGCGGACAGGGGATTACTCGACGACCGACATTTTCGATTCGATGGTGAAGTTGGATATGCCGATTGATTATTTCGAACACATCGAGTACCATTTTCCCGAACCGGCGAAGATTGCCGATTTAACACAGTTTGCCGATTATTTTAATAAAGTCCGTACCAAGTACGATTATAATTTTATGACCGAGACCCAAATGGCGCAGTCGTTCTTAACCGCAATGAAAAGCGACGTCCATATCAGCCAATCTTGGGCATCCTATATATGGAACAAACTGAAAGACCGCATGGGTCATGGCACCCCGCATTGGCATGCAACGATAACGCCAAGTATTGGAAACGTGCCGAGCTTAGCCGGCGATTACGCGAATACGCTGGGCGTCGTGATTGATAAGGGCGAGAAGCTGGCTCAATATTCGCTGGAGAGCGACTCTGATATTTACACATCTCAGGATAACCGGATCTATATCGGCCTTCCTAAAGCTGCTTCTATCGGCATTCAGCCGGTTAAGGATCGGTTGCATCTGGTCCGGGCCAATGTTCCGTTCACGATGACTGGCGACAACGCAAGCAGGAAGATTCGCTTGAATGCCGCAGGATTGCAGCAGCTCAAGTTTTACAGCCCGCAAGAGCTTCAATTCGAAGGTCTGGGCGACGCGACTGTCGAGCACGATAGCCAGGCGCACACATATACAATTACCCGTTACGGAGATTCCATAACGTTCACATTGAAGAAGGCGCTGGCCCCTTAATCCCGCCTTCATTTCTTTTACTTATCTTGTCTAGGAGGCTTTGCCACATGTCCAATGAAGAACTATTGTCCCAGCTTGAACAGCACATCCGCGAGCGTTACGAAATCGAAGAGGACGATGATGACTTCGGCGTCGACGTCCATCTGTTCGACTATGGCTTTATCGATTCAATCGGTGCTACCGCACTCATCGCGCATATCGAGAAAACGTATGGCATTCAAGTGACCAATCAGGATCTGATGCTCTATTCGATGAACACGGTTCGCGAGATTGCTGAATTTATTTCGAAGAAGACAGCGAGGTAACGAAAGATGGAATGTAAGATTTCTTTAGAAAAACTGGCTGAAAGCCAGCATGGACAAGTTAAATATGCCTCCGCCTTCGTCGATGAGCATATCGATGATATTTTTATCGCAGATGGCCATCTTCATATCAAGCATCACTCGCCAGCGGGCGACACGCCAATTATCGAGCGCGTTGAGCGTCTGATCGAGCGCTTCTCCAAGGGCGACTTTGGCTTTAAGGAAAACATTTTGTTCGAGCACAAAGTGGACACGCCTTATGAAGGCGATATTATCGCAGAGTTGATTGAACGCAAAGCGATCAAAGTGCTGGAGCCTGGACTGTTTATTTTCCGCGAGCCTTTCTCCAGCCTGATGCGATTCTTGGACTACTCCTTCGTTACGAAGATTGCCAAGCGCTTCGAAGGCTTACAGGAGGAGCACTATCCCGCGGTGATTCATGCCGAAACGCTGAACAAAACGAATCACTTCACCTCGTTCCCGGAGCATATCCACTTTTTGACGCACCTGCGTGAGGATCTGGATGTGATTGAATCTTTCTCGCAAACGATCCGTGAAGCAGGCGGCTGGAATAAAGACCATGCTTTAGAGCTTGACCGCAACATGCCGAAGCCAAACTTTACCATGAATCCTTCCACTTGCTATCACTGCTACGAAGGCTTACAAGACGAGACCTTGGAAGGCGAAGGAGTTGTTGTCACAGCCATCGCCAAGTGCCATCGCTTCGAATCGAAAAATCATACCGATTTCGGCCGTTTGCTCGACTTCTCCATGCGGGAAATTATTTTCGTCGGCAAGCCTGACTTCGTGAAAGAAAACCGTTTGAAATCGATCGAATATTTGAAAGAGCTTGCCGTTGAATGGAATGTCGACAGCTTGCTGGAAATCGCTAATGATCCATTTTTCACCAATGACTTCCAAGTAAAAGCTTCTTTCCAACGTAATCAAGAAATGAAATACGAGCTGCGTTTGACGATTCCGCACTTGAAGAAGTCGATTGCCTGCAGCTCCGTCAATTTCCACAGCAATACGTTCGGCAATGCTTTTAATATCAAAATGGGCAAGCGGAATGCCGTGACTGGCTGTGTAGGCTTCGGTATCGAGCGTTGGGCATTTGCTTTCCTGGCGCAATATAGCTTGGATGAACAGCAATGGCCAGCCGCTTTCCGCGAGCAATACCATGCTTGGCAGGAGAAGGCGCTGTAAGCGCCTCGCTCCATACAATCTAACCGGATAATGAGTGATAATCTGTGAAAGCAGCCGCTTTTTTCAAAAAAAATAGCTTTGTGCTCGGCCTTCTGTTGGCACTGATCATTTCCGACCAGTTGATCGCTTGGTGGAACCCGATGGTCAGCTCGCGCCGCTTTTATAAAAATGACTTTACCAAAACGCTCTACCATCATAACTGGTCCCAATCGGGACCGGTTTTCTTCGGTAATTCGTCTGTGACCGGCGCCTATATCGAAGAGAAGTCGACAGACCGTCTCGTCGAAATGGGACTTTCTTACGGGAAGCTGACGGATCTGGAGCAAATTTTAAAACGCGATCTCTATCAGGTGAAGGATGAGCTTGTCGTCGGCATTGATGTCCATACCATGATTGATGCCCTGGAGACCGATCCGACTTATCAATGGTTCAAGCCTTGGTATCAGCCTTATGTGTATACGTACCGCGATTATTTTCGCGATTCGGGCGAAGAGTTCGTTAAAAATTTGGCCAAAGGCAGCCTCGAATACCAGCCGCGCTGGATCGATAAGGAATTATACCCCGGCCGCCAGGACAATGCTTATCTGCAAAGCAAATGGGACGATTATAACAAACGTTTCGGCGCCATGACGCTCAAAGATTTTTCAGCCAACCTCGAAGCACTCGGCTATATCATTCGCTATGCAGGCGAGCATCAGCTTCCGCTGCGCGTGGTTTGGATGCCGTATAACAAGGCTTATCCTGATCCGCCCTATGTAGCTCCGCTGAAGCAAGAAGTCAACCGCCAGCTGCAGGCAGCGAATGTGCCAGTACTTGATTTGATGCACACGTATGATCCGCAGTATTTCCACGATCTCGTGCACTTAAATCGCGAGGATGGGGCTCCAGTGTTCACGAAGGAGGTTGACGCATGGTTAAATTCATTAAAAAAACCGTCGAAATCCTAATCTATCTGGGCATGCTTTATCTGGTTTTCGTTTATTTCACCGGTAAGGGCTTGTTTATCTATGAGAAGTTCTAGCGAGGAGTTCTACAGCTATGTTTTATATGAATATGAACGCAATCGTTGCTATGGCTGGAATGATTGCCGTTCTCATGCTCACACGCAAATGGTCGGCAAATAAACGCGTCCTCATGATCATTTTCAATCTGTGCTTTTTGCTGCTGTTCAGCAAGAAGCTTTGTCTGTTCTATGCCGCTTATACGCTTATCAACTATGGTGGTTTTGTTTATTTATGCCGGACTGCGCTCTGGCGAAAAGCGACCTTCATTTTCGGCATCGCCGCGAATGTTGTCGGTGTCTTCCTTGGTGTGCGGCTGTATGTCATGGATGTTCTGCATAATCCATTGTTCGACGCCATCATCTATCTAGGACTCATTTATAATGTGCTAAAAGTAATCGACTCCTACTATTTCGCTTATTTCTTCGGAAAAGACGGTCAGGTTCCGCTCATCGATTATGCGAATTATATTTTATTTGTGCCGACCTTCACATCGGGTCCGATTCTAAAATTTCGCGATTTCATGGCTGATAGCAAGAAGCCTTACACAGTCGACGCCGCGTTATTTGAAGACAGCATCAAACGGATTATACTCGGCATGTTCAAAAAGATCGTCGTCGTCACCTGGATGACCGGTATTTTCGATCACGTGCTGAAGCAGGATCTGCATACGCATCAATCGTTGTTTTTGCTCGTATGGTTCTATGCCGTGATCTATTTTGATTTCTCCGGTTACTCGGACATGGCGATTGGCTTCGGCCGTCTCATGGGCTACACGATGCCTGAGAACTTTAAGCGTCCGTTCCTCTCCCCAACCATGACACAGTTTTGGCGCAATTGGCACGCGACGCTGGGGGACTTTTTCCGAGATCACATCTTCATGTTCTTCTCTCGTTCTGTACCGTCCCGCTGGGTCGCTGCCGGGCTCTCCGTGCTCATTATGGTTCTGATGGGACTTTGGCATGGATTCACCTGGCTGTATTTCCTCTATGGCTTATACCACGGTGTTATTATAGCGATTGAGAACTTGTTGAAAATTACAACCGTCAATAAAAAGAAGGTGTCGAAAACGTATTTTTACTTCCGCTGCTTCGTCACCCAAGCATTGGTCACCTTCTCGGTCATTATTTACAGTTCCAATTACGAAACCGTTCTGCGGATTTATAAGGGCTTGCTTCATTTTAGCTAGCGAGAGTGTTATAATTTGTAAGGGTTCTTTTACCTATAAATGGAGGTGTCCGTAATGAAGTTAGGCGTATTTATGGTTCTATTTGGTGGTAAACCTTTTGAAGAAGCATTGGATTATATCGCGTCCAAAGGCTTGGATGCCGTAGAGATCGGCACAGGCGGCTACCCGGGCGACGCACATTGTAAACCGGAAGAGCTTCTAGCAGATGAAGGCAAGCTGAAAGCTTTCAAACGCGCAGTCGAATCCCGCGGGCTGACTATTAGTGCACTTAGCGTTCATGGCAACCCGCTACATCCGCAAAAACATATTGCCAAAGATTTTCACGATGCTATCATTCGTACGATTGACCTGGCAGAGCGTTTAGAAGTGCCTGTTGTGAACACATTCTCCGGCTGCCCTGGCGACCACGAGGATGCCAAGTATCCGAACTGGCCGGTAGCGCCTTGGCCAAACGATTTCCAAGAAATTTTGGACTGGCAGTGGACGAACAAAGTCATTCCTTACTGGACAGAGACAGGTAAATACGCTTCTGACCGCGGTATCAAGATTGGTCTTGAACTGCATGGCGGTTTCTCCGTACATACTCCGGCAACACTCCTTCGCCTCCGCGAAGCAGCTGGCGATGTCATTGGCGCGAACTTGGATCCGAGCCACATGTGGTGGCAAGGTATCGATCCGGTACAAGCGGTTCAAATTCTTGGCCGTGTCGGCGCGATCCATCACTTCCATGCCAAAGACACGACAATTGATCCAATTAACGTGAACCGTTATGGTGTGACGGACATGCAGTCCTACTCCAACATGCTGGACCGCGCTTGGCAGTTCCGTTCCGTTGGTTTCGGTCATGACCTTAAGACTTGGGCTGATATTATCAGCGCGTTGCGTCTTGTCGGTTATGACTATGTTGTCAGCATTGAGCACGAAGACGGCTTAATGTCCGTGGAGGAAGGCTTCTCTAAAGCTGTAGCTAACCTACAGCAAGTGCTTATCAAAGAACCGCTTGGCGACATGTGGTGGGTATAATTCCTTAAGCCAAATAAAAAGCCCGCAGTTTCCGATCTTCAGATCAGAGCCGCGGGCTTTCTTACGTTTTGAATTCGGAAGTGATTCGTGCTTACCAGCCTTTGATCATCACAACATCCATGATAGCGAATACAATCAAAGCAATAGCTGCAAAACCTATAGCGAAGAAGTTCTTCTTAGGCATAATTAACTGCCTAATGAAACCAATCGCGATGATTGCCGTGAAAATCAATACGTAGATATCAAAACTCGTATACGTACTTGTAGATACTGCCGCTTCTTCTGCCGCAAATAACATGGTGAATCCTCCTCATCGTAACTCGGTGCAAGGCACACGTCCTGCTATTTTATTTCTATGTTAGCTTGATTAGACAAGAGATGCAAGTATTTCCCTCGATGTGTAACAAGTTTGTCACGTTTTCCATCAATTTCAAGCAAGCGCACGTCCTCAAAACCTGCCTCGTAAGTATAAAATGTCCAACTCCGCGCATCTTTATAACATCATTCGCGGGCGCTCGTCATAAAAAGAGCAAGAGCACCAGGCGCTGTAACGCCTTAGATGACCTTGCTCTATCAACTCTAGCCTACCGCGTCTTCAATCAATTCAAGTCGTTTGGCATCATTATTCGACCGTTCGCGATCCCGCTCGAGAATCGGCTTCAAGTACTGGCCTGTGTAAGATCCGGCCACTTTCACCACATCTTCCGGCGTACCCGTCGCGATGATCTGTCCGCCGCGGCTGCCGCCTTCCGGACCTAGATCAATGATATGGTCAGCCGTCTTAATGACATCGAGGTTATGCTCGATGACCAACACGGACTCACCGCTCTCGACGAGGCGGTGGAGCACTTTCAGCAGACGATCGATATCGTGAATATGCAGCCCTGTCGTAGGCTCATCCAGGATATAGATCGTCTTGCCTGTGCTGCGGCGGTACAGCTCCGCCGCAAGCTTCACACGCTGGGCTTCGCCCCCGGACAGCGTCGTAGCCGGCTGTCCAAGCGTCATGTAGCCCAGCCCTACATCGAGCAGTGTTGTTAATTTCCGATGAATTCTCGGCAAGTTCTTGAAGAACTCGCAGCCATCTTCAATCGTCATCTCCAACACTTCCGAAATGCTCTTACCCTTGTATTTCACTTCAAGGGTCTCCCGGTTATAGCGCTTGCCTTTGCACACTTCGCATGGCACATAGACATCGGGCAGGAAGTGCATCTCGATCTTGATAATACCGTCGCCACGGCAGGCTTCACAGCGGCCGCCTTTCACATTAAAGCTAAAGCGGCCTTTCTTATAGCCTCGCACCTTGGCTTCGTTCGTATTCGCATAGACATCCCGGATATCGTCGAATACGCCTGTATAGGTGGCCGGGTTGGAGCGCGGCGTACGACCGATCGGCGACTGGTCAATATCAATCACCTTGTCGACATGCTCCAGACCGACAAATTCTTTATACTCACCAGGGCGAACTTTGGCCCCGTTCAAATCACGCGCCAATGTTTTGAACAAAATCTCGTTAATCAACGTACTTTTGCCTGAGCCGGAGACGCCTGTCACACAAGTGAATACGCCCAGGGGGATCTTCGCCGACACGTTGCGTAGATTGTTCTCTTTGGCGCCTTTCACCTCTAACCACTTGCCATTCGACTTGCGGCGCTCCGCTGGAATCGGAATAAATCGCTTGCCGCTGAGATACTGGCCTGTCAACGAATTCGGATCTTCCATCAGCTCCTGCGGTGTACCTTGCGCGATAACCCGACCGCCATGGATACCTGCGCCAGGACCGATGTCGATGATATAATCGGCGGCCATCATGGTATCCTCGTCATGTTCGACGACAATCAGCGTATTACCGAGATTACGCATATGTTCAAGCGTCTGAATCAATCTCGTGTTATCGCGCTGATGCAAACCGATGCTCGGCTCGTCCAAGATGTAGAGTACGCCCATCAAGCTGGAGCCGATCTGTGTGGCCAAGCGAATCCGCTGAGCCTCGCCGCCAGATAATGTGCCCGCGGCGCGATGCATCGTCAAATAATCCAGTCCCACATTGACGAGGAACCCAAGACGCGCGCGAATTTCCTTCAGGATTAAATTGGAGATCGTCAACTCTTTCTCCGTCAGGTTCAACGATTTGAACCACTCATCGGCCTCACCGATCGATAGCGCTGTTGCATGCGCAATATTCTTGCCGTTGATAGTGACTGCCAGCGTTTCCGGCTTCAAGCGCTGCCCTTTGCATTTCGGGCACGGCTTCGTGCTCATATAAGTCTCTATATGTTCGCGAATACCCTCTGAAAATGTATCCTTATATCTACGCTCCAGATTGCGGATAATCCCTTCAAACGGTACTAGCGCTTCTTTGGTCGCGCCCATATCGTTCTCATAGCGGAAACGGATTTTCTCGCCGCCTGTACCATACAGGATGACCTTCATCTGCTCGCTCGTCAGTTCCGAAACAGGCATGTTGCGTGGAATATTATAATGCACACATACCGCCGCCAAAAACTGCGGGTAATAGTTCGACGTGCTGCCTGCCCATGCTTCAAAAGCTCCTTCTTCAATCGTGAGCTTGTTATCCGGCACGAGCAAATCAGGGTCAACGATCATTTGGCTGCCTAATCCGTCACATTCCGTACAGGCCCCGAAAGGGCTGTTGAATGAGAACATTCTCGGAGCCAGCTCCTCAATGCTGAACCCACATACGGGACAAGCCAAGTTCTGGCTGAACAGCAGCTCTTCCTTATCAATGACATCGACAATGACGCGGCCGTTAGCAAGTTTTAAAGCCGTCTCCAGGGAGTCGGCCAGACGGGCATGCACATCGTCCTTCACGACGATCCGGTCCACGACAACCTCGATCGTGTGCTTCTTGTTTTTGTCGAGCTCAATTTTCTCCGAAAGATCAAGGGTTTCCCCGTTAACGCGCACCCGCACGAACCCTTGCTTCTGCGTATCAGCCAGCAGCTTCGCATGTTCGCCTTTGCGCCCGGAAATCAGCGGGGCAAGAATTTGCAGCTTGGTCCGCTCCGGGTACTCCATAATCCGGTCAACCATTTGTTCCACGGTCTGTGACGTAATTTCGATGCCGTGCGTCGGGCAATGCGGCCGCCCGATTCGCGCAAACAAAAGACGCAAATAATCGTAAATCTCCGTCACCGTACCGACAGTTGAGCGAGGATTGCGGCTCGTCGTCTTTTGGTCGATTGAAATCGCCGGTGACAAGCCTTCAATTGAGTCTACATCCGGCTTATCCATCTGTCCCAGGAACTGTCTCGCGTAGGCGGACAGCGACTCTACATACCTGCGCTGCCCCTCCGCATAGATCGTATCAAAGGCAAGCGATGATTTGCCCGACCCGCTCAGCCCGGTCAGTACGACAAATTTATCGCGGGGTATCGTCACGTCGATGTTTTTCAGATTATGAGCTCTCGCTCCTTTAATCACGATATTATCTCTGGACACGTCGTTTCTTCCTCTCCTAACCCTTTATCTTCAACATCCTTCTATATTAAGCGTCAGCCTTCATTTCCATAATCGCATCACGCAGCTCGGCGGCGCGCTCAAACTGCAGATTCTTGGCAGCTTCTTTCATCTCCGCTTCCAAACGCTCGATGAGCGAAGCCCGATCCTTCTTGGATATTTTGGCACCCTTCACTTCAGTCAAATAATCCGCCTTCTGCTCAGCCACTTTTGTCGCCTCGATCACATCGCGAACTTTCTTCGCAATGGTCTGAGGTGTAATGCCATGCTGTTCATTATAGGCTTCTTGAATGGTCCGACGGCGGGAGGTCTCGCGGATCGCCTTTTCCATGGAATCGGTAATCTTATCCCCGTACATAATGACTCGGCCGTTCGCATTACGTGCCGCCCGGCCTATCGTCTGAATCAGGGAGCGCTCCGCGCGCAGGAATCCTTCTTTATCCGCATCGAGAATGGCCACCAGCGATACTTCCGGCAAGTCGAGCCCTTCCCTCAACAGGTTGATCCCGACGAGAACATGGAAGGTGCCCAATCGCAGATCGCGCAATATTTGCATCCGCTCAAACGTTTTGATATCAGAGTGCAAATAGCGCACTTTAATTCCGATTTCTTTAAAATAGTCGGTTAAATCTTCCGCCATCTTTTTCGTTAAGGTCGTCACCAAAACCCTCTCATCTTTGCGGATGCGGTCTTGAATTTCTGCCAACAGGTCGTCAATCTGGCCTTTCGTCGGCCTGACGTCAATAATCGGATCCAAAAGCCCCGTCGGACGAATGATCTGTTGAATCATGGTCGGGCAGTGCTCAAGCTCATAAGGCCCCGGTGTAGCTGACACATATAAGATCTGACTAACCTTATCTTCAAATTCTTCAAAGCGCAGCGGCCTGTTATCCAAAGCCGACGGCAAGCGGAAGCCATGATCCACAAGCACCTCTTTGCGCGCTCTGTCGCCGTTGTACATCGCACGGATTTGCGGTAACGTGACATGGGACTCGTCAACGATGAACAGCATGTCATCCGGGAAATAATCAATTAAGGTATAAGGCGTAGCGCCACGTTCACGGAACGTCAGCGGTCCTGAATAGTTCTCGATGCCGGAGCAGAAGCCCATCTCCTGCATCATCTCCATATCATAGCGGGTCCGCTGCTCCAGCCTTTGCGCTTCTAACAGCTTGCCTTGTCCGCGCAGCTCCTCAAGCCGCTCTTCCAGCTCACGCTCAATATTGACAAGCGCCCGCTTCATCGTATCTTCGTGCGTTACGAAGTGAGACGCCGGGAAAATTGCAATATGTTCGCGTTCCCCGATAATCTCGCCGGTAAGCACATTAATTTCCGTTATACGCTCGATCTCATCGCCAAACAGCTCTACCCGAACCGCCTGTTCCCCATGCGAAGCCGGGAAAATTTCCACAACATCCCCACGCACGCGGAACGTGCCCCGTACAAAATTCAAATCGTTGCGCTGATATTGAATATCCACGAGACGGTGCAATATCTCATTGCGCGATTTCTCCATCCCCACACGTAAAGAAAGCAGCAAAGAGCCGTATTCCTGCGGCGATCCCAAACCATAGATGCACGACACGCTCGCGACAATAATGACATCACGGCGCTCAAACAGAGAGCTGGTCGCTGAATGGCGAAGCTTGTCGATTTCTTCATTAATACTGGAATCTTTCTCGATGTAAGTGTCGGAGGACGGGATATAAGCTTCAGGTTGGTAGTAGTCATAATAGCTCACGAAGTAGGAGACGGCATTATTGGGGAAAAATTCTTTAAACTCGCTGCACAGCTGCGCCGCTAATGTTTTATTATGTGCAATGATCAAAGTGGGACGGTTCAGCTTTGCAATGACTTGCGCCGCTGTGAACGTTTTTCCGGTTCCAGTAGCGCCTAGCAACGTCTGATGTCTGTTGCCTGCCTGAATACTTTGCACAATTTCTTCAATGGCTTTGGGCTGATCGCCCTGTGGAGCAAACTCGGAAACAAGTTCAAACTTTTTTGAACTGACCGTAATGTCACTCATTATTATCACCCACAATATGGAAATATATATCGGACTTTTATCCTATAAAATATCATTTTACAATTTCCGATAAATAAATAGAAGTTCCGGCATTTTCTTTCAACAACATGAGAAGACTTATATTTTCCGGATCATAAGAATGTTTGTTCTCGTTTTTCCATTATACTCTTTTTGCACTTTTGATGCAAACGGCAATACTTACAGTCTGTCTGCTTTCATCAGAATGCAAACCTTGCAAATCATTTTTTTCTCATGCTGATGTAGGAGTGGAACGTTCATGGATTTAACAACGATTTTGGGGTTAGTTTTAGGTTTGGCAGGTTTAATCGGCGGTTATCTTTGGGATGGCGGGCATATTAGCTCCCTGGTCATTCCAAGCGCTATGCTGATCGTATTCGGGGGCACGTTCGGAGCCGTCGCCGTTAGTTTTCCCGGTTCGATCTTAGCCAAGATCCCGCAAGCGCTGCGCATCGCTTTCAAACAAGAACAGCGCGACTCTCTTGCTACAATCGAAGAGCTTGTGGATATGGCCACTGTCGCCCGGAGAGAAGGCGTGCTGGCACTGGAGCAACGTGCTCAAGAGCACCCGAACCCTTTCTTGAAAGACGGCCTGTTGATGGTCGTAGACGGTACGGATCCAGAACTGACGCGGCAAATTCTGGAGTTGGAAATGGACGCTATTGAACATAAGTTTGATCATATGTCTAAGATATTTGAAGCCGGCGGTGGCTACGCGCCTACTATGGGGATCATCGGTACGGTCATGGGACTCATTCACGTGCTCGGCAATCTGGATGAGCCATCCAAGCTGGGCCCTGCCATTGCGGTTGCTTTTACAGCTACATTATATGGTGTTATGAGCGCCAACCTGATCTATCTTCCAATTGCGAGCAAGATCAAGCTTCGCGGCAAAGAGATGGTTTCTGAAATGGAATTGATGCTGGAGGGCATTCTTGCACTGCAAGCCGGTGAGAATCCTCAACTGATCAAGAAAAAGCTGACCTCCTTCCTCCATGAGAAACCATCGAAGAACCCGATAGAGGCAGGTGTTGATGATGGCGAGGAGAAGTAAGAAGAAGGAAGAACACGTCAACCATGAGCGTTGGCTCATCACATATGCGGATTTAATCACGCTTCTGCTTGTGTTTTTCATTATCATGTATGCGATGAGCAAGGTCGACTCGCAGAAGTATGAAGTTCTGGCGCAAGCCTTGAACCTGCAATTCCAGAAAGCGGACTCCGTCCTCGACAAAGGCCATGGCATCAGCGGCCAGATGACGCCGAAGCAAGGCGATGCTGACAGCAAAGACAAAGATTTCACGCAGCATAATCAAGATGATCAAAAGGAAGAACACGATAAGAGCAAGCCGAATGACAATGAAAAAGAAAAGCGCGAAAAGGAATTGCAGGATTTATTGAAGCAGGTTCAAGCCTATATCACCGATCAAAACCTGCAAGCCCAAGTATCCGCAAGCGATACACAGCGCGGCGTAGAGATTACGCTTAACGACTTATTCCTATTCGATCTAGGTAAAGCGGATTTGAAGCCGGCCTCTTATGCTATTCTTCAGAAGCTCGCTTCGCTCTTCCCGACGCTGAACAGTAAAGTCAGCATCGAGGGCCATACGGATGATATCCCCTTGGCAACAGGCAATCCCTATAAGGATAATTGGGGACTCTCCTTTGCCCGTTCACTTTCCGTGCTTCGTTATTTTAGCGACACAGCCGGTTTGGACGATCATAAATTCATTGCCACCGCTTATGGCGATACCATGCCTAAGGTCAGCAATGACAGCGACGCCAACCGCGCCAAAAACCGGCGCGTCGAGATTGTCGTGCTGCGGAATGAAGCTAATTCGACAGATTCAGCGAAATAACCAAAAGCCCCAAATCTCTGCGGAGATTCGGGGCTTTTTACTTTACAAAGGTTTCGATTTGGCCGTATCGTTGGATAACACGCCGGTCAGCTTGCCACGCAAATAAGAAAAGAGATGCAGCGGCTTCTGCTCCAAGTAATATAAAGCCTGTTGGTCTGGCGCCAAGATGATCCCAAGCTGATGATGGTCTCCTGCGTAGATTGCCCGCTGCAGGAAGCGCACCTCTTCACGAGCATCGAGCACCTCAATCTTGCAAAACGCGGCATTCAACTGCATTGCGGCATGAATATCCGCTTTGCTGGCCACCCTGTGGCCGTTGACCTTGTAAATCTTTTCGCCGATTTGAATGCCCATCGCTTCTGCCGGACTGCCAGGAACCACGGCAAGCACCGTAAGCCCCTGATTGGAATGAACGTAATAAGGCTTTTGCCTGGACTCAACGATGCGGTTATACACCATCAGCGCCTCGTGCAAGGCGATGCTGAGCAGCGCTGCAACGATGATGAACAGAGACCAGAAATGGGCCGCAGCGGCAGCTCCAAACAGGATGGCTCCGTAAATGTACAGCAGGTTCGAATTGTTCCGCGCCTGCATCTTTGGCAGCCTCGACGTCGTCAGCTCGGTGAAGCCGATCATCGCTGGAAAAGCCAGCAGCGTCCAGCCGGCGGCCAGATTGGTGCCGAACAGCGTCCCCCAAGGCAAGCCATGCGCTCCGCCTGCCAGCGGCACCAGCAGGAACAGCGGCACCGGCCAAAAGCCTTGCAGCTGATAGCCGCCGATGATTTTACCCCGCTTGCCTTCAAGGAATAGCGGGCTGGCCATACGGGAGCCTTGAACACCTACAAGCAGCCCTTCTACAAGATGAAGGACAGCCACAATCGCCAACAATGACGGTATATCTGCGTCCGTAATTATTTTGAGCAAAGGTACTGCTTTCTGCATGCTGTCCATATTCGGAAGATACCCGATTACTGCGTGTGCAACCCCTAAGATGCCGACCGAATAGGCAAGACATAGAAATCTAACCCTTATGATTAACAGGATCACAGCTATGACCCACAGCAGCAGCACGGCTTCCGCTTGCACAGTCACGCCGATAAAGAGCATCAGCACAGAGGCTAGCAACCCTCCAATCCAGCCCCACAATACGGTACGCCAGGTCTCATTGACCAGAGAGTGCAGCTTGGTATGAAAAAGCTTACGCTCCAGTTGAACCTGCTTGCGGTATTGCAGAACGATGAAAAGGATACCTATATAGTAAAAGGGGTTCATAACCAATTGCAATATAGCGTCCAGAAATCTCTCCATGAACTGAACGAACAGATCCATAAGTTTTCGAGCTCCTTGACAAAAGAAATAGGAAGGCCGCTTCCATTTGCAGCCTTCCTATTTCAATTCGACTCCAGAGCTTTATTTCCTGCCGCACAGCGCTCATTTCCAATAACAAACTAAGTTTATTTCGCGATTTCTTTCTGCAATTCCTGTACAGCCGCTTTCAGCTGCGCATCATTCTTCGGATCGCGAATTTGCGTTAAGACCGCCTTTTCCAGCTTGTTCGCCGTATCGGTATCCACTTCGCCAGTCATCGGCAATCCGTTCGTGCGTTGGAACGCTTTGACAGCCGTAACCGTATTGTCATTATAGTAACCGTCTGTCCGCTCCGTGGAGAAGCCAAGTCCGGTGAGCATCAATTGCAGATTTTTCACATCGTCGCTCGTCGTGTCCGGCTTCAACACCGACTTCTTAGTCAGCGGGGCCGCCTTAAAGTAAGCTGGCTGATCGATAGTGATGTCCGGCTGAATGCCTTTCTTATGAATCCAGTTGCCGTTTGGCGTCAGCCATTTGTACACCGTCATCTTGATGTTGCTACCATCGCCCATTTCCTTCTCGAACGTCACTTGAACCGTTCCTTTGCCATAGGAAGTTTCCCCGATGATTTTACTGCCCACCGCTTCCTGGAAAGCTCCAGCCAAAATCTCCGATGCGCTGGCGCTGCCTTTATTAATCAAGACCGTAACCGGGTAATTCTTGCCGCTGCCGGTTGATGGCGTCGGCTCCCGCTTCCCGTCGCGGTTCTCAACTTGAACGATCGGCTTGCCGCTCTGTACGAACGGATTCACGATGTCGACGACGACGTTCAGCAGACCGCCTGGGTCGTTACGCACGTCAATGACAAGCCCTTTCATTCCTTTGCCCTCAAGCTTCTTCAGCTCTTCGGCAAAGCGGGTTGCCGTATTCGCCGAGAATTGGCGAATTTCAATCTTGCCGATCTGATCCGGCAGCATTTCGGCGTAGACCGTTTCCACATCAATGTTATCGCGCACAACGATGACCTGAATCGGGTCGCCCACACCTTGACGGACCAAGTCAAGCTTGGCCTGCGTACCTTTGGGGCCGCGAATTTTCATGACGGCTTGATTGAGTGTGAGCCCGTCCAATTTGTCACCATTCACGGCAACGATGACATCGTTGGCTTGAATTCCTGCTTTTTCGGCAGGAGAGCCTTTTATCGGAGAGACGATGACGAATTTGCCATCATCCATCGAAACCTCGGCCCCAATGCCTTGGAAAGACGAGGAAATACTTTCATCAAATTGCTTGGCTTCTTTCTGATCCATGTACACAGTAAACGGGTCTTCCAATGATTCCAGCATCCCATTGATCGCCCCATTAACCAGCTTGTCATGGTCAGTCTGATTCAAATACTTGCTCTCAATCAACTGGTACGTCGTCGAGATTTTGTTCAAATCCTTGCTCGTCAGACTCGAAGATGAAGCCGCCGAAGCCGCGGAGCTGCCTGAAGCTTTCTCCTTCCACAGCTGAAGCGGAGTTGTATCCACAATCATCAATGTCAACAAACTGCTTGCCATCATGGTCAGCAAGACAAAAACCAGCACGGTGCGTCCTTTAAACTGCACAGCGTGAGTCACCACCTTTTTCTTGAAACCCATTTATGCGGAAAGCGGGCTGCGCAATGTTCCACGAGCCCGCTTCCATTCGTGTCCGCTTGCTTAGTATATGACAAGCTCTCCCTGTTTTATAACCAAGTTCATCTATCTCAAATAGGGCTTTGGATCCACAGGTACTTCGTTCACGCGCACTTCAAAATGTAAGTGATACCCGGTTGATTGCCCTGTAGAGCCGACTCCTGCAATCCTTTGGCCGCGCTTTACCGTATCTCCGACCTTCACATAAATACCATCATTCATAATATGGCCATAGGCGGTCCACAGACCATTGCCGTGGTTCAGAATGATGTAATTGCCATAGCCGTTCATCCATGATGCGTAGATTACGGTGCCATTCTCGGCGGCGCGAATTTCCGTGCCTTTCGGCGCGCCCAAGTCGATGCCTTTATGGTTTTCCGGCCTGCCGGTCACCGGATTGATCCGGTTCACGAAATCCGATGTAATCGGCGCTTGAACCGCCAACGGGTATCCCAGTTTACCGCCTGAATAGGTGAATGGCGACTTGGCGTTGGATGCAGCGCGCTTTTTCTCTTGCAAGGCAGCCTCTTGTCTAGCAATTTGCGTAACCTCGCGCTCGCTTTCCTCGGAGATGTCTTCCAGCACTTTCTCCTGCTTGGAGAGAGAAGCAATCTTGACTTCCTTCTCTTTCTCCTTGGACTGCAAGTCCATCCGCACCTTATCCGCTTCCGCGTAAAGAGCTTTGACATTTTCAAGCTCCTGCTCGGTTTCTTTCTTCTTCTGTTCGACGGTGTCGCGGTCTTTTTGATTGGCGACCAGAATCTCTTTATCTTGATTTACGATTGATTTCAAAGCTTCCAGACGATTCAGGAAATCAGAGAAATTCGTGGCGCTCATCAGCACATCCATATACGAAACGAAACCATTCATATACATTAAACGCAAGCGAGACTTTAACATCTGATCGCGCGTCTCCACACGCGCTTCAGCTTCGTCCAATTGTTTTCCGTTTTCTTCCAAATCATCTGACACTTTATCGATCTGATTATTCAGCTCTGTAAGCTTCTTGCTCGCTTCATTCACTTGCGCGATAAGCATATTCATGTCCTTGGTTGTTTGGTCTTTCTCCGTTTGCACCTTCGACATTTGGTTCTGCGCGTCATCGGCCTTCTGCTGCACTTCCTGCTTCTTCTTCTTTAGCTGAGACAGCTGCTGATCGATCTTTTCTGTTGCTGATGCGGCATAGCCCGCATAGGGAATCGCCAGCGTACTGGCAATCCCTACGGACAGCAACAAGGGTAGAATTTTCTTCTTCAATCAAATAGCCTCCCTACTTTTCCAAATCTTAGCCCGGACTATGAGTCTAGTGAACACGAATCTATTAAACTTTTAAAAATTTGCGCACAGAAATCAAGCTTCCCCAAATACCAATGACAATACCGATCCCTAACAACAGGGCTGACAATGTGGGGGAGATTTGATTGAATGGCGTTAGTTTAATCATAAGTAGGCTGAGATCAATAGAGCCTGTGTTCAATAGCTTCCAATATCCGCCTAAAATGAGGGCCAGCGGGATGACCGAGCCAATCACACCAAGTAACGCTCCTTCAATAAAAAATGGCCAGCGAATGAATGAATTGGTCGCTCCAACGAGCTTCATGATCGCAATCTCTTTGCGTCTTGCAAGAATGGTGAGCTTGATCGTATTCGCAATGAGAAAAACCGCGGTGAACGACAATAAAATCACAATACCGAAGCCAACCCAACGTACAATTTCGGTTACTTTAAACAGCGTTTCAACCGTGCCTTTACCATAATTCACTTTGTAAATAGGTTTAGGATCTTTATCTTGGTTAAGCGCGCTAATCTGATCGGCAACGGCCGCTACATTCCTCGGATCGTTAACCTCAATAGTAAAGGCATCATTGAGCGGATTATTTTCACCATCAAAGCCTTCCAATAACGCCTTGCCACTCTCCCCAAGCTTGTCGCGGAGATAAATCAGGCCTTCTTCCTTGGAGACGAACTTGATGCTCTTCACCTCGGGTATCGCCTTGATCTGGCCTTGCAATATATCAATCTGCGACTGAGGCGTGTTAACCTCAAGATAAACGTTAATTTCAACTTGTTTCTCAATCTGGCTGGCAATATCGTTCACATTCAAAGTGATGAGCACAAAAACACCAAGAATAAACAATGAAATCGCAATCGAACAGATCGAAGCGAACGTCATCCATCCATTTCGGATTACATTGCGAGTCCCTTCCCTTAAATGCCGAGTAAAAGTACTAATCTTCATAGCCGTACTCCCCTCGTATCTCGTCACGAACGATAAGCCCTTGTTCAATGGCGATAACCCGTTTACGCATCGTGTTGACGATTTCTTTGTTGTGTGTAGCCATAACGATCGTTGTGCCGCGGAAATTAATTTCCTCCATCAATTTCATGATGCCCCAAGAGGTTTCAGGGTCGAGATTTCCTGTCGGTTCATCGGCGATAATGACGGCTGGATTATTAATTATTGCCCGGGCAATAGCCACGCGCTGCTGTTCGCCGCCCGAAAGCTGAGATGGCAGCGAATTCGCTTTATCTTTTAGTTTTACAAGCTCCAAAACTTCCATTGTGCGCTTCTTAATTTGCTTTTTCGGGGCTTCAATGACTTCCATAGCAAAAGCAATATTTTCAAACACGTTAAGCTTAGGCAACAAACGGAAATCTTGGAAAATAACGCCGATATTTCTTCTGACATACGGAATTTTTCGTTGTTTTAATTTATCCAAATTAAATCCGTTAACGAAGATTTGCCCTTTCGTAGGCTTCTCTTCTCTATACATTAATTTCATAAAAGTAGATTTACCAGCGCCGGATGGCCCGACAACATAGACGAACTCGTTGCGGTCCACTTTTATATTAATCCCTCTCAATGCATGAGTGCCGTTGGAGTACGTTTTCCATACGTCCTGCATTTCGATCACAATATCACATCCTAGTTTAATAGATAGCCCCTACGTATTCGACATAAAGGCCGAAAATCCTTTAGAATTCCCATACATTAGCGCGGATTACCCTTATTATATCATTATTTGCGTCAGAATGAGAGTTTTGCCGAATAGCAAAATCCCTCCAGCTAGAATATGTACTAAATACCGCTAGTCCGCTATACAAATAGAATACAGGCACACTTGCGCCTGCTTCAAAAATCAATACAAAGGAGCCGCTGAATATGTCGCACACTCCTTCCTTCGGATCGTTATCTCGAAAGCATCTCCTTGCTCTTGCACTTGTTGCCTCACTGGCAGGAGCCAGCTGCGGCGCTCTCTATATCTATGGATCTGGCGATAAGCTCCCCGCTCAGTTTCAAGTTGCCGGGTGGCAAGCCGGAGGCCTCACACACGCGCAGTTTCAGGAGCAATTCGATCATCAGCTCAAGCAGTATGCCTCACTTCCCGTCCATCTCGTCTCTTCACATCCGGACGTCGCAAGCAAAGACCTAACCCTATCACAACTAGGCTTAGTCGTGCAGCGAGGCGCGCTAGATCAAGCCATGCAGCGCTTATTTCAAGGGACACTCACAGAGCGGATCGAGGCCAGATGGTCCCTGCGCCACGCCAAGATATCCCTGCCATTGACGATAGACCCTGACAAGCTCAATGCCGCGGTGCGGCAGTCATGGAAGGAGCTCTATGCCATTCAGCCCTTGGGAGCCCGCCGCATTGTCGATCCGAATGATTCTATCCGCTATGAGCCGGAACGCAGTGTGCTGCGTTTCGACACCATCACCTTGAACAAAGAACTTAGCGCAAAGCTGCCCTCTTTTACGGACAAGCCGCCAGCCAGCCAACCGCTCAACGTGACGCTTCCCTTCTATACGGAAGCGCCGGCTGTGACAGTCGAATCCCTCCAGAAGCAGGGCGTAGACCGCAAAATCATCGAATTCACGACCTCATTCCCGCTCTCCGGTTCAGGACGCATCCACAATATCCGTTCCACAGCAACAACGATTCAGGACATGCTGCTGGCGCCGGGAGACATTTTTGACTATAGTAAAATCATTGAACAAACCGAAGCCAAATTCGGCTATCAGGAGGCACCCGTTATCTTGAACGGCAAGCTTGTTCCCGGCGTGGGAGGCGGCATTTGTCAAGTATCCTCCACCTTGTATAACGCTGTCCTGCGCAGCGGCTTGGAAATTGTCGAACGGCGGAACCATTCGCTGCCTGTCAGCTACGTTCCTTTAGGCCAAGATGCCACTTTCGCCAACGGATATATTAACTTCAAGTTCCGCAACAACATGGGAGCTTACCTGCTCATTCGAGCTGTAACGACGGACAACAACGTGACAGTGAAGCTTTATGGCCACATGCCCCCCTCAGACTCGTACGATATCGAATCCAAGGTCATTGAAACCATTCAGCCAACCATTCAATATGTGCACAATCCGAACATTAAGCGCGGCGCTACGAAGCTGATCAGCAAAGGGAAAGAAGGGTATGTTGTCGAAACTTACCGCTACAAAAAAGTGAACGGCAGCGTCGTCAGTAAAGAGCTCATCTCCAAGGACCGCTATGCCCCGGTACCTGCCCTCTTCGCTTCCAATCGTGCGGACGATCAACCGGAGGACAACAATCCGAACAAGAACCAGGCTCCGATCCTGGAGGATGGCGTAAAGGGCCCTAACTCTCGCTGAGTACAAGCCAAACTTTCAACTGCATACGAATTCCCGTGACAGGTCATATGACTCTAGATACTAGGTCATTATGACTTTTTTATTTTATGATATATACATGAGCAAGACTGAAGGAGGAACGACGATGAGTAAATACGACTATTTCAAGGAATTAAACTATCGACTACGCGGTCTTCCTGAAAAGGAACGACAAAATATATTGACGGTTTATGAAGAACTGTTTCAAAAAGCCATGGAGAACGGCAAAAACGAAGAGGATGTCGCGGCTTCGCTCGGCTATCCACGCGTACCGAATTGGGAAGCCGCTAAGGAAGCAGCGGCAGAGCCTGCTCCAAGCCCTTCCGATTCGGTGAGAAAAGCAAAGGCCGAGGAGCCGGAACTCCCTCCCCGCAGACCCGAACCGTCGCCGGTCACTCCGCCAAGTTATGAACAGCCAGAGCGCCATGCACCTCAAGCCCATGCACAAACCCAGGCGAATCCACACGCTTATGGCCATGCTTTTGCATATCAACAATATCAACAACCGCCGTACCCGCCTTATCCAACGCGACCGGAGTCAGGCATTAAAGCGATCATCGTGAGCATTGCACTCGGCTTTTTCAACCTGTTGTTTGTCATAGCCCCTTGGTTTGGAGTTCTCGGCGCTCTGGTAGCGTTATTTACCTCTGGAATTGCCTTGCTAATTGCGCCTCTCATCGGCGTCATAGGGAGCTTCCTGGGCAATGCCGGCAGCGACATGAGGCTGATCTTTTTCGCCATGTTGGCTTGCTTCGGCGTCGGTATTATCCTGACCACCATCAGCTCCTGGCTGTTTAAGTGGTATTTCAAATTGACATGGAAATATATTCGTTTCAACGCCAAATTGATTAAGGGGGCTTAGACCGTGAATGGTGGAATGAAATTTTTCTTGGTGCTGGGCTTCGCATGTCTGGCCGTTGGCCTCATTGGCAGCGCCATTTCATTTAGAGACACAGATTGGACGGCAAGCACGACGAACATAGATGTCGAGAAGAAGATTGCCGCGGCGAATATTGATACACTTAGCATCAACAGCGGGCGGGCGGGAATTACTTTTATCCCCGGCGACTCCGATGAAATCAAAGTGCATCTAGTCGGGGCAGCGACAACGAGTCTCGCCGAGAACTGCACCGTCGAAGCAGAGACGGTCGGAACCAACGGCTGGAAAGTGAATGTATGCCAAGACAAGAAGACCCATTTCAGCTTTAATTTAGAGGAACTCAAAAACTTGATCAGCAATCATGGCAACCGGCTGAGAACCGAAGTGACCCTGCCGAACAAACTTTACAAAGCGATAACGTTAACGACGGATACGGGTCCAATTGACTTAAAAGAAGTGAAAGCCGAGACTCTGACTGCGAATGCGGATACCGGCAGTATCACGATTAACCGATATGAAGGCAAACAATTGAACCTCCAGACCGATACGGGACGTATCGAGGTCAAAGATGGGCAGGGCAATGTCCGCTTAACTACGGATACGGGCAGCATCGAAGCCAATCTCCATAATATGGGCGATGATGTAGCTATGCAGGCGGACACAGGCAGCATTCAGGCCACTCTTCAAGATATCGGCAACAATGTCACTCTGACGACGGACACAGGCAGCGTTGAACTGCATCTTACGCCACCGCCTAGCTCGGCAAGTTTCGACTTAAGCACGGATACAGGCAGAGTGTTCTTGGATATTCCCGGGGTAAACGCACAGCACACCGATCCTCACCAGGCGAAAGCGACCATTGGCGACGGCAGCAATAAAGTGACTGTACGTACCGACACTGGCTCCATAAGGGTTAGCAGCAAATAAAAAAATCCTCCGGCTTCACTCTTTCAGTGGCCGGAGGATTTTTCATAAGATGAGCGTTATTTGCTCTTCTCCAAATACGTTTGAAACCAGGCGTTGGACTCTTGCAGCACTTGCTCGGCACGGCCGATTGCATCGGAGACTTGATTGCTTGCTGTACCGCCGTACACGTTGCGGGCGTTAACGACTTGCTCCGGCTGCAGCACCTGATAAATATCGGATTCAAACAGCGTCGAGAACGTCTTAAATTCCTCGATGGTCATATCGAGCAAATATTTTTTGTTCTGGATGCAGTAGAGCACCGTCTTGCCAATCACTTCGTGCGCTTGACGGAAAGGCAGCCCTTTGTTCACCAGATAATCCGCGATGTCCGTCGCGTTCGAGAAGTCTTGGTTGACCGCTTGTCTCATTCGCTCGGTGTTCACTTTCATCGTAGACACCATCGGAGAAAACAGCTGAAGCGCGCCTTGCAGGGTACGAACCGTATCAAACATGCCTTCCTTGTCTTCCTGCATGTCCTTGTTGTACGCCAGCGGCAGCGACTTCAGTACGGTCATCAGACCGAACAGGTTGCCATACACGCGGCCGGTTTTACCGCGGACGAGCTCCGCTACGTCCGGGTTCTTCTTCTGCGGCATGATCGAGCTGCCGGTGCAGAAAGCATCATCGAGTTCGATGAACGCATACTCGGTGCTGGACCAGAGCACCATCTCCTCGCAGAAGCGCGAGAGGTGCATCATAATCATCGACGCGTTCGACAGGAACTCCAGAATAAAGTCGCGGTCACTAACCGCATCCAGGGAGTTCTCATACACGCGGTCGAACCCGAGCTGCTCGGCCACGAAATGGCGGTCGATCGGGAACGTCGTGCCGGCGAGCGCACCTGCGCCGAGCGGCAGCACATTGATGCGCTTGTAGCTGTCCTGCAAGCGCTCCAGATCGCGCTGGAACATGCTGACGTAGGCCATCATGTGATGCGCGAACAGAATCGGCTGCGCCCGCTGCAGATGCGTATAACCCGGAACAATCGTATCGAGATTGTTCTTGGCTTGCTCAAGCAAGGCTTCCTGCAGCTTGATCAGGAGACCGACGAACTCGACCACACGCTTGCGCAGGTAGAGGTGCATGTCCGTGGCCACCTGATCGTTGCGGCTGCGGCCAGTGTGCAGCTTGCCGCCGACTGGGCCGATCAGGTCGATCAACGTTTTCTCGATATTCATGTGAATGTCTTCGTTCTGAACCGTATACTCCAGCTCGCCACGGCGGATCATCCGCTGCACTTCATGCAGGCCATCTTTGATCTTCTCCACATCTTCCGCCGGAAGAATGCCGCATTTGCCCAGCATCGTAACATGCGCCAGACTGCCTTGAATATCTTCTTCCGCCAACTCTTTGTCGAACAAGATCGATGCTGTATATTCCTCGACCAATTGGTCGGTTTGCTTCGTAAAACGTCCACCCCAAAGCTTAGACACAGTAGATTCCCCTCTCAAGTTATAGCCCAAGGGCTTTCCACAATGGGAAAGCCCGCTGGCGCCAATCTATTTGTTTGCGTTTTGATGAACGCCTGAAGATACTTTCAAACGCAAAGCGTTCAAGCGGATGAATCCAGCTGCATCGCCTTGATCGTAAGCTTTGGTCGGATCTGCTTCCATTGTAGCGATATCCGGATTGTACAAGGATACCGGGCTTTTCACGCCGGCAGCCATAACGTTACCTTTGTACAATTTGAGGCGCACAGTGCCTGTAACATTCTTCTGGCTTTCTTCCACCAACGCTTGGATCGCCAAGCGCTCAGGAGCAAACCAGAAGCCGTTGTATACCAACGTCGCGTACTTGGAGATCAGGGAGTCACGCAGGTGCATAACGTCGCGATCCATCGTGAGCGACTCCATTTTGCGGTGAGCCGTGAACAAGATCGTGCCGCCTGGTGTCTCGTATACGCCGCGGCTCTTCATGCCGACGAAGCGGTTCTCCACCATATCGACACGGCCGATACCATGCTTGCCGCCGATGGCATTCAAGGTTTCCATAACTTCCAGCGGTGTCATTTTGGCGCCATTCAGAGCCACCACATCGCCCTTTTCGAACTCAATATCCAGATACTCCGCTTGATCCGGAGCGTCCTCTGGCGCCACGCTCAACACGTACATGTCTTTGTTCGAATCTGCAGCCGCATCGAACCACGGATCTTCCAGCATGCCGCTCTCAAACGAGATGTGCAGCAAGTTGCGGTCCGTCGAATACGGCTTCGCTGCCGACGCTGTAACCGGAATGCCGTGTTTCTCGGCATAGGCGATCATTTCCGCACGGCCCGGGAACTGCTCGCGGAATTCTTCGAGACGCCAAGGTGCGATCACGGACAGCTCAGGCGCCAGCGCAGCGGCTGTCAGCTCGAAGCGCACTTGGTCGTTGCCTTTGCCTGTTGCGCCATGGGCAATTGCCGTAGCGCCTTCTGCGCGGGCAATCTCCACCATACGCTTCGCGATCAGCGGGCGGGCAATGCTCGTGCCGAGCAGGTATTGGCCTTCGTACAAAGCGCCCGAACGGAACATCGGGTAGATGAAATCTTGAGCGAACTCAGCGCGCAGGTCGTCGATGTAGATCTTGGAAGCACCGGTTTGCAGCGCTTTTTCCTCTAAGCCGTTCAGCTCATCCGCTTGACCGATATCCGCTGTAAAAGCAATAATTTCCGCATCATATGTTTCTTTGAGCCATTTCAAAATAACGGACGTATCCAACCCGCCGGAATAAGCGAGTACGATTTTTTCCTTAGCCATGTAACAATCTCTCCGTTTCTCCCTGTTTCTGGAAATAAAGTATATATATTAGATCATCGTTGCAGCCATGATGGCCTTCTGTGCATGAAGGCGATTTTCCGCCTGATCAAAAATAACCGAGTTCGCGCCGTCGATAACACCTTCGCTCACTTCTTCGCCGCGATGCGCTGGCAGACAGTGCATGAACAAATAGTCCGGCTTCGCATATTGCACAAGTGCTTCATTCACTTGATAGTTCTTGAAAGCGAGCTCCCGCTCTTTCTGCTCCGCTTCAAAGCCCATGCTCGCCCATACGTCCGTGTAGACGATATCGGCATTCTCGATCGCTTCGCGCGGATCCGCAGTCACTAACAAGCTGCCGCCTGTTTGCGCCGCATTATCCTTTGACGCCTGAATCACATGTGCGTCCGGCATATAGCCTTCAGGAGAGGACACCGCAAAATGCATGCCCAGCTTACTGGCGCCCATCATCAATGAGTGTACCATATTGTTGCCGTCTCCGATGTAGGCGACTTTGAGGCCTTTCAAACGGCCTTTTTTCTCCAGAACAGTCTGGTAGTCCGCCATCACCTGGCAAGGATGCGCATGATCGGTCAAGCCGTTAATGACCGGCACCGTCGCGCCTCTCGCCAAATCAATCACCTTGCGGTGCTCATAGGTGCGGATCATGATGCCGTCGAGGTAACGGGACAGCGTCTGCGCCGTATCCCATACCGTTTCGCCGCGTCCAAGCTGGATATCGTTCTTGCTCAAAAAGAGCGCCTGACCGCCAAGCTGGTACATACCGACTTCAAAAGATACGCGTGTTCGTGTCGAAGACTTCTCAAAAACCATCCCCAGCGTCTTGCCTTCCAGAATCCGGTGCGGCTCGCCCGCTTTTTGCTTCCGTTTGAGCTCGATGGCGTATTGGATCAAATATTCAATTTCTTCTGCCGTATAATCAGCCAATGCAAGAAAATCTTTGCCCTTCAACTGGGCAACCAGCTCTTCCTGTAGGGTACTGTTCATTTCATCCTACCTTTCTTGTGTTCGCTATGCCGTTGTGGAAGCCGCCGCTTTTTGCGCCAGCACGGTGCACACCACGTCCAAGCCGCGATCTAAATCTTCCTGCGAAATCGTCAATGCCGGTACGATCCGGATGACGTTCGGTCCTGCCGGAATGACCAGCACACCTTGTTTATGAATCTCGCTGATGATCTCACCAGCCGGTTGTGTACATTCAATACCGATCAAAAGTCCTACGCCACGTATCTTCGCGACAAGCGGGTTGCCAGCCAATTTGCTCTCCAGCTTCTCAACTGCATAAGCGCCCAGCTCGGCCGCACGCTCAGGCAGCTTCTCGCCAACCACAGTTTCAACCGCCGCAATCGCCGCAGCTGTCGCAATTGGCGTTCCGCCAAATGTGGAGCCATGGCTGCCGGCGTTGAAGCCTTCGCGGAGATGCTCTTTGCCCAGCATCGCACCAATAGGAAAGCCCGCGCCCAGACCTTTGGCCAATGTGAAAATATCCGGTTCAATACCATAGTGTTCATAGGCGAATAGTTTACCCGTACGGCCGATGCCGGTTTGGATCTCATCGACGATCAAGAGCAGGTTCTCTTGCTTGCACAGCTCAGCGATCTGCTTGACAAAATCCGCGTCCGCCGGCAGCACGCCGCCTTCGCCTTGAACCATCTCCAGCATAATCGCACACGTCTTGTCGCTAACCAATTGGCGAACTGCTTCAAAGTCGTTATACGGCGCATATTTAAACCCTTCTGGAAGCGGATGGAATCCTTCCTTCACTTTATCCTGCCCTGTCGCAGTCAAAGTAGCCAACGTCCGTCCGTGGAAAGACATGTTGAACGTGATAATCTCATACCGGCCGTTTCCGAGCACTTTTTGGGAATAGCGTCGAGCCAGCTTAATCGCCGCTTCATTCGCTTCTGCCCCTGTCGAGCAGAAAAACACCGCGTCTGCACAGCTGTTGTCCGTCAACAGCTTCGCCAACTTCTCCTGGTTAGGAATGTGGAACAAGTTGCTCGCATGCCACAATGTGTTCAGCTGCTCGATCAACTTCTCCTTCACCGCTTGCGGCGCGTGTCCGAGATTCGTCACCGCGATGCCGCTCATCAAGTCGATGTATTCCTTCCCTGTGTCATCCCACAGTCGGCTGCCCTCACCCTTCACTAGCGTAATTGGAAATCTGGCGTAGGTTGGAAAGAGCGAGCTTTTCCCCGTTTCAGTCATGTCCATTCCCTCCTTAATGGTTATAAAAACTGTTTATCGAACAATCCGCGTTCCGATGCCGGTACCTTTGAGCACTTTGCTCAGCACATTCGGTTCGGAGCCGTTGACGATAACAACTTCTTGCACTTTGCCTTGTATACATGCAATCGCTGCGCGCACCTTCGGAATCATACCGCCATAGATGACTCCGCTTGCGATCATTTCTTCAATTTCAGCCACGCTGACGACTGGCAGCACCTGCTTCACGCCGTCAACTTCCTTCATAATGCCAGGCACGTCGGTGACCACGATCATTTGTTCCACGCCCAAATGGGAAGCTACCGCCCCTGCAGCCGTATCTGCGTTAATGTTGTAACGCTGCCCGCCATCAGCGCCAAGGCCGACCGGCGCGATGACCGGGATATAGCCCATGCTGACGATGCCTTGAATGAGCTCTGCGTTCACTTTGGTCACATCGCCGACTAGACCAACTTCGTGCGCGTTGCTGACCGGCTGAGCCTCAATGAGGTGCCCGTCAACGCCGGACAAACCAAGCGCCGCAGCGCCGGTCAGTTGAATGCGCCGCACGATCTCTTTATTGATCTGGCCGGATAGCACCATCTCAACAACATCCAGCACCGCTTCATTCGTTTTACGAAGCCCATTTACAAACTCCGTCTCAATGCCAAGCTTATTCAACGTATCCGAAACCGCCGGTCCGCCGCCATGAACGATGACCGTCACGATCCCTTCATCCTGCAGCTGACGCATATCCTCAAAGAAGCTGCCAGGCAGTGCCGCCAAGGTGCTTCCGCCGCATTTCATCACAAAGCAATTGTTCTTCACTGCGCTCGTTTCCCCTTTGTTTATGCTTCCTTAAGTCCGGTAAGCCGCATTAATTCTTACATAATCATAAGTCAGGTCACAGCCCCAGCCCGTCGCTTTGCCTGTGCCCATATTTAAATTCACATGAATTTGAATCGTGTCGGTTTTCAAATAGACCAATGCCGCTTCCTCGTCGAACTTCACAGGCCGGGATTGCTCCAGAACGACAATATCGCCCAAGCGGATATCGACTGTGTTCACATTCACCGGTTGGCCCGAGTAGCCGACAGCCGCAATAATTCGGCCCCAGTTGGCATCAGCGCCGTATACGGCCGACTTCACCAGGCTCGATCCGATGATCGACTTCACGATTTTGCGTGCTGCTTCATCGTTCTCCGCTCCGATTACTGTCGTCTCGATCAGCTTCGTCGCCCCTTCGCCGTCGCGAGCGATCGCTTTAGCCAAATATTCACCAACATACTGCACGCCTGCAGCGAAAGCTTCCCAATCCGGATGCTCCGGCGTCAACGCCTCGTTCTCTGCCAATCCGCTCGCCATAATGACGACCATGTCGTTCGTGCTTGTATCGCCGTCTACAGTTATCATGTTAAACGTATTATCTGTAATCCGGTTCAGCAGCTGCTGTAAATACTGGCTCTCGATATTGGCGTCTGTGGTCATAAAGCCCAGCATCGTCGCCATGTTCGGGTGAATCATGCCCGAACCTTTGGCTGCACCGGCAATATGAATCTCCTTGCCGCCGACTTTAAGACGGACGCACGTCATCTTCTGCACGAGATCCGTCGTCAGGATCGCCTGGCAGAAGTCATCGCCGCCGTCCTGCTTCACTCGCTGCGGCAGCTGCTCAATGCCGCTCAGCACCTTGCCCATCGGCAGAAGCTCACCAATGACGCCTGTGCTCGTCACGCCGACGTGATGCTCCGCTACGCCCAGCGCCTGAGCTGCTACGGTACGCATCGCGCGCGCGTCGTCTTCGCCCTGCTGGCCAGTGCACGCGTTGGCGTTGCCGCTGTTGACGATCATCGCCTGCAGCTTGCCGTCCCGGGCGATGCTCTCCTGCGTCACGCGCAGCGGTGCCGCCTGAAACGCGTTCAGCGTGTAGACGCCCGCCGCTGCCGCCGGCACATCGCACACGATTGCGCCCAGATCGTGGCGCTCTGTTTTCTTTAAACCGCAGTGCAGACCGCCTGCGCGGAAGCCTTTTGGCGTCGTAACTGTGCCCTCGGGCACGACTGAGAATTGACTTTGACCTGACATGTTCGACCTTCGCCCTCCGTTATGGATACACTGGCGCGAACAACAGCCCTGTCGTTTCGTCCCAGCCCATCATTAAGTTCAAATTCTGAATTGCTTGCCCCGCTGCGCCTTTGACCACATTATCAATCACCGAAACGATCGTTACTCGACCCGTACGCTCATCGACAGCAAAGCCGATATCGCAGTAATTCGATCCGGATACCTCTTTTGTCGCCGGCATCTTGCCACTGTTACGCACACGCACGAATTTGCGGCCTTCATAGAATTGACGGTACAATTCCGTGAAAGCTTCCGTGGAATGCTCTCCGATGACCGTTGCATACATCGTCGACATAATACCCCGAGTCATGGGCACCAGATGCGTCGTAAACGTCGTCACAACCGGATGGCCCGCAACGCGGCTCAAAGCTTGCTCAATTTCCGGAATATGTTGATGCTTATTCACTTTATAAGCCGAAAAATTCTCATTAACCTCTGCGTAGTGTGTGCCCAGACCTACACCGCGACCCGCTCCGGAAACACCGGACTTGGCGTCGATGATAATGGTAGAAGGATCGATCCATCCCGCTTTAACTGCTGGAATAAGACCTAGCAGGGTAGCTGTCGGGTAACAGCCCGGATTCGCGATCAGTTCGGAACCTTTGACTTCATCTCCGAACACTTCAGCAAGTCCGTATACCGCCTGCTCTAACGCTGCCTCAGGAGCAGCCGTACGCTTATACCACTTCTCATAATCCTCACGCGACTTCAAACGCAAATCACCGGAGATGTCGATCACTTTCAGCCCTGCCGCAAGCAGCTTTGGCGAAAGCTCGGCACTCACGCCAGCCGGTGTCGCCAAGAAAACGACGTCCGCTTTGCCAGCAATCAGTTCTACATTCAACTCATCGAGAATATCTACGACAATTTCCTGTAAATGAGGAAAATGGTCCGCCAACGGCGTCCCTGCACTAGACGTCGAGATCACCGACGTGATTTGTACAAATGGATGTGCTTGCAACAAACGAATAACTTCCGCGCCGCCGTACCCGGTGGCCCCAATAATAGCCGCTCTAACCGCATTGCTCATATGATTTCCCCCAGACGTCCCAAAAATATATGTATTATTATACATTCGTATACATAATAATTCAATGAATTTTTTTGATCATTTTTGTGCGCTCAAAGTCTTGTCATATAAGGGTTTTTTAAAGTTTTAAAAGATTGTCACATTTTCAGTTTTCGCTGCATTTTTGCAGGCCAAAGCTATCAATTATGCATTGAACTGAAGACACTGATAGTCCAATAGTTATATTATCCCAAATATGAACCGAATCAGGCAACTTTTGTTTTAGGCTTAATAAAAAAAGGACGTACATCAAGCACGTCCTTCTACCTTTGGTGCAGCGTGACTTAGGCATGCCTTTTGAACCCTTCACCCAGCACTTCATTCGTCTCGCTCAAAATTACAAAAGCCCCCGGGTCCACCGCACGGACCAGCGACTTCAACCGCGTCACTTCATTCTGCTTCACGACTACCATCATGATCGTCCTGGACTCCCCGGTGAAGCCACCGGCTCCGCCCCATTCCGTCAGTCCCCGGTCGAGATCGTGCAGAATCACTTTGCGCAATTCTTTCGTATGATCTGAAATAATAAACGCTACTTTGGCATCGTTCAGGCCGAGCTGTACGACATCAATCGTCTTTTTTGTCACAAACAGCCCGATTAAGGCATACAGCGCAGTCTCCGGCGTAAACACGAGTGCAGAGCTCAAGATCACAATCCCATCAAAGATCGCCACACAAATACCGAAGCTCAAACCTGTAAATTTATGTAAAATTTGCGCAGCCAACCCCAACCCGCCCGTCGACCCCCGTCCGCGGAAAACGATGCCCAACCCAAGCCCGACGCCCATTCCGCCATAAACCGCCGCTAACAGCGGGTTATGCGTAGGCGCGCCAATATGGGTTGTGAGCAGTACACACAGCGGGTAAATGACCGAGCCCACTGCGGCTTTAATGCCGAATTGACCGCCTAACAACCATAAGGCTAACAGGAAAATCGGGATATTTAGCGACCACTGGATAATCGCCGGATTCACTCCACTGAGGTGCTGCACGATCGTGGACAACCCCGCCACGCCGCCGCTGGCAATCTGATTCGGATTTAAAAATGCATTGAAGCTCGCCGCCATCACCAGCGAACCGATGCATAGCAGCACATATTCCAGCACGGTATGCGCGGGACTACCAAGTGTTACACGTGGTTCTTTTCTGGACACTCCGCCTTCTCCTCTCACAAAAAATCCTACACCTTTTGGGTGTAGGATGATCGTCTTTCACAGCCTGTATGCAACTGTCGCATTCGGCTTTTTATTGCTGCTCTTCCGGCTTGCGAATTTGCAAGCGGAGATAAGCGTCGATAAACATATCCAGATCTCCGTCCATAACGGCGCCGACATTACCCGTCTCTGCCGATGTCCGATGATCCTTGACCATGCTGTATGGATGAAACACATAAGAGCGAATCTGACTGCCCCAAGCGATATCGGATTGTTCACCGCGAATTTCGGCCAGTTGCTTTTCCTGCTCTTCGATTTTCTTCTCGTAGAGCTTGGAACGAAGCATCTTCATCGCTTTCTCACGGTTCTTGATCTGCGAGCGCTCTTGCTGACAGCTGACCACAACGCCCGTCGGTATATGCGTAATCCGTACGGCAGAGTCGGTCGTGTTAATGTGCTGACCGCCGGCGCCGCTCGCGCGATACGTATCGATCTTCAGATCCTCTGTGCGGATCTCAATCTCCGCGTCGTCTTCGATCTCCGGCATCACGTCGCACGATACGAAGGACGTATGACGACGTCCAGATGCGTCGAACGGCGAGATGCGCACGAGCCGATGCACGCCCTTCTCCGCCTTCAAATAGCCATAGGCGTTGAAGCCCTTGATCATTAGCGTGACGCTTTTCACACCGGCCTCATCGCCCGGAAGATAGTCGAGAACCTCGACTTTAAAGTCACGCTTCTCCGCCCAACGGCGGTACATGCGCAGCAACATTTCCGCCCAGTCTTGCGACTCGGTGCCGCCGGCGCCCGGGTGCAGCTCCAGGATAGCGTTCAGCCGGTCATACGGCTGGCTGAGCAGCAGCTGCAGCTCGAACGCCTCCAGCTTCTTCACCAAGGCCGAGATGCCGCTGGCGATCTCCGCTGCTAGGCTGGCGTCGCTTTCCTCCTCCTCGATCTCGACCAGCACCATCAGGTCGTCATACTCGTTAGAGAAGGATTGGAACTGATCCACGACGCTCTTGATCCCGTTCAGGTCGGCGATGGTTTTCTGGGCTTTTTCGTTATCGTCCCAGAAATCAGGCGCCGCCATTTTTTCTTCATAATCACCAATCGCTTCGAGCTTATGATCTAAGTCAAAGAGACCCCCGTAATTCGGTTAGTCGCTTTGCTGTCTCTCTTAGGTCTTGCTTTACTTCTGGTTCTAGCATGACTTACACCTCATTTATCTCGTTGAGCTTGAAATCAGCGCCTTGTCGGCTGCATAGCTTAGCAGGCCTTAACCTACACTTAGCTGCCTAGTCCATGGCACTGTTTGAACTTCTTGCCGCTGCCGCATGGGCATGGATCGTTGCGTCCGATCCGCTCCTCATCGCGCACGACTGGTTTCTTGCCGCCCGCTTCGTTCTTCGGATCTACAGCTTGACCTTCCGCGACGACTTGACGCTCCAGATTGCTTTGTACATGTGCTTTCATAATGTACATCGCCACTTCTTCACGGATGTTCTCGATCATGTCCTGGAACATTTCAAAGCCTTCGAATTGATATTCACGAAGCGGATCCGTACCGCCGTAAGCGCGAAGATGGATACCTTGGCGAAGCTGATCCATCGCATCGATGTGATCCATCCATTTGCTGTCTACCGCACGGAGAGCAACGACTTTCTCGAACTCGCGCATGAATTCCGCGCCGATTTCTTCTTCACGCTCATCATAGCGTTTCTTCACAAGCGCTTGGATGTGCTCGATAATCTCTTCTTGTTCCTTGCCCCAAATGTCTTGATCCGTAATATGGGATTCTTCGTTCAACAGATTGTTGTTCACGAAGTTGGCGACTTCCGTCAGTTCCCATTCTTCCGGAATTTGCTCTTCCGGACAGTGAGCCTTCACGACGCGCTCGATGACTGCATTGATCATATCTTCGACAATAACCCGGATATTCTCAGATTCCAGCAGCTCGCGGCGCTGTTTGTAAATAATCTCACGCTGCTGATTCATCACATCGTCATATTGCAAGACGACTTTACGCACGTCGAAGTTGTTGCCTTCCACACGCTTCTGCGCCGATTCAACCGCACGCGTAATCAGTTTGCTCTCGATCGGCTGGTCTTCTTCCATACCAAGACGATCCATCATGGCCATAATATTTTCGGCGCCAAAACGCTTCATGAGTTCATCCTCGAGGGACAAATAGAACTGCGAAGAGCCTGGGTCCCCTTGACGTCCTGCACGGCCGCGCAGCTGGTTATCAATCCGTCTGCTCTCGTGACGTTCCGTTCCTATAATATGCAAACCGCCATTTTCATGTACGCCTTCGCCCAGCATAATATCCGTACCGCGTCCGGCCATGTTCGTTGCAATCGTTACTGCGCCAGGCTGACCTGCTCGCGATACGATTTCCGCTTCCTCGGCATGATACTTCGCGTTCAGCACCTGATGCTTGATGCCTTTACGTTTCAGCATCTCGGATAAACGCTCCGAGTTCTCGATAGACACCGTACCGACCAGCACTGGCTGGTTTTTCTTATGGCGCTCGACGATCCCCTCGACAACGGCTTTGAATTTGCCGTTCTCCGATTTATAAACAACGTCCGGCATGTCTTTACGAATCATCGGGCGGTTCGTCGGAACAATGATAACTTCCAGCCCGTAAATTTTCTTCAATTCTTCCTCTTCCGTCTTCGCAGTACCTGTCATACCCGAAAGCTTGCGGTACATCCGGAAGTAGTTCTGGAACGTAATCGTTGCCAGCGTCATGCTCTCATTTTGCACTTGCAGCTGTTCTTTCGCCTCAATCGCTTGGTGCAAGCCATCGCTGTAGCGGCGGCCCGTCATAATCCGACCTGTAAATTCATCAACGATCATGACTTCATCTTCTTGTACGACATAATCCACATCGCGTCTCATAATGTAACGTGCTTTAAGCGCTTGGGTGACGTGATGGTTGATGTTCACATTCTGATGATCAAATAAGTTCTCAATGCCAAATGCACGCTCCGCCTTCGCTACGCCCTCTTCTGTGAGTGCAATGGAACGGACTTTAATATCAATAGTGTAGTCCTCTTCCGCTTTAAGCGTAGCTACAAAACGGTCAGCGGAGTAATATAGATCCGTCGACTTAGCAGCTTGTCCGGAAATAATCAGCGGTGTTCTGGCTTCATCGACCAGAATGGAGTCCACTTCGTCAATGACGGCGAAATAAAGCGGACGCTGCACCATCTGCTCTTTGTACAACACCATGTTGTCACGCAGATAGTCAAAGCCGTATTCATTATTTGTTCCATACGTAATATCACAAGCGTAAGCTGCTTGCTTTTCTTCATGAGACAAATTGTGCAAATTCACGCCCACTGTGAGGCCGAGGAAATGATAGATCTGACCCATCTCCGCGCTATCGCGCTGCGCCAAGTAGTCGTTGACGGTTACAACGTGTACGCCTTTGCCAAGCAAAGCGTTCAAATATACAGGAAGCGTTCCGACTAGCGTCTTCCCTTCCCCTGTTCTCATTTCCGCGATACGGCCTTCGTGCAGCACCATACCTCCGATAAGCTGAACGTCGTAATGACGTTTGCCCAATACCCGCTTACCCGCTTCACGTACAACGGCGAAGGCTTCCGGCAGCAAATCATCCAGTTCCTCACCTTGCTCCAGGCGGTTTCTGAACTCCACTGTCTTGCCGCGAAGCTCTTCATCAGATAACGGTTGAATGCTGGCTTCAAGCTCATTGATCAAATCAACGGCCTTCAACATTCTCTTAATTTCCCGATCATTGGAATCACCAAAAATTTTCTTCACTAGTCCTAGCATCGGTGAACCCCTTTCCCTTGCATTCGTATCCTTAAATTGTATCAGTTTGGCGGTCATGCCGCAAGAAACGCTCTGGCTACTCCTTCTTATATACGTATAATTTGCGGCTGTGTTGCACAAAGTTAACGTTACTGTCTGTTTCTTTAGTATTGAATCGTTTCCCGAAATGCATGCATGAAAAAAGCTTGACCCGACCGAAGCCGAACCAAGCTTATCTTAACTTATATACAATTGGAACGATCTTGCCGGTTACATCGCCGGTTCAATCAAACCGTATTTGCCATCATCACGTCGATATACGACATTCACTTGATCCGTATCCATATTGGAGAATACGAAGAAGTTATGGCCCACCAAGTTCATCTGAAGAATCGCTTCCTCCACATCCATCGGTTTCATTGCGAAGCGTTTATTACGAACTAATTCGTAGTCTTCCTCTTCTTCCATGTACATGGTTGCTGCCGTTTCCATTCTAAATAGATCGCGTTTACCGCCTTGCAAACGAATCTGACGGTTGGTTTTCGTCTTATGCTTACGAATTTGGCGTTCTAACTTGTCCACAACTAAATCTATGGACGCGTACATGTCATTATTGCGCTCTTCTGCGCGGAGCAGCACGCCAGCCAGCGGAATGCTGACTTCAATGGCTTGCATTCCCTTAACTACGCTTAACTTCACATGTACATCCGATGTAAGGGGGGACTCAAAATACCTCTCAAGTCTGTTAAGCTTCTTCTCAACGTAATCCCTGAGTGCTTCAGTTACTTCAAGGTGTTCTCCACGAATGTTAATCTCCATGTTCAACATCTCCCTTCACACTTCTATTATACTACATTCCTGGCTCATCTTCAAAATTCCTTTATATTTCAACCTATGAAATAAAACGTAAAAAAACACCCTGAAAATTTCAGGGTGCGTACATTCGTATATTCAAGCGGCTGTATTGGCCGAATGATTATAGTTTGCTGACATTGGCTGCTTGTGGGCCACGTGCGCCTTCCACGATATCAAACGACACTGCTTGGCCTTCTTCTAGAGTCTTGAAGCCTTCTGTCTGGATGGCTGAAAAATGTACGAATACATCTCCACCATCTTCGCGCTCGATGAAACCATAACCTTTTTCCGCATTAAACCATTTCACTTTACCTTGCATGCCGTACACATTCCCTTCATAATCAAATAAGTTCATAAAATGTAAGCCCTTACTTTTTGACTATAACACCCATATGCTTGGCATGTCAATTTATTCAAGGGGATAAATTTAAATTTTTTGAAAATTAAGGTATCCACACTCCGTGGATAAATGCACATTTTGTAGAACCTTGTCGTATCAACACTTTTACAACTTATTAACAAAGTTATTCACAAGTTTATTCACATTATCCACAGGTGAGGTGTGGAGAATGACTAGCCATATTTCACAAAATTTGATTTCTTCAAATGTCCGCCTTCCAATCACAGGGGGTCGTGATCAACGGCATTTTATGACGTTTTTCAATTTTTCACAGACATATCTCACTTGATCCCGATTCAAATTTAATCCACTTGGCAAATTTATTCCTAAAGGTGAAATCGTATAAGCGACTTTATTCGTTATTATTCCTTTTTGAGGAGAATTTATTTCTCGGTATGCTGGCAGGGAGCTTAATGGGTAGAAGAACGGCCGGGTATCGATACGATCTTTAGCCAAACTCTCGATTAGAGCCTCTTTTTCTATACCAATTTCTTGGTCTAAGATCACGGTAATCATCCAGTAGCTGTTTTTTACAGACGAATCCTCACTATTAAGCAGAAAGTGTTGATCGCCACCTAGTTCATCAGCGTACCAAGAATAAATTTCCCTTTTGCGATCTACCAGATCTTCAACTCTTTCAAGCTGAGCAAGTCCTAGTGCAGCTTGCATGCTGCTCATTTTATATTTATATCCTACTTCGGTATTCCAGAACATTTTGTCGCTAGGCTTTCGTCCATGATCACGCAAAAAGAGGCACCTATTATAGATATCTTCCCGATCCGTAACCAACATACCTCCTTCCCCTGTAGTTAACGTCTTCGATCCATGAAAACTGAATACACCTGTATCGCCTAAAGAACCTGCTTTTCGACCCTTGTATTCACTTCCCAGTGCTTCCGCGGCATCCTCAATCACAGCAATATTGTATTTACCTGCAATTTCACGAATTTCATCCATATCAGGCATGTTTCCGTACAAATCGACAGTTATTACTGCTTTTGTTTTTTCTGTTATATTCTCTTCAAAACTACGAGCCGATAAACACCATGATTTCTGATCAATGTCGGCAAATACCGGTGTTGCACCCACATAGCTTATTGGTGCCGCGGTCGCGATCCAAGTGATATCTGGAACAATAACCTCATCTCCAGGGCCAATACCTAACGCTAATAGCGATAAATGAATAGCTGAGGTGCATGAAGGCAAAGAGATTGCATACTTGACACCGATGTATTCCGAGAAAGCGCGTTCAAACTTATTATTATACACATTAGCATTTTCATACCATGCATTGGTTACAGCATCAGTTACATAGTCAATTTCTTTTTGTGTAATTGATGGACCGGATACTGGAATTCTTTCTGTCATCTCAATCCCCCACACATAACAAATATCCATCTGGAGCTACTGTAATCATAAGCTTGTGATTAAACTCCTTTTCAATAACAAATCTATCATTGGTTTTTACGAATTCCCAAACAGCTGTTTTGGGATTATCGCCTATGCCCCAAGGTCGATTCGGGAAAGAATCTTCAGGCATATCTTCTATGACCGTGTCAAGGACAATCATATAGCTTCCCTTGGTTACAAGTGGCGAAAATAAATTCAACTCATCAAGCACATGTTGATGTGTGTGGTTTGAGTCTAGTATTACCATAACTTTTTTCTTGTTTTTTGATATTTCTTTAACTTGTGCAAACACTTCCTGATCGGTTGACGACCCTTCTATTAAAGTAATTCGTTTAAACATTGGATGATTTTCTATCTCAACACGATTATGTTTACGAATATCTATATCTATTCCAACAACTTCGCCATCCTCCCCAATCAACTCGAGCATTGAAGCATGAAAAATTATTGAGCCTCCATGTGCTACACCTGTTTCTATGATTAAATCAGGGCGAATACTCCAAATAATTTCTTGCAGCGCAATAATATCTTGTGGCAATTGAATAATTGGTCTGCCCATCCAAGTAAAATTGTATGAATATTTATGAGGGGATATTTTCTCGATCCACTTATTAGACAATAACTGTAATTCTTTATCTTCGCTAAGTGACTTTATATTATTTTTTACTTCCTCTTGAAATTTCTTAACTTCACTCATTTTTAATAAACTCCTTCCAATTCTTAGTGCCTGAGTCAATATAAATTACCCCATCCTTTCCTGTATTAGACAGTAAATCCAATATGGAAACATGCGGGTTAAACGCGCCAAACAATTGAGGATATGCTGTTCTCTTATAATCCATATACTCAATTTTTACATTATGGTTTTCAAACAGCTCATGGTTGATATAATTCCGTGCTCCGTGACCGGTAATATACATATCCCCATCAAATTCCTCTATAATTTGCAACAATCGTTCACTGCTTTTTGTTGTAATCCCCAACTCTGACGACCTAACAAATTTTGTATTCAAGCCAAAATATTTGGAAATTTTTTCAATCGCAAGAATGTTTAATTCTGATAAAAGTTCAATAGGCTCGTTATATATTGAGTTTATAAGTTCAAACATTTCTTGGAAGTATGGGGCTCTGCTATAGTTCGTTTTTAATGTTTTTAAATGTTTATCTCTCCAGATATGGTCATACTCCATTATTACCTCATTGATTGGTTGAATTCCTTTCCTTTTCACAGGAACTGTCAGCCACTGAATATCGTGAGGACTTTTAATTTGTACACGATTCATGAAACTTCTCCCTTGCGGGAATTGAGCGTCGTCCAAATGTACATAAATATCAGCTAGTTTAATTTGCTCGAACAAACCAATCCATGGAAAGAACATCGGTTGAGATATAACAATCTTAGTCAAAAAATCACCTCAACATTCACTTCATCTTGAAGTCTCTTAACAGCTTGAATTAATTCAAGGTTAGCTAAGCTTGGATTGCATCGGTCCGTATATGGCAACTCTTTTGAATAAAAAATCCCCTTCGATTGTCTCGAAATGTTTATGGATTTAGTTTCTAACAACTCGATAGCTAATAAACCTAAATAAACTTTATGAATAAATGAGTATTTGTTCAATAAATTCTCATTAAGTTTTGATGATACTGGCATAGAAAGTTGGGCAATTATTGGACCCATATCTATCGTCTCATCTACTAAGTGCAGTGTAGCCCCAATAAATTTCACACTACTAGATATCATTTTTCTTGCCGCACTCATACCCTTAAAAGCGGGTAGTAAAGATGGGTGGATATTGAATGTAACATAATTAGTAAACAATACTTCCGTAACTAATCTAGAGAAAAACAGCAACACAAAATCAATCTGACCGATTTGATCAAAATGTTTTTTGGCTTTTTCTGAGAAGTAATAGTTATCAGAATCCTCAATCCTCTTACAAGGGATTTTATGGAACTTGCATTTTAATTCCAGCGAACATTCTCTGTCAGTAACAACAAAGAATTCATGTTCACCTGGTGAGACTTCATTTAATATTTTTACAATCTCATCAAAGGCACTTCCACCGGCCGAACCAATTATACCAATTCTCATAAAACCTCCTGGATGACTTCAAGGACATTTTGCCATTGGATAGAAAATCGTATACTTCTTATCCTTCCATGAACTTATAGAGTTAATTATAGACGCTGCTCTCAATGGGTTAAGGCCGACATAGATTACTTTACATTGATCCTCTAATTCATTAGGAGGAATTATTTTTTTTCCAAAAATCTGTTTTCCTTGTACGAAAGAATTCTGATCAATAAAATATTTTATTTTTGATGTATTTTTTAAACAAGTAAAAATAAAAGTCCCATAGAATCCGGATCCGTATATAGCTGCCGTTTGATTATCTGACTGCATCGACTCGAACTCCTGTATCCTTATTGAAGTTTGTTTCCAATATTCTGCTATATCATGAACCTTGTTTTGCAGCAAAACTTCTATGTTTCTATCAATTGGTATGTATTCCGCTTTATTCGCTTGTTTTTTGGCGACGATAACAAATGCACCATTATGTGAGAACTCGTCAATCTCAATAACTTTTAAGCCACACGTTTCAAATAAAAATCTAATAGATTCAGAAGAAAAATGGTTAACATGATCGACGACTATAAAATCTGCTATATTAGCATATACATTAGGAATTATGCAATAAAAGGTACCATCTTCCATTAGTAATTCTGCAATATTCTCAATAAATTCTCTGGGTTTTGCTACGTGCTCTAATGAAAAGAATGATGTGATGAGCTCAAAGTTTCCCCACCAAGACGTCTTAAGTTGATAGACGGCCCAATTGTTAGAATTTACAAACTTACTCCAATATGGAATATAATCCTTGCTAACGTCAAAAAGATATGGCGTGATATCCGGTCTAATTTTGACAAGTTCCCTTAATGTCGCACCTTTTGCACAGCCATAATCAAGAACTTTGGCACCCTCAGATATATTCAACTTCCTAAGCAAAGTCATAACTTGGTGTTCTGTTCTATAAACCTTTTGATTATTCACGACATCGTAAAGCTGATCTTCTTCTTCGCTATTTACTAACAATTTATAGTTATGATCATAGTAATCATCTAAATTGCTTATTGCTTCGTTCCCGAGATGACCGCAAACATTACAAAAGTATACTTTTGTATCTATTTTTACAACTTCACATAATGATGTAATTGAAATTGAATTAGATGAGGTATAGACAGGATCATCAATATAATTTCCACAAATATTACAAGTATTCACAGAATTCCCCCTTACATTAGAACATTAATTCAGGGTGTATCTCCTTAATAGCATTTCCGGCAGCAAATGATCCTTTCCAGCCAATCCGAATTCCTGTAGGTTCCTCATAATTAAAATATCTCATCTGCATTGACCATCTGGATCGATTCGAATTGTTATACCCAGATGCATGAATGGTTTGATAATCAATTAAAATAAGATCCCCGGGTTCTGACAAGGGGGCTGCTATCGGATATCGCCTAACCAAATTCGCTTCATCCTTAAATACTAAACCATATGCGCCAGATTTATCTGGATACCTGGGATCCTGCGCATGTACTGGGACTAAACCATCTTTGTGTGACCCCGTACAAAGTTGTACTGGCCCCAACTCCTCTGTTATTTTTATTAATGGACTCCAAAACACAATCCCATCTAGACTTCGGAACTGAGAAGTATAATCTTGATGCCATCCAGCCCTATACTTTTCCTCTTTTGGATTATCTATGCGAATCCCATAACCTCCATTTGCAATACCAGGAAGCGTAGTTTGGCGTAATTGAGCCACAATTGCATCGTGTTTCTCATTACATACGAGCCGCAAAAAGGAAGGAACATGTTTTAATGCATCATAAACCTCACCGCCAATCTTTCTATCGGCCGCAATCAACTCCTGATATCCGGAATCAAAATCGAGAGATGAATATGGCAATTGTTGGAAATCTATGTTATACTTTTTTAACAGCAAACCAATAATACAATATATATGGTATTGAATAGGCTCAATATCTTTTTGCTTATCATAAAAAGATTCTATTTTCAGAAATCCATCTTTGAAAAATTGGTTTACTTGATCCTTGGATAGTATCGATTTTAATTCCATCACAAACTCTCCTTATATTATCAACTCTGATATTCCCTTATCTTTGTCAGATATAATCGGATTCAACTGCGGCCATACAATACCAACAATGGGGTCATTCCACCTTACTCCACGCGCGTAGTCGGGTTGATAAAATTCACTCATTTGATAGAAGACTTCTGTGTTATCTTCCAGCGTCTGAAATCCATGAGCAAACCCTTTAGGAATGTATAGCATTTTACGATTTTTCTCGCTTAATTCAACCGCAAACCATTTTCTATATGTTGTTGATTCCGGACGCAGGTCGATGATAACATCATAGATCGCACCTCGGGTACAGCGAACCAATTTATCTTCTTCATACGGAGCGACTTGATAATGCATACCGCGCAGAGTTCCTTGCTTCTTATTAAAAGAGACATTGCATTGGACTAAATCTGCGTTCAATCCATGCTTGAGAAATTCATCGCGACACCATACTCGGGCAAAATGTCCGCGATCATCTTCGATCGGTTCCACTCTTATAACAAAAGCCCCTGACAAGTAAGTTTCCTGGAAAACCATCTTATACCACCAAAACGTTCGGAATAGGAATGATAAATTTCCCACTCCAATTTCGAATGAAAGATAATTGATCCATGATTTCTTCCTTAAGGTTCCAAGGAAGGATCAACACATAATCCGGTCTTGTTAACTTAATTTGTGCGGGATCATAAATTGGAATGTGAGTACCCGGTAGTAGTGTCCCTTGTTTATATGGATTTCGGTCCACGGTATACTCAATAAAATCCCTTGCAATTCCGCAGTAATTTAGCAAGGTATTGCCCTTGGCCGGAGCACCGTATCCCACAATAGATTTACCCTCATCCTTGACTTGAATCAGGCATGTCAGAAGTTCTCGCTTAACCCTCTTTACCTGCTCACCGAATTTTGCATAGGTTTCTATATTTAATAGTCCAGCACTCTCTTCGCGTATCAATAATTCCTGGACCGAATGTTTAATAGGTCTATTATCACCCTCATGCTTTGCATAGACACGCAAGGAACCTCCATGAGTCGTAATTTCTTCTACATCAAATACCCGCAATCCGTGGGCTCGAAAAATCTTATCCACCGTCGTAAGAGAGAAATAGGAGAAATGCTCATGATATATCGTGTCAAATTGGATCTGTTCTATTAACTTCAACAAATGTGGAAACTCCAACGTAATGATCCCTGAAGACTTCAGCAGCACTTTCATACCTGCTACAAAATCATTGACGGATGGTACGTGGGCCAACACGTTATTACCTAATACCAAATCAGCCTGTCGGCCTTGTTCTCGCAATTGCAACGCCAGATTCTTCCCAAAGAACTCGGTTATCGTCGGAATCCCTTTGTCAATTGCTACCTTGGATACATTCTTAGCCGGTTCTATGCCTAACACAGGCACCTCATTCTTATTGAAATATTGCAATAAATAACCATCATTACTAGCAATTTCAACAACCAAACTGTTTCGGTTTATTTGATACTCAGATGTCATCTTGTTCACATAGCGTTCCGCATGCTGAAGCCAGCTTTCAGAATAAGAACTGAAATACGCGTAATCCTGAAAGATATTATCCGGTGTCTCAAACTCTTCAAGCTGAACTAAATAACAATGTTCACAAACATGTACGTGAAGTGGATAAAAACTTTCCTTTGCATGCGCTAAGTCCGGCTTGATATAGGAATTCGATAGAGGTGACATTCCCAAATCAACAAAGCTTTGTGTTAAAAGTTCTCCGCAAAATCGGCAGTAGTATCCCTTCATAGGTTTGACTCCTTTATAATCTCTTCGTAACGAGCAATCTGTTTTATTGTTGTCTCTCGTAAATCTTCCTCCTGGAAATACGCCCGATACCAGTTTGTTAACCATTCGACAGCATTCCGTACAGGCAGATATGGTCTCCATCCTAGCTGATGAGTTGCTTTGGAACAGTCGAGATTCAGCAATCCAGCTTCATGGGGATTGTGAGTTCCTTCGCATACATGAACAGACAGTTTTTCATCCCATGTCCGAGAAAATATCTCAAGCAGTGAGCTTACAGATAAGGCGTCACCTTCATTTGGCCCAAAATTCCATGCATCACCGAACACTGTTCCATGCTCCCACATTTTCTGGGCTAATAATAGATATCCATTAATAGGCTCCAAAACATGCTGCCATGGTCTAATGGCTGATGGATTTCTTATGAGCAACGGCTGCCGCGACTGAATAGATCGGATAATATCAGGGATGAGCCGATCCTTGGCCCAATCCCCGCCTCCTATTACATTACCTGCTCTTACACTAGACACCGAAATATGATGGGAATGTTCGCCTTGCGAGAAATAGGAACGCCGATAGGAAGAAGTAATCAACTCTGCGCACCCTTTGCTTGCACTATATGGATCATGCCCGCCCATCGGGTCTGATTCCCTGTATCCTCGTGACCATTCATTGTTTTCATAACACTTATCACTAGTTACATTAATCAGAACGCGTAAATTGTTGGCAGAACGCGAGGCCTCGAATAAATTAACTGTCCCCATGATATTCGTTGAAAATGTCTCTAATGGGTTTAAGTAGGACTCGCGGACAAGCGATTGTGCTGCTAGGTGAAAGATAATTTCCGGGTCATACCGCCTTATTGTATCTTGTAACTGCTGAAGGTCCCGAATATCGCCGTAAATTGACATCATATGATCCCCAACCCTCACCTGAGAATACATATTAGGAATGGTCGGGGGTGCGGCAGAGTAACCAACCACCTCTGCACCCATCCGTTGAAGCCACAGTGACAGCCAACTCCCTTTAAATCCAGTATGCCCTGTTATCAACACTCTCTTCCCATACCAAAATGACATCGCTATTCCCACACCTTCCATGGCGCTTTACCAGAGACCCATAGTTCTTCAAGCTTTACCTTATCCCTTAATGTATCCATCGGTTGCCAAAAACCTGTGTGTTTAAAAGCGGATAGCTCATTGTCTCTAGCTAATCCCTCCAAAGGCTCTCGCTCCCAAACTGTCATATCACCAGAAATCCGATCTAGTGCAATGGGCTCAAGGACAAAGAAACCACCATTTACCCAGCTACCATCTCCTTGAGGCTTTTCTTCAAAACTAGAAATTCGGTTCTGAACAAAATCTAAAGCACCAAAACGTCCGGGAGGCTGAACCGCAGTAAGTGTTGCCGATGTATTACTGTTTCGATGAAACTCAATAAGTTCAGCAATATTCACATCACTAACCCCGTCACCATACGTAAAACAGAAGGTCTCATTATCGATGTAGTCCTTTATCCTCTTTAACCGTCCACCTGTCATAGTTTCCAGTCCAGTGTCAATCAGAGTTACCCGCCAAGGTTCACTGTAGTTATTGTGAATCTGCATATTGTTGTTACGCATATCGAAGGTTACATCTGATAAGTGAAGATAATAGTTAGCGAAATATTCTTTAATTAAATAACCTTTATACCCGAGACAAATGATAAAATCGTTGATTCCGTAATGTGAATAAATCTTCATAATATGCCAAAGAACAGGCTTACCACCTATCTCAATCATAGGTTTTGGTCTTAAATGCGCTTCCTCGCTTATCCTAGTACCAAAACCTCCCGCTAAAATAACGGCTTTCATTTTATGAATCACTTCCTTATTAATATCCAACAATACTACGGTATAAATGAGCGGCCCCAAAGACATCCCTTACTCCGAATCTGGAAGCATCAATAACCAATCCGCCATTTTTTTTGAATCCTGCGACCATTACGTTGTCTCGATTGTTCGAGTAACCTTTAAAATTATTGTTATAAAAAAACTCACTTTCGTACCATTTAATTATAGAAGGATCGCCATAAGATTTTATACACTCGTATAACTCGGTCATCTTTATTTCAAGATCATTGTCTGCGAATAGATGACTTGTGCATTTTTTATAGAAATTCCTTCTATTTATATCGAAATCATTTCCACTAATATTAAACACTTGTTTTGCTATAGCACTACACATTGCTACTGCGGATTCTTCTGCAGCAAAGTAAGGGGCATGGAAAGAATGAAGATCTTGATTTAGGTTTTTAATTTTTTGAACCTCAAAAAACACATCATTTCCACTTTCTTGTTGTTTATACAGCAACCGACCCACATTAATTCCGTTGCTTCTTTCAGATGACCCGCCAATCGTCATAGGCATGTTAATATATAAATATTTTTTCTGAAGATATGCAAATACCATTCCTGTATACACATCCGGCGAATTAGCTATGAACACTTTACCCGTTAATTTCTTAACTTCCTCAGCCAATTCCCTTTTAATAATAGAATTGTAATAGAACATGGGCAATACACTATATCTTTGCTCGAAATTGAGTACCGACTTAAGCATGGATTGGTCAAGGTAGTCGCAATTTATATTTCCTTTTTGCGTTGGATAAGGGATAAACAAACCATTTCTTATACTATTAATTGCTACTTTAGGCCAACCATAAGCAACAGCTTCCCATGATATAGATAGTGGATTTTTCATTTGCTTTATAATTTCAGATAATGTGTTGAGACTGTGCAGCATTAATCCGTCATCTGAGCCAATAATTATCAGATATTCACCGCTAGATTTGTTATATGCATGTTCAAAATTCTCGACCATTGCATATTCTTCTGGCGTTCTATAATACTTGATCTTATTGCTGTTTATCTCTTCAACGACCTTCTTGGTTTCATCATTTCCTAGCGAACTGTTATCACTCACGATAATTTCATAATTGTTATATTCTTGTTCAACGCAAGTCTTTAAAGTGTATTTTATTACCTCGGCCGCATTTCTTGTTGGTACTAAAATGCTTATAAATGGATCTAGTTTTATATTGGGAAGAGATCCAAATAACTCTTCACTTTTACTATAATGCGTTATATACTTTTGTTCATATTTCTTATATTTCTCCTTGAATTTATCATGCCTTTCCTCATCACCACGCAACTTCATCAAACTCGCTAGCAAGTAGCAGGCTAACGGTGAACTATTAGCATTCTTATCTGAAATACTTATTAGTTCGTTATGTGCTTCTTGATAAGCACCTATATTAAACAGATATGCTCCTAAAAATAACTTTTTATCTTCACTATTCTGAATTTGATTCAGAAGCCGTTCAATTTGGCTAAATTCTTTGGTAATAAAACGCTCCAATATTTCAGAATAACTTTCAATTGACTGTTCTTTTCGATGACGCATTTCAACCAATAAATACAATTCATTTACGCCTGACTTTTCAATAACATCCCAAAATTCGTCCCTTTTATTATCGAGAAGCAACGCGGCTAAAAAATGTCTAGTAATAAACTTGGTTTGGGATTGATAGTATAGGCGTCTTACCTCATTCAAAAACATTTCCTGATTGCGCTTCCTGCTTGCAATTGCATGTAATATTTCAACATTCGGGTGTTTGTATTCATCTAAGGCGGATCGAATACTTACCTGGACCTCATCCAGTCTTGCCTCCATTGGGTAATCTTCTAACTGGCCAGAAATCTCACATAACAAAGCAGCTCGAGCATTCCATGAATTTGCGAGGATGAATTCGCTAATTTCTTTTTGATTAACATTTAAAGCTAAAGCTCTACTTAGAGCATCATTAAACTCTTCTACAGTGCCTGCAAGAAACGTAAATTTTTTGTCGATTACAGTTTCCGGCATATAAGTTGCTACCACTGGCAACCCACATGCAAGATACTCATACTGTTTAATTGGATCACAATGAATAACGATATCGATATTATCTCTAAACGGAATTATCCCTACTTGCATATGCCTTAAATAACTCTTAAGCTCTTGATGCTTTTTTACTCCAAGGAAATAAAGATTCTTACACTTTTCTTTCAATAAATCATTTTGTCCAAATCCAATGACGACAAAAGACTTGTCTGGATTATCCTTCACAAGGCTATAAAACAAATCTACGTCAAACCACTGAAAGATTGCCCCTGAATAAACAACTCTTGGCTCCGGGATATCCTTAAGATCCTCTGGGATCGTATCTTCCTCATCTTTCAAGAAATCAAATTCATTCACTGCATTTCTTGATAAAAATATATTGTTCCTTCCTTCAACGATAGTACGCTGCAAATATAAAGAAACTGCAGTCGTGGTAACTGCATGTGCTTTATCCATTAGTTCCTGTTCCCAAACTAGGTCTTTCTTATGTCCCCAGAATGCATATTCCAAGTCATTATGATCATCAACACATTCATAAATGACTTTAAAATCTCCATTCAATTTTTTAATCGTTTCGATTTGGTAAGGTAAATAAGTAATGATAATGGTCTCATGAGAATCTGTTTTATTATCTAGTAAAGCCTGAACCAACTTGTCAAAATTACTAAAGAGAACTTTTCCTTGAAATCTAACTCTAAATGGATCATATATTGCAACCCCATCTACTACTCGTTTATGTTCTAAAGTATAATTTACTAATTCATCCACACTTATATTATTACTATTTGAATCTACTACGCTAGGAGCTGATACATATATTACATCATTACCAAATTTAACAAGTGATCGCGCTATATGATGCATCCTTTGTAAGACATCCCCCCACCCACAAGATGAGAGAATTAAGTATGTGCGTTTTTTGTTTGAAGATGCAATGTTTTTTATATATGTGAATTGTTCATTTGAGGAATATATATCATCGATCTCTTGTTTCAACTGCTCATCTTCTGTGTGTTTGGATGCCATACCATAGTATAAAGCAGCTTCACTGAACATTTGCATGCACTCGCAAACATACGCCATATTGAAGTAAATACTAGGGTCATAAGACTCTAATGCCATCGCTGACCTTAAACAATCATAAGCCGTATGATACATCTTGAGTTTGATACACAGATTTGCTTTCGACATCCAAAAAAGGGCATCTTGATTATACTCATTTTCATAGTCTATTATTAGCTGATAGGCATTTTCAATCTCGTTATTACTAATATAGTCCTGAATCTGGGAGATCACATTCATATTAAACCCTCACCTTTGTATGAGATTGACAATAATAAATTATCTCACCGGCTCTTCACTATATAAGGCAAGTAACTCTCAAAGCATTCTTTTATTCAAATGCTTTATATTTGCAAAGTGATTGCCTTGCCAACTTGTCAAGCGGTGAAATTATACTAATTTAATCACATTAAGTTATATCGGCTACAATAAAGAACATTGTTAGATCTGGTAAAGTATTTGTGAGAAGCACACTTTCAACCCTGGAAGGGCATTCATAAATCATTTAATCATAACCTAGAGAAAGATCTATAAAAGCTCTCCCCAAATGTCGATAATATACCTATAAATACTATAAAATTAACTAACTAGACAGATTTTCTTTGGAGGATCCATGGATACATTAATTTCTCTTTGTATGATCGTAAAAAATGAAGAGCTTACTCTAGCCAGATGTCTTGAAAGTGTACAAGGTTTGGTCGATGAAATTATTATCGTAGATACAGGATCGACCGATTCAACAAAAGAAATCGCTAGTAGATTCGGAGCAATAATTTATGACTTTGAGTGGACTAAGGACTTCTCCGCCGCCAGGAATGCATCCATACAGAAGGCTACGGGTCAATGGATACTTGTTTTAGACGCTGATGAATTTGTCCAAAAAGAGGAACACGACAAATTCAGAGACTTTCTTTCAACCGTAGATCCTTCTAGCTTACAGTGTTTCCTTCTTAAGGTCATGAACATAGCAGGCGAGAATGAAAGTAAAATTAGCGGAATGTTTGAGTCCTCTGCACCTCGCCTTTTTCCAAACAACAAAGGCATTTATTATACAAGGCCCATTCATGAACAATTAACTATTGATAATGGGAAATTAAAATATTCAAACATTCAATTTACCATCTACCATTCTGGCTATACAGTAGAGACTGTGACAAGAAAAGATAAGTCGAAAAGGAATATGGAGATTTTTGAGGGAATACGTCAGAAGAAACAAAAATTGGATGCTTATTATTGTTATACGCTAGGTAACGAATACAGGAATGCAGGGAACCCTAAAAGAGCTCTTTATTATTATGAGAAAGCTTACAACCAGGGAAAGTCGATCGAAGCTTGGATGCCAGCCTGTGTAGATGCCCTGGTTAGTAATTATTTATTGATCGGTGATTGCAGCAAAGCCCTTCAATTCATTCAATTTGGCCTTCAGCGCTGGGGAAATTATAGCGATTATCATACAATGCTCGGGTATCTTTATGAATCCTTTGGTTGCTACGACTTGGCCAAAGAAAAGTATCTCGAAGCAATCAACATAGGAGAGAACGCGAGTAGATTGGGTCAACCTGCGGCAATTTTCCAGTTTCATCTTTCAAATGTATTCCCCTATCAGAAACTCGCCAATATTTTTCAAATAGGCAAAAATATAGATAGAACGGTTTTTTATTTGACTAAAATTATAAATAGCACACCTCAAGACGCTACAGCCTTGCACAAGCTCATGTCTATTCTCTTGCAATCGGAGAACGCTTCATCGATTATCACATTCTTAGAAAAGCTCTACCCATTAGATAATAGCTCAAACTTACTCTTGCTATTTCGAATCTCTGTCGTGTCCGCCTCAAGCGAGCTCGCAGCTTATTATTTTCAAAAAATTGAGAATGTCGGGATCCAATTAGGTGATACTGAGATGCTTGATTATGCATTATTAACGAAGGACTTATTATTATTCAATCGCGTTCTTCAACAAGTAAATAGCCCCATTCCAGCTGAATCTTTGATTCATAAAATTTTATTGCTTGCTGTCATCACATGGGGAAATACAGAACACTATAAAAAGCTTGACATCCCAGAGAATCATCACTTATTTAGAGTTTCTCAATCTGTCTTAGTACTTTTGAGTGGAACAGAACCAACATCCATTACAGATGAGGACTCCGCGATTTTTACAGATCTTCTAATCAGACTGTTTGAGTTGCAAGCATTCGAAGCATTTGACCTTCTTATGAGTCACTTTTCGAGTCCAGCCATCATTAATTTGGTTGCTGATCGGTTTTATGACGCTAACCAGCTTCAATTGGCTATCGATTATTACTCAATCTTGTTAGAGAATGATTTGTTGCATGTGACCGGTTATGAAAATCTAGCTCATCTGCACTTTAATCAAAACGATATTGAACAAGGCTTAGCTTTTCTCGAGAAAGCTTTAGAGTTAACTCCAGCTAATATTGCCTTGTATGGCATATACAACAGATTTGCTACAGATGAAATCAAAAGAAAAGCTTATAAAGAACAATTTGAGGACAGGTTTCCGTTATATAAGAGCCTTAACTTTATTTTTGCTAATCAAATTCAGTAAATATAACAGCGTATTAGGAGAATCTATGGATAAATTGTTGTCTCTATGCATGATTGTCAAGGATGAGGAACAAACCTTAGGCCGTTGCCTCGAAAGTGTACAAGGACTTGTCGATGAGATTATTATTGTAGATACGGGGTCAACCGACTCTACCAAAGATATTGCAGCCAGATTCGGGGCAAAAATTTCTGATTTTGTTTGGACCAAAGACTTCGCAGCGGCGAGAAATGAATCTCTTTCAAAGGCAACGGGCACATGGATACTTGTTCTAGATGCTGACGAATATGTACAAAAAGAACAGCATAGCAAACTTAAACAATTTCTTTTGGGAATTGACTCTACAATTCCGCGTTATTTAATATTACCAATCATGAACATTTTTGGTGAAAATGAAAGTAACATGAAAGGTCTACTTGAGTCATCTGGACCGCGTATTTTCTCTAACTTCAATGGAATTTACTATACAAAGCCTATTCATGAACAATTGACAATTGATAGCGGAGATTTCCATCAAGACTCATTCGCCTTTACGATCTATCATTCCGGTTATACAGACGAGACCGTGACAAGGAAAGAAAAGTCTAAAAGAAATTTAGAAATATTTGAAAAAATGGATTTGGATACGGAAAAGAATGATCCCTATCATTTCTTTACATTAGCTAACGAGTACGCTAAAACTGGCGATCACAACAAGGCTATTGACTATTACCAACGGGCGTATAAACAATCAGATCCTAACCTGAATTGGATTCCTATTTGCATGGATTATTTGATAAATAACTATTTCATTGTTGAAGACTACAGCAAAGCCTTTGAGTTAATCCAAACAGGGTTGCAGCGTTGGGGACAATTTAGTGATTACTATGCCTATACCGGTTATATTTACAACAAATTCGGTTTCGATGATTTAGCAAAAGAAAACTACCTTGCGGCAATTCAAATCGGTGAGGAAGCTGGTTCAAGCGGAAAACAAACTACCCTTGTTAAGCCCCATTTGTCGATCGTCTATCCATCACGATATCTTGCACAAATATATCTCAAGGAGAACAACTTAGCTCAAGCTGTTTTTTACTTTACCAAAGTTCTAAACAGCACACCTAGAGATACTGCCGTATTATACAAACTTATTCAAGTCCTTTCAAAATCTGAATCAGCAGAATCCATGATTACGTTCTTTGAAAAGCTATATCCATCACAGCATCAAGCTAATCTATCATTGATGTTTCAGATATCCGTGTTAGCCGCTTCGACCGATCTGGCCAAATATTATTATCAGCGAATTGAAAGATTAGACATTGCGCTGGAAAAAGAACAACTGCTTAATTATGCTTTGCTAACCCACGATATCTCTCTATTCAATCAAATACTTGACAGCATAGGAGATACACCTGATTCAAAATCTCCGGTTTACAAATTTTTGCTGGTTGCTATTGCAACCTGGAGACTTCCTGAATACATTAAAAGATTCAACATCCAGCTAGAACACTCTTTATATAAAATTACACAATCGATCCTAGCAGTGTTTAATGGTGCAGATCCAGTGGCGATTACCGACGAAGACTCAGCTTCATTCACTGAGCTTCTGGTGAAATTATTTGAAGTACAATCTTTTGAAGCATTTGACTTGCTAATGACCCATCTATCGAACCCAGATATCATTAATCGAGTTGCAGATCATTTTTACTCCATTCAACAGCTAGATCTTGCCATAGACTACTACTCGATTCTCTTAAAGGAGGACCTGCTTCATGCTACTGGGTATGAAAATCTATCCTACCTCCACTTTAACCAAGGTGACATAGAGAATGGGTTGGCATTTCTAGAAAGAGCGCTTGGTCTGCAACCTAATAACATGGCTTTATATGCTCTCTATAGCAAGCACGCTGCAAATGATTCTAAGAAAAAAGCTTATAATCAACAATTTATCGACAACTTCCCTCGCTATAAGGATCTTCCCTTCATAAGATCGATCAAATTATGAACGAATATAAAATTATTATTTTATATAACCTCCTGTTCTCGTTCTGGTATACAGAATTTTACTTAAAATGCCGATAAATACGGTATATAGGTTAAACAAGGGCAATAAATAATAAGGAGGTTTGTCTAAATATGACTATACGAATAGGTTTAAATACGTGGGGAACCGCTCCTAGCACAATGGGTGTAAATTCCGGCATGGATCTTTCATCCATGATTAATCAACTCATGCAAGCCAGTAATGCTCAAAAACGCATCCCGCTTCAGCAGAAGTTACAGGTGAATCAATGGAAGCAAGACGCCTATCGCTCCATTAATACTTCACTTACTGCTTTTCAAGGACAAATTACCAATTTACAATATAGTACGGGTTGGCAAGCACAGACAGCGACATCGAATGATCCAACCAAAGTAACGGCAACAGCTACTGCGGGCACTCCTAACGCAACTCATACGGTTACCGTAAATACTCTAGCCAGCGGCGCATCCGTAAATTCAACAGCCGGCATTACTGCTTCCCCAGGATTGACCGGATCAGCTGTAGGCAGTCTTACTGTAACCTCTACCAATAACCAATTTAACCTCACTGTAAACGGTGTAACTAAGAACATCACGGTTGCGGCTGGAACTTATAGCAACACAGCAACCGGTGGAACCTCTGAACTATCTAAAGCTGTACAAAGTGCTGTTGATCAAGCTTTTGGAGCTAACACGGCCATTGTCAGTGCTGACTCAAGCAATCAGCTTTCAATTACGCCTTTTGGATCAGGCGCAATACCGCAAGTAAAGATCAGTGCAACGAGTGGTTCTAGCCTAACATCTGATCTCGGTTTCCAAAGTGGTGGACAGGCTTATAAATTTGATCCAACGGCTACTTTAGCTTCACAAGCAACGGCCGGCAAAATAAGTTCTACTTTAACAAGTTCCGGATCATTTCAAATCAACGGTCAAACCATCTCGTTTGACCCTACCGTAGATACCCTAAATTCGTTAATATCTAAAGTAAATCAATCCGCGGCTAATGTAACGATGTCATACGACGCTACAAGTGACAAAGTGGTTGTTACAACAAAAAACACAGGTCAAAGTGCACAGATTTCTTGGGACGCTACTGGAGACAAAGGCTTACTTGCCGCTCTAAAAATAAACACGGCAACTACCGTAAAAGGCACAGATGCTAATGTTACAATTGACGGGACGACAACAAGCCAAAGTAGCAATAACTTTACTTTTGGCGGGGTTACCTATAATTTGGTCAGCCAGGGCAGCACTACAGTCAGCGTTGCCAACGATACAACAGCTCTAACGAAGCAAATTACAGATTTCGTTAATAACTATAATACGTTGATTAATAAAATTTCTACTAAAATAAGTGAGCCCACCTACAGAGGATATCCGCCATTAACAGACGATCAAAGCTCTGTGATGACTGAAAATCAATTAAGCCAGTATAACGCTCTAGCTCAAAGCGGTCTGTTAAAAGATGACGACATTTTGAAGCAGACTTATAATAACTTCCGGTCGACCGTGTATCAGACTGCTCCTGGCAATACAACTTACCGTGCGCTATACGATATCGGTATTACAACACAGGCTTATAATGCTAACGATCAAGCTAATGCCGGCAAGCTAGTAGTTGATACAAATAAATTGCAAGCAGCTTTAGCTTCTAACCCTAACGAAGTCATTTCAATTATGCAAAATACTGCCCAAAAATTAAACTCTTCTATTCTTGACTCGGTCAGTAGTATTGTCAAAAGGGCAGGTAGCAATGGGTCTTCGTACGATTCACCAATCTACTCTCTTGGATATCAAGCGCAGACTTTGGAATCACAGATATCAACTGCAGAGTCACGACTCGATCTAGAATATAAACGCTATGTGACGACATTTACGAATATGGATAACGCTATTGGCAAAAGCAACTCGCAGATGGCCTACTTGCAAAAACTATAAATTTAGCTTATGTGGCGATCGCTTTCCTAACCTTCAATTTGAGAGCGGTCGCTATTTTGTTAGTCGCACTATTCTAACTACGTATCAGCTTCAGTGACCTTAGTGATACTCTAAGACCTCTAGTTAGCGAAAAACTCTCTCTAGCCTCTCCTATCTTCAAGATCTGAATAGACCGACACAACAAAAATCCCCTTCAGCCTGCAGTGTTCTGTTCATCGTTCATGAACTCTTTTAACACTGTCTACCGTAAGGGGAATATTAAATATCTCTACTTATGCTGATCCAAGAAGTAACCTTCTGTCTGAGCATAAACCACATTATATTTACTTCTTATAAATTGCGCATTTTTCAGCTCTTGCATCGTCTTATCCACTTTATCCCTGTAATTCTCTAATTTATCTTTAACTTTCATTTCCAATTCTATACATTCTGAAATTATATCTTCCAAACCATTCTTAACAAGTACTGAGCTGCGAGAACGAATCTGATCGATTTGACCTCTTGCATCGTCTTGCATCTCTTGTAATAGCTCTAACTTTGCTAGAGAATTCTCGTCTTCAAAATCCAATAATAAAATCTCCTGAGCAGCTTCCTTCATGCTAAGAAGCTGATCTAGCACCTCTTGTGTTATGCTCATACGCTTGCCTTTTGCCCTGACTTCGCTAGTTTAACTGCTTGAGCCCAAGTATCCCGAAGCTCTGTCATTAGATCAAGAGACACCTGTAAGCTCTCCGTACTTGCCTTGATGTTAGCTTCAATTAGCTTTTCTTTCATAAATCTATACAAACTGTATAAATTGTGCGAAATCTCATATTTCATATCCAGCGTAATCTGAAGCTCATCAATAATATTCAATGACCGTTGAATATGATTATGTCTTCCTTCAATATCATTATTATTTATATTCTCCATAGCCAACTTCATGAACTTTATACAACCATTAAACAGCATTAGGGTAAGTTCACCAGGATGAGCCGTATTAATCTGGGTATTTTGATAGATAGTTTGCGCTCGGTTATTCATTCTACTCTATCTCCTTTCATCAATCACCTTGCCGTTAATCTCCATGAATTTATCTAACATATCCAGTATTTTCTCTGAAGGGTATTCGTGGATGACATTGTTCGTTGCTGTATCTACAAGCCTTACAACAATATCATTACTGTTTTTGTGCATTCTGTATTCAGTATGGCTTAGTTCCCCCGCGCTGGCTTTATTAGCCCGTTCAACTGCCTTTAAGATCGCTTGCTCCGCACTAGTTAGCTTATAAGCAGGTTGTCCTTTTAACGTTACAGATGACTGAATAATGCCGCTGCTATTATCCGATATGCCCCCGTCACCTTTAGCAGCTGAGCCTGCACCAGTAATTCCATTTGAACTCAAACCATTTGAATGAATTTGCATAAACGATACCTCTCCTTTAGTAGATCTCTTAGAAAGTATATCGTAATTTTCAATTGCTTTTTTTAGAGTATTAAGCTAATTTTAATAATCTTTCTTGTGCCGGCAAGTATTGCGCTGCCGCCGCTTTCTTATAATATTGCAATGCCATATTTAAATTACCTGTTACTTCGTAGTAAACAGCCAAGTTATATTCGGATTTATAAGAACCCACGCCATCCACCGATGAATATTTGGTCGTCTCTCCAATTTCCAAAGCTCTCATATAGCAAGCTTCAATATTATTGATTTTACCTGTTTCCATCGCCAGTAAGCCTAGTAAAAATGGCAGATCCGGAAAGTAAGGAAATTCGGCCTGTAAGGGTTCAAGCAGATCCCAAGCAAGCTTGCTTTGCCCCATGTCCTTCAGTACATAGCCAAGCATAACGACCATGACAGGATAGTATAACCGCTCCCTCTGATTAATCTCGAGACAACGCTCAAGCGCTTCTAGAGCCCTGCCTAGCTCTTTCTGTGAGTAATGCAGCTTCGCCAACTGGTATACCATATATCCATCGTAAGGATCTTTCTCTAGGTGCTTATTATATAAATTTAGGTATCTATCTACCTTTACACCATTTGAATACAGCTCTTCTTGATATCCATAATGGTAAATTGTTAGTTCGGACGATACAAAGCCGGTTGGTTGTCCATGCTGGTATAACGTTTCATGAACAATTCCGCTAAACATATAAGTCTTATTATTAGGAAAAAAACGAACCATCCGGTGTTTGTGCACTTCATCTTTAATCTTATTTAGTATATTTACCGTCCCTGCTGCGTCAGGGTATTGTGAAACGAATTGTTCAACTTGAATCTCAATTTCGCTTGAAAGCTCCTCATCCGCATCCATGACTAAAATGTACGTCCCAGACGCTTGTGAAAGGCTATAATTTCTCGCAGCTGCAAAATCATCTATCCATGTGTAGTCATAAACGCGAGCTCCCAGACTTCTTGCTACTTCTTTTGAATTGTCAGTTGAACCTGTATCAATAACGATCTTCTCGTATGATTTCGGAATGCTGTTCAAAGCACGTTCGAGGTTGCTCTCTTCATTTCGAACAATCATACATACGCTAACAAGCATAACCATCCTCCGTAAGTAAAAAAGCCCATTGATTGATATTCAACGGGCTTTTTCCAAATAAAATTAACGCAACAATTGCAGAACGCCTTGCGGGTTTTGGTTGGCTTGAGCCAACATCGAAGTAGAAGCTTGTTGAAGAATGTTGTACTTGCTGTACTTCATCATTTCGCTCGCCATATCTGTGTCACGGATACGGGATTCAGCCCCTTGAAGGTTCTCGGATGTCGAAGCAATGTTGTTGATTCTGTGCTCCAATTGGTTTTGCGTAGCACCCAGCTCAGAACGAGCAGTGTTCACAGTTCCGATCGCTGTATCTACAGCAGACAACTCAGAAGCCGCGCCGCCACCTGTCAAGCTACCAAAGCTGATAGAAGTAAGGTTAACGCTCGACAATTTAATCGTAACTTGGTCACTGGAATTGTCACCAGTTTGAATAGCTACGTCGCTGTTACCGTTCAGCAAGTTAATACCATTGAACTTCGTGTTGCTAGGAATGTCGTTAGTAATAGTAGCCGCAAGTTTTTGATACTCATTGTCCATAGCTGCCAAGTCGGAAGCGTTGTAAGTACCGTTGGATGCTTGAGTTGCAAGCTCCTTCATACGAGTCAGCATGTCGGAAACTTCGTTCATTGCGCCCTCTGCAGTTTGTACAAGGGACACGCCGTCTTGCGCATTACGTTCTGCTTGATTCAAAGATTTGATTTGTGCGCGCATTTTCTCAGAGATCGAAAGACCTGCTGCATCGTCAGCTGCACGGTTAATACGCAAACCGGAAGATAGCTTCTCAGCGGATTTGCTTTGTTGCGTGTCGTTGAAAGACAGGTTACGGTGTGCGTTCATTGCGCTAAGATTGTGGTTAATAATAGTAGACATCGAGAATTCCTCCCTGAATTTTAAATCTCCACTTCCTTGTGGATTAGGCTGTTTGCCTTACATAACATATATCGGCAGTAAGTCTCAATTTGTTTATAGTCATCTATAAATTATCAGGTATTTTGTCGAAAGTTTCTGTGCCGCTTCATAAAATCATTTACTTGGTTAGTTATTCTAACAAGCACAACCATCCCTAGCAAATAAAAAAACCCATTGAAATTCAATGGGCTTCTTCCAGTTAAAATTATTAACGCAACAATTGCAGAACGCCTTGCGGGTTTTGGTTAGCTTGAGCCAACATCGAAGTAGAAGCTTGTTGAAGAATGTTGTACTTGCTGTACTTCATCATTTCACTTGCCATATCCGTATCACGGATACGGGATTCCGCACCTTGAAGGTTCTCGGATGTAGAAGCAATGTTGTTGATTCTGTGCTCCAATTGGTTTTGCGTAGCACCCAGCTCAGAACGAGCAGTGTTAACAGTTCCGATTGCTGTATCTACAGCAGCCAACTCAGAAGCCGCACCGCCACCAGTCAAGCTACCAAAGCTGATGGAAGTAAGGTTAACACTCGACAATTTAATCGAAACTGTGTCGCTCGAATTGTCACCAGTTTGAATAGCCACGTCGCTGTTACCGTTCAACAAGTTAATACCATTGAACTTCGTGTTGCTAGGAATGTCGTTAGTAATAGTAGCTGCAAGTTTTTGATACTCATTGTCCATAGCTGCCAAGTCGGAAGCGTTGTAAGTACCGTTGGAAGCTTGAGTTGCAAGTTCCTTCATACGAGTCAGCATGTCGGAAACTTCATTCATTGCGCCCTCTGCAGTTTGTACAAGGGATACGCCGTCTTGCGCATTACGTTCTGCTTGGTTCAAGGATTTGATTTGTGCGCGCATTTTCTCAGAGATCGAAAGACCTGCTGCATCGTCAGCTGCACGGTTAATACGCAAACCGGAAGATAGCTTCTCAGCGGATTTGCTTTGTTGCGTGTCGTTGAAAGACAGGTTACGGTGCGCGTTCATTGCGCTAAGATTGTGGTTAATAATAGTAGACATTGAGAATTCCTCCCTGAATGTTAAATCTCCACTTCCTTGTGGATTAGGCTGTTTGCCTTACATAACATATATCGGCAGTAAGTCTCAATTTGTTTATAGTCATCTACTATTTTTTCAAATATTTTGTCGGGGGAATATGATTTGCTTCACTTTTTGTTGATTTTAGGCAAATTTTTCAGTTCATTCAGGTTTATATTCGCTTTTAGTGCATTTTTATTACTCTCTTGCACCGCTTCATAAACTTCTTTACGTAAGACGTTAATGTCATTTGGGGCTTTAATGCCAACCTTCACTTGTTCTCCATCTATGGATGAAATGATAATTTCAATTTGATTGTTGATGATGATGGACTGCCCTTTTTTTCTACTTAAGATCAGCAAACTTTATTCACCACTTTCTACATGGAGTTCTTCAAACAAAGGTTCTTTTGTACCGTACTTGTATTTGGGAGGAAGAACGATTTGCTTCCCTTGTCCATTCTTAATATTAAAAATGACCGGTGCAAGCAAATTTATAGTTGATGCAGGAAATGGTTCAGATACCGTCACTATAGAGAGAACGACAACATCCTCATGCGTCTCAATATTTAGAGCCTTGCGATCCTTTTCCTCTAATTCAATGGAGTAGTCCGGATGGAAGCTAAACGGAGATACGACTAAAAAACTGACATGTTCTTGCTCTAAGCTTTGCAAATAAGCGAACTCATGATTATCTTCAATAACGTCAATGGAAAATTGATTGCACTCTTCAAACCCCAGAATGCTTCCATTCAATTGGATCGTTCTTTTTTGTATAAAACTAAGCACTTATAACTCCTCCTTAAAGCAGACAATGCTATAGCTTACGCCATAGCATTTTCAAATATTTATTATTTATACCAGTTATATGGACTTACATCGATATCAATCGAATTCTTTTGCTTTAAATATACCTCGACGGAGCCTGGACGATATTGAACATCCAGTTTAGTAGGTGTGTATTGGATCTCGGTTTTTTGCGGTTCAATGTTAATATCGGGCGAACGCGCCTCATAGTGAACCTTCACGTTAGAATACGATGGGGATCCCGCATATTCAACAGGATCTCTCTGCTTAAGATCTTCCTTCGCGAACTCAGCAAAAGGGTTCTGAGGGTTTGTGATTTGTGCCATTCTATGGCCCCTCTCTACCGTCTTAGCAATAGCTTGAAGGGCAATATTCTTTCCCTGGCTGTAAATAGAACTTGACCACTCCAGGTTCGAGCCTTTCCCTAATGCCGCCCAAGCAGCTGAAGAGTCGATACTCAGCTCACCCAGGTGCGAATGTATTTCCATTTTGGCCGATGGCTGCTCAATTGACATAAATCCATCTTGCTTTTGAACGTCAAAGCTTGAGGGTTGCGTCTGAACTCCAATTTGAGCATTGGTTTGATGAATAGACAGCCTTGAAAGCTCCAAAGGTATACCTCCTACAGATTATTTGAGATAATCCATTAAGCTCGGCTGAATAATTTTGGCCCCGACTGACAAAGAGGCTTGATAAACGTTCTGATCCTGTTGTAGCTGTGTAATCGTAGCAGCCATGTCTGCATCTTCCGTCTTGGAATCCAGCTCTGTGATATTTGTTCCCATATCTTCAATTCGCGTCTGCATAAGGTCGATACGATTAGCTCTCGCGCCAACATCTGCGCGCACATCCAAGACTTTATTCAATCTACTTTCTAATTGATCCATTAAACTTCTTGCTTGTGTTTGATCTCCAGAAGAAAACGCATTCTGTAAACCTTTCAATACAGTGAATAGATTATCCGGGGTAGTAGGCGTTGCCGGCGGAGCTGGATTAGGCGAACCAAACACCTCATTACCCGTTACGTTAATAGGGATGGTTACGCCAGCCGAGAATTGATATACAACTTGTTGTGTATCTGTTTGCTCTTGGTCTGCATTCGCGACAGAGTAAGGCGTTTTGTCCGTCATTTGACCATTGAAGGTCGACTTGCCGTTAATCTGGTCATTACCAATGGTTACTGCTTGCTCATAAAGCTGCCCCATTTCTTTGGCAATGGCATCTAGTGCTGTCTGAGGGTTGGAGCCGTTCACACCCTGGTTTGTCAATTCAGTAGCACGCTGAAGAACCTCTGTCAATTGCGATAATGTCGTATCAGTATGATCAACAAAAGATTTTGCCGCATCGATATTCTTTTGGTATTGCTCATTCATGGAAAGTTCACTACGGTATCGAAGCGCATAAGTAATGCCAACAGGATCATCCGACGGACGATTAATTTTTCTTCCAGTAGCTAAAACATTTTGGTTTGTATTCATACGATCTAGATTATTATTCACATTTCTAAGCAGTTGTGTATGCATCATGCCTTGCGTTACTCTTAATGCCAATGATGTCCCCTCCTATCTTCTATTAACGCCCTACTTGTCCCGTTCCATTAATGAGTTTATCCAAGATCTGATCATATGTTGTCATGAAGCGAGATGCTGCACCATAAGCATGTTGGAACTTGATCAAGTTTGTCATTTCCTCATCCAAGGAAACTCCACTTACAGACTGACGGCGGGAATCGACTTGATCGACTAATGTCTGTTGATTCGTAAGTTGCCGCTGCGCTTCCTGACCTTGAACACCTAATTGCCCAACAATTGATTGGAAGTAGTCATCAATGGTTCCCTTTGTTACCCCATTGCTCGTACCGCTAAATGAAAAAGTTGTATCCTTCAAGCCCCCGAATAACATGGCCAATGTATTATTTCCTTTAACTGCTGTTTCACTGTTACCAGTTCCGGTCGTTCTTAACGATGTTGCAATTAAGCTGGCGTCTGCAGCAATGGCTGGATTCAGCTGAATGCTAGCCGCTGTTACCGTTCCCGATGTAGAGGTAAAGAAGTCTACTCCTTGTTTGGCTGGTGTGTCGAACGTATATCCCAATTTATGAAGACCGTTAATACCTTTTACCGTCACTGTAAGATCGGAAGTTAGCTCTCTGTTACCATTGGCATTCGAGTAGGTTGTCCCGTTCAAGATGGTACCTTCAGGAATCACTGACCCTGCAGGAATAGTAACCGTAAGGTCGCCATTAGCAAGCGTATTAGCCAATGTATCTAATTGATTCTGGTAGTCCGCTACATATTTGTCTCGGGAAAGCATCATACCAAATATCTCACCGCTTTTTAAATTTCCAGTACCATCCCCGTTATTGAAAGCTGCTTGAAGTGCGTCCGCTGAAGTTGGTGTCGTTGTGCCTCCGGTTACCAAGTTAATACTGCCAATCGATATGTTATAACCTTGCTGTGTGTTGGTTACCGTTATGTTGGCGATTTTGGACAACTTATCGGTCAGCAAATCCCGTTGATCTCTTAAATCGTTAGCGTCATCGCCTAATCCTTCAATGCGTTGAATTTCCTGATTTAAATTAGCAATTGTTGTGATTGAGGAGTTTATTTCATTTACTTTCACATCGATATTAGACGTTAAGTCATTACCTAGATCACTCAACTGTTTACTGACTTGGTTCATAGCGTCAGTTAGAGCAATCGCATTCTCGCGTACGATCTTGCGACCAGTCACATTCTCTGGGTCTTTGCTCAAATCAGACCATGACTTCCAGAAATTGTCGAGAACAGTGCGTAGACCGGAATCTGATGGCTCATTCATGATCGTTTGCAATTTATCCAGCGTATCTGACTGTACTTCCCAACTGCCTAGCGACTTGTTTTCATTTCGATATTGATCATCCAAAAATGCTTCTCGAATACGAGTTATTGAACTGAACTCTACACCAGTACCAAGTTGTCCAGGCATATTAGATTTGTTTAAACCAGGGTACTCAATAGGTATAGAAGCGTTCATATTAACAACTTGCCTTGAAAATCCTTCAGTATTTGCATTCGCTATATTATGACCTGTTGTATTTAATGCTGCTTGTTGAGTAAATAAGCTCCTCTTGGCGGTTTCTATCCCATGAAATGTTGAAGTCATTGTTACACTCCCTTAAGCTTTGGTATCGAACAGTCCACTGCGCACTGTGTTATATGCATGTTGTGGCTGTTGTGCTTGCGGACGCTGATAAAATGCATCTTGCTCCGGCGTTTTCACAAATAAATCCAAGGTGTAATTTATAAAAGCGAGAGATTGCTCCACTAGTTTCTGATTCATTTCATTTTGTTTTTGAAGTTCTCTTATGCTTTCGAGCAATCTTGCTTGCACATCAATCAGAGCTTTTTTCTCTTCCGCTTTAAAAACAACTTTAACTAAGTCACTGATGCGTATTCTCGGATCAGGATTATAACCGCGTGATATCAGATACTCGCCTATCAGCTGAACCCTCTTGCGATCAAGCTCTTCTACCTTTTTGACTAGACTTTTCTCCTTCTGGACAATCGAACTCAGTTTATCCACTTCATTCTTAACCAGAACTGGTGTCTTGTCCTTTCCCAGTTGCAGTAATGCTTGATGGAGTTCAATTAACTGCTCTAGCACTTCTATCAAAGCGGCCATACTCACTTGATATCACCTGTTTCTTATGGTCTATAACTTTATTTAATAAACGGTAGCAATTTCTCAGCAATCTTACCCGCTTCTACATGATACGTTCCTGAAGTTACAGAAGCCTTCAACTCTTCAATACGGCGAGTTTGCTCCTCTGTACGAGTAGTCCCTTGAGCATCAAGCAGTTCTTTCGCCTCAGCTGAGATCTCAACCTGATCTTTAGGTTTATCTTTCTTGCCCATTGTTTGGGCGAATTTCATATCACTTGCTTTTTTATAAGGATTCACCGCACCTACACGCTGATTATCATTAATTTTCATGCTAATTCACCTCTATATCCCGACATATAAAATAAAAGCCGATAATCTTTAGTATTATTATCGGCATCAATCTTATAAAATTTTATACTCCTACAGTCCCATTTAAATATTAATGACGGTCATTCAAACGCTCTTGAATATTGAAACTGACTTTACTGTCGTTCTTTTTCAGCTCTTCCTTGCGCCGTTCATCCTCTGCAGTATTCCTCACATCCCGCATTAGTTTGCTCCGGCAGGAATCGCAAATTGTATTCTCCCGAATGGACGTCCCGCAAACCTCGCAGGCATACGACATGTTTGGCGAATTGGCCAACGAGATTCTGCCTTCACGGATGAACTTGGTGATTTGATTAACTGAGACTTCGGTAGCTTCGCTAAGTTCCTGTATTGTCGATCCTTTATTTTCACGCAAGTATTTCAAACACTTCTCGTATTGTCGATCTATATCTTTCATACATGCGGGACAAACACTACTGACACCCTTAATAAAAATCTTTCCACAGCGCGGACAATTCGCAACATTCATGCTCATTGTACAGCCCTCCTTGTATTATTTCCTTATATCCTAATTTAATTCCAGTTTAACTTAATTCGACATCTTTTTACACTATTAATTTAATGGCTCATCGAGCCCAAGTAAGACCAAAAACTTCTGCACCGAGATCTTCCTTTAGTACTCTAGCGCAGTGATTCATCGTACTTCCCGTTGTGTATACATCATCAATCAAATAAATGACCAAAGTGGAAGCCCTTGTACACAGGACCTCCTTCATGCCTTCTAAATGAATCTCGAACACACGTTCCATATCGTCCAATCGTTCACTTCTTGTCTTAAAGCTCTGCTTATCGGTATGCTTAGTTCGAAGTAAAAGCGGCACGACCGGCAGATCGGTCCTCCGGCCAAGCTCGCGGGCCATTTGCTCCGCCTGATTGAACCCTCGTTCTTGCAAGCGGCGCTCACTGACAGGCACATATGTAATGATCTTGTTTGTAGATCCTGCCTCTGCATTCAAGCTCAAATCCGTTCCGCTTTCACTGCTTAATATCCGGTAGGCATAGTAAAGCATGTACCCCATGACGGTACATAGCCTTTCATCACCACGATACTTATACCGTGCCAGCAGTTCCTTCATGGTATCATCATACCGGACTGCACTACGATTCTTTATGAAATAGGAATGTTTTCGTCGCAAACAATCCGAACACTTCTCAGATCTTCCACAGATGAGGCAGCGTACATCCTGAATCCACGGAATCCGCGACATACAAACCTGGCACAAGCGCAGCTCATTACTTTGCAGCCGTCCTAATTGTTTGCAGAGTAAACACTCATCCCGTCTGGGATGGAGCATAGCTTGTATCCCGGCAACAATATGTTCCAACCATTTACTCATTCATTCTCCCCTCGCAGATATCCTTTTTTTCGCGCGATTCGGTTCATTTGTTTAATTTGCCGGACCGCCTCCCTCTGTGACAGGGATACCTCATTTGCCGCAAAATAAATCATGCCCGCCGGATCGTCCTTGGATCTGCCTGCTCTACCAGCCATCTGTACAAGCGCAGCTTCGTCGAACAGGCTGGAATCGGCGTCGAGGATGTATACATCGGATTTCGGTATCGTCACGCCCCGTTCCAATATCGTCGTTGTAACGAGCAAACGGATTGCTTTATCCCGGAAGTGCTGAACTTTCTCGGTGCGATCGGCATCCTTGGACGATGTGCCCTCTACACGTAGCGGCAAGCTTCCGTCTTCGGCCCGCAGCTTCGACCGCAGCAATTCAACCATCGGCTCAACCAGCTTAATATTAGGTACGAAAACAAAAACCTGTGCGCCCCGCTTAATAGACGCCTGCAGCCGGGTAGCCAGCACGTCGGGCAGCGTATTCGACTGACAGCATCTACGCAAGGTCGGTACGGATAGCAGCTCAGGCACCGGCAGCGGATGTCTATGATACCGCACCGGCACGCGCACATGCGGCAGTCTGCCTCGGTCTGCTGCTGTTCTCACCTCTTTTGGCGGCGTTGCCGATAGTAAAACATTGCTCCCTCCAGGCTTGACCACAGTAGCGGCGGCGTAGGCAAGCGTAGGATTGTTGTGATAGGGGAACGCATCAATCTCATCGATAATGACCAGGTCGAATGCCTGATGAAATCGCATCAGCTGATGCGTCGTCGCGATCGTAATCTGCCCTTGTTCCCACCGCTGCTCGCTCCCCCCATACAAGGTAACGACGGTATAGTCGGAGAACGCCCGTTTAATCCGGGGGCGAAGCTCCAGGACGACGTCCTTTCGGGGTGTAGCAATTAAGGCCTTGCCTCCTCTAGCGACCGTATAGTGAATAAAGGGGAAGATCATCTCCGTCTTCCCCGCACCCGTCACAGCCCAGATCAAGAACCTTTTGGCTTCTTGCTCCACACTGGATTTACCGCCGGCATCCGTCCCTCCGCTCACATAGCGCAGCCCTTCCAAAGAGGCCGCTGTCTGTGCCGGGCTGAGCCCCCAGGGCTCAATGTAAGCATGTAGATCATCCGCGTCGCTATGTAAGGAGACATCTACTGCACGTCCTTGTATTAGCAGTGAGCAGTATCGTGCGCGCCCCATTGTGAGGCACTCCTCGCAATAAGGACATGCTTGTCCGCAGTGGATGCAATCTGTCCAGTACATACGCGCCGCCCCGCTGCCACATCTTTTACAGCGTACAACGGTCTTCTTCACAAATGGGCGACGCCAGTCCCTGCGTTCGTAAATATGCAGCCCGCTGCTTATTCGGAGATCGCCTTGAAGATGGGCTAATTGCAAATAGGGTAGCCAGTCTTCCTTTTGGGTGCTATCAACGCCATGTAACGCCAACAATTGATGGAGTTCATCTACGAGTAGCTGCCTGCCGCTGCAAGCTTTTACAATCCGCTCATAACGATCTGCCTGTAATTGAAGTGGGAGGACCTTACCCATTTGCCAGAATACATAAGAAATTTCACTGAATGTAAGAGAGTCGCACACGTGCTGCGCTAAGCCGCACTTCCTTGCCAAGTACTGCAATCGTGCTTTAAATGGAGTTAAGGGGGAGTTGCGATTCATCGCCGAGGTTAAAATGGAGTCCGTAGAAAGAGCCTGCAGCATGCGTATAGCCTGCCCTAAAGAAACAAAAGGTTCCAGCAATCGTATGCTGGCGTCAGCACCGTATTGCTCGAACCAATAATGAATGTCGGTATGTGTATGGACGGACAAGTTCCACGTCCACTTCGAACCTATGTGCAACGCGTAAAGTTGAACCTTCATCCTTCACCTTGCTCTCTTTGTATTGTAACCGTTTACTACATAACAACAGGAATATCAACAATATCTTCCCGGTTGCTGAGATTCACAATAATTAACGGCTCGTTCTCGTGCCGGCGCAAATAGTCATCGACAAACTCATCATCTGCCCGATGATAGACTTCCAGCACATGCGTATGGGATAATCGTTCAATGATCTTCAAGGTTTCATCTGACGACCCGTCATCAAAGATCGCAGCCGTCACCTGACCACCTTTCACGCGTGAAAAGAAAAATAAAGAACGAATATACCATTCAATATGATTTTGATTGTTTTTGGTCACTAACAGTACTTTGGCTTGTTTCTTGCTTCTTCCCTTTCGGGTACTGAACAAGATATGAAGCACAGCGATGCTGATACCGTAGCAGCCTACGATCCATAGCAATCCCATCCACATAGCGGCTCCCTCCTTATCAGCATTGTATGCCGCTTAAGGAGGGGGGGTTCCTCTACGTGATGGAGTGTTCGGCTATAAGGTTACCCAACCATTCTTAATCGCAATGATTACGGCTTGTGTACGGTCATCGACTTCCATTTTTTGCAGAATGCTGCTGACGTGGTTCTTAACGGTTTTCTCACTAATGTATAAGAATTCGCCAATCAGCTTATTGCTCTTGCCTTCCGCCATTAAGCGGAGCACTTCAGCCTCTCGCTTCGTCAGCGGACTGTTGGCATTATGGATGTACTTCAAGCCTGCATCCTTCACGCCTTGTCCCTGACCAACCACACCTACATCATCCAGGTATGTCATTCGTCGCAATTGGTTGATCAGCTTGCCCGTCACTTTGGGATGAATATAAGCATGACCGGCAACTACGGAGCGAATTGCATTAATCAATGACTCCGCTTCCATATCCTTCAGTAAATAACCAGAAGCCCCTTTGCGGAGCGTTTCGAACACATAGCTTTCATCGTCATGGATCGAAAGGATAATCACTTTGATATCAGGGAAAATGAGCTTTAAACGCTCTGTAGCCACAACGCCGTTCTCAAGCGGCATATTAATGTCCATGAGCACAATATCCGGAGTGATCTGATTGCAAAGCTCGATGACCTGGATGCCGTCACCACATTCGCCGATGACCTCCATATCATCTTCCATATTAATGATTCGTTTAACGCCTTCACGAAAGAGTTGATGATCGTCCGCAATCACAATGCGCACGTTACGTTTAGGACTCGCCGTGTTGTCCATTCTGATTTTCCTCCTTGTTCTCTGCTCCGCCGCCAAAAGGGATTAGCATCGTTATCTTTGTACCCGAATCTTTAGCAGATTCTAACACCATCGAGCCTTCCAGAAGCTCAACACGCTCACGCATCCCGAGCAAACCAAAATTGTTCCCTTTGGCAATTCTTTGTTCTATTAGGGGCACGTCAAAGCCGACTCCGTTATCTACAATATAGATCTGCACTTGGTCTGCTTCTAGCCTTAGCTCCACAGAAACAAAAGTGGCTTTCGCATGTTTAATCACATTCGAGAGAGCTTCCTGCACCAGTCGGAAAATCGCGATTTCAAGCCCGGACGGTATGCGAGTCTCTTTACCTACAAGATTAAACTTCGTACGGATTTTGTGCTTCTCCTCGAAATCTTGCACATACTTGCGCAACGTGGGCACAATCCCCAAATCATCAAGGGCCATCGGGCGAAGGTTGAAGATAATTTTACGAACTTCTTCAAGCCCCCCCCGAACTTGTCCCTTTAAATCGACCAACTCTTCCTTCACGGCCGACATGTCCTGTTTCATGAGCATACGCTCGGCAATCTCGGTACGAAGTACGACATTGGCTAAAGTTTGTGCCATACCATCGTGAATCTCGCGGGCGATCCGCTTTCTTTCTTCTTCCTGGGCCAAAATAATTTTCAACCCCAGCAACTGCCTGTTTTTTGCAGATTCCAATATTCGAGTGACCTGATTCAGGTCGCCTGATAAGTATTCCAGCACAACATTCATCTGGGAGACGATCGTTTCAGCCCGTTCCACCTGCTTCTCCACGTTCTTCACACGCTGCTGCAGATCGTTCCGCCTAGCCTTGAGGTGAACTTCTTTTTCCCTGGCGATCGTTAGCTGCAGTTGAAGAGCGATAGCGGCTTCATACGCTGTCTTAATATCATCTTCGCGATATTTGTTGAAATCTCGACTAACTTCCGTAAGCCTGATCCGGGATCGCTTATAATCCCTCTCCAGGTTGTCCACCATATCAATAGTGGCACTGGTTTCTTCCTGGATCTCTTCTAACTCGCGGGTCAGTGCCTCTTTCTCAAGTCTGGATGTCTCGGCAATCTCAAAGATTTGATACTTGCTGCTCTCCACGACGTTGATGGCGTTCTTTATGACACGATCTATAGCGTCTGGCTGCAAAGTGAAACAAGCTCCTTTTTTATAAAAACGAAATTAGTCTACCCCATATTGTACCATACTTCCGACGGCATGAATTGAACTTCTAGCCCTATTTATTCAAGGGTAATCCCTTGTTTTATAGGTTCCCAGCCTACCTTAAATCCTAACTTCTCAGAAATAAGCCGCAAAGGCACCATGGTTACATTGTTCATAATCTTCGGCGCAACTTCTGCTGTCACCCGATCCCCATTAACGAGCAAATCCGGATTATCAATCCAAAGATCAATCAACTTATCGCCGCGGATCACTGTCACCTTGCGCTCTTGATCATTCCACTTCACGTTACCGCCCAGCGCTTCCGTTACAAACCGGATCGGCACCAAAGTATTGCCGTTCACAATCGTTGGCGCCTGTTCAAGCGTCATGGACTTGTCATTCAAAGTCGCATTTTTATTATTCACAGTTAGCTTAATGGAGTTCTTCGGTAAAGTTGGCATTTGACCCTTATAAATGAACGAAATGTCATCAATACTAACTTTCCCTTTCATCGCTCTTTCATCCTGTCCGTTTGCAGGATTTGCAACATAAACGCTCTTAATTTTGATCGGGAATTTCAAATTGGATACATCCGCAGTCACTTTGCGCCAACCCGTCCAATTCATATTCTCCGTGAAGGACACTAAATTCGAATTGCCATCGGCATCAATCACTTCTGCGCGTACCCAGTTGAAACTTCCGTCCCCCAGCACTTTAGCTGAGATAAAATCAGGCTCGCCAGCAACCGGAGTACCATAAGCTCCATCGAAACGGGCATAGGCGGCTTTGGTTCCAGATCCTTTGGTGAAATCATAAGTAATGTCCAAAGTTTTGTTACCACTAGCCTCTTTGCCGATGTTCACGTTGGATACAACTTCAGCCGGGTATTTATCGCTCGTCGTCATAACAGCGTTATGATCCAGGTCATACCATACCTTTTCTTGACCGATCGGCAATGTCACCATCGAACTGAAACCGTCGTATCTGGCGATGACTTGTGCAGTTTGACTGCCTGCTGTGCTGTCAACGTGCAGGATTCCGTCATTAATGCTGCCCTTAACCCCGCTCAGCTCCCATTGAGCCGAATTCGGAGGCAGATCACGGGTGACACCGCTCTTGGTTGTGACCGACAGCGGCAGTTTAAAATCCCCGCCTTCTGTCAGCGAGAATGAGCCAGCGCTGAACTTCATCGACTGGATCTGGTCCCTGCCTACAACCTCTACGTCCATGGTTGCTGTTCCTTTGCCAGACTTGGCGACAAGCTGAGATTTACCAGGTTGTGTTGCCGTAAATACATTATCTTTAAAAGTGCCGTTCGTCATCGTGCTGCTCCATTGTGGAACAACCGAAGTTACAGAAATCGGATTATAATAGTCATCATAAGCTTTAAACTGATAAGCGCTGGATTCGCCTACGAATAACACTTTCTGCCCTTGTAAAATAAGACCCTTCAGCTCCCCTTGCGGAGCCGTTGAGTAAACGCCCAAACCGTTGGCCACCGCACGCTGATTGCCATTCTCGGTGTTGTTCGTTAGTTTAGGATCGAAATCCCCGAGTGGCCGCGATACCAACTGCGTAGAACCGCCGCCGTCCAGTACCATTCCCCGCCATACACCGGCTTGAATCATGAACTGCTGCAGTTCAGGAAGCGTCATCCCTTTACTGCTGCCGCTATTATCAGACGTGATAATATAAACGGTCTTATTATCCTTCGAGTATCCGACAGCTGTACGGGATCTCGGACTGTAACCGCTGAAATCCCCAATATTGCGGGTGAAATAGCTTGGTTTCGCCTCATCTACCAGCAAGGTGCTGCCGCCAATCATCATTTTGAAGTTTTTCCAATCGTACGTTTTGGATAAATCGTGCGGGATCATATCGTATTTCGTTGTAATCGGATCTCCGACTTTCAAATGATTGACAATAAAATCACGGGCAAGCCCAGAGCCTCGGAGAATATACCCGTCCGCAGGGGCAATCATTTTGACGTTCGTGTCGATAGCGATTTCCTTGACAATGCCATTCACCACTAACGCTTCCGTAGGAACATGTGTTCCGTCAACAGCACGCTGATTCATAGCCCAGGCGCTGGTATAAAGGAACAAGCCGTCTGCAATCATCGCTACCCCATTGTCGTCCCAGTAATAGGTCTTGTTGACACCGCCTAGGTCAAACGATGTGCCGTCCTTTGCCGTGACCTTGCCCTGAAAATCGAAAATATCAATAATCGGCTTATTATCCTTCGTAATCGCGAGCGAGTACAACCCGGATATCTTGGCAGGTGTCGACATGACCTGTCCATTCGTAATCTGCGCGCCCTCAGGAACGCCTTCGGCTTGGGTATTAAAGAAATCACCGTTTACACCGGCTACAGCTCCCGTATCCTTCACCATGCCCAGTACGCTTTGGTTTTTTGTAAATTGATTTTTCGTGCCAGCCATTGCATCGATCTTTACATTCGGATTCGTTAAGTCTACTTCTATTACATTCGCGTTAACTGATACACCCTTGCCGCTTCTTGTTGTCGTCCATACATAGTTTTTGAGAGTAGCCCCAGATGTAATCGTCTCCTGCGAACTTAGTGTCAATGTAGAATCTGCTGCAAATATCATTGTCCCTGATGTCAATTGCCACACTAATGCGCAAGCCAGCGCACCTATACCTAATTGCTTCTGCACTTTCATGTTGCTTCTCCACGCTCCTCTTTCAGTCTAAGTCTATAAATCTATTATATATGACTATTATTTAGACTCGCCAACTATGGAAAAAGTTACGTTGAGAAATAGTTGTATTTATACGGCAAAAAAACAGCAAAAAAGCCGCCCGTCATCATGACGAGCGGCTTCTATTGAATTGGGATTAAGCCAATGCTTCTGTTTTTAAGATCTCAGCTTTATCTGTACGCTCCCAAGGAACATCCAGATCGTTACGGCCAAAGTGACCATAAGCAGCTGTTTGACGGTAGATTGGACGACGAAGATCCAACTCTTTAATAATACCAGCCGGACGAAGGTCAAAGTGCTTGCTAACGAGTTCAACAAGCTTCTCTTCGCTTACTTTGCCTGTGCCGAATGTGTCAACAGCAATGGATACCGGTCTAGCTACACCGATTGCATAAGCCAGTTGAACTTCACATTTGTCAGCAAGGCCAGCTGCTACGATATTTTTCGCAACATAGCGCGCCGCGTATGCACCGGAACGGTCAACTTTCGTTGGATCCTTACCGGAGAATGCGCCACCGCCGTGACGAGCGTAACCACCGTAAGTGTCCACGATGATTTTACGGCCTGTCAAACCAGCATCCCCTTGTGGTCCGCCGATTACGAAACGGCCAGTTGGGTTGATGAAGTAGTTTGTGTTCTCATCCAACAAGTTGGCTGGAACGATTGGCTTAATCACATGCTCTTTGATATCAGCTTGGATTTGCTCCAAAGTAATCGCTTCATCATGCTGTGTGGATACGACAATAGCGTCAACGCGAACTGGTTTGTCGCCATCATATTCAACAGTAACTTGCGTTTTACCATCCGGACGAAGGTAAGGAAGCGTTCCGTTCTTGCGAACTTCTGTCAAGCGACGAGCCAATTGGTGAGAAATCGAAATCGGCAGCGGCATAAGCTCTGGCGTCTCATTAACCGCAAATCCGAACATTAGACCTTGGTCACCTGCTCCGATTGCTTCAATTTCTTCATCGGACATAGTACCTTCTCTAGCTTCCAGCGCTTTGTTCACGCCTTGAGCAATGTCAGGGGATTGTTCGTTCAAAGATACAAGTACCGCACAAGTTGTGGAGTCAAAACCATACTTCGCGCGAGTATACCCGATATCTTTTATTGTTTGTCTTGCAATTGCTTGAATATCAACGTATTCCGAGCTGGATGTAATCTCACCGATTACCAATACCAAACCAGTTGCCACAGAAACCTCACATGCTACGCGAGCATTAGGGTCATTGGCCAAAAATGCATCCAAAACCGAATCAGAAATTTGGTCACAGATTTTATCCGGATGACCTTCTGTTACGGATTCGGAAGTAAATAAACGACGTCCACGTTCTAGAGCCATGTTATTCATCCTCCTAATCAATCATAGTATGCTTGAAAAGCTTCTAAACGATGCCTATATTTTATAAAGTGGGCTCCGGCTTTAGCGGAAGCTTTTCACGCCAAACGGAATCTCCCTCTTATGCGCGCTTCGAAGTGCTACAAAGAACCTTGAATTCCGATATGGTAAAAATAAGTATAGGTGACAATAAAAAATGAACCTTTCCCTGTCGGAAAAGGTTTGATTAATCATTGACCTTCAATAAATTATCTTACTTTATTTGTCGTCTAGTGTCAATGAAACAATTGTTAAGATTTATATGATAGCTTTACAGATTTTACAGCGAAAATAGAACTTCCTCAGCTTTTTGAATCAGCCTCTTTGTAATCGTTCCGCCAACCGCTCCGGTGTCTCTGGATGAAATATGGCCCCAATAATCCTCTTTGATCGAGTGTGCTGGAATCGCACCTAGCTCCGTTGCGAATTCGGTGTCAGCGTTCATAGAGAAGTTTTTGCCGACTGGAAGACCGAGTTCCGCAGCAATCTCGTACTTTAGCATGTCCAATGCTTGTTTCGACTCGGGAACTACTTTCACATTGTTGCTTCTAGCCATAACAATCGCCTCCAGAGAGTTTTGTTAAGACAATACCAGCTGATGCCCTGATGAAGAGTACAACTCTAGTATGTCTCCTTCTCTGAAGTCGAAACGGATAAGTACTTGTCAGTAGGGGTAAAATTATGGAGTAGCTGTACTTCCATCCTGATTCATCAATAAATAGTTGCCACGGACCATTACATAAATATCTGCCGTATTCTTGGCTGCAGGCTTAATGCCGCGTCCATCCCGCGGGAAAATCAAAAGATGATTCGTCGCAATCTCTGACCCTGCGGCAATGTCTTTGCCCCCGGTAACATCGGGAATCCCGTTCTCGTCACTGCTTACGGCGATCACGTTGCCGGATCGCACGATGAATTCCGCGCCGGCGCCGGCATAAAGCGTTTGTCCTGGTTTCATCTGGACAACGGTCATTGCCGCTGTCGTCGCGGTCGTGTCCGAGCCTCCATTGCTCCCGCTAGGCTGGCTTGTGCCAGCATTCGCTGCGAGCGCGGAGGCGATAAGATCCTTCACCTTAGCTTCGCTCAAGGTGTTCTGATCAAAATAGCTCTTCGTAATGACCGGATCCGAAGAGAAACCGGGCGCAGGTGCCTCGGCTTGAGAAGTTGTCACCATTGAAGACAAAAATAAAGCAGAAGACAAGCCTAATAATATCAACGACTTATTTTTTTTCATGTTTGAGAAGCTCCTATCATCAACTTTTTCCTTATCTAGGAATGTAAAGGAAATCGCCTAACTCCTGTTGAATTATTGAAGAAAACTATTTCTACTAAAAAGGAGACAAGGCATGAAAAAATTACTAACTGTCACTCTGATTTTATTCTTTATATCCAGCACCGTCAATGCGTCTTCCACGCACGGAGACTATGAAGGGAGTCCTATTGTATCCGTTCATTCCAACGGGCAAGAGCTGAAAGTTGAAGATGTTCCAGCCATCAATTACAAAGGAAGAACGATGGTGCCTATCTATATGCTAAGGCAGCTAGGTGCCGATGTAGCCTGGAATGATGCGACTTATAGCGTGAACGTCAGTATCAATAAGGAACAACCCCAGGTTGCTAACCCTGATACCGCTCAAAATGTTGCCCTCATGAATGCTTACAAATGGCTAAGCGACACAGATCAGCAGCTGTATATTTTCGCAAGTAAAATCAAGGAATTTAAGGATTTGGATCAGGTTCCTAACATCACTGATATTCTTGATAGAGATTACGTAGAGCTTACCGAAGAGTACAATAAATCATTAGCTTTTGCGAATGAGGTTAAAAAGCAAAACAGTACAGATACGACTCTAACCGAAATTATCGCCAGTCAATCCAAAGTACTTGATGCCGTGGGACAAACCAAGGATTTATTTAAGATTTGGGTTTCTCGGAAAACCGATTTGACGATCAACACAAGCTTGCAAATGAGCATGTTCACAAGCATTGAAAATAGTCAGAAGAACATTATGAATACCAACAAATATGTGCATACTACATTTGAACAAAAATAAAAAGAAGGCCGAAAGGCCTTCTTTTTATAAGCGTTAGCTAATCTTATGGATTAGTTAACAGTTACTGCAACTACATCGGATTTACCACTTGGGGATGTAATTGTCAGATCAAATGTACCAGCGCCAGCACCCTTAGTTACAACGATATCACCATAAGGAGTGATTGTAACGTTAGAGATGTTGGAGGAGAAGTGGCTAGCAGAGAATGTTACGCCCAATACGCCGTTAGCCAATTTAGCATCATTTTGCTCATACTCTTTACCATAGTTGTCAGTAACAATCAGGTCTGGAGTATAGAATGCATTACCATCAGTTGCACCTGTAGCAGCATTAGTGACGTTGATAGTCATTGTGCTGTCAGCAGCAACTTTATCAACTGCCAATGCATCGTTCTTAGTAGTTACAGCAACTGTAGCTGACTTGATTTCGCCTTTGATAGTTCTGTAGGATACGTTCAGAGTTGCAGTACCTACTTTGTTACCAAGGACATATGCTTTACCGTTACTTGCCAAGACCACTTTAGCAACAGCGTTGTTGGAAGTAGTGATGCTTTGAATTGTGTAAGCTGGAACTTTAATCACGTCGCCAGCTGCATTCTTAGCGGATACTTTAACTTCGCGTGCCAATACTTGGCTTTGAGTTACATCTTTAAGAGTGTCAGCAGAGATAGATTGATTAACACCGTAAGTTGTTCCAACAACGATACCGCTATCGATAGTGTTGAACAATGTAGGAACAGCATTCACGGAGTAAGTCAGATCATCATCAACGCTAGCAACAGTGAATGTTCTAGTCAACTTGGAGATCTCAGTTCCGTTTTTAGTGATTACAGCAGAGTACTCAGCGCGAGCGCCTGCAGGTGTATTTGCACTAGTAAACAGTGTGAACTCGCCATTGAAAGCATCGAAGTCGCCGTTAAGATCTTTACCATAACTAATGGAACCATTGATTGGGTTTTGTGCGCTTGTAGCATCTTTCAAACCAAATGTTTGGTAAGTAGAGTTTGTACCAGCATTGTATGTTGCAACACTTACAGTCACTTTATACTCGTTATTACCAGCAGGGCTAGCAACGTTGTTACCTTGGCTATCTGTGTAGTGAGCATGGTCAAGTGTTTTACCGTATTGGTCAACAACAGCAAGCTCAATTGCAGATGTAGCACCTGGAAGAGCACCCTTAGCAGAATCAGTTACCACTTTGAAGTGATCAGGTACACGAGCATCAGCGATTGTGTAAGTTTTAGTGGAAGTGCTGCTTGCGTTAGCTGTTGCGATGATTGCTGTAATGGATACAGCACCTTTAGCGCTGTCGTTAATTTTGTTCAAACGAACAGTCCCTCTGTGCTCGCCGGAATCTTCAATTTTCACGCTAGTCGCGTTATTAAGTCCTGTTGCACCAGAAAGATTAATATTGATACGTTTGAGGTTTTGATCGCTAGTCAGATCATCAACACTCAATTGATTTCCAGCAGCGTCATAAGCGATGATTGGAACATAAACATCTGCATCGCCAGCAGCGATTACATCGTTAAGGTCACCAATTTCAACTTTGTTAGCTACTTTAGCGGATTTAACAGTGATTTTACCAGTTGCAGTCGCAGCTTGGTTGAACACTGTGAAGTTGTAATCAGCAGCTTTGTCAAGATCGTTCAACAGGGAGATCTTAACTTCTGGGATATCGTTTCCGTTATCCTCAACTTCTGTTTTCACATCATCAGTAGAGATGTAGTCGTTCCAGATAACAGTAGTAGTACCAAACAAGTTGCTAGTGGAATTTGCTACTTTAGCGTTGATCAAAGAATCGTAAGAGATTGTACCGCCGTATTGGTCGAACAGGTTAAGGTCGAATTTAACGTTTTCGCCTTTACCACCTAAAGCATCACCCACGGAGTAACGAGCAGAACCAAGCTCAAGTTTAGTCAAGATTGGTTGTGTACCCAACTTGAAGTTTTTAGTAGCTGTAATGTGGCTGTCGTTGTTAACGACAGTTACTGGGATTACAGATACGCCTTGAGTTGTGTTGGAAGTTGCTGTATCCAAAGTAATCAACAAAGTACCATCGTTGTCTTTTGTGATTTTTGTGAATGTTGCAGCAGATGTGTAAACGTTGTAAGAACCAGCGTTAGTTGTTGCATTTTCACCATACTGGTTGGAAGCTTTAACTTTAACGATAGTTTTGTCAGCGTAAGCGATTGTGTCGCCAGCTGTTACGAAGTCAATGCTTTTCAGAACTTCGTCTTCACCTGTGAAAGTTGCAGTTGTTTTGTCTACAGTAGCTGCATCCAAACCGGAAACAGTTACAGTGTAGTCGCCCTTGCTGATTTTAACATCAGTCAAAGTCAGAACTGCGGATTTCTTGTCATCAGAGAATTTAGTAGTTGTAACTACATCAGATGTACCTTTTTTCAAGGATACTGTAGCTTTAGTAGTATCAACTGGTTTGTTGAAAGTAACTGTTACTTGTTGAGCACCTGTTGCTTTGGCGCCTGTAACGGAAACTTTACCAGCTGGTACGTATTGTTGTTTAGCTTCGTAAGCACCAGTCAGAAGCAGATCGCGAGTTGCGTTAGCTTGACCGGAGAACTTACCGTCAGTGCCGTTAGGAAGAAGTTTCAGTTCAAGAGCAAGAGCTACATAACCTTGAGCCCAGTCAGAAACTGTGGAATCGTTACCTGTTTTAGCTTTAGCAGCAGCGTCTTGACCCAATACGCGAACCAAGAAAGTAGCCAATTGCTCTTTAGTTACTTTGCCAGCTGGGTTGTAAGTGCCTTCGCCGTAACCATCAGTTACGCCAGCTGTTTTCAAAGCTTCGATGTAAGGAAGAGCGTAGCCGTTAGCTGCGTCGTCGGATTTAACATCGGAGAAGCTGGAAGTTTTCAGATCTTTGTTAACATCAAGACCCATGATCAAAGCTGCAACTTTTGCGAATTGAGCGCGGTTCATTTCGTCTTTAAGACCGAAAGTTGTGTCGCTCACGCCGTCAAAAATACCAGCGCTAATCATAGCGTCAAATTTTGCTTTTGTAGCTGCATCAAGATCTTTAAGATCTGTGAAATCAGCGGATGTTTTACCGAATGCTACGGAAGAAAACATGGATAATGCCATTGCTGTAGAGAGAACTACGGATAAACTTTTCTTCATAACCTTTTTTTCTCCTCCTCGAGTATCTTTGGGTTTATTTTTTAGGTTGGTTCTAATCATATTTGAGCTCGATTCACTCATTGTCCGGTTCACCCCCTTTCCAGAGTTAGAGCAATATATAACTAAGTTCATTATGCGGCTCGAGTCAGCCACATCTGAAACTAGTAAAAAATAGTAGAATAAATAAAAGCTCATGCCAATTCACATTATACATTGGTCGAATAGAGTCGTAAAGAGTTATTTTCCAAACTGTATAAGGTGAACCAAGTTAGGAAATTAATTATTGCTTCTTTGTTTTCAAAGTATTAAACGCGCCCGTTGCAAAAAAGTTGCGCAATGAATAAAAAAATATTCTAGAAAAATTTTCAATAAAAAAAGAAAGCCCCAAAGGGCCTTCTTTTTCAGTGAGATAACTATTAGTTAGCAACTGGAGCTGTTACTTCAATAGGAGTTACTGCGGATTTGCCGTTAGCGGAGTACGTTGTCAGATCGAAAGATACTTTACCACTTGTATTTGTTTCATCTGCTTTCACGCTTACGTTACCGTTTTGGTCGATGGATACTGTACCGCCTTTAACGTGAGTTGCTGCAAATGTCAGACCCAACATGAAGTTGTACTCGCCTGCTTCCATATCGTCATACTCTGTACCGTAGTTGTCCGTTACTTTGATGTCGATTTTGTCAAACAGGTTCTCGTTGTTGTTCATTGCTACTGTATCTGTTTCTGCTTCGATCTTGTCTACAGCGATCGCATCAGTTTTCACTGTTACAGGAACAGTTGCTTGCTTCACTTCACCTTTAGCTGTCAGGTACGTGATGCTGATTGTTGCTGTACCCGCTTTGTTACCGATCACGAACGCTTGGTTCGTTGAGTTCAGAGCAACCCGTGCTACGCTTGTGTTCGAAGATGTTACGGATTTGATGCTGTTAGGCAATTCGACGACGTCACCTGCTGCATTTTTAGCAGAGATCGTGACTTCTTGGCCGAACAAGCTTACTGCCGGGTTTTCTTGATCTGCTTGAGTCAATTCCTGGCCATTTCCGTAAACTTGTTTTCCGCTAATTACGCCGCTGTCCAAAGCATTGAACATTGGGTGAAGAGCATCTACAGCGTAAGTCAGGTCGTCTGTTTTGCTAGCTACCGTCAATGTTTTTGTTACTTTCGCAATTTCTACACCGTTTTTGCGGATAACTGCTGTGTAGTCAACATGTGTGCCTTC
>NZ_JAQFVF010000071.1 GCF_027789125.1 Paenibacillus aestuarii | reverse complement strand
TGCGGAAGTGTACGGGGAGCGGTGTGCGGGCGGAAGCCCATTCGGCGGCCAGCTGGCTGCAGTTCGGAAATGCCCAATTGCAGCAGCTTCGCGCGTGCTTAAGCGGGCTGTAGTCCGAATTATCCGGACTACAGCCCGTTTTCACCCTCTAGTCAGCGAAACTGCCGCTGCAATTGGGTGAAATCGGACTGCAGCGCGTGCCTGCGCTTCGAGCCCCGCCGCAATTGGGCTAAACCGGACTGCAGCACTGCGCTGGTGCGGAAGTGTACGGGGAGCGGTGTGCGGGCGGAAGCCCATTCGGCGGCCAGCTGGCTGCAGTTCGGAAATGCCCAATTGCAGCAGCTTCGCGCGCGCTTAAGCGAGCTGTAGTCCGAATTATCCGGACTACAGCCCGTTTTCACCCTCTAGCCAGCGAAACTGCCGCTGCAATTGGGTGAAATCGCGCGCCCCAAAATCAAGTAGGCCCATGCGTAATTGCATGGGCCTCTTCACAGATCCTGACGTACGCATCAACGCATCCGTCGTATTTTTACACGCTATGCCTTAGAGAATATGTTTTTTTACATGTTATATGAACATTTTACTTTTAATGGACGTCTAATTCGATATATGGTAAATACTGAAAAAAATGAATTTTACCCATCGGATATAAAAAATGCTGCACCAGTTTGCAATGCTTTTAAGATCACAAATAAATACATAATTTAACGAATCATAATTTGCTGAAAAAAGGAGGTGATAAAGTGAAAAAGTTCTTGCTTATCTTGACAATACTTACAGTGGTTATTATTTCAACAATCTTATTGGACGACAAAATTATTGCTTCTCGTATCGACAAAGAATATAATCCTGCTAAAATTCAACAAGATCAAGAATTTACTCCAGCAAAACCAGGAGATGAAAACGTTATAACCGTCAATAAAGCGGTTATCAATGGTGATATTCAATATGCAAAACCTACTATCAAGCCAAGTAATAAATAAAAGTTGAAATTAATTTTTTACAAATAAAAGAGTAGGATTATACCTTCTCTTTTATTTTTTTGACAAATTTCCAAATATAGGTTTAATTAACTAGAATTATATGTTATATTATACATAATTCTTCCAGTTTACTAGTGACTCAAGAAGAATTAAATAAAATTATAGGAGAGAGTAAAATGAAATCAAAAAAAGTTATAGTTTCTCTACTATTAACATCCGCTTTTATTCTATCTACAGCCCTACCAGCCACTGCTGCTAAAATTTCGCAGGACAATTCTTTTACACAAGCTAATAGTGATGATATTTTAGTACGAAAGGTCAGGGAAGACGTGGAGTCAGGAAAAATTGATTATGCAACCCCCCTACCTGCGATCACTCCCTTTATAGCACAACATGCGATTTATGGAAATTCAGGGACGCAAGGTAATTTTTCTGGTTTAAATTCAGTAGGTGTATATAGTGGTGCATTTTTGTCCGATGGCGGCGATCTTCAAATAAATTCTTATGCACATAGAGATACCACCTCTACTAGCGGTACCTATTATATTACTCCTTATAAATTCAGTGACTGGAGTGCCGCATATACTGACAAAAAAACAACCGCTTCCTACCCGTCGACATCAACTGACTCTACATATGTTTATATTTGGAGTGGTGTAGGTACAGGCTCTTATAAAGCATTAATAAATACAGGCTCAGGTGACTCGTATACCATTTCAGGGCACATTACTGTATACGCCCAAAATTAAGAAAATAACTATTTGCGTTACAGAAAGCAGCCTCAGTGATTAAGCTCTGATGTTGCTTTTTCATTTCAAAAGCACAAGATTACAAAAATATGATTAGTAAATAGTAAATAATCTTCAATGATAGACATCAAGGAGGTAATCATGAAAAGATTTAGAACTGGATATATGTTCCTATTAATTTGTATCGTATTGTGCATAACTGGTTGTAGTAGCAAGTCTATTAAAAAAAGTGAAAATCAACACACTAACCAGACTACCACTCAACAAATTCAAGCTGAAAATTTAGTTAATAATTACTTAACTGCAGTATCAGAAAAAAAGATAGATGAAGCATATCAAATGCTTGATACATCAAATTTACCTGATAGAGAAATTTTTTCTAATAGCATTAATTCAGTAAAAATATCCGGTATTAGTATTACAAAATCCCAAAAAATTGATGATGCAAATTACAAGTTTTTCGTTAACTATACACAAGATGGAAATATATACGAAAATGTACCTTTTTCCACACGGTTAACCGGAGATAAATGGTATATAGTATTAGCAAAACCCGGAGATGCTGAGATAATTCCTCCTAAAGAATCTAAAACTCCTGTATACAACAATTCAAAATGAGCATGGTGATGTCCGTATTGCGTGCATCTTGCCAAGATCAAGAAACTAAATTGTAGGGGAAGATCGGATCCATTATACATTGCGCGTTGCGCTGGGCGCGAAACTGCTCAGCGCTCGTCAAGTCGGGCACATCCGCTACCCAACTCGCTACCCTGCACCGCCCGCGCACACGCCCCAAGCGCTCCCCCCAACCATCCATTCACAAAAACGCATGGATCAAAAACAAAACAGCAAATGCCACGCCCGTGCGCAGATGCCACTTCCGGTCTAGTCTCCTGTAGCGAAACAGTCCTGATACAGGTACTGGCAGCAGCACTAGCAAGGCGAGCAATCCGCTAATGTTGTTGAAATCCCATTTGAACCCGTACATAAACACAGCCACGGTATGCAAAAGGATAAAAGCAATCGCGATAATCGCCATCGGCGTATGCCATCTGCGGGCTAAACGCAGCAGTTGCGCTATCCATTTTTTCACCGTACTTAATCCATCCCACACCCGCAGTTTCATAACTAGCAGCAACACGTAATTAGCTAGCACAAAAAATAAAGCAATCCGGGCATTGGAGCCAAAGCCTTTAAAGGTTCGCTCGAATTGCCGGCTGTGCAAAGCCGCCGAAGAGAGCTGCAGAAGCCCCTTCAACTGCCAAAGCACCAATAGCACAGCGACCACCGCTGCTGCAATTACCCAAACACGATCCTTCTTGGGGATCCATGTTGATGGAGTGACCGTCCCTTCCCTGACACTCATGTTCTTTTCCCCCTTTTGACCTAGGTTTACACGACAAAAAAAGCAAGGTAAACACAAGGAATCCGCATCATCCATGTGTTTACCGGCTCTTCAGCATGCTCCTACTCGTGATGTTACACAGTCGGTCGTTTCAATTCAGCCAAGGCTAGCTCAATATCGTCCTTCAGACGCGGATCCAAATATTGCGGCGCCGTTCGCTTGGATGGGGCGGTGAAATGAGCCAGCGCCTCGACTTCCGCTTCCATCATCAATACCTGCTCTTCCGCTCGCGCAAACCCCTGCGAGGTTGGCTCTGTCTGAAAAGAAATCGCCATCTGATTCAACTGTTTCATGGAGCCTGCAATATTAGCCCGGGAAGCGAGCAGCAGCCGACGGTGATTGAATTCTTCAGCTTTTACGCGCAGTTGTTCAATCTTCTCTTCCAAAGATGCCGTCTGATTCTTGATCGTTTCATATTGCGCTTGATAAGCCGCCAATTTGCCCTCTTCCAGGATTTTTTCCTGCAAAGCCAGCTTCGCGATATGATCTTCGCCACGTTCCACCGCCAATTTGGCTTGGCGCGCTCTTTTAACAATAACTGCCTCGGTTTCGGCAACGAGCGCAGCTTGTCTTTTTTCAATAAATAATTGATTCGCCAGAGCCCTTTGCGCTTTCGACAACTCTTGATTAAACGAACGTAGATATTGATCGACCATATCGATCGGCCGCTCGATTCGATCCAACCACCCATTAGTTTCAGCTAAAACGACATGTTTAATTCGACCAAAAATCCCCATATTCACTCGACTCCTTTGGTATTCGTTGTATGTTGTTGTTCCCATTGATCCAGATAATCAGCTGTCGAAGGAAGCAGCGCCGCTGCAGAAGCCATGTTAGCTCCCTGCACAGCCGTAACGCCAATCGCTTTCTTTCTTCGCTTCCATACCCAATAAAGCGCTGCGCCACCGAGTACAACACCAGCAGCTGCCACTCCAGCTCCCGCCATATCGTGACCGCCAAACCCGCCGCCTTCATGTCTGCCTCCCCGTTCATGGGAGCTACCCGGCCGTTCCAGCGTTTGATGTTGGTTCTCCTTCTCCGTCAAGATGAGCCCTGTGTACGAGCCTACAGCTTGTCTGGCATGTTGAAACGCCTGCTCGTACCTGGATCCGCCCATCTCTTTAGCCGCTACTCCTGCACCAATACCAATAACAGCAACAATCAGCGCGGCAATGATCCATCTCTTGATCCAACGTTTCTCGGATCTGATTCTCATGTTTCTTCCATCCTTTCGTCCTGTTTCTATCTTGCTTACACCGATCACTATACCGATGAAAAGTAAAAGTACGGTAAATGCCCAAAAAAAACACCCTCCCTTCGCAATCGACGAAGAAAGGGCACAAATTTAGGCATAGGGTATTCTTACAATAAAGGTGCTGCCTTCACCTACAACACTGACAACTTCGAGCGATCCGCGATGCGCCTTGACGATCCACTTGGCAATCGACAAGCCAAGTCCTGCGCTTCCTTCCGCTCTTGAGCGGTGCTTCTCCACCCGATAGAAGCGATCAAAAATGCGCGGAACATCATCTGCAGGAATCCCGATGCCGGTGTCACGAACCGATAACGACCATTGCTTCGCCTCCCTGTCCAGGGCAACTGCAATAGTTCCATCTTCTGGCGTGTATTTGATCGCATTGTCCAATAAAATATAGACGACCTGCTTGATGCGCTCGGCATCCCCTGTAACCGTCAGCGTATCGGGGAGTTCTGCCCTTACCGAGATCTGCTTCTTGCTGGCCAAGGCTTCAAAGGATTGCACCCACTGGCGCACCTTTGGCGCTAAATCAAATGCAGCCAGCTCAATCTCGGCCGTGCCGGAGTCAGAGCGGGCTAACAATAGCAGGTGCTGCACCATCCGGCTCATTCGCCCTACTTCCTCTTTCATATCTGACAAAACTTCTTTACTGTACGGAGATAGGTCTTCCCCATGCTCGAGCTCAATGACCTCAAAGGAAGTATTCATGACGCTCAGCGGTGTTCGCAGCTCATGGGAAGCATCAGCCAAAAATTGCTGCTGCTGCTGATAAGCTTTTTGAATGGGAATCATCGCTTTTTTGGACATTTTATAGCTGAACCAAACGGCAACGATGAGAAAGAGAACGATTATGGTGAGAAACACCCAGAACAGAATTTGCAGCACTTCAAAATAAAACGTCAGATCTTGAGCCGCATAAATCGTCTCTATCTTCCCATCCTTGGTCGTAAACGGACGCGCTCCCACAAAAAGGAGTATATCCTCCCGCTTAGGGCCGTGTACTTCCCGCTCATGATGGTGAGGCTGGCGAATCCAGCTTAACCGGTAAGCTTCACGCTGCGGTTGCCACTCAGACATCTCTCGCAAATTCATTGTTCGAGTCATCGGAATCGCTTCACTGCCCGCGACAAAAGCTCCATTTTCATCCAGAACATAATAGAAAAATAGCCCGCTGCCGCTTGAATCCGTCAAGTCGGGAATAACCAGATTCCCGTTCTCTGTGGCATACATCGCCGCTTGCAAATTCGCCCTCTGCTCCTTGTAGACCACACCGAGCATAAGGCCAAACACGATGGCTGAGAATAGCACCAATAAAAGAATAATCAGTCCCGTATAGGTAAGGGTGAGTTTTTTTTGTGTTTGTACAAATAGGTCTTTCTTTGTCGCTGCTTTATTTCGCAAAGCGGTATCCAACTCCCCGGACACTATGAATCATTGGGTTCCCTCCAGCGTCCTCCAATTTTGTGCGCAGCATTTTAACCGTCACATCCACGTTCTTATAGGATACATCATTGCCGATTCCCCATACGCGGTCCAAAATCACTTCCCGAGACAGCACATGCCCCGTGTTCTGGACGAGCAGATCCAGGAGCTGGTATTCGCGCTGGGAGAGCACAACTTCCTCTGACCGTTTGAAAAGCTGATGGGACGTCCGGTTCAACACAAACTCGCCAAATGTCACGACATCGGCTTGAAGAGGCGCATAATTTCGCCTTGTGAGCGAACGAAGGCGGGCGAGCAGTTCATCCATTTCAAACGGCTTCGTCAAATAGTCATCCGCCCCTGCGTCCAAGCCGAGTATTTTATCTTGTAAGGAATCTTTGGCTGTCAGCAGGAGGATAGCCTGGCTATAGCTTGCCGCTCTTAACCGTTTTGACACTTCGATCCCATCCAGCAGCGGCATCATCCAATCTAGAATCAACACATCATAGGAAGCCGCATTGGCAAATTCAAGCGCATCTTGCCCATTTTCCACCCAATCCACATGATAATTACCCTTTTTCTCCAGCACATATTTCACTAATTTCCCCAGTTTCAGATCATCTTCTGCAAGCAGAATGTTCATCTGTCTTCACCTCCCCGAGCTTAGAAAGATAGCTTAGTATAGTTCATGAAAGTTAAAGTACGGTAAAAAGGATAAAAAACACCGGCACACTTCCAATCGTTGCCAAGCCCATCCTCCTCTATTCATCGTACTCTTTTCCTCCATCGCGTCAAAACATGGTTGACGAACGTCTTGGAAATCGTATACATTTGTATTCAGATAGTAACGTATACATATGTATACAAAACAAAAACAAGGAGGATACATCCATGCGTGAAGGCAGACATGAGCATAAAGAACATAAAGAGCACCACGGACATCGCGGTCACGGAGAACATCGGGAACACCGGCGGCATGACAAAGCTGACAAACACAAGTTCAAGGAAGGTTCTGAGCAGCGCTTCCAGAGCGCGCAAACGTTCCGCCGAGGCAGAGCCATCGCTTTCCTGGAGAAGCTGAATGTCAAGCGCTCGACTTTACAGCAGCAGCTATACCAGCCTGAATTCGAGGCGATCAAACAGGTGATCAGCGGTGAATTGAAAGCTGTGGACACAATCATTCAAGAGTTTATCTATACGTTCGAGCTGCGAGAACTGTCCTCAGAGCAGGAGCAAGACCAGGTGCATGAGCAGGGACAGCCGCACGAAGACGAGCAAGGCTCCCAAGCGAATTCACCGGGGGCTTAAGCAAATCTGACACAATGGAGATGAGACGGCATGTGGCAATTAAGATCGTATCTACAGCCTTACTGGAGATCTGCCCTATTCGCGCCATTGTTGATGGTGCTTGAAGTGTATATGGATTTGCTTCAACCGAAGCTGATGGCGCATATCGTCAACGACGGCATCATGCAAGGCAATCTGCCGCTCATCCAACATACGGGCCTGCAGATGATCGGGGTCGCGCTCCTCGGCTTGCTCGGCGGTGTCGGCTGCGCCATTTATTCCACGCGAGCTTCCCAGAACTTCGGAACGGATCTGCGCAGCGGCATTTTTCAAAAGGTGCAGACCCTGTCCTCCCGGCAGCTGGATCAAATCAACACGGGTTCCCTGATTACCCGCTTAACCAATGACGTGACGCAGGTGCAAACCCTTGTGCAGATGAACCTGCGAACGATTCGCGCCCCGCTGCTCGTCACCGGCAGCCTGATCATGGCCATGATGATCAGCCTTCGGCTTACCCTCATCCTGGCCTTTGCAGTTCCTGCGCTTTTTCTCGTTTTGCTTACGTTAATCCGACTTTCCTTCCCACTCTATGCGAATGTTCAGGCGAAACTGGACCGGGTGAATACCGTGCTGCAAGAAAATTTATCCGGCATCCGGGTCGTCAAAGCGTTTGTTCGGGCGAACTTCGAACGCGGACGTTTTGCCGAGGCGAATGAAAGCTACACCGATACCTCGATCAAAGCTGCCCGAATTCTGGCTTTAAACTTACCGCTCATGATGCTGATCATGAATGTCAGTATTGTAGCCGTGCTCTGGTACGGCGGCCCGTGGACATGGACCGGAGGCCTCACCGTCGGGGAGCTGGTCGCTTTTACCAACTATTTGACACAATTGCTCTTTTCGATGCTGATGCTCGGCAATATGCTGTCATTCATCCCGCGCGCGAGGGCATCGGCAGACCGAATACAGCAAGTACTGGCTATGAATCCCGAAATTGAAGATACAAAGAAGCTTGCCCCAGCTCCAGAGCACGCTGTCCATTCAGGCCAGCTGATCTTTGAGCAGGTTTCCTTTGGCTACGGCAGTTCACAAGAGGATATGGTGCTGCAGGATCTTAGCTTTCACGCCGAGCCCGGCCAGACAATCGCCATTCTGGGGGCGACCGGGACGGGGAAATCCTCTCTCGTGCATCTGATCCCCCGCTTCTACGATGTAAGCAAGGGGATCGTGCGGATCGACGGAACGGACGTGCGGCACATTCCGCTGGATCAGCTGCGAAGCCGGATCGCCATCGTGATGCAGCAGACGATTTTGTTCAGCGGCAAAGTGCGGGATAACATCCGCTTCGGGCGGCCCGAGGCTACACAGGAGGAAGTCGAGGCTGCTGCCAAGGCGGCGGAAGCACATCCGTTCATTATGCAATTGCCGGACGGCTATGACACCTACCTCGGTCAAAGAGGCGTGAACCTATCCGGCGGCCAGAAGCAGCGGATTGCCATTGCCAGAGCGCTTCTCATGCAGCCGAAAATATTAATCCTCGACGATAGCACCAGCGCCCTGGATCTTGGCACGGAGTCGCGGATTCAGATTGCGCTGCGAGAGCTGATGAAGATGAGCACGAACCTCATCATTGCGCAGCGGATTTCCTCAGTCATGGACGCGGATAAAATCCTTGTCCTGGAGCAGGGACGAATCGTGGCCGAAGGTAAGCATGGCGAGCTGCTGAAGAGCAGTCCAATCTATCAAGACATTTACCGCTCTCAATGGAGAGAGGAGGAGCTGTCCGATGTCAGCGCACGCTAATCAAACGCAAAGTCCCGGGGGGGCAGCTGGTCCACCGGCTCTCAGCGGACCAGGCGGACAAGGCACTCCCGGAGCCGCCGGCAGGTTCGTCGGCCCCAAGGTGAAGCCCCGCAACACGTACGCCACTGTCAGAAGATTATGGAGCTACCTGTACCGGCAGCGGGCCGGCCTGCTCATCGTCGCACTCCTCACGGTACTGGGCTCCGTTATCGGACTTGTCAGCCCTTATTTGATGGGCAAAGCCGTCGATGATTACTTGATTCCACACGACTACCCCGGCCTTGTCCAACTATGCTTATTCATGCTCGGCTTTTATCTCTTGGGCAGCCTCATTGCCTGGGTGCAATCTTTCGTGATGAATGGCCTGTCCGGACGGACACTGCAGACGCTGCGGCACGATGTGTTCGAGAAATTTCAGCAGCTGCCCTTGCAAGTTTTTGACAGCCGCCCGCATGGCGAGCTAATGAGCAGGGCCACGAACGATATTGAGAATGTGTCCAATTCCTTGAATCAAACGGTGATTCAATTGCTGACCAGTCTCATTACGATTGTCGGCTCGCTCGTGATGATGCTGCGGCTGAATTTGATCCTGACCGTCGTCAGTCTCCTATGCATCCCGCTGATGTGGATGGCGACCTCCAAGATTACGAGCTTAAGCCGCATTGCTTTTAAAGAGCAGCAGCAAGAGCTCGGGGCTTTGAACGGTTTTATTGAAGAAACGGTGAGCGGGCAAAAAGTTGTTAAAGCATTCCGCCGGGAAGCCGTAACTGTCCAGCAGTTCCAAGACATTAACGGCAAGCTGAACCGGGCCGGAATTAAAGCGCAAATCGTTTCCGGCATGGTCGGGCCGACGATGAACTTCGTAAATAACTTGAGCTTTGCGCTTATTAGTGCGGTCGGCGGGTGGATGGCCTTCCACGATTGGACGACAATCGGAGTTATCGTCAGTCTATTAAATTATTCCAGACAATTGAATCGCCCGATCAACGAGTTGGCCAACCAATATAACCTGATTCAGTCCGCCATCGCCGGTGCCGAGCGTGTTTTTGAATTATTGGATATGGACACCGAGTATCGCAAAGAACAGACAACGCCTGCCGTTCGAAGCGTACAAGGCGAAGTCGTTTTCCATGATGTTTCCTTCGGATACTCAGCAGAATCTCCGATCTTGAAGCAGGTTTCCTTCACAGCCAAACCCGGTGATCAAATTGCCCTGGTTGGACCCACAGGCGCTGGCAAAACCACGATCGTCAATCTATTAACACGCTTCTATGACATTCATGCCGGAGCGATTACGATTGACGGCGTCAACATCACACAGATCGAGAAGAACCGCCTGCGCAGCAAGCTGGGCATGGTTTTGCAGGATGCCTACGTGTTCTCCGGCAGCATTCGCGAGAACATCCGATACGGCCGCTTGGAAGCTACGGATGAGGAAGTCGAAGCAGCAGCCAAGCTGGCTAATGCTGACAGTTTCATCAAAAGGCTGCCGCACGGCTACGATACTATCCTGACAGCGGAAGGCAGCAACTTAAGCCATGGTCAGCGTCAGCTGCTGACGATTGCCAGAACCATCCTGGCTGATCCAGAGATCCTTATTCTGGATGAGGCGACGAGCAGCATTGATACGCGAACAGAGATGCATATCCAGGACGCTATGAAAACTTTAATGAAAGGACGTACGAGTTTCATTATCGCGCACCGCTTAAGCACGATTCGCGATGCTGATCTCATCCTCGTGCTGAGTGGCGGACAAATCATCGAGCAAGGGACACACCGCCAACTGCTCGCTGCCCAAGGCTTCTATTATAACTTGTATACAAGCCAGTTCCAGAAATCCGCAAGCGCCAGCGCGGGTGAAACCGGCTAAACCGGCTTGTGAACCCCAAACAATAACCCACGAAAGGAATAATAAATTCCATCGTGGGTTGTCTTTTTTACCTTTTACCAACATGACATAGATGCGCTCGTTCTTCACCGCTTCCCTCGCCATCAAAAACTATTCTACTTCAGGTATCAAGTAGAGGGAGACGCTGCTTACCCTGCAATCTGGCATGATTTCCCTCCCTGTTAAGGGAAATCGGTGATTTATGTGCAATTATTCTTCCGTTTTTGCAGGATACGAAAAAAGGCTGTCCGCAGTCATCCACGATGACCTAGGACAGCCTTTTCCTTGCGCCACTAGCACGCCTAGCGCGGCTCACACTGACGAATGGCGGAAGAGCCCTTCCGCTATCCCCTGTTCTGCTCGCCCGCCGGGCTACTTCACGGCGCCCGCCGTCATGCCGTCCATGAACTGCTTCGAGGCCATGAAGAACAAGACGATCATCGGCAGCGAGGACAGCGTCAGCCCGGCGAACAGCATGCTCAGATCGGTCGAATACTGGCCGAACAGCGAAAGCATGCCCACAGGGATCGTCTTTTTCAGATCGTCCTGCACAAAGATAAGCGGAAAGAAGAAATCATTCCAGGCGGTAATGAAATTCATAATCATGACCGTGCCCAGCGCAGGCCGGATCAGCGGCACAAGCACATGCCACATCACGCCGAAATCGGAAGCGCCGTCGATGCGCGCCGCCTCTTCCAGTTCTCTTGGCAAGGTGCGGAAAAAGCCGGTTAAAATCAGCACAGCCAGCGGAAGCCCGATCGCCGTGTACACACTGATCAACGACCAGAGACTGTTCAGCAGCCCGATTTTTTTCATCAGCAGAAACAACGGCACGATACCCAGCTTAAGCGGAATCATCATGCCAAGCAGAAAGAAAAAGAACAGCGCCGCGTTCCACCGGAACGGATATCTCGCGATATAAAAGGACGCCATCACGGCAAATAGCAAAATCAAAACAACCGAAACAATACTGACAAACACGCTGTTCCAAAAATATGTGCCGAACGGGATTTGCTGCAGCAGCTTGTTATAAGCTGCAAAGGACATCGAGACCGGCAGTGACAAAGGGTTTTTCAAAATTTGGATATTCGTCTTCAAGGAGGAGGTCAGCATCAGGAAAATCGGATACAAACTGACCAGTGCTCCTATGTATGCCCATGCGTACTGAAGCCCTCGAAAAGATTTGCTGGTTTTCATGCTTGGCCTCCTCCCCTAATGTTGTGCCGACTGGTTCCGCGTAAAATACAGGAACAAAGCCGATATGGTAGCAATGATGATAAACAGGACGACAGCCAAAGCCGAACCTAACCCTAGCGCAACCGAGTCGCCGCCAGACGAACCGCCGAAGGCGATGCGGTAGAAGAACACCGCAAGCGTATCTGTCGCATTGTATGGCTCCCCTTGCGATCCTTCCATGGCATATACGAGCTCAAACGCTTCGAACGCGTGGATAAACGTAAACACGGTAATAATGATCAGCGATTGACTCATCATCGGCAGGATGATCGAGCGAATCAGGCGGAAGCCTTTGACCCCGTCAATCCGGGCTGCTTCAATGACTTCCGTCGAAATCGCTTGAAGTCCTGCGAGGAAAATCAGCATGGAGAACCCGATGCCGAACCAGCTGTTCACCAGGGTGATCGAGGTGAGCGCCGTAGCCGGATCGCCGAGCCAAGGCTTCGCCCAGGACACAAGCCCCAGCTTTTTAAACAACACATTGACTACGCCATTATTCGGATTGAGCATCAATTTCCATAAAAATCCAACAACGATAACCGAAAGCAAGCGCGGTAAAAAGTAAGCCATTTTCAAAAAGCCTGAGCCTTTCAGCTTGCTGAAAATTAAATAAGCTAATAGGAAAGCGAGTACGTTCTGCACAACCATTTCAACTAGAAAATAATAAAGATTATGTCCGAAAGCGTTCCAGAACAAATGATTGAACGGTTCTTTGGTGAACAGGCTTACGAAATTGCCGAGCCCGATAAAATCGCCGCGAACGAGACCCTTCCAATCGTAAAAGCTGTATCCAAACGCCGCAGCAATCGGATAGATCACGAACATGATATAAACTGCGAGGGCAGGAATCGGGAACAGATGAACTGCTCCCTTTTTCCACCCGGGCGTTTTGGCCGTGTTATTCATGCCCCCACACCTCTTTCTTGCTTCATTACGGATTTATTATTTCTTAGGCTTGAACCAAGTGTCTGCGCTCTTCTGTACTTCTTCCGCGACTTGCTCCGGTGTCAATTTGTTCAAATACATCCCTTGCAGCGAGTTCTCCAGCGTAACTTTGGTCGTCGGATTGCCGGCGCTAAAATAAACAACGGCTGCGTAAGGCGTGGAGATGGAGTCTGCATTTTTTGTGATTTTGGCGACGAGCGGGTCATTCGCCTGAATGCCAGGGATGGTGCTAGGTTTTTGCAATTCATTCACGGCAACGATACCGAATGCTTTTGTTGTCAAAAACTCCATGAATTTGAGAGCTTCCTGCTTATGTGCGGATTTGGCGTTCACGGCAAACGATCCGTCAACCCAAGTTGTCACTGTTGGCTTGCCGTCCGCTTTTACCGGAGGAACCGGGAACACATCCATCTGCAGATCAGGGTTCGCTTTCTTCATGACCGCGTACTCCCAATCACCCATGACCATCATGGCTGCCTGCTCGGTCACGAACATATTGCGCATGTCATCCATGCCGATACCTACGTAGTTGTCAGGGAAATATGGCACCAAATCTTTCATTTGTTTGATCGAGCTCACGAATTCAGGGCTCTTGAAATTAGCGTCGCCGCTCAAAATTTTCTTGATGAAATCCGTTCCATAGACAGACGGCGCAAGCGCTCCCTGGGTCAGCGAAAGAATCCAGCCTTCCTTGGAACCGAAAGCGAATGGCGTCACTTTATTTTGCTTCAGCGTATCCGCTGTTTTGATCAGCTCATCCCATGTCTTAGGCTCTTGCAGGTTATATTTTTGGAAAATTTTCTTGTTGTAAAAAATTTGCGTGGAACTGAATACGGTTGGCACCCCGTACACTTTGCCATTGCTGCCAGTTGCAGCCAACAACGTGTCCTTGGAGAAAGTGTCCATACCCTTCACGCTATCCAGCGGCTCCAGATAACCGGCATCGGCGAGCGCTGCGCCAGCCGCATAAGGACGCAGATGAATAATGTCAGGACCGCTGCCGCTTTGCAGCGCTGTATTCAAGGACGTGTTGTATTCCGTGTTTTTGGTCGGTTTAAATTCAAGATCAATGTTCGGGTTCGTCTTCTTGAATTCAGCAATGATTTTCGCGTAAGCTTCGGTATCCTCCGTACGCCAGCTGCCGATTGTCAGTTTTACCTTCTCCTGTGCAGCTGTAGTTTGTGCTGGTGCTGCACTGGCAGAAGTAGCTGCCGGTTGCGCGGAACTTGCACTGTTATTGGTGCTGCTGCTGCAACCAGCCAGCATGGATGTTGCAGCAATCATCGTTACTAATGCCCCACTAAATACACGTTTCATTGAATAGCCTCCCTTTAATAATTGCATCTATGTTTAACCTCATGCGTGACATGAGGGCCAAACCACTTGGAGCTCTAATCGAAATCGTAAGCGGTTACAACACGTCGTTATCCGTTCCGTTTTCCAGCCTTAACCGCCTGTCTTGTATTCTCTAAAGATTGCACGCTTTCTTCGTAGTGATTGCCGGCAATGCCGATATACAAAATATCGATCACATTCAACTGGGCGATCCGGGATGCCATCGCGCCGCTGCGAATACTTTTCTCCAGCGTACTCGTAAAAAGCTGAATGTCGGCCAGCTCCGCGACAGGATTCGAACCGAAACGCGTCAGCGTAATGACGACGGCGCCATTGTGCTTGGCGATCTCCAGCGAGCGGATCATATCTTCCGTCTGTCCGGAGTAGGAGATCCCGAAGACGACATCGCCGGGCAGCAAGTTGGCGGCAATCGTCGCTTGCGCGTCAAACCCGGCGCCGATCTCGCACCAACGGTTAATCCGGGATAGCTTCTGCTTGAAATCCTCGGCGATCATAGCCGATGCTCCGATACCGAACAAACCGACCTTCCGTGCTGCGCTCAGAGCAGCAATCGCTTTTTCGACACTCTCAGGAGACAGCAAGGACAAAGTATCCTGGATCGAAACGATATTGTTGTGGGACACCGATTCGATGAGATGTCGCGTGGATCCGTCTGTCCGGATTTCCTGGTACGTCTCCGTCGACTGCAGCGTATGCGATAAGTCGCCGGCAATTCTCAGTTTTAATTCCTGAAAACCCTTACAATGGAGCGTTCGCGATAACCTCACAATCGTCGCTTCACTCACTTCCGCATATTCCGCGAGCTTCTGTACGGATAGCCCTACGACCTTTTCCGGATGCTGTAATATGTATTCCGCTACCTTACGTTCCATAGGCGTCAAACTGCCCATAGCTGTTTGGATACCAACTAATCCACCTTTTAGCATCGCATTCATCCTTTGTGATTGATCAGTAGCAAAACTCTTATGTATATTCTTATTATAGGAATAAAATTTCAAACCGTAAAGATGTTATTGAAATTTTGTTTCGAGAGCCAATAACCTTGTCATTTTGCCGCACAGCGCCGTGTATGTTTGTGCAGCGCGCTAAGGCAGAAAAGCCGCTTTCGGCGAGCCGGCGGCTGCCCTAGCGGCGTGTTTGCCTGATTTAATCTACTTGAACATGACCCGCGATACAATCACGCCAATAATGACCAAGATCGTCACCCACGAGAGCGGATGGGCCCAATTCAGCGTAAATCCAAAACCAAACGTTTTGGGGACAAACACATTGGCATCCTCTTTATTGTAGTAGAAAAGTGCGCCGTGCGTTTTTCTGTATGCATCGACTTCTTCGTTTGTCCATCTTCTTTTTGCCATCTTCCTTGTTCCCCTTTCAATCGCAACCATCGTATATGCCACATCACATCACTTTCTTATCCTTGTCCAGGGGATGAGCAAGTGCTTTTTTTCTATATTAGCAGGAAAGGGGGAAGTCAGTCATGAGAACAAAACCGATGGTTTTAACGACTAACACACAGTTTGTTATAAGTATTATCAACGAGATTAAAGTCGCTCGTAAAAATACCCCAACCAGCATCAGCCGGTTGGGGCCCTTTTAATTAAATTGCCAACAGCTTAAGCTCAAGTTGCCATACTGGTAACTGCGATGAACCAGCTTGGCCTGCCGATTGGCGTCGCCGGATCCCATCGCAAGCAGCAGCGGGATAAAATGCTCGCTCGTCGGCACCGCCTCCTGCGCATAAGGCGCTTGTTCATGATATTGGAACAAAGCTTCTGTATCCCAAGACTCGAGCTTATTCTGGAGCCAGTTGTCGAACTGCTCCGCCCACTCGTCGACTCCTTGCGAGCGCCAATTCAATTTCCTTAAATTGTGGACGGTTCCGCCGCTGCCGATAATCAGCACATCCTGCTCGCGAAGCTCCCCTAACGCCTGACCGATTTGATACTGCTGCTCGTTGGACAAATAGCGGTTCACGGATAACGCGATCACCGGAATATCCGCATCCGGGTACAACAGCTTCAGCACCGCCCAGGCCCCATGGTCGAGTCCCCGCTTCTCATTGATTACACTTTGAATGCCGTGCTTTGCAAATAGCGATTGAACGAGCCCGCTCAGCGCACGGTCGCTTGCAGCCGGGTAAGTCATCTGATACAGCTCGTCCTGAAAACCGCCGAAGTCATAGATCGTCTCAAACGTTTCCGCAGCGCCGATCGCTTGCACCTTCTCTTCCCAGTGGGCGGAAAAAAGCACGATCGCTTTCGGTTTAGGGGTTTGCTCTTTGAATTTTTTCAATAATTGGGTGTAAGCATTGTCTTCAAGTACGATTGATGGCGCGCCATGCGCAAAGAAATATGATGGCATCATAAAACAGCTCACTCCTTATTCATTAATCCGGCATCTTGCTGAAGCCAGTTCAGAACATCATGCTGGTTGTCTTCCGATACGCCGTGGTCAGTCGGATATAACTTAAATGTCAGGGATGGAGCAAGATCTTGGAAATAGGACGCATTCTCGTGCCCGATGCGAATGGGGAAGATGGAATCGTACTCGCCATGGGAAATAAATATCGACACGTCCTTCACGCTGCGCAGCGGGTATTCCGTCTTCACGAATTCTGGCACATACCCGTTCAGGGCCACGATCCCCTTCAGCTGATCTCCCATCGTCAGCGCAAGCGTCATGGCCAGAATGGCGCCCTGGCTAAAGCCGAGCAAATAGCGCTTGCTCGCATCGATCGGGTACTTCTCCGTAGCATATGCAATGAACGCTTGGAGCTTTTTCACCGCTTCGTCAAACAGTTCCCGAATGGGATTGCCCAAGCTTTTCAAATCGTAATACTGGTAACCCGAGCCGAGCGGCAGATCGCCGCGAATGCCGATAATGATAAAATCGTCAGCTAGCGGCGCGACCAAACCGAACATATTGTGTTCGTTCGAGCCTTTGCCATGCAATGTAAAGATGACCGGGTATTTCTTGGCCGAATCCATTCGGGCCGGCAAATGAATGTCATATAGATAAGCCGGATTCATTTATAGAATCCCCCTTCGTTGTAAGTTAAATGCTGAGCTTGTTCATAATAAGACGGTCAAGCGAAAGCGCCGGCGGATTCGCCACAACCAGATACAACGAGATTAAAATATATCCGAGCTCCAGCTCGTAACCAGGCGTTTGCGCATTGCCGAGAAGTCCGGCGGACAGCTTAGCTGTAGCAATTGCGCCGATGAGCATAATCACGAACAAAGCAGAGACATAACGAGTAAACAAGCCCACAATCATCAGGATGCCCCCGATAAGCTCAAGCATAGTCACGACATAAGCCAAAAATCCAGGTATCCCGATAGAGCTAAACCATGCATCCACATTGCCAAGTCCCATTTGTAGTTTGGCGATACCGTGGGATAAAAAGATAGCTCCCATCAGCACGCGCATAATGATAGAAACAATGGCTGTCTTCGACATTTGTATCATTCTCCTTCGAAATATTAGTTATATAAAAATAAATTTTATACAAGTAATTTATTATATTGTACTGTAGCGTGTCAATCATTTTTTTGTTAATATGTAATTATCTTTTGTATTACTAATATTTTATAAAGGGTGCTATCGTATGGATATCGGCTCTACAATCCGCGCGATTCGGAAACGGAAGAATATTACCATCGCGCAAATTTGCGAAGAAACCGGCTTATCTCAAGGCTTCATGAGTCAGGTCGAAACGAATAAAACGTCACCTTCCATCGCAACGCTGGAGAGCATTGCGCAAGCATTAAAAGTTCCTTTGGCCTATTTGCTTTTGAAAAAAGAAGAACGTATGCACATTGTCCGCAAAGACGAACGGAAAATAACGACAACCGGATCGGAGCAATTAAAGGTGGAGCACTTGAGCTCCACGAAGAACGTACGGATGAGGCTGGTCGAGTTCCCTCCCGGCACATCTACGGGGGATACGCCCCATGCGCATGAAGGCGAAGAAGTGCATGTCGTCATTCAAGGGAAGATCTATGCCGAGCAAGGGGAAGATGCGGCGGAATTCGGTGAGGGGGATTCCTTCAGTTGGAACGCTTGCACGCCCCATTTGGTGAAAAATATGGGTGAAGACACGGCTATCGTGTTGATATCGATCTACACCGAATCGGACAGCGGAAGCGATCTTCTGTAAAAGACAAAAAGCAGTCCCGAAAGTTTGCATTCGGAACTGCTCTTTTTTTATTGAACACGTTCATCCCATATCCGGTTAAACCAGTCGTAAGCCACTTGGCCTGAGATCTCATGATCCCCATCAAAAAGATCGAGTGCCAGCCGGTCCTCCTTGCCAAGCAGCTGGTAGACACGCTGAATCTGCTCGAACGCCTCCAAGGTGGATTTAACTGGAAAAATCGGGTCTCTGGTACCCGCTTCGACAAGCAGCGGTTTAGGCGCGATCAATCCGATGATATCCGGCATTTCCGCGACGAGCGAGAGGCCTGGCACATAATTGTCTATACAATGTTGAATCGATAAAATGCTATCTTTGAATGTATTGGTATAGCCGCTGACGACCGCTGCGGATATGCGATCATCGATGGCCGCGGCAAAGGAGCAGACCAAACCGCCGCCCGAAATCCCCATGCATCCGATCCGATTGGGATCCACGTCCTCGCGCTCCAGCAAATAATCGATACAGCGCAGCGTTTCGAACACGCGATAGCCCGCCATCGTTTGGCCCATCGCCAAGAGGAACGTCGACAAGCGATGACAACTGCTGGATGCTTCCGCTTGCGCATCACTCTCCAGCCTGCGGTCGCCAAATCCTAGCAATTCCGGCGCAATCGTGATATAACCTCGGCGCGCCAGTTCAACGGCAAAGTTTTTTTGATATCCGCTGTCCCCGCTCTTCTTCGCTCCGTCAGGGGTTAGGCCAACGATATCCTTGCTTCCATAGCCATGGCCGTGGCAAGCAATGACCGCGCCTGTTTGCGCTCCGCGTTCATGGGGAACGAGCACATAGACCGGCATATGGAGCCCGGGATAGGTCTCGATCTGAATCCGCTGGCGCATATAGTCACCGCAATCTTCGGATTCCAGCACGACAGGGGCGAGCTTGGGACTGTCCGCCGGAGGTCCGCCTAACAGTGACACGAATCGCGTTCGCAACCGCTCCCTCCACGCGCTCCATTCCTGACGTGTAGTTGCCTGAAAGTGCTCAGAGGGCGTCACGCCCCCGAATAGATCCTTGACATATTGATCCGGGTTCCACATGCAGGACTCCTCCTCATTTATTAAAATGACACGTACGCTTGCGCATGCTCAAATAAATACGCCCGGTCCAGCGGCTCACTTAGCTCCGTGTTTCCGGAAGGTTGTCCGAGCTTCACGGCTAGATCCATGACCGCTGCTGCCATCGTTTCGGCTCTCAACGGGCCCCAAGCCTCTTCCTTGGACTGCACGTAGTCCAAGCTCTCGATCAGGCTCAGCCCTTTCATCCGCTGAAAAAGCGAAGCCCATAAAGCAAAATCTGTTGTCATCGTTGACGATGCGAACGCAAATCCTTTTAATCCATATGCGCCTGAATGGGTCGAAATGACGAGGAGACCACAAATAGCGTCAGACCCGGTACCCCGCAGCAAGCTCGCTGACAGCTCCCGATCAAATCGGAAACATTCGATTCGGGTAATTTTGCACGGCTGGAAATAAACGGATGGTTGTGAGTAAAGTACGGCAGATTGACGCGGGCGCACGCTTAATTCATACGCGAAAGCTTTATGTATTTTCGTTGCTTGCAAACGTGAATAGTCAGGAATGGGTATCGGCATGTGTAGCCCTCCTTATGGCAATCTGAAAACAAAAAAACCTTTCTCCGGATCAGAGAAAGGTTATAAAAAATCAATGTAATAGCCTCACTCTTATCTCCCAGATTCGCTTTCATCATAGCGTCTCCGCAAGAATTAGCACCGTGCACGCCTCTGCCAAAACAAAGGAATGTCGGTTGCCGGGCTTCACAGGGCTCGTCCCTCCACCTACTCTTGATAAGAAATCGTTCGTATTCAGTTATTCCCATCATACTATAATGCGCTAGGTTGTCAAGAGACTAGCTCTCTTTAACTTTGCTTGCCAGCTGTCAAATCCGTCAATAATCAGGTAAGGTACCAGGTACCTGACAATCGTCAGGAAATGACCCGAGATCGGCAACGCGATCATCTGATGGACGTTTGTAAGAAGTCCTAGGCGCCATTTGTGAAGATCGAACCGCCAACAAACAAAGGAGCCCAGCCACATCAAGCGGCCTGAGCGCCTTCATCTTTCACTTCCGCTGCAGCAGCAGCCGCCAGCTGTCGGAGCGGCTCAAAGATCTCGTGTTACGCGCCGTATTCACAGCGCTAACAAGCAGAAAAATGGTCACATCCTCACCGCTCGTATTGTGAACCAGCACTTTGTTTGGGTTTAAATCGCCAGCTCCTCCTCTTGCGATAAACACACCCGGAGACGGCTCCGCCTCGATTTTGATCGCAAAGGCTTCATTATTGAACAAAAAGTTTAAGCTCCGCAATACGAGCCTTTGACGACTTTTCACGCGAATGACGATTTGCTGAAGCAGGATCGTTTTTCGAGCTCCAACAGCAATCGCCGACTTGCCTCCGACAATTCCGTTCAATTGAATCAACGTACTCACCCCCAAGAGACTTGTACACTACAATATTCAGCACAAGCTGCGAAGGGGAGGGCTTTGTTCCTAGGCTTTTATGCAATCTCCGACTGGCCTAAGGTAAAAAGGATTGGGGAAAACACGGACGTAATAATCGCTACAACGAGTATCGCATTCTCTACTTCGCGCGGGACAACGCCAAGCTTGGTCCCAATCGAAGCCGCAACCACGATGAGCGTTAGCCGCGAGGATAGCAAAAAACCGCCGGCAATCGCTTTACGGAATCCGAGCATCGGCCCCAAACAAAGCATGGGCACCAGCTTTACCACATACGCTGCAGCCGTCAATATGGGAACCCATGCCCAAGACTGCTTATTAGCTAGAAATTCATCCAATTTGAAGTTGTAGCCCACCATCACAAAAAATACAGGAATCAGAAATCCATATCCGAGAAGCTCCAAATGGTTCTTCAACTGAGTTTGACTGCTAGTCATAAAGTTGGATAGTAATAGCCCAGCTAAGAAGCTGCCTAAGATAGGTTCAGAGCCAGACAAATCGGTGAAAATCCCATACAACGCGATAATCGCGAGCACACCTTGCAGCTTCGCTAAGGAGTCCTCACGGATTTGTTTTTTCCAGAACACCGTACTCCGCACTTTTGTCAACACAAGAAAGGAAATCATAAACACCGGAATCAATATCCCTACCAAAGCAGAGCGCAGCTGCAAGCCTGATTGATATGAACCGGACAGCACCGAGAGAACAATAACGGTTACGAGGTCGGCTAGAATCGCTGAAGTTAATAAGATTTGCCCGTAATAACTATGAATCACGCCATTATCTTTTAAGACAGGCATCACGATTCCTAACGATGTCGTTAATAAAATGAGCATGATCATCCAAGTTTGCACGGCTGGATCGATTTGATGGATCCGCAACCCGATTAAGAAAGCGAGCGCCATCGTCCCTAAAAAAATCAGCAAAGCCACGACCAGCGGATTGTTTAGCCGATTAGAGCCGCGCTTAAAGCGGAGCAGGCTTACATCGATTTCTAACCCTGACAAGAACATCAAATAATAGAGGCCGAACTGGCTGACACCGTTTAACCAATTGATTTGTCCATCTTGATAAGGCCATATATGGGTATAAGAAATCACAATCCCTACAAGAATGTAAATTAATATGGCCGGCAATTTCACCTTTTTTAGCATGATCTGTAAAGTGAACATTACAAATAGCAGCCAAAACAAGGGCTGCAAGGTACCCTGCCATTCCAATATAAGCCCCTCCCTTCGAAGTCATTATTGGATGTATATGTTTGTCCGCCGGATGATTAGTACAGGCTGCCCCAAACATGACAAAAAGGAGCGGCTGCCACTGGCAACTGCCCCTCGGTTCCTGCATCCTTATTTTGCGCGTGCGTCGTTCCTTAATTGCCCCCTGAAGAAGTTAGAGGCAGCTGAATTTGTATCGTTGTCCCTCGCCCCTCAACGCTCGTAATGTTCAGCTTTCCGCCGTGGGCATGGATGATTTGCTGTGTGGCCACCAAGCCCAGACCAGTGCCATTTTCTTTGGTTGTATAAAAAGGCGAGCCGATTTTCTCAATAAGCTCTTGAGGGATGCCCTTCCCTTCATCGATCACCTCGATCATGACGAACTCGGCACTCGGCTTGGAGGTCTGGATGCTGATCCGCCCGCCTTCCGGCATGGCTTCCATGGCATTTTTGATCAGATTAATAAAAACTTGCTTCAACTGTGCGCCGACACAAGGGATAGCCGGCAAATCTTCCAAATGCAACGTTTGTATTTCAACTTTGTTGATTAGCGCCTGTGAGCTCATGAGCAAGATGACATCTTGAATAATCGGACTGATCTGTTCCATCTTAAACTCTTGGGCCTGCGGCTTGGCTAAGTAAAGCAATTCACTCGTAATCAGTTCTATTCGCTGCAGTTCGTCTTTCATAATATCAAAATAGTTCTTGTTCACTTCGGGTACAGCTTGTTCGATGAGCTGGACAAACCCTTTCAGCGATGTAAGCGGATTCCTAATCTCGTGAGCAATGGAAGCTGCCAATTGTCCGACTGCGGTTAGTTTTTCAGCTTGCAGCAGCATCATCTTATTTTTATTTTCCTGAGTTATATCTTTGGCTACACCATAAACACCCACTGTTTCATTATTGATAATAATCGGTATATTGGTGACCTTCACATCGATGGTCGTTCCGTTTTTGTGGTACGCCTTCGTTTCATAGTGCTGGGTAATTCCCTGGGCTGCTTGCAAAAAAAATCGCTTCGTCCGCTCCAATTCTTCTGCCGGAATAAGTGGAATAAACGACATGTTCAACAGCTCAACCTCGCTATAACCTAACAATTGCTCCATCGCCGGGTTCACCCGCTGGTAATTCCCTTCCAGATCAAAGGCAAAAACCGCGTCAGGGTTATATTTAAACAAGGATTCATAGTGCTGTTCCTTCGTCAACGATACCCCCTTCTTGCGCGTAATGTCTTGAAAGTAGATCGATAGACCGCTGGATGAAGGGTAAGCTCTCACTTCAAACCAACGCGCTAGAGGCGGATAATAGGCATCGAATTCAACCTTCACTTGCTCAAACATAGCTTTATGATAGTGGGCAAAAAACGGTAAATGAACCGCATCCGGCAATTCACTCCATATGCATTTGCCAATAAGATCTTCCTGCGTGCGGTACAAAATTTTTGCGGCTTCCTCGTTCATATAAGTGAATTCCCAAGCACTATTGACGGCAAAGAAGGCATCCGTAATTCGATCTAGAACTTCATAGTGTTCATGCAAACCGGCCATATTTTCCCCTCGTTTCGCTTTAAGTGCTTTCAGTCAGCAAAAAAGCCTAAATAAGAGCTGCGATCGCAACTTTTATTTAGGCTTATGTCCAGCGTTCTTTCTGGTTCATTACCGCCAACTTATTGACCCGGATTTAAAGTGAACACGATAACGCTTTTATCTAGATGAAAATCCCAGTCCACAAACACATCTATAACATCCGTTTTTAGAAATCTCTGAAAATGACCATTGTTATGCAAATGACTTTTTTCCAAACTGCGTTTGGCCAACCTCAAACTTTCTTCGTGTCCGATCCGAATTAACTCTTTCTCTATGCTGATCAGGATCCCCTTGCGAATGACGAGAAGAGTTCGCTCATTAATTAGATAGGAAAACAATTCGTCCGCCGGCTTCTCCACTTGTTGACTTATAGTTTGAATCTCGCGATGGAGCTCCTCTTTCCCTGTATATGCTGCTTCCGGGAAGGATTGTCCGTGCTCCTCCTCAGATTCGATGCCGACCATGATCCCGGATTGATTATGCAATCCCCAGTCATAATAAAATTCACGAATATTCATGCCAGCAAGCAGCAGCAGGTAAGCTTTGATTTCAGGAATCAACGACTTCATTAATAAGTCTCTGGTCGCCTGAATCGAATGAACCTGGTCTTGCTGAAGGAGAATCTTTTCAGTGGGTGATAAGAAGTTGCGTAAATAGAGAACCACATACGGGCGATTAATGCTGACAAAAATCGATTGGGGACCTTTACCAAAAGCCTCTCGAAGCAATCGGCCTACGTAGCCCGCGATTTCAGTTTGAGCCTGTTTATCCAAGATCATCCGTCCCTAACTGAGGCAAAAGCATTCAATCTCTCACCCTAGATTCATTGTAAATAGTTATTTGGAAGAAAACAACAGAAACTTCATCTATTATGCACATTTTGCAGCCATTTATCCACGATTGGGCAAAATCGAACTTACTTTTGATTCGGATTGAGAATAAACACGATGATGCTTTTATCCAGATGAAAATCCCAATCGGCAAAAACGTCCACAATAGGGGCTTTAATCATTTTTTGAAATTGATTGTTATTGCGTAAATAGTTTTTTTCAAGATTGCGCTCCGCCAGCTTCAGGCTATCTTCAAAGCCAAGGCGAATTAATTCTTTGCCAATGTTGATCAGGATACCCGTTCTGACAATCAGCAGTGTTCGTTCATTAATCAAATAAGAACTCGTCTCATCCGGTTTCTTTTGAATCTGACGGCTGATGCTGTCGATCTCGTAGTGCAGTTCCTCTTTACCTGGATAGCTTTCCTGCGTGCTGAACGCTGCAAGATCATTGTCGGGTTCGATACCGACAAGCACGCCGGAATGATTATCCAGCCCCCAGTCATAGTAAAACTCCTGGATATTCATACCCGTAAGCAGCAGGAAGTAGGCTTTGATCTCGGGTATCAACGACTTCATCACTAAGTCTCTTGTCTGCTGAACCGAACCGACCTGGTCTTGCTGCAAAAGAATCTTTTCCGTTGGCGATAAAAAGTTCCTTAAGTATATAACAATAAACGGGCGACTGATGCTAACATAAATTGATTGCGGTCCTTTACCAAAAGCTTCTCGCAGCAACCTTCCGATGTGACTCGCAATTTCGTATTGAGTTTGCTTTTCATTCTTGTCCAAAAAACCCATCCTCGATTTAGGTAAATCCATTCTTTTACCTTCATTTATTTAGTCACGCAAAGAAAGAAAAAATAGAGACAAAAAAAGCCTAAATAAAAGTTGTCGTAAACAACTCCTATTTAGGCTTATGTCCAGCGCTGTCTCTGGTTCATTAAGGCCGAATTGGTAGTTAATCGAAAAATAACTTAACAAGTAGAAGGTAAAAGCTTCATTTCATTTACCCTAGCCATTATTTTAATAATTTTTTTATCATTTCACAAGAAGAAATTTATCCAAATGAAGAATCGCTAGGCTTCGCTGACCATCCGATTGGTCAAAGCGCCAAGCTTTTCGATTTCAATGGTGACAACGTCACCTGGTTTCAAGTATACTCGCTGATCCTCGGGATAACCGAGAACAACGCCTTCTGGCGTTCCTGTCAGGATGATGTCCCCTGGAACCAATGTCATATGCTTAGAAATATAGCTGACGATTTCATCACAATGGAAGATCATATCCGAGGTGTGGGATTGCTGGCGAACCTCCCCGTTCACCTTGCAGGTGATCGATAAATCATTGGGATCGCCGACTTCATCAGCGGTGACGAGGTACGGCCCTAACGGGCTGAAATCGTCACACGTCTTGCCGAGCAGCCATTGCCCCGTTCTGTTCTGCAAGTCCCGGGCGGACAAATCGTTCACATTGCAATACCCGAAAACGTGCGCCTGCGCCTGCTCCCGCTCCACGTATTTCGCTTGCTTGCCTATAACAATGACCAATTCAGCTTCATAGTCCACTTGGCTCGTCACTCTTTCCGGCAAAGCAATCGGCTGAAGATGACCCGTCAACGTGTTGTTGAATTTGTTGAACAGAATCGGGTATTTCGGGATGGGCGCATTCGTCTCTTCCGCATGCCGCCTGTAATTGAGCCCGACACAAATGATTTTATTCGGACGGGTGACACAGGGACCGAACTTGATATCCTGTTCATTACATACATATGTACCGGCTTCTGTGCCTGTCAGGTTAATGCCTGCGATATAGCGCTGCAAGGCAGCAAGCGGTTCTGCACCCCCGGAGATGACATCCATAATATCCGTTGGTACAGCAGTGTCCGGGTATATGTCAAGCGCAGCTTTAATGTCAATAATTTGCTCTTGCTGCGTCCTGACACCTAGACGGAATTTCCCTTCCCGTTCAATCGTAACAAATTGCATATGTATAACATCCTTTCAATAAATAAAATTTATCAGTCCAAATCTGACATATCTATCCTATCTGTCAATCAGCTAAGCATTTTTCCCGAACGTTACCCCGCCGTCCATATACAAAGGTGAGCCCATCATGAACTTGGATTCATCGGAAGCCAGGAACAGCGCTGCCTGCGCGACGTCTTCCGGCGTGCCGAGATCTCCGCTGAGCTGTCTGGATTTCAGGGAAGCAATAGCGGCCTCAGGATCGTCATAGGAGCTTCTCAAATAATTTTCCACAAAAGGCGTCATGATCGTCCCGGGCAATAAGGCATTCACCCGGATGCCGTACTTCGCATAATCAACCTGCATCGATTTCGTTAAAGCAAGCACCGCGCCCTTCGATGCTGAATAAGAGGCTCTCCTCGCCAAGCCAATCTCTGCGATGCAGGAAGACATGTTGATGATGCTGCCTGAACGCTGCTCCATCATATGCGGCAGCACAGATTTCGAGGTCAAATAGACTCCGCGAATATTGACATTCATCACGCGATCCCAGGCATCGAGCTCAATCTCGTGGATGGCCCCGACACCGCTGATGCCCGCATTGTTAAACAGAACATCGATGCGGCCAAATCGTTCAATCGCTCGCTTGACCAGAAGTTCAACGGCATCCGGCTGTGTAACATCCGCTTGAATAAAAGCAGCCTGCCCGCCAAGGGCGGCAATTTGCTCCACTGTTTGCTGGCCAGTAGTTTCATCCACATCATTAACAATGACACTAGCGCCCTCTCGGGCAAATAATGCGGCGGCAGCCCGGCCTATGCCCGAACCGGAACCTGTAATCAATGCCACTTTCCCCTGCAATCTCATGTTCAACAGCTCCTTAGGTTTGATAGATGAACCGAAGCCCCTCTTCCTTTGAATCCGTTTACATGTTTATTATAAGACCTTTCTGCCCGTAAGAACAAATAAAATAGCCTCACGGACTGCACCCCATTACCTCTCACTTTCACCCTTGAAATTGGGCAAATCCGGATTACAGCAACTGAGCCCCTCACTTTCACGAAAAAATCCCTCAACAGCCGACTAAGGCCATTGAGGGGATAACGATTGAGAATTCTCTTCAGCGTCACGAAGTTGAGTGCCTCTGCTGTACAGGCTGCAGAGGCATCGAAGCTTGCGACTTGCAAAATAAATGCCCGAACAAAGAAGCAAGCAGCTGCTGGAATAGCATGCACATAATGACAGGCATAGCGACAGGCGGCGGAAAATACGAAACGGCCAGCACAGCTCCGGCGCTGTTATTCCTCATTCCGCTGTTGAACACCATTGTGACCATGACGGACCGGTCCCACTTCAGCCATTTGGCGAGCAGCCAGCCCAACACATAGCCCGTCGAGGCAATAAGGACGATGACACAAGCGGTCAGCACGAGTTTACCGTCAATTTTGGTAAAATAGGGGGCAACCACAGCGCTGTTAATGGCAATGGTGATCGCCAACGCGATTTTGGAGAATGGTGACAGTTTGCGTCCCACCCTCTCCTTCACCCTTCCCTGTGTCAACTGGTTGAGAAGCATCCCCAGCAAGGAGGGAAGGACGATCATGAAGATGAGGCCTTTCATCATGCCCGGCACATCCATTTTTACCTGAACACCCATGAGAGTCTCCATCGTTAAAGGAACGAGAAACGGCGACAGCAGTGTATCGATTAATATCACCGACAGGGTTAGCGCAATGTTGCCTTTATAGATCGACGCCCACATAAAACTGACTACACCGGTAGGAATAACGACCATTAAGATGAAACCGGTCCGCAAGTACACATCGTCGTGAAACAAAACAAGACCGATAAGCCAAGCAACCGCTGGCATCAGCACGTGCAAAGCCGTCATCGTCACGAAGATCGGGAACGGGTGGGCTAACGCTTTTTTCAAATCTTTAAAGTTCATGCTCAAGCTGCCCGCAAAGGTCATAAAGCCGAAAATCCACGGAACTAAATATGCGTACGATTTTAACCATACTGTCAAAACAATGCCAATCATGACACTCGCTGGCGTAATCAGCGGCAGCCATTTCTCCAAGCTTTTATTTAATGTGTTCAGCATGGTCTTCTCTCCCGTCTCCGCTTTACTCCGATAAAAGCTTTAATTCACAATACGCCATCAGCAGCGGTGCTACGCCATGGCCGTTATTATTCACGATCGCTTCGCTCTCCGTGTAGTACTTGAAGCTTCCATCCCGAATTCTGCCTGTATCCGGGTTCTTGCCAAGCCCTGCACTGCGGCAGATGCCGCCCAGAAGCACCTCCCCCTGTTCCTCGCGGAGATAGTGCCGGACGGTGCCCGCAAATGCAGCTTGACCGAGCTCAGCGTACCTTGCCGGCAAGAACCCCAGGCGCGCCCCCTTCAACATCGCATAAGCCAGCATCAAAGTCCCGCTGGATTCCAAATAATTCCCAGGTTGATCACCCAGATCGACAACCTGGTACCACATCCCCCCGCTGTGCTGGTAAGGCAGCATGCCTTCCACCGCTTCTTGCAGCAGCGCTTTCAACGGTTCGCTGTCAGCAGGCTCATCTTCCAAAAGCTCCAGCACGTCAACCAGCGCCATCACGAACCAGCCTACCGCACGCCCCCAGACATGCGGAGACATTCCCGTGGATTTGTCACACCAGAACATCTCCCGGCTCTCATCATAAGCATGGTAGTATAAACGATTCTGCTCATTGAAAATAAACTTCCGAACATTCATAAACTGATGAATCGTATCGGAATAATCTTTATTGTCCGCAAATTCCTTGATGTATCGTACCAGGAACGGCTGCCCCATATAAAGACCGTCGAGCCAAACTTGAAATGGATAATTTTCTTTATGCCAAAAATTCGCGTTCTTAGTTCTTGGATAAGTTTTCAATTGCTCATAGATCAAATCCATCACCTGCTTATAGCGGGGATCCTTTTCTTTTTGATAAAGGTCGAAGAGGACAGTGGCTGGTCTGATCTGATCGATACTATAATAGCGAACATCAATTTCCGGGATGCGCCCCTTCTCATCATAGAGCCGGTCGATGAACTGTTTGACGAAGCGGTAGTATTTGTCATCGCCGGATTGATGATAGCTGTCCAAATAAGCTTTGAGCAAGCAGCTCTCAATGTAGTGCCACCTCAAGGAAAACCATTTTCCTTCGCTTTCGATATACTGATCCCGCATTTGCTCCAACATTGGATTATTCATCCGATATCCCTCCCCTTTCTTGATTGACTCAGATTTCACGGTATTGGCCCGGGGTCATCCCGGTCAGCTTGCGAAACGTGCGGATAAACCCGGTGGAATTGGCATAATTCAGACGCTCGGCGATTTCCGAAATTTTCATATCCGTCTCTTTCAGCCATTTTTTCGCCATGTTCACCCGATAGGTCGTCAGATACTCGATGAACGTAACGCCTGTCTCTTTCTTGAATACACGGCTTACATAAACAGGGTGATATTTCAGCTGGTTGGCGCAAGCTTCAAGCGTAAGATCCTGCTCGTATCCCTCGTGAATCATTTCGATCATTTGGTGCGTGAGATTGATGTACTGCGAATCTGCGCGCCCTTTGAAGAAAGCAAGCGCCGGCGGCAGCAAATCGGACTTGAACCACGTCGTAATCTCCTGCACGGTGTTCAGCTTCATGAAAGAATGAAGCATGGAATTCGTGCCGATCAAGCTTTCCAGCGTACCGCCCTGCTTCTGAACCAGCCCGTGAATCCGCGTGATCAGCTCGACCATGACAAGTTGAAAATCGTTAAAACGAATATCCTTCTCCATTATCGATGCCACGAATTGGTCGAATTGTTCAAACGTCGACGTGGCGTCTCCGGTTTTTAACGCGTTAACCAAATAATCCGCCGACTGGCTCCAGGAAACTGTCAAATGCATGCTGTTCGCAGGCACGGACTCGATATCCTCGTAGTGGATAATCATATCGCTCCCCAGGCGAATTCTCCGCTTAAGCGCTTCCAAAGCTTCGGCGTGCGCGTTCATGGCATCCGTATAGCGGGTAAATACCCGGCTGATGCCCATGCTGACTTCCAGCTGAAGCAGCTCGTGCACCTTGGATTTGATTTCTTCCGCTGCCTGATGAAAACAGTTCTGCAGCTCCCGGTGATCATCCGTATCGCCGGTAAGCAGAGATACCTGGGACTGGTCCAGCAGCAGGGAGCCCAGCAAGCGGTGAGCGGGCAGCAGCTCGCTGACGATGTTATGAATCGCGAAGAGCAGCAGCTCCTTATCGCTCTCCAAATATCGCGTATCCTGCAAGGAATCGATTTGCAGCGCAATCACGCCCATAGCCTTCCCTTTTTCGGCGAAGCCGTACGTATCGCATTTGAAGGCGAACTCGCTCTCTGTCACCTGGCCCATGAACAGCTTCAACAAAAAGAACTCTTTCATCTGTCCCTTCTGGCCTTGAAGCTGTTGCTGAAACTGCTTGCGTGTACGGAATAAAGCATGAAATCGATCTTCGATAAAAGCAAATTCATCCTTCCTGCGCGTCTCCGCAGCTTCACCCCCGAATTGCTCCATAATCCGAAACAACCGGCGGATGGGCGAGTACAGTCGTCTGCTTCCGTAAAATGCGGCGCCGGCAATGATGACAAAGACGGCCAGACAGACGTTTACCGTAAAAAAAGCGATCTTCTTCGATTCCATCGTCACTTGATCGATAGAGACGACGGAAGCATAAATCCAATTATAGGAAGATGCCCGATAATTAACAGCCGTTGCTTTACCTTCGTAATATCCACTCGCACCGCTTACGGTTTTCAGAGCCGTCAAGAGCGAATCCGGGATGCCTGTTGCGCCTGTATTGCTTAAGAACGGCATGTGCTCGCGGTTCAGAACGTATATATCGCCGAGCTGCTTCGTTTGCGACAGCCCTTTCTCCAATTCTTTCTTCGACATCTCGATGATGAGCAGCGCTTTGGGCGTTGTCGAAGGGGCGATCATCGGCAGCTTCACCACCATCCGAATCCCTTGTTCATCGGCTTGCCAGAACAAATTGAGCGGATTCCGGGCATACGCCTGCAAGCGCTCGGGCTCCGTGTTCCCCTCCATTCCGGTAAAGCCCAGATTGCTGATCATCCAGTCTTTCTCCAAATTCACGAGCTGGGTGTCGGACACGCCCGATAAGGATTGCAAATTATATAAACCTTTGGCAAGGCTTGTTATCGTTTGGAAATCGTCATGAGTTAATGCATTGTAGAGGTTGTCATTGACAAGTGGCGAGTTTAAATATTGCACGGCTCCCATTTCTACATTTTTCAATACTTGCTCAATTCTCATCTGGTTCTGCAGCAAAATCTGGTCGTTGCTTTCTTTCACTTTCTTCTCTATATCCTGAGAGGAAATTTGATAAGAAATCATGCCGATCGTGATCACTGGTATGGCTACCAGCAGCATGGCGAAGAGGATCATGCGGTATAAATAAGTGCGCATCTTCGTTCTCCTCACTTCGGATAACTTTCGATCCAATGACCCTATTATATATCAAAACCAGACGCCCGGCTGGTAAAGTTCGGGCGACTGTTCACTTTTTACTTTTTCGTTTGCGCCGTACGATCTTGAAGCTGATGTACGGAGACGTTCCCCCAGCTCAGATCTTCCACTCGATAAAGATTGATCTGCTCCCAATCGAGCTCCATGCCTAGACCGGGCAATTCGCGTCCGGGAACGAGCAGATAGCCGTTCTCGTACTGCACCGGATGCTTGACGATGTCGCCGACATACAGCTTAGGCCCTGTCGGGTCCGACGTGTAGTTCAAATTCGCCAGCGAGCTGCCCAAGTGCGCCATCGCAGCCGTCCCTACGGACAGCTCCTGGGTCGTACCGATCAAGCACGACTTGCCGGCGACTTCCGCTGCTGCGGCTGCTTTCCGGGCGGAGGTGAGCCCGCCGATGAAAATCGGGGATATATTAAAGATATCGACCGAATCATGCTTGATCATCTCCGATTGCTGGCGGAAGCTCCACACATGCTCGCTCACCGGATATTCCGTGTTCATCCGGAAGTGATGCAGCCCTATGAAATCGTTCTGGACAGCCGGGCTTTCCACCAACTGGAAATCGTATTGCGACAGCCGCTTCGTCGCTTTCAGCGCCGCTTTCCAGTCCAGCAAATGGCTGAAATCCAGTGATTTAATGGTGACATTGGAACCGAATTCGCTCCTGACGCCATCCAGAAATGCCTCGTCTGCATCCAGATTTTTACCAACGTAAAGCCGGAATGTATCAAATCCTTGGCGCAGCCGCTCACGGACAATCGCCAAATTCTCCTGAACTTCATCCATAAAGCGATGTCGGAAGATCGGGTAGCACACTTTGATCCGCTCCTGAATTCTTCCGCCGATGAAGTCAGCGACGGAGATCCCCAGCGATTTGGCGCAAAGATCATGCAATGCTGCATCAATCCCGTTGCGGATAAAATTGCCCTTCTCATAATAGAACATCGTTTCCGGGAAGTTGGCGAGCAGTTCCATATTGATCCGTGAGATGTCAAACGGGTTCTGGCCCAGCAACATTGATTTCAGCACAACCGCCATGTCATGGATGTCCAGCGAATAATGCGGCAGATGGGAGAAATCGGACATCTCTCCGATGCCGGTTAAGCCAACGTCCGAGTCAATTTCCACAATGACATGCTTGCAGACAAACCCTGTATTTCGCGGCATTGCGATGACCGTCAAACGAAGATCTGAAATTTTCATCCTTACAGCAGCCCCCATGTTCGTAATATCATGCATACTTCCTTTTGGTCCGATGCGTTCAAAGGATCAACGGGTTCGCGCGTGACGCCTGCGCGCAGCCCGATTTGCTCCATCGCTTCCTTCACAACGACCACATTGTTGCCAGCGTTATACTTCGCGCGCAAATTCTCGAACGGCAGCACGTCCTCCCACAGCTTCCATACCGCCGGCCAGTCTTGATCGCGCAAGGCTTGCAGCATCCGTATGGACAGATCCGGATGCACGTTCATAAGGCCGGATGTAAAGCCTTTGGCGCCGGCATTGAAGAAGAACGGCGCCCATTTCTCCGCCGTGCCGCAGATCCAGGCGATGTTGTGCCCGGTGCCGACCCGGCGCACGGTATGGGTAAACCGCGGAAGATCGTTGATGGCGTACTTCACGCCAACACATTTGTCCAGCGGTGCCAGTGAGAGCAAGATATCGTCGGACACTTGCGCATCTTTGAGATAAAGGATGGACGGGATGTCCAGGCCTTCGATCACGTTCCGGTAATAAGTAACCGCACCGGACGTCGTGATATAAGGGTGGATCGGCTGGTGGATCATCACGCAATCCGCCCCAACCTGCTGCGCATGCCGGCCAAGCTCGATCGCGGTGGCAACGGAATAGCCGATCCCTGCCATGACAATGGCGCGTTGATTAACGATGCCCACGACCCGCTCCGTCACTTGCTTGGCCTCTTCCAGCGTCAGCGCATAGAATTCGCCGGTATTGCCGCACGGCACAATCACCTCTGCCCCATGTGCCAGCAAGAACTCAATGTTCGCTTCCAAGCCTCCGCAATCAATGCGGCGCGTCTGTTCATCAAACGGCGTAATATTGATCGCTGATATCGTTTCCAGTTTTTTACTGAATGCTGCGTAATTCATAGGCTTATCATCCCTTCGTTCGCGCTTCGTGCGAATGGATTACGGCGTAATCACAACCGTTTTAACCTGCGTAAAAAACTCGATGGCCGCTCTTCCCTGTTCACGGGAATAAGAGCTGGACAACTTCATGCCGCCAAAAGGGGCTTGCGGCTCTACGCCGGCGGTTTCCCCGTTGACCTTGATCAAACCGGCCTCGATGCGATTCACAAAATGATGGATATGCTTTTGATTGTGCGTAAAAATGGCGGCTGCCAAGCCGTACCGGACGCCGTTCGCCAGTTGAATCGCATGATCGAGATCATCGGCCTCATGAATGAGGAGCACCGGACCGAATATTTCCTCCTGCGCAAGCGTCGACTGCGGGTCGACATGGTCCAGTATCGTCGGCTCGATATAGTAGCCCTTGGCGAATTCGCCTTCTGTCTTCGCTTGCCCGCCGGCCAAAATTTCGGCGCCTTCGCGGACTCCGCTTTGGATGAAGTCGAGTATCGACGCATGCTGCCTTTTGGAAACGACCGGTCCCAAATAGCAGCCGCTGTCCCGTGGATCAGACAGTTGAATGCGCTTGGCCCGCTCGACGAGCAGGGAGGTCAATTGCGCCTTTACCGGCTTCTCGATGATGACACGGCTGGTCGCCGTACACTTCTGGCCTGCAGACCGCATCGCAGCACTGATGATGGTATCGGCCGCCCGCTCCAGATCGGCATCTGCCAGCACAATCGTCGCGTTCTTACCGCCCATCTCCAGCTGGTATTTCGCATGGCGGGCCGTGGCGGCTTGGGCGACCTGCTTGCCGACGGCGTCCGAGCCTGTGAAGGAGATCCCCGTCACGTCGGGGTGATCGAGAATACGCTGGCCGACAACGGAGCCTGAGCCGCTCACCAGCTGAACGACACCTTGCGGCAAACCGCTCGCTTCCAGCAGCTGCATGAGCCGTGCAGCCGTTATGGTGGCAGGCTCGGCCGGCTTCCAGACCACCGTGTTGCCGAAGATAAGTGCCGGGGCGAGCTTCCAGACAGGGATGGCAACAGGGAAATTCCACGGCGTGATCAGGCCGGCGACGCCAAGCGGCACTCGCGTCGTGTATAGGTGGGAGATCCCGTCCGTGGCAGGCAGGACGTCGCCGACGCTGCGCAGCCCTTCACCGGCATAATAGCGCAGCAGCACGCCAGCTCGGCTGACTTCTCCGCGCGCTTCGCCGAGCGGTTTGCCCATCTCCGCCGTCAGCAGCTGTGCCAAATCTTCCAGATGGTCCTCCAGCATCTGTGCCGCTTTAAACAAATAGTCCGCCCGCTGCACGCCGGACAATGCGGACCAGTTCGGGAGCGCCTGCTTCGCGCTCTGTACAGCCAAATCCACGTCAGCCGTGCTCAGCTGCGTGCTGCTCCCTACCAGCAGCTCGGTATTCAGCGGGCTGTAATGTGCCTTAGCCGGACGGCTGCCGGGTTCTACCCAGCAGCCATTGATGTAGCCGGTGCTTTCAATCACTTTTACATGGGTTTGCATGCATGTCCCTCCATATCTATGCGCCGATGCGTGTGAGCCTTACTTGTTCGTTTTGGCATATTCCGCCGTATATTCGTCGATGACCTTCTGCCCGCCCGCTTTCAGCCACTTATCCAGTTCGGCCTGCCAGCCGGCATCATCGATTTTCCCCATAATGTACTTGGTTTGCGCGTCGCGAATCATGTTATCCAGCTCTACGCCTTTTTCGGTATACGTTACCGAATTAAACGTCAGCGCTACGTTAGGAACGACGCTTTGCAGGTTCTCAGCTGCAATTTTTGAACCTTTCGCCTGCAGCTCGTTCTGCTTCAAAGGAATGCCTTTGCCCGTTGTCTCAAAAGACGGCAGGCTGTCGCGATATGGCTTCACTTCCAGGTTGAACAGCGTCAAATCTTTAAATTGGGCTTTGCCGTCCGCCGTCTTTGTGAAGTGCTTGCCTTCAATTCCTCTCGTCAACAATGTCGACATGTCAGCATCCAGCAGCTTATTGAAAAAGCCCAGCAGCCGCTTCAGCTCTGCTTCTGTCTTCACGCTTGATTTCGGGAACAGGTAGAAGCCGTTATTCCCCGTTTCTGCGGGAATTTTCAGGCCGTTGGGCCCTGTGAACGGTACGACATCGACAACGGCATTCGGCGTTGATTTGGACACGTTATCGAACGAAGTTGCTGATGCGGTGACCACGGTGTTCACGCGAATGCCGACCTTGCCCGCATTCCATTTATTGTCGGAATCTGCTGTTTGCACGATCGAGAAGTCTTGATTTATTAATTTTTCCTGGAACATGCGCCGGAGCAGCTTCATCGTGTCCATATAAGGTTTGGTCATAAACTCGGCGACAATTTTCCCGTTTTCAACGCCCCATTTATTCGGCGCTCCATTGGGCACCGACAGGCGCGTCATAAAGCTGTTGCTTTGCACCGGATCGTTATAGTTTTTGTCCAGGAAGAACCCGTACGTATCGGGTTGGCCGTTCTTGTCGGGATCTTTCTCGGCCATGGCTTTGGCCACATTGTACCAATCATCGAGCGTTACCGGCGGTTTAAGTCCCAGCGCATCAAACCAGTCTTTGCGGTATACGATACCGGCACGCCCAATGTCCCTGTATAACGGCAGCCCATACAGCTTGCCATCGACTTTAATGTTGTCGTAATACATCGGGCTGAGCTCCGATAAATTTTTGTAATCTTTTAACAGCGGTCCAATTTCCCAAAACAAACCGGACTGAATGGCGTTCAGGGTCGACGCGTTCGCCTTCACTTTAAAAGCTTTCGGCATTTCGCTCGAAGCGATCATGATGTTCTTCTTGTCTTCAAAAGCTGCATCGGGAATCCACTGAATATCGATTTTGGCATTCGTATACTTCTCCATGGCTTGCTCAATATCGCTGCCTTTCTTCGGCGCTTCCCCGACTTGCGGCGTAGCGATTGTCACCTCTAGCGGCGTATTGTCCGCCCCTGCCGACTCTTCTTTGGCTGGAGCGCCATTGCTGGTGCATCCGGCAAGTGTTCCAGCTGTGAACGCAATCGTGCAAAATAAAGCTACAGATCGTTTTCTATTCATTTGTACCCCTCCAGTAATCGGATCATGACAGTGCATCTTTATATGATAAACTTGATCGGTTATCCCTTGACGGAGCCTAACAAAGCACCTTTGGCAAAATGCTTCTGCAGGAACGGATAGACCAGTACGATAGGGACAGTCGCGACTACAATGGACGCCATGCGGATCGTTTGCGGCAAATAATCCGCCGGATCGGACTGCGAGGTTGAATCCCCGATCCTATCCTGGGACAGCAGAACAATTTGCCTGAGCACAACCTGTACCGGCCATTTTTCGGAATCATTGATGTAAATGACCGCATTGAAAAAAGTGTTCCAATGGCCTACAGCGTAGAACAGCCCGAACGTCGCCATTGCCGGCATAGACAGCGGCAGCACGATCCTGAACAAAATACCGATATCGTTGCAGCCGTCGATTCGCGCAGCGTCTTCCAAGCCGTCAGGGATTTGTTGGAAAAAGTTCTTCAGCACGACCAAGTTAAACGCGCTGATCGCCGTAGGGATCATAAGTGACCCATATGTATTGATGAGACCCAACGATTTGACGACAAAGTAGGTCGGGATCATACCGCCACTGAACAGCATCGTAATGAGAATCATCAGCATGAGTGTTCTTCGGCCCCGCAGCGTCGTGCGAGCCAAAGGATAGGCTGTGATCGAAGTGAGCAATAGATTGATCATCGTCCCTAAAGCGGTTACATAAATCGATACGCCAATGCTTTTCACCATTGTACCTGTTGAGAAAATGTATTTATAGGCGCTAAGCGTAAATTCAGTAGGCACCAATAGCAGTCCGCCTTTGACCACCTCTGAAGGTGAGGCAAACGAGACGAAGACAATGTAGATAAAAGGAATGATTGTGATCAATGAAACAAGGGTTAATAGCGCGTAGTTCACCCCATCGAACCATTTATTGCTGAACGTCTTGTCATTCATCGGCATTTGTTCACAGCCTCCTTCTTAAGCCATCACTAGTAAACGCCCTCTTCGCCGAATTTCTTCGCCAGCCTGTTCGCGCCGAGCACCAGCACGAGTCCGACTAGCGATTTGAATAGACCGACTGCGGCGCTGTAGCTATATTGGGCTTGGGTCAATCCTTTCATATAGACGTAGGTATCGAACACTTCACCGACTTCTCGGTTCATGGAATTGAGCATCAGGAAGATGTGCTCGAAGCCGGTATCGAGGAAGCTGCCCAGCCGCAGAATGAACAGGATTACGATCGTGCTGCGAATTGCCGGCAATGTGATATGCCATAGCTGCCGCCAACGGCCGGCCCCGTCCATGCGTGCAGCTTCATACAATTGCAAATCGACGCCGGACAAAGCGGCTAAGAAAATGATCGTTCCCCAACCTGCCTCTTTCCAAATGGATTGACCGATGATCATCGGTCTGAACCATTCTTCGCTGAGCATGAACGGAATCTTCTCCGCCCCGAAGCGCACAAGCAATTCGTTCACGACACCGCCTTCTGTGGTGAAGAGCACGTAGAAGATCCCAACCGCAACGACCCACGATATGAAATGCGGTACATACAGCAGCGTCTGGACAACTTTCTTAAACAGCGCTTGGCGCGCTTCGTTGATCATGAGAGCTAGAATAATGGGAAGCGGAAAGAAGAACACCAAATTATAAACGGCTAGCAATAATGTATTTCGAAACAAGGTCCAGAATTGGGGCTCTGTGAAAAACCGCTCAAAATGTTTGAAGCCAACCCAGGGGCTGTTCATAAATCCGGTAAATGGCTTGTAGTCCTGAAACGCCATCACCAAGCCAAACATGGGCACATATTTGAAGACGATAAAATATAAAATTCCAGGGATTAAAAGAAGATACATCCACCGATCTCTGATGAGATCTCGCAACAGCTGTGATCGTTTGAACGAGCTCACCTGGGCTCCTTGCATCTGCGCTTCCAATGGTTGCTGCACTCAGCATCCTCCTGACTGATTGGGATTGGCTACTAACTCGTATCATAAGTGACTGTTCGCGTTTCCGGCTACCGTACTCATTTAACTTCTTGTACGCACGGTGTGAAAACCCTCACATGGCGGAGGTTTACAGCGCCACGCAAGGGTGAGTTATCATTTTTTACAGTTATCGTCATGGTTTAACTTCATCCTGCGGAAGCAAAAAAGAGCAGGCTGCAATCGCCTGCTCATGCTTGAAATCCATATGTCGCTCATCATATAATGACCAAAAATAGGAGGTGGTTCATCTGGCGGCGAATTTATCCACGTCTCAGCAATTAGCACTTGCGCATATCTCTGAGTATGCAAAAAAGTACAAACATGAGGCGGACCCAACCATTGAGGAAATTTTGCGGATGTGTAACCTGGAGAGGACGACCTATGATCAGGCGATAACGAAGCTCAAAACCTATGCAAGAGTCGCTTTGCACTTTCATCCGGACCGGCCAGATCCAACGATGCGAAGTGTGGCGGAAAACCTGCTTGAACAAGGGGTTTATAAAAGTCAATTTGAGACCTTCCTATCCAACGGCAGTGTGTCGGCCTATCCAGGCGGGCACCGGGACGTGTGGGAGCGGCAGTTATTTAACGGAGCCTATGACGGCGCCGCCCCTAACGAGCGTCCCAAGTATGGCGCCCTGGATATCATGCTGCATCCGGATGGACCTGCACCTCGGTTTGGTTCGTGCTATTTCCTTTTATCCCCTGAAGTTTCCCGGCGCTGCACCTATACCTATTCGGATTCGCATCAAAACCCCAAAGAAAAGGGGACGTATGAGCAATTGGATCTCGTCCTATCTGCTCTTTTGAGCGATGCGTTCTTTCGTGATTTTGCCATCGGTGAAAAAAATATATCAGTGTCGAAGCTCATTCGCCATATGCTCGTTCAGCTGGAACAACCGTTCCAGCCCCCCTGCAACAAAGCGCCCAACCGCAATCTGAATCACTACATCGAAGCCCAGATTCATGGCGACATTTCGCTGCGAGATGATGTCAGCATCCTTGTAGCTGATCCATCCTTCAAGGGCACATCTATTGGTGGCGTCCTCGAACAAATATGCCTCAAGTATGCCATTAAGCTTTATTGGCATATGGGTTTTGTCCTCTCGATGGATGATGTGCCTATGGATTTTCGAGGTCCATCGATGCCTTCTCTGGCCCGAGCAATTGCCCGGAACGGACTCATTGATGCAAGCGTAATCGGCTTGGCAGCGATGGATTTGAAACGAAATCCAGACGCTTGGAGCGACAGAGGAACGTACGAGCAAGTGCTCCAAGAACTGAAACTAATGTGGCATGTTCTCGTACGGTACGGGAAGCCGATGCGATAGGCGGGATGGCTGAAGGCCAGATCGCCGTTCGACCGTTCAGTTGCCCCGCAGCTGATGCCACATCGTGACCATATCGATCCAGCCCCGGTGCTCGGTAATCTTGCCATCCACAACACGATATTGACGGTAAAGCGTGACATCCATCGTACGCCCTGTAGGCGCCGTGCCAAAAAACATGCCTTGATGCGTGCCTTTTACCGTCATTCTGACGAGCACCTTATCTTCTTGACCAATGATCGACTCGATCGTATAGTGTTTGTCGGGAAATGCCTCCAAGATCGTTAAGGCGAATTTCTTCAGGCCTTCCTTGGATTGGTAAGCAAGCTCTTGGTAATCATCGGACAAATAACGCTCCGTACTCTCCAATTCATTTTCGTTCCAAAATGCCTCGATAAACTCGTGTACCGTTTCCACATTGCGCTGTTCTAGTGTTTTCATGTTCAAGATCATCTCCTTTACGTCATGTTTCAAGCTTGCAGCTGCGGCAGAAGCGTGGATGTGTCGAGCCAGCCCCATTGTTCCGTAATGTTTCCCTCGCTCACGCGGAATTCACGGAATTGCGTCACTTTCACGATTTTCCCCGTCGGCGCATACTGTACGAATTGGCCCGAGTGCACAGCCGTTATCATGATTCTCGCGATGACCTTGTCGCCCTGGGCTAAAATTTCATCGACCGCGTACCGCCGATCCGTAAATGCCGCTGCCATTTGCAGAGCAAAGAATTGCCCCGTCTCCTCCAATAAACGCCGATTGTTAGCGTCCTCTATAAACGCGGTCACCGTTTCAGCATTTTTTTGTTCCAGCGTCTTCATACATACCATCTCCTTGTTTAGGTTTTTCACGACGATCAAAACGTTACCTTACAGTCACATATCAAGCAAAAAAAAATGACCTCATCAGTTCAATGTGAAGCTGCGCTAAAAGACTTCATCTTCGTCTGGCCGCTGCGGCTGACAAACTATTTTGCTTATGTTAATATGTGACTATAAAGTCACTTGTCATGTTTCAATAATACGTTACTAAATAGTCACATGTCAAGCGGTGCATACCCGTTTTTTTAGATTGCCATGAAAGGATGTGTTTCGATTGGACAACGATATTTTCAAAGCGCTCGCTGATCCCAGCCGCCGTATGCTATTGGACCTGCTTCAAGCCTCTGATGGCCAGACGCTGAATGAACTCTGCACTCCGCTCGACATGTCCCGCTTCGGCGTTATGAAGCATTTGAACGTCTTGGAGGAATCCGGACTCATTACGACAAGAAAAGAAGGCCGCGAGAAGCTTCATTATTTGAATGCAGTGCCGATTCGCCAAATTTATGAACGATGGGTAAGTAAATACACCGAGCCTTGGCTCATTGGTTTAACCTCACTACAAGACGAATTGGAGCGTGACAACGATATGAATAACATGCCTAAGCATGTGAACCGGATCGCGATTAAAGCAACGCCTGAACGTGTATGGCAAGCTTTGACGGACCCGGCGCAAACGTCGAAGTTTTGGTTCCAATGCGCCGTTCGATCGAGCTGGGACATCGACTCCCCATTTGAGCTTTGGAACGGTACGGAGAAAAAAGCGGAAGGGATCATCCTCGACATCGACCCGCCGCGAAAACTCGTGATGAGCTGGCGCTTTCTATCTTTCCCCGGCACGGAGAATGACGTCCCGTCACGGATGACGTGGGAGATCGTAGCCCATCCGGAGCTTCACGGCGTGACGCTTGTCACGGTTGTGCATGATGAAATCGAGCTGGCTGCGCAGACGGCGAATATCCTCATGAACGGCTTGCCGCTCGTTCTATCGGGTATGAAGACGCTGCTGGAGACCGGGGAAACGCTCGCTGGCGAATAAAACAAAACCACGCCGTTGTGAACCGCACCTATTTGTTAAACAAAATCTAACAGGTGGGGTCACATCACTATGGCGTGGTTTCCTCTTTATTTTACATATACACCGCTGACCAAATCATCCGCTATCGCCTCTGTAGGAATGACAAACTCTATCACGCCCATATACCCAGGGGCAACCTCATATTTGTTAAAAGAAATGACCAGCTTGCCGTCCGCATTGATATAAAAGTTTTGATCGGGGCCAATGTTTTTAAATGCTGCATTCGCCTGATTAGGTACACCTTCAACCCAATATACCTTTTTATCGTCCGCTTTCATCTGCGCCTTCATTTGTTCCTTAACGTTGTCACTGATCAAACTGATATAACGATCGTCTTTGAATAAGCTCGGCAGTGTGAGTAACACTTCATTTTTCTTATCGATGGTGTCATATTTGAATGTCGTTGAAGACGAGCCCACTGTGTTGACAACGTAGCGGCCGATCGCAAGAATTTGCTCATTATCGGTTTTCACCGTATAGCCGCTATTCACTCCCAAGTGGCCATCGCCGTTTTGCTTTAATTTTGCCACATCCGCGGTAAATTGATCATAAAGCTTTTTGTTTTCTTCCACATATTTGCTATTCAGCGCAGCCTCCAAAGACTGATTTGTCATGTTTGTAACTGCAGGCACCTGGAACGTTGCTTGCGCATTGCCCTCATTGACCACAACTTCTTTGAACGTCAACACTTTGACGATCGAACCGACAACCGGCACTTCCGATAACGCCTTGGCAAAAGCGGGATTGCTGTTAACCCCCGTCGTCGTGCAAACGATAATTGCCGCCGCAATGCCGATCACCCACTTCATATAGGCTGATTTTGTCTTTCTTTGTTTGATCGCTTGTTTTACGATGAAATCCAACTCCTTCGGAATCGAGATGTTCTCGTATTGTTCTTTCAACGGTTTCAGCTGCTCACCCATCTTATTTAACCTCCCGCAAAACGTCATCACTCATCGTGATGCGCAGTTTGTTCAGCGCTGTGTACAAGCGCGTCTTGATCGTGTTCACGTTCTCGTTCAGGACGTCGGCAATTTCTTCAATTTTCAAATCTTCAAAATATCTGAGCACGATAACGCTCCGGTAAAGGGCGGGCAATTCGTCCATCGCTTTTTTCAAATCCAAATTGGCATACTGGTCCTCGGAGACGGGGCCATGCACTTCAAGCGTCTGGTCATCCACAATTTGGATGCGCTTATGTTTTCTCAAGAAATCCAGCGAGGTGTTGACCACGATTTTATAAAACCAGCTCTTCATCGAACTCTCGGCTTTCAAGCTGCCGGCTGATGAAAAAGCTTTATGGATCGCCTCCTGCACAATATCTAGCGCATCATCGGCGTTTTTCACATAGCTGTAAGCCAGGCGGTACACATTTTCTTTGTGTTCGGTTATACACTCAATCAACAATTTCTCCATTTTCTTATTCATGCCAAAATCTCCTTTTGATACGCGCGTATCAATCACTTGCCTTACACTTGTAGGACGCAGGGGCGTCTGAAAAAGTTTGCGGAGACAAAAAAAAGAACCCCACATCGTAGAGACTACAATACGGGTCCTTCTATTTACTGCTTACTCTCCTTGCACATAAGGGATCGTCAGCGGGCCCAGCGGCAAAACCGCAACGCGCATCTCCTCGCCGTAACGCCCCTTAAGCTGCGCCAGCAGCTCGTCGATATCCGGCACCGGCGTGAACATCGCCTTGCTCACGTCCTCATCCGGCAGCGATGAATGGACGTACACGTCCGCCCAAACCTGCACAACCGCCTGCTTCTGCACCTGCCACTGATCAAACATTTGAAACGACCCGCTGTTGATCAGTTCCAAAATCTCCTGCGGCGTCTTGCGCAGCTGCAAAATTTCCGCATAGTTGCCATGATTGGGCAACCCGTCCGAGCATTCCGCAGCGCAGATGATCGCGCCGCCCTGCTTGACGATTTTATGCGCCGCGCTCATCCCTTTGACGGCTTGGTACAGATTCTGATCGAGCGGATAGCCGGAGTTCGAGGTGATCACCACGTCGTAGCGCGCATCGACCGCCACCATCGCGTGCTCCTTCACAAATGCACAGCCAGCCGCATGCGCCTCGAACAACTCGCCGGCAAACACTGACGTAATCGCTTTGTCCTTATTCAACGTCACGTTCAGCATAAATTCCGGCTTGCACATCCGGTTGACCTCCGCGGCCATCTGCTGCAGCGGGTTACCGGTCATGTTGCCCCAGGTGGCGAGCGGGTCGCCGATCATCCGGGCGTTATGAAATGTCAGGATGGTTTCGATGCCGGCAATCCCTGGCATAATACCCTTCGGACCTCCGGAGAACCCGGCGAAGAAATGCGGCTCAATAAAGCCGGTCACAATCCGGAAGTCCGCTTCAACATAATCTTTATTTAAGTACACATCACAGCCAAAGCTGCTTCTTCCGACATGCACGAGTTCTTCCTTTACTTGGCAATGATGGTTGATGACGCGCACACGCCGGACGACATCCGCCCCCAGCATCTGCTCCAACTCTTCAGGTGTTTGGTCGCGATGCGTGCCAGTTCCGTTAATAATCACGAACTGTTCATCCGGTACATGTGCCAGCTCTTCCAGCAGCCATGGCACCAGCTTATGGTTCGGCGTCGGCCTTGTAATATCGCTGATCACGATGGCTACCCGATCGGACGGCTTCACCCTCTCACGCAGCGGGCGGACATCTCCGATCGGCTGACGCAGCGCTTCTTCGAATGCCGCTTTCTCATCGTCGAACCCGTCCAAATGCTGCGGCTCAATAATCGTTGCTGAATCCGGTACTTCTACCGCAAGCTGTCCTCGGCCATATTGCAATAAAGTTTTCACTCGCATCACCCCTTAAGAGATGTACAATTTGAAAAGCGCCTGCGTCCCGCAGTCTTGATCCCCTTGCTGTACGAGCTGTTCATAGAGCGACTTAGCCAGTTTCACGCCATGCATGTCCAGCCCGATCTCTTCCGCAGATTGCAGCGCAATATTTAGATCCTTGATAAAATGCTTCACAAAAAAGCCCGGCTCAAAATTGCCCGCCAGCATCCGCGGCCCCAAATTGCTCAGAGACCAGCTGCCTGCAGCGCCGGTTTCAATGCTTTTCAGCACGGTTTGCGGATCCAATCCAGCCTTCTTGGCGTAGCTCAGCGCTTCGCATACCCCCATCATATTCGAGGCGATGGCGATCTGGTTGCTCATCTTCGTGAATTGGCCGGCGCCTGCCGCCCCTTGGTACACGATATTCGTGCCCATCGCTTCAAAAATCGCCTTAACCGCCTCGAACGCAGCCTGATCGCCTCCGACCATGATCGACAATCGGGCTTCCCTTGCCCCTACATCTCCGCCGGACACCGGAGCGTCCAACGAGAAGCAGCCTTTGGCCGATGCGGCCTGTTGGATCGACTGCGCGAGCGATGGACTCGACGTCGTCATATCAATCAAGTACGTACCTGGCTTGGCATTCGCCACAATGCCATTGTCGCCTAGATAGAGCTCCTCCACGTCATGCGGATACCCGACGATCGAGATCACAACCTGAACCGTGTGTGCCAGTTCAGCAGGACTATCGTGCCAAATTGCGCCTTCCACTATCAATTCATCTGCCTTGGACTTCGTCCGGCTGTATACGTGCAGCTCGTGCCCTGCCTTCATCAGATTTCTCACCATACTTTTTCCCATAACGCCCGTACCGATAAATCCGATGCTCGCTTGCTTGCCTAAACTCATTTCGTTGTCCTCCTTAGGTATGTATAAATACTATGACGATCCTTTCTTATAATTCTACCACTACTAGCTCAAGAAACAAAAAAAGAAGCAGCCGCCTCATCAGCAAACTGCTCTTCATCACCTTGCGGTTCCATCCACCTACTTCCCACACGCAATCAGATTCTACCCAATTGCAGACGCTACTCCCACCGCTAACACCGCTCCAGTCCGGTTTTGCCCAACTACAGACGCTACTCCCACCGCTAACACCGCTCCAGTCCGGTTTTGCCCAACTACAGACGCTACTCCACCGCTAACACCGCTCCAGTCCGGTTTTGCCCAACTACCGACGCTACTCCCACCGCTAACACCGCTCCAGTCCGGTTTTGCCCAACTACAGACGCTACTCCCACCGCTAACACCGCTCCAGTCCGGTTTTGCCC
>NZ_JAQFVF010000070.1 GCF_027789125.1 Paenibacillus aestuarii | reverse complement strand
GCATCTAAGCGTGAAGCCCCCCTCAAGATGAGATTTCCCAATTAGTAAGACCCCTTGTAGACGACGAGGTTGATAGGTTCGAGGTGGAAGTGCAGCAATGTATGGAGCTGACGAATACTAATCGGTCGAGGGCTTAACCAAAAGCTTCTTTTAAAAGAAGCAACACACTTTACGTAAGTTTCGTATCTAGTTTTCAGGGTGCAAGCCTTGATTCGTTTGGTGATGATGGCGGAGGGGATCCACGCGTTCCCATCTCGAACACGACCGTTAAGCCCTCCAGCGTCGATGGTACTTGAACCGAAGGGTTCTGGGAGAGTAGAACGTTGCCAAGCAAAAGAAATGAGTCTTTTTGGAAGAAATTCCAGAAAGACTCTTTTTTTTGCATCAGTACAATACATCTCATTAAACCATACTAGCCCTATGAGGGAGGGATTCGTATGGGTCATATGAAATGGCTTGCCCTATTAGTGGCAACGCAATTTGTTGTTTTACCAGCCGTTGGTTGTTCGTCTAAGTCTGAGGTAATAAGGAGCAATAATAGCAGCACCCTATCAGAACAACCCAATGCAACGGGATCATCCCCCGTTACGGAGCAGACGCTAAAACTTCAAGCCAGCACTACAATCCCGGCAATAAGGTCTCCGAAAGTGAAAGTAAAAGGAATTTATGTATCAGCATGGTCTGCTGTAGGCAACAAATTTGAACAGTTGGTCCAGTTGGTGGAACAGACCGATCTAAATGCGATGGTTATAGATGTGAAGAATGACTCGGGGCAAGTTACATATGCGTCCGCTGTTCCCATGGTCAATAGTATTGGAGCCAATAGTCATGTTATTATTCATGATTTGCCTGCCAAGCTAAAGCGGTTAAAAGATCGTGGTATTTATACGATTGCCAGGATTGTTGTTTTTAAGGATCCTTACCTGAGCAATAAGAAGAACGAGTATGCCATTAAAAGCCGTTCTGGCGGCATATGGAGAGATAACAAAGGAGTTGCATGGGTAGATCCATTTAAAGAGGCTGTTTGGGATTATAACATTCAAGTTGCCAAAGAAGCCGCAACGCTCGGCTTTGATGAAATTCAGTTTGACTATGTCAGGTTCCCGGAGAATGGGAGCAAGGTAGATCGCGAAGTTATTTTTGATAATCCGAAAATGAGGACCAAAGCGCAAGATATCGAAGCCTTTTTAGTTAAAGCTAAGGAAGCGGTCGGAGCGCAGGCATATATATCAGCAGATGTATTCGGACTTACCACTTCTTCCACGAATGACATGGGCATCGGTCAGGACTGGTCCATGATCAGCAAGCAGGTGCATTATATATCGCCTATGCTCTATCCATCGCATTATACGAACGGGATGTATGGTGTGAAAGCTCCTGACTTGCAGCCTTATGCTATTGTAAGCAAAGCGATAAGCGATGCCAATGTGAAAAGAAGCGAACTAACGAAAACGAATCCGGAAATAGCGGAGATCCGCCCATGGTACCAGGATTTCACGGCGACATGGGTGAAGCCGCATAAAGTATACGGCAAAAACGATGTCTATGAACAGATTAAAGCAGCAAGAGAGCGTGGTGTTGATCAATTCCTATTATGGAATTCCAATAGCAATTACACATATCGTTAACGAAATCTTCTTATTCGTGGGCTTGCACTCTCGGCGGGCGTGCCTTTCCCTTGACACGAAAAATGGGCTTTTGTTAATATAGGCACTAATATATACCCCACACAAGGGGGAATTTCGAAACAGAGCTCTAAGATCTCTATAATAGGAGGAATTTGTGTTGTGAGGGAAGATAAGTTTGGCAAGGAAGGTTTAACTTTTGATGATGTGTTGTTGGTTCCGAGAAAGTCCGAAGTGTTCGGTAAAGAAATCAACGTATCCACGACGCTAGCGCCACATGTGAAGTTAAACATTCCATTCATTAGCTCAGCCATGGATACTGTAACAGAATCTGCTCTTGCTATTGCTATGGCACGTGAAGGCGGGATCGGGATAATTCATAAGAATATGCCGATTGAACAACAAGCAGGGGAAGTAGATCGCGTTAAAAGATCGGAGAGCGGAGTTATCACTAATCCTTTTTCCCTTACGCCAGAACATCATGTTTATGACGCAGAAGCGCTCATGGCGAAATATCGGATTTCGGGGGTTCCCATTGTCAACGAAAGCAATAAGCTTGTGGGGATTCTAACGAACAGAGATTTGCGTTTTGTCCATGATTATTCCATTAAAATTAAAGAGGTAATGACGCAAGAGGATCTGGTCACAGCGCCAGTAGGCACTACCTTACAGCAAGCGGAAGTTATTTTGCAAAAGCATAAAATCGAGAAGTTGCCACTAGTTGATGATAATTTCCAACTTAAAGGGCTAATCACGATTAAAGATATTGAAAAAGCGATTCAGTTCCCTAACGCAGCGAAGGACACTCTGGGAAGACTGCTGGTCGGAGCAGCGGTTGGGGTTTCCAAAGACGTGATGGAGCGCACAGCTGCTCTGGTGCAAGCAGGCATTGATGTTGTGGTAGTCGATTCAGCTCACGGCCACCATATTAATATTGCGGAGACGGTGAAGAAAATCCGCGCTCAGTATCCGACGCTTCCGATTATTGCGGGCAATGTAGCTACAGCGGAAGGAACACGCGATCTGATTAAAGCTGGTGCTTCCATGGTGAAAGTGGGCATTGGTCCAGGATCGATTTGCACGACGCGTATCATCGCGGGTATCGGTGTCCCGCAGGTAACAGCGATTTATGATTGTGCTCAAGCGGCGGCGGAGTTCAAGGTCCCTGTTATTGCAGACGGTGGAATCAAATACTCCGGCGACGTTGTCAAGGCGATTGCTGCGGGAGCGAGCGCGGTTATGATCGGAAGCTTGTTCGCAGGTACAGAGGAAAGTCCAGGTGAATCTGAAATCTACCAAGGCCGTAGATTTAAAGTGTACCGCGGAATGGGCTCCTTAGGCGCAATGAAAGAAGGAAGTAAGGACCGTTACTTCCAGGAGAATGAGAGCAAATTGGTTCCTGAGGGCATCGAAGGCCGCGTTGCCTATAAGGGCCCATTAGCAGATACAGTCTACCAATTGGTTGGCGGGTTACGTTCGGGTATGGGCTACTGCGGCGCACGCAATATTCAAGAGTTGATTCATGATACGCAATTCGTTCGAATCACAGGCGCAGGACTTCGTGAAAGCCATCCGCACGATATCCAAATTACAAAAGAAGCGCCAAATTACTCTTTGTAATCTGGTAAAAATTGAGGACGAGGGAAATGAACCCTTGTCTTCTTTTTTTTGTCTAATGGGGTGTGATACAATATAACATGTTATTAATTTGCTAGGGAGAGTGAAGTTGTGAAATTATTGCGTTTTACAAGAAAAAAGGTTGCTTTGGTACTAGGAGTAAGTTTATTAGCTCAATCATTCTTATTACATATACAACCAACCTATGTTTATGCTGCAGGAACGCCGGCCGCGACTACAGCTCCAACCGCGCAAACACAACCGGGCAGCCAACTGCAAGTTAACGCGAAATCGGCGATTATTATGGAAGCGAGCACCGGAGCAGTTCTCTATGAAATGAATGCCGATGAGGCGCTGCCGCCGGCAAGTATGGCGAAGATGATGACCGAATACCTTGCTATGGAGAGTATAAAGGAAGGCAAGTTTACATGGGATTCTAAGGTGACGGCTTCCAAAAATGCTGCTGATGTAATCGGCTCCGGCCAATTGATTGCTGAGAACGAAACACTGACATTTAAAGACATGTTTAACGCGATGTCCATTTATTCAGCGAACGATGCTTCGGTAGCTTTTGCCGAGCTGCTCGGAGGAACAGAAGAGAATTTCGCTAAGATGATGAACGAAAAAGCGAAGCAGCTGGGCATGTCCGATCAAGCCCATTTCATTAGCGCTACAGGACTTTCCCGCGCAGACTTGAAGAACCCTCCGCAGTCCATTGAGGGCGAAACAAAGATGACAGCTCGTGATGCAGCTATTCTTGCTTATAATATTTTGAAGGATCACAAAGAAATACTCGAGTTCACGAAGATTCCTACGTTGAAGCTAAGACCAACGGACAAGACGCCAATGATTAACTGGAACTGGATGTTGGAAGGCAATTCAAGCAATCCGAACTTCAAGAAATATGCGTATCCAGGTTTGGATGGCTTGAAGACCGGTTCTACAGATGATGCCGGCTACTGCTTCACAGGCACGGCTGAAAGAAACGGCATGCGGATCATTACTGTCGTTATGGGCACGAAGACAGAGCCTGAGCGTTTCAATGAATCAAGAAAATTGCTTGATTATGGCTTCAATAATTTTGAGATTAAACCTTATTTGAGTGCAAATGCAGAAATAGATTCTTTGAAATCCGTAAACATTAAAAAGGGTGTTCAAACATCCGTACCGCTAGTTACAAAGTCCGGCACTTCGTTCGTTGTTAAGAAAGGTGCCAAAGATACAGATTTCAAAGTAACGACAACGCCTATTGAGGAAAGCAAACTGGTCGCGCCAATTAAGAAAGGTGACGTACTGGGTAAAGCGACCGTTTCTTATAATGGGCAAGAGAAGACGATCGATCTGATTGCCAATGCCGATGTTGAAAAAGGTAGCTGGATCCGCCTCTTGTTCCGCTCCATCAAGAACTTCTTTGGCGATATGTTCAAAGGCATCAAGGGCGGCGCCTAGACCAGAAAATGGGTTGTATATTGCCCCTTCATCCTGTAAAATGATTGTTTAGAAGTTTATGTATGAAATGTGTAGGGAACTGCATGAAATCGTTGTAGCAGAGTGACTCTGACCCTGTTGAAGTCACTATAAATGGTATAGGAGGAACAAGGAAATGGAAACTGGAACATCCCGCGTCAAAAAAGGTATGGCTGAAATGCAAAAAGGCGGCGTCATTATGGACGTCATGAACGCAGAGCAAGCGAGAATCGCAGAGGCAGCTGGTGCGTCTGCAGTTATGGCACTTGAGCGCGTACCTGCTGATATTCGTGCAGCAGGCGGCGTTTCCCGTATGGCTGACCCAACGATCGTGGAAGAGGTTATGAAAGTTGTCTCTATCCCTGTTATGGCGAAAGCAAGAATTGGACATTTTGTAGAAGCGAAAGTCCTGGAATCTCTGGGCGTTGACTATATCGATGAGAGCGAAGTACTGACTCCGGCGGATGAAGTGTTCCACATCAATAAACGTGAGTTTACAGTTCCATTTGTTTGCGGCTCCCGCGACCTGGGTGAAGCCTTGCGCCGCATTGGCGAAGGCGCGTCCATGCTTCGTACGAAAGGCGAGCCAGGCACAGGCAACATCGTTGAAGCTGTGCGTCATATGCGCATGATTCAAGGCCAAATCCGCAAAGTTCAAGGCATGTCCAAGGACGAGCTGATGTTCGAAGCCAAAACGCTGGGCGCTCCATACGAGCTGCTGTTGCAAGTTGCAGAAACAGGCAAGCTGCCTGTTGTTAACTTTGCTGCCGGTGGTGTAGCGACACCTGCTGATGCTGCGCTGATGATGCATTTGGGCGCAGACGGCGTATTCGTCGGTTCCGGTATTTTCAAATCGGACAGCCCTGAGAAGTTCGCGAAAGCGATCGTTGAAGCTGTTACGCACTATACAGATTACAAATTAATCGCGGAGATTTCCAAAGGTCTGGGTACACCAATGAAGGGAATCGAGATCTCCAAGCTGGATGCTACGCAACGTATGCAGGAGCGCGGTTGGTAATGATAAAGATCGGAGTTCTTGCGCTGCAAGGCGCTGTTGCGGAACACATCCGCGGCATTGAGAAGGCTGGCGCCGAAGGCGTTGTTATTAAGAAAACCGAACAGCTTGCCGATATCCAAGGGATTATTATACCTGGCGGAGAGAGCACGACAATCGGCAAGTTGATGCGCACGTACGGTTTTATAGATGAATTGCGGAAGTTTTCGGCCGCGGGTAAACCGATTTTTGGTACGTGTGCAGGCTTGATTGTGATTGCCAAAGAAATTACTGGACAACCTGAAGCTCATTTGGAGCTGATGGACATTACGGTTGCACGTAACGCATTTGGCCGTCAACGTGAGAGCTTTGAGACAGATCTGGCGATCAAGGGCATCGCCGACAATGTGCGTGCGGTCTTTATCCGAGCGCCGCTGATTGAGAAAGTAGGGCCTGGCGTCGACGTTTTGGCCACGCATGATGGCCAGATCGTAGCTGCGCAGCAAGGGCACCTCCTTGCAGCATCCTTCCATCCGGAATTGACGGATGACTTCCGGATGCACAGCTACTTCCTGGACATGGTTAAACAAAGCCAAGCATAATTATTATGGTTCAAGCACCCCTGAGTCCGAGTCGTCGGTGAGGGTGCTTGCTTCCATATTCAAACCATTTTGTGCAAATGGAGGAATCTCCTTGTTTGATGTAAAGTTACTTCGTAGTGATTTGGCCGCCGTACAAACAGCTATGGCTAACCGCGGTAAGCAAATCGATGAGTTGAATGGTTTTACGGAATTGGATAAAAAACGCAGAGAGCTTCTGCAAGAAACCGAGCAGCTGAAGAACCGCCGCAACACGGTTTCCCAAGAGGTGGCCCTGCGCAAGCGTTCCGGTGAGAATGCAGATGAACTGATTCAAGAGATGAAGGTCGTTGGTGACCGTATTAAGGAACTGGATGACGAGATTCGCGTGTTGGATGAGTCTTTGCAGCAGGTACTGCTATCGATCCCGAACATGCCGCATGCTAGCGTTCCTATCGGCTTGTCTGAGGAAGAGAATGTGGAAACTCGCCGGGTTGGCGAAGTACCGCAGTTCGATTTTGAAGTTAAGCCACACTGGGAAATCGCGCAGGAGCTGGGTATTCTGGATTTTGAAGCGGCGGGGAAAGTGACCGGATCGCGCTTCGTATTTTATAAAGGGCTCGGCGCTAGGCTGGAACGTGCGTTGATCAATTTTATGATGGATCTGCACAGTGACCAGCATGGTTATGAAGAGATGCTTCCTCCGTTTATCGTAAACCGTGAAAGTTTGACGGGTACGGGCCAACTGCCGAAATTTGAGGAAGACGTTTTCAAGCTGGAGAACTCGGAATATTTCTTGATTCCAACAGCAGAAGTGCCTGTAACGAACTATCATAGCCAAGATATTTTGGCTAATGAGCAATTGCCTGTTAATTTTGTTGCTTTCAGCGCATGTTTCCGTTCGGAAGCCGGTTCGGCCGGAAGAGATACCCGCGGCTTAATCCGTCAGCATCAATTCAACAAAATTGAATTGGTGAAGATGGTAAGACCCGAGGATTCTTACGACGAGCTTGAGAAGCTCACGAGCCATGCTGAGCGCGTGCTGCAGCTTCTGAAGCTGCCATACCGCGTTCTAACGCTGTGCACAGGCGATATTGGCTTCTCGTCCGCCAAAACGTACGATCTCGAAGTCTGGCTGCCTAACAGCGGCACATACCGGGAGATCTCGTCCTGCAGTAACTTCGAGGACTTCCAGGCGCGTCGGGCAAATATCCGTTTCCGCCGCGATGCGAAAGCAAAGCCGGAATTTGTACATACACTGAACGGATCCGGGCTGGCGCTGGGCAGAACCGTTGCTGCGATTTTGGAAAATTATCAGCAGGCGGATGGCTCAGTTGTGATTCCGGACGTGCTGGTGCCATACATGAGCAATGTTAAAGTGATCACGAAAAAATAGACTTGATTCACAACACAGTTATGTGATACAATCCTTTTTGTCACTGCATGAGGTCGTTTCCTTCGTGGGAACGCCTTACGTGGAGAGGTGGTCGAGTGGTTTAAGGCAGCGGTCTTGAAAACCGCCGAGGTGCAAGCCTCCGTGGGTTCGAATCCCACCCTCTCCGTATAGATTTTTCGCTAAAAAGTCATGCGATTCTTAATGAATCGCGTGGCTTTTTTTGTTAAATACCAGCTTGGATAAAACGATAGCGACCTTCGCATTTTAAACTTGTGGAGGTGTTACTAATGAGCAAACGAGACAACTTGACGATCGATCAAACGCAGTTAGTGGAAGAGTGGCAGAATATGCTGCCACAGCAGCTTGAGGCGGCCGATCAGGCGCGTGTATGGGCTGATGAGTCAGATCCACATGCGCTGTGGGCTCACATTATGACAGCGGGACATACGGGCTATACATTTGATTTTAAAGTTACTTATGTGGATTCCAGGGAGGTCAACGTTGCGCTGACCGATGTGCAGCAGGGGACCACACATATTGATGAGCGTACCGATATTGTCCAAACGCTAGTGGATGATTACGTACGGCACATTCACGAATGTGCGCAGGCGCTGCACCAAGTCACGCACGACTAAACCGTGGAGGGACATTATTCATGACGAAACAAAAAGGCCGAGATAAAAATTTGCAAAATGTCGCTAAAGATTTGGATCAAACTGTGGTGAACAGCCATCATGCGCAGCAAATCCAACAGCAGACGAATGACCGTCACAAGCAAGATGCTTTGAATCACGAGTAAAAACATAAGGAGAGTGAACAGCTATGACGAAACCAACAACGTATTCCGCTGGCGAAAGCTTCGCACAAGATAATAAAAATTTTAACGATGATAACAATCATGCACCTGAAGCCTTATCGGGATCGAAAAAAGTGAAGAACCACAACCACTCCAGACAAAAGCAGGCTAAAGGATCTTAATATTTTCTTAACAAATTGATCGATACATGTTTATAACTTGTTAAATCGGACATACTATATTTGTCGGTGAGCAGAGAGGTGTGGTTCCGTTGGAGCATTCCGCGAAACAACCGTTGCATAGAGGACTTTCATACCTGTTATAATCAGGCTGGAGGGGATGTGCCAAAGACACGTTACAGTGCCTTATAAGCAGATTTTCCAAAGGTTTACGCGTAACACGGATCGAAGGAAATCATTAATCACCGACAAAAAAAGAACCCTTCGGGGTTCTTTTTTATGTTTATTCGAGATAGGAAAGATTCTTTTTACGATACAGCAGCAGTTTGAAGCCGGCGCCGATTAGAATCAAAGCGACAATCACCGTTTGTCCAAAATTGCTGACCAAGTGAATGTAGTTGGATTGTGGAAAGAACTCATACAACAACTGCATGATGATTTGCTTAAATGCGTAGTATCCGCCCAAGATGACAAGCAAGATGCCAATCGTTTTATTGTGGGCGGTCCAGTTCTCAATAAGCGGCTTATCCGTCAAAGTGCCGTTTTCATACTTGGCAATGCTCTGCAGAGCATCGAAGAAGCTGTAAAACCATAAAAGCGGAATGAGAAACAAGAAAAATGAAAGTCTCATCATATCCAAGACATAAACGGCGAACAGGAAGCTCGCCATGAGCTGAATGCCGCGCTTATTCATATTCAGATAGAGATGAGCGGCACCTGGAAAGATGGCAATGATGGTGGCTAAGGTTCTGTTCTTACGGCCGTAGTCGTCCGATAGATGGAAATCATCAAATATACTATTATCGATGGGCTCAAGCCCCGATTGCTTAACTTGTAATTGTTTTAAGGCATCAAACATCGTATAAAACCAAAGCACCGGCAAGGCCAGCAGAAAAGCGATAAAGCCTTCGTTATGGGTGAGCACCGTGATGAAAAAGACCAATATGGCAACACCGAAAAAGGCAATCATCGCTGTCAGCCCGCGCTGCATCATCCCTAGCTGATAATGCCCCAAGCCTGGCACAAAAGATAGCAGGATGACTCGCGTCCGTTCCCTCTGCTGAGCCCAAGATGAGGTTGCGGTAGGAGCAGCTTCCCAGTAAGGCTGATCTGGCGGACGGGGCATATCCGAGGGCAAATAGGGATATTCCTGGCCATAAGGCTGTGCGCTATGAGGATGATAAGGCTGCAACCGCAGCAGGAACATGATCATGTCTATGCCGTTAGCTAGCCACATCAAGCCCCCAAATAAGGCGAGAAGCAATAATGGCTCTTTAGGCAATTGTGCCGCGACACCGATAATAAACAGAAAGAGCGCGCCAAAGCATCCGCCTGCATAGACGAGGAACCGGGTCGTTCGGTGCATGTAGAGATGCCCCATTCCCGGTATAATCGAGAGCATCAGAGCGAGTAGACGGCTTTTATGTTGTACGTTGTTGCTGTAGTTCAAGGTTGATTGCCTCCTTTGTCTGGATCGGATTGAATGGTGTCTAACCATGAAAGTGTCTTCGTGACAAGCCGCTCCGATATCGGCCTCATCTCCTGGGAAGAGGAGGGGGGGCTTATTACAGAATGATTCCGAACGCTGTCAAGCTCTTGTGATAACCCATGGAAAAATCCGGTTGCCACCAAGACGATTGTCGCGGCCGCTGCGATCCCGTAGTGAAATAACGTGGATCGATACCAGGCAGGTCTTGTTCGTAAGGTCCGATCCAGAATAGTGTCCATATAGCTTTTGTCGTCAGTCTGCATCTGCGGCCATATAAGTTCAGCGTGCTCGAGCGCCGTCATGTACTGTGCCAAACAAGGATCGCAGCGGTACAAGTGAAGCTCCATCTCCGCCATCCGCTCCGATGGAAGCTGAGCTTTTACATAGAGCAGCCAGTCCGGTAAATCATAATGTTTCATGAGAAATCCTCCTCCTTCCAGTTTTTACGGAGCCACTGTTTGGCCCGGTAGAGCTTGGATTCCACCGTTTTCACCGTGACCCCCTGCGCCTCCGCGATATCTTGATAAGATTGATGTTGTATGTAGTAAGCCATGAGGACGTCCTGATAGTTGGATGGAATCTGGTCCAGTTTACTGCGAACGAGCTGGACCGTCTCTTTTAAAACGACTTCCCGTTCCAGATGATTGTCATGATGGACCGCTGTGCCTTGAACCGAATTTGCGATTTCAGCTGTCATTTCTTCCTTTTTGCGGCTGGCCGCGCGCTTGAAATCGATCGCCCGATTGACCGCAATACGGGTAATCCAGGTTTTGAAACCCTTCATTTGATACTGAGGCAGGGAGAAATAGATTCGGGTCCATACATCTTGCGTCAGATCTTCCGCATCTTTGGGATGGCGGACAATCGCATAGATCGTCTGGAACAAATATTGGCGGTAAGCGGCAACAAGCTCGCGAAAAGCGGACTCGTCCCCATTTAATATGCGTTGCACAAGTGTATCCTCCTGAATACTCTCCTCCTCCTCTCCGGAATACATAGACGAAGGTTAAAGCGCGATCCCCTGCAGTGGATAGAAAAAAAAGAGAACGAATCGGCAAGGATCCGTTCTCATGAACCACTTACAAAGTCGCTGATCGTTTCGTTGCAGCTGATTGAGGACGAAGCTTTGGATCACTCTTCACGATCCATTGCGACAGACCGGCGCTAACGATACCGATGATACCGAGCAAAATGAAGCCCTCGCGCAAGGCGAACCAGTCGCCGATAATGCCCATCAGGACGGGCCCGACAAACATGCCTAACCCGTATATGGCCTGGAAAAAGCCCATGGCTGTAGCACGCTTATCCGCAGGCATATGCTTAATGCTTAGCGCCATTAGGACGGTAAACGAGAGGCCGCGGCCAAACCCGGCTAGAGCTTGCGTCAGCATGAGCAGCCACAAGTGATGGATGAAGGGAATCGTAAATGTAAAAATTCCCATAAGTGCGAAGCCCCAGACGACGACGCGCTTCTCCCCGAACTTCGCCGCCCAGCGCCGCCCGCCGAGTAAAGAAGCGATCGCTACCGGTACATTGGAGAAGAAGGTAAGCAGCGAAAGACTGAATTTATCTGCGCCCAAATCTGTGGCATAGACGGGCGTGAAGCCAAACACGGTGGCAAAGGTTAAAATTTGCGACAAAATAGCGAGCATGGAGACCAGCAGCAGGGTGCGGTCTGTTGCGACCCCGCTGATACCGCGCAGTGTGATTTTAGGCGCATCAGGTTCGATTTTTTCAACGAGGAAAAACGAACCGGCCATACCGATCACACCAAGGATGGCGCCCATTATGAAAGCGGCCTCCCAGCCGAGCGAATCCGCAGCCCACCCAGCCGCGAGAATGCCAATCATTTGTCCCGCGGAGTTAAAGAAGCTGATCGTGCCGATCGCCTTGGTGGATTCTTCATGCTTGTAATAGCTGGTGAAAAGCACGGTGAAATCAACCCATGTCGCTGCTGCAGCTCCTGCCAGAGCGCGAAGTACGAGGATCCAGGTGAAATCTTTGGTGATCCACAGTCCGAGCCCGCCCAAAGCGGTGAACAGCAATCCGAACGTAATAAACAGCCTGCGCTTATGAAAGCGGTCCGACAACACGCCAACCGGAATCCGCAGCAGCATCTGGGAGATGCCGTACATGCCGACGATCCAACCTGCCAGTTGGTGGCTGCCGCCTAAGTATTCCACATAAGGGGCCATAATCGGAACACTAGTATACATCGACATCCAGAAGAGCAGGGTAACGCCACAGAACAAAGGAATGCGGTATGAGTTTGTTTGGTTAATGGACACAGCGAGCTCCTTTCAGACCGTTATTAATTGTCTTTATTATAGGGCATCGACTGGAACTCGGCTATGATGGGTTGGCCGCAAAAAAAAGCAACGGATGGAAATTAGCGGAGGAACGGGCGGAATATGTCCAGAAAACGCTTAATTTTCAGGCAATTTCCGGTTACACAAAAATGGATCATTGATGGAAACGCTCACAAACAGTACATTGAGATACATCGCGGTCATGAAATCAATGGTGATTCGGTGACCTGAATTCGATCGAGAAATGGAGGAAATCATGTGGGCGCGAGTCGGTTAAAACAAGTGTGGTCAGGCATCGCCCGGGACAAGTTCTTATATGCATTAGCACTGCCGGGGCTGCTGTATTTCCTTATTTTCAAATATGTGCCGATGTGGGGGATTGTTATTTCCTTTCAGAACTATTCTCCCTATCAAGGGGTGTCAGGAAGTCCATGGGTAGGATTCGAGCATTTCCAGAGGTTCTTCTCGAACCCGGATTTCTATACCTTGTTCCGAAATACGATGGCCATTAACGTGTTGTCCCTGGTTTTCTTTTTTCCATTACCGATTCTACTGTCTTTAATGCTCAATGAAGTCCGAAATATGGTATATAAGAAGATCATTCAATCCATCGTGTACCTGCCGCATTTCTTATCGTGGGTGATTATTGTAGGGATCACGTTCTTGCTATTCTCGACCGGGGACGGCGCGATCAATCAGATGTTGGTTGCTCTCGGGTTCGATAAAATTGACTTTTTGACGAATAAAAACTATTTCTGGGGTATGCTGACCGCGCAATCCATATGGAAGGATGCCGGATGGGGAACGATCATCTTCCTGGCCTCTATGGCGAGCATAGATCCTCAACTTTATGAAGCAGGCAAAATGGATGGCGCCGGCCGCTTCCGCCAAATGTGGCATATTACGCTGCCAGGGATTCGTCCCGTTATCATCATTTTGCTCATCTTACGGCTCGGCCATATTATGGACGTCGGTTTCGAGCAAGTGTTCCTGATGATGAATGGCGCCGTTTCCGAAGTCGCGGATGTGTTTGATACGTATGTTTACAGGCTGGGTGTAAAGCAAGGGCAATTCAGCTACAGTACAGCCGTTGGCTTGTTCAAATCGGTTATAGGCCTGCTGCTGGTCATCGGCGCCAACAAGCTGGCTAAGAAATTCGGCGAGGATGGCGTTTATTAAAGATAGAAGGAGGAACCCTTGGTGAGTGAACATGTATCTGCCAATGCAATTGCGACCAAAAGCGACCGCGTCTTCAACATCGTAAACGCCGTCTTGCTGTTGATTCTGGGAGTAATCACATTTTTCCCGCTCTATTATGTGTTTGTCGTTTCCTTCAGTGATCCATCCAGCTATATATCCAGCGAATTCAAGCTGCTTCCGGTCAAGTGGAGTCTGGCCTCATACAAGTACCTGATGTCTACGGATGCCTTCATTCGTGCGATAGGAAACAGCGCCTTCCTGGCGGTTGTCGGTACTGCGCTGAGCTTACTCGTGACCTCCTGCCTGTCCTACGCGGTATCCCGCAAACGACTGCAGGGCCGAAAAATCATCATGCTCCTGATCTTGCTGACCACGCTCTTTAATCCGGGGATCATTCCTCCGTATTTGCTGGTGAGAGATTTGCATTTGATTAACAGTACATGGTCGCTCATCCTGCCGGTACTGACAAGCGGATGGTACGTGCTGCTGATGAAAGGCTTCTTCGACAGCATCCCGGTGAGCCTGGAAGAGTCTGCTAGAATCGACGGCTGTAACGATATTAGCGTGTGGTACCGCATTATTTTGCCGCTGTCACTGCCTTCCCTGGCTGCCTTCGGACTGTTCTATGCGGTGGCTTATTGGAACACATTCTTTACTGCGCTGCTCTATATCAATGATTTCACCAAACAGCCTTTGCAAGTTTTACTACAAAATATGCTGATTGACGCCTCAACAGCTGCAGGCGGAGGCGCCGCGGCAGAGATGATGTCCGAGCAGCGAATTCCGCCGGAAACGCTTAAAATGGCTGCTGTGGTCATTGCAACAGTTCCGATCTTGCTGGTTTACCCGTTCCTTCAAAAGCATTTTGCCAAAGGTGCTATGGTAGGTTCGGTGAAAGAATAGACGATTGATGAACATTTGAGGGAGGTTATACAATAATGATTATGAACAAGAAAGCCATTGGTGCCGTTGCATCGACATTGCTCGTTTCCTCGATGCTCTCCGCTTGCGGCGGCAATCAGAGCAGCCCAGCCGGCGGTTCAGGAGCGGCAGATTCCGGGAAGCCGACAGAGATCAGCATCATGACGATGTATTACACACCGGAGCCTCCGGGACCGGATAACGTCGTGGTGAAAGAGATTGAGAAGCGAACGAACACGAAGTTGAAAATCACTTGGGTTTCTCCCAACAATTACGCTGATAAAATCAACGTAACACTGGCTTCCGGGGATATTCCTGACCTTATTTTGCTGGACGACCCGTTTACCGCTCAAGTACGCGGATTGGTGGCGCAGGGCGCATTCTGGGAATTGACGCCAATGCTGAAAGATTATCCGAATTTGATGCAGTATCCGAAGGAATCATGGGAGAATACAAAGCAGGCGGACGGCAAAACGTACGGTATTCCACGTGCCCGGCCGACTGATGGTGGAGGCTTCCCGTACCTTCGGAAAGACTGGTTGGATACACTTCATCTCGATATTCCGAAGACAACGGACGAGCTGTATACTGTATTAAAAGCATTCGTGGAGAAAGATCCTGACGGCAACGGGAAAAATGACACGATTGGTTACATTGGTTTCGTGGATCAGAACGGAATGTCTTACATGGGGCAGCTGCAAAACAGTTTCACGAAAGTCAACGGCGATTGGAAGCTTGTGGACGGCAAACTCGTCAATGTGAATGTACTGCCTGAAGTGAAGGAAGCTCTGACATGGATGAACCGTGCATATCAAGAAAAATTGATTCCGGAGGATATCGCTGTCCTCAAAAATACACAAGCCAAAGACCTCCTGAAAGCAAACCGTGGCGGAGGCTTCCAGGATACAGCCGAGGCGGCCTGGGAACCGACGGAAGAGCTGCGTAAAACGAACCCGAAAGCAGACTTCATCCCGCTCGTGTCGCTGAACGGTTATTCGAACAAAGACAGTGGATTCTTCGGCATGTACGCCATCCCGAAATCTGTACCTGAGGCCAAAGTGAAGCAGCTGTTGAAATTTATGGATTACGGCGCAACTCAGGAAGGATACGATTTGGCAAGCTTCGGCTTGAAGGATGTCCACTATACCGAGAAAGATGGAATCAAAACGCCGACGGAACAAGCGAAGAAAGATATCGTGGCGCAGCAAGCGTTCGGTCAAATCTTTTTGAAGTATGATCAATACTTACGCGCTTACCGCTCAGGAATGCCGAACGATGTGTTGGAACGCAACAAGAAAATTATCGATGAAAAAGCTAAAATCAGCACCGGGGACCCTGCGATTGGCTTGAATTCCGATACGAACCAGAAGGTGGGAACGGAGCTCAAGAAGAAGATTCAGGATATGAAAACGAAGGTCATTATGGGCAAAGAGTCGCTAAGTGCATGGGACAGTTATGTCGCGAAACTGAAAGCGGATCCAGATTTGATTAAAATCACGGAAGAAATGAACGCTGCATACCAAAAGCGCAATAGCGCAAAATAAAAAATGATCTCCCCCACGACGCCGAAAAAAACGGCACAGTCGCGGGGGATTTCGGCATGTGAGGGGAGAGAGCTTGACGATGTGGATGAAATGGAGGCAGCGTTGGTACTGGTGGATGCATCGTTCCGGCAAGGGGAATTTTTATCGTAGAAGCTTGATTTTAGTGCTGTGCATTACCAGCTTGCCTACCGTTATCATCGGTTACACTTCCTACATAACGGGACGAGCCCACATTGAAAAGGAAATCATGCGAAATCATGATGCGCTGCTGCAGAAAACGATTGACCGGATGAACGATAACCTGGCTCAATTGGAGCTGGCGGCAACACAATGGTCACTGGACAGCCGCATGGATACGAGGCTTAAGGATATTAATCTCAAGGACGAGTATAATACGACGCAGAATTTGTACCGCTTTTTAGGTGTCATGAAGGGGGCCTACCCGCTGATCGATCAGGCGCAGCTTTATTTGGATCGACAGGATCAACCGGTGCTGATCTCGGATAGCGAGGGGATTATTCCGGTCAGTGACCCGCAGGATCGGGATATGTTCCACTCGCTGACAGATCAGAAAAGGGGCGTTTTCTGGCAGGAGTCGATGCCGAGGGTGAATACGAAGGCGGGATCAACATCGCTTGCACTGATTTCCAGGCTTCCAAGCGTAGGCGAGTCTTATGGAGCTCTTATTTTATATTTGGACCGTGAAAAGTTAGTGCGCATGGTCGAAGAGATGACCACGGACACGAAGGGGTCGTCCTTTCTGATGAGCAGGGACGGGCAGATCCTGATCACCCCAACGAATGCTACGGATGAGCAGGCGGAACGTGAAGCTGCCGTCCGGGAAAGTGTGAAGGATCGGACAGATGATATCGGATCGTATATTTTGGAACGCAAAGGAGAGTCTTACTCTGTCGCCTATGGCCAATTCTCCCGCCTTGGTACGACCTGGAAGTTCGTTACAGCAACTTCGTTATCCCAGCTAACCGCCCCTGTAGAGTTTATGTCAAACAGCATGCTTCTCATCGGAGGCGTGGGTCTGCTGTTAGCGGTTCTGCTTTCATGGTTTGCCTCAAAACGCATTTATCAGCCCATTGTCCGCTTAGTGAATGTCATCAAGGATTATCAGCCTACGCGAGATAGTGGAGGGGATGACTTGGCTTTCATCGAGCGGGAATGGAAGCATCTCAGCCAAGAGAGCAGGGCACTGGAAGTGAAGCTGGAGCAGGCTTTCCCTGCCTTGAGGTCGGCTTTTCTGCTGCAGCTTGTTCAAGGCCACTTCTACTCGCTTAGCGAAGCGGAACTGAGAAGCCGGATGGAAAGCTTCGGCTGGGAGACGGAATCACAGCGGTTCGTCTTGCTGCTTGTGCAAATTAGCGGCTTGGCCAAAGAAGATGGGCGCTTTCTGGAGAGCGAGGAGCAGCTAGCCACGTTTGCGGCCGCCAACATAGCACAAGAGATTGTGCATAAGCGTAGTCATCATGCGGAAGTTATTAATTTTCAGGATAAAACGGTGGGTGTACTGCTATCGTACCCAATGGGCCAGACGAAGCAGCAGGCGAAAGATGAGCTGTATTTGTTGGCCGATGATCTGGGCCGGACTATTAGCAGCTTGCTGAAGATGCAGACCACGGTCTGTATGGGGCGTCTGACCTCACAGGTGCACGATCTGCCGCAGCTGCTTGCCTACTTGCGCAGTGCAATCCGCTACCGGGACTTGAATGCCAAGCACCAGGTCATGGATCTTGAAGAGATGCTGCCGGATGCCAACGACAGTGTCTATTATCCTTTCACGCTGGAGAAGGAATTGATGCAGGCGCTTCGCTTGGGGCAGAACGAACAATCGCTTCACTTGGTCGAAAGCTTCGTTCGGGAGCTTGTGCAGCAGTCGAGCAACGAAAAGATTCTGCGAGAGGGCGCTATGCAGGTGCTGGGCAGCATGCTGCACACGATACTTGAATCAGGCTTCAATCCCCATAAGTTATTAAAAAACTACGACCTGTATGAACAACTAAATCAGCTGCGGGAGCCTGAGCAAATTGTGCGTTTCTTTCAGCAGAAGGTAATCTCCCCCTATATGGAGGGATTAAATAATTATCAGGACATCCATATGAAAAGATTGGTGGAGCAGGTGACGGAGCGGGTTCAGCAGCGATTTATGAGTAGCGATATCTCTTTGGAGGAGTGCGCCGAAGCGTTCAATACGACCACCTATGCGCTGAGCAAAGCATTCAAACAAATCAATGGCGTCAACTTTATTGATTATTTGATCTTGCTTCGGATGGATAAGGCGAAGAGCCTGCTGATCGATACGGATTTGAAGGTCAACGAAATTGCTGAACAGATTGGGTATCAACCTTCTTATTTTATTCGGCTGTTCAGGAAGTTCGAGAATATGACGCCGGGGCAGTTCAGGGAGCAGCGGGGGAGCTGAGGACTCTCATGGACACAAACGGAGGACTTTAGTCCTCCGGGGTACGGTCGACATAGAGGCGGGTTACCTCGGTGTATTCGCCGCGCGCGATCTCCTTTTCGGTCGCTTCCTCTTCTAACGGGTCGTGCGTATTCATGCCTGGAGCGATTGTCGGCTCGTGTTGATCCTGGTTATTCTTGTTATCCGTATTCATAGATACCCTCCCTCTTTTTCACTGTTAGTAAGTCCTGAATACATCGGATTTATACGCATGTGATTAACCGGACCGCCGGCTCCTGTTAGCAGTTATTTGGCCTATTTCATCAACATGTGAATAGCGGGTGGGCTCGTTATACCTGCAGCAATTGAGCTGTGCGCCGCACGGATAGCTGATATAGAAAAAACCTCCTACGGTTAACGTAAGAGGTTTTTTCAATCCGCTTGCATATATACGCGCCACGGCGGGATTCGAACCCGCGACGCACAGTTTAGGAAACTGTCGCTCTATCCTGCTGAGCTACGGGCGCTTAGCAAGACTATGATAGCACGGATGCTTTTCCAGATGCAACGTTATATAGCGTCATTCCTTGCCGCGCAGCTTGCGGAAAAACTGCGTCAGCAGGGTGGCGCACTCCTCCTGCAGCACACCGCTCACCACATCGACACGGTGGTTGAAGCGCTCCTCCTGCAGCAGGTTCATCAGCGTGCCGGCGCACCCGGCTTTAGGATCCGCCGTCCCGTAGATCACCTGCGGGATGCGGGACTGCACAATCGCTCCCGCGCACATTGGACAAGGCTCTAGGGTGACATAGAGCTTGCAGTCCAGCAGCCGCCAAGCTTGCAAATGCTCGCTAGCCTGCTTAATCGCAATCATCTCCGCGTGCGCGGTCGGATCGAGCGACGTTTCGCGTAAATTGTAGCCGCGGCCGATGATTTTACCATCATGGACAACGACAGCTCCGATGGGAACCTCGCGGATAGCCTCGGCTTTCAATGCTTCTTGGATGGCTTCGTTCATCCAGTGAATATGTTCATCCACAGGGGGGACACCTCGCTACAAAATTGTTATCCACATGTGCATAAGAGTCGAACAAGCATTCGTTGTTAACAACCTGTGGACAACTGTGTGGATAAGTTGAAAACTTGTGGATATATGCATTTTATTGTAGGCACACTTCGTTTGTAAAGCAAGTTAGAGCTGCAGATTACGGAACTATCCGCCATGTTGAAGATAATTCATTGAAATCGGGAGAAAAACTAGGTATACTAAGGATTACTTAGGTCTTTTTTACTATTAAAGATGAACCAAATAACTACATAATAGATTCGATAATGGCAAACTTGTTGAAAGGCAAGGACGCAAAGCTGAGGGTCTAAGGTTCCAAAGTGAACTACGACAGCCTGGTTACCGAAAATCGATGTTTCTTTAGGATGAAGGTAATAGGCTGAACCCGACATGGGAGGGGACAGGCTATTTTTTGTTTTTTTATAGCAAAACAACCAAAATGCAAAGGGGAGTGAGCAAATGAAATTTTATGGTAGCAAGGAGGGTAATGACACCGAGGTTCTCATCGATTGCAAAGCCGTGCTTGAGAAGAAGGATTTTGTAACGACTGGCGTGCTCACCTATGCGCTTGGTGATATTATCGAAGTGGAAGTGCCGCAGTTTGATGTCTTTCAGCTTGGCGACAAAGTGAAAATGACCGTATACTCCAAATCCGGATTGTTTGTGTTTGACACGACGGTCGTAGCCAAAGAATTGGGATCGGTCATTGTCATCAATCCGCCGGAGAATCGGAAGCGATTTACGGAGAAACGGGAGTTCCCGCGGGTTAATATTCAGCAGGACGGCTTGCTGCACAGTCTCCATGATGTCCAGAAGAGGAACAAGCACCTCTTCGAGAATCCAGTAGTCATCTCTATAAAAAATATTTCAATGAACGGTGTAGGTTTTTCGATTTATGAGAATTCTATAGTTGAAAGAATCGTGGAAAAGCATCTGCACTTGCACGTTGAGCTGGATTTGGGATTCTCCCTGCCGTGTGTAACGGAGATTGTAAGGAAAGAAGTCAAGGAATCGGGAATTTATTACGGGGCCAAATACATTGAAGTTCCCGAATCGAAAATGAACGCGCTCCGCGCATATATTTTGAAGAATCAAATTGAAACTTATTTCGTTGCTAAAAAAGAAGAACAGTCTAAAAATGCACTGGAAAAAAAGTCTGTGGTGAATCAATAGCCAACAGGCTTTTTTTTGACAGGCAAGTGCTATATAATAGATGAGGATATTTTTGAATACTAAGGAGTTGTAGCTACAATGGCTTTGAAAGCAGGAATCGTCGGTCTACCGAACGTAGGAAAATCGACTTTGTTTAATGCAATTACACAGGCGGGAGCAGAATCTGCAAACTATCCGTTCTGTACGATCGATCCGAATGTCGGGGTAGTGGAAGTGCCGGACGAGAGACTGCAGAAGCTGGTGGAGCTGGTAGTGCCGAAAAGCATCGTTCCAACTGCCTTCGAATTCGTCGACATTGCAGGTCTGGTGAAAGGCGCAAGCAAAGGCGAAGGACTTGGAAATAAATTTCTTGCCCATATTCGCGAAGTAGATGCTATCGTGCATGTCGTTCGTTGTTTTGTGGATGAAAATATTACGCATGTATCAGGTAAAGTCGATCCGATTGGCGATATCGAGACGATCAATCTTGAATTGATTTTGGCTGATATTGACTCTGTGGAGAAGAAGCTGGAGCGCTCCCGCAAGAACTTAAAAGGCGGAGATAAGAAAGTTGTCGCTGAGGTTGAATGCCTCGAGCGTATCAAAGAAACGCTCTATGCCGATAAACCGGCGCGCAGCATGGATTTAAGCGATGATGATAAGCTGCTCGTTCGTGACCTTCACCTGCTCACTATGAAGCCGGTCTTATACGCGGCTAACGTAAGCGAGGATGAGGTTGCTTCGGCGGATGACAATCCATACGTGAAGATTGTTAAGGAATTCGCGGCACTGGAAAATGCCGAGGTCGTTCCGATCAGCGCGAAGGTTGAATCCGAGATTGCTGAGCTCGAAGATGAAGAAAAAGCAATGTTCCTCGAAGAGCTGGGACTTCAAGAGTCCGGCTTGAATAGATTGATTAAAGCAGCTTACCGTTTGCTCGGACTATACACGTATTTCACAGCAGGCGTACAGGAAGTTAGAGCGTGGACGATTCGCAAGGGTATGAAAGCTCCTCAAGCTGCGGGCGTCATTCACTCGGATTTTGAGCGTGGATTTATTCGCGCAGAGGTTGTCTCCTATGACGACCTGATGGCGGCCGGTTCGATGAACGCGGCGAAAGAGAAGGGGCAGCTGCGGTTAGAAGGCAAAGAGTATGTCGTGCAGGACGGCGACGTTATGCATTTCCGTTTCAATGTTTAATATTTATTAAAACCAAGGGTAAGGAGTGATTCCGATATGTTAGATCGTCTTCAAGCAATCGCGGATCGCTATGAGAAATTAAGCGAACTGCTATGCGATCCAGATGTAACGAGCGACACGAAGAAGCTTAGAGAGTATTCGAAGGAGCAATCCGATCTCCAAGAATCTTACGATACGTTCCTCGAATATAAGAGTGTGACCGAACAGCTGAACGATGCCAAAGTGATGCAAAACGAGAAGCTGGACGATGAAATGCGTGAAATGGTCAAAATGGAGATCGAAGAGCTCAGCGAACAGTCCGTTCAGCTGGAAGAGAAACTGAAAGTGCTGATGATGCCGAAGGATCCGAATGATGACAAAAACGTGATCGTGGAAATCCGCGGCGCAGCTGGCGGCGACGAAGCGGCATTATTTGCCGGCGACTTGTATAAGATGTATACACGCTATGCGGATTCGCAAGGCTGGAGATCCGAAGTGCTGGATGCTTCCCTGAACGATCTGGGCGGCTTTAAGGAAATTATTTTCATGGTTACGGGCAAAGGTGCCTACAGCAAATTGAAATACGAGAGCGGCGCGCACCGCGTACAACGTATTCCGGTAACGGAATCAGGCGGCCGTATCCATACATCGACGTCCACCGTTGTGGTGATGCCGGAAGCGGAAGAAGTCGAAATCGAAATTCACGATTCCGATATTCGCGTCGATACGTTCTGCTCCAGCGGAGCGGGCGGTCAGTCCGTTAATACGACCAAGTCCGCCGTTCGGGTGACCCACGTGCCTACCGGTATTGTGGCGACTTGCCAAGACGGCAAATCGCAGAACTCGAACAAAGAGCAGGCGCTGCGCGTACTGCGGGCGCGGATTGTTGATAAAATGCGTGAAGAAGAGGAAGCGAAATACGCGGGCGAGCGAAAAAGCAAAGTCGGTACTGGTGACCGTTCCGAACGGATTCGTACGTATAACTTCCCGCAAAGCCGCGTGACGGATCACCGCATTGGTCTGACGCTGCACCGTTTGGAAACTGTGCTTGGCGGCGATATGGGTGAGATCGTATCGGCCTTGACGATTGCGGCACAGTCCGATTTGTTGGAAAAAGGGGAGCAGGCGATCTGATGCCGACTGCCGGAAAGACCATGAGAGAAGCCTATGTCGAGGCTTCTTCTTTTTTAACGTCGCACGGTGTGGCGGAGGCCGCGGCGTGTGCGGAGCTGCTGCTCCAGCATCTGATGGGCTGGAACCGTACGGAGCTCCTGCTGAACTGGCAGGAGCCGCTGCCTGTGGAGCGGATGGAAGCCTGGCATCAGCTGGTGGCGCGGAAGGCCGCGGGTGAGCCGGTGCAGTACATCACCGGCGAACAGGAGTTCTACGGCCTGACATTTGCCGTGAACGGCGCGGTGCTCATCCCGCGGCCGGAGACCGAGCTCCTCGTGGAAGCCTTGCTGCACGAGGGCTCGCGCTTATTCCCGCAAGGCGCTCCGCTCCTTGCGGATGTAGGCACCGGGAGCGGAGCCATCCCGGTAACCATCGCCCACGCACGCCCAGCGTGGCGCGTGGCGGCGAGCGACATCTCCGTGGCGGCGCTGGAGATGGCCCGTTTGAACGCGCAGCGCCATGACGTCGCTGCGCGGGTGGAGTGGCTCGAGGGCGACCTCCTCGAGCCTTATATCGAGCGCCGGTTAGCACCGGATATCCTGGTGTCGAATCCACCGTATATCCCGGATGGCGACCTCCCGGCGCTTATGCCGGAGGTGCGGCTGTACGAGCCGCACATGGCTTTGTTCGGCGGTATCGAGGGACTCGACCTGTACCGCCGCATGATCCAGCAGCTGCCGCTGCTGCCGCACATCCCGACTGTGGTCGGGTTGGAGGTTGGCATCCGGCAGGCGGAGGCAGTGGCGGCGATGCTGCGGGACGCCGCCGATTGGGAGGAGATCCGGTTCGTGAAGGATCTCCAGGGGATCGATCGGCATGTGATCGCCATCGGACCCCGGTAGCTGTTGCGATTGTTTTCCATAAGAAACTATGAGTCTTGCTAGCAACTTTGTAAAACTATTAAATTTTTATAGATTCGTAGGTTTAGCCCCCTCACTTATTGCCTATACTGGCTAGTAGAAGCAAAGGGAAAGGGGCTTTTCCTAATGGTTAAGAGAGCGGAACGTCATTCATTTAAACATTTATTATTCGTAGTTTTTGCACTTATTGTACTGATAGCTTGTTGGGATTCAAATCGTACGAATGCGGCTGTAGTGTCGCCGATTATTCCTGAGGAATCGATCCGTTTGCGGATTTTGGCTAATTCCGATTCAGCGGCTGATCAGGCGTTAAAGCGTGAAATTCGCGACGCGATTATTGCCCGTATGCAAGAATGGGTTGTGGGTCCTCATACCCTGGACGAAGCGCGAGCTGTCGTGAATGCGCATTTGCCTGAGTTTGATGCGCTGGTTGGTCAGATGATTCAAGAGCGCGGTTACAGCTATACGCATACAGTTGAGCTTGGCAAAGTGCCATTCCCGACCAAAATGTACGGCAATGTCGTGTATCCTGCCGGCGATTATGAAGCTCTGCGCATTACGATCGGCAGCGGAGCAGGGCAGAATTGGTGGTGCGTGCTGTTCCCGCCGCTTTGTTTCGTAGATGCTGTGTCAGGTGAAGCGGTAGCTTCCACAGCAGCTGTAGTTGCGAAGACGGAAGTGGCAGAAGCTGCGGGTGGCAAGGTTGCTTCTGCAAAGGCAGCGGACAAGCCGGCTGCGAAAGAGAGCAAAGCCTCTGTCGGTGTGAAAGCAGCCGACGATCAAACAGCGTCTGTTACTGCAGCTGAGGCAACGCCAAAAGTGAAGTTTTTTGTCTGGGAAATGATTAAGAAAATCGTAGCTTGGTTCAGCTAAATGAAATCGTAGGTAAGGATGAAGAAATCGTGACAATATATTGGAAAGTGCCCGAATCCGAGCATGCGGATGCAGCGGAACGGGAAAGCAGTGATCACGTGATCGCCGAGGCGGCTGCCCTTCTCCGGGACGGAGAAACCGTAGCGTTCCCCACGGAGACGGTGTATGGCTTAGGAGCGGATGCCTCCAGTACGGCTGCTGTAGAACGGATTTTCAAAGCCAAAGGACGACCCTCGGACAACCCGCTCATTGTGCATATTGCCGATTCGGAGCAGCTCGCGGATGTCGTCGCTCCCGGCAGCGTCGAAGCGGCGCACCGCAAATTAATGGAGGCCTTCTGGCCAGGCCCTCTGACCATTGTGCTGCCTGTGCGAACAGGCGGCATTTCGCCGTTGGTCACGGCGGGGTTGACGACTGTCGGCGTACGCATCCCCGATCACCCTGTGGCGCTCCGCCTGCTGCGGGCTGCCCGGTGTCCGGTCGCAGCGCCGAGCGCCAACCGCTCGGGAAGGCCCAGTCCGACGCTCGCCGCACACGTGCGGGAAGATCTCGACGGCCGGATCGGCGGCCTTGTTGACGGCGGAGCCACCGGTGTCGGTGTGGAATCGACGGTGGTCCAAATTGTAGCAGGCGAGCTCTTCGTGCTGCGTCCTGGCGGTGTAACAACTGAGCAGCTTCGCGCTGTGCTCCCGGATGTTCGCGTGCATGAGCCTGAACGCGAAGATGTGCACGCCTCGGAAACGCCGAGAGCGCCTGGCATGAAGTACGCACATTACGCCCCTCAGGGCTACATGTTCGTTGTGCAGGGGGATCACGATGATGAGGTGATCGCTTGGATTCAGCAAGATATCGACGCTGCGCAGGAGCGTGGCGAGTCGACAGGGATTCTCACCTTTGCCGAGCATGCATCGCGCTATCGGGCCGATCTGGTCCTCTCCTGCGGATCGCTGTCTCGTCCGGAGACCATTGCGCAGGAGCTGTATGCGGCGCTTCGCCGTTTTGACGAGGAAGGCATTCGTTATATTGCAGCTGAAGCTTGCCCGGAAACGGGAATCGGCCTTGCGATTATGAATCGCCTTCGTAAGGCAGCCGCCCATCGGCTTGTACGCGTTTAGCCCCCTATAAGCATGAATCCCTGTTTGTCCGCATATGTTGGGAAAGAAAACGTAGTGGACAGGGGGATGGCAGCGTGTTCTCGACTTCGATGGAACTGGGACAGCTTATCACAATTATTATTATGGCGATCGCTTTGGGGCTCGATGCTTTTTCCTTGGGCATTGGCATCGGGATGAAGGGCATTCGCTTACTCGATATTGCAAAAATAAGTTTCGTTATCGGGATCTTTCACGTCCTGATGCCGCTTATGGGCATGTTCATGGGACACTATGTGAGCGCGCTTCTTGGCAATGTAGCTACGGCTGCTGGAGGGTGTCTGCTCATTTTATTAGGCTCGCATATGATATACAGCTCCGTGCGGGGTGAAGAACATGTTTCCTTTGATCACAGGACATTTTTGGGTCTGCTCATTTTTGCCTTAAGCGTTAGTATTGATTCTTTTTCCGTGGGCGTATCGCTGGGCATGTTTGCAACGGACATTGTGCTGACCGTGCTTATTTTTGGCATGTTTGGCGGGGCTATGTCCATTGTGGGTCTCCTGGTCGGCAGACGTGTAAGCGGATGGGTCGGTGAGTATGGTGAAGCATTCGGCGGGCTGATCCTACTGGCGTTTGGGATCAAGTTCTTGCTGTGATACAATGAAGACGATGAAGCCAGATTCATGACATAAAGGGGGATTTCAAGTGCGAATTCTATTTGTTTGTACGGGAAATACGTGCCGCAGTCCGTTAGCCGAAGGTTTGCTGCGTATGAAGGTGAACAAAGAGGGTCTTGCGGTTGAGGTTCGTTCTGCTGGCGTTTCAGCTGTTACGGGTGGACCGATATCCCGCAACAGTGCCTCTATTTTGAAGCAAGCGGGATTCGAAGAGCAGTTGCAATCGTTAGCTATTCAACCGTCCGAGGTTAACTGGGCTGATCTGATCCTCACGATGACGGTTGGGCACAAACGTTCGGTCGTCGGGCGTTTCCCGGATGCCATCGATAAAACATTCACGCTCAAAGAATACGTTGAAGATGATGCGGTTGTTTTGCAGGCGATCGAGGAACGGGAGAAGCTGGTGGCGGAACTCCAGCTTAAGATGGCCCTTGCGCAGGCGATTACCCCGGAGGAAAGAAGCCGTATTCTTGAGCTTGAATATAAGCTGCCAGATTATGATATATCAGACCCTTTCGGAGGCCCTCTGACGATCTATCAGCAGACTGCTGACGAGATCGGTGAGAGTCTCGATAAGCTGGTGGCCAAAATCAAGAAGCTGCGCGAGGACAAATAAGCAGGATTGTTTTGGCAGCTGGGATGCGCCTTTACATGTACGCTAGAATGCGCTAAAATAAACATATTGATCAAGACTCGATGTAACTGGCGACGAGTGGGTATAACCACAGTGGAGCATCGAGCTATACGGCCGGTCGCCTGGGCAAAAGAGCAATACGCATGAGCAATGCGTGTGTGCTCTTTTTTTCGTTTTCTGGTGGACTTTGGGATATAATAGGATGGTCAACTCGAACAAACAAAGGAGCGTATCACTTTATGAAAATTGCATTAGGCGCAGATCATGCCGGCTACCGTTTGAAAGATGTTATCATTCCTTTTATTCAATCCTTGGGACACGAAGTCATAGATTTGGGCCCTAATTGCGCGGATTCCGTCGATTATCCGGATTACTCCCTCCCTGTTTGTGAGAAAGTGGTATCGGGGGAAGCGGACAAAGGGATTCTGATTTGCGGTACAGGCATTGGCATGACGATTGCTGCCAACAAAGTGCCTGGCATCCGCTGTGCACTTGTCCACGATCTGTTCTCTGCCAAAGCAACACGCGAGCATAACGATTCCAACGTGCTGGCCATGGGCGAAAGAGTGATTGGACCGGGACTGGCGGAAGAGATTGTGAGAACGTGGTTGGAAACAGACTTCTCGCAGGGCGTGCGCCACCAGGGCCGCATTGATAAAGTGAAGAGCATCGAGGATCGCTTTACCATTCACCCGTAGGCTTGCCTAAGGAGGAGGATTTCCTATGACGGACTCCATTCTTACGGCCATCGGGCCTACTGTTGAGACGAATTTGCGTGAGCTGGTTCAAGTCGGCGGGCTGAAGCCGGGCCATATTCTCGTTATCGGTACGAGCACTAGCGAAATCATCGGACAGCGGATCGGAACATCCGGTACGCTCGATGTGGCGGAGCCTATTTTCCAAACTGCGACGCGCATTGCCGGGGAATTCGGGCTGCACCTGGCGTTTCAATGCTGTGAGCACCTGAATCGCGCCTTGGTGATTGAGGAAGAGCTGCTGTTGAAGGACCCGCGGCTGGTGCCGGTGTCCGTAATTCCGGTGCCACGCGCGGGAGGCTCGATGGCTTCGTATGCGTACCGGCATTTGGCCCGCCCTGTCGTCGTGGAGACAATCGAGGCACATGCCGGCATTGACATTGGCAGCACCCTGATCGGGATGCACATCAAACGGGTTGCTGTGCCGGCGCGTCCGCCGGTACGCATGATCGGCCATGCCTATGTAACGATGGCCTTTACACGTCCCAAGCTGATTGGCGGCACCCGGGCCGTCTACACCGCCGAAGCGGCGGATGCGCAGTATCGTGCGGCTTCTCCGGATGCGGACTGCTAGGACGATGCGCCTTATATGATTTTGTAAACGAGATTTGCTATAAATCAGATACATTTAGGAGGAATTAATCATGACAGACTTTTTGAAAAAGCAAGATCCTGCCATCGTAGAAGCAATGAACTTGGAGCTCGGCCGTCAACGTGACAAAATTGAGCTAATCGCCTCGGAAAATATCGTAAGCCAAGCCGTTCTTGAAGCAATGGGCACTGTGCTGACGAACAAATACGCAGAGGGCTATCCAGGCAAAAGATACTACGGCGGCTGCGAGTACGTCGACATCGTTGAGAACATTGCGCGCGACCGTGCCAAAGAATTGTTCGGTGCTGAGCATGCGAACGTTCAACCGCATTCGGGCGCACAAGCGAACATGGCCGTATATTTGGCAGCTTTGAACCCTGGTGACACTGTACTGGGCATGAACCTGGCGCATGGCGGTCACTTGACGCACGGCAGCCCAGTGAACGCTTCGGGTATTCTGTATAACTTCGTCGCATACGGCGTAAGTGAAAAAGATTCCCGCATCGACTACGACGATGTCCGCAAAGCGGCATTCAAGCATAAGCCTCGCATGCTCGTAGCCGGCGCAAGCGCCTATCCGCGTACGATCGATTTCGAAGCGCTGGCTTCGATTGCCAACGATGTGGGCGCGTTGTTCATGGTCGATATGGCGCACATTGCCGGTCTGGTTGCAGCAGGCTTGCATCCGAACCCAGTGCCGCACGCGCACTTCGTGACCACAACGACGCACAAAACGCTTCGCGGTCCTCGCGGCGGTATGATCCTCTCCCGCAAAGCATGGGCTGCAGCGATTGATAAAGCAGTATTCCCTGGTTCCCAAGGCGGACCATTGATGCATACAATTGCAGCGAAAGCTGTATCTTTCGGCGAAGCTCTGCAGCCGGAGTTCACAACTTACGCGAAAAACGTAATCGACAACGCACAAACGTTGGCAACAGCGCTGCAAGCGGAAGGCATTAACCTGGTTTCCGGCGGTACGGACAATCACTTGATGCTTGTTGACCTGCGCAGCCTGAACATCTCGGGTAAAGACGCTGAGCATGTCCTTGATGAAGTCGGCATCACAGCGAACAAGAACGCGATCCCATTCGATCCGACTAGCCCGTTCGTGACCAGCGGTATCCGTCTGGGTACACCGGCGATCACTTCGCGCGGCATGGGCGAAGAAGCGATGAAAACGATCGCGAAGATTATCGCGATTACATTGAAGAGCCCAAGCGATGAAGCTGTGCTGGAAAAAGCTCGCGGCATGGTGAAAGATTTAACAGCTCAATACCCTATTTACCCAGGATTGACTTACTAGTTTGGGGTGCAGACCGGCTCATGGAGCCGGTCTTTTTGCGTTCATTTGAATCTGGCTTGCAGAACATGGTTTTACAGAGGATAAGTTGGATAACATATGATATAATGTCTAAGGTTTGCCTGATACCAAATTTAGGAGGAACACATGGGTAAAGTATTTATTTGCGATCATCCACTCATTCAACATAAGCTAACATTTATTCGGGATGAGAATACGAAAACAAAAGATTTCCGCGAGCTTGTCGATGAAGTAGCGACTTTAATGGCTTATGAAATTACAAGAAGTCTTCCCCTTGAGCATGTACAAGTGAAAACACCGGTCACAACGGCGGATTGCCGCGTCATCGCCGGCAGAAAGCTGGGACTTATTCCAATCCTTCGCGCCGGTCTTGGCATGGTGGAGGGTGTGCTCAAGCTTATTCCAGCTGCAAAAGTTGGCCATGTCGGCTTATATCGTGATCCTGATACACTTCAACCTGTCGAATATTATGTAAAACTGCCTACAGACGTCCAGGAGCGGGAGCTTATCGTCATTGATCCGATGCTGGCGACCGGCGGATCCGCTAATGCGGCCATCGAAGTGTTGAAGAAAAGAGGCTGTTCCCAAATCAAGCTGATGTGCCTGATTGCTGCACCGGAAGGAATTAAAGCTGTCCAAAATGAGCATCCAGACATCGATATTTATGTAGCCGCTGTGGACGATCACTTGAATGATCATGGCTATATTGTGCCGGGTCTTGGCGATGCGGGAGACCGTTTGTTCGGTACCAAATAGTAGAGAACAGGGAGAGAAGAACCGATGAAACGCTTGAAAGTCATTACGATTTTCGGAACTAGACCAGAAGCTATCAAAATGGCTCCACTCATTCTTGAACTGCAGAAGCATCCGGAACATATCGAATCGCTGGTTTGCGTAACGGCGCAGCATCGTCAAATGCTGGACCAAGTGCTCGATATTTTCAAAATCAAGCCTGACTATGACTTGAATGTCATGAAGGATCGCCAGACGCTGAACGAGATTACGATGCGCGTGCTGCAAGGCCTAGAGCCTGTGTTTCAAGAGGCGAAACCTGACCTCATTCTCGTACATGGGGACACGCTGACTACGTTCCTGGCGAGCTATGCGGCCTTCATGCAGCAGATCCAAGTTGGTCACGTGGAAGCGGGACTGCGTACATGGAACAAAATGTCCCCGTACCCAGAAGAGATGAACCGTCAGTTAACCGGCGTGCTGGCTGATCTGCACTTTGCGCCAACCGAGCAATCCGCTGACAACCTGCGCAAAGAGAACAAACCGGAATCTCGTATCTTTGTAACGGGCAACACGGTCACGGATGTATTCCAATACACCGTGCAAAAGGACTTCCAGCATCCTGTGCTGGAATGGGCTGCAGGCCGCAAGCTGATCCTGATGACGGCGCACCGCCGTGAGGCGCAAGGTGAGCCGCATCGTCAAATCTTCCGTGCGGTTCGGCGCATCGCCGACGAGTTCGAGGACATCGCCATCGTGTATCCGGTTCATCCGAGCCCGGCTGTCAAAGAGCCTGCGCATGAATTGCTGGGTAACCATCCGCGCATTAAACTGGTGGAGCCGTTCGATGTATTCGAATTCCACAATTTCTACCCGCATGCGCATATGATTTTGACGGATTCCGGTGGTCTTCAGGAAGAAGCACCTTCCTTCGGTGTTCCGGTACTGGTTCTCCGGGATACAACCGAGCGCCCGGAAGGAATTCAGGCGGGTACGCTGGAGCTCGTCGGTACGGACGAAGAGACCGTTTATGGACGTGCCAAAGCCCTGCTGACAGACCCGGTATTGTACAACAAAATGAGCCAGGCAGCCAATCCGTATGGAGACGGAAAAGCGTCCGAACGCATTGTACAAGCCATTCTCTACCATTTCGACAAAGTGTCTAACCGCCCAGAATCGTTCTAACCGTGACAAAATCATGACAAACGCTACAGCGTACAGTTGAACTGTTCGGTTTGAAAATCAGCAAACCCTAGAGCCACAAGGCTCTGGGGCGTTTTGCTGAAGCGAACGTATGAAGTCTATTCAATTGACAAATGTTACGTAGCTTCGATACAATAAATGAGGATTCTTAGGAGGATGCCGATGAAACGACAAGATCCGAAGAAAGATAATCCTTGGCGGGCAGCAGCACTAACCAGTGCGATTGGAATTGACCTCGTAGTTTGCCTACTGGCTGGCTATTGGTTTGGCGAATGGTTGAGCCACATCCTGGGGGGGCAGCTCTGGCTTTTGGCCGGGTTTCTGTTAGGTCTTGTAACCGGAATCATTAGCATTTACTTCATGATTAAGCAATACGGAGGGCTATAATGGATGAATTTTCAGCCACTCTGAAAACGGTTCAAAATGTATTCCTTTTCTTTCTTTCCTTTTGTTTGGCTGCTTGGGCTATTCTGGTCGATTATAGGCTGTACATTGCAGGTCTTATGCTTGGCGCTTTGGCCAGCATGATCAATGCAAGGTTTCTTGCCTGGAAGATCAATAAGCTGGGGGCAGCTGCTATAGAGCAGAAGGGGCGCAAGGTTACCTTGGGCTTTCTGACCAGAGCAGCCATTGCGGCTGTAGCAGGACTCGTTGCCGTACGGTATCCGCAGCATTTCGCCTTACCCACGACAATAGCTGGATACTTTTTCACGCAATTGGCAACACTCGTACTGGGTATTGTTTCTATTCGCAAGTCTCAGAAGTAATTCCATTCGATGAAAGGGGTGAAAATGGAAAACATGGAACATCATGCACCAGAGTTTACGTGGTTAGGTATTCACTTCGATGCATCAGCACTTCTGATGATCGGAATTACTACCGTACTGGTATTAATCCTCGCCATTGCAGGGGCTAGTAAAGCATCAGTCACCAACCCTACGAAATTACAAAATTTCATGGAATGGACGATCGAGTTTGTCGAAGGCATCATCGGAAGCACAATCGGTTCCAAACACGGTAGAGGATTCATCGCATTAGGGCTCTCGCTCATTATGTATATCTTTATCGGCAATATGTTGGGACTACCTTTCTCGATTGTGACGGAAGATCATGTTTCTTGGTGGAAATCACCGACAGCCGATATCGCCGTAACCGGAGCACTTACGGTTATCGTTATCGTGTTGAGTCACTACTTAGGGATTACACGTAACACGAAACATTACTTTGCGCATTACTTTGAGTACAAAGGGGCGATGCTGATCCTTCATTTGATTGAGGTCGTATCGAAGCCACTTACACTCGCTTTCCGTCTTTACGGTAACATTTATGCAGGTGAAATTATGATATCTGTCATTATCGGGGCTGGTTGGTTTGGAATTGCACCACTCTTCGTATGGCAGGGCTTCAGTGTGTTCGTAGGCGCGATTCAGGCTTTCGTATTCACGATGCTGACAATGGTTTACATCTCGCAAACGTTGATTCACGAAGAAGAGCATTAAGAGCAAGACTGACCTCGGGAAGTCTCGAGTTTCATTTTATAAACAATAAAACACACTTGTGAATTTAAGGGAGGATTTTATCAATGGGAGCAATAGCATTAGTAGCAGCAGGTATCGTATTCGGTTTGGGAGCACTTGGTGCAGGTATCGGTAACGGTTTGATCGTAGGTCGTGCAGTAGAAGGTATCTCCCGTCAACCTGAGCTTCGTGGTACGCTTCAAACTACAATGTTCATCGGGGTAGGTCTGGTAGAGGCAATGCCAGTCGTTGCATTGGTACTTGCGTTCATTTTCATGGGAAAAGCCTAAGAAACGTAGTGGCGGGGATGGCCGCATTAGCCTCCACGCCTTCGTTTTGCCCACGTTATCAGAAGGGAGTGACGTTCTTTGCATATTGAATGGTCCACATTTTTTATACAAATCATCGCATTTTTGATTTTGTATGTGCTGCTTTCCAAATTTGCGTTCGGTCCTCTGTTTGGCATGATGGAGAAGCGCAGACAATTGGTTAAAGATCAGATTCAAACGGCTGAAAATAGCCGCAAACAAGCTGAGCAATTGTTAGAGGAGCAGAAGACTGCTCTGCAGCAAACTCGTAAGGAAGCTTACGACATTATCGAGCAAGCGAAGCAAACGGGCTCCAAACAAGCCGACGACATCGTTCGTGCAGCGCAAGCAGAAGCAACTCGTCTGAAAGACGAAGCGCTTAAAGATATCGAGAATGAGAAGAATAAAGCGGTTGCGGCTCTTCGCAGCCAAGTGGGCGCGATGTCCGTTCTGATCGCATCCAAAATTATTGAAAAGCAAATCGACGAGAAGTCGCAAGAAGAACTGGTTGAGCATTACCTCAAAGAGGTAGGAGGCAACGTATGAGTGACATCGTCGTAGCGAAGCGTTATGCCAGAGCTCTTTTTGAAGTGGCGAAGGATAAAAATATCATTTCGCAAGTTGAAGAAGAGTTGAAATCTGTAGCTAGTGCGATTAGGGACAATGCAGACTTGCAGAAATTCCTGAACCATCCAAACATCGGGACTTCCGTCAAAACGGACCTGCTGAAGCAGATTTTCGAAGGCAAAGTTTCCGAGCCGGTGTGGAACACGCTGCTAGTCTTGATTGATAAAGGAAGACAGTCGATTATTTCCGCCTTGGTTGGCGACTATGTCAAAATTGCTAATGAAGCGCTTGGACATGCAAGTGCTACGGTGTATGCCGCATTTGCTTTGACAGAAGCGCAACAAGCGGAGATTGCATCACATTTCAGTAAAGTTACGGGGAAAACGATTCGCGTCACAACTGTAGTTGAGCCTAAACTGCTTGGCGGCATTCAAGTGCGCATCGGTGACCGTTTATATGATGGAAGCTTGGCAGGCAAGCTAGATCGCTTGGCTAAAGCTTTGGTTTAAAAGGTTTATTAATATGCACTGTAAGAATAGGGGTGACGTTCGTTGAGTATCAAACCTGAAGAAATCAGCTCATTGATTAAACAACAGATTGAAAACTATAAATCCGATATGCAAGTGGTTGACGTAGGTACAGTCATTCAAGTAGGGGACGGTATCGCTCGTGCTCACGGCTTGGAAAACGTAATGGCGGGCGAGTTGCTCGAGTTCGCTAACGGCGTTCTGGGCTACGCGTTCAACCTTGAAGAAAGCAACGTAGGTATCGTTATTCTCGGACCTTATAAAGATATCCGTGAAGGTGACCAAGTTAAACGTACGGGCCGTATCATGGAGGTTCCTGTAGGCGAAGGTTTGCTTGGCCGTGTTGTGAACTCCTTGGGTCAACCGGTTGACGGTCAAGGTCCTATCAATGCAACGACGACTCGTCCGGTAGAAAACATGGCTCCAGGCGTTATGGCTCGTAAATCCGTTCATGAGCCAATGCAAACAGGTATCAAAGCGATTGATGCGATGGTTCCAATCGGCCGTGGTCAGCGTGAGTTGATCATCGGTGACCGTCAAACTGGTAAAACAGCGATCGCGATCGATGCGATCATCAACCAAAAAGGCAACGGCGTGAAATGTATCTACGTTGCAATTGGTCAAAAACAATCCACAGTCGTAGGCGTTGTTGAAAAACTTCGTGCTGCTGGCGCATTGGATTACACAATTGTCGTAACTGCTTCTGCTTCCGAGCCGTCCCCAATGCTTTGGTTGGCTCCATACGCAGGTTGCGCAATGGGTGAGTACTTCATGTACAAAGGCGAGCACGTCCTGATCGTATATGATGACTTGTCCAAACAAGCGGCAGCTTACCGTGAGTTGTCCCTGTTGCTCCGCCGTCCTCCAGGTCGGGAAGCATATCCTGGTGACGTATTCTACTTGCACTCCCGTTTGCTGGAGCGCGCTGCGAAATTGAACGATGAGCTGGGTGGCGGTTCCATTACTGCGCTTCCTTTCATCGAAACACAAGCGGGCGACATCTCCGCATATATTCCGACGAACGTAATTTCCATTACGGACGGTCAAATCTTCCTTGAGTCCGACCTGTTCTACTCCGGTCAGCGTCCAGCGGTTAACGTTGGTAACTCTGTATCCCGTGTAGGGGGCTCCGCTCAAACGAAAGCAATGAAAAAAGTTGCCGGTACACTGCGTGTAGACTTGGCTCAATACCGTGAGCTTGCTGCATTCGCGGCGTTCGGTTCTGATCTTGATAGAGCAACAAAAGCCCGCCTAGACCGTGGGGTTCGTACACTTGAGATCTTGAAGCAAGGCGTTCACCAACCGCTGAACCTTGCTAAACAAGTTTGCTCCTTGTACACCGTTGTTAAAGGCCACTTGGACGACATTCCAGTACAAGACGTGACTCGTTTCGAACAACAGTTCTTGGCTTACTTGGAATCCGACCGCCCGGAAATCTTGAACAGCATTAATGACGTTAAAGACATTACTGCGGACAACGATAAAGCACTTGTTGATGCGATAGTATCCTTCAAAAAGAGCTTCGCAGTTTCTGAATAATTGATGGCTGCCTGAGCTCTTCGTAAGGGGAGATCAGGTACTCCATGTTATGCCTGAGATTGGGTGCAAGCTGCCTGAGATCAGGCCTTCGAATGAAGGCTTTCCAAAGCCTCAAAAGAGAGGTGACAGGTATGGCAAAAGGAATGCGCGAGATTAAGCGCCAAATCAAATCCACACAAAACACGAAGCAAATTACGCGCGCGATGGAAATGGTCGCGGCTGCGAACTTGCGTAGAGCGCAGCAAACTGCGGAAGCGGCTCGCCCTTACTCGGATAAGCTGAAGGAAGTCGTGGCAAGCATTGCAGCTGGCTCTCGAAATGTGAAGCACCCGATGCTCCAAACGCGTGAAGTGAAGAAAACCGGTTATTTGGTTATCACATCGGATCGCGGATTGGCGGGCGGCTACAACGCGAACGTGTTGCGGAAGGTTATGACTGAGATTCGTGAAAGACATCAATCGACGTCGGAATACTCGGTTTTTGTAATCGGTCGTAAAGGAAGCAACTTCTTCTCGAAACGCAACATTCCGATCGTCGAGGAGGTTACGGGTCTTCCGGATTCTCCGAAATTCTCGGATATTAAATCAATCGCTGCTTCGGCTGTGAGAAACTTTGAGAATGGTACGTACGACCAGTTGTTCCTGGTGTACAACAAGTTCCAAAATGCGATCAGCCAAATACCAACCATGGTTCGCCTGCTTCCTATGGAAGAAGTGAAGAGCGCGACAACGGCTAGCTATGAATACGAGCCGTCTGCCGAAGGCGTACTGGAAGTATTGCTGCCTAAATATGCGGAGACGCTTATTTACAGTGCGGTACTGGAAGGTAAAGCAAGTGAGTTCGGCGCGAGAATGACAGCGATGAACTCGGCGACGAAGAATGCAACGAAGATGATCAGCACCTACACATTAGCGTACAACCGAGCACGTCAAGCTGCCATTACGCAGGAGATTGCGGAAATCGTCGGCGGTGCGAACGCGAACGCTTAATTGATAAACGGCCTCGATGGAGGCGAAGCTTTTCTTAGGAGGGAAACCATGAGCAAAGGGCGCGTTGTGAATATTACAGGGCCTGTCGTCGACGTTGAGTTCGATCGCGGACAGCTCCCTGAAATTCTGAATGCAATCAAAATTGAAAAAACAGAAAACGGACAAACGGTTTCGATCGTCGTTGAAGCGGCTGTTCACCTTGGTGACAACCTCGTTCGTTGTGTAGCGATGTCTTCCACAGACGGACTTATCCGTGGTGCTGAAGCGGTTGACCAAGGCGCTCCGATCACTGTACCAGTTGGTGCAGCGACACTAGGCCGCGTGTTCAACGTTGTCGGCGAGGCAATCGACGGCAACGATACGGTTGATCGTACATTGACGAGCCCGATCCATAAGGAAGCTCCGAAATTCGAAAACTTGTCGACCAAGTCGGAAATCCTGGAAACTGGGATTAAAGTTATCGATTTAATGGCTCCTTACGTTAAGGGTGGTAAAATTGGTCTCTTCGGCGGCGCGGGTGTAGGTAAAACCGTTACGTTGCAAGAGTTAATTCATAACATTGCGCAAAATCACGGCGGTATTTCCGTATTTGCAGGTGTTGGTGAAAGAACACGTGAAGGTAATGACCTTTACCACGAAATGAAAGATTCCGGCGTACTTGATAAAACTGCGATGGTCTTCGGTCAAATGAATGAGCCTCCTGGTGCGCGCCTTCGTGTTGCCTTGACTGGTTTGACAATGGCTGAATATTTCCGTGACGTTGAAGGCAGAGACGTTCTTCTGTTGATCGATAACATCTTCCGCTTTACACAAGCAGGTTCTGAGGTTTCCGCTTTGCTGGGCCGTATGCCTTCCGCGGTAGGTTACCAACCAACCCTTGCTACAGAGATGGGTCAATTGCAAGAACGTATTACATCCACGAAAAAAGGTTCCGTAACTTCGATTCAAGCGATTTACGTTCCTGCGGATGACTATACGGATCCGGCTCCAGCAACTGCGTTCGCGCACTTGGATGCAACAACGAACTTGGAGCGTAGCATTGCGGCTGCAGGTATCTTCCCTGCGGTAGACCCGCTTGCTTCCTCTTCCCGTGTCTTGACGCCGGAAGTCGCTGGCGAAGAGCACTATAAGGTAGCACAAGGCGTTAAACAAGTTCTTCAACGTTACAAAGAGCTTCTGGATATCATCGCGATCTTGGGTATGGATGAGTTGTCCGACGAGGACAAACTGGTTGTTACCCGTGCGCGTCGTCTCCGCCTGTTCTTGTCTCAGCCGCTTCACGTTGCTGAGCCGTTCAACGGTTTCCCAGGTTTGTATGTTCCATTGAAGGAAACTGTGCGCAGCTTCAAAGAAGTTCTTGAAGGTAAGCACGACAACCTTCCTGAAGTGGCGTTCCACAACGTAGGTACGATTGAGGACGCAATCGAGAAAGCGAAAACGCTGTAAGGTTGCCTAAGGTAACCGAACGCGTAAGCTGAGGAAGGAGAATCCAAGTGAGCACATTCCTACTTGAAATTGTTACTCCTGAGCGCAAAGTGTACGCTGAACCGGCGAACATGATTATCGCCAAGGGTGTAGAAGGGGAGCTTGGAATTCTGCCGAACCACATTCCACTGGTGACTCCATTAAAAATCAGCTCGATTACTGTGAAGAAGCAGGGCTCTAAAGACGAGATCATCGCAGTGAACGGCGGATTTATGGAAGTGCGCAAGGATAAGGTGGTTATACTGGCGGAAAGCGCCGAGCTGCCAGAACAAATCGATGTCGATCGCGCGAAAGCAGCGAAGGAACGTGCGGAGAAACGCCTTGCTGAGAAGCAAGCCAGCGTGGATTTCAAACGTGCTGAAGCGGCATTGCAAAGAGCATTGAACCGGATCTCCGTATCCGGAAGAAAATAGATCTTCGAAGAAGAGCGATGAAACCTTTGGTTTCGTCGCTCTTTTTTCATGAAAATTAGCCTCTCCAGTGCTTGGAGCAACGTGCTGTTTAGCGATTAATCCGTTTATAATAGATGCAGGGCTAAGCCGCATGCGCTCAGTCTGATTTAGGCCGCATCGACCCGGTTGAGGGTCATAAGAGTTTTGATTTTCCCATCCCGTCGTATATAATGGTTTATTATGGAAAACTAGGAAGATCCGCCAGTACGGAAATAGTCATCGACGCTCTAGAGCCTTTTTGATATAATTGAAAAGGTGATTATTACCAGTATACAAGCAGCCTGGTGAGTAGCTAAAAAAGAATGGAGGCGGTTACAATCGGATGATGTACACAAATAATTATGTGATTGTGGCGATTTTTCTGGGACTGGCGATCTTTTTGCCTATTGCGGCACTTACGATTGGTAAATGGCTAAGACCAAATAAACCTGTCGAGGAGAAGTACACGACCTATGAGAGCGGGAATGAACCCGTCGGTGAGGGGCAAATCCGTTTCAACATTCGTTATTATTTGTTCGCGTTAATGTTTGTCATCTTTGATGTGGAAACCGTATTCCTTTACCCCTGGGCTGTAGCCTATAAACAGCTTGGACTTTTTGCTTTAGTGGAAATGTGCATTTTTGTAGCCTTGCTTGCCATAGGATTAATATACGCTTGGAAGAAGAAGGTGCTGCAATGGACTTCAGTTTAGAATCAATCACGCCCGAAGAGCGGGAAGAACTAAACCGCAACGTATTTATGACAACGCTGGAGCAGGTGAAGGGATGGGCACGGAGTAATTCGCTTTGGCCGTTGACCTTTGGTTTGGCATGCTGCGCTATCGAAATGATGGGAACTGGCGGCTCCCACTATGATTTGGACCGATTCGGAGTCATCTTCCGTACGTCCCCACGGCAATCGGATGTGATGATTGTAGCGGGTACGGTTACGAAGAAAATGGCTCCTTTGCTGCGCCGTCTGTACGATCAGATGCCTGAGCCCAAATGGGTAATTGCGATGGGATCATGCGCAACTGCGGGAGGGCCGTATGTGAGGTCGTACTCTGTAGTGAAAGGCGTCGATCAAGTTGTACCGGTTGATGTGTACATACCGGGCTGCCCGCCGAATCCAGCTGCGTTGATCTATGGCATCAATAAGCTTCAGGAGAAGATTCGCTATGAAGCGAAGACCGGGAAGCGGGTGACGAATCGATGAGCGACGAGAAAAAGTTGGATGAGCAACAGGCAGACGAGGCTAAGGCTATCGAGGGAGCTGAGCCAACTGCCGCTGAGAACGAGAAGCCTGCCACTGAGGCGCAGGAGGACAAAGCTGAGGAGCCTGTGAAGGCTGAGGGCGAGGTTCCAGCGCAGGCACAGGCTGAGCCGGCGGCGCCGGCAGCGAGCGAGGCTCCGGCCGCAGAGCAAGCGCCGCAGCCCGGCGCGGACGCAGCTGCGCCAAGCGCGCCGGCCGCCGACGCTGCAGCTGAGCGCGCAGCGGCGAGAGCCGCCCGCCAAGCGGCACGGGCGGCCGCTACGCCGACGACGGGCGAGCCCGCGTCGGCCACCCCAGCCGCGGCGAGTGCTGCCGCCGGCGATGATGCCGCTGCGGCTAAGGCGCAGGCCGCCGCAGAAGCACGGGCCGCGCGTGCCAGCGCACGCGCGGCGAAGACCGATTCGGCGGAGCCTGCCGCGCCGAAGGAGCCGTCGCCGAACCAGCCGATACTGGACCGGCTGGTGGCGATCTTGAAGGCCGACGTGGGCGAGGACGCCGTCGTCGACGCTTTTATCAATGAGAAGGACGGCCATCGTCCTTATGTGGTTATCAACAGCAGAAGATGGACGGAAGCAGCTTTAACGCTGCGCGACCACGAGGAGCTGCAGTGCAATTACCTCCGCAATCTCTCCGGCGTCGACCAGGAGACACATCTGGAGGTCGTCTATCATTTGCTTTCGCTCGGGAGCAGGCGCGAGTACTGTGTGAAAGTGAAAACCGACCGCGATCAACCGAGCATTCCGTCCGCAACGCCGATCTGGCCGACGGCGAATTGGAACGAGCGGGAAGTGTATGATTTGCTCGGCATCGATTTCCCGGGCCATCCCGATTTAAGAAGAATTATGATGCCTGACGATTGGGTCGGTCATCCACTGCGCAAAGATTACGAACCGCTCGACCCGGAGGTGTAGCATTTGTTACGGACAGAAGAGCTGCTTTTAAACGTAGGCCCCCAGCATCCGAGTACACACGGCGTATTCCGTGTCATCGTGAAGCTGGACGGAGAGATCATTAGAGAAGCTATACCCGTAATGGGCTATCTACATAGAGGAACGGAAAAATTAGCTGAAGACCTCAACTACACGCAAATCATTCCTTATACAGACCGTATGGACTACGTATCGGCGATGACTAACAATTACGTGCTCGTCCATGCCGTGGAGAAAATGATGCAGCTGGAAGTGCCGGAGCGTGCGGAATTCCTTCGCTTGATCGTGATGGAACTTCAGCGGATTGCCAGCCATATGGTTTGGTGGGGCACCTATTTGCTGGACATTGGCGCGATGAGTCCGTTTCTGTACGCTTTCCGCGACAGAGAGATCATTATCGATCTGTTCAACGAGCTTTGCGGAGCACGGCTGACTTACAACTACATGCGTGTCGGCGGGGTCAAATGGGACGCTCCTGAGGGCTGGATCGACAAAGTAAGGAAGTTTGTCCCTTACATGCGCGACAAGCTTGAAGAGTACCATAACCTCGTTTCCGGCAATGAAATTTTCCTCTCGCGGATTAAAGGCATAGGCAAGTACGACGCGGAAACTGCAATTGCTTACGGACTGAGCGGGGCCAACTTGCGATGTACAGGTGTTGACTGGGATATTCGCAAGACGCAGCCGTATAGTCTGTACAACCGCTTTGAGTTCGATGTGCCTGTACGTACAGGCGGCGATTGCTACGATCGTTACCTCATTCGCATGGATGAAGTGAAGCAGTCTTTGCGCATTCTGGAACAGGCGGTTGAACAATTCCCGGCCGAAGGGGAGACCATGGGCAAGGTGCCTCGTGTGATTCGTCCGGCTGAAGGCGAAGTTTATGCGGCCATCGAATCTCCTCGCGGTGAAATCGGCTGCTATATTATTTCCCGGGGAAAGCAAGAGCCGTTCCGCTTGAAATTCCGCAGGCCTTCCTTTGTGAATCTGCAAATACTGCCTAAGCTGCTGGTTGGAGAAACGATGACAAACTTGATCACGATTCTTGGCGGCATTGATATTGTCGTTGGGGAGGTAGACGCCTAATGATGAACCTTTTGGAAGAAAGCTTAACCTGGACGAACTTTTTCATCTTCCTGTTCTGGGGTATCGTCATGCTGCTACTGGTCCTTGGCTTTGTGACGTATGCCATTTATTTCGAACGCAAAGTCATCGGCTGGATGCAGCTGCGGATTGGCCCGAACCGTACGGGGCCATTGGGGCTCTTACAGAGCGTAGCGGACGTGTTCAAGCTGCTGATCAAAGAAGATACGATTCCGCGTAAAGCGGAGCGCGAGCTTTTTATATTAGCACCGATCATCACCTTTATCCCGTCCTTCACGATTATTGCAACCATTCCTTTCTCCGATAGGTTATTTAACGCCAATCTCAACGTTGGCTTACTCTTCTACGTAGCGCTTACGGGGATTTCCACCATTGGCATTATTCTTGGCGGGTGGGCATCCAACAACAAATATGCGCTGCTTGGCGGCATGCGCTCCGCGGCGCAAATGATCAGCTATGAGGTACCGCTAGTCATTTCTGTTATTGGCGTCATTATGATGACAGGCAGCCTTAACTTGCATGCAATTGTCGACCATCAGGCAGGCGGTTTCTGGCATTGGAACTTCATTCCGCAAATTCTCGGATTTATCATTTTTGTGATTGCTGGAGTTTCCGAGTTGAACCGTACACCGTTCGACTTGCCAGAGGCAGAGTCGGAGCTAGTCGCGGGCTATCACGTTGAATACAGCGGCTTCCGCTTCGCCTTTTTCATGCTGTCTGAGTATGTGTATGTATTCGTAATTGCTTCGCTCACCAGCTTAATTTTTCTCGGCGGCTGGCATGCGCCGTTCCCGTTCCTTGATTTCATACCCGGATTAATCTGGTTCCTGCTGAAATTCTCTCTTGTCGTGTTCTTCCTGTTCTGGCTGCGCGCAACTCTGCCGCGGGTGCGGGTCGATCAGTTGATGGGCTTCGGCTGGAAGGTGCTGCTTCCATTGGCACTGGTCAACATGCTGCTGACAGCGATTATTATGACATTGATCTCGTAAGGGCGCCTAAGGATAACGACATAGCAGCAGCTTACGAAGCAAGTTTTGCTACTAGCAAAACTCCTAGGAGGGTTGCCCATGAAGGGCTTAGTGAAAGGCTTAGGCATTACGCTAAAAAGCATGACGCAGAAAAAGGTGACCTACGCATATCCTGATGTCCCCATTCAGATGCCGGACCGTTTTCGCGGTATTCAGCATTTTGATCCCGAGAAGTGCATTGTCTGCAATCAGTGTGCACGGATTTGCCCAACGGAATGTATTACGTTAACCGGCAAAGCGAATCCGGATCCGGAGAAAAAAGGGAAGGTCATCGATACGTATGACATCAACTTTGAAATTTGCATTCTGTGCGATCTGTGTACAGAGGTTTGTCCGACGGAAGCGATCGTGATGACGAACAATTTTGAACTAAGCACGTACAGCCGTGATGATTTGTTTAAAAATTTACAGTGGCTGAACGAGAACAACCAAAACATTCGTCAGGAGAACAATTCAGCCATGCCAAAAGGAGGCGCCAAAAAAGATGTTTAACGGAATTGGTGATTTCCTGTCGAGCGGATCGAGCTGGATGTTCTTCATCTTTGCGCTATTGGCGATTGGCGGGGCGATCTTCATGATTTCCTTCACCAAAGTCATTCATATGGTCATCTCGGTGGCCTTGACGTTTATCAGTCTAGGAGGACTTTACGTCTTGCTGGAGGCTGAGTTCGTAGCGTTCGTACAAGTGCTGATCTATGCCGGAGCAATCTCGATTCTGATGATCTTCGGCATTATGATGACGAAGCACCGCCAAGGCGAAGAAGAGGAACCGCGAAGACCTTGGCACGAAGGGCTCGTCATTGTCGGATCGCTGGCGCTGTTTGGCGTTTTATTTTACGCAATTCAAAAATCCAAGTTTGTAGCTACAGGCGCGTTTGATGCAGGCAAAGATAATACGATGGAGATCGGCAAGCTGCTTTACAATGAGCATGTCATTCCTTTTGAAATTATGTCCGTGCTGCTGACGGTTGCCTTCATCGGTGCCATCATCATTGCCAAGAGAGAGGAGGATTAGACGGTGGGTTCTATTGTTACTCCCTATCTCACATTAGCGGCTATCTTATTCTGTGTTGGCTTATATGGCGCACTGACCAAGAAGAACGGGGTTATCGTCTTGCTATCGATTGAATTGATGCTGAATGCGGTGAATTTAAACCTGGTGGCGTTCTCGAAGCTGGGTGACCACCCGGCACTCACCGGCCAAATTTTCTCCTTGTTCAACATTACCATTGCGGCTGCGGAAGCGGCTGTGGGAATCGCGATCTTGATTACGATTTACCGCAATAAGGGGACAACTGACGTCAATGAAATGGATTCTATGAAGCGCTAGGAGGCTGAAAAGGACATGGTATCGGACTATTCACAATACGCATGGCTCATTCCGCTGTTTCCGCTGCTTGCTTTTCTAGCGCTTACGGCTATGGGACGACAATTGAAAGATCTGGGCATTTATATCAGCATTGTGGCAATGCTGGCTTCCTTTATTGTGGCACTGCTGATTTTCGTAGAAAGACTCGGGGGACACGTCGTGGACTACACCTGGGATAAACTGAGTTGGCTCCAGGTTGGCGATTACACGCTGAAGATGGGCTTTGAAGTGAACAATCTCAACGCCTTGATGCTTGTCATCGTAACACTGGTCAGCTTGCTGGTTAACGTGTACTCCATGGGCTACATGAAAGGCGACGAGCGCATTCATGTGTTTTTCGGTTATATCGCGCTGTTCTCCTTCTCGATGCTGGGTCTCGTCATCTCCGAAAACATGCTAGAGCTTTACATTTTCTGGGAACTTGTAGGGGTGTGCTCCTTCCTGCTCGTCGGTTTCTGGTATTTCAAGCCGGAGGCCAAGGCGGCAGCCAAAAAAGCATTCATCGTGACCCGTATCGGGGACGTAGGGCTCTTCATCGGCATTCTGCTGCTGTTCTGGTATATGCCGGGGCACGCGCTGGACTTCACTTCGATTCACAATGCTTTATCCTCGAGCAAGATCGATGCAGCGATTGTGACCTGGATTGCTATCCTTATCTTTATCGGTGCTATCGGTAAGTCCGGTCAATTCCCGCTGCACACGTGGCTTCCGGACGCCATGGAAGGTCCAACGCCAATTAGTGCGCTAATCCACGCCGCAACGATGGTTGCAGCCGGGGTGTACTTGGTCGCACGTACGTTCGATATTTTTCACGCTTCACCGGATGCGCTGTTGGTCGTTGCTTACGTCGGAGGATTTACCGCCATTTTTGCCGCAACCATTGGTATTGCCCAAAATGACATCAAACGTATTCTCGCTTATTCCACGGTGAGTCAGCTCGGGTATATGATGATGGCGCTGGGTATCGGCGTTTCGTACGCCTCCGGGATGTTCCATCTGTTTACACATGCCTTCTTCAAAGCACTGCTATTCCTGGGCGCAGGCAGTGTGATTCATGCTGTACATACACAGGACATTAATGAAATGGGCGGATTATCCCGCAAAATGAAAATCACGACATGGACATTTGCCATCGGCACGTTGGCCTTGTCGGGAATATTTCCGTTTGCAGGGTTCTGGTCCAAAGATTTGATTCTTAGCGAAGCTTACGATCATAACCAATTGCTGTTCTGGGTTGGTATCATAGCTGCATTCTTTACGGCCTTCTACATGTCGCGCTTGTTCTTCCTCGTATTCATGGGCAAGCCACAGCATCACGGTGCTCATGAGCCGCACGAGTCTCCGGCGTCGATGACTACGCCGCTGATTATTTTGGCGGTGCTTGCGGTTGTGGCAGGATTCGTGAATACGCCATTTAACGAGTGGCTTAGTCACTGGCTGACAGGCCAAGACCATGAAGAGGCGGCTAATTGGACCGTCATTATTTTGTCAACATTGGCAGGTTTGCTCGGTATTGGATTAGGGTATCTGATGTATTTGAAACGCTCCATTCCGAGAGACGTGATCTCCAGCAGAGCGCCTTGGTTGTATAAGCTGTTAAACCGCAAATATTATGTTGACGAATTTTATGACGGTGTTGCTGTGAGGCCGCTCAGAGGATTAGGCTATGTGCTTGAGCTGTTCGATGTATATATCGTTGACGGCATCGTCCGACTGGTCGCCTTCGTTGTTGTCGGACTAGGACGACTAGGTGCCCGTCTACAAAATGGACAATTACAAACATATGGAGTCGTAACTCTGCTGGGTATGCTTATTCTGGCACTCGCCATTGCGGGAAGGAGGTTCATCCATGCTGGATAGCATACCGATTCTAAGTTTGATCGCGTTCTCCCCCTTGCTGGGCGTACTGGTGCTGCTCTTCATTCGTGGGGATCGAGGGAATCTTATCAAAACCATCGCAATCGCGACGACGCTGATTCCACTCCTATTGGCAGCGTGGCTGTATGTGGACTACAACTACCAAGGTGATCCACTGCAGTATAAGGAGCAGTTGAACTGGATTCAGGTTCCGCTGAATCATGAGGGTATTCAACAGCTGACATCGTATTACTTTGAATTCAAATACTCGATGGCTGTGGACGGACTCTCGCTGCCGTTAGTCTTTTTGACCGCATTCGTATCTTCCATGGCGGCGTTAGCCTCCGTGTATATCAAAAAACGCTGGAAAACGTTCTACATTCTGTTCCTGCTGCTCGAAACCGGAATGTTCGGCGTTTTCATGGCGCAAGATCTGTTCTTGTTCTTCGTCTTTTTCGAAATTACGCTTGTACCCATGTTCTTCCTCATTGGGATTTGGGGTTACATCAACCGCGAACAAGCGGCCAACCGCTTCCTGCTCTACAATGGACTCGGTTCGGCGATTATGCTGGTCGCCTTCCTGATTCTTGTCGCCACTGCCGGGTTCAGCCAGGTGCAGTCGCAGACAGAAGCAATTGTGTATTATAGCGGTGATATCCATACGATTGCCCATAACCTGTTGCAAGATGCACAGGCATATGTCAATCAAGAGGGCTCACCATTCTATCTCAGTGGAGCGATGAAAACGACAATCTTCATGCTGCTGCTCGTCGCATTCGGCATCAAGCTTCCTATTTTCCCTTTCCACACGTGGATGTTGAAGGTGCATACGGAAGCTCCGCCGTCTGTGGTCATGATTCACTCCGGCATTTTATTGAAAATGGGTGCTTATGGCCTTATTCGCTTCGGGATTTTACTGTTCCCGGGTGAAGCCAAGCACTGGGCGTGGATGCTCGCCTTACTCGGCGTCATCAACATTGTATACGGCGCCATTCTCGCCATCGTGCAAAAAGAGTTCAAACTGGTCCTGGCTTATTCCAGTATCAGTCACATGGGCATCGTGCTGCTGGGACTTGCCGCATTTAACATCAGCGGCCTGCAAGGCGCTATTTTCCAACTCATCTCGCACGGCTTAATTTCCGCGCTGATGTTCTTGCTGGTCGGCAGCATTTATGAGCGTACGGCATCCACAGATCTGGTCAGCTTAGGCGGGCTAGCCGCCAAAATTCCTTTCATCAGCGGCATTCTGCTGGTCGCTGGGATGGCTTCTCTTGGATTGCCCGGCCTATCGGGCTTCATCAGCGAGTTTCTGGCGTTCCTGGGCTTGTTTGAGACGCATAAGGTCTATACAATCGTCGGAACACTGGGAATTATTTTGGCCGCGGTTTATGTGCTTCGCGGGGTGCTGAACATCACGTTCGGCCCGATGCCGGAGCGTCTGAAACTGCAGGGACTGCGCGACGCCAGATTAATCGAGGCGGTGCCGATGATCGCATTGGTCGCTTTCATCCTTCTGCTCGGCGTATTCCCAAGCGTGCTCAGCCAGCCGCTGCAGCAAACGATAGGCAGCTTTGATCAGTTGATCCAAAGCGTAGCCGGGAAGATAGGAGGTTAGTCCGGTGGAACAGCTTCGACTCCATGTCACCGATTTAGCGCATCTGCTCCCTGAGCTTACCCTGGTCGTCACCGCGATCGTCCTATCGCTCTTGGATTTATTGATGCCAAGAAGAGTGGACCGCTCTTTAATCGGCTGGTTGTCTTTAATTGGCCTTGCCGTATCGGCAATGTTCGTTGTTTTTCAATTGAACCCCAAAGAGGCCATTTCCTTATTAAATCACAGTTATCGGGTCGACGATTTCTCAAACCTGATGAAGTTGTTTATTTTGACAGGCACAGGCTTCGTTGTCTTCATGAGTCTTGGTTTTGTCAAAGAAGACGATATCCCACATATCGGCGAATATTATTACTTCTTATTGCCTGCAGCGCTCGGCGGAATGATCATGTCCTCTTCAGGGGATCTCATTACGCTCTACGTCGGTCTGGAGCTGCTGAGCATTACGTCCTACTTACTCGTAGCGATGAAGAAGAAGAGTCAACAGTCGAACGAAGGCGCCTTTAAATATTTGGTCATGGGCGGGATCGCCTCGGCGATTGTTCTATACGGCATGTCGTTCCTGTACGGGATGACGGGGACAACCAACCTGCAAGAAATCGGGGCAGCCCTCCCGAATATCCTTGCTTCTTACGAAGCTTTGATCTACGTCTCCTTCTTCCTGCTGCTGGCTGGATTCGGCTTTAAAATCGCCGCTGCACCGTTTCACACATGGGCGCCGGACGTCTATCAGGGCGCACCGACACCGGTCACGGCTTTCCTGGCGGTTGTCTCTAAAGCGGCTGCATTTGCCATACTATTCCGAGTGTTCTACATGCTATTCGGTTTCAGTAGTTTCGAAGGCAGCAGCATTCAATCTGACGTATTCCTGGCCATATCGGTAATGGCCGCAATCGCTATGGTGACAGGGAATTTCATCGCCTTGAAACAGTCCAACATGAAACGGTTGCTGGCTTATTCCGGAATCGCTAATGCCGGCTATTTGCTGGTACCCGTAGGCATCTATTTTTCAGGCACGCATTACAGCAATTTCTCGGAGTTCATCTATTATTTAATCGCCTATCTGTTCATGAACATGGGGGCTTTCGCAGTACTGATGATTATCGAGCAGGCGGAAGGCCACACAGAGCTCAAAGGCTTCGCCGGTCTTTACTACAGAGCGCCGTTAACAGCGGTTGCGATGGTCTTGATTGTGCTATCTTTGGCGGGTCTTCCCGTAACGGGCGGTTTCTTCGGTAAGCTGTATATTATGCTGGGCACGATGCAGACACACCAATATTGGCTGGGCGCGCTTATGATCGCTACCAGCGTCGTGTCGTTCTACTATTACTTCGGTGTGGTTCGTCAAATGTTCATGCGCAGCGACTATGGCTCTACAGAAGTGAAAGTATCCGTTCCGCTCGGCATTACCGTATGGCTGTGCGCGATTGTCGGAATCGCCTTGGGCTTCATGCCGCAGCTGGTGCTGAAAGGCATTGAATCCATTTTTACCTTAACTAAAGATTTCATGATTATGTAAAATAACTCTATATCGAAACCTTCTCAGCTTGTAGCGGGGAAGGTTTTTTTTCATGCAAAAGTAATGGTTGCGAGGCGTAACTTTCCCATAAAAATAATCCTCCAGATTCTGAACTTTTTGCGAAGTTCATCCGTTATATATATCAAGAAGACTGGGATTATGGTATAGATAGAGAGTGTGGGGACCATTATGATGAAGAAAGCCTGTGATTTCATGAAACTGACGACAACTTTACTGCTCCTGGCTCTGATTTTGCTAACCACGGATACGATGGGCTTAGCACCGAAAGCTGAAGCGGCTTATGCGCAATCGTCGGACCCGATGAGAGTAAAGCAGGTCTACTTAGATACTATACATATGAACGAAGCTTGGGCGGCTGCAGCCGATTCCACGACGCCTATCGTCGTAGCGGTTGTCGATACGGGCGTCGATCTTACACATCCCGATTTAGCCGGCAATTTGGTCGAGGGCAAGAACCTGCTTCAACCCGGCTCGAAGCCTGCGGATGATAACGGTCACGGCACGAATGTAGCAGGCATTATCGCGGCGACTTTAAATAACGACAAAGGCATTGCCGGCATAGCGCCGAACGCTAAGATTATGCCGATTAAAGCGTTGGAGGCCGACGGTACCGGTGGCGAGGCGCGCCTTGGCGAAGGCATTCGCTATGCGGTGGATCACGGTGCCAAGATCGTGGTGCTTTCACTTGGATTGAACAAATATTCCACGTATATGGCGGACATCGTGCAATACGCTGAGGACCATGACGTCTTGCTGGTCGCCGCTGTCGGCAACGAAGGAACGAGTGTCAAATATCCGGCGGCTTATCCGACCGTTCTCGCCGTTGGCGGCGTTACACCGGATAAGCGTGCGGATCTGCGTTCCAACTCCGGCCCGGAGCTTGATTTGATGGCGCCATGGGACGTTTATACGACAGCGCTGGGCGGGGGCTATCAATACCAGAACGGCAGTTCGATGTCAGCGCCGCAAGTAGCGGGCGCGGCAGCCTTGGTCTGGGCGAAGTATCCGGCTATGCGCGCTTATCAGGTACGGGATTTGCTGGAGCAGACGGCCGAAGATTTAGGGCCCAAGGGCTGGGATGCAACAACGGGCTACGGTTTGTTGCGGGTCGATTTGGCCTTGACGCAGCCTTATAGCGAGGATCGCTTCGAGCCGAACAACCGGCAGGATCAGGCGACCAAACTATCCGTCCATGATTCCTTGCATGCGACGCTGAGTTCCGCGCAAGATCAGGATTGGTTTGCCATTGACGCGCCCTACGACGGCACGATCGAGATGATGCTGCGCAGCGGCGATAACACGGGTATTCGCGTGAATACAAGCACGGGTGCGACGTTTACCGCGGGGGAGGCTGCAGATAGCACGGTGGAGTTTCAGGTGAAGAAAGGACGCTCGTATGTTCAGCTGCAGACCGTAAACCGGTCGCGCACAAGTCCGTTGAGCTATTCCCTGTTCACAAATTTTAAAATTTACCGAGATCCGTTTGAGGACAACGATAAACAGTACAAAGCGTTTACGCTGCCGGCAAGAAGCCAGACGATCCGTGGCACTTTTCACCAAAAGGGCGATGTGGATTGGTTCGTCCTCCCGATCGAAGAGTCCGGGACATTGCGTGTGCGAATGTCCACAGATACAGCCCGGATAGATCCCGCTATATTTATCCAAAAAGAAGGGGAGAAAGGGCAGACGATCGATCAGTCCGGCGACGGCGTGCTGGAGATTAGCCCGCAGATGGACGTTTTACCAGGCCAGTATTATATTCGCGTCAGTAACGCCAAAGATTACATCGAGCCGATTACCGGTGAATATGCGCTGGAAATCGAGTACAATCCGAAGTTGATTGACCCTAATGAACCGAATGATAAGCCATACCAGGCTACATTTGCCGGGGCGTTCTCCGAATATCAAGGCTTGATGCACAAAAATGACGACGTAGACTGGTTCCAATTCCGCATGGACAAAGACGGTCTCGCACAAATCAGCTTAACGAATATCCCCACATCCAGGACGCTTTACGCAACAGTCTATGATAGTTCGTTGCAAGAACTGGCGTATTTCAAGAGCGATTATAGCGCAGATTCGTTGTATATTGAGAAGACTCTGGGGCAGGGATCGTATTATATTAAGCTGCAGGCGGATAAATGGTTTTTGAGCCAGATGTATCGCTTGAAAGTAGGCAGCTATCCGCTGGTCAGCGGGTTTATCGATATTGACGGGCATTGGGCGGTAGATGCAATTAGCAAGCTGACTCAGATTGGCGCTATCAGCGGTTATGGCAACTACCGGTTCGCGCCTGACCAAATGATAACCCGCGCGGAGGCCGCCTCTGTCATGGCTAAAGCGTTCCAGCTATCGAAGCAGAAGCAGCTTCATTTCAGCGATCTTTCGGATTCGCATTGGGCTTATGAGAGTGTGGCCAAAGCTGTTCAAGCCGGACTGTTGGACGGCTATCCGGATGGCACCTTCCAGCCGGATCGTCCGATGACGCGGATGGAAATGATACAGATGCTGGCGCGCAGCATGAATATGACAGGCAAGCGGCGCGGAAATTCACCTTTTTATGATGTGTCCGAAACCTATTGGGGGGTTGGCATTCTTAAGCAAATGTGGGCGGATGGCTGGATTCAAGGTTATCCGGACGGGACGTTCCGGCCTGAAGAGGAAACGACGCGCGCAGAATTCACAGCCATGCTGGCCAAAGTAATTGATCGATAGACGAAAAGGGGGATTACAATGGCAGGAACAGATCCATGGAATGAAGCGGCCAAGTATGCATCGATTATGACTATGGTTGACATTATCGTCTACATCCTGTGCATTGGCATAGCCTGGTGGGCTTTGCAATCGTTTCGTTTTGACGTGCTGCTCAAGAGTCCTAGAAGCGGGCGGGCAATCGCGCTGCAAGTGCTGCTTTCCATAGCAATCGGGCATTTGGTGGCCAGCTTTTTCATTCAATATTTAGGACTTTCTATGGGTTTCAGCAAAATGTTTTAGAGGCGGAGCCACTTCGAATTCCGAACTTTTTTCGAATAATGCATGGTTTTCTTGTCAACAATGGTAATAGAACGGATCAAAAAAGGGAAAGTTATCCGAACTCTATATGGTTGGCAACAGAATGCCAAAAGAACACAGTTGTCCAATATAGGGTGAAATGATAAACTTAGGAATTGTGAAAGTCGAAGACCTACAAGAAACGAGCATGAATTCAAAATAAGTTCGCGGAGGGACCATGATGAGCAAAATTATCGTCCGCGGTGGCCGAAAGTTAACAGGGAATGTGAAGATTAATGGTGCGAAGAATGCAGTATTGCCTATCATTGCAGCTTCCATTCTGGGGTCGGAGGGTGAAAGTGTCATCCATGATGCACCTCCCCTTGACGATGTACTAGTCATCAATAAAGTATTGCAAAGCTTAGGTATTCAGGTGGAGTACGATCAGCAGGTGATTCGTGTCCGTGCGGAGCAAATTACGACTTGTGAAGCCTCTTATGAACTTGTACGTAAAATGAGAGCCTCCTTCCTTGTCATGGGGCCGCTACTAGCAAGACTGGGTCAAGCGAGAATTTCGCTGCCTGGCGGCTGCGCCATCGGTACTAGGCCCATTGATCAGCACCTCAAAGGTTTCGAAGCGATGGGGGCTTCCATTGAACTCGGTCAGGGGTATATTGAAGCAAGAGTAAAAGGGCGCTTGAAAGGCGCGAAAATTTATTTGGATGTTGCCAGCGTAGGCGCCACTGAGAACATCATGATGGCGGCTTCACTAGCAGAAGGCACAACCATCATTGAGAATGCCGCCAAAGAGCCGGAAATCGTCGATTTGGCCAATTACTTAAATGCCATGGGCGCTGTCATTCGCGGCGCAGGAACAGGCATCATTCGCATAGAAGGCGTAGAGAAGCTTTGCGGTGCCGTACATACGGTAATTCCAGACCGGATTGAAGCGGGTACGTATATGATCGCGGCAGCGATTACGGGCAGCGATCTCTATATGGAGAACGCTATTGGTGACCATCTGCGTCCTGTGATTTCCAAGTTGCAAGAAATGGGTGTTCTCGTGGAAGAGGACGAGAACGGCATTCGTGTCCGTGCTACCGGTACACTTCGTGCCGTGGATGTGAAGACGCTGCCGTACCCGGGCTTCCCGACCGACATGCAGTCGCAAATGATGGCGCTGCTGATGGTAGCCGACGGCACGAGTCTTGTCACCGAGACGGTGTTTGAGAATCGCTTCATGCACGTGGAGGAATTCTCCAACATGAACGCGCAAATCAAAGTCGATGGACGCACTGCCATTGTCAGCGGTAACTCGAAGCTGCAAGGCGCTAAAGTATGCGCTACGGACCTGCGTGCAGGCGCAGCGCTGATCCTGGCTGCGTTAGCTGCTGAGGGAGAAACCGAAATTTCCGGCACTCACCATATTGATCGCGGCTATGTAAGCATTGCCGACACACTTTGTGAGTTAGGCGCCGACATTCGCCGTGTCTCACCACCGCAAGAAGTGGAAGAAGAAGCTGTGGAGATTGGCTTTTTCAACATTCAACCGACATTAGCATAAACAGATAAGAAGCTCTTATTCATTGCTTGCGCAAAGGATAGGGGCTTTTTGCATGATAGAGACGAAACCGGTGTCCTGCTGATCCATGTTCTATTCTAGTAAACCTACTCATAAGATGGGATATGCTCAACCAACCTGCTAGCGATCGCGCTTATGGAGGCACTAGACGAATGTATAAGAAGAATAGAGCTATGAAGGCTCTGAACCGCAGGGTCATCCTCTGGATGGCTGTTTGCTTATCCACGATGCTCTGTGTCACTATCATTGTCCCGGGTTTACTAGTCAAGAAGATTTCCCCCGCCGATCCATCCACTCTTTCCGAATCACAGAACTTACCGGTTCAGGCTACTGAACAAGGACTCATGGTTCCTGTTTACTTAACGAAGAAAGACACCATTGAGACCGTACCGCTAGAGAAGTACGTAAAAGGTGTCCTTGCCGCCGAGATGCCTATCGAATTCGAGCTCGAAGCGCTAAAAGCGCAGGCGATGGCTGCTCGAACGTACGTCGTCCGCAGAGCGCTTGATCAAGACTACAGTCAAGTACCCGTCAATGACGCACTCGTGACCGATACGACTGCCCATCAAGCCTATCTTAGCGAACAAGAGCTGCAGGAGAAGTGGAGCGGGAAAGCCTACGAGGCTAATATGGCTAAGCTTGATAGAGCAGTAAATGAAACGAAAGATATGATTCTGACGTATAATCATCAACCCATCAATGCGACCTTTTTTTCTACCAGCAATGGCTACACGGAGAATTCAGAAGATTATTGGCCGTATAAAATCCCCTACTTGCGCAGCGTGCCCAGCCCATGGGATGCAAAGCTGTCGCCACGCTATCAAGAGACGGTGCAGCTGAGCTATAAGAGCTTGCTCCAGAAGCTCGGCGTGACCAGCATTGCAACGGTTGGCACCAATTCCAAAGGCATGAAAGTGCTAGAATGGTCTGCAGGGCACCGGATTAAAAGCATGACCATAGGCGGCAAGGTGTTCTCCGGCCGGGAAGTCAGAGAGAAGCTGGGCCTAGCATCCTCTCAGTTTGCATGGAAGTGGAACGGCTCGCAGCAAATCGAGTTTACCACCTACGGATATGGCCATGGGGTCGGACTCAGCCAGTGGGGGGCCGATGGCATGGCGAAGGAAGGGAAGACGGCGGAGCAGATCGTAACCTATTACTACACAGGCATTTCTATTGAAAAAGCAGCACCGTTTATTAAAAAATCTTAGTCCTTTACTATTTCTATAAAAATATCTTTCTTCAAGTATAAAACCTTCAAATGTGTCAAGAATGGTTGATGAGGTGATAACCATGAATGATCAAAACAAAGGTTTTCAGAAGGAAGAAGCTCCTAAAACTGTTCAAGGAGCACAAGGCACTACATCTGCATGGAAGAGGTTGCTTGCTAAGAAATGGGTATTCCCTGCAACGTATGTGGCAGCAGCGGCAATTATCTTAACCTTAATGTGGGTGTACCAGGATGCCGGAAAGAAAACAGTCAGCCAAGATCTGGGCATTAAGGTTAGCAGCAATGAAACATCGACAGGAAGCGGCACACAAGCTCCGGATAATTCCGTAGCGGTAACTGCGCAAGCTGAAACAATGTCATGGCCTGTGAAAGACAAATCGCAAGTGGAAGTATCCATTGGCTTCTATGATACAAATGCATCGAACGAAGCCAAGCAAGCGGCAATGATCGAGTACAACGATCAATTAACCCCGCATACCGCTATCGATTTGAAAACCAAAGACGGCTCCGCCTTTGACGTATTGGCTGCAATGAGCGGTAAAGTAACTGCCGTTGAGCAAAATCCAGTAGTGGGCAGTCTCGTTGAAATTACGCACAGCAACGGTCTCGTGAGCGTCTACCAAAGTTTGGCTGACGTGAAAGTGACCAAAGGCGCTGAAGTTAAAAAAGGCGACGTCATCGCGAAAGCGGGACGCAACGAGTTTGAAAAAGAAGATGGCGTTCACTTGCACTTCGAAGTTCGTCAAGGCATTGACGGTGCAGCAGTGAATCCAGAGACGATTTTGAACGAGAAACAGCAATAAACCTACATAGGGTGATCGCAGCGGGGCTTTCCCGCTGCTTTTTTGCGTATTTTTCAAAATAAATGTGCGAATTGAGCCTGTCAGGCTTGGCTACGTAGAATATCTAGTCATGCCCCTCATATAATGTACCAAACTATCTCGAGTAGGGAGGCGAGGGGAGTGCACGATTACATCAAAGAGCGGACCATTAAGATTGGGACCTGTATCGTTGAGACCAAGAATACGGTTCGCACCATTGCTAAGGAATTTGGCGTTTCCAAAAGCACGGTGCACAAGGATTTAACGGAGCGGCTGCCGGAAATCAACCCGGACCTGGCCAATCAGGTCAAACACATTTTGGAGTATCATAAGTCCATCAGGCATCTTAGGGGAGGAGAAGCAACCAAAATCAAATACCGGAAGACACGCAGCCCTAAGTCCACCGAAAACTTAGTCACCGTCAAATCCTGACGGCCCCGGTCATCCCTGAACCTTTCCTAATAATGGACTTGTCGAAAATACACAGAAAAAGAGGAATTAATGCATTTATAGCGAATTTAGCTTATAATTAGAACTATATATAAGAGCGCCGATTCTTCACGGGATGGACGGTTTAGTTTAGGGAGGATTAACTTGAAATGTTAAGTAAGGATATTGGGATAGATCTTGGCACGGCGAATGTGCTCATCCATGTAAAAGGTCGCGGTGTCGTGCTTGATGAGCCTTCTGTAGTAGCGATTGAAAGCGATACGAAGCGGGTATTAGCGGTGGGTGAAGAGGCTTTCCGTATGGTGGGCCGTACACCTGGCAACATTATCGCGATCCGTCCGTTAAAAGATGGCGTTATCGCAGATTTCGACATTACGGAAATGATGTTGAAGCATTTTATTGCCAAAGTGGGGGGCAAAAGCTGGTACTCGCATCCGAGAATTCTGATTTGCGCTCCCACCAACATTACTTCCGTTGAGCAGAAGGCGATCCGCGAAGCGGCTGAGCGCAGCGGTGCCCGAGAGGTCTTCATGGAAGAGGAGCCTAAGGCGGCAGCAATTGGCGCCGGCATGGACATCTTCCAACCAAGCGGTAACATGGTTGTAGATATTGGTGGAGGAACGACGGATGTCGCCGTCCTATCGATGGGGGACATCGTCACCTCCTCCTCCATTAAAATTGCCGGGGACAAGTTCGATACGGCGATTACGAAGTATATCAAAAATAAGTACAAGCTGTTGATCGGTGAACGGACAAGCGAAGATATAAAAATTAAAATCGGAACGGTATATCCACACGGAAGAAACGAAGAGATGGATATTCGCGGAAGAGATATGGTGTCAGGCTTGCCGCTGACCATTACGATTCACTCTAGCGAGGTACAGGAAGCGCTATGGGATCCGGTTTCGTCGATCGTGACCGCGGCGAAGAGCGTGCTGGAGCGAACACCTCCTGAGCTATCGGCGGATATTATCGATAGAGGCGTTATTCTAACAGGCGGTGGAGCGATGCTGCATGGCCTGGACCAATTGCTGGCGGACGAGCTTAAGGTACCTGTATTAATTGCAGAGGACCCGATGTCCTGCGTAGTGAAAGGAACAGGAATTATGCTCGACAACTTGGATAAAGTCAGCAAGCGTAAATTCTAACAACACGATTTAATTCTACCTACGAGGTGAAATATGCTAAGAGGATTATACACCGCGGCTTCGGGAATGATCGCTGAACAACGCCGCCATGATACGATTACGAATAATATTGCCAATATTAATTCACCAGGGTTCAAACAAGGTAATGCGTTGATGCGCTCGTTTCCGGAGATGCTCATTTCTACGATCCGTGGTGGAGAAGGCGCCTCTACAACTCCGTTAGGTAAGTTGAACACCGGGGTTTTCTCGGAAGAGAATATCTCCCTGCATGCACAAGGGGATTTGCAAGAAACACAAAATCCATTCGATTTTGCCCTCGTCTCAAACATTCAAGTGCCGGGCGCTACCTTTAACGCCAATGGCGTGTCTGTGAATGCTAATGGCGATCGCACCTACCAACCGCAGGCTTTGTTTACGGTATTGAATAGCGATGGTGAGCAGCGGTACTCTTTGAACGGTAAGTTCTCGGTCGATACCGCCGGCCAGCTTGTCAATGCGAATGGCGACCAGGTCGTAGGACGCGACGGCCAGCCGATTCGACTGGTTGATGGAACGGGGCAACCGATCCGCAGTTTTAAGGTGACGGACAAAGGCGAGTTCATGGACAGCAACGGAAAGCCGCTGCTCAATGCCGCGGGACAGCCTATTGGATTGATGCTCTCCCGTGCAGAGAACCCGAATTTGTTGCTGCGCGAAGGTGATGGCTTGTATCGTATTAATCCTGGCGATGAGGCGACTGTTAGGCAAGTTGCGGCTGGGGATCAGGTTGAGGTCCGCCAGGGATTTGTAGAACGTTCCAATGTGGACTCTGCGCAATCGATGGTGGATATGATGTCGGCGCTGCGCGCTTATGAAGCAAACCAGAAGGTTATTCAATTCTATGATAAAAGTATGGATAAAGCGGTCAACGAAGTAGGGCGTGTATAATCCAGCTTGCGAAGGAGTAGGCCATGAACAATTCCATGATTAATTCATCGGTATCCATGCACAGCTTACAGCAAAAGCTGGATATACTTTCGAACAATATTGCGAACGTGAATACGAATGGTTTCAAAAAGAAGGAAGCCTCTTTCGAGGACGTTCTGACGAATGTCAAGGGTCAGCCGGAAGGCTTTCGTCAGCAAGGCAGGATGTCGCCGTTGGGCTTCAACCAAGGTTGGGGCTCCAAACTCGTACAGATCACGACGAATCTCTCCCAAGGGCCCATTCAAGCGACGAGTAACCCGACGGATTTTGCGATCCAGGGTGACGGTTTGTTTGAGGTGGCCGTGAGCAAGGTGGACGAGAACGGCAACCCGGCGTTCCAGACAGCCTGGACACGCAACGGGGCGTTCAACTTGTCGCCGGATGCCAATGGTGATGCCGTATTGACGACCAAAGACGGTTATTTCGTGACCGGCGTAGATGAGAACGGTGATACGGTTCGTCCGATTGTCGTTCCCAAAGGATACCGGCCTGTAGTGGATGAGAATGGTACGATCAGAGCCTACAATGAGCAAGATCCAACGGAGGCTCCGATGAATCTCGGCTCGATTAAGCTAGTTCGGGTCGTAAGACCGCAGCTGCTGAGAGATTTGGGGGACAACTTGTACACGTTGCCGGCTGGGATTACGCCTGCTGATCAAGCGAACGTTCTGCAAACTGTTAACGGCGCGGCTAATAATGGCGCTGACCGCGTCTCGTTGATGCAAGGATACTTGGAGCAATCCAATGTGAATTTGTCGGATGAAATGACAGATCTGGTCATGGTGCAGCGTGCCCTGCAGCTGAACTCCCGAGCCATTACTTCTTCTGATCAAATGATGAATTTAGCGAACAATTTGCGCGCCTGATAGTCGAAAGGGAGGGATGGGTTGAGTATGTCGGATAAGCCTGTTCCAAAGAGTAAGCAACCGCAGGCCAAATGGCTGAAGATCACTTGGACCGTGTTCAAAATTTTTCGCGTTCCTGTGCTAGCCGTGCTAGCCGTTTACATCGGGCTATGGATCGGCTATACCAAGTTTGGCCATCAGCCGGCTTCAGAAATCCTTCATATGAGCACTTGGCGTCATTTATACGACTTGGTTTTTGCCAGTTAAACAAGAACCTCATAGAGAATTACTCGAACTCCCGCATGGGAGTTTTATTTTTTGGTAAGGAACGGTATAATGAAGGTGGTTTAGGAACGTTACAGATTGTACGGCACGGGAGGGGTACATTGAATATACCGAACATGCTCACGATCAGCAGGTTTGTCCTGATCCCTGTTTACCTCATGTTCTTTTTTAACGGCTATATCAAGATTGCCTTTCTTGTGCTATTGGTAGCAGGACTGACCGATATTCTAGACGGATATTTAGCGCGAACCCGGGGGCTCATCACTCCAGTTGGCGTGATGCTCGATCCGCTCGCAGACAAGTGTATGATGATTATGGTCGTGATCTCCCTGTTGGTCTCCGGGATGATTCCTTGGCAGGCAGCAGCGGCCATGTTCGTGCGGGACTTAGGGATGATCATCGGATCGGCGTTCTTTCACTTTCGCGGGAAGCGGACAGTTCCAGCTAACGTTATGGGCAAGTTAACGACGGTGCTGTACTATTTGGCCATTTTATTTATTGTCTTCGAACTTCATTTTGCGATTACATATCTGTGGTTTGTCATTGCGGTCTCATTCGTAACATCCTTTATCTACATTATCGAATTCCTTTTTTTAAACCGTAAGGTTAAGCAGCCTTAAATGTGGAAAAGAGCCTAAGTATAGATCAGCAATAAGATCTATACTTAAGCTCCCTTATATGAACCTTCACTTCCTGCAGATCGGTGAAGGGACACCAATATTGTAAGTTGTTGCCTTGTATTTTATGCAAATGCAAGTACTTGAAAGGAGAACTTCACTGTTATGCTAGATATTAACCAGATTCAAGAGATTATCCCCCATCGACCGCCTTTTCTATTGGTAGATCGTATTTTGGAAGTGGAAGAAGGCGTTAGAGCCGTAGGCATCAAAAATGTGACGATGAATGAGCCGTTCTTCGCGGGTCATTTCCCAGGTTATCCGGTTATGCCGGGTGTCCTTATTGTAGAAGCCTTGGCGCAAGTAGGCGCCGTAGCTGTCCTCTCCATGCCGCAATACAAGGGCAAGATTGGCCTATTTGCCGGCATTGACGGCGTTCGTTTCCGCGAGCAGGTCGTACCTGGAGACACGCTGACGTTGGAGATGACCATCACGCGTGTGAAAGGAACCGTTGTGAAGGGCCAAGCTGTAGCAAAGGTAGGCGAGAAAGTGGTAGTCGAAGGTGAACTTATGTTCGCCCTTGCTAATAAATAACTTAAAGTCTAAAGGAGATGAACCTGACAACTATGACGCGTGTGCAAACTCAATATCAATTATGGCTGGATGATCCTTCAATCGATGCTCGTACCAAGGAAGAACTGCTGGCAATTCGTGAAGACGCAAAGGAAATCGAGGATCGGTTCTATAAGGATTTGGAATTTGGCACAGGCGGGCTTCGTGGTGTCATTGGCGCTGGTACGAACCGTATCAATATTTACACAGTCGGTCGTGCGAGTCAAGGTTTGGCGCAATATGTGCGCGGAACAGGTACAGAGGCTCCTTCCATAGCCATCGCATATGACTCGCGTCACATGTCGCCGGAGTTCGCACTCGAAGCGGCTTTGGTCTTCGCAGGCAATGGCATCAAGGCTTATGTATTTGAAGCGCTTCGCCCGACGCCTCAGCTGTCGTTTGCAGTGCGCCAACTAGGAGCAACCGCAGGCGTAGTTATTACAGCAAGCCACAATCCGCCGGAATATAACGGTTATAAAGTATACGGAGCCGACGGAGGCCAATTGGTCCCTGAATTTGCAGAGCAAGTCATTGCTGAGGTGCAAGGCGTTGACTCATTTGATAAAGTGAAGAAGCTTTCACAAGCTGAAGCTGAAGCCAAGGGGCTGCTTCAATGGCTGGGAGCAGATATGGATGCCCAATACATCGAAGCTGTTTCGGCTGTTAGTCAAAACTCGGAGACGATTAAGGAAATTAGTGATGATTTCCGCATCGTTTTCACACCGCTGCACGGTACGGGGAATATGCCGGTTCGCGAGGTGCTGAAGAAGGTAGGATTCGGACAAGTCCGTGTCGTGGCGGAGCAGGAACAGCCGGATGCGCAATTCTCGACGGTGAAGTCGCCGAACCCGGAGGAGCGCGAAGCCTTCACGATTGCGATCGAGCAGGCCAAGGCGTGGAACGCGGACATCATCGTCGGAACCGACCCGGATGCCGACCGGATGGGAGCCGTCGTGAAAGATGCGAATGGCGAGTATTTCGTCCTGACAGGCAATCAATCGGGCGCTATCATTGTGAACTACCTGCTATCCAGCTTAAAGGAGAAGGGCAAGCTTCCGGCTAATGGCGTCGTCATTAAGACGATCGTTACTAGCGAGATGGGAGCTGCTATCGCCGGCCATTACGGAATTCCAACGTTAAACACGCTAACTGGATTTAAGTATATCGGTGAGAAAATGACCCAGTTCGAACGGACGGGTGAGCATACGTTCTTGTTCGGATACGAGGAGAGTTACGGCTATCTGGCTGGCGAATATGCCAGAGACAAGGATGCTATTATTGCTGCAATGCTTATCTGTGAAGCGGCGGCGTACTATAAGAAACAAGGCAAAACGTTATATGACGTGCTGCAAGAGCTCTATGCATCCTTTGGCTACTTTTTGGAAAAGCTGGAATCAAAGACGCTTAAAGGCAAGGATGGCGTTGAGCAAATCCGCCGTATCATGGAAGCGTGGAGAACGAGCCCACCGAGTGAAATCAACGGAATCTCTGTTGCGGAGGTCGAAGATTACGATCAGGGCATTAACGGTTTGCCGCGCGAGAACGTATTGAAGTTCAAGCTGGCAGATGGATCGTGGTTCTGCCTGCGTCCTTCCGGCACCGAGCCGAAAATAAAGTTCTACTTTGCGGTTAAAGGCGCTTCCAACACAGAGGCGGCGCAGCAGTTGGACGGTATTATTCAATATGTATTAAGCCGTGTAGACGGATAATAGCATGCTAACGAAATAGGTTGGAGTGAACCTCTTCAGAACCGAAGTCGGAGTTAGGTCGTCTAATAAATAGCAGGTGTGAATCTGCATTTAAGAGGCCTAGGCAAGACTTGTATGTTCTGGAGAGGTTTTCGAATGTAAAGGGAAAAGACACAGTATGCTTTAAGGAGAGGAACAATTTGGTTCAGTGGTATAAAACGTGGAATAATCCTGTAAAAAACTTGTTAATATGGCTTGTGATTATCGGCATGCTGGCCGCACTGCCTTTGGCCTATGCCAGACATCTGACAGAGACATCGGCGAACAAAGTGGAATTTGTTTTCGACTATCGCGATTTGCTGGATATTGCCGATATTCAAACGAATCCGAAGAGCTATGTGGACGAGCAGCTGAAGCAAATGAAAGCCGCGGGCATCGGCTCTATGGCCGTGTATGAAAGCACGCTGTCCGAGCTTCGCGAAAGCCGCCGTATCGAGATGTTCAATTCTCGGGATGCAATGGCCATGACACAATCGTTTGGCGAGCCGAACGAGAATTTTACATATATCTTGTACGCCGATCAGGCTACACAGCAGCAGCTTGAACCATTGATCCTCAAAACGTTCAATAGCTTGAATGTCGCCACAAAACCTTGGAGCTTCAAGAATCGCAGTGGACTCATCATCCAAATGAGCATGGATGAAGCATCGATGAAACCGATGGATCCAGATCCGATTACGCTTAAGATGCTAAAGGACCAAGGATTTGATATTGTGGTTCGCTTGTCGAACCGCCGTCCTTTTGTAACGAATGAAATGGATCGTCTGCTCAAAAGCTTGCATGACATCGGGGTTAAACGGATCATTGTCGACGGAAACGAGGTTCCGGGATACACCGAAGAGAACACGGATGTTAATTTAAACAAAATGGCTGACCTGCTTCACAAGAACGGGATTGGTCTCGCCGCCATTGAATTGCTGAAGGAACCGCAAAAAGGGTTCAGCACTTTAGCCAAACAGACGAACTATGATGTGGTGCGACTGCACTCCTTTACCGAAAAAGACGGCGAAAAGCTGTCTGAGCAAGTCACCAAAGCGGAGATGGCCGATCGTGTCCAAGGTGTGGCGGATCGCTTCGTGCTGGCCGTTAAAGACAGAAATATCCGCATGGTATTCTTGAATGCAAAACCTGTTAAGAACATTGACAAAGGAAAGCTGGCTGACCCGCTGTCCGCTTACTATCAAGCGCTGCAGGGGCCGGATGGAGCGATTCCGCGCATTGAGAAAGTCGGTTTTAAATTAGGACAAGCAGAGGCATTTACCGTACATACGACAGCTTGGCAAAAAGTAGCCCGTTTCTTCTTGCTCATCGGGGGCGTAAGCCTAGTTGTACTGGCTGTCAGCTTCTTCGTACCAGAAGCTTCCTTATTCTTGTTCATTATTGGCATCATTGGCGCTGCTGGTATGCACATACTGTCGGCAAATTTATATGCACAAGCTCTTGCGTTGGCTACAGCTGTATGCGCGCCTAGCGTGGCGATGATGCTCGCTATTCGCTCGGTCCGCTCCGGAGCGGCAGCTCAGTGGAAGTCAGGCTTGCTGTATGGGCTATGGATGCTGCTCAAAACATCGCTGATCTCGTTAATTGGCGTTGTGTATGTCGTCGCTTTGCTCAATCACATCACTTATTCCATCGTCTTGCAACAATTCCGCGGCGTAAGCGCTCTTCACTTGCTGCCGATTGCGATTGCCGGCGTGTATTTGTTGTTCTTCAGTGAGAACAATACGTATAGGGACAAATTCGCGAGAGTCCGTCAGGTATTCACGTTCAATATTACCGTGCTGTGGGTTGTAGCGGCTGCTGTCGCGCTCGGCGCCATTTTCTACTACCTGTCCCGCACAGGCAATGAAGGACAAGCATCTGCTGTGGAAAAATTGTTCCGCTCGTTCCTTGAAAATACACTGGGCGTACGACCGCGCACCAAAGAGTTCCTGTTTGCGCATCCAATCTTCTTGTTGGGCGCTTACCTAGCTGTTAGATACCGCAACGCCGTATATTTGATGTTCATTGGCGTTATCGGCCAGCTTTCCATCGTGGATACATTCTGTCACTTGCATACACCGCTTCACATTTCGCTTATCCGCATTACATACGGCGTTGTATTCGGCGCTTTGATTGGTCTGGTCTTAATTGTAATTTGGGAAATTGTCGCAAGGAGTTGGAAACGATGGGTGCCTCAATCCAAATAGTGTTATCGGGTTACTATGGTTTCGATAACAGCGGAGATGAAGCGGTGCTGCAATCGATCCTATTCGCACTGGAAGAGCAAGGCCGGGCGCAGGGTCTGCGCATCGATCCCATCGTTTTATCGGCGAATCCGGAGAAAACCTCGCAAATGTACGGGGTCAAAGCTTATCATCGCATGAAGCCCGGAGCGTTGTTCCGTGCGCTTCGTGAAGCAGACGGCTTGATTAGCGGCGGCGGGAGTTTGCTGCAGGATGCAACAAGCGCCAAAACGATTCCGTACTATGTGGCCGTAATTAAGCTGGCGCAATGGCTCGGCAAGCCTACGTTCATCTATTCCCAGGGCGTCGGCCCTGTCAACCGCCGGATGTTCGACGGTTGGATTCGCGGCGCGTTCAAAGGCTGCCGCTATATATCGGTCCGCGATACAGAGTCTGCGGACTTGCTGGCCACGATGCGCATTCCGCGGGAGCGCATCGAAGTCGTGCCTGACCCGGTTATGGGGCTGCCGCTTCGCGAAGCGACGCAAAGCGCGGCTGAGGCCGGGTCAGGAGCCGAGCGGACGATCGGCGTATCCGTCCGCTTCTGGAACCAGGACCGCTCTGAGCTGGAAGCTCTCTCGCGGTCCTTAGCAGAGCTGCTCGCAGCCAGGACGGATGTCCGGCTGCGGTTCCTGCCCTTCCACCTCCCTTCGGATGAGGTGGCTTCGCAGTTCGTGATCGACCGGCTGGGCGATCACGCGGGGCGGGTGGAGATGGCCAGTGGCATCGTCCACCCGCAGGACATGCTGCAGCAGGTTGCGGGCTGTGACCTGCTGATCGGCATGAGGCTGCATTCCTTGATCTATGCAGCCTCGCAGTACGTGCCTATGGTCGGCATCTCGTACGATCCGAAGATCGACCAGTTCCTCCATAGGCTCGGCATGAAAGCCGTGGCATCGACTTCGCATTTCGATGCCGAAGCGCTCACTGCGGAAGCGCTGCGTCTCCTCGATCATAGAAGCGAGTGGGCGTCATCCCGTTCAGCCGCCATTGAAGCGTTGAAAGCGCAGGCACAGCGTCCTGCGCAGCAAATTGCTGCATTTTATAAAACCAATTAAATGACTGCTACGTCAATATAAGGAAGAGAGATCCATGAGCCTATCGACAACGTCAGTGAAATCCACAGCGGCAGCGGCTGCTGCCGTACCGAAAGTCCGCATTTACGGAGTGCCTATCTCCAAATTGGATATGAAGATGACCGTTGCCTATTTGTCAGATGCCATTGCAAGAAGACAGCCGCACCAGATCATTACAGCTAATCCGATCATGGTGATGGCTGCACTGGAGGATCCGGCTTACATGCGCATTATGCAGAGCGCAGAACTCGTCGTCCCTGACGGCACAGGTGTGGTATGGGCTGCCAATTATGTTGGAGATCCTGTAGCCGAGCGAGTCCCTGGTTACGATCTGCTGCAAGAGCTAATGAAAGCAGGCGAAGCGAAGGGGTGGAAGGTATACTTGTTAGGCGCATCACCGGAGGTTATTCAAGCAGCTGCGGAGCGGCTTAAAGCCTCCTATCCCGGTATTCAGCTTGTAGGTGTCCGGGATGGCTATTTTAAGGACGCGCAAGATGAAGAAGTCATTGCCGACATTGTCAAAGCGGCGCCGGATCTTCTGTTTGTCGGCAGATCGGTTGCCACGCAAGAGCCATGGATCGCCAAATATAAGGAACAACTTGGCATACCTGTCATGATGGGAGTAGGCGGAAGTTTTGACGTCCTATCGGGTAAATTAAAAAGGGCGCCGAAGTTGTTCCAAAAACTTCGCTTGGAGTGGTTTTACCGTCTTCTGCAGGAGCCTTGGCGCTACAAGAGAATGCTTGTACTTCCGAAATTCGCACTCAAAGTTATGCGGGATAAAGATAAAGTCACCAGACTTTGAAAAAAAATTTATGAAAATTACCTGAAAACGGTCATTTCAGACAAATTTAGCAGTGGTATTTGCGGACAATTCGGAGTATAATTCATTTCGGCGGAAAGACCTGCCACCCAAGACAAGAGGAGCTGTGAAGAAGAAGATGTATGGATTATATGTGATTGGGTTTATCGCTTCGTGCGTAATGGCGCTATTGCTGACACCCCTAGTCAAAAAGTTTGCCTTTTGGGTCGGAGCTGTCGATGCCCCTAACCATAGAAAGGTACATACCCGGATAATGCCGCGTCTCGGAGGACTAGCTATTTTCCTTGCCTTCGTCGGAGCTTATTTCATCATCTCTCCAGCACTTGACGCGGTAAACTCGAATGCAGCCTTTGGATTGCTGCTCGGCGGGTTTGTTATCGTCGTTACGGGAGCATTGGATGACCGATTTCAGTTATCTCCCAAGTGGAAGCTTTTAGGCCAGTTGATTGCCGCTTGTATCGTTGTTGCTTTTGGACTGAAAATTGATCTCGTTAACATTCCTTTCGGAATAACGAATTTCAACATTGGTTGGTTGAGTATTCCGATTACCATATTGTGGATCGTTGGCGTATCCAATGCCATTAATTTAATTGATGGACTGGATGGTCTATCGGCCGGTGTTTCTGGTATTGCTACAGCAACTATTCTTGTGCTGGCTCTGATGATGCCGAACGTTACAGTTGTACTGCTTAGCGTCATTTTATTAGGAAGCATTGCCGGCTTCTTGTTCTATAATTTTCACCCGGCCAAGATTTTTATGGGTGATTCCGGCGCATTATTCCTGGGCTTCGCGTTAGCGACCCTGTCGATTCTCGGCTTTAAACAAGCCGCGGTCGTATCCTTGCTTATTCCGATTATGATATTGGGCGTACCTTTATCAGATACATTTTTCGCCATTATACGTCGTTATGTAAATAAACTGCCAATTTCCGCCCCTGATAAAAGTCATTTGCATCACTGTTTGCTGCAGCTTGGATTCAGTCATCGTACAAGCGTATTGATTATTTACGGTATTGCCTTTATTTTTGGCGCCAGCGCAGTAGTCTGCTCAGTATTGATGTCGCAGAACATCTTATGGGGCTGGGTGTTAATTATCGTAGCTCTGTTTCTTGTTATGCTGGTTGGCGCAGAAGCGATCGGCATTATCAGCAAAAGCCGCAAGCCAGTGTTGAACTTTTTCCGCAGCTTGTTTGGCAAGACTGTCCAAAGCGATCGTTTAGGCAAATAATTATCAGATAGGAAATGGAAACCTAGCCTTAAGGGCTGGGTTTTTTTGTTTTCTATGGAATCTTTCTCTTGCTCTAAACATTTTGGGGTCGTTTACCGATAAGAACAATACAACAACTTTTCGCTGTTAGCTGCGTCTATTCTTGTAGAACGATGGAAGAACATAGGAGGGATTGTCGAACCTACATAAGTATAATCAACCCGGCATCTCGTAGCTAACATATAAAGCATGAAGGAGGAAGATGTGTTTTGAAACAGCTTTACAAGAAGTGGGCAGGACTCGCCCTCATAGTCGCAATTCTACTTACTTTTTTACCTCCAGGAATGGCCCAAGCAGCCTCAACGCTCACGATTAAGGAATTGTACGCTGAAACAGACAACGTGGGAACATCGACGGAGAAACCGCATGATGACAGTAAAGTAACAAGGATAACCCAGCTTCCGTTTACTATTAAAGTTGATATCGCAGGTGTAACGGAGTCGCAGGTTCCATCCATTTATTACGTAATTAAAAATATGAATTCCGGGGTAGAAACAACGGAGAAGAACAACAAAGCTCAGTTGATTACCTCCAACGAGATTCAATTTACGAATGTCCAGTTAACTGAAGGCTTAAATAAAATCATCGTTATGTTGGGCGATACGAATGCATTTACCTCAGCGCCTGCTTGGGTGTATTACACGCCAACGACGAATTTGTCCAATATTACAATTAACGATGTGCCGCTGGTTGACGGCAAAATGTATCCTACAGACCGTGGACCGCTTAAGTCTGGAACAACGGGGATTCAGATTAAGACGGATGCCTCCAATGCGAATAGTGTTCAAGCCACTCTAACGGGCGATTCGCAAATCAAGCAAGGCTTCAAAGGTACGGACGGTTCTTTTTATTTCACGGGTGATGACAAATATAAGTCATCAGCAACATGTACTTCCGTCACCAGCTTCTGTTTGAACCCTGGTGATAACATTTTTAAATTTAATGCCAACAATGATACGAATCAATACGAAGTTAGCCGTAAGTTGTGGTATGACAATGGCAAACCGTTTGCGTTTAACGGCACAATTTCCGATGGCAGTAACACTTTTGATTTGGTCAAAGAACCGGTTGTGAACAGCAGCGCGCTGCATATCAGTGCAAGTCTGAAGAGTGATCTCGATACTTCCGGATCCATGAATTACAAATATGCGGATGTTTATATCAATGGACAGCCTGTGGCATCGGGCATTGATCTATCTTCCTTGTCCAGCTCCTCGGGATCGGTAACAGGTTCTACTTATTCGGTTACTTACTCGTCAGCTTTATCCAGAGATACATCGTCTGACATGGAGTATAGAGTACAGAATTTTTCCTTGGATATTACGAATATTCCTGGTTCTTCCTCTACGCCTAACCCGCAAAAGGTTACTTTTAAGTTTAGGGATAGTGCCAACAATCTTGTACCTATAATCAGTGAGTACAAGTTTAGCTTTGTGGATCCAAACAAGCCATATATCGATAAAGTGACTCAATTGAATGGGGCCATCCAGTCTCAATTAAGTTTGACAGATACGAACCCTGTCAGTGAACTGCCAGCGACGTTTTATGTTTATGCCAACGATAAGTCAAAATCCGCCAAAGTCTATGTTGATGGTGCTCTTTATACAGCGGATCTTCCTTCCGGTTCTACAGGTGATAGACTGCCGGAGAGTGGTTCTAACCCACCAAGATTTATTATCCAGCTCCAGGGGGTTACTGACGGCAATAAAAAGTTAACTGTAGAGCTGTCATCGACTGATCCTGCAGACACAAGTGTATATAGTACGGATTACAGCCTGAAAGTGAATAACGCGCCTTATATTATTGTGAATAACATTTCCAACAATATGTCCATTAAGAAGTCTGCTGATCTTAAATGTGGTACAACGGACGATTGTATTTCTGGACGCGTCGTGAATTTTTTCCAGGATATTAGCACGCCACCGGCACTACCATTGAATAGCATTAAGGTGTATATGAATGATCAATATGTAACCTTAGATTCCACTTCAGCGGATACAGTGTTTGATCCAACCACAAATGCATTTACTTTGCCGCTTAGTTCCATCGGTGCTAATACCATGACTGAAGGCAAGAATATACTTAAGTTCGAAGTATATTTAAACGGCTCGACATCACCGATTACGGTTCAATCTTACACAATATATTTGTTCAGTACGGATGCACCGCAGTTTACAGCTATTAAACCTATTGAATCTGGCACATCGGGTACTCAGTTTGTGAGTGGAAGCACGCCGGATACGTACTCGACGACAGAGCATTCCGTTTCGTTCTCCGGTTTGTTCTCGAGTTTAACTTCGGATGGAACAACACCATCCAATGTTCAAGCATTGACGTTGATTGTTCATACCAAAGACGCCACTGGAAATGCTTTGGTATACCAAGAAACGATGAAGAACGGTAATTTGACGGATAGAGATTACACGGTCGGCTCGAGTACGGTTACGACGGACGGCAGAAGCTATTTTGTCGAATTTAATAACTTGAGCATAGATAATCAGAATTTCAAAACTACATCCTTTAAGCTGCTAGACAGTACAGATGTTGTATTTGAGTTCCGTATTACGAATGCATCTAATATTACGGCAACCAAATCTATTACGATTACTAGACAGAATGTTCCTTATACGATCGTTCAACCGATGTTGATCCAGAATGGCAGCAATCTGCAAGCGAATATCAATAGTAATTTCTACGAAGTTATTATTGCTGCCGAGAATGCGGATAGCGTCGTGTTTGGTAAAGAGAGTGCTACGAAGAAGACAGTGAACTCTGTTGACGAGTATCACTACAAAGTTAAGAATCTGAAGGCAGGTTCCAACACGATCAAGTTCACGGTTAACCGCGGCACTTCAAAAGTAAATGGAAGCTTTGTTCTGTTCTACACGAATACCAATGTGCAGGGCGCAGAAGTGTTGGCTGATATGAACACGAAGTTCAAGATGTTCAACAATGCCTTGCAGTTAAACTTCCCAAAAGATACGAAGCTCATGCGTTATCTGCCTGATAGCAATAATAATCAATTTATTACGTCTGACCGTCAGGTTCTGTTCGGCATTGCTGATACAGATGATGGGCGTGTAGACAAAACATTGTATCCGACAACTAATGGATACTTTAAATCCAAGATTGCAGCCAAAACACTTTGGGCAGACCGCTTCTTAGCGGCAAGCCCGCTTTACTACATGGATGCAGGCTTTATTCCGGCTCCTAGCTCGTCTACGACAACAACAGACGATCTGAAGGATGGCTTAACTGGTGAAGGCTTGGATCCGTATGATGCAAGCATTTCTAGCCGTTCGTACTTTAATAGGCTTTATGATGAGCAGGTTGTTCCTACCAGTGAGGGTACATTGACGCTGAACTTTGATCCTGCAATTCGACTGGATGCCGGTAGATACGTAACTGTATTCTACTACGACATCTATCCGAACTATTCCGGAGTTACATCGGATGGTTGGAAGGATATCGGTGGGGTTGTAGATGCGAGTAAGCATACGATTACCGTTCCATTCCAAAAGTTTGGATACTATCAAGTCATGTACATGAACAAAACGTTTGATGATGTAACAGGTCATGCATTTGCAAGAAATGAACTTGAAACGTTGTTCTCGAAGGGTGTAATGAAAGCTAAGACGACTTATACATTTGCCCCTAATGATTCAATTACTCGAGGCGAGTTCGCGCAAATTCTTGTGAAGATTTTTAAGCTTCCTTTGAACTACAGTGGTAATGGAACGTTCCAGGATGTCTTTAAAATCGAAGATTCCATTGGCCTTCTGTACGATTATAAGTACATTGAGACTGCGGCAAGAGCTGGCATTGTCCGTGGCCAAGCAAGCAACAGGTTCAACCCTGGCGATTCCATTACGAGACAAGATGCGGCCGTTATGATCGCTAGAGCAGCGAATATGAAACTGGGCACAGACTTGAACAAGTCGCTGGCGAATCTTCAGAAAGCATTTACGGATGGGGACAAAATTGAATCCTATTCCAGACCAGCTGTTGAAGCAGTCGTGAAAGCAGGGCTTATGGAAGGAATCGAAAACGCCCTTCTGCCTGGGCAGAAGAAGACAACCGTTCGCTTTGATCCGACAGAGCTGATGACAAGAGCACAAGCATCTGTGTTCGCCTACAGAGTTATGAAGCAACAAAAGATGGTTCCATAATAAATGAATGAAGCAGATTGCCTATGCGGCAATCTGCTTTTTTTCATCTATTTTTAAGGTAACTTTTATCTGATGTTCAGCTTCAATTCAAAGTAAATTCATATTTCTCGATTAAGCTAGTTTCATAGGCGAATGTCATTTATAAACACAGCGCCGGCTGGAAAATAGTTAATAATGATTTCGCGTATAGAAGAGAGTATACTCGTTGATGTAGCCGAGGTGACTGATACACAGCTACACGTTAGTATGCACTTGAGGCAATGCAGTCATGTTGGTTATAAGTTTTTATAACAAAAACTTTGATATACTTTAGGAGGAAATTATACTTATGAAGAAAAGTCTATCGGTAGTTCTTTCTGCAACAGTAGCTTTGTCGATGTTCTCTTCCGTAGCATTCGGTAAAACATCCGCAGACTTCACTGATTTGAAAGGCCTTGATGCAGCAACACAAGCAAAATTTGATGCAATGATTAGCGCCGGTATTTTTGATGGCGTGAGCGATACAACTTTCGGTCTTAAAGACGAAATGAACCGCGCTCAATTCGCAAAAGTAGCAGCTTTGATCATGGGTCTTGACATCAACAAAGACCTGACAACTTCCAGCTTCGAAGACGTTAAAGCTGATGACCCAGCTAACGGTTATGCATTGCCTTATATCGAAGCTTTGAAAACAGCTGGCGTAACAGACGGTTATGCAGATGGTCAATACAATCCAGCAGGTAAAGTAACTAAAGAGCAATTGGCTACTTTCTTAGTTCGCGTATTGGGTAAAGACGCTGATGCAAAAGCGATGACAGGTAACGATGCAACAGTATCCACTTGGGCACAAGGTTATGTGAAACTTGCTCTTGATCTGAAGCTTCTGCCAAACGGTGAAGACGGTACTTTCGGCGGTATGGCCAACGCAACTCGCGACCTGCTGTTGACTGGTGCATATGAAGCTAAGCAACAATACGTTCCAGCTGGTAAAGTATCCGTAACTGGCGCAAAAGCAACTGGCGTACAGAAAGTAACAGTAAGCTTTAACAAACCGGTTGATACAGACAAAGCGAAACTGGCTTTGACAAAAGGTACGGCTGATGTAGCAACAACTGTTCAATTCGCTGATGACAAGAAATCCGCGGTATTGACTTTGACTGATACAAAAATCGGCAACGGTGATTACACTGTCACAATGAGCGGTTTGGATCAAGCAACTGTTGATAAAACAACGGCAACATTCACAGGCGAAGACGAAGTATTGAAAAGCATTGATTTCGTAACAGCTGGCGACACAATCGCTTACGCTGATAAAGTAATCGTTAAAGCAAAAGCAGTGAACCAATACGGCGAAGCAGCTTCCACAAACGCTGGTTCTTATAACGTATACACTTCCGCTGCAACATTTACAAAAATTACGAAAGATACAGATGGCAACTTGTTGATTACATTGGATACTAAGACTGATGGTACAACTCAAGGCGTCTCTGTAATCCCTGTAACGATCGTTAACAATGATAGCCATATCACAGCAACTAAGAACTACAAACTGGGTACACAACCGATTCTGACGAAGCTGGAGCTTGGCAGCGCTCGTTACTCCTCGGGTACTGCGTTGAACGGTAAAGGCGAGAACGTTGCTTTTGATCTAAACTTCTATGATCAATACGGCGGTAACATGTCCTACGAAATGATGGAAAGTGCTAACCAGTTGAAAGATACAAATGTAATCTGGAACGATTACATCGACAGCAAAGATATTACTTGGGAACTCGATGACAATGGCAACGACATTCCAGAAGTGAAAATTTCCTTGCTGAACAACTTGGATAAAGCAGGCGACTTTAACTTTACAGTATTCAACCAAGCTGCTACAGCATCCGGTAAAATAACTGTTGCATCTACAAAAGTAGCAAACAAAATTGAAATCGGCGAAATGGACGATGTAATCGCATCTGGCGATACTGATGTGTACATCCCAGTTGTAGCTTATGATGCAGCTGGCAACCAATTGAGCGTAGACGATTTGACAAGCGATCAAAACGTGGGCCGCATTAACGTATCCTTGTCCGGTGCAGTTGGCGATAACGATGCAACAAACGTAAGCATCGAAAACTCCGGTGAGCACAAAGGTTCGATTAAACTTCATAAAGTTACATCGAGTTCTAAAGGTGCTGTATCCGTAACAGCAGTCATCGCAACAGCAAATGCAAACAGCACAGCAACAAAAACATTTACAGTAGCTGACGCTCGTGTAGCTGATCACTTCAAAGAAGTAACGGCTCCAGCGAAAGGTGCAGTAGCAGGCGGAACTTCCAAGTTTGAGTACAACGTAATTGACCAATACGGTAAAGTGCTTGATGATTCCGTGTACAGTGATAGCGTTGGTAACGGCTCTGAGACAGATACAGGCAGTCTGAACCACTATACAGTAGCAGTAACGGCGATTGCATACGATGCGAACAACAACAAAATCACTGACGGCTCTGCTTACGTACAAGATGCGCAAACAGTACCACAACCAGTTAGCAACGATGCAGATCACCCAACTGTTTACGGCATTGGTTCTACTAATGGTGACTTCAAAGCATTTAACGATGAGTTCAAATTCGTAACAACAAATGCTGCTAAAGAAGGCACACACGTTGACTACACAGCGGTTATCCTTAAAAATGGTGTTGAACTTGCAAAAGTAACTAAGACTTTGACAGTAGCGAAAGCAACTGACGACCTGACTTACTCCGTAGATGCTTTGAACCCAATGTTCAACGCTCTGGACAGCGGCGTAGTTACTCAACAAGTATATGGCAATGGCCAAACATTGACAGTTGATGCACAACAATCTCCGGTAACAAGCATGCTGGGTCAAGAAATCACGGTATCTGCTAAGAACGCGGCTGGTGATGTTGTAGAACTGCCTAGCAACATTAAATCTGTGGCATCCTCCAACACTGCTGTAGCTAGAGTAGAGCTTGACGCTGCTAACAACAAAGCTTTCGCTATCGGTAACAAAGCTGGTACAGCGACAATCAGCATCACTTACCTGACAGCTAAAGGCGAAGTGAAGCAAGCAACAGTTCCTGTAACTGTGAAAGAAGATGCGATCGCTGTTGACAAGATTGAAGCAGAAACAAAAACTGTAGCAATCAACTCCGGCGAGAACGTTTTTGACAAAATCGATCTTAAAGTAACTGATAACTATGGTACAGAGTATGACAATATGGAAGCTGGCGAGTACAACTACCTGTTGGGTCTGACATTTGCAGCAACTAACGTTAAAGGTGGTACAGTATCTATCGATCAATACGGTAACGTAACTGCAAGTGCTGGTACAGTAACATTCGATCTGACTACGGTCGCTCCAAACGGTAAATCCGTAGTAACTCCAATCTCCGTAACAAAGTAATATGATGTAGTAAAGAAGACCCTTCGGGGTCTTTTTTATTTTGTACAAGAGTCGTTCAGCTGTATAACGTTCGCTATGGAAAATTCTAATCAATGAAAATACGTATAGAAAATAGTATACTCATTCTTGTAGACGAGATGATATACGAAAAGCTACATGAAAGCAAAGAAGCAAGACGCAGTCGTCCCATGGGTTATAAAGTTTTTATAACAAAAAAACTTCAAATATCAGGAGGAAACAACCTATATGAAGAAAAGCCTATCCGTAGTTCTTTCCGCAACAGTAGCTTTGTCGATGTTCTCTTCCGTAGCATTCGGTAAAACATCTGCAGACTTTACTGATCTGAAAGATCTCGATGCAGCCACACAAGCAAAATTCGACGCCATGATCAGCGCGGGTATTTTTGACGGTGTGAGCGATACAACTTTTGGTTTGAAAGAAGAAATGAATCGCGCACAATTCGCAAAAGTAGCTGCTTTGATCATGGGTCTGGACATCAACAAAGACCTGAAAACATCCAGCTTCTCTGATGTTAGTGTTGACGATCCGGCTAACGGCTA
>NZ_JAQFVF010000069.1 GCF_027789125.1 Paenibacillus aestuarii | reverse complement strand
CCGTCCCTCGGTTTTAAGGGTTTATCTCACGTATACTCAGTCATTCGCAGGATTTCTCACGTTGGAATGCAGTGGTCCGTAGGAAATAGAGCTTTTTTACCCGTAAACTTTGTGTTGTGGGCATGCCGAAATAGAAGAAACGAACGCTTTGGAACATTTCCCCAATTATACTCTGCTGCACGTATCCTCCACAATAACCCTGGAAGTTTACCATCCCACGGCTCTACGGGTCCCTGCCCTAACATTCCTTCGTTACACTTATCCAAGGTGTGGAGACCGATAGCGTTTAGCGGATGGGGCAAAGCCCTTATCGGATACGAACTCGGTCCTCCGTGCTTTCTTTTTCTGAAATCCTGCGAATGACTCAATTCACGTTTTAATAAATCTTACGCAGCTTGAGTGTAATTATGGATCGTTTTTTCAGGAGTGAACGACTCATCACGCTGAACCATACCGACTAGAACCCGCGCCAACTTCCCAAGCAGTTTAAACACCGACTGCTGTTTACTCATATGCTTTATTTGGACATTTTCTTCATGCAACTGTCGGAAAACAGCATTGATCCCCACCAATGTAAGAGTAGCCAGATACAAATATTTCCGCAGTTTGGCATCTCCTCTTTTCGAGATTACGATTTCCCCTTTTCGTTTTCCCGACATGCTTTCAGCGAGGTTTAACCCAGCCCTTCGTAGTAATTGTCGTCCATGGGCATACTGTTTTAGATCACCTGCACCTGACAGAATGGCTGCAATATAGATTGGCCCCAGCCCTTTAAGAGATCTTAGCTGGCTTGCTATAGGAATCTCATCGAGTACGGTTGCAATGTCTTTTTCAATTTGTTCTAATATATCGACGATGCGCTCGTACTCGTCTATTAAGCGTTGGAGATCCTGCTTTGCATCCTCGAGTGCCGTTGTATCCCCCACACTCTTGCTAGCGTGAGAGATGAGTTCGGCAGCTTTCTGAATACCAGTTGAACCACCAGCTCGCTTCATATGGTTTCTCCAACGTGTAATTACATCCGCTGTCGATTGATCTTTAAGTTCTAGCGGGGAAGGAAATTCTTTGAGGGTCGCTATTGATCGTGGACAGGTCCAATGTTTAAATACCGTCGTATATTCAGGGAAACGCATATCAAGCCAGCGGATAATTCGATTCTGCAGCCGAACGCTATTCGTGACCCAAAATTCGCGATCGCTCATAATGGTACGTATTCTTTGGAAATTGGTTGCCTGGCGTGTGTAATCATAGTAGTAGCCGCGACTAACAACGTCTGCAATGACAAGTGCATCCTTCGGATCACTCTTAGAAGGGCTGTTATCGCGATTTTCCTTGTTTCGCTTCGTAGTTGCGGGATTTACTAGGACAACATTTATACCTTTGTCATCAAGCCAATTGGCTAAGTTATACCAATAGTGGCCTGTGGGCTCCATTCCGATTATAAGACTCTTTAATCGGTGTTTCTGTTGTAATCCGTCGATCCACCGTTGTAATTTCTCGAAGCCTTCAATGGTGTTTTTGAAAGAAAGATGCCTACTAGAAAGTACGATCCCACGAAAGTTCGTAGCTTGGGCTACGTGGACTTCCTTCGCCATATCAATTCCTACAACAAGATGGGAAGTGGTAATTCGTTCTATCCGTTGATTTTGTCCGTCTGATTGCTTAAACTTCATAATAAGAGCGCCTCCTTGATGGTGTTGGGTTTTGAACCCGTGGACAAACCCATCATACCGAGGCGCTCCTTTTTTGACAAAGCCCAATTCTTAGGCTATACAGGAATGTTTAGCGCAATGAGAGTTGTGGAAACAATACTTTTTCCAGTTCCTAAAGAGTCTATGAGTCGCCTCAATAGGACGACCCCGCATCTCGACTTCTCAGCATTAAGTTCGATAATAGGAGAGCACCCAGCACACACCGTTTCGATCAGTAACGATGGCCAACAGTCCGTTAAAAGGAGCTTCGTACGCTTCCGAGTTAACAACCCCTCCAGCCGCAAATTCTCCGTAGATCCTTTGGAACGCTTCCTGCGTTTCGATTCTCAAAAAAACTCTCACATAATCGCCTTTCATTACCGGCTTTGCTGCTTGAGTATCAGCAAACTTTAGGGTTACCCCCTCAACATGCAAGTCTGCGTTAAGCACCTCTTCTCCCTGCATGCGAAGAATGGCAATCTCGCCACCAAACACGCTTTGATAATACTTGATTTCGTCTTTGCAATTCTCCACTACGATAAACGGATTTGCTATCATTATTTACATCCTCCTAAATTTCATTTGATCATATTTGGAACGCGCAATTTCAATGGCATGAGCAACATCTCTCTCGGTATTTAAATAAACGGACACCCAGCCCGATTCGGGATACATATGATGCGGCCTTGCCATCGATCACGTTCCGTTTTCGAAATGAGCAGGTCAAACAAGCGGTTACCGTGAAGATGCCCAATTTCATTACCGTTCAACTGAAATTCTAATCCTCCGAACCGATGAGGGTGCATCGTAACGCCAGCCCAATTCAACAGCTCTTCGGTCAAGCTTGCCCCTCCGTTCCCGCTCATCTCTTCATCTCCTCCTGCTCGCTCAGATTGCGAAGCACGATTTTAAGCAGGTCTACCAACAAGTCATACTCCTCATCTGTAATGCCCTTCCGGGTTTTATTCTTAACGCGGCCCAGCGCTTCCTGTACCTTCGGAACCACTTCACGTCCCGTTTCTGTTAAATAGAGCAGCTGATAACGGTTATCAGCGGGATCGGCTTCCCTCCTTACGTATCCTTCTGCTTCCAGCTTGTTAACCGCCTTGGCGGTAGTCGTCTTGTCAATGAGCAACTTCTCGCTTAACGCCTTCTGCGTAATTGGCTGCTGAAAAGCAATCGCCATCAGAAATATATACTGTCCGCTTCCGATTCGATATGGCGTCAGCTCGGCTGAGATCAATATCTGCATGTGTCGGTAGATGGCTGAGATGTATTGGCCGTGCGATTCCGTTGCGTCCTTATCAGGTTGTCTCCAATGTTCGCTCAATTTACTCTCCCCTTAAATAGAGTGTTATTGCAACTAATTTCATAATATGCCATATAGGATGCTATTGCAACTAATTTTATGTAAAATTCCACCATAGTAGTCACTGCAACTCGGGGTTCCCTACCTATCTTATATTCTGCACGGGAAAATACAAGTGTTAGTCCACCGCTTTAAAGAGTTATTGACTGAACTAGTATCGCTAAACCTTGCTCGATTTTATTTTGCACCGTCTCGCCGCCTGCCGCTAATAAGGAATATTAAAGTTCTTTAATGAGATCGTGTGAGATACGTTCAATACCGGTTATATGGATCATTGAAAATGGAATGAAATTTTTCCTCCCAATCTTCCCGATACTTCAATGAAAACGGCAGCCGATCGTATGCCTGCTGCCGTCGTGTCCTATATTCACCTAACGTGTCCCGTAAGCGCAATGATCTAGCTTTATATATGATAAGGTTCACCCATAATCTTTCTGATTGAAAACGTTTTATCAATATCAAGCTTATTCCTTATCTGTCTCCTCTACGATGGGACTATTTCTCAATGCTTTGATGTATTTAAAAGGAGACGATCCAAAAAGCCTGCGATATTCCCTGCTAAATTGAGATACATTTTCATAACCGACTTCCATAGCGGCTGCAGTTATATTAAATGCGCCACTCAGCATAAGACGTCTTGCTTCCTGTAGGCGAAGTTTTTTTTGATATTGTACAGGTCCTAAAGTTGTAACGGCTTTGAACTTATGATGTAGACCAGAAACGCTCATATTGGTTATTTTTGCCAGTTCTTTTATGGTAAAAGACTGAGAATAATTCTCTTTGATCCATGCGATGGCTTTGCCAATCCCATCATCTTGTCGGTCGATCATGACTTGTTGAAAAAAAATGTGACCGGCATCCCCGGAGAGCAAATGAAAGATCAACTCGCGTTTCATAAGTGATGACAAAAAACCGACTGCATTCGGTTTCTCAACTAGCTTGAGCAAACGATATAATGATTCCACTAAACCTTCGTCGGCTTTCCCGATGAATGCTCCAGTCTTCAACTTTTTGTTCTTTGGGTCGAAGTTAATACCAGCCTCTGTGACCACAGAAGCGATATCTTCCGCCGTAAAATCAACGCGCAGACCGATATAGGGCGACTGTTTTGTAGCCCCAATAATTTCTGCAGATGCTGGAATATCGATAACAGATACCAAGTAATCTCCAGCATAATAATCTATGACCTCTTGACCAAGATGAAGTTTCTTGGCGCCCTGTAAAATCAGATAAATCGATGGAGTCAAAACACCAGAAATCTCCGAGGTCTGACGACTATAGCGCATTGTCGTTAAAAACGGAATGATCGTCTGGGTACGACCCTCGTCAATGGTGATCTGTTTAGCAATTTCCAACATTTGATACAATTGTGTTTTTGATTGGGGGCTTTCCGTATATGAATAGCCATACTTGAGTTGCTGTTCTCCCATGATTTCACCAACCTTTACTTTGAAGAACCATCGGAAGCTCGTTACTACCAATGAGGTTTACTCCGAAATCTCTCTCGTAAAATTATACTGTAATCCTGGACGAGGGCAAAAGGCCGATAGTTAGCATTTTGCAGTTTTGAGCAAGTTTTCGGCAGAAAAAAACTATTTCAATTTATCAATTCGAATCATAATATCCATGAGATTAACAAATCAAGAAGGAAGGGAATTACAATGTCAGAATCCTCATTGATCTCAACACCATTTCATTCCAAATCGACCGCAAGCGAGGTTATTGCGGGGGTCAATCTTACTGGTCGCAAGGCTATCGTAACTGGAGCTACATCCGGAATCGGCCTTGAAACTGCCCGAGCTCTAGCTGAAGCGAGTGCCGAAGTCACATTAGCTGTTCGAGACCTCACCGCAGGAAAGCTCGCTGCCGAAGATATTGCTGCAACCACGGATAATCCACTCGTTAAGGTGATGCCATTAAATCTTATCGATCGATCCTCCGTAGCCTCGTTCGTTACTTCATGGAGAGGACCACTCCACATATTGGTCAACAACGCCGGTATCATGGCAACGCCAGAGACGCGAACCCCCGAAGGATGGGAACTTCAGTTCGCCACCAATCATTTAGGACATTTCGCGCTTGCTACAGGTCTTCATGGTGCTTTGGCTGCAGCAGAGGGTGCCCGAATTGTCTCGGTTAGTTCTGCGGGTCATCTCCGCTCTCCGGTCGTGTTCGATGATATTCACTTCCTGCGTCGTCCCTACGACCCGTTTCTTGCCTATGGACAATCTAAAACGGCTAATGTACTGTTCGCTGTCGAAGCTTCAAAACGCTGGATTAACGACGGTATCACAGTAAATGCTTTGATGCCGGGTGGTGTACGCACCCCCGGAGTTGCCCGTATACAAATCACTGCCGAGGAGATCGAAAAATTAAACGCGACTAGAATAGGCTATCCCGAGATCATCTGGAAGACCCCTCAACAGGGAGCGGCTACTTCCATACTATTGGCAACGTCTCCCTTGTTAGACGGTATCGGCGGACGATATTTTGAAAACTGCAACGAGGTTGGCCACCAAGTTGCAGGAACTCCGTCAGGTGTCGCCTCTTACGCACTTGATCCCGATGCGGCTGAAGAATTGTGGAAATTGTCAATGCAATTGATTAACAGCTAATGAGTCACTAACCTTTTCTTGCTTATTTCTTTTAGACAAGTCACACAACACCAACCTGAGCAGAGTTCTGAATGGTACATTCCCTCCATCCTTCTCGTTAGCTAATTTCCTCGTCTCGTGAGCGAATAAGGCGAAAATTCCCGTCACTTATGATGTGGTTCACCGCGTATGTTTCTTAGTCCTCTGGCTCCCTAGCTCCATATAATAATTAAAAATGAGCGTTATTCGTAGAAGAGACTGTCCTGACTGTCCCAAAAGTCATAAATGACTTAGGGACAGCCTCTTATTGTTAAACTATCATTCCCTCTTTTCAACACACAATGTTGGGCTTTACCACCATCACGTGTAAAGGGTGCAGACGCGATTGTCAGAGATTATCCCTTATGGCAGCCAAAGAACAGGAACAAAACTACTTCACATCTTCTATGTATGTCGAAACCTATAACCACTTTCTCTAGATTTGGCCTATTAAACTGTTCCAAATGCCTGTGTCAAGTTCTACAATCGCAAAATATGCTACTGTATTACTTTATAGAAGGTGGTTGATAATCATTGAAGTGTAGCAGATTGAAGCTTAGCAGTCCAAGCGTCAACCGTGTTCGCCACATTATGTCTGGTGTTACGTCTGCCAATCGCGGACATCAACATCTGTTCCTGAACTCGTCAGACGTCGTCGTGCTAGTTCCCGGTTCGCACTATCACACGTTTCACGGGGTGACTACAACACAAAATGGACATCGGCATACGTACTCTGGTCGAACGGGCCTGTCCATCAACGGTGTAGGTCCACATGGTGGCGGTCCGAATCACTTTCACCGCTTCACGATTATATTTAAAGAAGCGAACGGGCACACTCACACCGTAACAGGTACAACTACCAAAAACAGATTAATCCCGAACAGTTCCCCCAATTCAATCTTATGACGGCATCCGTATTGCCCACTCGATCGCCTCTTCCCTCGACTTCACCTCGAACAACGTAAACCCCGCGATCTGAAGTCTAAACAAGATATGGGATTGGTGCCACAGGAAACAACAGATCTGTTCATAGGCTTTTTAAACTAAATAACCGCCAATTAGGCGGTTTTCTATTTTTACAGGTACCCTCAGCAAATAATATGGGGTTCCTATCTCCCCCTCTATTTCCTCATGCCTTCATGTTATCCTGGTCTACGACAAGGGTTCTTTTACTATCTTTCTGTATTTCTTGCAAGGGTGAAATCCCACGAATAAGCGAGCAATCGCGAGAAAACTAAATCGTACCTAGGGAGTTTAATGAGAACATTGAAACAATTCTGATGAGTTTAAAACTAAAATTCCATTTGTAGTAAGTTTTCTTATTGACGCTTCTTTCTTTTTATCAGTTGCGCACTAGCCACAGCATCACGAATGACTGTAACTTTAAATTTTTTACGCAAAGCACCTTTCGCTGTTCCAGAAACACAGCCCTCCGTAATTCTAGAATGGAATTTATCTTCAGGCTTCAATATTACTTAATCGTTTTGCCCTTTGCATGATTTGCATGAATGCTTGAAACTCTTCTTGTGCCAACGGTTGTGTTGATTTTGAGGACTCAATTTGTTTTCTAAGATCTTTTACTTCAATTTTAAGCTTTCTGTTCTCTTCTACCAGAGACTCGTAAGAACGGAGTAGCTCGTTTGCAATAGAGATAATTCTCGACATGGCTTCATCAAAGGAGAGAGGGCCGTCATTCAAGTCGTTGGATTTAGAAACGTAACGTTCTTTTTTTTCTGGAACCGTTTTTTCATTTTTAGTTTTGGATCGCATTAATTTAGCTTCTTTAACTTCTTTTTCATATCTTTTTCTGATTTCTGAATTCCACCGAAAACCACAAGCTGCAGAGGTTCGGCCAAGAATTTTTGCTGCGTCGTCGAAAGCAGCAAGCTGAGTACTTTTTGATTTGATATGACTTAATACGGTTTCCGCAAGAGTTTTATCATCACTATCTTGCCATGAATCTTCTCGTTTTTTTTCTGCCATAATAATCACCTGAATTCATTGTGTAATTATTAGTATCTTTCCTTGTATAGTAAATTTATTCCATTCATGATCTAAAAATTCCATAATAATCAGATCTATAAATACGCTTTTTTGAAAGCGTTTAATTTTAATACATCTTAATAAGAGTGAGGTAGACGTTTTGCTTGCACCCTATCAATGTGGCCTTTGAATGATTCAGAGATATCTGGACGAAGTAGAAAGTCAGAAATTAACGATTGAAGAAATATTGCTCAGACCACGTTGGGATAGAGTATGGACTTGGTGGAAAGCACTCGAACATTATGAAGGTAAGCCGAAGGCGATATTTACGTTGGAGGAGGTAAAGAAAATTTACGGTGATTAACTCGATATGAATTTCCCGTATCTGGTAATAATGGAACTCGATTGTGAATGATGCTAAAGGAAGTCTACTACCCTCTTACATTTTTCGTCATTCTAACGAACCCGTATTTTATAGATGATTTACGCAGCTGCAATTGATTGGAAGCAGAATAGCAGTAAATCACCAGATGACTATTTTGCTATGCAATTTTGTCCGTAAACAATTATTTGAGTGAAACAGCTAAACATTTATTGTATGAATGCAAACGAGATTAGGGCAGTCTGCTTAAAGCAGCTGCCCTTTATTTAAAACTCCTACAGCAATGTTTTATTCATAAAATCTTCGAACTCAACTTCGTTATTGCACACCATTTAAGCTGCCCCCGGTTGCAAACAGCCGGTTAATTCGCTTTTCAATCGACGGATCTGAGACAAGCGGTGGGGCGTGATGTGGTTTCGTCCGAGCGTCGATGATGACGTTGTCACACCCCCAATGCTTAAACACAAACCCGTCATTCACCCCATATATATCATGGGACGGATTACTTCGGGTAAAGGTAGTCCACAAGAAGTTGGCTAGTGACGCACCGACAAAGGCGCTATCATCACAAAGTACGATCAGAGGACATTCCAACATTGCCCCGCGTGCTCCGATTGCTTCCGAAAGTTCGCGAAGTTGCTTGTTGGCATCCGTGTAGTTACTGAATGACGGTCCCTCGAGTGAAACGACACCCGGGAGGATGAGCCGCGGGTTACCATAATCCCGAAGTCCCTTAAGCTGCTCCGGTACCTCGTTACAAAGCTCACGCTTCTTATCTCCGCAGGCAGCGAATACAACTTTACTCCCACGGTTAAGACCAGTTCCTGAATAGTCCAGCGTATCCATTGTCGTGTTTGTATGGAAATGAAGATCGCGCCTAAGGTCAATACGCTCTAGTACGTAGGCTAGAAATTCCGCTTCCCGATATGTGCTGAGCGGCTGTCTTTCTTCAGCTGTGATAAACAAATATTTGGCAAGACTGAGCTGTCCCGTTCCGAGAATTCGGTTCGCAATCGTTAGTAATTCGGAAGGCTGCTGTACAGAGGTGTAAGGGGTGTAGCGCTCAGTACCGATTGCGAATAATAGTGGGTGAACACCAGCGGCATCGACAGCGTGAACCTCCTTCACGCCAGGAATCTCCTGTTTTACAGCATCACCGGTTAATTCATGAATGAGTGCTCCAAACGCCGTGTCCTCCTGAGGTGGCCTTCCGACGACGGTAAACGGCCATATCGCATTGTGCTTCGCATACACTTTTTTGACTCGCATCAATGGAAACAGATGTTCTAAACTGTAGTAGCCGAGATGATCACCGAAGGGCCCTTCAGGTTTCGTCTCGTTAAGATGAATCTCGCCCGTAATGACAAAGTCAGCGTCTTGGCTGATGCAAAAACCGTCAGAATAACCGTATCGGAAGCGGCGGCCCGCAAGCAAACCTGCGAAGGTCAGTTCGCTTAAACCTTCCGGCAATGGCATAATGGCCGCCAGGGAATGAGCTGGAGGTCCTCCCACAAAAATGCTCACTTTAAGCGGCTCTCCCTTACGGTTTGCTTTATGCTGGTGAACGCCAATGCCTCGGTGAATTTGATAATGCAAGCCGATCTCCTTATTCAACAGATAGTCATTACCAGTCAGTTGTACCCGGTACATCCCCAAGTTCGCATTCATAATGCCTGGATTATCCGGGTCTTCTGTATAAACTTGCGGCAGTGTGACGAAAGCTCCTCCGTCCATTGGCCAATGCTTAATCATTGGAAGATCAGTTATCGCTATTTCCTTAAAGCCTGAGACACCGCCCCCACGTTTAAGCGGCAGCGCCTTTGTCGCAGCTATCGCTGCACTAATGTGTTGAATCGGCTGCCTCAACGCCCTCATCGGATCGTTGCGCATCCCGATCACGCGCTGTGTCGATTCCCAGGTTTGCCTAAAAATAAATTTACTTCGCTCCAGTGTGCCGAACAGGTTTGAAACCGCTCTGTATCGAGTTCCTTTCAGATTTTCGAACAAGAGTGCCGGCCCCCCTGCATTGAATACTCGCAGGTGAATTGCTGCGATTTCCAATTCAGGGTCCACTTCTTCCTGGACCCGGACGAGATGGCCATTCCGTTCAAGGTCGTTTATACATGCTTCTAACGTTGGATACATCTTAGTTTCTCCTATCATTGCAAAAAATTGCTACGGATATTTTGAAGCTGACATAACCTTATTTTACACGAGGAGCTGAAATTACGCTAAAACTAGCTATTAGATCCAGTGTCTTTTACGTTGATAGTGGTTGTGAGTGAAAATAAACGTTTAAATGTGCATAATCAGTCCATTTACTGGAAATAATATGCTGGCAAGTTACTTGAAGGAGCAGGTTTCATGAGCAATCTCGTTAAGGAAATTAAATCTACGTTCGCAGAACATGATGATTTTTTCATTCACGAAGAGCAATTTAATCATACGGTGCTTTTTCTTATGGGATTTCATTCACTTATCAATTTTTCAAAATCCAATTTATACTTTCGGCAAATGGCGGAGTTGTCTGCTTCCGTTAATGAACTATTTACGAACCTCAGTGATCAGCTTGATGTTGATGTTAAACAAATCATAAAGGCCGTACTAGATGGCAAATTAGTCATCTTAACTGGAGATGATCAACGTAACGCAGTTGTAGAACCCGTCCCCCAAAACCTAAGGAGAAGCATTGAAGAGCCCAAAAATGAAAGCCCTGTTCAAGGTCCATTAGACGCATTTGGTGAAGATGTTGATATTAATATAGGGCTTATTCGAAAGAGGCTGGGCACTGAGCGTCTGTGTCATAGCTCATATGAAGTCGGAGAACTGGCAAAGCGAAGGATTTCCATGCTTTATATTAAAGGAAAAGCTCCAAATGATCTTATTGAAAAAATAGACCAAAAGTTGAAACAGGCTCGATCGGATATTGAAACGATAAATGAACTTAATACTCTTTTTGGTGCTCGTAAGTTCGTACCTGTTAGTCATCTCTCCGTAACTGAACTTCCGCAGCAGGCCGTTTATTCGTTAAAACGGAATCGAGTCATTCTCTTTTTGGACAATACTCCCTACGCCTTTGTTCTTCCGCATCTGTTTTGGGATATGTTATCTACTGCAAACGATCGCAATTTCCATATCAGTTTCACATATTTGATTCGAACTCTCAGGGGATTGGGGATATTGGCCAATCTCATCCTTCCGGCTGCATATATAGCCATAACATCAGTCAATCCTGAAATCTTAAAAATAGACCTCGCCTTATTTGTTGCAGAAAGCAGAGAAGGGATTCCTTTAACACCCTTATTTGAAACCCTGGCAATGGTCGTATTAGTTGATTTAGTGACGGAGGCGATTACCAGACTCCCCAAAACCATTGGTCCGACCGTTACGATGGTTGGAGGAGTCATACTTGGTCAAGGGGTCGTGGAAGCGAAATTAGTCAGTAATTTATTAGTCATTGTCATCACTGCAATGTTGATTTCAGGTTCAGCCATTGTTGGTGCGCAAAATGCGGTATATATTCGCTTGCTTAAATACTTTATTTTATTTGCGGCATCCGTTTTCGGCATACTCGGCATATGTACCGGATTAATATTTGTATGCATAATTCTGTCAAGTTTAAAAACATGTGATATTCCGTATATGGCATTTCAGATAACGGAAAAGGGGGATGCCAAGTGAACCAAAGGATACAGCTTGTGACGTTGGTTTGTGTCATGACCGGTGGTTTCGTTTATTTACTGTATCCCAGAATTATAAACTCAATCACTGTAGGTGGTCATTGGGTAGTGATTCTTTATGAAGGATTGCTGCAAATGATATTCATGCTACTCTATAAAAAAGGATTGGATTATTTTCCGAAAAAAGATGTGATCGATATATTTAGGCAAATGGGAAAGTGGGCTGCATATATCGTTCTTGTCCCTTTTGCATTTGTTTTGACAGTGATTGCTGGATGTGGTCTTCGCGCCCATAGCGAAGAAATTAGAGCGGTTTTTTTGAATCGAACACCTTTTTGGGCCATCCTGGCCCTTTTCGTTTTCTTAGCTGCTTTGGCAGCAATAAAAGGCCTAGAGACGATGATGCGCGCTTCAGTCGTTGTTTTCATCATCGTAAATTCATTGGTATTGTTCATCACATTTACTGTAATCACTAATTTTGATGTATATAATTCTTCGCCTGTTTTACCTACATCTCCAAATTTTTTATTGAACACAAAGATTTATTATCTATCGGGTTTTTCACCGTTACTATTTTTAGGCTTCGTGCCTTCCGAAAACAATATGAAGTACGGTCAACTGTTTATGGTATGGGCCTATGCGACGTTGTTCATTCTTGTCACCGTGTACCTTCCACTTTTTATTTTTGGACAAGAAACGGTTGTCACTTTTCGCTATCCAGTTGAAGCAGCGGTGAATTCCGTTGACCTGAGATGGTTTATATTTAGCCGACAAACGATGTTCTTCGGCATCTCATTAATCGGATTCACGATCTTCTTGAATGCCGTAATGCTATGGATGGCCGGACAACTTATGCAGAAAACGATCAATTGGCAAAGAACCAAGTCTTGTTATTGGATCATTGCTTTCGCTCTAATGGCATTTCTAATAGGATTGTATGTCCCAAACCGAGACATGGTTGAAGAACTTTTGGCGATGAGCACCGGTGCCCACGTATTGTTTATCGTCATCATTACATTTACTGTTTTTATTTATGGCATTTTAGGTAAACTAAGGATGGCGAGACATGAAAAGAAATAACAGAAATAACCGATTCAAACTCTTGGTTGTATTATTGGTTCTAACGCTTCTATTGTGCGGGTGTTGGGATGTTAAAGAAATCAATCTGCGTACCCCCCCTTTGCTCATTGGCCTAGCTAAAGGAACCCAAGATGAATACAGAGTGACACTTTATGCTCCCATAACACAAAAAGGCAAAACAGAAACAAGAATTATAACGGATAAAGGAAATTCAATTTCCAGCGTCCTACAACAGATGCAGACAAACTCTGATGATGCCCTCGATTACACACAAGTACAATTCGTTGTCATCCAAAACAACCTGGCAGAGAACGAAGTGGAAATGGATAAACTTGTTCGACTTTTAATGGATATAGAGCAGCTGCCAACCAAATCTTTAGTTGCTATTACTGATGAGGATATTGAGCAAATGCTATCAAATATTAAAAAAGTATCGGGTACTCACGCTACTTCAATCCAAGACTTTTTTAATAAAGGGCAGTGGGCACCAGAGGTTTCGAGTACCCGTATTTGGGAATTGTATCGGAGTTTAAATTCTTATACGAAAGATATAAATATTCCAATCGTCGCTTCTAGCAAAGATACCATACTACGTTTCGAGGGTTCTGCAATTTTCAAAAAAGAGAAAATGGTGGGACGGATCAACCCTAGAGAAAATTTACTGGTTAATTTGTTTCATCACCGCAATGCTACTGGCGAAATAGAAAGCATCGACTCTGCCGGCATGATTGTAAAAAACAGCTCTTTGCGCATCAAGTCTTCAATGAAAAAGGATGAACCGTTGGTGTCCTGCGATTTACAATTAAAAGTACAATCGATAGAAAGAAAAGAGGGCATGACGGATCAACAGATCCAAGCAGAACTCGAAAAGCTGATCGAAAAGCAGTTTAGCAAGATATTCGAACAAGCTCAAAAAAACAAATCAGATATTTTTGGGTTTGGCCAACACTTTCGTAATCAGATTCCCTATCAAAAATTAAAAAACTGGAGGGATGAATATTATCCAAACTTAAAAGTGAATTTTCAGGTTCATGTGAGCCATATATAATGTCAAAAGCGCCTCCTTATTCTTTGAGAGGCGCATCAATCTTTGCAGCAACATTGCGTCAATGGGCAGGCGAGGCAGTTTGATTCTCGTCTTAGTTTGGCTCATAGGGCTCCCCATCTTCCTATCGGTTAAGCAAATGTGTCATAGATACGGTTTCTCTTGGCCCTCTCCTCCGGGCTGAGTCTTTGCGCGTCTGCAATCTCATACCCGCCAAAGGTATCTTAGAGCCTTGATGCGGGGTCAACTTCTACATATGTCTTATTTTACATACATTATTCGCGAAGTGATTGCGCTATCCTGCCCGTTAATTTAACGCCTGCTTGCCCATGATGCTGGGGTTCGGAAAAGCTCTAATCCATTACGCATGCTCTGAACCAAATCCGTATAGCCGCCAAGGCTTATGGCCCCCATAATACCTCGCCACCTTGCCTGTACCTTCAACTGGACGTACACATAGCTCCGGCGCCTCGTCGCTCGCGTAGAGAACCGCCTCCTCGCCGGCATTTATTTCCAGCGTGATTTCATCGTCAATGACCGCTTCACCGGCAGATCGCTTGGTTCCATTGACGCCCATGATGTTCCAACGGATCCGTCCGCTCCATCCCGTCTTGATCCGACATGGCTCTCCAGCCAGGCTCTTCACGCGGATCCATTGCGTAGCGGCGTCCTGCCGTACTGCGCTGACCAGGAAGGCGCCTTCCGCCCGCAAATCATGGTAGGCCAGCTCCGGCCACGCCTCCGGCACTGCCGGAAATACCCGCAGCTTTCCGCCCCAGCTCTGCAGCAGCATGTCGTGAATCGATTCCGCTCCGGCCAGCGGCGTCTCGATGACAGGGCCCGCCTCCTTGTACATCGTATTCGGCTTGATGAAGAGCAGCAGCGCTTGCAGCAGGCGCAGCGCTTCATCCCCACGACCGATCGTTGCTGCAATTGATGCCGCTCCGGTCATACTGAAGCCGCGCAGATCGCCTTCCCTGGTCAGCCAATGCTGCAATGAAGCTGCGATTAGGGCCCTTTCATCTTCCGTCTCGCCTCCAAGGAGATGCAGAGGAAAGATCGCCAGCAGGTGGCTGAAATGTCGGTGCCCATAAGCGAGCGGCATATCCCGTCCGACCATAAAACCTGTCTCATCGACGGGAAGCGGAACTAGCCTTGTCTTTATATCTTCCCATATTGCGATGAGAGGATCCCGGATTGCCAGCCTGCTGCATATCGCAAGTAAGGTCTCGCACCCCCAGCGCAGCAAGGAAAGATCATAATGGCAGTCCGGCACAGTGGTCCGCATGAACGAGCCATATTCCGGGGAAATCGTCGGAGGCAGATGCAGAAATCCGTCCTCCCCCTCTTCCAGCAGATGTCTGTAATAGTTCACACTCCGTTTTAATAAGGGAAATAATACGTTTTCCAGCAGCTCATCATCCATGGCATACCGGTAATGGCGCCAAACGTTATGGCAGATCCATGTCAAATTCCCAACCTCGTCCTCCACGTCGGCGGACAGATCAAAGCTGCAGCTGCGCCCCAATCCGGCAGAATCGTGCCTGCAAGCCTCCGGTACATTCTGAATCAGCTGATCGCGGTTGACATCCAGCGAACGGATCAGTGATTCCCCGATCTCCAACCGATTGGCCGTATAAACCGGCGAATAGCTCATCTGCACGTTCATATTGAACCAGACACCCGGCCAAGGCGTGGATGTGAGCCATGGCCCCTGGTTATCGATCAGCGGGCTATCGGCTCTCGCCGCCGATGCCAATTTGTACATTTGGATCCAGTAAAAGCTTTCCAACCGGCCATCCGGCAGCGAAACAAAGCTTTGACGATAATACCGGTGCCACCATACCCGGTGTGCTTGCACCCATTCTTCGAAATTGGCAGCTGATGCTTCCGCCACCGCCTTAACGGCCTCAGTCTTTGCCGCTTCGCCGTGCCCGCGAGCAACGGACAGCCAGCAGATCCGCCGGTTCGGCGAAACCTGCACGTCCTTCCAAGCGGTTACACAGCCGTCCGCGCTAGAATACCGCTGCGTACAGATGCGTATTCCGTCCTCCACTTCCGTGTATTCCGCTTCTGTAGCTGGAATATATTGGTTTAAGTTCACCCCATCCGCATTCTTTAGCACAGGGTCCACGTCTGGATAAGCGTACCACGCACATTGTGCACCGCTTTCCCCCTCGGAGGTCTCGATCTCTACCGCGAGTACCGGGCTAAGACTGTGCACCAGCGAGCGCAGCTTCACCACCCCGCTCGTCGTCGTCAGCGTGGCCTGCAGCTCAGCGTCCCACAGGCTGATCCGCATATGCGTCGGGTGGTATATTCGGCCGGACAATTCCAAATCCAGTTCGCCTAGCGGAACGCGAGGCGGGAAGCCGGGCTTGTCCGTTCGGGATGCCGTCACGTCGGTTCGCCCTGTAACCATGCGAAGAACATGACGCTTGGCGGCATGTTCCTCCCCATAGACCATCGTACCCAGCAAACCATTGCCAAGAAACGCGCCTTCATCCCAGCTTACGGGCTTCACTACCCATTCCATATCGTTTGCTGCCATGAAACGTTCCCAGTCGACATCAAGTTGTACCGCAGGGCTGCTGCTTTCTTCCACGCCAGTCTTCCTCCCCTATCCTTTGATCGCTCCGATTAGAGCGCCTTTGACAAAATATTTTTGCAAGAAGGGATACACGCACAAAATCGGCACTGTAGCGACGATGATCGTCGCATACTTCAAGGTAGCAGCAAGCATCGCCGCATCGCCGTCGGAAGCTCCCGAATTGGCATTGGCCTCCCCTTGCAGCAAGATTTCCCGCAGCACCAGCTGCAGCGGATACAGCGAACGCTCCTGCAGGAAGATCATCGCCTGGAACCAGGAATTCCAATGACTGACACCATAATAGAGCATCATCACGGCGATAACGGGCATCGAAAGCGGCAGGACGATTTTGAATAAAATTACAAAGTCGTTCGCCCCGTCTATTTTGGCTGACTCCTCTAACGCGTCGGGGATCGCCTCGAATGCCGTTTTCATCAGTATTAGATTAAACGTATTGATCGCCTGCGGAATAATAAGCGCCCATAAGGAGTCAATCAAGCCTGCCCCTTTGACGGTCAAGTATAAAGGTATGAGCCCTCCGCTAAAGAACATGGTAAAGATGATAACCAGCATGAGCGGTTTGCGGTATTGCAAGCTTTTTCGCGACAATGCGTATGCACCGAACGAGGTCAAAGTGATATTCAGCAATAAGCCGGTTAGTACGACAAACAACGTGTTTCCATAGCCTTTCAAAATCATCGGGTTGCGGAAAACATTCGTATAGGCATCAAGCGAGAAGCCGATGGGCCGCCATAAGATCCCTTTATGCCCCATTAAACTCCCGGCATCACTGACTGATGCAAACAATACATAAATAAGCGGATATACAGTAAGCACCATCAACAGAACCATCAACACTGTATTGAAATAATCGAAGCATCTTTCTGCAAAGCCCGCCTTGTTCAGCATGAGCTCTCTCCTTTACCACAAGCTTGTATCGTTAAATTTGCGGCTAAGCCAATTGGAAGAAATGAGCAGGGCGAAATTGATGACCGAGTTGAACAAGCCCACCGCTGAACTGAAGCTGTAATTAAAATCTTGCAAGCCTACGCGATACACATAGGAGGAGATAACATCTGCCGTCTCGTATGTGCCCGGATTGTAAAGCAAAATAATTTTCTCAAACCCGACATTCATCATCCGTCCGATCTCCAAAATAAGCAGAATAATGATAGTCGGCATCAGCCCCGGCAGCGTAACATGCATCATTTGCTTCCATCGGCCTGCGCCATCGATTGTGGCTGCCTCATACTGCTCTTGATCGATCCCGGTTAGCGCTGCGAGGAAAATGATCGTTCCCCAGCCTATGTTTTGCCAGATGCCGGATGAAACATAGACGGTACGGAACAGGCTCGGTTCGAGCAAGAAGGTCAATCGTTCCCCACCGAAAAAGGCGATAACATCGTTAATAACACCTTCACTCGAGGTGAAATCCTTCAGAATGCCGCAAATGACAATCAACGAAATAAAATGCGGCATGTAGGTGACGGTCTGCACCGTTCGTTTGAAGAAAGCGTGTTTCAGCTCATTGAGCAGAAGCGCCAGAATGATAGGCGCCGGGAAGCCGAATAACAGCTGGTAAAAGCTGATCAGCACCGTATTTTTAATGGTTCGCCAGAAATAGGGTCCTGTGAAAAATTCCCTGAAATGTTCAAATCCGACCCAATCGCTCCCCCAAATCCCGAGCCTCGGGGTGAAATCCTTGAAGGCAATTACGGCGCCGTACATCGGCACATAGTGGAACACGACATAATAGAGCAGAACTGGAAGCAGCATCACATAGAGCAGTTTATTTTTATGAATATCGAGCAGCAGCCCCATTCGGAATCTCATCCCCCTCTCCAATCACGGCCAGGTTCTGGCGGGAGAGGGATACGGAAATGTCCTTCCTTCGCCAGATTTGCCGCTGATTCTTACCGCTTGTTGTATCGATCCAGTGCGCCTTGATAAATTTCGGTCACCCGGTTGATCCCCATGTCTTTGATCCGTTTCACGTAATCATCAAACTTGTCGATCGGTTCTTTCCCCATCACGAATTTAACAAACATTTCCTCTTTATAACTGGAAATCGCCGTATTCAATTTGGCCAACTCTTTGCTCTCTTCCGCTGTAGGCGTCAGGAAGAGCGGCATCACATGCTTGACGGCATCCGTTTGCCCCCAAATCTGGATCGCCTCATCCTGCTCCTTGAATGTATTGAAGCTTTTCCGGCTATCCCCCAGGAATGGGCCATTTGGCTTCGTATACTGGGAAATCATCTGCTGCAGGTTGTATTTGGGATCTTTCGTGATTTTATCGGAAAACTTCGGCACGCCGTCCACGAGGTTATAGCTTTCTCCTTCGATCCCGAAGTTGAAGAGCATACTCCCTTTCTCGCTATAGGCATAATCCATCCATTTGACGGCGAGCTCCGCATGCTTGGAATCCCCTGACAACGCTTTACTTGCAGCCGGGTTATATTTGAAGTCTCGTTGGCCGATAAACGCCCGTTCCCCTTTATTCAGTGTTGGATAGGGTGCGGCTACCAACTGGAACTTCGGATTTTTCTTTTTACCGGTATCCATCCATCTGCCCATACCACCGCTTAATAACCCGACAGTGGCTCCCGAAGCATCGCTCATTAATTTCGTATCCAGCGATTTGGAGTCCGTATTAAGTGCGAAGTCTTTATCCAGCAATCCTTCGGCATACCATTTGTGCAGCAAGCTCAGCGCATCCTTGAATTGTGGGTCCGTCGGCCCGTACTTCACTTTGCCCTGATCGTCGATATAGAAGCGGTTCGCTGTTTTGAAGGCGCCAATGAACGCGTCCTGAATATTCAATTCATTGCTGTACTGAGCCGTAAATGGCGCGCTGGCCCCTTTCTTCTCCTTGAAAGCCTTAAGAACCGTATACCATTCATCAATCGTCACAGGCACTTGCAGGTTGAGCTCATCCAACCAGTCTTTGCGAATCATCGGTCCCCGGAACACCAGGCCGTTATCCGGACGGATCATTGGGAATGCATAGTAAGTGCCGTTGTCCGTTTTGATCATTTTGTCCAGCTCTTTATCCTGCTGCAGCAGTTTCTTTAAATTAGGCGCACTCTTATCGATTAAATCGTTAAGTGGAAGGATCACTTTGTCAGCGATGGCCTTCTCGGGTCCGCCCGGGTACGCTGCCGATCCCCCGCCTCCCCAGTTGTACTCAATGACATCCGGCAAGTTATTTGAAGCGATCAGCAGATTAAATTGATCTTTCGATTGACCGTCGGCCGGGTGCGTGTATTTGACCTTCACGCCCGTTTCACTCTCCAACCGCTTGCCGAACGGCGACTCGGCCAGGTTGGGAACGAAAGAAGCCAGGTTCGTATCGATTTGCTCCCAAGAGGTTAAAGTCTCTTGCGTGCTAATCGGATATTGGACTGCTGCGGCTGAAGGCGCTGCCGTGGCTTTTGCGGCTCCAGTCTGGCTTGGGCTTTCCGAAGAACCATCTTTGGAACAGGCGACGAACAGATTGGAGGCTGCCACAACGCTCAGAGCCAGGCTAATGGATTTATGTGCGGATCGTGTCCTCATGTGAATCCCCCTCGTATGAATTCGTGCAGATTGCTTCTTTGCTGCACTGTAGCTTTAGTATGGGGGGAAGCCCCCCTGATTGGGTATCGTCAAAACTGCGAATCACTCATTAAAATTCGTAACAAGCCATCATTAGAATCCAAAATGGTCATGCAAAAAATGAAAAGTCGCGCAAGCAAGCTTGTACGACTTTCGTCCATGCGGGAATTTCACTTTAGCTCTTTGAATTTTCCCGGTGTAATGCCTTCGAACTTCTTAAATATACGGTTGAACGTATTGATGTCCGCATAACCGACCTTTCGGGCAACTTCCATAATGGAGACGGTTTGCTCCGTTAACAGCTTCTTGGCTGCTTCCAAACGTGTCCGGCTTATATAATCGAGCAGCGCGTCACCGGTTTGCATTTTAAACTGCTTGGATAAATAGGAAGGGGTCATTCCGAATTTCTCCCCGATCATCGATATGTTCAGATTTTCTTCGGCATAATTAGCCTTCACATAAGCACGGACAAGCTCACCCAGCGGTCTCATCTCCTGCTTGCGCTCCGCTTGAACGGACTGGCAGACCTGCTCGAGAATCGAAAGAATTTCCCTTCTCATCTCTTTAATCGTTTCGCATCCGGATAGCCGTTCAACAGGATTGAATGGGTCCATGAACGACTTCAGATGGCCCTGCGTGCCGATTTCATTCATCGTTTTCAGCATCGTGCTGGCCAGATCGAACATCAGGCATTTGCCGAGCGGCACCGATAACACGGCATTGGATACGTTCGTTTCCATTATTTGCTCAATGATCGAGCTCGACTTCTCATAGTCACCGATCTTGACGAAATTGATCAACTGCTGTTCCACATGTAAAGGATAGTAATAATTGCCAGCCTGGCGGAGAGCTTCGGAACTCGGTAATTCATCGTAACCGATGATAGCTCCACTGCCGATGACAAGGCGATAAGCCATTGCTGACAACGCCTCTTGATAAGCTTCGGCAATACCGAACAATTCGCAATGGATTCCGCTGATGGATACTGTTAAATGGACATGGAAGTGGTCAAGCAGGAACAGTTGGACCTGCTCGGCCATTCGACGCAGCTCTGCCGGGTCTTGTTCGGAGCCAAAGTTAAACATGCACGCCAGCATATCGTCAATCTCCGTCGTGAAGCCCCGATGCTGACTACCGATCACTTCTTCCACCACGTTCATGAGAATGAACTGCACCAACTTGACCTTCTGCGAATGCACCGGGACGTCTTCCTGAAATTTGCCGAAATGATCAATGTGAAATAACAGAACGGCAAAATGAGGTGAAGCCAACTGGATGTCATGTGCAGAAAGCGATTCGTGTACGGGAATGTCCTGCTCCAGATTCCCCTTCAGAAGCCCCTGTAAGAAATGCGAGCGGATGGCGTCCCGGTGCTGATGCAGCCGGCGATCGACCTGCTCCTTCTCCGCAAAAGTGTTGTTCAGAGCCTCTTGCAGAAAGCCGTACTCATTCGTCCCCTCGGCAAACGAAATCCCCGCTTTCGTCGAGAAGCTCCGGATGAGCACATGTATCGGATTGTAATTTCTGCGAAGAAACAGGATTGTGACAACCCCTCCCAGTAGAAGACTTAGCAAAATACTGGCATATACAAGTCTTTTCATATATTTCATCTTGTCGTCAAAACGCTCAGCGGGGATCATGGAGACATATTTCCAGCCTGTTCGAGCTGAAGTGGTATACGTAACAGCGACTTTCTTGCCGGTCACATCTCCGTAGAAAAGGCCGTTCTCCCCAACCAGCTTGTCGTAGGCGAGAAACGCCGGACCTTGCTCCAGTCCGCTTGAGGCGACCACCCGGTTTTCTTTATCCAGCACGGCAACGGACGTCGCTTCAGAAGGCGGAATATTGGCCAGCAGCTTGGAATCCTTCATGACGAAAAGCAGCACCGCCCCCGGCTGATCCCGATTCGCCAAGGTCACGGATTTGGCAAACACAACGGCTTTATAAGGAATGTCGTCTTCCATCATCGTAACCGGAACATATTCCTGGATATATCGGCGGTCCAGAAACAACTTCCACGCCTCGAAGCCTTGGAGGTTCTGTCCGTCCAGCATTTGGAACAAAGTGCGGCTGTCCGTCCGATTGCGCGTAGATATCACCGTATCACTGTTTTTATAGTACAAATAAATTTGTTCGATGAAATCGTTAGCTGTCTGGTAAACCCGCAAATCGTTGGAAATCGTGACTAGATCATAGTAATCGTTATCCGTAAGCGGCTGTGAAGTATTTATGAAAGCGTTTACTTGTTTGTTAAGGGAAACTTCCAAACTCAAACGTTCAATGCCGCCCAGACTGTTGTCGATCGCTATTTCCATCTGCTTGAGTGCGTTATTGTTGGCCCGGTTCACTTCCGATTCGACCACATGCCAGGAAGCCGCATATAAGATCCCGCTAATGATGATCGGAACGAGCAGCACTGAAATATAGGAGGTCAGCCAAGTTACCATTACGCTGCGTTTATTGAACCGGATCCGATTAAGCTTCATTCGCACTAACCCCTTATCGCCATGTTGGAACTGCTTTCATTTATTATAACGAAAATCATAGAAACCGTCTCGTGTATCCGGCTTTTTACATCCAGAGCAGCGGTTGCCGAATCGCCATATTCCGGCGTACTTCCGCCTCCCGCGGTTGTTGGTCGAGCCTCTGCCATAAGGCAAGGAGCCGATCGGAACCGTAAGCCAGCCCTGCAAACAAGAGGAACGACATTCCGGTAGGCCAACACGCATCGTATTCCACATCGCGCCCGTACGGCCATGCAGGCTTATTTTCCAAATATGGCAGTATAAATGAAATCCCTTTCTTAATGCCTCTGCCATCAGGGAGTTGATATTCCCACAAATTGTCGTTTTCCGTGGAGAGAATATGGGTAAGCGTGACGAGATTGTCCAAGGTGAACAGCGAATAGGCATATGGCTTCGTGCGCGCTAACTCCCGGGGAAAGCTGCCATCCGTATCCATCTGTTCTCCGAGCAGCCGACGCTTGTATTGCTCCCTGCACCCATCCAGCAAGTCATGACGACCGGTCAGCCGAGCGAATGCGGCTGCCTGCACGAACCAGCAGATCCCGTGGTTGTTGGCTTCGTTTCTTTCCTCCACGCCTTGCGGGTGTTCGTTCATCCACTGCAAGTAGGTTGCGAACCACGTTGAGACCTCTCGCAGCACGCGGGCGTCGGCTTCAGATGCAGGCTCTTGGTCCAGCACCGGAACAGCTGCCGCCACATCGATCAGGTGCAGGGTGTCGATCACGCCGATCCCCCGTCCGTCACATACCCCGGGCACCGCCTGGGCATAAAGCAGATGTGGATTCATCCGCGTTCCTGCGTTTACGAAAAAAGCATCCAGCAGGCTCACGGCTTTCTCTGCGTAACGCCGCTCACCCGTGATGCGATAGGCGGCAGCCAACGATGCGACCCGGAACCGCATCCGTCTGAGCAGAATCCGGTGTTCATGGAAATTCGCCGGATTGCTCTTGCCGTCACGACGAACGTACGGCAGCCCGTCCGGTGTATCAGGATTCGGCCACCAATAATCTCCGTTCGAGTAATAGTCATGCGCGCTCCCGGGGCTTTGCGGAGCGATCGCTGCTGTGATCTGTACAACCGGAGCTGTCAAAGCGGCCTCTGCCTGGCTGATGATGCGATTCAAGTCCAAATACAACGCCCAGTGCTCTCTGTTTAATTGACCTATCGTTTGCATGTTGATACACTCCCTCCTATGAGCAAGTAAAGCACCAAATGCAGCAGGCATTTCCCCGAAGACTGGGAGGCGAACCTGCTGCATGCGTTATTTCGTTGTTATATACTAGCGCATAACTCTATAATATTGAAATCGTCAAAACGCAAACTTGACCATTAAAATCTAAAAAATGCCGATAATAACCTCGTATGGAGATCGAATGATCAGCTTCTTGCTTGCAGCCAGGTAGACCAGACATGCGTGCTTGCCGACCACCGGACTTCCTGAGTGCAGCAAGGCCTGAACTTGCTTTCTTAAATAGTACGGCGAATATTAATCGTAATGATCAAATATTTAGCCCTGCTGATGCCACAATTTAAGCATTAGCTTCGGACAACCGACTGCCATATTCTTCTATTTTTTTGATATTCATGCTGTCGTTATTAATGATAATAATCAATTCTTTGCGCTTGTAGCGCTGATTCCGGAAATTATGCAAAATGTTCATGAAAAAATCGGGATGATTCGTGCATGTGAAAATGAACACACCTGGACCCGGCATGAGCTTTCCCTCCGCTCGTTTCCTTCTGCCTACTTCCTTTCAAGTATTAGATTCATATTGAGGCAAATCGGATTGGTCAGCGTTCGACGCGAAGAACTAACAAAAACAGGCTCAAGCCCGTGAAGGCCTGAACCTGTCTTTATTTAACGAACATCTAACATACGGCTAATGATCGCTGCAGCTTCTTCCCTTGAAATTTTCGCCTCAGGACGAAGCGTACCATCCGGATAACCGCTGATCACGCCAAGCTTCACCAGCTTGTCCACATAAGGCATAGCCCACTTCGGAACATCTGCTTCATCCGAAAATGCCAGGCTGGCGCCACTGCTCTCCCCGGCGGATTGGCCCTCAAGCATGCGCCCGATGATTGCAATAGCCTCTGCCCGGGTAATCGGCACCGTTGGATCCAAATGCAGCTGGCCATCCCTCTCCGTGCCCCCTAACCAGCCATGATTGATGGCTGAAGCCAGATAAGGCTTCGCCCACGCTGCCACCTCATCGCGATCAGCAAAATCAGCAGACAGCTCGCCAGTTGCAGCAACTGAAGCAGCAGCCGCAACGCCAACGGAGATTTTAGCAAATTCCTGCCTGGTGATAGCCCGCTCCGGTTCAAATGCCAATGCATCGCCGGACTGAACGCCGTTCACGGCGCCGATCGAAGCCAAGCGGTAAACCTGATCTTGCGACCAACGGTCATGCATGTCTGCGAACAGCGGCAAATCAGCATTGTACAGCAAGGCGAACTTGCTGAAATGCGGCAGCTGGGCCGTAATGGTTCCCGCTATCAGGTCTAACCGCCCGCCGACATACTCCCATCGCTTCATCTGCTCATTGTACCAATAAATCGCTGCCCGGTTTGGATCGGGCAGCTCCTCCAAATTGAAGCGGATCGTGAGCTCAGCCGGTTTCTGAAGTGTAGTAGGCGGGTCGAATTTGAATTCGTAGATATCACCGATGACCTTTAAGCCGCCATACTCATATTTTTGAGGCGATCTCACCGCTCCGACGCCAAGCCCGACACGAGCTTGCAGAGGCTGAGCAGGAATACGAAGAACGGCTCGATCCCGAATCTTGACTATACTTTCCTGATTCGTCGTCAGCTCGGCAGAAGTAATAAAATCTACATCCTGCTCCTGCTCGATCAGGCGTTTCAATATATTCTGCAGCGTGTGATCGACTTGGCCGCCAGTTTGCTGCTGCGAGTCCTCGCTGCCGCCAGGCGTGTTATTACCAGGCGCCACGTACCAGTCGTCGTAATTGATAGGCGGAGAGTCCGGGGCTCCTGCCGGCTTGCCGACATTCACAATGAACGTATCCTCGAAGGCAAAGTCGCCGGTTACAGAATAGGAAGCCTTGATGACCATTTGACCCTCATAAGCGGCGTGAACGCGTCCTTGCTCGGAGATGGATCCGTTCGTATCGCCGTATAATACGCTCCAGGATACACTTCCAGGATCCATCACGAACGATTTGCCATCCTTGTCCGTTCCGACCAATTCAAAGATTTGCTCACTGCCAGCCGGCATCTCCAGCTCACCGTTTGCCGGCAGCCCGCCGACCGGTCGAAGCTTCACACCGGACAGCTCACTTACCGTACCGTTCACCGCATCCGTGTTCAGCACGGATTCGTTGCCGGCGGCATCCTTGGCTACGATGACGATTGCTTTGGATAGCAATCCTTCCATCGGCAGCGATGCCTCAAAGCCCCCTCCTGCTTGAACGGGAGCCGGCTCGGCGTTAACGGTCACCGAGCTGCCCGGCTCCGCAACGCCCTTGACCAGCACGTTAGGCTGATCGGAGACGATGCGCGCGCTCTCGACTTTCAAATCGGGAGCCGTTGTATCGGAAGTCACGCTGACGCTCGTCATCGTGCGATCTCCGCTGCTGTTCGTCGATAGGAGTTGAATGACATTTTCGCCTTCAATCAGCGGTATCGTTTGTGTCCATTCGCCGCCTGATCTTGTACCGACCTTGGCGTTATTGACGAGCAGTTCGCTCGTCACCGCTTGATCGGCGTGCATGCGCAGCTGAAAGCTGCTCTCATTCACGAGATAGGTTGTTTTTCCGTTTTGCGAATACGTATTCGTTACCGGCTCGTTACTCGACTTGAGGACAGTCAACTCAACATTAGCCGGCTGTGGCTGAGGCAGCACCATAGCGGCAGTGACAACCGGCTCACTGTAGACCTTAGCGCCGTTTACCAGCTTATATGCGCCGATCGAGGCTTTATAAGCGGTTCCAGGCAGCATGCCTACCTTCTCACCGGCTTCATTGTTCACCGTGCCGCCGATGTTGGCATTGGTCGTATCGCCGGCAATTTCAATAACGCCCAGGCTGGGAATCGCACTGCCTTGCTCGTCCAGAACCTGAACGGTATAGCCGTCAACAGGCTGTGATTCCTTCCAGGAAAGATGGAACAAACCATTCCCTGCAGGCGCCAGGTTGACTGCCGATGGCGATGCAGGCTGGTACGGATTCACAATGGCAACCGATTGACCGCTGTATTTGCTGCTCAAATTCGTCGAGCCGGATGCCGTGGACAGTACCGCTTTCACATAATATGTTCCACTCGGTGTCGTATCCGGCAGCGTAATTTGCGCTGTGCCATCAGCAACATGAATATCCTTCGCCAGCAGTGTACCGGGATCATTCACATTATTGGAAGCCAGGAATAAGGCAACCTTTTCATCCGATGTATGATCACCCTGCCAGTTGACCGTCAATTGATTAGCGGACGTTTGCTGCACATCTACGTTCGATAAGGCCGGTGGCACTGTGACTTGCTCCAGTGTCCACTCCAGCTCGCGATCGGAAGTAAGACTCCAATTACCAGCCTTTGGCTGCTTCATAGAAATGAGCACACTTTGTTCAATTTCACCTGACGCAGATTCATCGGCGGCTACTTGTTGAATATCGTAGTTCTCGCCTTGAACAAGCGGATAGATTTGGCCGTCAGGATCCTGGACCTGAAGCTGGGTTGGATCGCCTGTGTATTTCACTTCCACTAGCGCCATCTCCTGCTGGGCGGGCACCGGAATCGTATAGACGTTCGGGCTGGCAGCCCGCAGCATCCGCGACTTGGTTTGCGGCAGGTTGCTCCTTGGGCCGGATGTCGCAAGTGTACTCATATTCGTCCCGAAGCTCATCGTTCCGGTAACGCTGCCCGCTTCATCGTAATACGTCTGCTCAATGAAGCCTTCGGCTTTCTGATTTGTCTGATCTGTTGGAGCCTGCTCTGCTGATGCAGCCGTGACCTCCATGCTTCTGGCTTTGAGCAAGCTGGCATGCTTACCGATTTTGATTTCTGGCGTTTTATCGCCCCATTCATAGGCAAAGCCCCATGGAATTCCGATAAATTCAACGGTGCCGGCAATTTTCTCGGTACTGATTACCCCTTCTGCAGACGCCAGAACGAGTCCGCGAGGCAATCTCAACTGCACGTTGCCGCCACCTGCCAAATAGACAGGCCCGAGCTTGCCATGCGCCTCGGGATCATAACGAAATACCGCGTAAACCTCACCTGTTATGATGTTTTTCAGGTTTATTTTGGCTCCCGCTTTGAGCTCCACGCCAAACTGGGTCATCGAGTCCTTCAGCAGCAAGCTCCCATAAATTTCCTCGAAGATCGGAATGCCCAGCACTTCGAACGCGCCGGAGAATTCCACACCGCGCATCGACAAGCCGATGGTCGCATCGTCAGCCTTGAACACTTTCCCGACGCTAAGTCCACCGATCACTTCCAACTTCAATGGCGGTAAGAAGTTATAATTGCCCATTAGCGTATCGTAGACGTTATAAAAGCCGCCACCGCCTTTCGTAATATACGCCACCGGCGCAACTGGAATTAGCGGGATTCCCGGCTCGCCGCCGACGACAAACCGGAAGTTGTCGACAATCGGAAAGTTCGTGTCGGTTAAGCGCAGCGTCAGCATACCGTTCACTTCGACGACCTTAAATTGGACATTCGCTTCAATCTCATATTTTTTCGCAAACGTATCTACACGCACGATCCCATCAGCGCCTAGATCCAAGCCCTGGAACAGATTTTTCGGCAGCGCCGCTTCCCCTTCTGCACGAAGTCCGAGAAAGCCGAACTTTCCGGCTGGACCGAAGGCGTCGGGTGTCTGCCTGATGCCAAATTTGGCTTCATCGAGATCGACAGACACGAGCACGGAGCTTGCGCCGTCATCTTCCCCTTCGTTCAAGTTTTCGGATGTATCTTGATCGTTCTGGTTGTTATTCGAATTCGAGCCGTCTCCCTCTCCGTCTTTCGCTTTCGCTGGGCCCGGCTCAAAATCTAAGGCAAGACGTCCGCTAAACGAAACGCTTTCCGTACCGATGACAGCTTTATTGATGCTCAGCTGAAACCAGGCCAGTCGCTGGACGACAGATAACCCTTTCAACACGTCCCAGTCAATTTCAATGCGCTCTTGCTCCTGCGGTTCCTCCTTCGCCAGACTCGAGTCGTCTGTCTCTTCAAGCACATACTTATGACCGTCAAGCATTTCAATACCGAAAGGACCGTAAGCAAACTTGAAGTTAGGAATCGAAAGCGCCCCGTTCCCTTTGATGTTAATATAGTCCGCATCGTGAGCGCTGTCTCGTGCGCTTTTTTGAACAGTAATCTTTTGCGAGGCATCTCCGAAAATAGCAGTCAGCATATCGGTCGTGTCATGTCGAATAATCGAATTGATGGTACCTCCGCGATCGATCTCGTACACGACCTTGCCTTGCTCTCCCGTTTGTGCGCGGATCGAGCCTCGAAACTCCAGCAGCAAAGCTTGATTTCCACCGCTTCGCTCATATTGCATTTTCAAGTCTGCAAGCTCCGCTTCACTTTTTACCGGAACAAGACTGTACGTCTGCGACTCGTTTTCGTTCATATGATCCCCGACGACCAGCAAAATGCCGTAGTCTTTGGACTTATAGGTTTTGTCGTTCGTAAATTCAATCTTTTTCTCAAACGTTTTCCCGCCGGCTGTCAGCCTTACCGTATAGGAGCCAACCTCAACCTTATGCTGCTTCCAAAGCTCGTTCGTTAAATTCAACAGCACTTTGATTTGCTTATCGTCCTGAACGGAAACATCCGAGCTCGGTACAGCTACGCTGGCTTGATCCCGGTCGCGGATCAACTGCACATTCCAGCCGGACGAGCCTTTCAACAGTTCAAAGCCCGAGCCTTGTAACGTGAGTGAAGGCCGGTCATCTTGCGTGTACAGCTTCTTCGGAAAAGCCTCCATCAGCTGCATGCTCGGAATTTCGCCGGTCAGTGCAGGGAGCACGACGAAGGAAGCTTGAATGCTCTCCTCCCCTCCGGCCGCTTGGGCAATGACTTGATAAGGTGCTGCTTTATAGGCAAGCTGCGGCTTCGGTTTCACCTTCCAGACGACCGTTCTCGTTTCACCGATCTTCATGCTGCCAGCCGGTTTGGTGATCGTCTCGCCCGCCGCCAGCTCCAATTCGGCCGGAAGACCAAGCGTCACGTTGACGCCGTCCATCGCGACCGAGCGGTCCAGTGCGTTATCAATATCGACGCGAATCTCAAACTGCTCTTCTTTATAACCGTTGCGGTCATCCGTCAGCGTTAACTGCTTCGGCGCGCCAACTTCGAGCCGATAGGTCGCTTCTTTTTTCGAGGTGAAGAAGTTTCCAAGACCGTAATACGTTTCAAATTCAGCCTCGCCACCGGGCGCAATGCTGGATGGATCCCAATATAAGGCGACTGCGCTATCCGCAGAGCCGTACGCGTTAAGCTTACTTGTAAAATCCAGCAGCGGATTGACCGTATAATCCCATTTTGTCTGCGAAATACCGTCCCAATGGGCGATAATCATCTGGTCCGGCGCTTTGTTGCCCCACCCCTGCATGAAGCCGTAAGACATGACCTTGGGATTGATCGGGTTGTCCGTCGCGCTCCAATAATAAGGCATCTGGCCTTTAATCAATTTCTCATTGCGGATATACTCCCCGCCGCCGGCAATCGAGATCGGGGAAGCATCCTGTGCGCCCAGCATCGTGTCCAGCAAAATGCGTGAACCGACGCTTTGCGCTTGCTGCGTCGTGTTCTTCACTTTATAGGAAATTTTCATATTTCCTGCGTTGGGATTCGTCGGATCGTCGATAAGCGTCAGCGTCTGGGTAATATCCAAGCCCTCGACGTTCCATACGGACTTATTCGTTAACCCTTGATTTGCCGGAGCGGCTGTGAAGCTCCCATTCATTCCGAGGAACCCATAGTTGTTGCCGAAAATGACATCCTTGCCATTAATCCGAAACGTCGTAAACGACGTCTCGGGCAGCTTGTCACGGAACAGCAGCGGTTTGTTATCGTCGCCGGCTCGAAGCGGTGAGCCCACCTTCGTATTCACACTGAATCTTCCGGTTTGTTGATCGACGCTCACTTCCATAAACGAATTGGCAACTGTAAGCGGAGTAAGCTCCGCTTGAACCGCCAGCGCCAGTCCGCTCCCAGCTGGGAACAATAGGACGAAAACTAATAAAATATACGATATTTTTCTCCAACTATTTATCATCACTCACACCCCTAAGCCGTTTGCTTCGGCAATATGTACACGTGAATGAGCTTCATTTGCCGCTCTTGATCCTGGATTAACAGCGTGTAATACCCGTAATCCGTGATCGGTAATATTCCGTTTGATACGAGATTGGCGTTCATTTTGAAATCCCCCATATACTTTGGACCGCGCAGCCATTTGACGACGCTTGCGCCTTGCTTGCCGAACAGCGACAACTGGATGGCATCGCCATAGACGACGACATCTGTATCCTGCACCTTGACCGAATTCACATATACGGTGAAATCTGTCGGTGCGATGACGGCAGCTTTGCGTATGACCGTAGCTTCGTTGCCTGCCTGATCTGTTACCTTGTAGGTCACGGCATATTCGCCCGGCACGCCCGGGTTGATCGTGTTTTGAATGACCGTGATCTTCGCCGTCATGTCTCCGTCGGTATTGTCCGAAGCTGTGACATCCTCAAGCGGATTCACTGTACCGCCAGCCTGAACGAGCAGTTGATCGCCGCCGATAAAGTGAAGAATTGGCGCTTCACGGTCAATATTGCTGACATCGACGCGCAGCGAGTATTTATTGCCTAAGGCATCGACAGCCTCGATCCAACGAGTGCCATTGGCCGTAAACGTCAGCTTATTGCCGGTAATGCCGGTATACGTCAGCGGCTGGTCGGATGTCAGCGTGACAGTCACATCATTTTTGGTAGGCTTCACTTCACTGAATGTGGCTGTAACTTTGGCTTTCGTTTTATTGATGTTGTTCACGGATGCCGTTATTTCGGTCAAATTCCCAACTTGATCTTGAATATAAAAGGTAAAAGTTCCATTTTCCTTGAACACAACCTGCTTAGCCCGATTGTTGTTCAGGACGTAAAACGGTTCGTTCGCATCGACAGTTACAATCACATCGTCTTTGGTCGGCGCCATCGTGCTGTAAGTCAACTTCGGTACCGGCGGCGTCCGGTCAATCAGATTGACGGACGCCTTGATAGTGCTCTGGTTGCCTGCGCGGTCCGCAATCACGAACGTATACGTACCGTTAGCCGTAAAATCGTAGTTGATGCTGCCGCCATTGCCGATCACCGTAAACGGCTCGTCCGCCACGACAGTCGCGCGTACATCCGATCTTGTCATCACAGTTTCCGAGTATTGAATGGCAGCGACCGGCGGCGTTTTATCGATGCGATCGACTGTTGCCGTCAGTTCGCCCTGGTTGCCGGCAGCGTCTTGAAAGACGAAGGTATGCGTACCGTTACTCGTAAACGTAACCTGAGTGCCTCCGCTGCTGACAAGCTGCACCTGCTCGCCGGAGTTATCGACAGCCGTAAGCGTAGCGACGACATCTTGGTTCGTCCAGCCGGATTGGCTGTAAGCAATCGATGCGCTTGGCGCCTCCCGATCGATGTAGGTAACCGCTGCCTCGATCTCGCCCTCATTCCCTGCCGCATCCCGGTATTCGAACAGGAACGTGCCGTTGTTCGTAAACGTATGGCGCGTGCTGCCGCCATTGTTCGTCACGATAACCTGTGAGCTGTCCGTAAAGGAAATATCAACGTTCACGTCTTGATTTGTCCATCCAGTTTGGCTGTAGGACAGCGCAGCGACTGGCGCCTCTTTGTCCATATTGTTCACGGTTGCCGTCCTGGTGGCGATATTCCCCGCTTCATCGCGGAATTCAAAGGTGAACGATCCATTATCAGTAAACGTGTACGTCGGGCTTCCATTATTATTTAGAATCGTCACGGTCCCGTTCTTGTCATCTTCAGTCATAAGCATGACGGTCACGTCCTGATTGGTTGGTGCTGTCGTACTGTAAATGAGCTCACCAGTCGGTGGAATCATGTCGATGTTATCAATGCTTACTTGCTCACTGCTTGTCAGTCCCGTACTCACATTGCGCACCTTATACTGCAGCGTGCCGTTCGTCATAAATTCATAGACAGCGCCGCTCACAGTCTGACTGACGCCGTACCCGTCGCCTGTTGGCGAGAGATCGAAAAGCTCGCGTTCCGGATCACCTGACGCATCAATCGTCACGCGTACAGGTCCATTCGTCGGTCCATGAGGTGACAACGTGACTTCCGCCGAAGGAAGACTGCGGTCAATCCAATTGACAATCGCTTTGGCAGTTCCCATGTTGCCCGCCGCATCTTTAAATTCGAATTGAAACTCGCCGTTGTCTGTAAACACATGCTCCTTCTTCCCTTGGCTCGTGTTCGTCACCGTTACCGGTTCGTCCGTTGTCAGTGTTGCGGTTACATTGTTTGCCGTCAAACCGGCAGGGTTGTACGTAATCGTGCCGACAGGGCTCGTGTTATCCAGCAAGAACGGGTTGCTGCACAGCGTCGCTATATTGCCTGCAGCGTCCGTAACTTTCACCCATAGGTACCACGTTCCGGTCACACCGTTTTTCTCAGCGATGTGGTTAGCCCCTAATGGCGACCATACAGTCGGCACTGTGGTGCCTGAAGTCGACCATGCATGCGCGAACGACAAGTCACTTACAGGCGCGCCCGTATCCGTCGCATAGACAGCCGTGCTTACGGATTTTGCGGCTGGGGAGCCGTTCGTGCCAAGCGTGATGACCGGCTTCGTCTTATCGATCCAGGTCACGGTTGCCGTCGCCGTGTTCACATTGCCGGCTTGATCTTTGAAATTGAACGTATAGCTTCCATTTGTCTGGAACTGATAACTCAAGCCTGTAAGTCCGTCCACCGTGATATTCTCTACGGCTGTCACGTTATCGGCAGCGGTCAAAGTCGCGGTTACCGGCTGATTCGTCCAGGAAGCCGCACTATAGGTAATGCCTGTCAGTGTCGGCTTCGTAATATCGTAGGTGACCGTATCCGCATAAGTCGTACTAATATTGCCCGCAGCATCCTTGTACTGTACGGCTATTGTACGCACGCCCTGCGTTGCGGAAATTATCATCGTTTTGCTGGAAACAAACGTCTCCCAACTCCCCCACGCGCCTCCATCGACTGCAAATCTCATCTGATCGACAGACCCTTGCAGGTCGGCAGCGGTTAATTGAAGCGGCACTGTCGTCACGTTGGTGAATTTCTTGGGAACCGTGATCGCTCCCGTAGGCAGCGCGTTATCCAGCTTGTACGGACCACCGGTGGCAAGCGTCCAGTTGCCGGCTTCATCGTAGACCTTCGTATGTATATAAAAAATACCCGTTTTATCCGCAATCGAAAGCGTTCGGCTCGTGGAGCTGCTCCACGTCGAATCGTCGCCATTCGTTGCGGCTTGATCCGAAACGATATACTTGATCACAAAATTGGCGACATTCGTCGTAATGTTATCCGATATATTCAAATCCGTAGATACCGTTTTACTGTAGAGCGAAGTGCTCGGAACTGTGAATGAAACGGACGGCTTCGTATTATCGAGCACGAAGCCCTGCGTCGTCTTGGCATAGCCGATGTTGCCGGCGCTGTCCAACGTTTTGATATGCAAAAATTGCGTACCGTTCGCGCCTGCCGGAGAAGTCAGCGTAGCGCTTTTGCTCGTCAGTGAGCCGCTGCCGTCAAAAAACAGCTGCCATCCGACATCACCTGCTGCCGGCGTATTCACGTTGTCCGACCAAAGGGAGTACGCTTGACTTAACGTTCCTGTAGCTTCCGACAAGGTGACGCCAACTTGGCGGGAACTGCTGGGCACGCTATTGCCTTGTGTCGTGAAGGAAACGGTTGGCGCTGTTTTATCAATGATGAAGACGAGGCTGTCCTGCGTCTTCACATTGTTGAGGTTGTCTGTAGCTGTAAGCTTAAGCGTATATTTGCCTTCGGCCGTGTTAGGAACCGTCAGCGTACCGCCCGTTATGCTCCCTGCACCCGTGGAATACGATACGCCGTCCTTCAACCATTCATAGCTAACCTGCTTTAAGCCGGAATGTGCATCCGACACGGTGTATGTCACGGTATGGCTTAATTTGGCATCTCCGGACATCGGACTGATCGTGACGGCCGGCGCCTGATTATCGTAATTAAAAGGCCCTGCCGTTTTAATTGTCGTGTTCCCGGCAAGGTCTACAGCTTTGGCGTGCAAATAGTACGCCCCAGTGCCTGTCGGCTCTACAGGAGCGGCACCGTTTACCAGACTGCCGGTAATGCCCGAGGCTGCCGGAGGCGTTGCGCTTTGCGTCCAGACAAAAAATAAGCTGGTGTCGGCGGTCGATGGTGTATCAGCAGTGGTTATCGTTACGCCATGACTCTTTTTGTAAGTCGTATCCGACTGCATGCCAAAAGTGATCGTAGGGGCGGTCTTGTCTAAGTAAAACGGCCCTTTCGTCTGAATGACTTCATGACCGACAACGTCGACCGCCCGCGCATGAAGGTAATACATACCGGGAGCAGTCGGGTCGGCTGCGGCGGTCCCGCTGGTTATCGCCGTATTAATTGCTGCAGCTGCCGGCGCTGCCGATGTTTGCGTCCACGTGTAATACATGTTGACATTTTCATTCACCGGCAGGTCGTTAGATGTCAGCGTAATATTGAACGCGTTCTTATAGCTCGAATCGGTCGGCAGATTACCGAACGTGATGGTCGGCGCTGTATTGTCGATATAGACAGGAGCCGGGATCAGGCTGTTGAAATAAGCGACGTTATTCATCGACGTTCCGTCCGTGAAATACGTCGTCGCATTGGCCCCATTCGGCCATAGTGGCGCAGGGATCGAGGTACCGTTCGACGGACCGCAGCTATCCGGACCGCTCTGGAACGTTATAGGGCCGGAGGGCATGTCCGCCGTAATGCCTCTGGCATAAACAGGCGCCGAGTAGCCTTCGTATACGGCATCATACAAATAAATCCAGTCCTGCTTGCCATTCAGTAATACGGGTACCGTTGATTCCATACTGCATTTCACGGTAGGATTGGAGGATTCGAAGGCGACAGCCAGCTTGATCGTCTGGCCATCGGTAAAAAAATACTTGCCGTTAACCGGCTGAACAGTACCGTTTGCTGAGCTGATCGTGATCGAAGTAGGCTGTTTCACTGCCCCAGCCGGTTGCAGGGTCGCCGCCAGGAGCGTAGTTGGATATGGGAGAGCTGTACTTACGAGTAGCAGCGCCGTCGATATTGCTGTAACGAGTTTTTTCATAGGACCTCCTTTAATCGGCATATGCACATAGACCTACATCATTTTAGGAGTAATCCGACAAAATTCGATAGTGCCAAAGGTCATTTTGGGACAAAAAAAGACCTGGCTGTTGGCCAGGTCTTTCTAAATCTTCGATTGGTCAGCTACTCCCATACCTGCCAATCCTTCGCCTTCGTCACCGCCTGGGTACGGCGGTTCACCTGCAGCTTGCCGTAGATGACAAGCGTAATGTTCTTCACGGTGCCGACAGCGAGCTCAAGCCGCTGGGCAATTTCCGGGTTCGACAAGCCTTTGACCATAAGCCGCAGCACGTCCTTCTCCCGCTCCGTGAGCTTCTGGAGCAGCATCGTTCCGCCGGCTTCAGCCTTTAGCTTGCCGGCTGCAGCGACCTTCGGCGCAGCAGGGCCGACCGGCGCCTCGCCTGCAAACTGGTTCAGCACAGCGAGCTGAGCGGACATCATTTGCATCAGTTCCAGCCGCTGCCCGGCATGAGAGGCGGTCACCCCTTCATTTTCCAAATAGACAATGCCCGCCAATCGATCGAGATGCTGCACCGGCAAGCAGATGACGGATCTCGGCCGCACGCTGCGAATATACGGGTCCCAGGCAAATAGATCGTCAAGATGCGCATCGTCAAGGATCAGCGGTTCTTTGGTTCTGGCTACAAAGCGGATGACAGAGATCGGCAGATCGAAACAGCTCTCCAGCGTAGCCGAATGGCCGTTTTTCGTCACGTTGCGGTTAATATCCTGCTCGGCCTCAATCCACCAATCGCCTTCCTTGTTCACAATCCAGAAGCCCTTCGCCGCTCCGGCGTTTTCCATCAAGGTTTGCAAATACTGCCCAATCAGCTGCTCGAAGCCCGCCGCCTGCGTAAGCCGGTCAGCGGCCTTCTTGAACATATGCCGTTCCGCTTCCAACGGCAGCTCGGTCTCGCCCTCGTTCTGCCCTTCCCTTGCAGCATCGTTTACCCGTGCGTCGCCAGGCCCAAGCGACCCGCTTGCATCAAAGGACGGCAGCAGCAGCTCCGGGAATTGCTTGCGCAGCTGCACACATTTCTGGTACGCCCCCCACGTTTGATAAGCAAGATAAGAATCGATCAAATACGTTTTGGCGAATCTCTTCTTGCCCTGTGCAAGCAGCAGACGCCCTGCACGTTCACAAGCTAATGCCTCCATATGCACATATCCGGCCTCATTCGCGGTATCTATCGCCTCGTCATACAAGGAGACGGCTTGCTCCCACTTCCCTTTCAGCCGTGCGGCTTCACCTTTCAACAGCAAATATTTATGTTGAAAATGTGCGGGATTCAGCTCCGCCCAGTGCCGCATTTGCGTCAGCATCGGCTTCAGCTGCTTCTCCACCTCAGCCCCATCACGAGCCGATTCATCGCTGCACAATGCCAAGCATCCGTAGAACAGGCCTTCCGACAAATGAGAATGAAACTTATAATACCGTTCGCTGTGCTCCGTTTCCTGCCAAAGCTGAAAAGCTTCCGCATAACACCCGAACACGTACAACAGCTGTATTTTACAAATCTGATATTCAAAATAAAGGCCGATCCGCTTTTCAGCCGGGCTCATGGCTTGCTTAAACGATTCTTCATCAAACGTTCCGTCGTTCAACGACATCGGATCATCCGTCTCGCCACGCAAGCATTGCGAGAATTGTCGATACAATGTAAACGATTTTAAAAAGAGCGGGGCATGTTGTTGAGAAGCCTCCATATGCTTTTGACAGAATGCCAGCAACTCGTCCAGCCGTCCGGCGGCATAAAGACTAAACATCCAGCCGCGCAGCGAAAATCCGGCATAATACAAGTCGCCGTTCATGATGCTGATCCGATACGATTCATCGAACAAAGCCAGCGACTCCCGCCCGCTGACCAGCCATAATCGAACCAATGCCCGGATAAACGATAGCTTCGGTATAACTGTGGACGAGGACGGACCGGCCATCTGGCATGCCGCCTCGGCAAGCTCGGCGCCTTCCTTATGCCAGCCGCATTCAGCTGACAGGAAAGAGGCGAAGATAGCGACGATTTCGGGATACGCCTTCACTGCATCATGCTCGATCAGCTTGCCAATGCACTTGCAGATAATGACAACAAATACGTCCATATCCACAAATGATGAAGCTCTCGCCAGGATTTGTAGCAAATGGACGACGGCAAGCTCGTACGCGTCCGTTCTTGCAGGACTTCTCAGAGGCGGCTGAAGAATTTCCGTGCTCAGCATCCGGCTCGCTTCAAGCAGCGCTTTCCGGCGGCTTGATACGCTCGTCCTGCCAAGCAGCTCAATGCCCTCCTCACGCAGCAGCTGCAAGCCGTCTTCAAAAGCGGATCCGGCCTTGCCGAGATTGATATCGATTTCCAACTTCAGCGAATGCACCTTCAACCGCTCCAGCTTGTCTGGACTTCGAGCGAGCAGCTGCGCGAACAGCAGCTCTCCTTGCTCCACATGGCCGCTCAAACATTCGATCTGCATACGCTCCAAATGGACAGCATGGGCAAGCTCGTAATGATACCGCCAATCATCGTCGTTTAGCAGCTCCGTGGCGAAAGCAGCGAAGGTCGAAGCCGATTCATAGGCGGCCGTTTTGCGCGCTTTCCTGCTAGCCTGCAAGGCTAACTCAGCGGCGTGGAGCTTTTCCGCATGACTCAAATGCAGTCTGCCGAGCATCAAATGGTGAGTCACCGTATACAGATTATCGTCAAGCTCATCCGCCAGATGCGCCCATTGCACACGGCCAATGGCGGCGTGGAATGCTTCCTGTTCAGCAGCTGTCATCGCTTCATAGACGACCTGTTGGACCGTATCGTGTGCAAACATGAATCTCGCATTCAGCGTGCTCTTCGGCGATTGCCGGCTATCCGCTTCGCGAACGGGCAGGATCATCCCCTCCCGCAGCGCCTGCTCCAAGTCTGCCAATACTTGCTCAACGCTTTTCCGGTGAACGTCAGCAAGGGTCTGAACAGCAAACGTATGGCCGACACAAGCAGCCAGGCTCAGCGCTTGCACAACGGCCGAAGGAAGTTTGTGCAGCTGATTGCGCAAAAACTCCCGGACATCGCCGACGCTCTCCAGCTTGTGAATGCCGTCCGCATCCCACAGCCATTCTTCCGCCCGCGTTTCGAACCACAGCAATTTTTGTTCAAATATAGTTTGTAACAACTGCCTGATATAAAAAGGATTGCCTGCTGTTTTATGATAGATTGCCTCCGCCAGCGGTCTTGCCTGCTTATGCTCCATCTGCAGGATCGAGCCGATAAACTTCTCCGTCTCCGTAAGCGTAAACGCGCTCAGCTCTATGCGCTCGAGGGATACGGCATCCGCAGCTTGCTCGCCTAACCACTGATCGATCTGCAGGTTCTGACTGCGATAGGCGAGAATCAGGAGAGAATACCCAATATCTCCTCCCTTCGCGATGCTGGCGATCAAATCCAGCGTAGCTGCGTCCGCCCATTGGATATCGTCCAAAAACAAAATGAGCGGTGTCCTTTTTCCTGCAACGGCGCGAAGCAGCGCTTGAAACGCATATTGGAGCCTGTTCCTGGACTCCATCCAGGGAAGCGCCTCCACAGGCGGCAGAGGGCCGATGATGAGGCTCAGTTCAGGGATCATCTCCGCAACGAAACTGGCATTGTGGCCAAGCGCCGCATGCAGCTTATCCTTCCACCGCAGGAGCTGTTCTTCACTGCCGGCCAGCATTCGGCGGATCAGCTCCTGGAACGCATGGATCAGCGGCGCATAAGGGGAATCGCTATGCGCCTGGTCGGCTTTTCCCGAGATGCAGAAGCCTCTCTCCTGCTCCCTGCACCACTCGCGGATCAGCATCGTTTTGCCGCTGCCCGGCTCTCCGCTCACGGCGACAAGCTGCGTCTTGCCATTGAGGCTGGCGGCATAAGCGTTTGAAAGCAGCTGCTTTTCCCGCTCGCGACCGCTGACGTCGGCGGGCATGCGCAGCGGTCCTGCGAAATCTTTGCCGCCGAGCGTGAACGTCTCGATTCGCCCATGCTGCTCAAGGCTGGAACGGCACAGCCTTAAATCATACAAAAGCCCATAGGCGCTTTGATAGCGCTCCGCCGCCGACTTCGCCATCAGCTTGACAACCATGTCTCCGACTATTGGCGGAATGGCGGAGACGCGTTCGCATGGATGCGGTGGTCGCTTGGCTATATGCGCGTACATCCACCCGGTCGGATCCTCCGCCTGATAAGGCAGTTCGCCTGTTAGCAGCTCGAAGAAAATAACGCCTAACGCATACAGGTCGGCGCGTGCATCCACGATGCCGTGTATCAACCGTCCCGTTTGCTCCGGCGCTCGATAAGCCCAGCGGGGCGGATCGGCTTCGCTGACGGTCTCTGTATTCTTTTTAAAACTTATAGCTGTTGGTTTGCCCTCATGATTGACAAAAATCGTATCCGGGCTTAGCCGTTTATGAACATTCCCTTCACTATGAAGACTTAAAACCGCTTCTGCAACAAGTTCAGCCGCTGCAAGGAAGCCGGGTAATCCAGCTTGATGTAGCTGCTGCCCATATAATCGAAGAGAAACGTCTTTCATTTGGTGCGATATCATTCATACCCCCGTTGTTCCCAATCCGTAAAGTGTCTAACTGAATTATAGCTTTTTTTGGAGAATAAGCATACGAAATGTGCCCAGATACGGGGTATCCTTTTTTAGGAAGGAATTAATACATTGGGCTGGCGACACAAACAAAGGTGCTTTGAATTAAAAAATCCCCGAATTACGGGGATCTGAAAGCACGCATGTTTGTGTCACCGGACAGTATAAGCCCAATATTCCTCAGCTGTTGTTAGACTCTTCTATACTTTGCTAGCTAGCAACTTTTTTGTACGTTATCTGAAATGGTTTTCCTATTTTGAAGGAGAAAGCCTATTTTGCTGCTTTTTCACTCGCAAAACGGAACATGTGTTCTTATAATAAAAACGTTAAACATGTTAAAAAAACATATCTCATAAAAGGAGACAACCTATGACAGTACCGTCACCCGCTACTCAGGCAAGACTGTACTTGTGCTGGAATGCAGTCGTATCCCATCGAAGACGGACAGATTGCTGAGACCTGGATCGCGATGCATGGACGATGAACCGCAGCCAGCATGGACGAACCACCTTTAATATTTAGGAAAACTGACCGTTTCCCTACGGCCTTATTTTTAAACGGAATGTCGAAATTTGTAGTAATATAAGCTATTACCATAACAGCAAGGATGACAACTTATGCCAAATGACTTTTACGAAGAACTACAAAATCTCAAACACGATGATGAAATGAGACCAAAGGTACTAATATATGGCATCAAACGAATCCTTGAAAAAAGACAGCGAGAAAACAAAATCAAGAGATTTTTTAAGAGGAAAAATAAAGTTGAGCCTAAAAATTGGAGCTAGTGTTTCCAATGTAAAATATATAAGCGGTATGATCGATAAGTTCCCGCACCTGGCAAGGACGCGCCGTGCCCTTACTGATAGCTGCCGGGTCGGTTCCGGGGCTACCGATGCCCGACTTGGAACTACAGCCATTAGGTCGTCGAGGAAAGCAATATTAGAAAAAAACGACCGTTTTTCGTCGATCGTTTTGCTTTGATTTATTAATACCCGTTGTCGGACAGCCACTTTTTAAGGTTATAAGGCGAAATAGCGTTTATCTTTAGCGAGTTAGTCGTAAGATTACCGACAGTTTTACCGTCGAGCAAGTGATCGGCGGTGACAATGCCAGGTCATTAAAAGCACTTTTAGAGGATATATTGCTGCCGTATGTGCCCACGTTATTCCAAATGATCTTTGATGAGAACTCGATTTTTCGACTCAGGATGTGACCAGGGAGTTATTCGAACCACCGGCACATCATCATAAAATAAATTGCGGACTAAGATCACTATCGACATTTAAATGCCGTGCAGTGGGACTTTTCTAAAACTATATAATTTCCATATTGCGGCAATAGCAAGCATCACTTATGTACTGTCGGGTCATCCCTCTTTACTCATTCTTAGGACATCAATAGAAAAACAGCTCTTCCACCTGACGAGGAACGAGCTGCTTTTGCTTAGTAAACCCTAGAGACTCATTTTAAGTTCTCGTTTGAACGGCTAATCCACTTAACGATATAGGCCCAACAACATCGGCTCTTGTATTTGCAGTACGGTTTTCTGCCGTGACTGTATAAACATGGGAACCCACTCTTACATTTCTATCTTCCGCCTGGAATGTAACAGCATAATTTTGTTCAGAACCCGTTGATTCTATACCTACTTGTGTGTTGAAAATCTCTCTTCCATCGCGGAAGATTCTAAAGAGAACTTGCGCAATGCCAGTAACACCTCGTACACCTACGGTTGCTACTAAATCTACCCGATTAGGTTGAGAATTCATTGGAATCCGCAATGTGATTGTTGCAAGGCGAGATCTTGCTGGCGAACGTCTGATAATAAATGAGTTTGCTAAGTTGAATCTGCGGCGCGGCTGGACAGCAGCTTTATCGAGTACACGTACCAAAATATCCACTCCTCTTGTTTGATATATTCTAAGATATGTTTGACAAAACGAGATTGATTGGACAATTTGGAAGATTTACTACAGGGTGATATCCTACGAATTCATGAGCCTGAGTGATAAAACTGAATCATTCCGAGGGAGCTTAATTCATTTAGAAAATACTCCTACTGATCTTCCGTCGGGAATGGGACAAAGTTCTTGTCATTTGGTTTTGACAAGAACTTTATCCCATAAAACAAAATAGCCGCGATTTTCGCGGCAATTAATGAGGTAATGAATTTCTCCCTCTATAATGAAATCTGTCCAAACCCTTTGCAATCGCTCACAAATTTATTCCAATATCTTTCTACTACTCAGGCCTCCCCGATTACACGCCAAAATGCCTGCTTAGGCTGAAGATTCACATCGAATAGAAACGGCCAATTCTTACGGCCGCGAACCGGGAAGTTGTCCAACCAAGTATAGTTGTCAGCGGCTCCCCAGAACGTTACCGACGTAATGACACCCCGATATTCCTTAAAAAGCCCGAAGATTTCCTCGTAACGCCTCTGCTGCAGCTCCACCATTTGCACGGTTGGCGCTGTCAGATCGGTCCGCCTGTCCTCAAAGTGGAACATGGAAATATCCAACTCGGTGATGTGGAGCTGCAGATCGAGGGATGCGTAAAGTTCAATCGCTTGCCGAATTTCATCCACGGAAGGACCATGGATGTTCCAATGACCCTGCATGCCGATTCCATGGATAGGAACCCCCTTCTCCTTCAAGGAACGGACAAGGTTATAAATCTTAGACCGCTTGACCGGCTCTGTCTCGTTGTAATCGTTATAGAACAGAAGCGCATTCGGATCAGCTTCATGTGCCGCCTCGAAGGCATGCCGGATATAATCCTCCCCGAGTATATCCAGCCATTTGGTACTTCGCATCACCAGGTCTGCCTTGTCTTCGATTGCTTCATTAACCACGTCCCACGCATAAACCTTGCCCTTATAACGACTGGCAACCATACGGATATGCTCCTTCATCCGCAAGAGGACCAGATCTTTGTCGGCAGGACCGCCAGAAGGGCCTTCAAACACCCAATCGGAGGTTTGATTATGCCAGACCATCGTATGCCCCCGAACGGCAATTCCGTTCTGCAAGGCGAATTCCATTAGTTCATCCGCCGCCTCAAACGTATACCGCTCTTCCTCTGGATGGATCTCCTCGAACTTCATCTGGTTCTCCGCGGTAATACTGTTGTAATGCCTGGCGATGAAGTCCCCCTCGGATCGGATGGTCTTCGGACTAACAGCAGCCCCGATTCTGAATATGCCATGATAAGCCTCGTGCAAATTCGGTACCTTGTTATACATAGATTGGCAAACCTCCTCATCATACCCTCTTTAAACAGGCCTTTATGTTATATGATATAGAACCTGAATACACTTACCATACACAGATTAAAGTTCTCTCCCCCCCTATTCATGAAAACCCTTCAAGATTATATATGCTGTTTCCATTCGCACTCATAGCACATAGCAAATAGACGTGTATCTCTTAGAAAAAATATACACGTCCTTCATCCTTTCCGTTCAATCACCAATTCGCAGAATTGGGGCGTCCTTCAGGCTTTGCTTAAATGTCTATAGACAGCGGGCTTTTCAGATACACGTTTCTCAAACTCTTTAAGGAAATGATGATAGTGCATGTATCCGATCTGCTCCGAGATCAGACGAATCGTCTCATCCGATTCGCGTAGCATACGCTTCGCCTCATTAATACGCAAGTCATGGATATACTCAATAATGCCTACGCCGTTCCTCTTCATGAACGCTTGGCCTAAGTAAACTGGGTTCATGAAGAACCGTTCTCCAATATCTTTAATTGTCAGTGGTTCCCGATAATGCTCCTGGATATAACGATCTATCATCCGAAGCGGATGGCCGGAGAATTTCTCTTTATGCTGCTTCAACTGGCCCATATAAGTCTGCACATACAGCTGCAGCGATTCCTCCACTTCCTTCAAGGAACGATGCTCTCTTCTCAAAAAATCGCGAATTCGAGGCAGCGCTTCCGAGTCAATACCCATCTCCCGCATGACGGCAGCGCTTTTCAAAACAATGCGAATGACCAGCAAATGAACGACTTCCCGGGCCGTTTTGTTAGCAAACAGTGTCACAAACAGTTGCTTAATTAGATCCTCAACCCGCTTATCCTGAAGCGCCTCGATTGCACTTTGAATGTCATCTACGATAGAAATCGAATTAAGATCATAACTGCTAGCTTGCTTGTGATGAACCTTATCGTAATCAAGGGGACCACCGGATATATGAAAGAAATGATACACTGATGTCTCTAGAGCACCTGCATACGAATCTTCTATATGACGGAGGGAGTCCACTCGTGGTCCTATCGAAAGGCAGCATTCGATACCTTGCTCACGCAGATCTTCGTATACCTGGTGAGCCCACTCCTCGATATCAGGTGCAGACGGCATGACAAGCCCCTCCTGATTCCCAAACAAGTCGATTGCATGTGCTTTACGCGAAAGGAAGTAACGGGCATCCAGCTCCTGTTCTGAGCTGCTAAGCCATTCGACATGAATATACCTCCAGCCATGATCTCCTTGTTCCAAGGGATCTAATATCCCCCCTACGTTCCCGTCTGTTGCCGATATTTCCCCCCTAAGAATCTGAGCAAGAAGAGTCGGTACTAGACGGTCGGCAACGAGGTCTTGGCGTACCCTTTGCTGTTCTCGGTGCTGCAGCTGATCAATAACTAATTGAATGACAGTCTCCCATTCCCTATCCAAAGCCGGTTTAAGCAAATAATGCTTTACCCCGTACCTCAGGGCAGACCGAGCATATTCGAAATCATTGTAGCCGCTTAAAATGATGAATACCGGATCGTTCCCTGCCTTTTGCACCCGATCGATCAATTCTAATCCATCAATTACCGGCATCCGAATATCCGTCACTACGAGATCAGGCTTACAGGCTTCAATGCAAGCTAAGGCTTCTTCGCCGTTTTCGCACATTTCTACGATTTCAAAGCCAAGCTCCTCCCATTCGACCATGAGCTTTATGCCTTCCAAGGCGAAAGGCTCGTCGTCCACCAAAATAACTTTAAACATGTTTGCTAACCTCCTCTTGTTTCCTAATGAGATTCAGAGGAATTTGTATGGTAACACTTGTTTTTTCGAAGGGGATGCTTTCCATTTGGAACAAAGAGCGATCCGCATAAAACAGGTTTAAACGACGATACACATTGCGAAGTCCGACGTTCTTGCCGTTGTCTTCTCCCTTATACAGACTTTGAACAATTTCATCCAGTTTTGCGCTATTCATACCGATTCCGTTATCTTCGACCTTCATGAGCATGTTCATCCCTGCTCTTTCTACAGATATCCGAATCCTGCGATTCCCTTTTACCGATTGAAGCCCATGCTTGCAAGAGTTCTCAACCAGCGATTGAATGCTCATCTTCGGAATTCGATACAATAGAACAGATTCGTCAACGGACAATTCATATTGAAACCGATCTTGAAATCTGAACTTCTCGATCTGGAGGTACATATCAGTGAAGCTTAGCTCTTCTTCTACCGTCACCAAATCCTCCTTCCAGTGTAGCAGCCTTCTCAAAATCTGGGACAAGTTTTGAATAATTTCTATCACATGTTCATAGCGATATTTCTTGCATACGACAAGAATCGCATTTAACGTATTGAACAGAAAATGAGGATCTACCTGGCTTTGCAAATAATTCAGCTCGGCCTGTACGCGTTCCAGCTCCAAATCTTTTTTTTGAATTTCGAGCTTGTACACATCGTTAATTAAATTGCGAATTTTCTTCGTCATCAAATTAAAGCTGCGAAGAAGATTACCGATTTCATCTTTTCCTTCATACATCGTAATGGGTTCAAACCTCTCGTTTTTCACCAACTGCATATGCTTGGAAAGCTTTCTTACCCGGAAATTAAAAGAGTGCATAATGATGTAAATCAATATCGTCGGTATGATCGTACTAATGAGCGTCAGCCAGATAAAGAAGTGGATAACCCCCTTTCTTTCCTCCGCGATTCGACTTCCCTCCGGAATTCCGACTAGCCGCCAGTTATGCATATAACTAGCGCTACTGAGAGGACTGACAAAGCTCTTCTCAGGTAAGCCTATAAGCTGAGAATCCTTTGACACAGGCAGGGTCGGGAGCAAAGAGTCACTTCCCTTAAACGCACCTGCCGATTCAAGAACAAGCCGATTTTCCTCATCCACGAGCTTGATTAACAAGTAATTGCGCTCTTTATCAAACAGCTCCAGCAGCTTATCCATCCGAATATCGATACGCAGATATTTGGAGAATTTCATGAGGTCAGGGAAATTGTCCAGCTTCCGAATGATACTGACATATACCAATTTCTCCGCAGGATTCATGGGATTCGTATCCAAATAAGAGGTCACTGTCACCTTATCTTTCTTTTCGTTCATCTTCTGATACCATTCACTCTTCAGATCATTGGGCTTTAGCATAAAGTAGCTTCCACCATTGGATAGCGTTGGGTTCGAGGTGTATACGCCAATCCAAGAGATGTAGGGATAAATATTCGGATACTGCTCCAATTTGTCTCGAAGGTAACTGTCGTATTCTTCGTAATAAGCAACATTATCCGAGTACGTATATTCAAGCATCTCATTAAATACACGATCAGCGGAAACAGCGTTGCCAATCACAACACCTGAGTTCACCATTTGCATGATTTCGTTATCGACCCTATCCATAGAAATCCTCAAGTTATCCATCTCTCTACGTTCTGTATTTTTGCTATCCTGCAAGAAAAATAAGCTGTTTATACACAAAATCGGTAGCAGCACACACAACAAGTAAATGATCAGAAACTTGAATTTTAGGGGTATATCATCAACGATACGCAACAGTTTCCATTTCCGGTTCATCTTTGCTCTCCTTGTCAGTCCTAGGTTAGCCCTTCTTGTAGGCAGAGGGTAACAAACCAGTAAGTGCCTTGAACTTGGTTACGAACTGTTCGGAATCCGAGTAACCGACACGATGAGCGACATCGGATATTTTCAGTTCTTCACGGCGAAGTAATTTTTTGGCCTCGTCAATTCGTACGACATGTAAATATTCATTGAAGGTGAGGCCAACTTGCTTCTTGAACCTCTGGCCAAAGTACGCAGGATTCAGTCCAAAGTGCTCTGCAACAACCTGCAGCTGCAGCTTTTCCCTATAGTGCAATTTGATATAGTCTCCCGCTGCGGATACGACTTTATCTTGCCCTACGCCTTTCTTCAGATCAATCCACTCTGTAACTTGCAGAATTTCTTGTGTTACCTTGCGTTCCAAGAGGCCAATGTCCATTGGAACGGTGGGAGCAAACCAATTTGGGGCCCACACAAGATCACCGCCAAATTGGGCAATCATTTTAAGAATTTCAAGCTTAATGTTGCCTAAATAAGCACACAACCAAGATTCAGATACAGACTGCCTCGAAAATGCGATGAATAAGTGTTGTACGTGGGTTCGCACTGTTTCTGAACACCCTCTCCCTACGGCCTCTAGGATGGATTCCGTCATTCCAACAAATGCAGGCAGCGTCTCCGCTGACCACTCTCCTTGATAGATGTAAATCCCTTCTGTTCCACAAGGGATTTTGCACATTTCGGCCATAAGCCCCTCACGAAATGCTTCTTTTAACGCTTGCGGTCCCTTGTGTTCACCGCTAATCGAAAAGGAGAGCGTTCTGCCCCAGTTATGTCTGACACTGTCAATTATCTCAGTTATCATCGCAGAAGAAAGATCGCGACCCTCGGTTTCTGTGACTAGTAAGAATCCATGTCGCTCTTTGCCTACGCCAAATGGAAGCAGCGTCGTTGGAGTAAGCTTTATTCGATCTGCAATAACCTGCATAAGGTCCGTTTGGACATGAGGCTGAATGTCAGGCTCTAGCAAGATGCAGCGAAAGTTGGAACGTTCATGAAAATCCATTAAGGCGTTCGCCTGTTCAATCCATTTCTGTCTGATTTCTCCCTGTAACATTCTTGAAATCGCTTCCAATCGTAAGCGCTCCAATGCAGCGCTTTCGTACTGGCTGTGTGCTTCACGCTCTCGAATCGTAACCGTGATCTCTTCCACTGCAGCTATAAGCTCATCTTCAATTAAAGGCTTCATCAAATAATTGGCCACACCATGCCGCATCGCTCTTTTGGCATATTCGAAATCTGCGTACCCACTCAAAATAATAAATTTCATTTCAGGGTGCAGGCCGGAAGCTTGTTCAATCAATTCCAATCCATCTATAACAGGCATTCGGACATCCGTCAGCACCAGATGAGGCAGGGTTGACGCTATTACAGCCAATGCGTCTTCACCATCCGATGCTTCTCCGCATACTTCAAAGCCAAGTTTATTCCAATCGATCATCGATCGCAGTCCCTCTAGCATGTAAGGCTCGTCATCAGCAAACATGACCCTTAACATGGGAATCACCTCATTTCAGTAAGTAGATATGAACTATTATAAAGGATTAGATGAGCTTGAATAAAGCAAAAACCGTCCCAGCTCGGAGCTGAAACGGAAATGATTATGAACATCGCATACTTTGTCTTACTCTTTGACGCTTCCAAGATTCATACCGACGATGAAATACCTTTGCAGAAAAGGATACACGAACAGAATCGGAACCGCCGCCACAATCGTAATCGCCGCCCGTATGGAAGCAGGCGTAACCATGGCCTTCGTTTGATTCGTGTTTGCCCCAGCCAGAAGACCTGGATCATTGTTGCTGTTCATCGTAGAGCCAAGCAGCTTCATCATTTCATACTGAAGTGTACTCAACTTCAAATCAGAAGAGGCATACAGGAACGTATCGAACCAGGAATTCCAAGAGCCAACTGCAATAAACAAGGCGATGGTCGCTAGTACAGGTTTACACAGCGGGAGTATAATTCGTACAAATATGGTGAAATCACCTGCTCCGTCTATCTTCGCAGACTCAACCAAGCCTGATGGGAGGGTACGAATATACGTCCGAATGACGATAAGATTAAACGCACTTACCATCCCTGGGAAAACATATACCCAGAAGTTGTTCAACAGTCCCAAGCTTTTAATCAGAAAGTAATTGGGAATTAGCCCCGCATTGAAATACATCGTCAACACAAATATTAAACCTATTATTTTACGAAAAATATATTGGGGCTGCGCCAGTGTATAGGCAAGCATAGAGGTGAGAAATACACCTAGTACAGTTATTGTAATTGTACGAGCCACAGAAATCCAAGCCGCATGATAGATCGTACCAGAAATGAAAATCGCCTTGTAATTTTGCAATGACCAGGAGCGCGGCCATAAATAAATGCCCCCACGAAGCGCATCATTACCTTCATTAAATGAAATCGTTAAGGTATGAAGGAAAGGATAAAGCGTAACTATAGCAAGAAGGAGCATGAAGATGCCATTAATCGTATGGAACAGAATAGGCTCAATTCGAGCTCTGCGAACAGTTGTTGCCCCCATTGTCATCTCTCCTTTATATCAACCGCTCTTCACCAAGACGTTTGGCGGTAGAATTTGCAATTAGAATAAGGACTATGCTTACAACCGTTTTGAAAATACCTGCCGCAGTTGCCAGCGAATAATTGCCTAGAGCAATACCGTACTTAAGAACGAAAATATCAATTGTTTGCGACCAGTCGACGATCAACCCGTTACCCAGCAGGTATTGAATCTCAAAGCCTGCATCTAGGATGTGCCCCACGTTCATGATTAATAGAATAATAAAAGTCGACTTGATACCGGGCAGTGTGACGTACAGCATCTTCTGGTAACGATTTGCACCGTCGATCCCGGCAGACTCATACAGCGATGGATCAATCGAGGTAATTGCTGCAAGGTAAATAATGGTATTCCACCCAACCTCTTTCCACACATTAGACAAGCCCACAATCCCCCAAAAATACTTCCCTTCGCTAAGCCACATCACAGGCTCCTTAATGATGTGCAACTTCATCAACAGTTGATTAACGATACCATCATCAATTGATAGCGAAGTCGCTACGATACCCGCAGCAATAATCCACGACAGAAAGTGAGGCAGATATGATATCGTTTGGATAGACCGCTTCCAAAAACGAACTTTGATCTCATTCAGCAATAGAGCTAGTAGGATGGCTGTTGCAAAACCTAAAACCAAATTGATTATACTCATAGCAAGCGTGTTGCGAAGCACCGTCAAGAACGTATCATCTTGAAACAGAAATTTAAATTGCTTCAGCCCCACCCACTGCTGTTTGGAAAATTGTAAAGCCGGGCGATAATTTTGGAACGCCATCAACCATCCCCAAATCGGTACATAATTGAAAATCAAAATATATATTAAGATGGGAAAAGACATCATAATTAACTGCTTCTGATTTTTTATCGTCTTCCAACTTAAATCGACGCCGATTTCCGGATCAATTTTTTGCTTTTTCTTTAATTTCTTGGGCAGTATGCTCACGGCCATCGACATTTCCTCCTAGGAAGTAAAGCGGAGAAGACCTGAGTCTCCCCCACTTTACTGCATGTTTTATCCCTTTATTTACTACTCCAGTTCTGAATACGCCAGTTAATTTGATCATTGATACGATCTTCGTAGGCTTTGACGTTACTTTTGGAAATTTGATCCACATATTCCTTCCATACACCTTCAAAGTCATCCGGTTTTCCCAAAATAGCTTTTGGCAAATATTTTACAGCAAGGTCGGTCATCTTTGTATTGGCCACTTTAGCTGGTGAACCATCAATCAAATCAATACTCCAGGCTGGATAGTATACGGGATTCTCAGCTGGTGTTTTGAAGAACTCAGCCCATGTCTTATGGTTATAAGCTTTCAATACTTCTTGATCCTGCGGCTTCAAGCTGTCATAGAATTCCTGCGGCTGTGTTCCTGGATCAGTTGCATTCCCGTCACTATAGGTCCCTTGCATTTTAGGCGAATTAGCAAAGAACGCTTCCGCTTTATTTGCAAGCTTCCATGTATTATCGTCCGCTTTAGCGCGTTGTTCAGGGGTACGATAGAACTTACCATCCTTCACCATATAATCCTCGCCTTGAATCCCCCATTGGAGAGTCTTCTGCCAATCCTCTGTCATTAGGGAATCCAAAAATTTAATAATTTGTACAGGATCCTTGGCTTTTGTTGAAATCCCGTATCCGCGATTGATGTTCAAAACTGGACGATCACGGTAGTACTCTTGGGCGCCTGGGTATAAGAGCGGGAACCCGACGTAGGTACTGCCAATTTTATTTTGTGAAATCAGCGAGCGTTCGCCATCACCGAAATTCCAGTGTTGATCAAACATCCCAATGACACGGCCGCTAGCAATCTTTGCCAAGTACTGGTCGTAGTTCTGCACCAGAGCTTCCCTATCCATCAAGCCTTGCGCATTGATCTCATTCAGCTTCTTGTAATATGTCTTGGAGATGTCCTTGTCTGCAAAGATTTGCGCTTTCCCATTCTCTACGATAACTCCGCCGTCATTTGGGTGACCAGCTAAATGCTCTGGAGGATTAAGCAGCGGGAAGTTCCTCCAGTCAAAGTTCAGCGTCTCGAAGCCGATCATATCGGGGTGCTTTGCTTTATATTTCGCAATGATATCGAAATACTCGTCTAATGTTTTAGGCGTTGGATAGCCCATTTCCTTCAATACATCCTTTTGCAAATAGAAGCCTGGTCCTTCATACGCGGTTTCGTTAAATTGACCGCTGAACACATTGTAATTTGGTAGAGCATAAATGTGACCGCTGGCAGGATCCTTCATTTGATTCCACACGCTTGCATAGTGCTTCTTCAAATTCGGTGCGTACTTGTCAATCAAATCCTCGAGGGGTACAAAAGCACCCGCCGCAATTAATTTGTCGTTTCCTGTCATTATATCTGGATAATCACCACCGGCAATCATGACGCCCAGCTTCTGCTGCAGGTCACCAACCAGAAACTCCATTTTTAAGCTAACACCTGTCTTATCTTTAATCATCTTATAAATCTTGTTATCAGGAGTCGGCTGTTGATACGGGCTATCAATGAACAAGGACAATGTGACTGGCTTAATTGTATTGCTCTGCGTTGCCTCAGGCGTTGTCTGGTTTCCGCTAGGCGAAGAAGTGCTATTCACCGCATCCTTCGAGTCGGTGCAGCCTGTAAGCGTTAATCCTAGAGCCAGAACAGGTACAATCGTTGCTAAAACAGGACGTTTTATTTTCTTAGCCATCTTGTAATCCTCCCTTATTGTCTCCATGAAGATGCATGTTTGTATAGGTCAGTCATTTATTTGCTTATATTGATTATTATACGAAATAAGAATGCGCTTACAATTCACAAAATAAAGATATTACCCCTACGAATTACAGTCATGTAACCACTTTCTCACCCGTATCCGCAACAGGGGAGCACTGTTTACACGGATTACTTACTCCCTACTGCCGCACCATCTTCTATGTGGATCCGCCCGTAATGGATAAACTTTTACGTCCTTTTGCATACCGTCATCTTGGAGAGGAACGGGAGCAGGATACCAAACGTAAAATCATACCTGCTCTGTAACTGCCTACAGATGCATCCGAACCGCACTTGGACAGTGTCCCGATTGGCTGGTGCCTGTGGTTACCCGGCGAGTGGGGCAATGCCGGGCACTTCAGGCTACGCTGCCTCCAAGGGTTTGGCCAAAATAGAATGAATGGGGAATTACTCTTGCTATCATATAAAGAGCCTTTTTTGAGATTTTTCTCAAAAAAGGCTCTTGTCAATGCTTTGTAACATCTGCACTCTAGTTTTGGTTCAAGTATCATCGGCCTGGTTGGCTTAACGGTCTTGTTTGAGATCATTCTACAATGTTCATAAAATACTTCTTTCAATATATTCTCTTAAGCTAGGATACGGTCCACTCAAAATAAAAGCCATGGTTATGATAAATTTCTGATGCTCTTTCAAAACTTTCAGGGGAATGTCACTGCAATTGATTATTATTTGTTCAACAGATATTTTCTTTTCTGAACAAGTAAGTTTGTTTAGCAACTCACCATTTCGTGCAACTCTCTTGCTTATTTCTATTAAATCCTGTTTTTTGATTTCTGTTGGCTGATACACCAAACTCGAGAAATGAATGTCAAATTCCATCAATCGCTTCTTTAAATGTTGAATCTCTTCTTGACGATGTACAGAATTGTTTGAACTTTTCAATTGAAAAAGTTTCTTCACTTCTTTGGTAATTTTTTCAAGAAGCATTTCTAATTCCTCCTTTGTTCCGTTGAACGAAAAAAGGAAGCGAGGGAATAGAGCCCAAAGCATTATGGTCTCAACTTAATGTTTCTATTAATGACTTTCTACGCTGGCGAAGTTAGCTGACGGATTCGGGTTGAAAGTTAACCCTAACACTCAAAAGTATATTCACCCCAGAAAACTTGGTTCCCCCGCTTCTTTTATCCAAGAATTAAGCGTATTATGGTTCATTCTTATTTTAACAATTTACCTTAATTACAGCGTAGAAAACAATAGTAATATTTACTCATATTTTTTATGTTAATAGACTTTGTGGGTCATAAAGGAGAACCTCATAATCAGTATCCCCAGCCCTTGTTGACGGAGGGAATATATAAGTTATGGCTTACGGACCCACATTCCAAATCAGCACACCACCCTATACAAGATACAAGATCAAATTCTTTAGCATACATATCGTATAAGGATTGTCCGTCTTTAATAAAATCTGCAAAATATATAGTCCCCGGATAACCGTCCCTCGAACGCATGTTGAATTCTAATTTCGATTTTTTCATTTTGAATTCCTCGCACTACAGAAAAAAATTATCATCTTATAAGAATAAAACATTTATAGAACATTCCTGCCCATTAAGTGAATAAAAAAAAAAAAAGAGACCCACAGCAATGGGCCGCAAGTCTAGGTTATATATTTTAAAGGGGGTCTTGATTCTTAGTATGGCCTTAATTCATTAAGACAGAAAAGAATCTGCTGTATTGTTCCATTCTCTTCCTCGCCCTGCCAATTCGGACGCCAGAAGACTGACGTAACAAGCATGGACTCGTTGTTAATTTTCGATCGCCTGGTAAAGCGTGGTCCAGAAGTCGTGGATAAGCCGTGCTGAATCCGGGGTGGACATCCCAACCTGAGTGAGCAGGATTCCGGTAAGCTGGTTATCTGGGTCAGCGTAGGTCGAGGTGCCGCTTCCGCCATCCCAGCCAAACTGGCCGATGGGCGCGTAGTCACCACGGTAGGTACGCACCGCCATCCCCATGCCCCAACCGCCATGCTGCCCTTGGCCGAATGACACATGAACGTTGTTGATAGCCATGGATGTTCGGGCAGCTTGTTGCTCGGGCGTGAGGCGGTTGGTGATCATCAGATCGACGGCTGGACGGGACAAGATCCGTTCGTTCCCATGCATCCCGTGATTCAGCAGCATCCGGAAGTAGGCGTTGTAGTCATCGACAGTGGAGACCAGCCCGCCGCCGCCGCCCTGGAAGGCAGGAGATTGGCTGTAGCGTCCTCCTTTGGCCTCGTCCCACACGATGAACTCTCCGGTCTGCGGGTTGGGGGCGTAGAGGGGGGGAAGCCGATCGATCTCGTCTGTGGGTACGTGGAAACCGGTGTCCTTCATGCCAAGGGGGTCGAAGATGCGTTCGCGCAAGAACGTCTCATATGATTGGCCCGTTATTCTGGCGACGAGAACGCCGAGTAGATCGTTGCTGATGTGATACTGCCAACGCTCTCCGGGCTGGTGCATCAGCGGAAGCTCGCCAAGGCGTCGCATCCATTCATCCGGCTCGGGCATTGGCACTGGTAGATCGGGCGTGAGCCCCCGCTCGAAGATCGCGCCCATGATCGGAGTGCCCAGCGACGTCATATCCATGCCGAGCCCGAACGTGGATGTCAAAAGGTCGCGTACAGTAATCGGCCGCCGCGCCGGCACGGTGTCGTCCAACGGGCCGTCGATCCGCTTCAGCACCCGCCGGTCGGCGAGCTCAGGCAGCCACGTCTCTACCAGGTCATCCAGCCTCAGCCTGCACTCGTCAAGCAGGACCATCGCCGCCGCGATCGTAACTGGCTTGGATGTCGATGCCATCCGGAAGATCGTGTCCCGGCGCATCGGCGCGCCGCCGTCATGGCGCATTGTCCCGATCGCCTCGACGTTCGTCTCACCGCACCGGCTGACCAGAGCGACGAGCCCGGGGATTTTTCCGGAATCGACATGCCGTGTAAGCACATCTCGCATTCTTTGAAGCCCTGTTTTGGAGAAGCCGTTATTGCTATGTCCCATCATTTTTTGCATTTGGTTTCCCTCTCTTTACTTTATAATCAGTTAAAAAGGTATATCCGTTGCATCAAAGAGACTGAATAATGGTAATTAAAATCTAAACTAGATCACCTCCTTTTCTGGGTTATCAGAATCGAGGTATGTCATGCACTTCGTATAGAATCGGTCTGAAGTCGACGCTTCATCGGAACTCGTTTCAGAAAAGGGTATCAACAAATTGCTATTGATAGCAATATGAATAAAGCCTTAATCGGTTGACATTATATGTCGATAAAGCTCCCGGCGGCCGTCAAAGAATCATTCTTCGGATGATAAGCTCAAGCACAAAGAGTTTAAACGGTATCTAAGATGACTATTCGGCTTCGGACAGCACCGCAATTCGGATCATACTTTTTTGTTCAACGTCAAATGACTTAGCAGCGATAAGATGCTCCTCAGCGATTCCTTCTTGCCTTAAAACACTTTTGTGTTATTGGATATGAAGTAATGCGCGAGGTTCGACCAATAATGGCCAGTTGGTGATGTTGGACGAACTGAATTCTTTTCTAGTTGAGCAGCCAGGTCAAAATCTAGGAATACTGCCTTAATGTATTGATTAATAAGGACCAAAACTTTTCCTGATTCAGATGTATCGCCACGTTGGCGTTTGGTTGCTTGCCTGTTACACCCTGCAGATCAACTATAGACGCGCCATATAACAGCTCATCCTTCGTTTCTATGTCTACATAAACATGCCTTGTTGCAAACAGCGAAGAATCGATGCAGTATGCAACGCAACAAAGATCATGGACGACCGCTCCTTCGAATCCCATCTTCTTGTAGTTGCTATCGTAAAACCCAAGCAACTCTAACACAAATTGAGAAACATCGTTGTCTATACTAGCGATCTGATCTTTGACAGTTTCAGTGGCAATCGCTTGATGCGTTAAATCCAGACCGATCATCGTTATAGGAAGAGCACTTGCAAATACAACGGCCGCAGCTTCGGCATCAGCGTAAAAATTAAACTCGGCTGCCGGCGTTATATTCCCGAACGTGCCGCCCCCCATAATCACGATCTCTTGAATTTTCGATATAATGGACGGCTCTTTGCGAATCGCCAAAGCGATATTCGTCAGCGGTCCGATAGGGACCAGTGTTATATCCCCTTCCGATTCCAACAAAGTACGTATGATGAAATCGACCGCATGCTCACCTATGACCGTTTTGGTCGGGAATGGAAGCTCTACGCCGCCGATTCCCGATTCTCCGTGAACATCTCCGGTGATCGGTTCGCGCACGAGCGGGCGTTCGGCCCCTCGGGCGACTGGAGTATCAGCAATTCCGGCAAACTCACAAATTTTAAGAGCATTAAGTGTTGTTTTGTCTACTCCTACGTTTCCGGAAACGGTCGTGATGCCGACAAGCTCGATAATTGGGCTGCACGCAGCGAGTATAATAGCGATCGTGTCGTCAATTCCTGGATCGCAATCTATCAGAATTCTACGTTTTGACAAGATTTGAGAACTGCTGTTGCTGAGTCCCATCATCTTTACCTCCTTTGTTCGTTCCAGAAAATGGTATCAGTGAATATCGAATATAGCAATATGAATATAGGCTTAATCGGTTTACATAAAATGTCGATAAGATTGCAATAAAAACAAAAAACAGATCGAAGGGAATTTTGTCGATCTGCCCAGTTATGGTTGAACTATCGTGTCCGTTAGTGCAATCAACTAAATTTTGCTACGCTCCCAATCCAGTTGATCAAATAATGTCATCATGCTTTCGGCAACCGTTTTATTAGCTGTGTCTATAACGATGTGATTCCGATCCCAAACTTCGTACTGTCGTTTCCTGACCTGCTCCCACGTAGGTAGAACAAAGCCGGGAATATCGGCTTCACGGGTTTCGATTCGATGCCTGTGTTCACGATAGTCCGAACAGACCACTTCAATTTCCACATACGATGTATCCAGAGACTCCGCCACGTTGCGCCAAGCCTGGCGGGTGATTTGGATGGGATTGACTGTATCTGCAACTACGTCGAGCCCCAGCCGCAGATTCTGCAGTGCAATCGCATAACATACGTTGTAGCCCTCGGGACCATCGACCCTAATTCCAGTATCCCGCATAGCCTGCTCCACGACATCGACCCGGAGATACGTAGCCCCTATCTCTTTAGCCAAAGCGGATGATAACGTGGACTTCCCGGTGCCTGGTAACCCGCTAAATATATAGAGCATTAAACTCGACCTCCTTTCATTCTTCTCTGCTCCCGTAGGGAATGAGATAACCCGTATTGCATTTTATAGATATCTGCTTGCATAAAGACAGCTCGCTGCCACTATTTTTTGATTTGAAACATGTTAAACAGAAAACCTTTACGAATTGATTACTTTATTGGTTGAATCGGATTATTTTTAGAATAAGAGTGTCGGCGGCTTCGTTCTGTGACATGAAAACACTGGAAAATTATAACATCCACACCTTATTGCACATGCTTTTTTCTCTTTAACTCAATATCGAACTGGTCACAAGCCATGGCAATCCATAGTTGTCCATTCCATATACCAAATTGTCTAACCATGTCTGCAGAGTTCCAATAGTTGTTCACCTTTACAATAAATAAGGTGTCCCCACTTGATTGCTTCTGCACTCTTAAAACCTTGGCAAAACGGCCCTGCTCCATGAGATTACCCGTGATTTTCACTATATCGTTAGGTTCAATTTCTGTAAGTTGTATTATGTTTTTCATCAAGTTATATCTCCTCTCCATCTCTACGAAAAATGGTTTGAAGCGGGCATTGTTTTATTGCAGTTTGATATGTAAACAAAAAAGTACTCTTTATATAGGACAAGTCATCAAAGGAAGATGTTCCACGAAATGCATTACCTAAGTCACTGGGGTGAACTGCATGCGCTTGCAATCCATCTATCTAGCATAGAATTGGACACTTCTTCATAAATAGTGATAGACGATTTGAGGATCACAGTTACCGGTAAATAGAAGAAGCAACCGCCATGGTTGCTTCTGATTATTCGTTATTACCGGATTTTTTACGTTGTGAACACATTACGAGGTAATGTATCTGCAGAATTATATAAGTGACCATTATATCTTTGCCTTCATCCACCCCAACCGATCATGTATCCATACAAATAAGAGTAAACAAAAAGGAACAATGTACTCAATAAAAAAGCCGATTTGACCAAGTATAGTATTCATCTGTTCACTCTGAAAAAAAGTCGGCATGAAAAAATACGTGCCCACAATAATGACAAGCCAAAGCAGCCTCAAATGATTTCGGTGATCCTGCTTACCGATTAGCCAAGTTGTGCAAAAAACACTCATGTACATCGTCGGTATCCATGATAATGAAAAGATAAGTAAATAAAATGCAATAAATAATACTTCGATCCTTGATATAAACTTAAACTCGATAGACTTCAATACATTGATCGTCGGTTCGTTGTATTCCATAATTGCATCTTGACTAAAATATACGAAACAGATAGCTGTGATGAACAGATACATGAGCATCGTCAGTGTATACGCGATGACGATTCCGGCTGAAGCCTTCTGCTTGTTTTTAAGAAATGGATACAGAATGAACGTGGTTGAAAATCCTACATGATAATAGAGTGTGCTAGGTAATGCTGAGAAAACAGGCTTCCATCCATCCTGAAGCATAGGAAGCAGATTGAGCCAATGAGCGTCCTTAAGCGGAATCAAATAAACGAAGGGGATCCATAATGATAGGATTATGATCACTTCCACATATCTGCCCAATATGCGGGGGCCGTTCCGCACAACGACATAAGTGGGAATGAGCAGCAAAAGCATAATCATATACGCTGGAGTTTGCTGTAAAAGATATTGTTTTGTAATCAATATTGTATATACGAGACCGGTATATCCGTAGTAAATGAGATATATGGCAAATAGTATTGCTCCCACTTTGCCTGCCCATTTGCCAAAATACAACGTTATTAGATCTAATAAGGTGCCATCTGGGTACCTCTTCATCACCTGTATAACGATCAAACTCGCTGCAATAGAGATCAACCAAACGATGATGAGAGCGATCCAGCCTGCCGTCCCTGCCTGTTCGGCTAGAACTCTCGGCAGAGATAAAAAACCAACGCTTGTAACCATACCAAAGTTGAGAAAGATATACTGCATGAAGGTAATTTCATTCAATGCATATTTTTTCACTTGCTGTCCTCCTTAGAGCTTTTACTTCACTGTTCCCATAGCCCCTATGATTGTTTTCACGGAAACATGAACGTCCGCTTTGGCCAGCGCTTCTCCCCAATGATCTTCCACGTTCTTGAAATGGCTATATTTGTGTGCCCTCGCGTAGTACCCAAGCCCAATGGGGTCGATTTTATCCGCCTGTATTTTCTTGATAAGGCTTTCTAACTGCTTTTGCATTTGTTCGGTAATCTTATTCTCCAACTCTTTTCGATGATTTCGCACGTCGAAAGGAAACGTAAGTTCCGTTAGACCAACATGCATGGTAATGTGCATATCGAACTGAAAGTTATCCTTGAGGTAGGAGGTCTTGATTTTCACCTTTATTTTTTCAGCACTTAAACTTAATTTATCTGTATGAAACGGTCCAATCTTCTTTTCTCCAGTAATGGGAACTGTTAAGCTGACGTTTTTATTTATCTTGTTTTGCAATATTCGCAGTAGAATGCTTTCCTGAATGTTCAGAGAATCAGCAAATTTTCCTTTATGATCAAGTAGTGTCGTTCCTGTCAGCGCAATCTCTTTATCTTTCACTCGAACTTCCGAAATGATAGGAGTGACACCCTTCTCACGTATTTGCTGGTGCAGGCCCTGTAAAGTCGTCTTTACTGTTTCTGATCTTGCGTCCTTCGTTTCGATCATATCGCGTAGAAATAAAGGAAGCATCGGCTGATCTTTCGAGTTTAAGTATATAATTTCTGAGAGAGGTCCATCGACAGCAATGATCCTTGGTGTTAACGTATTTTTGGGATCGCGAAACCAGACATCCGTGAGCTGGAACCAATTTTCTTGCTGTAGGATTCGCTTAGATATCAGTATAATTTGAATACTTCTGCCATGGAAAACCCCCTGAGTATAACTATCCTGTTTTTCTCTTGATTGACGATTTGTCTGTGGTTTCACCCTAAGTTCACGCGTTTTTTTCTCAACATTTTTGCTAAAAACAGGAGCTGTACTATATACAATGAACTCATTTTTATTATCGAGATCTAAACCCACTAATAATGCAAATGAGGAATCTTCCATATCCAACCTGTCACTGCAGCTCGAAATAATGAAGGCAAATATCACAAAAAGCGTTATATGAAGGAGTTTCTTGTTCATAAGCGCTTCCTCCACAGAAAGTGACCATGCATCCGTAAATAAATGAGTAAGCCAGCCTTTTCGGTTATTTTTTGTTGCATCGACAAAAAGAAAACACTTATTTGAATGCCGTTACTCAGAGAATTAGATTGCATATGATGACCTCTTTGAATGCAAATTTCTTCATTTCCGAACCCTTTTTGGACGGTTTGGTCCTTGCCTCTGCGATTGAGTTGCTCTTGTACCTAAAGGTCGTTTACCCATTTTCCACAACGGTAAACGGACGAATGAATCTTTCCAATCGGAGAAACGTACTGGCGCGAAAGGAGTGCCATACGGTGTTCCAAGCGATTCAAGCGCAATCAGATGCCCGATCATAGTCATAAATGCAATGATGATGCCAACAATGCCGAACATGGAGGCAGCAATCATCATGATGAATCGGCTAAGCCGGACGGCTGCGACCATATCATAATTAGGCAGGATGAACGATGCAATGGCCGTAAAGGCAACAACAATTACCATGATATTGCTGATGAGACCTGCCTGAACAATTGCTTGTCCAATAACAATGCCTCCGACTATACCAATGGTTTGCCCAACTGGAGCAGGGAGTCGTACACCAGCCTCCCGCATCATTTCAAGTGTTACCTCCATCAGGATCGCTTCTACAAATGGCGGGAACGGCACTCGACCTCTGAACTCACCAATAGTGAGTAGTAATTTTACGGGAATTACCTCGGAATTATATGAAATGACCGCAATGTAGAGCGCAGGCAAAAAGACAGCGATTAAAAAAGCGAATATTCGCAGCAGCCGGATAAAAGTAGATATCGACCAGCGTGTGCTGTAGTCGTCGATGTTTTGAAAAAATGAAATAAATGCTACCGGGGCTATCAATACGCTTGGTGAACGATCTACAACAATAGCAAATCTTCCTTGCAATATTTGTGAAGCCGCAGCATCCGGTCTTTCCGTCGTAATAAATTGCGGAAATGGTGAATAAGGATTATCCTCGATAAACTCTGCCAACTCACCTGTGTTAAGGATGACATCAACATCAACTTGCTGAATTCGGTCTTCCAGTTCTTTTAGTACCTCAGGATGCGCGACATCAGCTAAATATAAAATAGAAACTAAGGTATTTCCTCTTCGCCCAACCACCAGTTCCTTAATTTTCAATTCACGGTTTTGAATGTATCGACGGATTAAAGCAATATTCTGACTGCCAGTTTCAACAAACCCTTGATGCGCTCCTTTTATAGATGCCTCGATCTGTGAGTCTTCAATTGCTCGCTGAGGCCAGCCCTGAGTCCCTAAGGCGGAGGCCTCCGTTCGCCCATTAACAAAGAGTACACTACTGCCTTGCAAAATGGCATTCTCCACATGAGGCCAAGTATATAGACTTTGGACTTCGCCTATATTAACCGTTATATTGTCGAGAGCACTGCTGTATCCCTTTTCAAATTGCAGCGGGCGAAGCACATTATTATTAATTGCGTTTTTATCTACTAATCCACTTAGGTAGACTAACGCTGCCTGCTCACCAGACTGCATGATGAGAAAATGTCGCACAACCAGGTCAGGGGTTTGACTGAACTGACTATGTAAATAGGTTATATTTTGTACTAATGACGTACTGATGGTATCGCTAAGCGGCTGTTTTACTTGCTCTGGCACCGAGCCATACTTCCTCCTTCTGAACCAGTTTGAAAATAGCATCGATCTTCACCACGCTCTTCCCTGTATTCATTTCTTTTATTATCCAAGTTTATGGGAAATTTATACACGCTTTAGACCCTACACCCAAATAGCTCGTATTACACGATAAAGCTTCTATGTGTGTGCAGCAAAATAATGGCAGCCCTTTTGGTATTCTGATTTCATCAAACCGGCTCTCCTTCCAGTCTGTAGTCGAGACTTGAGATTGTTCAGCCCTTCCGTTGTATGGTAGGATTCAATTTGATGAGCGTGTATAAAAACAAAAAAGGAGTACTACGGCAGCTCCTTTTTCGTCTGTTTATAGTAGGCTCATATTTGATAAAATCATACGAGTGGTTGTTGAATCAACGTTGCGAAGTTGAATCTATGCCTATGACCATCATTTAATGTTGTCATTCCAGTAACAAAGTGTACATGTTTCCCATTTCCAACTGGAATTGCTGGTCCAGTTCTAATTTTTTTGAGATTATGAAAATGGTTTAAGAAATCTGTGTGCGTAAGATCGATTTCATGTACATGACTTTTCCCAAATGGGATAACTTGCCCGGTAACCCCTGCAAAACGATGATTGTGGCGATCAGCACCTTGTTCAGCCAATTTAGTACTACCCTCAAACTCATGCACATGTGTTTGCGCCTGTCTAATTTTCGCTTTACTTTTTAGCGTTAGCTTTTTATTTATCATATGAACATCCCTTCTAAACAAAGTAATCCATGCTTATCTATTCTGGTAACAACAACATTATAAATAACTCGATCTTTGTCCAGTAAGGGATGACTACCCATTTTTTAAGGAATAAGTATACGATGTAATCGCAATGTAGCATGCGGGAATAATAGATCTTTATCCGAAACCACACATTGTTCCTTGCCCACGCCAGCATGGCAGCCAATCACTCCGCGTTAACAATACGGAGCGCCCCTCTTAATATCTGATCATGGTTAGGACAGAGTAACAGTCCATTTTCTGGATCAAGTCTCTCGTTACTATCTTCGCAACTAGCAGGAGATGGTCCTTAAATATGGACTGACCTGCCCTTAATTTAATCATGGTCAATTTTTCGGTCTTAGAAAGATCATCCATACCGCTTTCAATTTCGATTGAAAACTGCTCCATAACTGCGGGATGAAGTATGATGTAATAGCCTCCTCTTCACCTGACCAATAGAAAAATCCCGACCTCATGCGGTCGGGATTTTAACGGTACCGTTATTTTTTTATCGATGTTGATCAAAAAAATTTGATTCCCGTCCGGATCCTCAATGATAAAATGCGCTGGTCTGGCTCCACCCTGGATTAAAGGTGAGAATGTTGTTTTCAACTATTCCTTATTTTATGATGACCGTATTCGTGTAATTGCTCATAGTTGAATAACGGCGGATCTTTAAAAGAGAATCCGACGCTAACATACTAAAAAAGCCGGCGATAAAGTTCTCTTCGACGCTCTCCGCGTAGCTAAGCATAGATTTACGTCGTGAAGGCTTTTTCATGCCCCAACTGACTTGGATAGAATCTCAAGGTGCCCAGTTAACAAGCAGCTGGCATGCATAGGTATGACGAAATCGAAGGGGGTACACGTTTGCCTCAATTTCTTCTCGTTCTGCAAGCCTTATTAATGCCTATCTGAGTAGCGTAGGAATGGCCGCTATATAAGCAGCATTTAATAAGATTTGTTCTTGTCACCCAACTGTTGGAGTTGACAAGAACTTGATGCCTTTATTGTTTTAACCCAGTTGCTTTTGGATCAACAATACGAACACTCTTGCTCGCATCGTCCCACTCCATTTTGCTGCCTAGGCTTTCTGCAACATAGGTAAGCGGCACGTAAGTCGCATTGTCAATGAGTGTTGGCGTCGTATCAAAAACCGTAATAACGCCATTGACGCTAGCATTTTTTGAACCAATTTGCATCACTATTTTATATCATTTCTTTCGGCAATGATCTGGTTATGCTCTGCGTCTCAACTAACAGCAATGTTTGAAAAAATAACCCTTGAGAAGTGCCGTTACCCCTATCTGCCATTTACGTACTGTGTAATAAGTTATGATAAGATAAATCTTTAGAGTAGGGGAGCGATGGAATGAACGATAGAGCAGGAAGCGCTATAGGCAGGCATGGAGTTTCCATTATTACGAGCACCAATCGCCCAGGCTTTATAAAAAATTTGTTTTATAATTACGTCAGACAACGTCATCACAAGAAAGAACTCATAATTATCGTCAACAATAATCGAATCCCTCTTTCTTCTTACCGGCGCATCGCTGAAAAGCTCCGAAACGTACAAATTTTCCGAGTTCCGGAACATCGCTCTCTTGGCGCTTGTTTAAATTTCGCCGTTCAGAAAACTAAGTATCCGTACATTGCCAAGTTCGATGACGACGATTATTACGCCCCCCATTATCTGACCGACTGCTTGTTGACATTACTAAGAACAGACGCCGACGTCATAGGAAAACGAGCGCATTATTTGTATTTACGCGGCTCAAAGACACTTATCCTTCGTTTTCCACACGATGAAAATCGCTTCGTAGCAAATCTTCCAGGCGCAACACTTATGATGAAACGGACAGTTTTCAACAAAGTGAAATTCCCCAATCGAAACGTCGGGGAAGACGACTTCTTCTGTATAAGAAGCAAGAGGATGGGCTTCAAAGTTTATTCCGCAGGAAAATACAATTTCGTCGCAATCCGCAGAAAAAACTCATCTGGGCACACATGGATCATCAGCGATAAAGAACTCATAGCTCACCATAAAACCATCCCGGGCGTACGAAATTATAAGAAGTTCGTACAAAGAATACCTCGAGTCGGTCTATCACGAAGAAAGAACTTATTACTGGTCAGCTGCCTTCGTGTTTTTGGTTGAACTTACGAATCCAATAGCTGAAGGGGCTCACCATTTATGTATATAATCCGCTCTATAGTTTTTTAGCTTTTGGATTAAGTTTGTTGAATCATCGTCTATTAAAATTAAATTTTTATATAGCTCTTTTACAAACCCTTGTTCAATCATATGATCAAAAAGCGATAACATCGGTGTGTAGTATTTATTGATATTTAACAAGGCACATGGTTTATTGTGATATCCTAGTTGAGCCCATGTAAAGACTTCAAACCATTCTTCTAAAGTGCCTGTCCCACCAGGGAGTGCGATAAATCCATCAGCATGCTCTGCCATTAACGCTTTTCTTTCATGCATAGTATCCACGATATGAAGTTCAGTTAGATGTTCGTGGGCAATTTCGACATTTGCCAACTTTTTGGGTATCACTCCAATAACCTTACCGCCAGACTCCATGACCGCATCGGCAACAGCTCCCATACAACCGACTGTTGCTCCTCCATATACAAGATCCAACCCATTTGCTACTAAAACTTTCCCTAACTTCCTTGCTTCATTCATATAGATAGGGTCATTTCCAGTGCCGGATCCACAGTACACAGCTATTGTTTTCATATCTTCGTCCACTATCCTCTCTACATTTTTCTTTTTAGATTATCTTAAAGTACGTCTCTCTTCAAGGAGGGCTGGTTCAAAACATTGAGCTTAGGTGCGTTAACCAGCCCAATAGCTTAATGTCAAAAGGAGCAGCAATAACTTTCATTTGTCCAAGAGTAATCCTTTATGAGCAAAACGCTATTAGGACTTATAAAAAAACGTATACCGACGTGAGCGGGATTTGAAACCGCATTTTAAGACTATCACCAAAAATGAAAGAGCGGTAGCTATGGACAAGGAAACTCGTGTCCTAGGCTACCGCTTTGATTTGATCAGAAAATTTCAGAAAACATGAACGGCTAACAATGAAAGTTCCTGTCCCCGACAACCGCGTATTTCTTTTTGCCTAACTACATGACTCTGCCGTATTGCCTGGCAGCGAACATGATGCGACGATACAGCATTTTGCCCTTCAAGTGCTTCCATGGATAAATGGCCGGCCTCGTATTCACTTCCAGAATCCATAGATTCCCCTCGGTGTCTAGAGCCACATCCAGCCCCAGTTCTCTAAATCCTCTTCGATTAAGATCAAAGCTCTTTCCGACAGCAATGCCGAGCCGCTTCAATGCAGCTTCCTTACGAAGGATCGAAGCGTGCTTGTACCCTGCTCCCACCAGCGTTTGGCGAAGATAGCCGAGCTTACCTCCTTGGTGATAATTCGTGGCAACCTTGCCCGGCTTGCCTATTTTGGTACAAATGGCCGTGCTTATCCATTTTCCTTTATTCGTCTTCTGAACCATGACTCGGATATCGAACGGCTTGCCTGTCGTTTTGGCAAGTTGGATCCCCTGCTGAAGCAGATACGATTCCCTTCCTGAGAACCGGGACAGTTTCTTGTATAAATGACCTTGTGTCGGACTTAGCGATTTGACGGTATTGAGTTTTGTTTGGTACCCTCTCGCTATTCTCTTGATACGGATGATGCCAAACCCACCCGTACCTCCCGTAGGCTTAAAATAGACAGTCGGAAAAACGGATAGCATCATCCGCAAATTTTTTCTGTTAAACGGCACAGTTCGGGGGATATGCCTTCGCAATCTCCGATGCTTTAGCAGCCATTTGGTCTTTTGCCATTTGCTCTTGAAAGAAATGCTTGCATTTTTCATTGGCCTCAACCTCCCTTATTCTAAGCATACGCATGGAAATAGGTGCTTGTCACAGCATCTGCCTAAGCCGTTCCCCATGGCATGGACTCCCACCTGAGACTCGTACCTTCATATTCAGAAGCTATTATGAAACTGGAATTACTCTTTTGCTGATTTTGAACATGCCAATAATACTAAAAACGAACTTAATATTACACAAAAAGCTGTATACCTCAGCCCGTTAGCTGTTAATTGTAGGACTGATTAAACTGACGAGCCCCCGTTTGTTGAGTAAATAATAAAGTGCCCAATAAGCTGTGAAATACTGAGAATGACGGAGCAGACATGGCTTCCTTGATTGAGATTGTTTGTTCCGAAGATGAGGGCAAGTATCTATACGACACATCGAAGTGACGCATATACCATATTAATGGGTTCAAGTGTAACACAGTATAGGTGACTTCCATTATTTTTGGTAAGCATGAAAGGTGTGAGTCGAAGGATGATATCGCGTGCTGTTTTTGATGTGAATGTTGTTCCTGATTTTAGAAATCGTGCATTCTTACTTGCTGGCTGCGGAGGTTCGCCCTTGCCTACATTCACGATACCTGACGGTAATGTGGTCCTGCGACGAAGAAATGCGAAAGTAAGAGTTTTACTAAGTAACAGTGATGCTTCCGAATGCATTGATAATAGAATTGACGTGGATGTATCAACTGCACATACGTTAGGTTTGATTAATAAGAGACGTTACAATTTACGGTTTAATTCGGTGGATCGAAGCATTTCGTTTTTTGCAAAACCAATATCGCGTACTACAATTGCCACGAGGATTGGGAGCACAGTCGTTGAAATAAATACGGGTGGCGAAACAACAACTACTCATATAACGGATAATGAAATATTCGTTTCGGCGATCGGTGTAGTTGCGCTCGGAATTATCAAGAATCAGCTGTTATTGAAGCGTGGACTTGTAACGAAGAAGGTCCAACTTCGAGCAGGAAACGATATTTTTGTTGAACCGTTCATTCAAGTAACTCCAAAAACTGCGAAAATGTTTGACTTATTCGAAGGTGGCACACCTGTTGCATTCAACCAAATCAGCTCGGTCCTTCGCCTCGATCCCGGTAAGTGAAAGCACCTATCAGATATTGTGGGTCGACACACAAGTCTGAAAGGTTTTATAATACATCATCGCTAGGTTGTTCGTCACTCCCCAACGAATAACAACCCCCTAATCCTTACAATTCCGTTATCTTCAAATTTTCTTTAATCTCCATAGACACCATTTTCAAAACTTCAGAACCACAAAGGAACTTCATTATCCATTTTTGGACAGGAACTTCCAAAGTCCATCAACAAATTGCCTAACTCGGATATCAGTTGTGTGACGAGCGAGAACCATTTTATGTCCCGCTCTTGTAATTATCTTTCGTTCTTCTTTATATTTATTATAATACTTTGCTTTTTCTTCAAAATTTTCCTCATTGATCTCCACGAAAGTCTTTTTGTCAATAAACCCAAGGTCAAGTAGCTCAGGGAATCCAGAGGCTAATAGCAAAGTATTGCAGGCTGGTACTTCAAAATATTTGCCTAGAGGGTAATTATAGATAGAACCGCACGTTAAAAAAATCTTGGCTCGGGCAACTTCCTTTGCATATTTCTCACCCACAAATATGTTTCCATTCTCTTTTAAACTATAATCATAACCAGGATGTTTGTGAGTAACAAATCCTTCCACATTCTTCATTCGTTGAAACATTTTGTTACGTAATGGGTACTTCTTTTTACCCAAACTTCCCATCATTAAAAATCTAATATCTTTTTTTATGGATCGCTTACAAAAAATCGGTCTGTACACATGTAATGGAAGCCAGATAAACCGATCCTTATACTGAGGATACAATGAAAGAAAGCCATCGCGATAATGGGCATATAGAAGATCAATCTTACTCTTCTCTACATATTCAACAAATATATCATTATCTCTATATAGATCATGAAACAAAATACCCTTTGGAATATTGACCTTATCTAAGTCTGTGGGAAGTCCATACACCCGATTTATACGTTCAAAATCATCAAAATAAATAAAGTCCGGTTTATCATTTAATTCTTTCAAAATATCAGAAATGTTACCTCCCTTATATTGAAAGTAAATTTCGACATCTGACAGCTTAACTAGCTCTTTTTTAAAATAATCATCTGTTTTATCAACAAAATTGGAAGTATCAGTTGTAAAAAATAAAATCTTTAATTTCTTCATTTTAATCCTCCTAAATACTCTGTTATCATGTCCACGAATTCTTGGCTCCTCCTATCTATTGAATGTCTCGCTCTAACCATTTTGTATCCGTTATTAGCAATTTGCTTCCGCTCTTCTTTGTGCTTGAGATAGTATTTTGCTTTTTTTTCAAAATTTTCTTGATTTATTTCAACATATGTTTCTCCATCCACAAATCCCAAGTCCTTTAGTTCTTGTGAACCTGAAGCAAGAAGTAATGTATTGCAGGCTACGACCTCAAAGAATTTTTTAACCGGGTAGTGATATATTAAGTCATCCGTGAAAAATATTTTAGCTCTGTTTATTTCTTTAGCATATCTGTTTTCAACAAACAGCTTATCCTCTTGTTTTTTCGAAAAGTCCCTATATCCTGGGTGTGCGTGGTATATAAAACCTTCTTTATTTTTCATACACTTATATATCTTGTGTCGAAGCGGATAAAATCTTGGATTTGTGGCACCCATCAACAAATAGTTAATGGTTTTTCTCTTATGATAATTTTTAAAGATAGATAAATTCACTGCATAAGGAAGCCAACGGAATTGATCTTTATAGTTTGGAAAAAACCGGGAAAATGCATCCCGGTAATGAGCAAATATTAGATTGATATGATTCTGTTCGACGAACTCTTGCAATATATGTCCGTTTCGATGGAGATCATTGAACAACAATCCTTTCGGGATCTTTACTTCGCTCAATCCAGTAATGTTGCCTCTCTTCAATAAAAACTGCTCCAAATCGTGGATGTATATAAAATCAGGAGAAAAATCAAGTCTGGTTATGATCTCTCTCACATCCCCCCCTTCATGAACAAAACGAACGTCTACATTTGGATTTTTTACTAACGCAATCTTAAAGTAATCTTCTGATCGCTGGTTGAAGGGGTGTCTCGGAAAACAAAAAAATAAAATCTTAACTTTCATTCATATCACTCCTAGTGACCTCTTCGTTAGATTCAGAATTTGAAGGCTGAGCTGGCCAGTAGAATTCTGGAAAAATACCTCTTACTCTAGCGAGAAACTCTTCTACTGCACCAACCGAATCATACTGAGAAACTAAATGTTCCAGTTGTTCTATCTTTTCATGCAGATCATCTGAAAGGATAGGAGGATCGCATATATGAATCCGATCATGATAATAAGCTCTATTTTTCTCAATTTCCGTTAAAATTTCTTCCACAAGCTTTTCTCCTTGACGAATTCCTGTATATACAATTTGAATATCCTTTCCAGGTTTTAGGCCCGCTAAAGCTATCATTTTATAAGCTAAATCTACAATTTTATATGGCTTGCCCATATCAAGAATAAAAGTTTTCCCTCCTTTAGCCGTCACCCCAGCTTGAATGGTTAATTGGACGGCTTCTGGTATTGTCATAAAATAACGAATCATTCCAGGATGGGTTATTGTAATAGGGCCCCCCTTTAATATTTGTTCTTTAAATAGAGGCACGACACTTCCTCTACTCCCCAGTACATTACCAAATCGAACAATAACGAACTCAGTTCCGTTTTCTTTCCGCATGCTTTGTAGAACTAATTCTGCAAGCCTTTTACTTGTTCCCATGATATTTGTTGAATTAACAGCCTTGTCAGAGGAGATAAATACAAAGCGTTCCGTATTATACTTTTGGGCACAATCTGCAACATTCCGAGTTCCCCATACGTTATTTTTTATTGCTTCGGAGGGGTTTAGTTCCATTAATGGAACGTGCTTATGAGCAGCTGCATGATAGACTACATTTGGTCTATAAAAAAAGAAAATATCATCAAGTCTTTTTTTATCTTGAATGTCTGCAATAATACATACCATTTTTATATTTTCGTTATGGTTCCTTAGTTCTTTTTCAATCGTGTAAATACTGTTTTCACCATGTCCCAATAACAGTAATTGACGTGGCCCGAACTTAATAATTTGCCGGCAAAGCTCAGAACCAATCGAGCCTCCAGCACCAGTAACTAAGATAACTTTATCTCTTAGATAACCACTGATTTGTTCCATATCAATCTGAATTGCCTTTCTATCAAGCAATTCTTCCATAGTAATCTTTTCGAGAGCTGCACGAAGGTGATATTCTCTTTTACTGTACTGTTTCATATTCTTTCCCCCCCCAAATCTATCATTTCTTTAGTATATTTATTTCTTTCTATTTTGTTATGATTGAATACCTAAATTAGTAATTTATTTAAGTGAAAATGATAATCTTAAAAATGAAAAAAGAGCTTATCCTTTAATCAGCTAAATTGCTTAAAGGATCAGCTCTTAAGATCAATATTTATGTCCTGTTCTTAAAATTTCAGAAATGCTTTTGATGACCCGTTCAATATCCTTCTTGGTTAGACTGGAACCTGACGGTAGACAGAGTCCTTGCTGAAATAATAAATCTGACACACTTCCTTCTTCGCTATGCTGAAAATAGCTATATTCCTTATACAGAGGCTGAAGATGCATTGGCTTCCAAACTGGTCGTGCTTCGATATCAAGCTCTGCTAATCCCTGTATAATTTGAATAAAAGATACTCCTGTACGTGCGGAGTCGACCATAAGAGCTGTAAGCCAACGAGTAGAGTGGCAATTCGGAGGTTCTCCCATAAATTTTATGCCATCTCTCTTTGAAAAAGCTTGATAATATGACTTAAATATTTCACGACGTTTTTCCACACGTTGATCTAGTACACGTAACTGCGCCCTTCCTATTGCCGCAGAAATGTTACTTAGCCGGTAATTAAATCCTAATTCGCTGTGCTGATAATATATCGCTGGGTCGCGAGATTGCGATGCCCAAAATCTAATCTTCGCTAACGCTTCTTCATCATCAGATATTACCATTCCTCCACATGATGTTGTGATAATCTTATTTCCGTTGAAAGAGTAAATACCGAACTTTCCAAAAGATCCACTCTTTTTCCCTTTATAAGATGCTCCCAACGACTCTGCCGCATCCTCGATCATAGGAACCCCATATCGCTGACATATTTCCAATATCGCTTCCATATTTGCGCTTTGCCCATACAGATTTACGACTATAACGGCCTTTGGCATTTGACCTTTCATTTTATAATGTTCGAAAGCCCGCTCTAATGCTTGAGGGGACATGTTCCATGAATCCGGTTCCGAATCAATGAAAACTGGCAGTGCTCTTTGGTATAATATGGGGTTTGCACTTGCAGCAAAGGTAAGAGTTGAGCAAAAGACGATATCACCTGTCGTTACACCTAAATAAATTAATGACAAATGCAAAGCAGCTGTTCCCGAGCTGATTGCTACAGCTCCCTTCACACCCGCATATGCTGCTACTTCCCTTTCAAAAGCATCTACGTGAGGACCTAAAGGAGCAATCCAATTATCCCTAAATGCCTCTTTGATTAATTTCAGTTCATTTCCGCTCATATGCGGGGGAGATAAATAAATCTTTTTATGTTGAACCAAGATCGTAACTTCCCCCTTTCTAGTCAAATATCATCAAAAACTAAATTACAAATATTTATCGCCCGCTTTTCTCGTACGAACAATTCTTGCAGGGGATCCATAACTCACTACATAACTAGGGCAATCTTCTAATACAACTGAGCCAGCTCCTATAACCGTGTTCTCTCCTATTGATACATTATGCTTAACACATGCTCCGATACCAATTGCAGAGAAGTCCCCAATTTGTACATTTCCTCCAGTTGTAACGCCGGGAGCTAAGCTAGCGAAGTGCCCGAGAACACTCTGATGATCCAAAGTAGCCCCAGTATTAACAATGCTGAAATTTCCAATTATTGCTTCACGATTAATGACACAATTGGGCATAACAACCGCCCCATGCCCCAGACTAACGCCTTTTCCTATCTGTGCAGAAGGATGAATAGCTCTGACAAAAGTAAAATCCGGATAACAATTTAGGACCCCCACCATTATTTTATAACGCGTCCAATTGTCGCCAATGGCGATAATTCCATTCTTAATTCCAAAACTCGTAATACATTGAGATAAATCACCCTCTCTCCCAATGATTGGGTAACCAAATGCTGAAGCCCCCAAATTATTACTAGAATCAAAGAGAGCGACAATTTGATATTTATTTTCCTGTTCAACGATATCAATGACAACGCCAGCATGACCAGATGCACCTATGATTATAATTTTCTCCACTAGCTTATCCTCCGAATTCAAAGTCTTATATTCTATATGTTATGCAGCTATTGATTGTTTGCTATGGAATATTCTAGGTAGAGTAGTCAAAAAGTTTCATTAAAATACTAATCTGCTTGAATGGAACATATCATTTCTGTGCAATCCTCAACTTGTTTCAACTAGAATACTAGACATCACTTAAGCGAATAATGAAATTTCCTTTTAATGTCGGGCACATTCTTCTTATCATAACTAAGATCTTCGAGTTCGGGAAAGATCTGAAGATCAGGTATTTCCTCAGTATTTCCTTTATCAAATTGCTTTTGGATACACCCACAGCAGTCCTGCACGTTCTGTGGCAGGGTAAGTTTATGCAAGCCAAGAAGGCAGCCGATTTAATAATCGACTGCCTTCATTTGCTATTATTTGCGTTGTGCGCACGCATTTCCCCAACCAATGTTGCAATATGCAATTACGTTCTCATCAGACTGACTGCAGTTCGGTATTGACAGCAATTTTGCAATAGTCTGTTGAATGTTTATACCCTACCTGACGCTGCCTTTCGACTTCTTTCCTTCTAGGACTAGCTTTCAGCGCCTGCCTTCTGCGCAGCAACCTTCCGACGATACTCCAATGCTGGTAGTCCACCCCAGCCCCAATTGTCAGTGTCGACTTCTTCAATCACTACGAAAGTCGATTCCAGCGGCTTGTTCAACACATTTAGCAGCAGTTCGCTTACGCCCTTGATGAGGGCTGCTTTCTCTTCGGCGGTTACCGAATCACGGTCAGGTGTCGTGCCCTCTCGCGTGACTTGAATATTTACGATCGGCATAATGCATATCTCTCCAATCCTTTACTTGTTGGGTTGTACTTCGGCACTTCACCAGCTAAGATTAGTAGCCAGCGCTCTGGCCGCCGTCCACGTGAAGAATTTCACCTGTTACAAACTTCGCGGAATCCAGATAAAGCACCGCTTCAACGATCTCTTGCTCTTCGCCCATGCGTCCCATCGGATGCAGCTTAGACAAAAATTCGTACGTTTCAGGCGCATGCATTGGCGTCTTAATAACGCCAGGCGACACGGCGTTCACGCGGATGCCACGTTTCGCGTACTCAATCGCCAACGCTTTCGTCGTCGAGTTCAAACCGCCCTTCGTCAAGTTCGCAAGCGCGGAAGGCACTTGCTCCGTCGGAGAATCTGTCAGGCTTGTCGTGATATTAATGACGTGTCCCGCGCCTTGTTCCAGCATTTGCACAAGCGCGCGTTGCGTCAGATGGAAGAAGCCAACTACATTCGTGCCTAAGTATCTTGTGAACTCTTCCTCGGTGTACTCCGTGAACGGCTTAGCGATGAAAATGCCCGCATTGTTGATTAGCGTGTCGATGCGGCCGAATTTCGCCAATGTTTCGTCGACTAGACTTTGTGCGACTCTTGGATCCACGACGTCGCCAGCTACGATATGAACGTGCTTGCCTGTCGGATCGATATCATTTGCGGCATCCGCCAGGGCTTGTTCACGGCGGCCGTTAATGACAACATTTGCGCCGCGCTTCACTAATTCGACAGCCATTGCTTTACCCAGTCCGCTACTGCCGCCAGTGATGACATATACTTTTCCTTGATTGCTCATTTTTAATATGCTCCTCGCTTCTATTATTGTTGTCCAAAACCGATATTCAATGCTTTTGCAATGGATACGGTTCGTTTGGCCTGATGTTCTACCGCACCGCGAGCATCTTCTTTAATCGTGCCGTCTTGACCGACGGTTACGCTTGTACCGTATGGATTGCCTCCGGCCGTAAATACTGCCTGATCCGTAAATCCAGG
>NZ_JAQFVF010000068.1 GCF_027789125.1 Paenibacillus aestuarii | reverse complement strand
CCCACCTCAGACGCTCTGTAGTTCGGCAAATCCGGACTGCAGCATCTCCTCCGCTTCGGCACGCGCTCCAAGCTCAACTTAGCTACTCCAAACAAAAGCCTCCTCCGCACTCCAATCCGGATTTGCCCAATTGCAGACGCTACTCCCACCTCTAACACCACTCTAGTCCGGTTCCGCCCAATTGCAGACGCCAAAAAGTAGCCAAACGAGCAATTACGCCTCTGTAAGCAGCGAAACCGGACTAGAGATACATCCCCCCACCTCAGACGCTCTGTAGTTCGGCAAATCCGGACTATGGCTACACCGCCGCTCGACCGCCAGTCTCCCAATAGCCAAAACCAGACTACTGCTCCCTGCCTCGCCCACGCCATCAACAAATTCTCTCCGCAGCCCTCAGCGGCCCATCAAAAAAACAAGCCGTCCCCCCAAAGGAGGACGGCTCTGCAATTAAAGTCTTCTCAGTGCCTCACGATGCGCCTCAATCGTAGCTGCTACATCTTCGTCTGTATGCGCCGTCGACATGAACATGCCTTCGAACTGAGAAGGCGCAACGGATACGCCCAGATCCAACAAATGCCCGAAGTAGGCATTGAACTTGCCTAAATCTGAAGTTTTGGCCGTCTCATAGTTGATCACGTTCTTCTCCGTGAAGAACGGGCAGATCATCGAGCCTACGCGGTTGATCGTGCTTGGCACGCCAGCTTCCGCAGCGTTGCGCGCGAATCCGGCTTCTAGTATCGCTGATTTGCGCTCCAGCTCCTCATAGACGCCTGGCTCGCCCAGCAGGCGAAGTGTCGCATAGCCCGCAGCCATCGCCAGCGGGTTGCCGGAGAGCGTGCCCGCTTGATAGATAGGTCCAGCAGGCGCGATGTGCTCCATAATGTCCAGGCGGCCGCCATACGCGCCGACGGGCAGGCCACCGCCGATGACTTTGCCGAGGCAAGTCAGATCCGGCGTAATGCCGTACAAGCCTTGTGCGCAGTTCTTATGAACGCGGAAGCCAGTCATCACTTCATCAAAAATAAGCAAGCTGCCGTATTGTTTCGTAATGTCGCGCAGCCCTTGCAGAAACCCTGCCGCAGGCGGAACTACGCCCATGTTGCCGGCAACCGGCTCTACAATCAAAGCCGCGATATCTTCGCCGAATTTCTCAAACACCAACCGGACCGATTCCAGATCGTTATAAGGAACTGTGATTGTATTCACAGCTACACTGTCCGGCACGCCAGGGCTATCCGGCAGACCCAGTGTAGCAACGCCAGATCCCGCCTTTATGAGCAGCGAATCCGCATGCCCATGATAGCTGCCTTCAAACTTAACGATCTTGTTACGCTTGGTAAAACCGCGTGCGAGACGCAGCGCGCTCATCGTCGCTTCCGTGCCGGAGTTGACCATCCGTACCATCTCAATGGATGGGACCCGCTCGATCACCAGCTTGGCCATCTCGGTTTCCAGCAGCGTAGGCGCGCCAAAACTCGTCCCTTTCACTGCCGTCTCCTGAATAGCCTGCAAGACAGTCGGATGCGCATGCCCAACGATTAAAGGGCCCCACGAGCCGACATAATCGATGTAGCTGTTCCCGTCAATATCCGTAACGCGAGAGCCTGCACCTTTCTCCATGAACAACGGAGTAAGGCCTACCGATTTAAAAGCGCGTACTGGACTGTTGACGCCTCCGGGAATCACCTGCTTCGACTCGCTGAAAGCAGCGGCGGAACGCGTGTCGATTCTGCTCGAACTTTTCATAAACTTCATACCCCCACTTGAATTACATATGGTAAAAATTGAATGAAAGCGATTATCCGACCGACGCGGGGGCCACACCAGCACCAGCACCAGTACCAGCACCAACACTAGCTCCAGCAACCGCACCTCGCTGCTTGAATTGCTCAGCCAGCTGCACCGCTGCGTCTTTGCCTTGTTGGATGCAGTCCGGTATGCCAACGCCGTGAAAGCCCGAGCCTGTCACGAGTACACCAGGCAGCGCATCCGCGAGCTGTTGCCGGAAACGCGCGACTTGCTCCAAATGGCCGACAGGGTACTGCGGCATCGATTTCGGCAAGCGCGTGACTTCCGTAAACAGCGGCTCCGCCTTAACGCCCAGCAGCTCGCCGAGGTCATGGCGCGCCTTTTGCACCAGCTGCTCGTCACTCCACTGCAGCCATTCCTGCTGCCCTGAGCGGCCGATATAGCAGCGCAGCACCACTTTGTCGCTCGGCGCGGTGTGCAGCCATTTGGCCGAAGTCAGCGTACAAGCCGTTATCGTTCTGTCTTCATAACGCGGAACAAGGAAGCCGGATGCGTCGAGATCAATCGGAACATCCTTCCGGTCGAACGCCATTATCACATTCGCAACCGATATATAATCGATCTGCTTCAGACTGGCCGCGGCGGGCAGGTGCGATAAGAGCTCTGCCGACTGATACGTCGGCGTCGTGATGATCACCCCATCCACAACCTCACGCGAACCATCCTCAAAAACAACTTCCACAAGCCCATCCGCCGCTTTGTTCACCGAAGCAACGCCTGTGTTCGTGCGCAGATCTTCGCCCTTAAGCGCATGAACAAGCCCATGAACTAACGTCTGCAGCCCTTTCTTGAACGTCACGAACGCCGAGTTGCGAACGGCTGCGGGCAGGTGAGCGGTTTCTCCGGTCGCATTCTTGCGGCTTGCCATCATACCCAGAATTAAGCTGCGATGCTTCTGCTCCATCGCCTGGAACTGCGGGAACGTCGCTTTCAAGCTCAGCTTGAACGTGTCGCCGGCATAAATACCGGCAAGCAGCGGCTCGACGACCCGGTCCAGCACTTCTTTGCCCAGCCGGCGCTGCAGAAAATGCCCCAGCGATTCGTCCGAGACACCTTTCCGCTTGGGCTTAATCAGGTCTAACGCCGCACGCGCCTTCCCTAACGGCGAGATCAGCCCTGTTTGCATAAATGGCGTCATTTGAGTCGGAATCCCTAGCACCAAGCCCTGCGGCATCCGGTAAAGCTTGCCTTTACGAACGATGAACGTCTTTTTCGCTTGCGGATTTTGGCTGGTAAGCTCTCCCTCAAGGCCGAGTTCATACGCCAAATCAATCGTTGGACGCTTGCGGGCAAGGACCGAGTCCGGTCCTTTCTCAATCACAAAGCCTTCTTTATAAAGCGTATGGATTTTCCCGCCAAATGCAGAAGATTTCTCGACGATGGTAATCCGCCCTTTGACGCCATCGGACTCCAAGCGTTTTTTCAAGTAATAAGCCGCACTAAGCCCCGTAATGCCCCCGCCGATAATTAGAAAATGAGGCTGTGCGCTGCTCATGAGAGATTCGCCTTCTCCGCCCATTTTTGATACACAACGTCGCTCAGCGTCTCCATATACAGTGGATCTGTGTTCAGCGACTCCGTGCGCTCCAGATGCAGACCCAGCTCTTGCGCCAACGCTTGCGCCTCAATATCGATATCATAGAGCACTTCCAGATGATCGGAAACGAAGCCGATTGGACACAGCAGCACATTGGCTACGCCCTCTTCTTTACGAAGCGTTTGAAGTACATCCAGAATGTCCGGTCCCAGCCAAGGCATAGCGGTTTGCCCCGCACTTTGCCAGCCGAACTGCCAGTTCGTAATGGCGACGCGCTCGGCAATCGCTTTGGAAGTCGCCAGAAGCTGATCCGGATAAGGATCCTTCATCTCCAAAATTTTCTCAGGCAGACTGTGTGCCGTAAAAATAACGCGAATATCTTGGCGCTCCGCACCGTCAAACTTCGTTAGTGCCCGTTCTACTCTATCGCTCAGCGCTTCCAGCAGCTTCGGATGCATGTGGTAGCTGAGTACGAACTCGATGTCGAGGCCCAGCTCCTGTGCCTTGTCTTTAGCCCGTTTCACGTAGCCGCCGACGCTCATCACGGAATAATGCGGCGCCAGCACGACACCGATCGCTTCGGTAATGCCATCCTTCACCATTTGCTCCACACCGTCTTCTACGTATGGCTGCGCATGCTTGAGGCCTTGATAGCACACAAACTCAAGCTCAGGATGCTCCCGGTTTAATGTTTCCTGCAGGCCCTGCACTTGTTTATTCGTATTTTCGCGCAGCGGGAAGAAGCCCCCGACAATCGCCTCATAACGGGAAGTCAACTCATGCAGCTGCTCCGCTGTCGGCGGATGGCCACGCCGGATGTGCGTATAATAAGCTTCTACCTGATCCAAGCTTTCAGGGGTACCATAGGACATTACCAATACACCGATACGACGTTTTGACATGTTTAAACACCACTCTTTTCTGATTGCTGGGATAAGACGGATTGCGAATACGTATGGATAAATGTTGTCAGCTCTTTGAGCTTCTCCAGGGATGCTTCAGGGAACAAGCCGTGACCAAGGTTAAAAATGTAGCCTGGCTGCTTCACGCCTTCATCAATGATCGCCTTCGCTTGCTGCTCGATAACATGCATCGGCGCCGTCAGCACGTATGGATCCAGGTTGCCTTGAACGGCAAACCGCTCTCCGACCCGTCTGCGTCCTTCCTGAATCGGAATGCGCCAATCAAGACCGATCACATCCGCTTGCAAACCTTTCAAATACGGCAGCAGCTCGCCGGAGCTGACGCCTGGGAAATAAATTTTCGGCTCTTTCAGATCAGCCAGCGCTTCGAAAATTCGGGTCATCGTCGGCAGCACATACACTTGAAAATCTGCAGGCGACAAAGCTCCAACCCAGCTGTCAAACACTTGAACGGCCTTCGCTCCAGCTGCGATGTGGGATTTCAAGTACGTAATAACCATATCGCCAAGCTTATCCATTAATGCGAACCAGACCTTAGGCTCCGAGTACATCATCGTCTTGGTCAGGATATAGCTCTTTGAAGGCTTGCCTTCAATTAAATAACTGGCGATGGTGAACGGTGCGCCGGCAAAGGAAATGAGCGGCACTTTCAGCTCTTTATCTAAAATGCGGATCGTTTGAATGATATGAGATAAATCCTTGTCGACATCGATCGGACGCAGGCGCTCGACATCTTGTGCGGTACGGATTGGGGTGTGGATGACAGGCCCGATATTTTTGACGATATCAAAATCAACACCTAGCGATGCGACCGGGTTCATAATGTCTGAGTACAAAATGGCAGCATCTACGCCAAGCTTTTTAACCGGCATCATGGTGACTTCAGCGGCCAATTCAGGCTGCTCACAAATTTCAAGCAAGGAGTACTTCTCTTTGATTTTGCGGTAGTCCGGGTCATAGCGCCCTGCTTGACGCATGTACCATACAGGCAGCGTATCTACCTGCTCTTTGCGGCACGCTTTAATAAAATTATCATTATAAGTCATGAGGCACCTTCCTCTTTATCCAAAACCGTTAGTTTCCTACTATTCTCATCCATTATGCCCTAATTATTGTCTTGTCACAACCAATGTAAGCTCTTGGTTTCCGACAAATGTATGACAAAAAGAACCATCCCCGCAAGCGGTGAATGGTTCTCGAAATGGCTTAGCGCTGCAAGTAACGAGCAATATCTTTGGCAAAATATGTCAAAATGATATCCGCGCCTGCGCGCTTGAAACCGGTCATTGTTTCCATCACGATGGCTTCTTCATTAATCCAGCCTTGCTGGGCGGCCGCCTTGATCATGGCATATTCCGCGCTCACGTTGTATGCCACAACTGGCAGATCAAAGTTGTCCTTCAGCATGCGGATGATATCCATATAAGCAAGCGCCGGTTTGACCATTAAGAAGTCTGCGCCTTCGACCACATCGCTTTCCGCTTCGCGCAAAGCTTCGCGGCTGTTGGCCGGATCCATTTGGTACGTTTTGCGGTCACCGAATTGCGGCGTCGAGTGGGCTGCTTCGCGGAACGGACCGTAATAAGCGGAGGCATACTTGACCGAGTACGCCATGATCGGCGTATTCTCGTAACCAGCCTCGTCAAGACCCGTGCGAATCGCATGCACATAGCCGTCCATCATGTTGGATGGGGCGATAATATCAGCGCCTGCTTTCGCTTGCGAAACCGCTGTACGGACAAGCAGCTCCAGAGACAGGTCGTTATGCACGTCAGCATGGCCGGTAACCGGATGATGATGAATAACGCCGCAATGGCCGGTATCCGTAAATTGGCACAGGCAAGTATCGGCGATGATCAGCAGGTTCGGATTGATTTCCTTAATGCGGCGTGTCGCTTGCTGAACGATTCCCTCATCGTCAAACGCGGAGGAACCTTGCGCATCTTTATGCTCAGGTACACCGAACAGCAGAATCGCCTGAATACCCAGATCGGTGATTTCCTTAATTTCTTCTTCCACACGGTCAAGGGAAAAATGATAAACACCAGGCATCGATGAAATTTCTTCTTTAATATTTGTGCCATATGTGACAAATACAGGCTGCACAACGTCGTTCACCAAGATTTGATTCTCGCGGACGAGGTTGCGAAGTGCGGATGAACCGCGCAAGCGGCGATTGCGAACAACTGGGAAACTCATGGGAATGCCTCCTTATGGCAAGAAGACTAACTCAAAAGCTTAAGTTAATCTTCCATGTATGATTTGGGTTAGGATAAGCTGTCGGCGAGGGAAGCGACGGTCGCTTCTTTCGCCAAGTAAGTCACTGGTAAGCCCAATTGACGGGCGGTATCCGCCGTTTTGGGCCCGATGCAGGCGATTTCGACGCCTTGCAGCAAATGAAGCGGATCTTCCACGCCTAATTGGCGCAAAGCTGCAAATAAATTTGTAACGGTAGATGAACTCGTAAAAGTAATAATATGAATGCCTTGGTTTTGCAGCAGGGCAACTATTTCTTCCCCGTCTTCGAGCGCCAGCACATTCTCGTAGACATCAACTTCGGTAACGGCCATGCCGAGCTCCCGCAGCTTGGCCGGCAAATAATCGCGGGCCCGATCCGCTGTCGCCAGCAGCACGCTTTGGCCTGGCATAAGCTCTGACCGGATCGCCTCATAGACGCCTTCCGCCTCGAACTTCGCCGGCACCAAGTCCGCGATCAGACCGCGCTCCGCCAGCGCTTCCGCGGTCTTCGGACCGACGGCTGCGAGGCGCGCGTTCGCCATGCGGCGCACATCGATACCGCGCTCGCGCAGCCTGCGCCAAAAAAATTCGACGCCGTTCACACTCGTGAGCACGATCCAATCGAAGGTGTGAAGCTTGTCAAGCGCTGCGTCAAGTGCCTGCTGCGCTGCAGAATCGCTTGGCGGCTGCAGGCGAATGACTGGGAACTCGACCGCCTCGCCGCCGAGCTCGTCGATCAGATTCACCAACTCGCTCGCCTGGCTTCTGGCCCGGGTTACCAGCACTCTGCGCCCGAAGAGCGGCTTCTTCTCGATCCAGGCCAGCTTCTCGCGGAGCTTCACGACTTCGCCGACAATAATAACCGCCGGCGATTGAAAATTCGCCACGCGCACTTTCTCGGCGATGTCAGCCAACGTGCCGGTAATGGTCGCCTGTTCCGTCCATGTCCCCCAGCGCACAAGCGCTACGGGTGTATCCGGCGATTTGCCCCAATGCATCAGCTCGTGGCAAATATGGTCCAAATTGGCGACGCCCATGAGAAAGACCGTTGTTCCGACCGCTTTGGCCAGATGCTCCCAGTTCAGGGCTGTGTACGTTTTATTCGGATATTCATGCCCGGTTACGATCGCCACCGAAGACGTGAAGTCGCGGTGCGTCACCGGGATGCCGGCATAGGCGGGCACGGCGATCGACGACGTAATCCCAGGGATGATCTCAAAAGTCACCCCGTGGTCTGCAAGCAGCTCGGCTTCCTCGCCGACCCGGCCGAACACACTTGGGTCTCCGCCCTTCAAGCGCGTGACCACTTTCCCTTGCAGGGCCAAATCAACCAGCAGCTGGTTAATTTCTTCTTGTCTTAACATATGCTTATCCGGAAGCTTCCCGACAAAGATCAGCTCGGCTCCCGGTTTTCTGTGCTTTAACAAGCGCGGGCTGGCCAGACGGTCATAAACAATGACGTCGGCCTTTTGGATCGCTTCCATGCCGCGAATCGTGATGAGCTTCGGATCTCCCGGACCTGCACCTACCAGGTATACTTTGCCTTTGACCACACGCTCACTCCCTCACATCAGCTAGAATACGGTCCGCTCCTTGTGCAATTAACTTGTCCGCGATCAGCAGACCGAGCGCTTCCGGATCGCTGCCGGTCGCGGTTTCCTTGAGCATGGTCTTGCCGTCCGGCGTCCCGACCATGCCCGTCAACGTCAGCAGCGGCGCATCCGGCCCGCTGCTGCCCTCGCTTACGCTGGCGTAAGCGCCGAGCGGCACCTGGCAGCCTCCATTGAGTCTGCCGAGGAATGCCCGCTCTGCGCGCACCGCGAGCGCCGTCGGTTCATGCTGGAACTTGCCAAGCAGTTCCAGCATGAACGAATCGTCCGCCCGGCACTCGATGCACAGCGCCCCTTGCCCTACGGCAGGGAGGCATACTTCGGGCGGCAAGTACGCGCTGATGCGATCCTGCCAACCCATCCGGTGAATACCGGCGGAGGCCAGGAGTATCGCATCGAAGTTATCCTCGTCGAGCTTGCGCAGCCGCGAATCGATGTTGCCGCGGACCGACTCGATGCGGAGGTCCGGACGGGCGTGCTGCAGCTGGCTTGCGCGGCGCAGCGAACTCGTGCCGACGAGCGCGCCCTGCGGCAGCTCGTCGAGCGAGCGGGGCCCGCGCGTGATCAGCGCGTCACGCGGATCTTCGCGCTCGGGCACCGCTCCGACGATCAGCCCTTCTGGAAGCTCGAAGGGCATATCCTTCATGCTGTGGACGGCCATATCGATGTCGCCGTCCAGCAGCGCCTGTTCGATTTCCTTAACGAACAGGCCTTTACCGCCGACCTTGGATAATGTCACATCCAGGATGCGATCGCCTTTGGTCACGATTTTCTTGATTTCAAACCGGCATTCGATGCCGAACGAGTCAGCCAATTGCTGCAGCTTCTCGACAGCTTGTCCGGTCTGCGTTAATGCTAATGCGCTTTGTCTGGTGCCCACGATAATCGTTCTCATCTTTGTTCTATCCGCCTCTCTATATACCTCGCCCGAACGCGCGAATCGTCGCGATGGCGGGCTCTTGGTCAAAAGCCCTGAAAAGCTTATCTTTCCAGTCTGCAAATGTGCCGGCGCGAATACGCGGCAGCACGTCCCACGCCAACATTTCCTGAAACAGCTGCTGTCTGGCCTGCTTGTCTGCGATGACAGCCTGGATTTTCAGGCGGAATTCGCTTAAAAAATCCAGATACAGCTCGTACTCTTCCCCGTAGCTCTGTTCAAGCTCGCGCGCGATCTTACGTGCAAAAGATGGGCTTGCCCCGCCCGAGGATACAGCGATCACCAGCTTCCCCCGGCGCACCACAGACGGAAGAATGAACGTGCTCAGCTCCGGCTGGTCCACGACATTGACGAACATCCCCCAGCGGCGCGCCGCCGCGCAGACCGCTTGGTTCACTTCAGCTGAATCCGTCGCCGCAATCACGAGCCTGCATGCCTTCAGCGCGGATGCCGTTTGCTCACGGAGCCATGCCTCGCTAAACCGTTCCTCGATCAGCTTGATCTCGCTCCTCTGCCCCATCTCCACAAGCCCGTCCGTAAAATCCGGGCTCAGCACAGTCACATGAGCGCCTGCTTGCACGAGAGAGCGGACCTTGCGCTCAGCAATACGTCCGCCCCCCACTACTAAAGATCTGGTACCTATTAAATCCAGCATGATCGGATATGGATGCTTCATCGTGCTGCTCAGCTCCAAATCCAGTCATGAAACCCTGACAAAAAGTTCGATATGACAAAATTAATGACGACGATCAGGAAAGCTGCCAAATTCCATGCCGCCAGCCGATTGCCGGAAATGCGCATCGAATGGTGCTGGAATAAGTAGAAGCCGTATGCCGCCAAAACAAAAAACGAATTCACAACCTTAGGATCATACAGCAGATTGCGGTCGCCTTGCAGCACAACCCAGACAATTCCCAAGCTAAGCGCGAGCAGCAGCAGCGGCGCGCCGATAATAACAGCCAAATACGTATACTGTTCGATTTTCTCCAGCGAAGGTAAGCGCATCACGGTTTGCGAGAACTTTTTCTCCTTCAGCATTCGGTGCAAAAATAAATACATACCGGAAAATATCGCCGCAATTGAGAAAGCCGCATAGCTGCCAATAGCCAAAGTGATATGTATGAATAATAGCTCATCATTGATGTTCCAGCTTGACTTGATTGGCGTAAGCTGCGGATTCCCGAACACATTCAAGGCCAATATGGCAAAACCCAGCACGTTGACAAAAAACACGAACAGCTCGATCCTGAAAAACCTGTTAACGATCAGCGATATTGTGACAATCAGCCACGAGAACATAAACAGCACATCCGAGCGGGAAAACGCCCATTCCGTCAAATGCCCATAAAGATTCACGCCCAAATAGGCGGTTTGCAGAACCCATACAAATAAAAGCAGCCCCGTCCCCATCCGTTTTGCATTCCGATTCGCACTGGCGAAATCGGCGAAGTAAAACAGGAGGCTCAGGGCATACATATAGATCATCGCATCGAACAACCAGCTACGTGTGACCATGGCACCTCTCCTCAGCGATATGAACGCTGTATTCTCAAGATTGCGCTAGCGCATCTGCCGTGTTCAAACCGAGCACGGATATTTTCTCATCCTGTACACGCTTCGACTCTGCTTCAGCCGCTTTCCGATGCGCTTCCTGTGCCAATTGTTCCGCCTGCTCCTGGCGCTCCAGCGTTTCTTCCAGAGCGAACAGCTTGGTGAACATCTCCAGCGCCTCGTCGCCATGACGCTCTCCCGCCATCTCTTTGATGCGCAGAATCGGATCGCGAAGCACTTGATTCACAATACTTTTGGTTAATTTGCGAATAACTTTGACTTCCCGCTCATCCAGATCAGGAAGCTTCTTCAACATGCTATCCATCGTTTCTTCATGAATATGATTCGCTTTAGCTTGCAGCGCTTGAATGACCGGGCTGACGCCAAGCACTTTGGTCCATTGATCAAAAGCCGCCTTCTCCGATGCGATCATCGTCTCGATCTTGGCCGCTTCCTTCTTCCGTTCCTGCAGATGCTTGTCGACAATATTCTCCAAGTCATCGATATCGTAGAGGAACACGTTAGCTAGTTCGCTGATTTGCGGATCCAAGTCGCGCGGTACTGCGATATCCATCATAAATAGCGGACGCGATCTTCTCTTTTGCAAATACGGCTGAATATCGTTCTTCGTCAGCACATACCCCGGTGCGCCTGTGGAGCTGATAATGATATCCACCTCAGGCAAGCGCTCTAGCATTTGATCCATCGTGCACGGAATGCCGTTGAATTTCTCGGCCAGCTCCACTGCGCGTTCGAACGTGCGGTTCACGACAAGCACTTTGCTCGCGCCATTGGCGTACAAATGCTTCACCGTCAGCTCGCTCATCTTGCCTGCGCCGATGATCATGACGGTTTTGTTCGTATAGGAACCGAAGATCCGCTTACCAAGTTCCACTGCAGCATAGCTTACGGAGACGGGATTATTGCTGATCCCTGTTTCGGAGTGCGCTTTTTTGGCAAGTGTGATTGACTGTTTAAACAGCGTATTGAAAAATGTCCCTGTAGCTTTCAACTCTTGCGATAGCAAAAAAGCATCCCGGACCTGCCCGAGAATTTGCGTTTCGCCGATAACCATGGAGTCCAGTCCGCTGGTGACGCGGAACAGATGCTCAATAGCTTGATCGCTTTCATGCATATATAGATGTTTCTGGAATTGATCCTTAGGCATTTCAAACCAGCGTTCCATAAATTGCGTAATGTAATGTGTGCACGACTGAGGCCGATCTACAACCGCGTAAATTTCCGTTCGGTTGCAGGTGGCGACAATCACACATTCAAGTATGCTCTTTGTGTCTTTCAATTCTGCTAATGCCTGCGGCAAATCCGTATCGGAAAATGCGAATTTCTCCCGAATTTCCACCGGAGCCGTCCGATAATTTAAGCCTACAGCGATAATATGCAAAGGTACCACCTGCCTTCCCGTCCATTACTAGACCATTATATCATAGCAAAACAAGCATTCCGACAAATTTTTTGAATAATTTATGAATGCATAAGCGCTCTGCTCGTTAGTTTTTACAGCAAACTTCTCATCTATACCAGCAACGGGTAAAAACACCGTTTATTGCAGCAGTTTTTTATGAATAAGCGCCGCCAATGCTGTGTCGGTTTGTGCCAGCTTCTCGTTCTGCGATGAAATGACAGCGCCGTCCGACGCCATCAGCTTCTCATAGATGCCATACATCGTTTGATACTGCTTGGCGACTTCTTGTAGCAATTGCGTTTCTTCCGGCTTAAGCGCGCGTTCCCCGCCGATCTGCAGCCTTTGAATGTACTGCATCAGTTGATCGATACTGCTAAGCGATGTCAAATATTCCTTGCCTCCAGCAGCCAGTACCAGCCTCTCATGTGTATATGACGCGGAATACAAGGCTTGCTTGGCCTCATTGAGCTCATCCGTCGTTTTGATTTTGCCTACCTCGCCCAAATAGCTGTTCAGCAGCTCCATCTGGAACAAGGACACTTGATAGAGCAAATGCTCGGCATCATGCTCTTCCTTATGTCCGCCTAGCATACCGATGACTTGATAAATAGGCCAAATGATCAGAAACAGCACTACGCTGTAGATGATTGCTTTCCGCGCGATTTTTTTCCGCAATTTCAATCCCTCCCCGCACAACTGACAAGTATCGCTGTAATCAGTGTATGGGGTGTGGGACAAACAAATGACCACGGATTTCTCCGTGGTCGCGTTTTTGTTATTGGTATGAGCAGTCTCTTATTTCACAAGAGCCGCTTGCTTAATTTCAGGAGTTTCAACTTGCAGCTCACCGATGCCGCGAATTAGTTTCTTCGCATGAACGGTCTCTGGTTTCAATACGGATACCATGAAGTCAATTGCTAATTGAGGGTCTACTGTTTCACCGCAAGTATAGCAATCTAGCGCGGCAAAACCTCTCTCAGGATAAGTATGAATGGAGAGATGACTCTCGGACAACATAACAAGCACTGTTGCTCCTTGTGGTTCAAATTGCTTGGACTGTACAGATAGTACGGTTGCTCCGCATACCTCGGCAGCTTCAACCATCTGAGCTTGCAGCCATTCTGCATTGTTCAGAAGTTCAAAGTTTACCCCCCAAGTATCTACAGCAACGTGTCTTCCGAAAGTTGAGTATTCCATCTTTCGGTTCCCCCTTCCTAGGAATAAAATGTTTGTGTAAAAATTTCATCCGCTAGGACCTACGTCATTCACTTCCCGAGGGAATAATCTCTCGCAACATTCAATGTCCTGAGTGAATCCTGGTTCCTATATTGTTGTCAACGAAAATAAAAATAACATCTATCGACCAGAAATGCAATACTTTTTTTTTGCCGTTCAACATCAAGGTTCCGGACCCCCTATCTACAGTATGACGGTTCGGTTTCGCAGGTTCGCCCAAACAAAAAAGACCCTGTACAGGGTCTTTTATCTAAAAAAGTGAATGTGTTTGGCTTATGCCTCAAGCGCGAACAAGCGATTAGACAGCTCACGGAGACGGGCATCAATCTGCTGGCGGATCAACAGATCCTTCATGACATTACGCAGATCAAGCAGATGGTTAATGTGATCCTGGATCGTGTCAATTTCGCGCTCGACTTCTTTCTTGTGGAACAGTTGTTCGAGTTGACCGATCGTATCTTTGTACTCATAAATCAGCTTCACCAGTTGATCCTTCACTTCTTCGATCTTCACAACGGTGCCGCGCTCATAATAATAAACCATAGTATGACTGGAGTAGATCCGATTCACAATCGCACTTCCTTTAAATTCGGAAACCGCTTTGCGCATCAGATTAGCCAGCAGGGTATTGCTTAATCGACAGGATCCCGTGCATTCATATAGGCCTGATTTCTGCTCAAATGACAGGGTGATCTCCTGGCCTGCATCATCTTGAAAAACAACTTCTTGATTGCCGTTTTCCAATACTTTGACATGCAGCGTCACTTGGTGATCCACAAACATTTGAAAAAACTTGAACATCTCGGCTTCAGTTAACTGGAGGCAGGTTTTGACGTATTCAGTCGCTAACCTTTGTGCCATAAAAATCCCTCGATTCTTTGTTTTCAAGCCATTGGGTTCTACTCGTGTACCTGCTTATTATTATACTACATATGAGCTTAATATTCCTGCGCGGCATTTAGGAAATTTTCTGAGAAATCAAGCAAAATCCGCAATTCCCCTTTAAGAGGCATTCATTTTATTATAATCCCTCTGTTTCCCTTACGTTTCCCCCTGCTTCGCTCGCGTTTCTGCCAATAGTTGACTGCTTAGCGGCTTTTGCTAAGTTTCTGAAAGACCAGAAACGAATATATAATCGGTACGGCTACAGAAACGATAATGCCGCCGAACAGCAAGTACGGTGTCGCCGAGCCGATAAAGGCGCCGATGAAGAAAACGAGCCCGCAGAGCACCCATAACGGTGCGGCAAGACGATGGGTCTTTCTCCATACGTCCTCGCTCGCTAGTGTCCATGGGGTACGGATGCCCATGAAATAGTTGTGCCGGATCCGGCCCATATAGTTGCCGAATACGATCCATAAGGCACCGAGGGATAAATACATTACGGTATTCATCGAAATGTTATAGCCGATGTTGAACAAGAGAACGACTACAAAAATGCCACTTAAGAACAACACGATGACAAAGCGGAGCAGCTCATAAACATCCATAAATTTTGCATAATTCGCTCGCTTCGGATCTAAACTAGGTACAACTTTAAAAGCGATGGCAAGCACCAGGTTGATCAGCGTCATCGTGCTGAAAAATACCGGTTTGCTCATATTTCCGTTCACATTCCCGTGCAAATCAAAGTGTGTCGCCAATTGCTCCGGCAATGCATTGTACATCAATGCTCCGATGATGACCGGCGCCAGCGCGATGAGAAGCACCATGACATCCTTCCAACCCCACGAAATTTTTGTATCTTTATTCATCTTCGTCCTCTCCTTTTTTAATGAGATCCATAAACCAGCCCATCACTTCCTGAACGACCGTTGTATTCAACGAGTACATAATGTTCTGCCCTTGACGTTCGTCCAAAATAAGCTTTGCCGCCTTCAAGGAGTTTAAATGATGCGATATGCTAGGCTTCGTCATTTGAAAATGCTCGGCGATTTCGCCAGCCGTCAGGTCCTTCTCACGCAATAGTTTAATGATGGCTCTGCGCGTCGGATCGGATAGCGCTTTGAACGATTCGTTCATCGCTGCGACCTCCATTCGTTAGATATTTAGATAATTATCTAAATCTTTAATTAGAGTATAGCGTAATCCTTTCCAACTGTCAAAAAGAAACAACATCCTGCACCGCTAATGCAGTGAGGATGTTGTTTTTATCTGCTTGCTATTCGTTGTCCGGTTGCACAGCATGAACTTCAAGGCTTTCCTGGCTGGCCGTCTGCTCTCCTGCCATCATGTCTTCAGCGACGAAGCCTATCCGCTTCTCGATCAAATCCCATAGCTCATCCTTGCCAAGCCCGAGCTCGGAAGAGAACAACAGCGGCTGCTCCCCCTTATCCATGCCGAGTGTTTCCCTGACGACCTTGGCGTGCTTCTGCCATTTGCTTTTTGGAATCTTATCGGCTTTGGTCGTGACGACAATGACCGGCACACCATGGTGCCGCAGCCATTCATACATCGCCTGATCGTCCTTCGTCGGCGGGTGCCGCAGATCGATCAATTGCATCACGAGCTTCAACGGCTCGCGGTTCAGCAAATAGTTCTCGATGAATTTGCCCCACTGCTCGCGCTGGGTCTTGGACACACGCGCATAGCCGTAGCCTGGGAGATCAACAAAATATAAGTCCTGATTGATTTTGTAATAATTTAAGGTTTGGGTTTTCCCCGGTTGCGAACTGGTTCTAGCCAAATTCTTGCGGTTGATCATGCGGTTAATAAGCGATGATTTGCCGACATTAGAACGCCCTGCCAGAGCAATCTCCGGCAAGGCATCGTCAGGATATTGACTAGGTCCAACCGCGCTGATAATAAATTCTGCTTGATTGACCTTCATGTCATTCACTACTTTCTTTCGTTAGCCGACATGTGCTGGCGGCTTATTTTTCACCAGAGCATGCTCCAGCACTTGATCCATATGACTAACCGGAATAAACGTCATTTCATTGCGGACGCTTTCTGGAATGTCGGTAATATCTTTCTCGTTATCCTGCGGCAGCAGCACCTTGCGAATGCCGGCGCGATGCGCCGCCAGCGCCTTCTCCTTCAAGCCGCCGATCGGGAGCACTCGGCCGCGCAGCGTAATCTCGCCGGTCATCGCCACTTCGCGGGACACCGGGATGTTCGTCAGCGCGGAGATTAGCGCTGTTCCCATTGTAATGCCTGCAGACGGGCCATCCTTCGGAATCGCGCCTTCAGGAATGTGAATATGAATATCATTCTTCTCATGGAAGTCCGTTGGGATGCCAAGCTCAGCAGCCTTAGATCGGGTATAGCTGAAAGCGGCCTGCGCCGATTCTTTCATCACATCGCCAAGCTTCCCTGTCAAAGTCAGCTTGCCTGTGCCAGGCATCACCGTGACCTCGATGACCAAGGTGTCTCCACCGACTTCCGTCCAGGCCAAACCGGTTACGGCGCCAATCTGATCCTTCTCTTCAGCCAAGTTATAACGGAACTTCGCTGGTCCGAGGTAATCTTTGAGATTGTCCGTCGTGATGTGCACAGGTGTGGACGGATCGGATACGATCTGTTTCGCCGCCTTGCGGCACATCCCTGCGACTTGCTGCTCCAGATTGCGCACGCCGGACTCGCGGGTGTATTCGCGGACCAGCTTCATCAGCGCTTCTTCGTCGACGAGCAGCTGGTCTTCCTGCAGACCGTGATCACGCTTCTGCTTCGGCAGCAAATAGCGGTTCGCGATTTGCAGCTTCTCGATTTCCGTGTAACCAGGAATATACAAGACTTCCATGCGGTCGAGCAGCGGCCGCGGAATATTGTGAATCGCATTTGCCGTTGTGACGAACATCACGCTCGACAAGTCAAAAGGTACTTCAATGAAATGATCACTAAAAGTGCTGTTCTGCTCGGGATCAAGCACTTCCAGAAGTGCCGATGCCGGGTCGCCGCGGAAATCCATGGCCATTTTATCGATTTCATCTAACAGGAAAACGGGATTGTTGGACCCGGCGCTCTTCATCCCTTGGATGATGCGCCCTGGCATCGCGCCGACGTACGTACGGCGATGGCCGCGAATTTCAGCTTCATCCCGAACGCCTCCGAGCGAGATGCGAATGAATTGCCTGCCCATCGATCTGGCAATGGATCGGGCGATGGAGGTTTTCCCCACACCTGGAGGGCCAACCAAACAAAGAATCGGTCCTTTCAGCTTTTGTACCAGCTTCTGAACGGCCAAGTATTCCAGCACACGTTCTTTCGGCTTCTCCAATCCAAAGTGATCTTCGTTCAGAATCTGCTCCGCTTTTGCCAGATCAAGATCGTCTTCCGTCCGCTTGGACCAAGGAAGTCCGAGCAGCCAATCGATATAGTTGCGGATCACGCCGCCTTCCGCAGAAGTAGCAGGCATTTTCTCCAGACGGTCGATTTCTTTCTCAACCTTCTCCCGCACGCGATCCGGAAGCTGCGCTTCGTTCAGCTGATTCCGCAATTCATCCACTTCCCCGGCGCGGCCTTCCTTGTCGCCGAGTTCCTTCTGAATGGCTTTCATCTGCTCACGCAGGTAATATTCCTTCTGCGTTTTCTCCATCTGCTTCTTGACGCGCTGGCTGATTTTGCGCTCTAACTCCAGCACTTCACGCTCGTTGTTCAAGATGTTCAGCATCTTCTCCAACCGCTCACGAACGTCAACGGTTTCGAGAATCTCCTGTTTATCCTTAATTTTCAACGATAAATGGCTGCAAATCACATCAGCTAACCGGCCGGGCTCATCGATATCGGAGACAGCCGCTAACGTCTCTGGCGTCACCTTTTTCGAAAGGTTGATATAATGTTCAAATTGGTTCAAAACCGTTCGCATCAAAGCGTCGATTTCAGGATCGGTGTGATCCTGTTCATGCAGCTCTTTGGCGGTTACTTCGTAATACTCGTCATTGACAAGGTACTCTGTAATCTCGGCCCGCATAACCCCTTCAACGAGGACACGGATCGTGCCATTCGGAAGCTTGAGCATTTGCCGCACTTTTGCTATGGTGCCAACCCGGTAAATATCCTCTTTCGAAGGTTCTTCTATATTGATTTCGGATTGAGAGCAGAGGAGAATCATACTGTCATCAACCATCGCTCGTTCGAGCGCTTTGACCGACTTTTCCCGCCCCACATCCAGATGTAGAACCATACTCGGATAGACCAATAGTCCCCTTAATGGTAAAAGCGGCAATCTGCGCACCTTGATTTTACCAGGTCCCATCCTCTGCACCTCCTAATTTTCCTCTGCAAAAGCGAGCCTCTTCCTTCAAAGCTGTGTCTTCATGCAGAGAGCCCCAAATATTGTTTCCATGCTGCTTTACATTTTATCAAAACTGTCAACAAAACACCAATTGGCGCTCTGGTGCGGTTTCCGGGGCTCTGATAGGCATCAAAAACTATGTCTCCATGCTGTTTGGCGACTTGGCGTGCAAGATAGGCAGCGTCTGTGCGGTAATCGACCGATCTGCGGTGATTGGCATCGGAATGACATTGTCCTGCAGTTCAATGCCCAACGCCGCTTGCAGCACTTCCTCAATCGAGTCAACAGGCAGCACTTCGACGCCCGGCAGATCCGCGAACATTTCCTGCCAGTTTTCTTTCGGCACGATAACTTTCGTTGCTCCCGCTTGGAATGCCGCTTCGACCTTGGCGACCACGCCGCCAACCGGCTTCACTTTACCGTGGATGCTCATCTCGCCGGTCATCGCCAACTTGTTGTCGACAGGAATCTTATGAATCGCGGAAGCAATGGCTGTCGCCATCGAGATCCCTGCGGAAGGTCCGTCGATCGGTACGCCGCCGGGGAAATTAATGTGCAGATCATAGTCCGCTGTGTTAAAGCCCAACTTGCGGAGCACAGTCAGCACATTCTCCACAGACCCGCGCGCCATACTCTTACGGCGAATCGTACGGGAGCCGCCGCCCATCTCTTCCTCATCGACCACACCCGTAATATTGAACTTCCCGCCTCCAGGCGCCGCTGGAATGGCGATCACTTCAATCTCAAGCAGCGTGCCCAAATTCGGGCCATAGACGGCCAAACCATTCACAAAGCCGACCTGCGGCTGTGCAGGCACTTTGCGCTCCGGTCTTGGCGGGATTTGCGACGAATTGACGACCCATTCGATGTCCGCAGCGGTGATTTCGTCGCGTTTATCCGTTAAGGCGATACCTGCGGCAAGCTGAATCACATTGACCGCTTCCCGGCCATTTGTCGCGTACTTCGTAACCACTTTAACCGCCGACGGATTATCCTTAAAGCCAATTTTCTTGAGCGCCTTCTCGGCAATTTCACCGATCTCCTCAGGAAGCAATGGGCGGAAGAAGATTTCCAGACAGCGCGAGCGGATCGCTGGCGGAATTTCGCTCGGCGTCCGAGTTGTCGCTCCGACTAGACGAAAATCCGCCGGCAGCCCATTTTGAAAAATATCATGAATATAGTTAGGAATATTCGTATCCTCGGAGCTATAATACGCACTCTCCAAAAATACTTTTCGGTCTTCAAGCACCTTTAATAATTTGTTCATTTGCGTCGGGTGCAATTCTCCGATTTCATCGATGAACAGGATGCCCCCGTGCGCTTTGGTCACGGCTCCCGGCTTCGGCTGCGGAATGCCGGCAACGCCCATAGCTCCAGCCCCTTGATAGATAGGGTCATGCACAGAGCCGATCAGCGGATCAGCGATCCCGCGTTCATCAAAGCGCGCAGTTGTCGCATCGATCTCGGTGAACTTGGAATCCGAGCGGAACGGCGAATCCTGATTTTTCTTCGCTTCTTCCAGAACAACGCGAGCCGCTGCTGTTTTTCCTACTCCTGGCGGGCCATAAATCAACACGTGCTGCGGATTCGGGCCGCATAGGGCAGCTTTCAGCGCTTTAAGCCCTTCTTTTTGCCCTACAATATCCTGCATGGAAGAAGGTCTAGTCTTCTCCGATAACGGCTTCGTCAGCGAGATCGAGCGCAGCTTGCGCAGCTTCTCCAATTCCTTGCGTGACTCTCTATCAACAGCAGAGCGGTTCGTCTGCTGATTGCGCAGCAAATTCCAAAAATACAGTCCGATAACAACGGCAAAAAATACTTGAATAACCATGAGCACTATGCTTAAGCTCATCTTCCATACCTCCTCGTCGAACTAACTCATAAACGTCATACTTTCCATTATTCCCGCCTGAAAGAAGGTTAATCCAAACTATGCAAACTTTTGCAGGATGCATGAGACCTCCTTCTTGGACGAAGGATAACAGTACAGATTAATGATGACAAAGGATGTGCCGTCGTGAAGCAAATTGTTTCTATCCTGCTTAGTTTGCTATGCCTCTGTACGGTTGCTGCTCCAGTCGGTGCCTCCGCCGGGAATCCCCTATTGCCTGAGGCCGATGTCTTGATTGATGTTGGTCATGGCGGTATCGATAGCGGGGCCATGTACGGCAAGATCGAAGAGAAACACATGAATCTCGCAATTTCCAAAAAAACGTATAAAGCCCTTAAGAAAAAAGGCTATAGAGTCGCAATAAACCGCACGACCGATTATGCGCTCAGCGACGATAACCATTGGTCATACGGAAACCGTCACCGTAAAGACCTTGCTCAAAGAGCGGGAATTGCGAATACGCTCAAGCCGAAAGTGATGCTAAGCCTGCATATCAACTGGTCAGGAAAACCACAGCGGCGGGGGCCTCTTGTGATCTACCAGAACCAATCCGACAGCATTCTGCTTGCGAATCTTCTGCAGCAGTCACTTAATCGGGTGTACGGTACACAAGAACTGCCCGTCTATGGGAAGAAGTATTTCGTTCTCCGAAATACGAAATGCCCAACCGTCATTGTGGAATTAGGATTTATTTCCAATAAAACCGACCGTAAGCTGCTAAACGATGCTCATCACCAAGCTAAGCTGGCTGAAGCGATCAGCAGCGCGATCGATCAATATTTTTCTATGATACACCCTTCTTAGCGGTGATCATTTTTTTACTGTTTTAGAGATCGGCACGAAGGTGGCTTCCTGTTGGATGGACGGGATTGCCTCCTTAATGACCTGAGCCGTTTTCTTGCCGGGTGGGCCTACATGTCCAATCGCGATGCTGATCTCTTTGTCATGAACCAGCTTCTTAAATTTCACCATCTGCTTGCTGATATGGTTGTATGTATAGATGTCGTCAAAGAAGAGCTGGTTTTCCGTATGGGGCACTCCCATTTGATCGCAGAGCTTGCCGATCGTGCTTTTCGGCGTCGTCCGGCTGTCCAAGATCATCAGACCTCTCTCTTTGCAAACTTCAACGATGATTTTCATGACTCTTTCATCTGCCGTTGCTTTGGATCCCATATGGTTATTAATACCGATCGCATAAGGCACATCGTCAATGGCAGCGATCACGCGTTTGCGGATCTCTTCGTTTGACAGATCGGTCGTGATGGCACCTGGACCAAGCCAGCTTTTCTTACCGCGTACGGGCTCCATAGGCAGATGCAGGATGACTTCGAGACCTTTTTCATGGGCTAACTGTGCATCTTGCTTCGTAGACGGTAGAAACGGCATTACAGCGACAGTGAACGGGATATTCAAATTCAGCATCTCCTGCGTACCATCCATGTTGTTGCCGAAATCGTCGATCACGATGGCGACCTGTTTAGCCGGCTTGACTTGTTGGTCAGGTGTCATCGGATTCACAGGAATCTCCTGCTGCTGAAGCGGTTGATCGCTTGCCGCCTTTGCCTGAATCGCAAAGGCTGGAACGGATCCGTACGGGAACCATAGTAGCAAAGCGAAGAGACTAAGTGTGAGGGGGTGCGCTTGCTTGGATCTGCTTTTCTTCTTGTACATAGGTGACTCTCCTTCGTCTTTAGCCTTGAAATGGGAAATGCAAAAACTTTCCAGATTTATTCATTATGCATCTTTCGATCCCAGATTATGCGCTAGAACGAAAAAGCCCCTAAGGTTATCCTTAGGGGCTTCGAGTATCGTCCTAATGCTTACGGCCAGGAATGACACCTGTTCTTTCATAAGCTTCAACGATGACGTCTATTTCTTTTTTCAGCTCGTTCAGCAGCTCGGCTTCAGGAACTTTGCGAATCATTTCTCCATAACGGAACAGCATGCCTTCGCCGCGCGCGCCGGCAATACCGATATCCGCTTCGCGGGCCTCGCCCGGGCCGTTAACCGCGCATCCGAGTACGGATACTTTAATTGGCACTTTAATCTTGGCAATGTAATCTTCCACTTCATTCGCAATGGAGAAGAGGTCGATATCCAGCCTGCCACATGTCGGGCAGGATACGAGCGTCGCCGCGTTCGTGATCAATCCGAACGTTTTGAGCAGTTCGCGCGCTACCTTGATCTCTTCGACAGGGTCGGCGCTCAGCGAAATACGCAGCGTGTTGCCGATGCCCATGTTGAGCAATGCGCCAATGCCGGCAGCGCTTTTGACCGAGCCTGTAAACAGCGTTCCAGCTTCGGTGATGCCAAGGTGCAGCGGATAGTTAAAGGCTTGTGCTGCCTTCGAGTAAGCCGCGATCGCCATAGGCACATCGGACGCTTTGAGCGAGACGATAATGTCATGGAAATCGAGCTCTTCCAAAATATTAATATGGAATAGTGCGCTCTCAACCATTGCTTCAGGTGTAGGATACCCGTATTTCTCCAACAGGTGGTTCTCCAACGAACCCGCATTGACACCAATCCGAATAGGGATACCGCGTTCTTTACAAGCCTTAACGACAGCCTCCACCTTCTCCCGGCGACCGATATTGCCCGGATTGATCCGTACTTTGTCGACGCCGTTCTCAATGGCGGCGAGGGCCAAACGGTAATCAAAGTGAATATCCGCGACGAGCGGGATATGAATCTGCTTCTTGATTTCTTTGATCGCTTCCGCGGCTTCCTTGTTATTTACAGTAACGCGAACGATCTGGCAGCCGGCCTCTTCAAGTCGCAAAATTTCGGCTACCGTTGCTTTGACGTCTGCCGTTTTGGTCGTGCACATACTCTGAATAATGACCTCGTTGCTGCCGCCGATCGTTAAATCCCCCACGCGAACGGGTCGCGTGTCTTTTCTGTGGAACATTATGGTTTCTCCCCCCATGACACCAAACATCCTCCGCTCCGATCCCTATGTAAGGAATCGGATTGGAGGCTGTGTGTTAATTTATGAGTTTATGGGTTACGCGCTCTCTTCTTTTTTCTTGCCGGAAGACTGGCCGCCTTCTTTGGTTGTCAAAACAGGCGATAGCTTGTTTTGCACCGTTTCTTTGGTCACCTTGCAAGTGGAAACGTCCGTTCTCGAAGGCACCTCGAACATCACGTCCAGCATGATGCTCTCGATAATCGCCCGGAGACCGCGAGCGCCTGTGTTCCGCTTGATTGCTTCCTTCGCAATCGCATCGAGCGCTTCTGCGTCGAATTCAAGCGACACGTTATCCATATCAAGAAGCTTCTGGTATTGTTTGACCAAAGCGTTCTTCGGTTCGGATAGAATACGAACCAAAGCAGCTTCGTCTAACGGCTCCAACGTGGAAATAACTGGAAGACGACCAACGAACTCCGGAATCAATCCGAATTTCAACAAATCTTCCGGAAGAACCATGGACAGGTATTCGCCTGGTTTCAAGTCTACTTTGCTGCCATCTGTGCTGAAACCGATGACTTTCTTACCGATTCTGCGCTTAATGATTTGCTCTAGACCGTCAAAGGCACCGCCGCAAATAAACAGAATGTTAGTCGTATCGATTTGAATGAATTCTTGGTGCGGGTGTTTACGTCCGCCTTGTGGTGGAACGGAAGCAACCGTGCCCTCAAGAATTTTCAGCAAAGCTTGCTGTACGCCCTCGCCGGAAACGTCTCTTGTAATCGACGGATTCTCGGACTTGCGCGCCACTTTATCGATCTCATCGATGTAGATGATGCCGCGCTCAGCTTTCTCCACATCGTAATCTGCTGCTTGAATCAGCTTGAGCAGAATGTTCTCTACATCCTCGCCCACGTACCCGGCTTCGGTCAACGAAGTCGCATCCGCGATGGCGAACGGAACGTTAAGAATCTTGGCAAGCGTCTGCGCCAGCAACGTCTTACCGCTTCCTGTAGGTCCTAAGAGCACAATGTTACTCTTTTGAAGCTCTACATCCTCAAGCTTGTTTTGCGAATTAATCCGTTTGTAGTGATTATAAACCGCTACAGCCAACGACTTCTTCGCTTGATCCTGACCAATGACATATTGATCCAAAATCGTGCGGATCTCTTTCGGCTTCGGAACATCTTTCAGGTCCAGTTCTTCTTCATGACCCAATTCCTCTTCCACAATCTCCGTGCAAAGCTCTATACATTCATCACAAATGTACACTCCCGGACCGGCAACTAGCTTGCGCACTTGGTCTTGGGATTTTCCGCAGAAAGAACATTTGAGCTGGCCTTTTTCATCGTTAAATTTAAACATGGGATCACTCCTTTATTTCAAGTCGTTTCGAGTGATAACCTCGTCGATTAAACCGTATGCTTTCGCTTCTTCAGCGCTCATAAAGTTATCGCGATCGGTGTCTCTTTCGATCTTTTCAAGCGGCTGTCCCGTACGCTCAACATAGATCTGATTGAGCTTTTGCTTCGTTTTGATAATCCAATCCGCATGGATCTTAATATCTGTCGCTTGACCTCTAACACCGCCAAGCGGTTGGTGAATCATCACTTCCGCATTTGGCAGCGCGAATCGCTTGCCTTTGGCTCCGGCTGTTAACAGCAAGGAACCCATACTTGCAGCCATACCTACACAGATCGTAGATACATCAGGTTTAATGAATTGCATGGTATCGTAGATACCCATCCCCGCCGTTACGGACCCACCTGGGGAATTAATATATAAGTGGATATCTTTCTCAGGATCCTGAGCAGATAGAAACAGCAGCTGGGCAATGACCAAATTAGCCACATCATCATCGATGGCGCTACCGATAAAGATAATGCGGTCCTTGAGCAGGCGCGAGTAGATATCGTAGGAACGTTCCCCACGAGCCTCTTGTTCAACAACCATAGGAATAAGACTCATTGTACCAACTCCTTTGTGGCAATCGCCATGTTCACCCTATGCGGGAAATTTAGAAGGAAACGGGAAAAGCGATCCCTTTTTCCATTCACATCATCATATTAACACGTTTGAAGAGCAAAGTCATTTTTTCGAGGCGGAGCGCTATGTAATACGGTAAAGCTTATGTACGTTGCAGCCATTCCAGTGAAATTAGGGTAAAAGAAAGGCACGCCAGCGTTTCGAACGTGCCTTTACTTACCTTATTTACACTGCTGCGGAAACATTCTTGCTATTTTCGAGCAGGAAGTCAACTGTTTTTCTTGCTACCAGATCGCTCGTCATACCTTCCAAGCTGCCGTTGGAAGCGAACAGCTCGCGAAGTTCAGCGGCGGATTTTTGGAAGGATTGCGAGTATTTCTCAAGCTCTGCATCCACTTCCTCATCTGTAACCGTGATGTTCTCAGCAGCTGCAACAGCTTCAAGAACCAGGTTGTTCAGAACGCGCTTCGCCGCATCTTCTCTCATTTGATCCTTCAGCACAGCTTCGTTTTGGCCGGAGAATTGGTAGTAGATCTCAAGCGTCATGCCTTGGGAACGAAGACGTCTTTCGAATTCTTTCACCATAACTTCAAGCTCAGCTTCTACCATAGCAACTGGAATTTCAACGTCAGCATTCGCTGCAACTTTCGCTACAACCGCTGTTTCTCTAGCGACTTGTGCATCTTGCGTTTTACGATCTTGAAGCGTCTTCTTCAGATCCGCTTTGTACTCTTCAAGCGTATCGAATTCGCTAACATCTTTCGCGAACTCATCGTCAAGAGCCGGCAAGTTCTTACGTTTGATGTCGTGAATTTTCACTTTGAATACAGCAGCTTTGCCTTTCAGGTCTTCGGAGTGATAGTTCTCAGGGAACGTAACTTCAACGTCTTTCTCTTCGCCTTTGGCAAGACCAACGAGTTGATCTTCAAAGCCTGGGATAAAGCTGTTGGAGCCTAACTCCAGCGAATATTTCTCCGCTTTGCCGCCTTGGAACGCTTCACCGTCTACGAAGCCTTCGAAATCGATCACAACAACGTCGCCGTTGGCAGCTTGTCCTTCTTCAAGAACAACCAATTCCGCATGACGCTGTTGCAGACGCTCAAGCTCTTGGTTCACTTCTTCGTCAGTGACTGCTTCATCAGCCGCTTCAACTTCAACGCCTTTGTAGTCACCAAGCGTAACTTCTGGTTTAACCGTTACTTTCGCTTTGAACTTCAGCACTTGGCCTTTTGCAAATTGCTCAACGTCTACTTCTGGGCGGTCAACAGGTTCGATTTTAACCTCTTCGATCGCTTGTACGTAAACTTCTGGCAAAATGATATCCAAAGCATCTTGGTATAGGCTCTCTACACCAAATTTAGCTTCAAAGATAGAACGAGGAACTTTCCCTTTACGGAAACCTGGAACATTCACTTTCGCGGATACTTTTTTAAATGCTTTATCCAGTGCATCTGCGACGCGATCTGCGCCAACTTCCACTTCAAGAACGCCTACGTTCTTCTCTATTTTTTCCCAACTTGCTTTCATTTTATGCCTTCCCCTCCAAAAATGTACCATGACATATTTTCACGTTCTGGCGAGTGGAGTGTCCAATCTAATACCCCTACTTACCATTATAACCATTCTATTATAACATATAACATTTTCATTTCAAGGCGAACGCTAGCGATCCTTACGACGGATTCGGGATCATTTGTTGAATGAAGGTTTGTAGTGTCGAGTACGCCCGTCTCCACTGTAGCGTCATTGAATCCACAATCCCGTATGTATCCAGAAGCTCCTCACGGTCCACCATGCCGAACATGCGCTCCTGGAGCGCGGCATGCAGCGCGGAGGCCCATATATCGACCGCTCCCTCCTCGGGCTTCAACAGTTCCGTATACACGCTAGTGCCATAAGCGTATGCCAGAAACTCTTGCCACGTCTGCTCGGCGAAAAAGACAAAATCAGGCTGGCTCATTTCACTAATTTCCCCAACCCGGCGGATCATATCACGAATCTGAGCTGGAAAATCTTCCGGACCCAGCGGCGTCTCCTCAATGTCCAGCGGAATCTTCTTGCCGTTCTTGGGCAGCTCTACGATACCGCGCTCGCCCATTTGCCGCAATGTCTGCAGCGCCTTGAATTGAAGATGCGGGTGCCGGGGCCTTTCCGACACCCATTGCCTCACCGTAAGGCAAGCGACGGGGAGCTCAACAAAAGCCAGCTGCTCCAGCGCTCCGACCTGCTGTTCCAGATTTCCAGCCTTCAGCATGTCGAGCAGCTTATCAATATAAGCCGCATCATCTGAAGTCTTGTCCTGGATGAACTGCCGCAGCAAGTCCTCCTCCTTTTCTTCGTCCCGTCCGTCCTCTGCCGCTGGCGTGGAACCGAAGACGATCTCCGGGTTCATGGTATGCAGCCAATTGAGCAAAGCCTCCCACTGGCTTGATTTATTAACATCCGTATGGGGGAACTGGAGCAAGAACGTCAACAGCTGTGCTGCGTCTGTGTATTGCTCTCTTTGTAAAAACCGGGTGAGCTCTTCTTCGTAGAACTGCTCGGTTTTCGGAAATAGAATTAAATTGTTCATCGTTGGTTCTGGTATAGGAATCACCTCAGAAAACTTGGTCTCGCTGGAGACAGTTTACTTGATTGCATGCGGGAATGCAAAAAAAAAATTTCTAGGGGTTGACTCTCCAAAATGGCTGTGATATATTAACTCTTGCTTCGCTGAGTACGAACTTGATTCGCAAGCGACAAGCTTTAAGTCCCAGTAGCTCAGTTGGATAGAGCATACGCCTTCTAAGCGTACGGTCGGGGGTTCGAATCCCTCCTGGGACGTATCATAGTCAGGCATGAGACCGCGCGGATGTGCGGTTTTTTTGTTGTTTGAGATATGCCCTATGTTGAGGCTTAAGCTCATAAAATATTAAATTCAATAAAAAACATAAAGGTGACCATAATGAGCGAAGAACAATATACAATTGATCACAACGAACAATTTAACTATGTAATTCTCAAAAGGAACAACTTCGCATCCAAAGAAATCTTTCAATCCAGTACGAATAAATCTATAGAACTCTTAAAACAACATAGATCAGACAAACTAATTATAGATGATACAAAAGTTCGTTTCGTTACACCGGAGAATCAAGAATGGATACTCGATCATTTTAGCAATACCGGTTACGCCCAAGGTCTTCGCTTCCTAGCAGTAGTCAAACCTCAATCACTCATTGGGGAATATACGGTGAACAAGATTTTTGAACAAGCCCCCATTCGCACAACGACACCAATTGAAGTGAGATTCTTTAGCCTTATGGATGAAGCGGAAGCATGGATGAGAGAAATGTAATTCGAATACATGAAAAGGACTGCGCAAGCGCAGTCTTTTTATGTATCTGATTCAATTACGCCGTTAAGCCCCGTTTCTTCAAGCCTCTCGATCAGACCACTAATATCTGAGGTAATGCGTTGTAGTTCCAATACGACATCGCTGCTCTTCGTATAATTTAGCATTTGTTTGACCTTTGTTATTAATTGATTCACGGTAAACAAGTGCTCAGCAGCCTCATGTCTGACGATGGCAGAATCGATAAATTCCTTGTGTCTTGCTGTCTCATATGCCGTCATAAAGCCCCCTGTTTGATGTATGCATATTCATTTATTGAAAATAAGGCTTTGCACATGTCACTTCTTCTTGAGCGTCTTGTGTTCGTCCTTCGTTAAGACATATTTATAGCCAATTCCCCAAACTGTTTTTATAAATTGCGGATTCTTCGGATCCTTTTCAATTTTATTTCTTAACTTCGTCACGTGCACATCGATAGAACGCTCATTCACCATCGTCGTATCGCCCCGCAAATAAGTAATCAGCTCTTCCCGGCTAAACACTCGTCCCGGAGCATTGCTCAGCAGTTTCATAATTTCAAACTCAGAGAAAGTCATCTCCACTTCCTTGCCATTCACTTTGATCGTACGAAATTCATGATCAATGCGGATGAACTCATTAGCCATCTCCTGGCTCACGACGGGTTCATGGTGCTGCACCTGGTGGTATCTCCGCAATTGGGCAACCATCCGGGCAACCAACTCCTTCATACTAAACGGCTTACACAAATAATCATCCGCACCGGCTAACAGCGCCTCAACGCGGTTGGAAACCTCAGTATTCATAGAAACCATAATGATCGGCATGAAAGAGTATTTGCGAATTTCCTTGCAAACTTCAATTCCATTAATATCGGGCAGCACATAGTCGATCAAGGCCATGTCAGGGTGAAATGAATCTAAGGCGGCTAGGCCTGCAAAACCGTTATACACCCTTTTCACTGTGTAACCCTCATCTGTCAAATACATCGCGATCATATCGCCTATGACCGTCTCATCTTCGATCAAAAGAATGTTCATTCAAGTTCATCACCTATTTTCATTTATCATCCGCTCGTGAATACTAGCGAACTAATCGGTCAACAACACCGATTAATTGCAAAATATCCGGCTTATTAATCTGGGCGTCCGCGCCGATGCGCTCTCCCTTATGCCGTAAACTATCCGTGATCAGCGAAGAAAAGATGACAACGGGAAGCTGTTTGAGCACGGCATGCTCTTTGATTCGTCGCGTCAAGTGAAAGCCATCCATTTGCGGCATCTCGATATCAGTAATAACTAAATGTACGTTATTCTCGATTTGCTCTGTCTGGGCGTACTTCTCAAGAGCTTCCCAAGCGAGTTTGCCGTCACCGAATAATCGAATCTGGCTGTATCCAGCTTCGCTTAACGTCTGTTCGAGAAGCCTCGATAGCATCAACGAGTCCTCGACGACCATAATTCGCTTCTCGGAACGTTCCCTCACGCCTAATGATTTCAGCTGATGCTCAAAAGCGTTAGGCAGCATATCGCCAATAATCTTCTCAAAGTCGAGCAGCAAAATCATCCGTTCCGGCAATCGCACGATAGCTACCGTTGCCTGCTCACCGCTTTGCATGAGCTCGCTTGGCTTCTCAATCTTTTCCCAGGTCGTACTGTGGATTCTGGTTACATTATGAACATGAAAGGCAACTTTCGTTCCGTTCATTTCACTGATGATATATTTATCTTTGTCAGGGTGCTGCGAGCCCGGATAATGAAGGCATTTGGCTAAATCGATAATGGGTACAACCTCATTGCGAATATGAAAGATCCCTTCCATACAGGGATGCGCGTTAGGAATCGGAGTAATTCCGGATTTATCAAGCCCGCCGATCACTTCTCTTACCTTAAGAACATTAATTCCGTAATAATCGTCGCCAAGCTGAAATTCAAGCACTTCCACCTCATTCGTGCCGCTTTCCAGTAAAATGTGGTTATTGGCCATAAGTGTCTGCTTCTCCTCCGTCATTTTGTATGTTATATACGACATGCTGCCTGTAGCACAATTATCGCACTTGCATTTAGCGCGAAGATATGGGAGCTAATTAATCATAATATGGCCATCAAGGTATACGATAACGTCCTTATTCTTCAAATCACCTAGCATCCGGCTTACACTCTCCCTCGTTGTAGCAATCATCTCCGCCAGCTCTGCGTGGCTGAATCTCCGGTCGATAAACGTGCTCGATCCAAGGTCTATACCGTAGGTGTTGCCCAATCGAATAAGCAGCGAACAGAGAGCGCCTGACTTCCCGAAGATGACCAAATCTCTCAGCTTCGCCTGTGTCAACTTATGATTGAATCCCTCTTGGCGACCAAAGTATCCTTCCTTTCTACAGCCCTTATTTTATATTCTAAAGCTTACCTACGCTCATTTTAATTAGGGATTATTCTGATATTTCTCAAGGTGATCCCCTTAGTTAAGCTGCGAGGCCTGACTCAAATGCTACCCTTTTTCGTACTTATGTTTGGATAAACACGCCCCAAATAACGAAAAATGGATAAATAGAGGGAAAACCCTGAGCTGTTTTTAGGGGTTTTCCCTTGATTACAACATGGAAAAATAAGTTTACAATAGCAATAGAACCATTTTTGGTAAATCAGTACAGTATTGTCATCAGAAACTAATCTGCTGACTCAGGCATTGCCCCTATTGCATCAGTAATCAAAGCAAGATTAGGACTGAACCGTTTGTGGAACTCTATGAACTCCACATCGGTTATCACTTTATGGAAAGGAGGGCGCTTATGATTAAAATTTTATTAGTTGATGACCACGCGGTTGTTCGCTCTGGACTAAAAATATTATTGGAAAGCAATAAACAGTTCGAAATTATCGGCGAAGCCGCAGACGGCGATGAAGCCATTAAGGCCGCTCAAGAATTGAAGCCCGATGTGGTATTGATGGATCTGAATATGCCCCCCGGCAAAGACGGCCTCACCGCTACGTTGGAATTAAAAAAAAAGCTGCCGGATATTGCGATTCTCATCCTAACTATGCATGATGATGATGAATACCTGTTCCGCGCCATCTACGCCGGTGCTTCCGGATATATTCTGAAAAGCGCACCGCACGAGGAACTGCTCACCGCCATCCAATCCGTAGCCGAAGGCAATGCGTACCTCTATCCTACAGCGACCAAGCGTTTAATGAGGGAACTCCTCGAAAATTTGCATCGCGGCGATACGCATAGTTCCTATGACACGCTCTCCGATCGGGAAAAAGAGATTTTGCCGCTGGTCGCCAAAGGGTACAGCAACAAAGAAATCGCTGAACAACTCATCATCAGCGTCAAAACGGTGGAAACCCATAAAAGCAATGTGATGGAAAAGCTCGGTCTGAAAACGAGACCCGAGCTTGTGAAATATGCGCTTAAGAAAGGGCTGCTTAATTTTGAATAGAGCTGCACGTTTAGAGATTAAATTTGTTAATTCGGATGCTTAATGTATCGGCTTCAGTCTCCAAAAGCTCGGAAGTGGAAGCAAGCTGCTGCATAACGGCCGATTGCTCTTGGATGGAAACAGCAACATAATGGATCTCTTGAGAAATGAGCCGCGCGATATCCTCTACCTCCTGCGTTTTTACCCAGGCCTGTTCGATTTGCTGAATCTGATCGCCGATACTTGCGGTTATGTCCTCGATCGCTTGCGCAGTTTCCTGCGCGGCACGGTGCACCCGGTCCAGCGCTATCTGGGCAGATTCGCCACTCGCGTATTCACGGCTAGCCAACCGCTCCTGTTCAATCATATTCGTGACGACTTCCTTTACGCCGCTCTCCATTCTGGTGACGAATGGGGCGATGTGATTTACCGCGTCCGAGCTTTGGGTAGCTAGCTTGCGTATTTCCTCCGCTACGACAGCGAATCCGCGCCCATGCTCGCCGGCTCTAGCCGCTTCGATGGAAGCGTTGATGGCCACCAAGTGCGTCTGTTCCGATACTTCTCCGACAACTTGCGAGATAGATCTAATCTCCTGCGCATACTCTTGCAAAGCCTGCACAAAATGCAAGGAATCCCGATTCGATTGTGCCAGGTTCATCATTCCTGTTAGCAAGGAACGGACGACGGCTTCGCTCTGCCTGTTCGTCTCGAGCATATCAAGGGAGATACCCCGCGTTTCATCCGCCTTTCGACCAACCGCACCGGCAGCACTCCTGATTTGCTCAACGGTATGTAAGGTGCCTTGGGCCGAAGCGGCCTGATCCTTCGCCCCCTTCGAGATGCTCTCCGCCTTACCGGCAATCACCTCGATCTGGTTGGATGCCCTGACCATCCCGTTGTTCAGTTGGCCGGCTTGCACGCGGGTAAAAGCCACGTTATCACTGACACCGGTAATCATCTGCCGCAGACTATCAAGCATGCTTTGGAACGACTCGCTAAGCTGACGAATCTCATCATTCGACGGATGTTTGGGAATTTCCACGTTAAGCTTACCTTGGGCGGCTTCATTCGCCGCTGCCGTTAAGCGCAAGAGCGGCTTGACGAACCATAAGGCGCCGAGCCAGCCCAAAAGAGCTGTCCAGAAAATTCCTAACAATAAGATGATGCTATGATACAGCCAATCGGACATGGCAGGCGCAATGATACCTTTCAAGTAAAAAATAAATAATCCACTGCAACCGTATGTAATCACGGACAGACTTGCGATACCGAGAACGATTTTTTTAATAATGGTCAATTTCAACAGGTTCACCTTCGCTTCATAGGATCTCTTGCTTGCAGGAATGATGTTCTTCCCATTGTATAATTGATCCCAGTGAAGCACTGTGACATTTCTCACAAGCTGGCGGTCAGTCTGTTCATAGATGTGACAAAAAAAGCAAAAAGACTGCTCTTCTTCGAGCAGCCTTTCTTGGTTTGTTTAAACAGAAGGACGGTTGGACGGATGATGCCCTGGCTCAGTCGAATCCAGGTTCTGCTGCATCCGCGATGATTGCTTCGAATGGTCGATAGTGCTTTGATTGATGGCATCCAGATTTCTGCCCTTTTTTCTGCTCATAGCGCGAATCCTCCTGACAATCAGTAGAGTAGAAGCTTCAATTAGTATGGATTTACGCCAGCCATCATATGCTGGAAAAGCAAGGCAAGCGCTCATGCTGCAGTCCAAAGCAAAGACCTGCAAGGAATCATTCCCTGCAGGCCTTCGTGGTGCCATCAGACATTAGTGCTTATGATTGGGCAGTTTGTCGCCCGGTCGTTTATGCCCTTGTGTCCTTTGATTCTTCTCGGCTTTTCTCTGCCTTTCGTGCAGCTTGCTAATGAAATGACTGTCCATGAGCATTCGCCTCCTGAAGAAGTAATGGCACTGCTCTTATAGAATGTCACGCAAGCTCTAAATTTAATCGCATCGCCAAATTAAGAATGGCTCCTCTGGCTTCCGCATTCGTCTTGATGAGTTCATACAGCTCTTCGAACTCTCCCCGCTTGGCCATAAATTCCGGCTCTGACTTAATCGCCATCTGTGTCCAGTTAATCAATGTATTCTCCGCATGCGTCAGCTCATTATAAGCGCGGTGCAAGCCGACACGTTCAATGATCTCTTCCATTTCTTCTTGACCTACTTCTTTGCCTTCTTCTTTCAAGGCCGCGATGCGTTTATCCGCTTGGCTGCTAATTTGCAAGAAGTGTTCTCTTGCTGCCAAATAATCGATTTGTGGCTTGGAATGTTTCTTTTTCATTGTCGATCACCCTTGTCGTATTTAATAAGTAGTAATTGGCTTCATTGTAACAGTCCCGCAGGCAAAATACAAAAATCAGCACCAATAGATGGTTGGCGGGCGATTCTGGACAGACATTTAATGACTTCCCCATGCATACCCTTTATCATCATGCTTCTCTAAAGGAAAGGGATGAACGTCTATGTGCGGAATAACGGGATGGATAGATTGGCGGAAAGACTTGACAGGGTACCCGTCCATTCTCGAGAATATGACGGAAACTCTTAATCTCCGCGGACCGGATGCTTCCGGCACGTGGATATCGCAGCACTGTGCGCTTGGACATCGGCGCTTGAGTGTCATGGACCCGGAGAATGGCGCTCAACCAATGATCCGGAAACAAGGCGATTATACGTATACGATCGTATATAACGGTGAACTTTACAATGCTCCTGAGCTGAAAAGAGAGCTCGAAGGACGCGGGCACCATTTCCGCACCACGTGCGACACGGAGGTGCTCCTTGTCGCTTTCATCGAATGGGGGCGCGCCTGCGTAGACCGGCTCAACGGCATCTTCGCCTTTGCGGCGTGGAACGATCAAGAGCAATCCCTCTACCTGGTTAGAGATCGGCTCGGCGTAAAGCCGCTTTTTTATTCTCATCAGAATGGCGTCCTTCTATTCGGTTCCGAGCCGAAAGCCATTCTGGCGCACCCGGACTTTAAGGCCGAGGTCGGTGCTGAAGGGCTTGCCGAAATTTTTTCCATTGGTCCGGCACGTACGCCTGGACACGGTGTCTACCGCAACATGTCAGAGCTGAAGCCAGGACAATGTGCTGTCTTTGACCGCAATGGCCTAAGTATCCGCACCTATTGGAAGCTCGAAAGCAAGCCGCATGAGGACAACGTCGAAGCTACATCCCTGCGCATTCAGGAGCTGCTCGACGATACGGCCCAGCGGCAACTCGTCTCCGACGTGCCGATCTGTACACTGCTCTCCGGAGGACTCGACTCCAGCGCTTTGACGACACTCGCTGCGAACCACTATAAGCAAAGCGGCAAAGGCCAGCTGCATACCTTCTCCGTTGACTACGTCGATAACGATAAGCATTTTAAAGCGAATGCCTTTCAGCCTAACGCCGACGCCCCTTGGATCAAAAGGATGACAGAGCACCTCAATACCGTGCATCATTATATCGAATTTGACACACCTGAGCTTGTTGAGTCGCTGAAAGCGGCGGTTTTTGCCCGAGATACACCGGGGATGGCTGATGTAGATGGGTCCCTGTATTTGTTCTGCCGCGAGATTAAAAAGGAAGCTACGGTCGCTATCTCCGGTGAAGCTGCGGATGAGATATTCGGCGGATATCCGTGGTTCCATCGGCAAGATGCGTTGGAGGCCCATACGTTCCCTTGGTCTTTGAAATTGAACAACCGCGTCGATGTGCTGGCTCCTGATCTCGTTGACTGGATCAAACCCGTCGAATATGTCAGCAACCGCTACGAGCAAGCGCTGAGCGAAGTGCCGCGGCTGGCCGGAGAGACCGGGCAGCAAAACCGGATGCGCGAGATGTCGTATCTGAACATTACGAGATTCATGCCGACGCTGCTTGATCGCAAAGATCGCATGAGCATGGCCGTTGGCCTTGAAGTGCGCGTCCCCTTCTGCGATCACCGCTTGGTCGAATATGTCTGGAACATTCCCTGGGAAATAAAAACATCCGGGGACCGCGAAAAAGGCATTTTGCGCAAAGCGCTCAAAGGCGTGCTGCCTGACGATGTACTTACTCGGAAGAAAAGCCCGTATCCGAAAACCCATAATCCGAACTATTTGACCGCTGTAAGGAAATGGGTCCTGGAAATCCTCGATGACAGCAGCTCGCCACTGCTCCCCTTCATCGATGTACAAAAGATTCGCAACCTGGCCAGCTCTGAGGACGCCGACGTCAATATCCCATGGTTCGGCCAGCTCATGTCCGGTCCGCAGCTCTTCGCCTATTTGGCCCAAGTGGATACGTGGCTGCGCGCTTACAAAATATCGATCCGCTGATAAAAAAACCTGCTCCCTTACGATAAGGGAGCAGGTTTTGCCGTTTATTGCTCCGGATCCGGCAGGCTGCCCAGAAACTTGCGCAGCGCTTTGGCCCGGTGGCTCATTTCGTTCTTCTCGTCAACCGACAGCTCGGCCATCGTCTTCTGCAGCGTCGGGATGTAAAACAGCGGATCGTAGCCGAAGCCTCCATTACCTCGCGCTTGCTCAATAATGAAGCCCTCACAGCGTCCCTCGGCTTCGATCATCTCGTTGGCGACGGGATCGATCAACGCGAGCGCACATACGAACGCCGCCTCGCTCAGCAGCTCCGGATGCTCCGCTGCGCCGCCTTGCGGGCCGGCGGCAGCTTGCGCAGCAGGCAGCTCACCTGCCGCCGCTTTCTCGCGCAGCGCTTGCAGCAGCTTGGCGTTATTGGCCTCATCCGTCGCACCTTCGCCTGCGAATCGTGCCGAGTACACGCCAGGCGCTCCATCGAGCGCCGCTACGCAAAGCCCCGAATCATCCGCCAGCACGGGCACGTGGAGATGGGCAGAGATAACCTGCGCTTTGATCCGCGCATTCTCGGCGAACGTCGAGCCGCTCTCTACAATCTCCGGCAGATCGCAATAATCAGCCAAGCTCCGCACCTTATAGCCCTTGGGCTCAAACAGCTTGGCGAATTCCTTCACCTTGCCTTCATTCCGCGTTGCAATGACGACAAAATTACTCTGCAGCTGCATGTTCCACCCCGCGAATGCGCGCTGCAATCGGACCGAGCACACTGCGCTGCACTTCGATCATAGAGCGAATGCCCGTCTCCGCCAAGGACAGCAGCTCATCCAGCTCCTTGCGGGAGAATGGCGCTTCCTCGCCCGTTCCTTGAATTTCGACGAATTGACCGGAACCTGTCATAACGACATTCATATCGACTTTCGCTTGCGAATCCTCTTCATAATTCAGATCTAATCGCGGCGTATCGCCGATGACGCCTACGCTGACCGAAGCCAGAAAATCATTGATCGGGAATGTTTTCAAATTCTTATCGGTTGCCAGCTTCTGGATGGCAAAAGCCATAGCAACAAAAGCGCCGGTAATTGAAGTGGTGCGCGTACCGCCATCCGCTTGAATGACATCGCAATCGAGCGTAATCGATCTTTCGCCCAATGCTTCCAAATTAACGACGGAACGCAGAGCACGCCCAATGAGCCGTTGAATCTCCATCGTACGGCCTCCCAACTTGCCCTTGGCCGCTTCACGCTGGTTGCGGACTTGCGTAGCGCGCGGAAGCATGGAATATTCAGCGGTCACCCAACCTTTGCCCTGCCCTTTCATAAAAGGTGGGACCCGATCTTCAACCGTAGCCGTACAGATCACTTTGGTGTCACCCACCTCAATCAACACAGAGCCTTCCGCATGCTTAATATAATGAGGGGTTATTTTCATAGGACGCAGTTCCTGGTTCGATCTTCCATTGATTCTCATATTTCGTCTTTCTCCTCCTGGTCTTAACTTCCCTATTCTCATTGTAATGGAGTACGAAGCTTTTGTAAAAAAAAGAGGCCATCTCCCCGAAATTTTCCATAGTATTGCCAATTTCGAGAAAATAACCTATTTTCAGTTAGGGAATTGCTTTACATTTTTACTTCGTTGACATGGACGGGTTTTCCTACAGGTTTCGTGTAGTTCTGATTATCCGTCGAAGTGATTTTCACAGCGCCATCTACCTTGATTTGCACCTGCTTGATCCCTGCATTCTCCGTTAAGGAGAGGATGACCGACTGAAGCGCATCGCCGGGCACTTTCTGATCCGTGTCAAGCAGCTTGCTGGAACCGAAGTCAACCGTAACCAAACCGTCTGCACCTTGTTTGACGCTTTTCACTTCCGTTGCCGTATTTAGGACGCCGGTCAAACCTTTCTTCAGGTCCGGCCCCTTAACGAGCTGATCCACGACTGCTTTGGCGACGTCGTCCGTTCTTTTGACCAGTCGGGTGACAGGCACGTAATATTTATAATTCTGATCGTTCTGGTTCAAGAAATAGAGCGTGACCGGCGTGGATTGACCGAATTCTGCATCGGTCGCTTTCTCAATGTTGATCCCCATTGTCCGGGCGAGCGGCGTATCAAGCGGCGTTTTGCCCTTCGGCATTTCCTTCAAGTCTTTGCCTTCTACGCGCAGCTGAACTTTCTCGACAGTCGGGAAGCTGGTGAGCGACCAGGTGATGGCCTCGAGAATTTTCCGCTCGTCCTGCTGGTCATAATTGAGAAACTCTTTGCTGAAATCAATGACGGCCCGCTTATCCGACGTGACATTCGCGCCCAGCACTTTCGTATTTTTCGGTAAAAGCGCCTTAAAACCGGCAGGAAGAATGCTTGTCTCAGGTCCGCCGTCGACCATATTCTCCAGCGTCGTCTTAATGACCGAGACCGATTTAGGCAGCCCGAGGCTCACCGGCGCTACGAAACCTTTCGGATCTTTGACGTACACGGTCATTTGCGCAGAATTGTCAGCCGCCATATCGATCGTCACCGCAGCCGAAGTCGTCTGCGCGTCTGCATCCGCTCCTGCGGTCGGAGGAGGATCGATATCGGCTTTTTTACCGCCGCCCATCACAGAGCATCCCGTTGTCAGCATGGCGACCACCCCAGCTATAGCGGCTGTACGAACCCAGTATTGATGTTTCATGAGTTTTTCCTCCTTATAAGCCTGTACTAAGCTTTTTCGTACTACTATGTATACGAGCCTTTGTCCGATTTATAACTACTTTTTGTCCACATGCTGATTAAAGATTGGCGCAATTACACAATTTATACAATAACGATCCTATTCCAAAGGAGGGCATCGCTGCGTGATTCTTACCACTAATCTGGCCTTTTTAGCAGCACAACTAATGAGCCGGGCTATGAAGAGCTGGAAAGCCTACTATGATACAGTGCTTTTTGTGACTTGTATGAATCTACTCTATAATCTGCTCTGCAAAAACTATCTGGTATGGCAGTATCATCCGGATCTCTTGCTGAATCATAAAACGACCGATTTGCTCAATTCTTTTGTTTTGCTGCCGGCGGCAACGATGCTTTACCTGCATTTTTTCCCTTCGACCAAGTGGAACAAATTTGTTTATTATTTAGGATGGATCGCTTTATTTGCCGTCATCGAACTGATTTGGGTAACCTACGGACGAATTACGTATCAGTATGGTTGGACATTTGTATGGTCAATCGTTTTTTACTTTTGCATGTTCTATGTCATCGCCATTCATTCCGCACACCGGATATGGGCACTTCTCATTTCCTTACTCTTTATCTGTTTACTACTGATCAAGTTTAAAGTGCCGCTTGGTGAATGACGGGGAGGACAATTTAAACCTCCTCAATTTCTTGATCGCCAAGCCCACACTTCTTCAAAGCGAAAGGAAGTGTTCATCTTCCTTCTGTATATTCTCGGCTTGAACACCGCCAGGCACTTGCTGCAGCAAACCAAAAAAGCATCCCCTCCCACATCCTGAACGTGTGGGTGGAGATGCTTTTTATTTAATCCAGCGGTTTGTTAAGCGGCGAAACCGAATTGTGGGCCAGTCGCCCGCATGCTGCTGCGACAAGTCCGCAAACCAGGTCATCGATGAACGTGTTGCATTTGCCCCCGGTATGATCGCTGTCCAGCTCCTTGATAATGCCAGTCTTGGCTTTATCCAAGTAGCCGAAATTGGTCAGAGCGATCGTGCCATACATGAGCGGAATCGCGGTAGCGATCGATTCATCGACTCCGAACAAGCCTTCATCACTGCCGACAATATGATTATATTGCTGGTTGAATTCTTTCTTTTCCACGCCTTCGTCAATCTTGATTGCCAGTTGTACAGCATGGTACGTCTGCTGCTTGCGCAGCACCGCCAGCACATGATGCTCGCATAGCTTCCGGTCCAGATCCGGATTGTACGGCCGCTGCAGCATATCGACGATGTCGACGATATCATCAAGGGCAACCCCACGGGAAGCTAGCAGGCTCAAATTGCGCTCACTATAGTCCACCTTGACCTTCTCCGAAATGACCACGCTCGCTGTGGAGGCGACCAAGGCACAAATGCCTTTGGAGAGGAAAGACTTGGGTCGTTTGTGTGGAAAGAAAAACCGGAATTTGCAATCGACAAAGCCAAACAACGAGCTGGCTCCGCTCCCGTACATCCCGCAAATAGACATCGCGATCGTTCGGTGCAGGTTATATGCCGAATCTTTCATACTAGCGAGAAGCTCTTGGTCGTGCCGGACCTTCTTATCCATCTCCAGCAACGTCATCATTACGTTGTACGTTTCCGTCTTTCCGAGCACACCTAGCAGCGTTTCGGCGATAAGCTCGTGAGGAATTTTACGGATGCCCTTCACCTCAACCAAGAGGCGGGCGACTGCGGTTTCAATATCCGCTTGTGGAAAATGATGAAAAACCTCATCCCGCATTTCTTTTAAAACGAGCGACTTTTCTTTCAGAAATGTCTTCATAGCTGCATCCCTCCGTAAGTAAAAGAACGACCCTACGTTCAGCTTATCACGGCTGATTGAAAACTCCAAATCATCTCCGCACAAAACGATGCACGCCGTTATCCAGCGCGAGCTGGCGAATGCGCCCGTCCGCCTCAAGCAGCACCAGATGGGCGATCGTCTCCGACAGCGCGAAGCGCAGCTGATGGATGGAGAGCCGTTCGCCGAAGGTCGCCCGGCACACTTCATACGCGCTCAGCGGCGCGCTGAGCTGATCCTCCATGAGCGCGAGCCGCTCATGATGATGGCGCACAAGCTCCTCGGCGCGTGCGCTAAACCCGGACCAAGGCTCCCGGTGCCCCGGGTAAGCCATCTTTACCTTCAGCGCAGCCATGTCCGCCAGGCTGCGCAAATACGCGCCGAGCGGATTGTCTTCCACCTGCGGGAGGAAGCTGACGTTCGGCGATATTTGCGGCAGCACGTGGTCGCCGCAAAAGATCGTCTCCGCCTCGGCGTCGTAGAAGACCAGATGACCCGCGGCATGGCCCGGGGTCTCGATCGCTTCGTACACGCGGTCCCCGAGGCGCACGTGCCCTTCCCGCAGCAGCGTGACCTCAGGCTGCGGGGACACCAACTCGACGAAGCTGGCCATATGCTTCGTCATCTCTTCCAGCGCGGCTTGCGGCAGGCCGTGCCGCGCGAATAGCTCGAGCAGCAGCGCCGACATCGGCTGCTCGCCGTTCCACATCAGCCGCACCTGCCGCAGGCCGGTCTCCGAGAGGAGGACCGGTGCGCCGGTGCGCGCCTGGAACCATCCGGCCATCCCATAATGGTCGGGATGGTGGTGAGTGAGCACGATCTGCTCAATGTGCTCATAGGCAATGCCAAGCTCTTGCAGCGCCTGCTGCCAGAGCGCTTCGGCATCCGGGGTGTGCAGCCCCGGATCGATCACGGTATACCCGCGGCTTCCCCGCACGAGGTAGGCATTCACCCACCGCAGCGGGAACGGCAGCGGAACTTTAATCTGAGTAATCTCATCGGTATGAGGGATAATAGGATTCAACATGCATATTACATCCTTTATGATATGATGACATGACAATTAATTCTTTTACAATAAAGACAGCTTCTTCTTCAACAGCTCCAAACCTTCCCCCGCTTCTTCCCGGGTAAAATTGCCGGCATGCAGCTCCTCTGCCGTTTTGTCCAGCAGGCGTTCATAAAATAAAGTACCTTGGGCTACTGCGGCTGTCACCAGCTCCGGATGATCTTCCATATAATGAAAAAGCGTATCTTCCGCTTTGGCGTACTCCCCCTGCTCTTCCCAGTAAGCGAACAACTCCAGCTGCATGCTAGCCGGAAGCACCCATGACCGCAGCCGCTCCAGCCCTTGTCCGATACGCAAGGCCGTTTCCTTGGCTACATCGGCGTCCTCGACATGCTCAGGCGCTTGGAGAGCTAGCAGCAGATCGAGCGCTTTCACATGGCTGCGATACGCTTCATCCGGCTCCCCGTTCTCCCGATAGAGCTCCCCTTGCGAAGCGAAAATATCGCTGATCACAAGCGCTTTGGCCGTGTCGGTACTGCCGTTATAGGTCAATAGCTCCAGAATGTCCTTGCTGGAAAGAGCTTGCAGCGACTTCAGATTCATTCCGAGCAAGTGGCGGCTGGCTTCCTCTAATAACGGCTGAACCTCGCCCTGCGGCAAATGTTCCTTATTGAACAAAATACGATGCAGTGTAACCGTCAACCGCTCCAACTGCTTCGTCAAATAGTTGCGTCTAAACATGATGCAGCCCCTTCCCGTAAGAGCATTGCTTCTACTCAGCTTACCACGGCTTTCCGGGAAGAGCAAAAGCGTGGATCGCCCATTTTTCTAAGTACATCGCACCATTGACAGCAGCCCGTCATAAACTAACTTTGACTGTATCCCTATACCTTGTATTTCCAATACCCGAGCAAGGAGGGGTGACACACATCCATGAGCAACGACCACAAAAACAAATTTCTACTTACGAACCGTGAACGCGAAGTATTCGAACTTTTGGTACAGGACAAAACGACCAAGGATATCGCGCAGCAGCTCTTTATTAGTGAGAAAACTGTTCGAAACCACATCTCCAACGTCATGCAAAAGCTGAACGTAAAAGGTCGTTCACAAGCGGTTGTAGAACTGATCAAGCTTGGGGAATTAAAGATCTGATACCGTTCGTGAACGGATCCATGTAAGCCTTCGGACTTTCCTTTATAGGAAGAGTCGCGAGGGCTTTTTATGTGGGGAGAAAAAGTCGTAGGACTGCTGAAACCGCTATACAGCAGGCTGCATCAAGCGGTGGTGAGGGCCCGGAGTCCGAACGAGCCTCATTTTCCGAACTAAGACCTGTTTTCATAAAAAAAGCACCCCTGACGGAGTGCTTACTCGGAGCCGGATTCAGCCGCAGGCTTCTTTACAACAAAACTCATCTCAACGGACGCCCGGGGCCAGCGAATGCCTTTCTCAAAGACGATTTCCGTTTCATCCATTTGCACGATCCGATAGACGCTCCCTTCACACAGCCAGGATGAATTCGTAATGGAGAGCAGCTCGTCACCGACTCTCAGATCATACATCACTACATAACAGCTCCTTCACAATAGCTAAGTTGATGTTGTTATTATGCGCAGTTCAGCCAAAAACCGAACCTGAATTCATATTTTAACTTCTTTTAAGGCTACATTAATCTCCCGAGGTTATTCTAAAGTCCAACCTTTTTTCTCCTCTTATTATATAGAAAACGGACCTGTAACCCTCACCCAGTTGCAGGTCCGTTTTCATTTGTCTGGCGACTGCGATGAAGTGAGCTGAATTTGGCAACAATAGGGAAGCAGATAAGGCGAATGCTGGATGAAATATGTCAAGTTTCGTAGAAAGGGTGATCGGCGATAAGAAAGTATTCACTGCGATTTTGGGTCATGTTTCTCGTCTCCCTTGCCATTCTGCTTACGTTTGCCGGAACCCTCATGACCGGTTACCACGTTACCCGTAACAAGCTTGAAGAGAATGCCCTGCAAATGCACGAAGCTTACGCAAAGAAATTCGCCGATACGACGGATTTGATTTTTAGAACGATGAAGCAGTATTTAAAAGCAAAATCTGTCGAGATCGGACAAAATATCGACAACCCCAACTATCGGCAGACGATGTTGGCGACGACGGGGTATAATCATTTTTTTAATTCCATCGTGTTTGCGGATACGAATGATGTCATTGTGGCAACGCAGCCCGAACTCGGTGTCATCGGTAAAAAGACCTCGCTCTCCGACTTGCCCTATAATCCGCGGGAAGCATTCATCACCAAACCTTTTCGCGCCATTACCGGGCGTTTGATCATTACCATGTCAGAGCCTGTGTTCGACGGCGGTGGCAACTTCCGCGGCAGGGTGGCGGGGACCATTTATTTGGAGGAAAGCAATATGCTCAACGACATTGTTTCCGAGCATTTCTTCTCCGATCAGTCCTACGCATGGGTCATCGATAAAGATGGGCATCTGATCTACCACCCGGATCCAAGCCGCAACGGTGAAAATGTGACAAAAAACGTCATCGCCCAGCATCTGATGAAGGGCGAAAGCGGTCATGCGCATGTAACGAACCTGAGAGGCGTGGAGATGCTCGTAGGTTACGCGCCGGTCCCTTCTTCCGGGTGGGGGGTCGCTTCGCAGACCCCTGTGGCAGAGATTGACCCGCCTGTCTGGGAAGTCACGCAGCGGATGTTTTACTACACAGCCCCGCTCGTGTTGATCATGCTGCTGCTTTCGCTCATGATGACGCACAAGCTGGTTATTCCATTAAAAAAGCTTGCGCTGTATTCCCGGTCACTGACAAGAGAACGCATTAAGAATAACGTCCTGGAACGCATTCCTTCCTGGTATTTCGAATCGGAACAATTGAAAAAAGCAATACAGCTCTACACGGATTCTCTCACCAAAGAAGTCGATTATTTTAAAAAGGAGTCGCTGACGGACGAACTGACAGGACTCGCGAATCGGCGGCATGTCGATGTTGTTTTACATGAATGGATGAATCGGCAAACACCGTTCAGCCTCGTCCTGCTGGACATCGATCATTTCAAATCATTTAACGATACTTTCGGCCATCAGGCGGGAGATGCGGTTTTGAAAGGACTTGCCGAAGTCTTTCGGCAAAAAACGAGAGCGGATGACCTCTGCGGGCGCTATGGCGGAGAAGAGTTCATCCTGCTGCTGCCGGACACGAGCCTAACCCATGCTGCCGCCATTGTCGAACGCATTCATTCAGCACTAAGATCCAAGCCCGTTTACGCCAACAATTTTATTACGATTTCAGCTGGGGTCGGACACTACCCCGACTCCTCGGCAGAGCTGGATGCGCTCATGTCGCTAACGGACCAAGCCCTCTATCGAGCTAAGCGCGAGGGCCGCAACCGGACAGTTCTGGTCTAAGAGACAAGCCTTTACACTCCTTCTCGGAAGGTGAAGGCTTATTTGCCTTTCTGCTCAAGAGGCCCCAGGCGGCTTTAAGTGGCGTACCAGCGCGCAATATGCTATCGTTGGAAGAAAATGTGAAAAGGGAGTGAGCGAGATGACGCACACCACGCTGGAACCTTATGATTTTCATCCGATACTGAATACATGGTTTACTTCCCGATTCGGCGAACCGACAGATATTCAAAAGCAGGCCTGGAAGAAGATCATTGCCGGCGCGCATACCCTCATCTCCTCACCGACTGGTTCCGGTAAAACACTCGCCGCTTTATTGCCCTGTCTAGATACAATCGTTAAACGCAAAACGATGCCGGACTACAACGCCGGCGTACGCGTGCTCGTCGTCACCCCTTTGAAGGCTTTAAATAATGACATTCATGATCATCTGCTGCATTTTATCGCTGAGATCGAGACGCTAGCGGCGACGGAAGCGAGCGAAAGCTCGTTCAGTTGGCCCGGTATCAAAGTAGGCGTGAGGACGGGCGATACGTCGCAAAGCACACGGGCCTCTATGCTGCGGCAGCCGCCGGATGTGCTCGTGACTACGCCGGAGTCGCTGTACTTGCTCCTCACTTCGCCGCGCGCGAGAGAAATGCTGAGGAGTGTGGAGCGCATCGTCGTCGATGAGATCCACGATCTGGCAGCGGACAAGCGCGGCATGCATTTATCGCTCACGCTGGAGCGGCTGGCGGCGTGGTGCGGCCGATCCGTACAGCGGATCGGCGTATCGGCGACGCAAAAGCCCACTTGGCGCGTCGCTCAATATTTGGGCGGCTGGGAAGATGTCGAGCCGCGTAAAGTCGAGATCGTCGAGAGCCGCGACGAGAAGCGTTATGAGCTGCAGGTGACGATGCCGGAGCCTGCAGGACCAGGGGCGGACAAGGAGGCGATCTGGACGCCACTGGTGGTGAAGCTGCTGCAGCTGATGGAGGGCTGCAGCACCACGCTTGTGTTCGCCAACAGCCGCAGGCTGTGCGAAAGGCTGACCTTGCGGCTCAATGACCACGTCGGTCATGAAATCGCAAGGAGCCATCACGGCAGCGTCGCCCGCGACAAGCGGCTCGAAGTCGAGCGCCAGCTCAAAGCCGGCGACCTCCGCTGCCTCGTTGCCACATCGTCGCTGGAGCTGGGCATCGACGTCGGCCATGTCGATCTCGTCATCCAGATCGACTCGCCCTTCTCTGCGGCCGCCGGCATCCAGCGCATCGGCCGCGCAGGCCACGCCGTCGGCAGCGACAGCCGCGGCGTCCTGCTCGCACGCAGCCGCAGCATGCTGCCGGAGCTGGCTGTGCTCAGCCGGCGCATCGCGGCGCGCGACATCGAGGCCATCCGCATTCCGCGGGGGAGCCTCGATGTGCTGGCCCAGCAGGTCGTCGCCATGGCAGCCATGGGCGACGACCTGGACGTGCCGCGCCTGGAGCGCCTGCTCGCGCAGAGCGACAGCTTCCACGAGCTGCCGCGTGAGCAATGGCTCGCGATGCTCGACGTGCTCGCGGGATTGTACCCCTTCGTGCGGCCGCTGATCGAATGGGACCGCGAAAGCGGCCGCCTGCTTCCTCTGGCGGCCTCGCAGATGGCTGCGCTTACAGGCGCTGGCACGATTCCTCAGAGCACGGCATACCCCGTGCATCACAGTGAAACCGGACTTCATCTGGGGGAACTGGATGAAGAATACATTCACGAGTCGACGGTCGGCGACGTCTTCCAACTCGGCACAGCTTCTTGGCGCATCGTCCGCATCCGTCCGGAGCGGATCTATGTCCGCGAAGCCGAGAACCGCTTTAGTGAAATTCCCTTCTGGCGCGGCGAAGGCGGCGGCAAGACATTTGAACTCGGTATTCAAACCGGCGCCATATGGCGGGAACTGCGGGACCGGCTGCAAATACAGAGCACTTCTATAGAAGAAACACGCAGACAAGCCGACCTCCATGTGCAGGAATGGCTGCGGGAAACCTCCTTTTTCGACGCAGAGGCCAGCAACAGCCTGATTCACTTGATACGCAGCCAGATGGCTGTCGGCACTGTGCCAACGGACCGCACCGTCGCCATCGAGACATTCCTGGATGAACAGCAGCATGCCCACTATGTGCTGCACAGTCTGTTCGGACGCAAACTGAATCGCACCTGGCTCATGGCGATTGAACCGATTTTAAAAAGCCATGGCCATGCCATCCTTTATTCCAATGCCAAGGAAAACGGAATCGAACTGATTTTTCCCGGCTTTGACGATACCTTGCTGCCGCTGATCATGTCCATTTCATTTGCCCAAGCTGAACCCCGCGTCATAGAGAGCGTCGCCGCATCCGGCATGTATGCCGCGGCATTTCAGCGCTTGGCGGAAACATCACTCCTCCTATCCCGGAGCTTCACCCGCATCCCGGCCTGGAAAAAACGGCTGCGTACCCAGGAGCTGCTCAAAGACGCCCTCCCCTTCAAGGAGCGGTTTCCTTTGTTTCAAGAAGCCATGCGAGTGTGCCTGGAAGATCAGGTCGACATTCCGCACTTGAAGGTGGTTTTGGATGCCATTCACGCAGGAGAGATTCAATTTGCTGTGCATCGCAATCATTTTCCATCACCGCTTGCCGCGCAATTCCAAGCCGATTATGTGCAGCAGCGTCTATACGAATCCGATGCACTTTCCAGAGATTTACAGATTGAACTGCTCGGCTTCAGCCGCCAAATGGCTGCCGATGTATTCGGCGACGAAGCGGTGCGCAATGCCATTGACCCGCAAGTGCTTGCAGATGAAGAGCGTAAGCTCGCTGAAATGGCCGGGGGCGTTCAAGATGCGCAAGACTTGTACCGATTCTTGAAAGAGCATGGAGACGCCACCCGCGTCGAGATGCAAACCAACGGGCATACAGAGGAGCAAGTTGCAGTATGGATGCAGGAGCTTTTGGCAAGAGGAGCTGTGAGGAAAGTTGACTTAGCCGGCAGTGAACGTTTTTTTCGCAGTGATGAGGCTGAGTTTTATGCGAAGCTTGCTTTTTCAACAGAGGCACAAACATTCGTTCTCCAAAGATTCGCTGATCGGCAACTCTCCTTCACGCCGCATGAGCTCGCCCTGCGCTACGAGCTGCCGCTAGAGGTGGTCACGACATGGACGGAAAGCGCGTTTCAAGCACAACAGATCACCCCTGCGCCATTCGCCGATCCTGGTACGGAAACGTTATGGACGAGCAGCAAAGTGGCTTCGCGCATCATCCGATTATCGCTGCAAACGTACCGTCGCAACGGAGAAGGAATCCCGTCAGAAGCCTACGTAAGTCACATGCCGCTCTTGCGCAAACTGGCTTATCGTTCGGATACGGCCGGCATCGATGCGCTTCGCGAAATCATTCGGGATTTGCAGGGTTTATATTTGCCCGTCTCGCTTTGGGAAGCCATCCTCTTTCCTGCTCGGCAGCCTGCTTATCGCAAGCAAGATCTTGACTTGCTCTGTTCTTCGGGGGAAGTGCTGTGGATAGGGCGCAAAGAGTCCGATGAAAAAGAAGGCAAAATCGCCTTCTTCCTAGCTGAGAGCCATCTCCTTTACGAGCCTTGCTTGGCGGCGGTTCAAAATAGGCCTGTTTCACATCCGGAGCTACTGGGGTTGCTGCAGACCAAAGGAGCCAGCTTTTTAAGCAAGCTGGGGATCGAAACCGGGCGCGCTCCATCCGCACTGCTGGAGGAACTGCTGCAGCTGGTATGGGACGGACGCGTAGCCAACGATCAGTTCACCCCGCTCCGTCTCCATGCGCTGGGGCCGTCCAAAAAGCCGGACAAGTTCCAATCCGGGCTCGGGCGCTGGTACGCGCTGGACTCGATAGCCAGTCCCGTGATGGATAAAGACGCGGCGGCCGTGGCATGGACGCATCATTTGCTGGAGCGCTTTGGCCTGTTAACCAAGGATCTTGTGGCTCAGATGTGCCCTTTCCCTTGGGACTCCATCGCCGTTGTGCTGAAACAGTTGGAAGACTGGGGGCTTGTCGTACGCGGATTATTCATTGCGAACTTGCCTGCGCTTCAATTTGCCACCAAAGATTTCATCGCACAGCTCCAGCAGGCGGCCTCTGTGGTGAGAAACGGAATAGATCTTCGAGCAACCGATCATACGGGCATCAGCCTAATCAACGCTGTCGATCCGGCTAATCCTTATGGCTTGATCGTACCTTGGCCCGAAATCAACGGCATCTCCTTCGCTCGGAAAGGCAGCAATTATCTAGCCTTCAAAGGTACCAAATGGCAGTATTGGATAGAAAATAACGGAAAACGTATCTATCGACTTGACCAAGCTGCCACACCTGAGCCAACCGATCTACAAGCAACTGCATTGGAGCTAAAAGGCATGTTTCGGATGTTTGTCAAACAAAACCAGCTGCGCAAGCTTGTGATCGACTCCTGGAACGGCGTCCGCATTGCCGACGCACCTGAGCAAGAATATTTAAAGCTGCTCGGCGCTGAGAAAGACCGCACCAGCTATGTGCTCTGGCCCAGCCAATTGGGGTGAGATGGGCGGCGCAGCTGTCATGTCATAGAAGGAGAGGGGCGACGCTCCTCTCGACACTATCCCTTTGACTCAGAGGCTTGCTCCTATCGACACTATCCCTTTGGCTCAGGAGCATCGCTGCTATCGACTCTATACCTGTGACTCAGGAACTTGCTGCTATCGACTCTATCCCGTTGGCTCAGAAGCATGCTGCTTTCAACACTATACCTATGACTCAGGAGCATCGCTTCTATCGACACTATTCCTTTGGCTTAGGAGCTCGCTGCTATCGACTCTATCCCTTTGGCTCAGGAGCTTGCTGTTATCGACACTAACCCTTGGGCTCAGGAGCATCGCTGCTATCGACACTATCCCTTGGGCTCGGGAGCATCGCTGCTATCGACACTATCCCTTGGGCTCAGGAGCATCGTTGCTATCGACACTATCCCTTGGGCTCAGGAGCTTGCTGCTATCGACACTATCCCTTGGGCTCAGGAACTTGCTGCTATCGACACTATCCCTTTGGCTCAGGAGCATCGCTGCTATCGACACTATCCCTTTGGCTCAGAAGCATGCTGCTATCGACACTATCCCTTTGGCTCAGAAGCATGCTGCTATCGACACTATCCCTTTGGCTCACAAGTATGCTGCTATCGACACTATCCCTTTGGCTCAGGAGCTTGCTGCTATCGACTGTACCTTCGGCAACTCAACCTTCTCAAGAACCAATGGGATAGTGTTTATAGAGTGACTCCTGCTCGAGCTCAGGCTATAGGGAAACCCGCTTAATGGACTTATACTCATCCTGAGCCAACGGGATAGCGCTCACAGGAAACTTTCCTGCAGCATATGCGTGCGAAGTGAATCGTCTGCAAAACCAGACCACCTGCTTCATGAGCGAAGGGGGATCGCGCTTAGAGCGCCATCCTCTTGAACATAAACAAAGAGGTGAGTGCGCCTTACGACGCTTCAACCTCTTTCTGAGCCAACGGGATAGTGCTCACAGGAAACTTTCCTGCAGCATATGCGTGCGAAGTGAATCGTCTGCAAAACCAGACCACCTGCTTCATGAGCGAAGGGAATCGTGCTTAGAGCGCCCTCTTCTTGAACATAGACAAAGAGGTGAGGCTGCATAAGACGCGCCTCAACCTCTTTCTGAGCCAACGGGATAGCGCTCACAGGAAACTTTCCTGCAGCATATGCGTGCGAAGTGAATCGTCTGCAAAACCAGACCACCTGCTTCATGAGCG
>NZ_JAQFVF010000067.1 GCF_027789125.1 Paenibacillus aestuarii | reverse complement strand
ATCCCCTGCTTCACCAAGAATACCTGCAAGTGAAATCGCGTTAATCCCTTTAACAGCAAGCATTGATTTAGCAAAAGGAATGCGGTCTAAAACAGTAATAATCTCTGCCTCTACTATTTTAAGCTGCTCGCACGCAAGATCGTATTCGGCCAGAAGCTGCTTTAAATGAAGCTTGTACGCATATGTAGCTTGTTTAGAACCAACAGAATGACTAGCAAGAGCAATTAGTGCTAGAGCCTTTCTTTCGCCAGGCTGACGTTTCATTAGGGACTTCCATCCATATACCACATCTTGAGGCTCTAATTTCTTCATTTCTTCAGGTGTTGAAAAAAGTCGTAATGTGGCCAATGAGCCTTTGCACATAAGGTCTTTAAAGACTTGCCGCAACTCGGGAAACACAACGTCAACCCAACGATGGATTTGGTTTTTAGCACTAACGAGTCTCGTCACGACAGAGTCCCTGTTTGAGAGAAAGACTCGAAGTTCTTCAAAGGCTTCAGGAGTGTTGCGAGTGAATGAGTAGTAGCCGTTCTTAACCATGTCAGCGATGACCAGAGCATCCTTTTTGTCGCTCTTTGATGGCGTATTGTCGCGGTTTTCTTTATTCTTTTTTACAAGATGAGGATTAACGAGAACAACTTCATATTCACGCTCGGAGAGCCATTTAGAGACGTTTAGCCAGTAATGACCGGTAGGTTCCATGCCAACAATAGCCGAACTAAGGCTATGAGCTGCTTGCAGTGAATGAATCCATCGAAGAAGATTTTGAAATCCTTCTTCATCATTCGTAAAGGATATTGGATTACCGACCACGATTCCACGAAAATTAACTGCACGTGCGACATGTGCTTGTTGAGCGATGTCGATCCCGACAACGAGATGCTGAGCGGTAATTTTTTTCAATGAGTTGATTTTGTTTGTTCTGAGCTTTAAACTTCATAGTAGAGCGTCCTCCTGGATGATGGGATTTTAAGGGCTATGACCCGTTGCGTACTCCCATCGTACCGAGGCGCTTGTTTTTTTGCAAAGCTTAAGATTAACGCTCTACAGGAATGCTAACGTGTCCCGTTAGCGCAATGAATATTAGTAAATATCCTCATTATTTAATAGCTCTCTTAGCCCTTCAGTAAATATGAATACAGCGTTCATTCCTATAGTAAATTCAATGTAAATATTCTCCTCATGCGATCCACCGATTTGTGCGTAAACGAAAATGGTATTACTAAAATCAAAAGGAGAAGCACAGGGATGAAAATAATATTTATCCACCTGAATGCCTATGCCTTGTTCCAAAATCCATTCATAAGAACTCCATTTAAGCATGTATTTTAATACATTGTTCACCATGCGTCATTCAAATATTCTGCCCGTTACTTCAACGAAAACGGCAGCCAGCAGCCCTATTCATTATGGGGCTATGCCATTCATTTTGGAGAAGCTCTTCCATTGTTGGAACGACCACACAACCAAAGACAGCGTATGGCAGATAATCATCGAGCCACATCGACTCGTAAATTTGTAACTAGTTTGTTGAGCGAGCTATCTAAACAAGGTGGAAAAATATTTTTGTTGATTAAATCATATCAAAGGAAGGTCTGGAATCGGGATCCTGAAGTGAAGCAATTGTATTCCCGCGTCAATCGAAAATTCATAAAACCTGTACTGCTCATGATAATGATGCTTATTATGCCAAAAACACGCCTATTCGGCGTGTTTCATTCCCCTTGGTTACCCCTTTTAGAGTCGTCTCACCAAATTAAATTACATTTAGGGTTATTGGGTGGAACCAAGGGAGATCGAACCTTTAATTCAGAATTCAACTGAACCGGAAGTTGCTGAGATCAATCGAGACTAGCAGCAGATCCTTGACTGGCTCCAGTTTGGGTCCACGAAAATATGCGCGGCGTTTTGTCGGGAAACGAAGCCCTTCGATCTCGACGAAGTCGTAGACATATTGCGCCGCTGGAAAGCCACCTGAGACATCAACATGGTAGTCGAACCTGCGCAGCAGCAAATCATCACCAAAGTAAAAGTCTTGCTCCTTGCTATGACTGGCAATATGTTCGGGAAACCGCACACGCAAGCCGCGCCAGAACTCGTTGCCTTCTTGCCAGGGCGGGATTTCGTTGACCTCGAATCCTGGCATGGCCATAAAAAAAGGCGTTGTCAGGTATGTCCACATAGCGTACCCGTTGAAATATGCTCGATGAAGCTGGTCCCACGGTGTGTTCATAGTGTGGTTAGCAAATGAGGACCTTGGATCTTCTCGCTCACGGACGGTTTCCCCAGAGAGGGTCTCAATCGCAATACGATCAGGCGTAAAGGCTGTACGCCAATCCGGTTGACCAAAGGGAGTAACAGAAGCGATTTCCGAATGTAGAGCGACTGTCATCTCACGAGGATTGGAATCTTGTACGAGTCCTTTCATTGCCCATAATCCGCCACCGGTGACGATCGTGGCAGTCAGTGAACTAAATTTTTTCCATTGGTCGATTCCACCGTGCGCGTCAACGACTTTTGCCAATAGGTTGTTCATATGCTCCTCCTTAAGTTGATAGAAGATTCGATAATGCCAATGAGTTTTAATAAATCACCTTCCATTTACTTTACAATCATTACAGCACAATGAGCGTGCTGGACCACTTTATGGCTTACACTTCCCACGAATAACTCTGAGAAAAGGCTGAGTCCCCTGCTACCCATTACGATAAGGTCGTAATCTCCTTCTTTTGCCTTCTTGCATATTAACTCTGCAGGATCTCCAATATAGTATTCACTATCATTTTCTATAGATGACCCTGAGAGGACCTGTGCGGATTCTTCTAAAATCCTTCTAGCTTCCTCTTCTTGCAATTGTTCGAGATCTACCCCGTAAGCAATTGTATTGATATTATTCCTAGGGATGATATGAAGCAGCGTTATGCGGGCATTTTTCCCGGCGTTTTGTGCTTGCCATTGAGCCGATTTCAATGCATGTTTGGAGTGTTCGGAACCGTCAACTGGAACCAAAAAACGTTCATACATGTTGTCATTCTCCTATCTATCAATTCATGATTTATTTAAGAATGATTACGGTGATGTAACTTTAGAATAATAACGATTAAATTTGACTGAATAAATCAACACATAGATAACGATTAGAGCAGCAAACAAATTTAGTAGAATCAACGAGAAGTTTAAATTAAAAAATTGAGACAGGACTCCGACACCAACAACCGGTACAATGAATCCGGAGTAGGCGCATAAGTAAAAAGCCGATATAACTCGTGGACGTTCTTCTGATTTCGGCAATTGACTGGCAAACCTCAAAGAAACTTGAAACGTCCACCCACCGCCGATTGCTTGAAAGAATATGCCAGTCCAGAGCAAAAATAAATTGGCTGTCAGACCAGAAAATACTATGCCCCATGATCCAATAGCAAGTAGTAAGATTCCAAAGCGCATCCGTGAGACTGGATTACTCGGCCAAGGAACGTACTGAGCCATGGCCCCTCCTCCAAGAAGCAACAAAATTAATAGCCCAGAAAAGGAGAGGTTTGAAGTGTGAATAACATTTTTGATGAAAGAAGGTATTAGAGAAAATGCTATTCCTTGAATTGTGAAAACAGTAAAGATCGGCAGTGCAACAAATGACCAAAAATGTGAACGAATACTATCCGGCACACCGAGTGAAATCTTAGACTTAACCGGTTTTTGCATCAGGGAAACCTCCTGCTTAGGAAGAGTTTCCAGAATTAATAATGAAGAAATTAGCATTACAAGTAGAAACCAGTATGGTACTCGAAGTGGCTGCAGATGTAAATATTGCAAGATTAAACCAGCAATAGCTGGACCTAGGCCAAAGCCGATGAGTATCGTTGCTCCAGATAACTTTATCGCTGTACTCACTTTATTTGGAGAGATTTGTTTTATTAAAAAAGTAGCGGCAGTACCCGTAAATGCGCCATAAGCAACACCTTCCAATATCCTTGCAGCATATAACATCCAAACATCAATACTTCCTAATAAGAGCATAGTTGATGCGATGGAGATCCAGACACTGCCGCGAAGTACTCTTTTCAAACCCCAAGCGCTGCCTTTGGCTCCCACGACAAGCAATGTCGGAAGCAGGAAAGCAGCATAAATAGCAAACAAAATGGTAATTTGCAGACTACTCAATCGATAATGTTCACTATATAAAGGAAATAACGGTGTAATAAACGTAGCACAGCAGGACATTATTAGAAAAACCCAAAGCATTCTTTTCATTTCAGTACTTCCTACTTTTCATTTTAATTTTACTTACTAGTTGATAAGTTTAATTAATAGATAAACCGCCTTTTAACTTCTAATAAGACGGTTTATCTGATTTAGAACTTGAGATAATACATCCTTTCCCAATGTACGTTTATATTGCAAAGCACCTTTTATACATGACAGTATGGTATAAGCTAATGATTCAACATCTTCTGATTTTTGAACGATATCTTCATTGTACCTTTCTGTAAGAATATTTATTAAAACGTTTAATTCAAACTTACTTACCTCCTGTACTTTTTGTCTTATAATATCAGGTAAGGATACAAAATCAGATTGGAAAGACGATATTGGACATATCCCTTCCCCGCTTATTTCAATTTGTCTTGCAATGAAATGCATAAGTTTCTCTTCTACTGTCATCGTAGAATTATTTATGAATAGTAAGAGATTCTCTAAATTTTGTTGCATCCGCTCGGTAACGGCAACTCCTAAATCCTCCTTTTTTTCAAAATGATAATGAATGCTTGCCTTGGTTACACCCAGTTGTTTGGATAAATCATCGTAACTTATGGCAACATAACCTTTTTCTCGAATAAGTTTTAGTGCGAGATCTAATATTTGTGTTTTTCGATTTTCCATAACAACATTCTAACTTACTAGTAGGTAAGTGTCAAGCCGAACGAGGATATTCAAATTCATCTTACGATAATGCTCATTACGGGCTACCCCTTTTCGACAATCAGTCAGCCCTTTTCATACATAGAATCATCCAAATTTGCCCATAATAACAATGCAAAGCTCTTGTTTGGGGGAAAATTTATGTCGGTTGCATCTGGCTCGCCTGCAGCTTTAGTGATTCAAACAATCACCGTGGCGAACTGCTCGTCATTTACCTACGTTGGACAGCCATCTTAACAGCAAGTCCTGTCAATACGCCGGACATGATCCAACGCTGTGCCTTAAGCCATGTCGGGCGATTTAAACGAGAAGATTACGAACGCCTCTCGGATTTTATTGCGGGGGACCATCAGAATTAAAAGCACACTCATTATAATCCATATACCGATCAATATGATTCTGTCCAATGTCAAAATAACATAACACCTCGTTCAAGTGAGATGCGCTCATTATCTCCAATAGACCAAATATTATTATTGAGCTCTCCTGCCCGTTCGTATTATGAGGTCACCAGAACTTTCTGGTCGACCTCATTTTTGTATGGTCGTAAGATAGCGGTAGCCGGGGATCGAACGATTCTGCCCGTGGGACCTGGATCCCGAGAGCTATTCAGTTCATCCCCCCTACTTGTTAAACCATGGTTAGGCTGGTTGGGACGTGATCCCGTATCACATGCGATAGTGTGGAAGACAAGAAGGTTAGGGGTTGCCGGTGAAAATACTACGGGAGTGATGACATGAATCCAGTCATTGGTTTGGATGTATCAAAGGGAGAGAGCCACGCACAAGCTTTTTTAGACCGCGGAGTACCTTATGGGAAGATCTTTAGGTTTAATCATGATCTTGAAGGGTTAGCGTCTTTTCTAAATTATATTAAAGGAGTGGAATCAGCTGCAGGGATACGTCCCGCCATTGTTATGGAAGCAACAGGCCATTATCATAGCTCCGTTGTTCAGTTTCTGGATGAGCACCAGTATTTGAACATCGTCATTAATCCTTTAATCTCACATAACGCCAAGAAAACCAATTTGCGACGGTTGAAGACGGATGCTGCTGATGCCCATCTATTAGGGACGCTGTTCTATAAAGAAGAGTTTGAACCCTACAAAAAGCGGGGTCAACATCTAATGAACTTACGCTATCTAACACGCCAACATGAATCTTTAACGGGTATGTATGTCCAAACAAAACTACAGTTTCAGGCTATTCTGGATCAAGTATTTCCTGAATATCATGGCGTGTTTGGTGACCTTTATTCAAAGGTTTCCCTTCGATTTCTGGCTTTACACCCGACATCTAAAGAGGTCCTAGAAATGTCCGAGTTGGAGATTACAACTGCAATCGGACGTCTTACTGGACGCGGCAGATCCGTCTCATGGTGCTTGGAACGCGCTCAAATCTTAGGGGCTGCAGCAAAGCGAAATCCCTTTAAGGAGACGGCTTTTTCAAGCCATTTGATCTCCATGCAGCAGCTCATCAAATTGCTTCTTCAATACCAGGACCATCTAGCAACCCTTGATAAATCGGTAGAAGCCCTGGCTGAAGAATTACTAGAATATGATTTAATCCAATCGATACCCGGTATTGGCACTAAGATTGCTGCAACAATTTTAGCTGAGATCGGGGAAATCGATCGGTTTGATCACGCAAAGAAACTGGTGGCCTTTGCCGGTGTTGATCCAAGTGTTTTTTCATCAGGCAAGTTTGTAGCTACCCAAAATAAAATCACTAAGCAT
>NZ_JAQFVF010000066.1 GCF_027789125.1 Paenibacillus aestuarii | reverse complement strand
ATAGGCGGACAGCTGCGCGAAAAGGTAAAAAACGAGCAGCAATAAATGTTGCCCATGCAATGCTGCGAATTGCGTTTTATCTCCTCACTCGTAAAGAAATGTATGTAGATCTTGGTGAAGATTACTTTGACAAACAGAAGCAGCAATCTATTGTAAAGTATGCCGTTCGAAGACTAGAGAACTTAGGTTACTCCGTAACAATTGCCGCTAACTCCTAGCTCCATTCCCCATCTTACAGACGCTTCAAAAAATGATTAGGAAGCGTCTTATTTAGTGCTGCCATTTTCCGATACTCCGGATTTAATTTTCATGGGAGCGCAATGATGCAGCTTAATACTTGACGAGGTTCCCTGTGCTGTCTTTAACGGCAAATTTTAAGACCATCCTTGTTAGGATGGCCCGCTCTTTGCTCATGATAATCACATCTCCATTTCTGCTGCTTCTTCCTCTGTCTCATCCGACTCTTTCCGTAGATATGCGCCATATTCCTGAGTCCACGTCCACATGGCCACAAATATCGGTTGCAGACCTTTCCCGCACTCAGTAAGTTCATATTCGACATGCAGCGGTACACCAGGGTAAAGAGTACGAGTGACGATTCCCTTCTCTTCTAACAGACGAAGGCGATCTGTCAAAGTTTTAGGACTAATGGGTTGTAGCTTACGGCGTAATTCCCCAAAACGTCGGGTCCCATTAAAGAGTTCGAATAAGAGAAGAAGGGTCCATTTTCCATCCAAAAGCTCCAGGATAGGTTCAACGACGCCAGGACAGGATCGATCCATCATTTTAATCACTCCATAGTTCATTTTTTGAAACTATTGCACTTTAATGTAACTACTTTTCAAAAGTACCACAGATAAGTTACTATGTAAATCAATAAGTTGGAAATGGATGGAAGAGGGAGGAACACATATGAAAAGACCATTTGAATTAGATCCGGGGGAGTACCCATTCACCGATCACTGGCTGCCTTACCGTGACGGCCACATCCATTACCTCGATGAAGGGCAAGGACCGACGGTTCTTCTCCTACACGGTAACCCTACGTGGTCATATCTTTATCGGAACGTGATCAAAGAGCTTTGCAGGGAATTCCGTCTTATCGCTCCGGATTACCCCGGATTCGGTATGTCGAAGGCGCCTGAGGGCTACCGTTTCACCCCGCAAGAGCAATCGGAAGCCGTTCATGAACTGATTCGCCATTTGGATCTAAAGGATTTTATTTTAGTGGTTCAGGATTGGGGAGGTCCGATCGGTCTGAACTACGCGGTACAGCATCGGGATAACTTGCGTGGCATCGTCGTGATGAATACATGGGCGTGGCCTGCGAAAATTTTGCCAATGAAATTGTTCTCGCTCGCCATGGGGGGACCAATCGGGTACTGGCTGCAGACTCGTCTCAATTTTTTCGCCAAAACCATTGTTCCGAACGGGATACACCATACCGAAAAAGTCACAGATAGCTTAAGAAAAGCTTACACCGACCCATTCCCAACCCCAAAGTCCAGGATTCCGACGTGGGTATTCCCCGGACAGATTCGCAAGGCACGAGCATGGCTTGCCGCTATCGAATCAAAGTTGTCGAATTTGTCCGATTTACCAGCACAAATATTGTGGGGCACGAAAGACAGCGCTGGCTTCCCGCTCGAACAAATGGCCAAATGGCAAAAACATTTGCCAATGAACGAAACCATTGTCCTGGAAGATGCCTCACATTATTTACAAGAAGACCGTCCAGATCAGGTAGCATCAGCTATCCGAAAAATACTTAATCGAACACAAGGAGGAGTATTACTATGAAAACTATTTTATGGGCAACTTTAACCGCTAACGGCAATTATGCGCAATCCGGCCCCGAAAACCCGCCAAAAAAAGAATCGCTAGACGACTTTGCGACACACGCAAAAGCTGCGGGGAATTTCATCATCGGGCGTCGGACTTTCGAAGGAATGCGTGGTAGTGGAGGCCCAGGACCCGGACCATTTGCCGATATCGATATCGTCGTCGTATCAAATAACGCCTCGGAAATCCCGGGCGTAACGGTTGTGAGATCGACACAGGAAGCATTGAGCTATCTGCAGCAAAAAGGCCATCAAACCGCTCTTATTAGCGGCGGCGCGGATATCCATAATTCATTTTTAGGCCAAGGACTTGTTGACGAAGTGATTTTCAATGTGGCGCCTGTGTTGGAAGGCAAAGGGCTAAATCTTTTAATCGACAAAGCTAACTACCGATATAAGCATGTGCAATTGCTGGACTGCAAGCCCCTCGGTGGTGGCGTCGTTCAACTGCGCTATGCGATTGATCGATAATTGAGTTAAGCCCTTCATTAACTTTTACCGCTGAAGTATCCTGACCCAGCACCATGACCCCTTATTCGAGGGGTCATGTTTATTTTCATGAAGGAGTACAAATGATCATAAAAACGTAACTAATTTAACTATGCTGCCCGTTAGTTTAATCCACAGCACCGGGCTGCTGATCTAAGTTATACATTTTAAAGGGGGTCTTAATTTCTAGTATAGGCTACAATTTGATTACATTTTTGAACTAAAGTGTCCGTTAGTTGGACAATTTCTTTTGTAAACAATGCATAACTTTGATGACCATATTAAACCTACATAAGTTCGCTAATTTCCGTAATCTTCTTAATAACCATCGGTACGTCTTCTTCATTACGGCTGACTACAAAGAGGTGGTCAGCCTCGCCTGTTTCTGGAGCCGGTGCTTCGCTCATTTGTTGTCGAGCAAGCACATCCCCGAACGTTGAAGCGCTCCGAAAAATATCTTTGCTTCGCCGGCTTTCTGTTACCCGTTCTTTTAGTACGTCATCCGAAATATTAAAATAGACGAGAATGCTTATAAACCCTTTCATTCGAAAATATTCCAGTAGGTCCATGCGGCCGTTTCGTGCAAGATTTGAATTACATAGAACGAGGTGACAATCGGTTTGATTTACCGCGTAATCGACTATCGTTTGAGTAATTGCGTATTTCAGCGCATTAGGGCCTTCTTTCGGACGTAACGACTTGTAGTGAGCGTTAATGAACGATGCGTGATTGTCTTGGTCAATAATAACTGCATTCTTCAACTGCGATTCTAGTTGTTTAGCGAATGTCGTCTTACCACTATGTGTTTTACCTACTGTTACGACTACAATTCTCTTCATCAACAGCCCCCCTTTTTGTTTACTTTTTATTCCACACATTATTATGTAACCCTGCCAGATAATTAAAAAAGCTGCCGATCTATAGCATCAGCAGCCTTACCATGATGGGCATTCAACTAGCGTGTCCCGTTAGTTAAGTGTTGAAAACGCGCATTACAGGAGTGGTACAACTTTATCACTCCAAAACTTTTCAAACTCCACTTTTAAGATTGATTTTGGTATAAATTAAACCTCGGTCGCTATCTCCTCAATACTGGGGAAAGGCTCAATAGATAACCTTGTATCCCTGACTTCAACATCCTGATAAGCGAAGCCGACTTTCCCATCTCTGTATATTTCAATTTTCCTTGTTTCATATCGGTTTGCATTATTTCAGAAATCAGAATGATTGGTTCGTCAATAAAACTATGTTTCCATAGAACATAAATAAACTCCATGTATTGGTTTCCTTTCAGGTCCCTTTTCTTCTTTATTTTATCATTCCTCGTTGAAGAATGCTGCCCGTTACTTGAATGAAAAAAAGAGGAGCTGCCGCTCCTTCACTAATTATTCCAGGTAATTTTTCTTAATTTGCATCTACTTTCCAGTTCTTATGTAGCTTCCGAATATAACAGATTTGACCAATGTGATATGCATTATGAGTTGACACATTTCCGAGTATCTCCCACCACTTGGCATCCATTGGGAAACCATTCACGTCACTTTCGACTTTTTCTTCGGTAAGTAGACTTTGCCATTTTAAAAGCACCTCTAATAATCGTTCCTTTAAATCAGCGAAATCATGATCTTTGGGAACTATAAAACTTTTATTATTATTTCCTATGGGAGGCACAGCATTGATATGAGATTTTTGGTACCTAGTTTGCCAAGTCTCATTCCAATAAAGTAAATGCTGCACAATTTCAGCGATACTATTACTATCTTCATTAGGTTTCCAAAACGCTACTTCCTCTGATAAATTTTCAATTGCATCTGAAAATGGTAGGTACCAACTAGGGTCATTAGCATTTGCTAATAACTGATTGGATAAGATATCTTTTACATGAACCATACTTTTGACACTCCTTCTTATTGATATGCGGCGGCCTGTTAATGTACAGTTCAGCTAACTATCCGTTAGCTTAATTTTTGAATCCTAAATCTTTAAGCGTAATAACTCTAATTCTTGAAGAACTTCCTTTACATCACAGTCGGGATTTAAGATATTGATCATCTCTGCCGTAATGGTGAATTCATCGTAAATTTTTGCAACAATATCTAATGATGGTGATATTTCAAAATAACCCTCTGCAAATTCTACAAAATCCTCAGGTGTATGGAATATACAGCCCACTAAAAAATCAGAACCATCGCTTTCACCTTTTGGAATTTCAACTTTTCCCTTGCGCCAGCTAGTGTCACTGTTTTCACGCCAAATACAAAAAGTCACATCATCTTTTTCAATTGCATCGTCTTCAAGTAAAGTTAATAATTCCTTAGGAACGTCATCATAAATCCCTTCCAATACTTTATGTTCATCTTGAGCATATGGGCTTAATTCAGATTCGTGATCGAAGCCTTTTATTATGGAGCCTTCAGTGGAAAACAAAATAATTAGATGGTCACCTGCCCCATTATCTATTTTCGCCATACAAACACCCTCATCCCAGTCTTGAACAAACCTATGGTAACGAAGCCATTCATCTTCACAAAGAATAATATTTAGTGATGCTTGGATTTTCATTAGCTTTTTTAAAATTATTGGATTTGGTAAACGTTCTAACACATTTACTTCCATGAATTCTCACCCTTTCATCTTTCCTTGCAAAGATGCAATTCTCATGGTGTTTAATATGCTATCTTTTTGCACAACTATTGAATTATTCTTGAAACTATTCGACTCCCTGTTTATTGTGCTATAGTGTCCTTTAGCTTAATTATACTGATGCATTACTTATTCTTTATTAATTCTTCTACTAACACCCCGTTAATCTTCAATCCAGATATATCACAATCGCGAATATCAAGATTTGTTAAGTTACAGTTTGTTAGTTGCCCATTAGATAAGTTACAATTTACAAAGCTAGTTGGTTTGTAACCATTTGGATTGTAATTTCCATCACCCTCCATAGGGAGAACAACATTACGAAATTCAGTGCCAATTAAATGAACATTTTCAAGAACAGCATAACTAAAATTGGCGTTTTTGATTTCGATGCCAGTGAGATTAGCATTTTCAATTCTAATATTCGACATATTCACATCGTTTAATGCCATGCCTTTCATATTTGCATTATTAATGTGTGTCTTTGTCAAATTAACGTTGTCAAAAGATAATTCTTCAGCTTTAACCTTTTGAAACCTCGAGCCAGAAATATCAGCCAGTTCATATTCTAAACGATCAACTTTTAATTCCATCTTCACAAACCTCCAATATTAGTATTACTCCAATTGTTCGATACACAACTAAAAATCCCTTTATTTTCCATTGATAAATCAACTATGCTCTATTGCCCGTTAGGGTGGAAAAGGCAACCGTTCATTCTGCGGTTGCCTTCGTATCTTTATTCAACTATCGTGTCCCTTTAGTTTTAAATGTTGCCACAAGCGTGTAGTTAGTGTCTCCCTCGAATTATCTTCAAATTGCTCTTTCTGCTATTTCCTTTAATTGTTTATTCCTGAATGTCAAAAATCTTTTCATGTATTCCTTTAAAATAACCCTTTCAACAATCCAACCAATAATACCAAATGGAGCCTCAAAATATAAAGTATCTTTCATCAAAGTTCGATTTCCTAAATCAATAAATTCGTGTTCATGTCTCATATTCTTAAAAGCGCCGCTTTTCATCTCATCCACAAACTTATACGGTCTAATATAGTCAGTGACCCTTGAAGTTAGCTTTTGTCTGATCAAAAAATGCTTTGCTTGAAAAGTCACAGTTTCCCCTTCACCGATCAATCCAGAAGTTCTTCCAGCTACAACTCTTTCCTGAGTATGTTTCCAGACTGTTTGAGTATGTATTTCAATATTTCTTGCCATATCAAAACAAAGTTCAATTGGTGCTCTAATTTCAATCTCTGCAGAAACCGTTACCACGGAACACCCCACTTCTGTTTAACATGGTTTAATTACTTTAAAATAATAAATTTGACTTACCGGATTTCCTGAATTTTCATTTTTAATTATTCGTGAAGTGCAATTCGGGGTAACCCATTCATTACAATACGCACAAAATGTAGCATCATATCTATCGTAGTAAAAAAGTCCATTATTACAGGAAACACAAAAATTATTAGGCTCTAGAGCTCCACCAATATTAAAGTAGTCATCAATAACAATAAGCCTTTCTTTCCTCAGTATCTTTACTTTCAACAAGCACCCCCAACAAAAGTCGTTTCCCTTATTTCACCACATTTGTTGGAACTAAACTGCAGCTGCCACGGCAATCTGCTCCCTGTCTCCCTGTTTATTGTGCTATACTGTCCGTTAGTTCAGCGACGTTTATCAAAACTAAAAGAAGCTATGGAGGGTTCCATCGCCACGCTATCGTGTCCGTTAGCGTAATGATTTACTGTGAAGTGGTTCTCCGCAATGTATTTAACGGCAAGTTTTAGGGCCATCACTTTTATGGGATGGCCCTTCCAGCATTGCAGTATTCGTTCATTTTCCTACAGTTCCTAATTTCCCTATAGGCAAGCCAGCCTCATACAGTGCCAGTGCTTCATCAATGACGGCATAGATATCGGCTTCCGGATGTTCCACGCAATACTTTAGCACTGCCATCAGCGCGCCCAGCATGGAGCCTGCGAACAATTGCACTTCCAAATTATCTTGCGGGCGCCCCAGTCGTTCCGCCACCAGCCCGGCAATCATCTGGATGTTGTCATTCATTTGAACAAACGATGCGGCGCGCAACTCCGAAATAGATCAACTATTCTGAAGCATTTTTTGTTTTCATTATAAAAATCAACCTTGAAATCACTGCTCATTGAATACTCGAGTCTATTGATCATTGATTGCGAACAACAGAACTTTTTTGAATAAATTGTAGGTACTGTGCGGCATTTAATCTTACTATGTTCTTGTCACCCGACAACTAATTATTAGCCAATTCTTTTTGCAAACAAGAGTCTTCCTTGCCAATAAGCGTCAAGAGGCGTAATTGTAACACCAGGTGCCCCATATGTATTGATCATTTCGTTATTTCCAATATACATTCCCAAGTGACCAACAATACGATTGGAACTATACCTTCCTGGCGTGTAGAAAAAAAGTAAATCACCGGGTCTTAAATTGGAACGATCAACTAACGTGCCCAATGTTGATTGTTCTTGGGATGAACGTGGAAGTGAAATGCCGAAATGCCCGAACACATGCTGTACAAAGGAAGAACAATCGAATGCACGTGAACTTTCATACGGGCCAGCATTGAATTGGTAAGGCGTACCCATATATTGTTTTGAGAACGAAATTAAAGAATCAGGGTTAATTGTATTATGAGAAAAACTTTGAACGTGAATGGAAGTTGGTTCAGGCGGTGAAAAAAGCTTATCAACGGATGCTTTCGTTAAAAGCAGGTCGCCATTTAAACTTAGAGGGGCATCAGGCAGCGTAAATGTGGAATTCCCAGATAAAACTGTTGTTTCATTTGCCTTTAAACGGTAAATAGGATCGGTTTCACCAATCAAGTAAGAATTGGAATTGAGATCAAATAATGAAACGAGGTTGTTTTGTTTGGCTACCTCCGAAAGTGAAATCAAGGGTTCATTACTCTGTCTAGATTTTTCCTTGATCTGATTTTGGTTAGAACATCCTACACCATAACAAATGAGTAGGATAAGATAAAAACAAAAAACCTTTTTTAATATCATAATACGTAACCTCCCTTTTATAGATATTCTTTTATTAAGAGGCTACATATATGCATTGAAATATTAAAGCTCAGCTAATTTTATTCACCAACCAAAAGGATCAATATCTCGTTTTTCAAGCCAACTTAAAATGGCTTTTATTCGATAATATAAATGCTTAACCGTGAATTGCTTAATTTCTCCTCCTCCGACCAAGCCTCTAAAAGATGCTTTGAACCGACAATTTCGGGTTCCTTTTGGAGAACACAGATCATGACGAAGAAAAATTGGACAAGGCGAAGGCGAGCTCGCATTCAAAATCACTAACAATTTTTCAGAGAAGCCATTTAGGGGTGCTCAGACTCACATACTAAGCAATTGTTCTTTGTTAACTCGAATTGTGGAAGAAGCATAGAACATTTATGAAGAAATGTCGCCAGATCCTCCGGTTTTTTGGTTGTGCTTTAACCTTAGTGCAATAATTTTTCTGATCACAAAGTAACAAATGACCGTCAAAACTCCTCCGATAATAACAGCTCCTAGTAGCAATTCAGCGTCTTTGTGTAATACACCTCTAGCCCAAGCCCACTTATGCGCATGCGGATCGAAGTTTTCATGGAGCAAAGTCTTTCCGATCTTTAATTCCAATGGTGCTAATGGAATGTATACAATTTTAGTAAAGAAATATCCTGCAGATGCTGCTGTCAAACTATAGTTCAACCTCTTGACTATAACTATCATCAGCACAAAAGCAATGCCTAGCGTTGGTATGGTCAACATTTCTGAAATTACGCCGATTGCAAAACTCATTGCTACTAAATGTGGTCCTGCAGGGTCATTGAGTAATTCATACCATTTACTCGTAATCTTTGTCTTCAACTTAGTTATAAAATTTATCATATGCCACCATTCTAACTGTACTATTTACCATAGAACATACTATCCCACTATTAATTCAATCTGCCCGCTGCAACGTAAATATAAGAGGCTCTTCCCAGTTTAGCATAACTATTAGCGGTCAATCCTTGTAGTAGAACCTCGAAGGGAGTAACTAGGATAACGGAGAATGGGATATTTAATAGAACTATGAATTTAGGGGCGGGCTGGGAAGTATACGATGTAGCGTTTAAGCCGGTACAAAAAGAATTACGAATTTACATCCGTACCGTATTCCCTTGTCCAAGTTTTGTAGATTTACATTACCCATGGGAAACTACGAATAACCAAAAAAGAGCTACTCTAGCAGTATAGACAACTCAAATGAAAGTTTGATGAGAAACGTATCCCGTAGCGTTTAGAAGAATTTATAGATTTTATTTTTTGTTAGTTGTTTTCTGTTTTTTCTTTAATCTCAGTATTCGGCAACGTCTAATATGCACAGAATAGACGCTGGTCTGCGTAATGGCTGAATTGGAAGTATCCTGCCCGTTCGTATTATGAGGTCACCAGAACTTTCTGGTCGACCTCATTTTTGTATGGTCGTAAGATAGCGGTAGCCGGGGATCGAACGATTCTGCCCGTGGGACCTGGATCCCGAGAGCTATTCAGTTCATCCCCCCTACTTGTTAAACCATGGTTAGGCTGGTTGGGACGTGATCCCGTATCACATGCGATAGTGTGGAAGACAAGAAGGTTAGGGGTTGCCGGTGAAAATACTACGGGAGTGATGACATGAATCCAGTCATTGGTTTGGATGTATCAAAGGGAGAGAGCCACGCACAAGCTTTTTTAGACCGCGGAGTACCTTATGGGAAGATCTTTAGGTTTAATCATGATCTTGAAGGGTTAGCGTCTTTTCTAAATTATATTAAAGGAGTGGAATCAGCTGCAGGGATACGTCCCGCCATTGTTATGGAAGCAACAGGCCATTATCATAGCTCCGTTGTTCAGTTTCTGGATGAGCACCAGTATTTGAACATCGTCATTAATCCTTTAATCTCACATAACGCCAAGAAAACCAATTTGCGACGGTTGAAGACGGATGCTGCTGATGCCCATCTATTAGGGACGCTGTTCTATAAAGAAGAGTTTGAACCCTACAAAAAGCGGGGTCAACATCTAATGAACTTACGCTATCTAACACGCCAACATGAATCTTTAACGGGTATGTATGTCCAAACAAAACTACAGTTTCAGGCTATTCTGGATCAAGTATTTCCTGAATATCATGGCGTGTTTGGTGACCTTTATTCAAAGGTTTCCCTTCGATTTCTGGCTTTACACCCGACATCTAAAGAGGTCCTAGAAATGTCCGAGTTGGAGATTACAACTGCAATCGGACGTCTTACTGGACGCGGCAGATCCGTCTCATGGTGCTTGGAACGCGCTCAAATCTTAGGGGCTGCAGCAAAGCGAAATCCCTTTAAGGAGACGGCTTTTTCAAGCCATTTGATCTCCATGCAGCAGCTCATCAAATTGCTTCTTCAATACCAGGACCATCTAGCAACCCTTGATAAATCGGTAGAAGCCCTGGCTGAAGAATTACTAGAATATGATTTAATCCAATCGATACCCGGTATTGGCACTAAGATTGCTGCAACAATTTTAGCTGAGATCGGGGAAATCGATCGGTTTGATCACGCAAAGAAACTGGTGGCCTTTGCCGGTGTTGATCCAAGTGTTTTTTCATCAGGCAAGTTTGTAGCTACCCAAAATAAAATCACTAAGCAT
>NZ_JAQFVF010000065.1 GCF_027789125.1 Paenibacillus aestuarii | reverse complement strand
ATGGTTTTGATCATAAGACGTTGATGAGGGTTTACATAGCCTTGAAGAGCAAGTTCGAGTTCGTCCTTTTTTCGCTTCAAGGTGCGCCTAGCAAAACTTGCTAGTTTTTCAGGATCATCTTCGCCATCTGCAATGGCACGCAGCATGTCGCGAGAGGAGAGACCCATTATATCAGAGACAACAGAACCGAGTTTAATGTTTGCTCCTTCAAGTACCTTCTGAATGCGATTGTGTTGTCTCGATCTCTCTTCAATGATACTGCGGCGATACCGAACAAGTTCTCGAAGTTCGCGTTGAGTTCTGTTTGGAATAAAGCTTGCTTTAAGTAGTCCATGGCGGAGAAGCTTGGCTATCCATTCCGAATCTTTGACATCTGTTTTACGTCCAGGTAATGCCTTCATATGCTGGGCATTAACCACTAAAAATTCAATACCTTCAGCTTCGAGCAGGTTGACGATGGGCTTCCAAAATACGCCTGTACTTTCCATTGCAACGTGAGAACATTCATGCTGTTTAATCCAGTCAATGAGTTGTAATAGATGTACCGTTTTCGTTGAGAACGTTTGAATCTCCTTTCCTTTAGACGTAAGAATACATGCTGTAATGTTATCTTTGTGAATATCCATACCGCATGCACGTTCAATGACGACCTCCACTAAAAAACATCCTCTCTCTACGGCTAATTCGGATAAGAGGCTGGTGCAACAACCAGAGTAGGATTAATCTCCCATGAGTGCTTCCCGAAAGGGAGCGACAATCTGTGATGCACCGTGATCGTTGGAGTCAGACTAACGGTTGGGCTCTAAGGCACCATAGCTCATCGACCTTCCTCTCCCAGCCATAGTAGAAGTATTGACGAATTGCTTAACCCATTTTCATGATCTGTGGTGCAGCGCTTGCGCTGCATGTATGGCTAACGGGCACGATAGCTCAATCATTACTCTACGGCACCGGCCAGAAGATCGGCTGCAGATTTCTCAATTAACGGACAGAATAATTGAGGGATTAAGCCCATTTGATCCATATGTTGCCCCGTATGAAAACATAAATTTGATGCAAGAGGCGATGTTGTTCGAATTGAACTCAAGGATAGAAGAGGCCGTCATGTTGATGTTTGGAATAACAGGAGCTTTTAGGATCGCCGTAATTCGGCAGTGTATTAGTTGTGGGGAAAATAATAATTACTGGAACTAAGAGAAAAGTGAAGTAAACAGGGAGTTGACTGTCGAGCACAGTTGCTCCTTTTTTCATTAAGTAACGACAGGATACTATATCGATGGGTAACCCCGATAGTTCCATATAAGGGAGCATATGCCTCGTAAACGAGCAGTTATCCTCAAAGCTTATTTATTTCTAAGACAAATTTCAACGTATTTTTCATTCGATATCAGATATAATGGGGAATAGTCCCGTTTTGTTCGGGGCTTAACGTTTTTCAACTTGGAGGTTATATATTAATGGAAACAGGTACTGTCAAATGGTTTAATGCAGAAAAAGGGTTTGGGTTTATTCAAAGGGAAAACGGCGACGATGTATTCGTTCATTTTTCTGCCATTCAAGGCGAGGGTTACAAATCTTTGGACGAAGGACAACGTGTTCAATTCGATGTTGTTAAAGGCCAACGGGGACCACAAGCAGAGAATGTTGTAAAACTGTAATATCAACATCTGAGCCTGTTCTTGACTAAATGTCAGGAACAGGCTTTTCACTAGTGAAGAAATATTTTCATATCTTTTTGATTTAGAGGAGATCAATTTGAAACGACCAATGTTAAGGGCTAAGGGAATCATCGCTCGTAAGGACGGAATAGCTGTATTGGTACAATGTGATAGAGAAGAAACGTTCTATCGCTTCTCTGGTAGGAGTATTGAATATGGAGAAACTGCAGCCGAAGCTATCAAGCGAGAGTTGCATGAAGAATTCGGTTTGCAATCAGAAATTGGTACACTTGCATGCCTCAATTAACAGCATCACATATTGCTGTAAGAAAAAGTTATGATGAAGTGTAAAATTCGTGCCTCTCTTTATTGCACAAAAGGTAGACGAAAACTCATAGGTTGACACAGCGCAGCTAATTATTTAGACCAAATTGAAGATCGTTGGGAGGAATATAAGTGATTCATCAGTTCATACCTCAGCATTACTTTAATACGATCGGTAATCATTCAGCAGTTTTAATGATTCAAGATAGGGATACAGTCATTACGACTACGGTTGATGCCAGAGGCTGGGACAATAACGGTGACAGTGCAGCAACTCGCGGGAATCCGATGACAGGACCTTTCTATGTAGAAGGAGCAATGCCCGGAGATACGCTAGCAGTTCGATTTGAATCAATAACTCCGAACCGCGATTGGGCTTGGACAACCAATATGCTTGCCCCATCAGTGATAGATCCAAATGTTTCCGTTACACTGTCTGCATCTGACATTGTACGCTGGACGGTGGATGTAGAGCAGGGTGTCGCTTTTCTTGAGGACCCTTCACCTAGTTTGGCCGGTTTGAAGCTGCCTTTGCGGCCTTTTCTAGGTTGTTTTGGTGTGGCGCCTACCAATGGTCAATGTATTTCAACTGCAACGAGCGGACAGTATGGCGGTAACATGGACTACAAAGGGCTGGTTGCAGGCACTACTGTCTATTTTCCAGTGTCGGTCGAAGGTGGATTGTTTTATCTGGGGGATGGTCATGCCTTGCAAGGCGATGGAGAAATCATCGGTACAGGTCTCGAAATATCGATGGATGTTCGGTTCACTGTAAGCGTTCAGAAAGGAAAAACAATTAGCTGGCCAAGAGGTGAAACCGATACTCATTGGTTCTGTATCGGCAATGCCCGGCCGCTTGAACAGGCGTTGCAACATGCAACTACCGAGATGTTCCGCCTGCTTCAAGAAGACATCGGGTTATCGTCCGTGGAAGCCAGCTTACTGCTGGGGCAAGCAGTTGAATATGAAATAGCTAATATGTTCAACCCAGCCTACACTGTAGTCTGCAAGCTGTCTAAATCATTTTTATCGACTGTTGCGAGAATCGATCAATGAATAATTTGACATGATTAAGTGCCGCGAAAATCGCGGCTTTTTTGTTTTATGGGATAAAGTTCTTGTCAAAAACAAATGACAAGAACTTTATCTTATTCCCGACGGAAGGCAGAGAGTAGTTTTTTTCAACCGATTAAGCTAACGGTCAGAATAAAGCAACTTTCAATAGTATGGCATGCTTTGTTAAAGGCTTATTGTCTTTAAGTTATTTGAAGAAAGTATAGCTGAACTCACGGAGATCGATAGCTCCTTGAACAACAAGTAGCGCGCGGCTGCCAGTAAAATTGGCGGCCGCGTTAAGCTATTTGGCAGTTTAGTGAACAAGATTTGAACATTAAAATTTTGGCTTTGTTTTTAGAATATTGTTGAAAATATATTAATTTTTAGGGGAGGTTATTATGCTTCCCTTAATTAGCTTTTTATGAACAATACGCACTAATAAAGCTGTACATTATGCTCATAATCCATATGATATCGAGAGCATTATTTCAAGAAAAACTTGACAACCAACTCAAAGGAAAGTAATCTTTCCTCTATAGAGGATATAATCTACTATAGTATTTTGGGGGTGCGTATGGTTTCAGCAAGCGAAACTATTAGTAGAAACTTAAAAAGAATTCGGCAAGAAAGAAATCTTACATTAGATGATTTAGCTATATTAACTGGTGTCAGCAAGAGTATGCTGAGTGAAATTGAACGTTGCACAAAAAGTCCCACAATATCTGTGCTTGAAAAGATATGTGAGGGGATTAATGTTCCACTCGCTCAACTTACGCATACCGAAACGCCTCAAATATCTATTGCTACAAATGATACCATTAAACATTATTCTGCATGGGATGGATTTGAATTATTTGTTTTATTTGAATTTGACCCAAATAAAAAGTTTGAAATATTTCGTCATGTAATTGCTCCCCATTCTGAACGTGTGTCCGAGCGCCATGAATCAGGTATCAGGGAATATATTATCTGTACAAAGGGCGTTTTTAGTGTACAAGTTGAAGATAAAACGTTTCATTTGCAAGAGGGTGAAGCAATACAGTTTCTTGCAAATTGCAAACATAAATATATGAACTCAACAAATCAAGATGTAAATATTGTTATGCTTCTATATCATGAATAGAAGGGGTCTTCTACTATAAATAACTATGTGAAAAGAACAATTAGGTTGATATTTGGACTTTTTTTATATGCACTCGGTTCTTTTTTAAGTATACAGGCTAACATAGGCTTAGCCCCTTGGGAAGCATTCAGTATGGGGGCGGCTTATCTGACCCATATATCGTATGGCAATATCGTTGTCATTTCTGGCTTTGTGATCCTTGCCATTGATTTTGTGTTTAAGGAGAAAATTGGATTTGGTACAATTCTCAACGCTATACTGATAGGAAAGTTTGTGGATTTAATTCAATTTGCCAATATTGTTCCCTTGATGTCCAATTTTTGGCTTGGCATACTAATGCTCCTGTCAGGACAAATTGTTATCTGCGTTGGAAGCTATTTTTATATTGGTGCATCCCTCGGTTGTGGACCCCGCGATGCACTCATGGTTGCACTTGGAAAGCGTATGTCAAAAGCACCCGTTGGAGTAATACGAGGTTTAATAGAAGGTACCGTTCTTATTATTGGATGGCTGTTAGGTGCAAAGGTAGGTATGGGCACAGTAATATCTGTATTTGGTATTGGACTTATTTTGGAATTCACTTTTAAATTACTACGCTTTGATGTGAAAAATATTGAGCATGAGAGTGTAGCTGAAACAGTAAAAACAATGAAATCTAGCACTTTGTGAAGCGTTTTACTTAAAGTAACGGACACGCTAGTTGAATGCCCAGTTTTAAAACCTCCTATTAGAAGCAAACTAGGATTAATTGCTCTAATAGGAGGTTTTATTATGATTTTAAGTGAACTTTGGCATCATTATGAAGCGGACAAGAGAATTCAAGGGCTTAGTCCAAATACGTTGAAAGCTTATGCTTTGCAGCTCAAGATGCTGGTTACGAATCTAGGAGATATAGATATTTCCGAGGTAACTCTGAATCTATTGAAGGGATATCTGGCTAAGCAGGCCGATCGATTAAAGCCAAGTAGCCTGGGACACCGCATTCGTTTTGTGTCTTCCCTATATCGTTTTGCATTTGAAGAAACCTATTTAGCTTCCAACCCATCGCTTAAACTACGCGAGCGCGAATTCCTAAGTTTTGATGGAGGAAGATGTCACTCATCTGAAGATCTCATGTCAGTCACTAAGAGAAAGAGCATTGCTTGATTTCTCTACAGTATGGGTTGCCGTATTGGAGAGGTCGAGAAGCTAAGCATGAGGATCTGAGCTGGGAGAACTGCTCTGCCATTGTAAATGGGAAGGGTTCAAAGCAAAGAGAAATTTATTTCACTACTGAGTGTAAAGTATGGTTGAAGAAGTATTTATCCAATCGTAAAGACTCCTGTAAAGCTTTATTTGTTACTGATACAAAGCCGGTTAAGCGTATGGCCATTCCAACGCTCAGGTGGGCATTAGGCAAATGTGTATCCCCAAACATTACGGTACGGATATACATAGTCGCTCTATTTTTGGTGCAAATGAATACTTAGACGGATTTAATATCTATCAATCATCAAATGGGTACAAACATATATTAACTTATGGAATGTCAGAGCTATACACTGATGAAGAATCCTTTGGTGGTGAGTGGAGTCGTTGGGGATACGAGATGACATTCAAACTTAATGAAGAATCAACGGATAATTGTCTTTGGTCGATTGATATGCTATCGAACCTTGCTCGGTATACATATGCTAAAAAGAGGGTATTTGAACCGCTACAATTTATATCAGGCAATGGGAAATCCATAAATACTATAGGAAAACATGCAGCTTTTTATCTCATCCGAAAGCTCCCCTTTCTCCCCTGCTTCCTAGAAGGTTAAACGTAAAAATAGGCGACTGCCAGATGGTTGCCTATTTTTATTTCTTCTGCCATTCCGCGAGCGATTCAAAAATAATGAGGCAAGATTCAACAAGCGTGCGTGGATGGACACGAAATTCGCCTGGTTTGGAGGAATTGAGACAGCGGGGCGAGGAATGCTGTATAAATTAGTGTTTCAACAAATCAGGCCGAGCTTCTTTGAAAGGTAAAGATGATTAAGCCAAACCAAATACTGAAATTCGTAATTTAGAGGATTCAGAGGTGAGTATGAAAATATTTAGGTATCAGGGTTTTTTACCATTTGTTTTCGTCAGTAAATATGTCGTAATAAGCATCCAAAAACGTGATCATAGTAAATATTTGATATAAATTTAATTAAAATGTAAAATATCTAAAAATAGTATATTTATGGGGTGATGATATTTGGGACGAGATAAGAATTTGGATCACTTAAAAAGATTGCATGATGAGATTTGGGCTAATCTGCAGGAACATGATGAGATATTTATAAATAACTTTTTAAACAGCTCATTGAATCGATTGAAGAGAAACTCGTCACTGAGTAGTAGTATAGGTAAGTCTTTAAAAGAATTATTTAAAACTCCATTATTTTGGATTTGCATTTTGGCAGTAATACTAATTGTTCCCTTAGGTTTAGCATTAATAATTTGGGTTCTCAGTTTAAGCGATTGAAGTATATCCTATTTTGAGTTGTATTAATTGATGTTAATAATAAATGCAGGCCCTCTAACTTTTATTGGAGTTAAGGGCCTGAACCACCATATATAGAGAATCATTGCAGATTGATTTAAGATTATTGGTAGCCGTTCCCTGAGACATTATCTCCATCGACCGAACTAAGGTTAGTTATTTTAACTGTAACACCTTTCGGAGGAGTGAAGGTGGTAGATACATGAATACTGTCATTGAACCATGTACCATCTTTTGGATAATAGCCTGTAACGATTTTTTCGCCTTTCACGTCATCAGAGAAAAAACCTTTAACCACTATTTGATATTTGGTAGATCTAGCAGTTGAAAAACCAGGTAAGTATTGATATCCATTAATCGTGAGATCAAGACTAGTCATATCAAATGTTGAATTACTATAATAACTGCCATTTGGACTTAAGAAACTAGGAGCCCAATATGTAACACTTGCTGCAAAAATAGATTGGACATTCAGGGTAAGTACAGCAACCAGAGATGAAATAGCTATCACATATGCTTTCATTTTTCTCATTAAGTGCCTCTCCTTTTGAAATAAATATTTTTATTCTTTTGTTTCAACACCGGTAATATAAAGTTTCCAGCTTCCGTTATCCTTAATTAATGGTAAATCTAGTGTTTGAGATTTACCATTTCCTTTTCTTATTAACTTAAGGGATACAATTAAATTGTTATCATCAACTTTTTTTACGGTTGTAATCACCGCTTTTTCAAAAGGATCATTACTAAACATAGTGGCATAAGCCGTCTTTTGCTCTTCGAGCGAGTTGAAACGAGAATCCTTTACCCATTTTATCAGTTCGTTTACATCATGTTTCTCAATTGCATCGATATAATTCGTTACAGACTGCTTTGCTGCTTGAACGTCAGGAATTGCAGCTTCAGATGATGGGGCAGAAAACCATATCGCTGATGCAATTACAGCAATAGCGGCAGCTCCTAAAGTTACGAGTTTGATAGTTTTCATTAATTAATCCTCCTATAAATTGGATTTATAATAATAAATTATCATAATATGCTATTTTATGTAAATATTAATCTGTAGAAAAATATCACTTTTTTAAAATTATTTAAGATATTTATCGAAATCTCTGGCCAGTTTAAGAAAAAATGCGAAGCGCCAAGAAATATTTCAGCAAGTTAAAAAAGCAAGAAGGTGCAAATTGATTTAAAGTTAAAGTAAACGCGCTACAGTAAATCGTAAATATTAACAATAAAACAGCTGATGGGAATAAAACGGCAGCTGTTTTATTTGAACTGTTGGGCAGGTTTGCTCAACAAAGAGGATAGAATATTTTTAGGGATAATGTCGGCCAACTTTCATATCTGCACAAGAAAATACTGGACTTATCGTTCCGGAAAATATATGCTGTACCTACGGAAACGGAGGGAGAACCATGGGACGCTACAAAGAGTTTGATAAAGAAGCGGTGCTTCATAAAGCGATGCTCGTTTTTTGGAAGAAGGGCTACGAAGCGGCAAGCATTCCCGATTTGCTGGAAGCGATGGATCTTAGCAGATCAAGTCTGTACGAAACGTTTGGGGACAAACAAACGCTTTATATCGAGGCGATCAACTGGTATAAGAAGTGGAAGCAAGCCAAACGGGATATCCTTGTCAATGCGACATCCGCAAGATCGGGAATCCGGCAGTACTTCGAGCTACACATCGATTCCGCCTTGGACGGCGAGTCGCCGAAGGGCTGTCTCATTACTAATGCAGCAGTCGGCATGGATTCGCCAGATGAGCAACTGAATGCGTTGATCAGGGAGCGGTTTGACGAGTTGGAGAAATCCTTCTACGAGCTGCTGCGCAAAGGTCAGGAGACGGGAGAAATCATCCCGGAGAAAGATATCAAGACTTTATCGTATCTGCTCTCAAACCTGAATCATAGTATTAATATCGTTGCGAAGGTGCAGGGTGACCGCAGCAAGATGCAGCAGATGATGGACACGGTGCTGGAAATACTGTAAATTTTTTTTGATTATTTCGGAACGATTGTTCCAGTAATTTATTTGACCAGCAAAGGAGTTCTTTCTATGCATTCAGCTTTAATTCCAACGGAGAAATCCATTTCGGCATCGCTGATTTTTATCCTGGCAGCCGCCTGCGGCATCATCGCGGCGAATCTTTATTATGCTCAACCATTGGTAGGTCCGATCGGTTCGACTATCGGGCTCTCCTCCGGGGCTGCCGCACTCATCGTTACAATGACCCAAGTCGGCTACGGGATAGGCTTGTTATTTATCGTACCACTGGGAGACATCCTAGAAAATCGTAAGCTGATCGTTTCGTCATTGCTCCTCACAGCCGCAGTTTTGACAATTGCAGCTGTAATCAAAAGCGCTGTCCTGTTCCTTATCGCTTCACTCGTGATCGGAGTAGGTTCCGTCGCAGCGCAAATCCTTGTGCCGTATGCGGCTCATCTTTCGGGTGAAGCCGTGCGCGGTCGCAATGTGGGCAATGTCATGAGCGGGCTGCTTCTGGGGATTATGCTCGCGCGTCCCATTTCAAGCTTGGTGGCGGAGTATATGGGCTGGCGCGCCGTCTATTTCATCTCCGCAGCACTGATTTTCGCGCTGGCTCTTGTATTGGCAAAGGCACTACCTTCAAGGCAGCCTTCGACTGCCACAGCTTACCCGGCGCTGCTGCACTCCATGCTGCATCTGCTGAAGACGACACCGGCATTACGCCGGAGGGCAATTTATCATGCTTGTGTATTCGGGACGTTCAGTTTGTTTTGGACTACAGTCCCGTTGGTATTGACAAGTCCGGCGTTTCATTTTACTCAGAAGGAGGTCGCTCTGTTCGCATTAGTCGGGGTAATGGGGGCAATTGCGGCGCCAGTGGCGGGCCGTTTGGCGGACCGTGGGTGGGTTCGTCCGGCGACAGGCTGGGCATTGGCCATTGTCATCTTGTCCGGGCTGCTTCCCTTGGTGGTTCCATCGGGTTCTAAAATCGCGGTCCCCCTCCTTGTAGTTGCGGCCATTTTACTCGACCTGGGGGTATCCGCCAACATGGTTCTCGGGCAGCGGGTGATTTTCTCATTAGGGGCGGAAATTCGCAGTCGGCTTAACGGTTTGTATATGGCCATTTTCTTTTTAGGGGGCGCTATCGGCTCTGCGGCAGGGGGATGGGCTTATGCAACGGGGGGCTGGGAGGCGGCGCTGCTGATCGGGATCGCCTTACCGGCCATCGCTATAGCGTATTATGCGACGGAGTATAGAAAGTAATATTCCGCATAACCTTGACCACATTTAAAAAACATCGTCTAAATCGTTATCTATTAGCATTTATCAAAATGTCATTCGAAGCCGCGGTGTACTAAAAAATCAGGAATGGGATGAAGTTCTTGTCATTTATGACATCAAGTTCTTGTCAACCGGCATTAAAAGAAGAACCCCCAAAGTGCTCTTTTTGCAAAATTATTTACTTCGCAGAATAATGGTTCTGCGAAGTAAATAATAAAGAAGCGAATGAAGCCGCGCGATTATTGGTTCCCCTGGTGAAGATCTGGTGCTCGCCGCTTGCTATTGTAACACGTGGCAACAAGGGGAACCTATTCTAGATTGGCATGCATACCAAGCATGGACGTTGCGTCAATTTCCAATCGATCCATTAAACGTAGGACAACAGCGTCGAGCAGCAGCAAGGCGGTTTGCTCGTATAGGGAGCCCATCGGCTGAATGGTGGAGGAAGCGCGGTCAGCTTCTTCCTTTGCGGCAGCGGCGATACGGACTATCAAGTCAGCTGAGCAACCAATCGCAGATTCAGGATTTGTTGTGATCAGGGCGATGGAGGCTCCTATGCTAGTTGCTTTGACGGCCATGGAGACAAGGCTTTTCGTTTCACCGGAGCCGGATCCGATGATCAGCAGATCCTCCTTGCCGATTCCCGGAGTTACGGCTTCGCCGACAACGCTAGCTTGCAGCCCCATGTGCATGAGACGCATGGCGAATGCGCGCAATATAAGTCCAGACCGGCCGGCGCCGGCTGTGAAAATCCGCCTGGCTCGAAGAATGCCTTCAACTAACGCCTCGGCTTGCCCCTCGTCTATTCGGTTCACACTGCGGACCAACTCTTTCAATATTTCATCGTTGTAGTGAGTGACGTTGACGGCCATGGTGGTTAACCTTGTTTAACCAGCTTTTGCATCTGGGAGGCGACGGCCTTCTTATCTTCGTGGCTGGTGATGCCTCCCCCGACGATGACAAGGTCGGGCTTCGCTTTAATAACCTCGGGCAGCGTGTCCAATTTGATGCCTCCGGCAATGGCGGTTTTGGCCTGCTTCACGACACGTTTGATCGTCATAAGCTCCTCGAAGGAGTTTTTGCCGGCTGCTTGATGATCGTAACCGGAGTGTACACAGATATAATCAACGCCGAGGCCATCGATCTCTTTGGCACGTTCTTCCATATTTTTCACATTGATCATATCAACCATGATTTTTTTATTGCTCTTCCTAGCTTCCGCAACAGCGCCCTGAATCGTGGAATTGTCCGAAACGCCCAGAACAGTAATAATGTCTGCTCCTGCTTCAGAGGCTTTCAGTACCTCATAGCCGCCTGCATCCATAATTTTCAAATCAGCTAGGACACTGAGGTTGGGGAAAGCTTCTTTGATTTCTTTGACCGCCCGAAGGCCTTCATTAATAACTACAGGAGTGCCAATTTCTACAATATCAATGAACGGCTCAACTTCCTTTACAACTTCTTTGGCTTCCGAAATGTTAACAAGGTCTAACGCTAACTGTAATTCCATACGATACCTCTTCTCCCATATATTATTATTTCCTTTTCGTAGCCTTATTGTAAATTGTAACTTTCCATATAGGAAGTACGCACTTCAAAGTGGTATAGTCACCGGAAGTATACTAATGGAGAAATAGTCGCTGCCTACGGCTTCATGCATTATAATAGGGGGAGAAGGAGGCGGCTCAATGGCGAGTGAATTGAAAGAACGAATTAATCTAAAAGAGATTAATTGCGAAAAGGAATTAACGCTTGCTGTGATCGGCGGCAAATGGAAGCTTATCATTTTGTGGCACCTCGGACTGGAGGGAACGAAGCGTTTCAGTGAGCTGAAAAAGCTAATCCCGTCCATTACGCAAAAAATGCTTACGAACCAGCTGCGCGAGTTAGAAGAGGATCGGCTGGTTGATAGAAAAGTGTATGCGCAAGTGCCTCCCCGCGTTGAATATACGCTATCTGCTCATGGGGAAAGCTTGATGCCAATCCTGCAATTAATGTACAGCTGGGGCAAGGATTACGGCGATAACGTGGTATGGAACAACAACGCATAATGAACTGGGATGGGGGGCGGTTGGAGGAGCTGACCCTGCCTCCTGAACGACAGCTGGCACGGAGGAGTAAGGTAGTAAGGTCGGAAAACTAAAGCTGTAATCTGGATTTTTCAGTTAAACGGGGCACGATTGTGCAGAGAATAAAAAAACGACTGGATAATATTAACAGATGTTATTACCTTCTCCATTTTCACCGGAAGCCTTAATTCCCTCTGCTATAATCACACTAGATATACACTATGTTATATATATTATTTGGATGGGTGGCGATGGTTAGGTAAGAGTCTTTATACACAGGGTGAATTTTTATTTGATGATGACTATTACAATAGAAAAATTATTTGAGTTTTACATTAATACGATTAAGAATTGTGGAACTTCTTGCTAAGTTCGAAGGATTCCGTAATTGGATACAAATCAATCGGATGAGATATTTATCAAATGCTTTAAATAATAAACCTCATTAATTTGTTATGTCGCATGAGATGCTCATAAATGGAATCTATTGCTGGGGCAAAATCTTAAGCAACGTGGCTGCCGGCATGACTGGATATCCTCGTAAAAACAGCGTATAACTTTGGATAAGTTACACGCTGTTTTTTTTGCATATGCTTCGTTCGATGTGAGCAGCGTTATTATTCTTGTTTATTACCCTTATTTTTATTGTGTACTTTGCCGTTCTCTTTTTCCGCACCGGCATGCCCACTATTGCTCCATTTTTCTTTTTCTTGATCGGATCTATTTTTGTCCTGGTTGTCTTTATTCTTTTTCGTATGATCTGCTTTTTCCTCGGCAGAGTCATCTTGGATTTCCTTGATAGAGACAGACTCGCTTCTAACTTGGGTCACGACAGGTAATGGAACGGATGACGGAGCTGCTGATGGCACTGCCGATGGAACTGCGGATGGAACAATTGAAGCAACTGGTTGTTGCTCAACTTTAGTTGTTACCTCCTCATTCGTCTGGCCCTGATGCGCTTTCTTTTCGATTTTGGAAAGCTTTTTATCTAAATGGGCAAACGATTTTTCTATATTTTTCAATAGAGCTGACTGGGCTTTCGGATTACCTACTTTTTCCAAAGCTGAAGCTAAAGCTAGAATATTGTGCTGCAGATCGGTTTTCACCTTCAGTACCTGCTCAGGATGTTTCACTTCCTTTTCAGGAACATTCTCATCTTCAGTGTCTGTTTGATCAGAATCTATTGTCTGCTCAGTACCCCAATCTGCAGTAGTTTTAACCTCTGCATCAGTACCCGTCGATGGTGTTGCTGTTGCAGCGGGTGCAGACGTATCAGTTGTCGACAATCCGGATGCCTGTTCTGTTTTTTGAATCGCAGATTGTTGTGTTTCTAGCGACTTCTTAAGAGAAAGATTGGCCTCATTCGTTTTCCCCTTAGCTAATAAGGCATTCGTTTCTGCCAATCTTTCTTGGGCAAATGTGGCAAGCAGTCTTGCCTCCTTTACGTCATTAACAGTAAGGGCTAATTGAATATTTTCGTATATGGTTTTTACGAAGTAAAAGAAGTCTCCAGGCAATAAACTCAAAGTCTGCGTTTCAGATTTTGTAGAGTCTGCTGTACTTTGGGAGACATTCATAGATGCGGGCGTAGAAGAAGGAGTAGATGTTGGAATCTCCGAAGCCATTACACCGCCTGTGCCTACGCTAAATACGAGTATGCTGATTAAGGCGCTCTTTGTGAGAAGGTTGTATCTTTTTGTTTTCTTTGTCAACTTTACTTTCATGTCTATGACCACCTCATTGTATGTAATCTGTCGGCCGATACTAAGGTATACGAGAGTCAAAATTATTTTTAGGGGGCAGGTAGATTTAAGTTGAAATTCGGCCAACCCTACAAAATCAGAGTGTGATGCCGAATATACTTACTGTTAACAAAGAGGAGGAAAAAAGATGAAAAAAAGATGGATGGTTATCGCGTCATGTGTACTGGCAACAAGTCTTATGGCGGGATCGGCATTGGCAAAATCGGAAACCGGCCAATCGAATGAGGGTAAGTCTGATGTTGTAAAAGTTAACGTTGATCTCAAGGTGAAAGCTGATGGGGTAGCGACTGTTACATCCGATACATATGGCAATCAAGGCCATAACGGATATAAAGGGCTGCTAAACGCGATTAACAATGTGAATGACAAACCTGCAGGGGCTGTTATTGCAGACTTGCTTTTAACCAAATATGAGACCCAACTCACGGCTGAAAAGAAAGCGGAACTTGAGGCTATTAAAGAAAAGGACGCAGCTTTATCAGTGGTTGCCGATCTGTTGGATCAGAGCGGCAGCGTAACTGACGCCGTATACGTTCAAAAGGAAGCAATTTTAGCAAACGTTAAGAACCTTGACTCTTACAAAAAACTTGGCAAATTGTACGATAAGCTAGGTAAAAAGGGAGTAAAATTATACGTTAACGGTGAAGAGCCTGTTTTCGAAGTAGCTCCGTTTATTCGTGAAGGCAACACACTAGTTCCATTCCGTGCGATTTCTGAAGCTCTAAAAGCAACGGTTACTTGGAACGCAGAAGAGCGTTCGGTTACTGTTACACGCGATGGTATTACTGTGAAACTATTTATTGATAGCAAGACAGCAACTGTCAACGGCAAAGAAGTGACACTAGAGGTTCCAGCAGCAATTGAACAGGGCAGCACGGTTGTGCCGGTTCGTTTTGTGAGTGAAGCCTTGAAGGCAGCTGTGAAATGGGAAGCAGAAACCCAATCAGTCGTCATTTACGAAGAATAGTCCGAAATAATTAGAGAGCCATCCGGGAACGGATGGTCCTTTTCTTTGTAGGGCATCTCTTGTGGCTTTGTAGAAGTGAATAATGATGTATCAAATTGTACACAATATCTTTCGACGGTGTAAACAGAGAGGTGTTGTGTCGTGGATAACTACACAGCCAGGGAAGAAGTTGTTGACTCCATATAGAAGCGAGGAGATGTGCCGCAGAGTGCTTATGTAGTCTTCTGACTGCTTAGTGTGATGATGGTAAGAACCAAGCGGAGTAAGGATCAAAGCTAAAGTACCAATAATCTATTCACCGTCAAGAAGGACCTCGAAAGGGGTCCTTTTTTCTACGCAAGAGAAGAGTTTCTTGAATAAACCCAAAAAATGTATAGCGTATACTGCTAGACAGAAGTGCACACTATTGATATTCCAAGTAAAGAAACAAGTATAGATGGGCTAATGCATGTCACAAAAAAATCAATCGAATCAAGAAATAGGCAAGCTAAGGTGGAATAATTATGTAGTCATCTTGTTGCAAAAATTATCTATAAGGCTTAAACACTGTTAGGAGTGATTTCTATGGTAAATGTCTTAGAAGTGGCCATTGATACGATTAAATCATTGACCAATGAAGAGAAGCCCAAACCACTTCATGTAGGGGAAGTTATGGCTTGTTGGATTTACTTGGCAGGTCTTGAAGTTGCCAAAGTTACCGTTCAGGCAGGCATGAACACTACCAATGATACGGAACTTCTAGCGATGCTTAAAGAAGATTTGGAACTCAATAATAGACAGCGTGAACAGCTTTATACGTTCATGCTTAATGAAGGTATTACACTACCGCAGGGACATGAAGACATGCCCCCGACAGATCCTAATACAGTTCCGCTTGGTGTTAAACTAACGGATGGTGTCATAGCCAATGAGTTATCTCTCAAAATTGTTAGTTTGACTATCCGCGCGGCGACGGCCAATGCAGAATCAATTCGAACCGATTTTGGATTGATATTTCTCCAATTCCATGCTGAAAAAGTAATATTGGGATCAAAATTAAAACAACTCATGATGAAACGGGGTTGGATTAAAATACCTCCATTTTTCATTTCTCCTGGATCGGGGCATCTTTAAATATAAGTAATTTTATTATTCTCTTCAGTCGAGGAAGAGGTCTCCTTTACAATCCAGCTTGATTACTATGTGTAAGCTAATTGATGTGGAATGCTATCTGAAATGACTTGTGCTATATTTTCAAAAAAAACCCGGTCAAGAAAACCGAGTTTGTTGATGCTTTGAAAACTTTTGACCGGGTACATAACAGCTTATTTCGATTTCTTTTGTTCTCCAGTTTTATTCGATGACGTGGTATGCTTTGGGTTGCTAGTGTCTTTAGTTTTGCTCATGTTTTTATCTTCACCTCCAATCTAATTCCTAACAAAAGTATTTCTCCAAACCGCAAGCCTTATTAGAAAAATAGTTATATTTCGGAATACGGACTTTTGTATCCCCGAACTGATTGAAAAAGTGGGGAAACCTCTATGCATTGGAATGGAAGAGAAGCCTGCAGCGTTTTGAGCTGGTTATGCGGCGAAATATTGTTTTGAAGCGGGTAGGAGCTGTTGATTATTAAAAACTTTTAGCTAAATAAAAGGCAATCACTCATTAATATGGTGATTGCCTTTTTATTACAATTTTATTTGAAAATAATCATCTACAATGACTAATAATGCTTGAAAGAATGTTGACAACATATTGACGAAGAACCTGAAAATTTCCGCGCCCAAACGGACTTGAGGCGACTGCATACATCAGGTTAGGGGATAGGGAGTTCCATAAGTAAAGAGGGAGAATCTTACGGCCATTCCTAACCTGCAGAACAGAAGGACGTGATGCATTGGATGATTTCAAGAGCTATTTTTGATGTGAAAGTTATACGCGATTTTGAACATCGCGCGGATTTATTGGGTGAATGTGGCGGTTCTCCGCTGCGGCAATTTAACGTCACAATTCCCAATGGAAGGGTCATCCTGCGAAAGGGAAACGCCAAAGTACCCGTTTCTCTGTTTAATTCCGATGGGTCCGAATGCATTGATAATGTATTCACTGTTGGGATTGCCACGGCCTGTACTCTAGGGTTGATTAATGAGAGGAGATACAATCTTCAATTTGATACGGTGATACGGGAGTTTACATTTTTCCCTAAGCCAGTCTCAAGGACCACGATTGCCACCAGGATTGGGAACAAAGTCGTCGAGAGTTAATGATTGAAACGGGTACATAAATCCGGTTAAGGGGCTCATTAAGATAAATTTTAGAAGGGTTTCTTTCGACTGGTATAGTCTTGATGACACGATACCTCAATGATGATTGAGTAACGGTGCGCTTAGTCCTCATATTCCTTCCTTTCTCCGGATAACTGTAAAAATCTCCTTTTTGCCCTTTCTCCTCTCCACAAACGTAGGAATTTGGTCAACTTTTAAGATATCTGTCGTGCCTCGTTCATTTTTAGATAGGGTCAATGACAAAATCATTCCCCGAATCGTATTATTATTTCTTATCAACCTCGTCGATACAAAGTTACCTAAAGAAGGGGCGGCGACTCGATTTCGTATTTGACCATAGATATCTTTCATCTTTGCCTGAGTTACAGGGTACAGCAGATGAGGATGAGAGCCTAAAACCACATTCACGCCTTGTTTGAACAGTAAATGCATCAATTGTTTTTGATCTTTGCTTGGGAATGACTGATATTCTCTACCGAAATGTAGGTATACAAGGATGAAATCTGTTTTATTTTTCAACTCTCGGATATCCGCTACCATCTTCTTTTGGTCGATCTGGTTAACTAACCACCGATTAGGTACATGTATGGAATTCGTTCCTTTCGTATAGGACAATATCCCAATATTCACTCCCTTTACACGCATAATCAGATGACGCTTAGATTCTTGGATAGAACGAAAGGTTCCCGTATGCTTGAGTCCTTGTTTATCAAGTACGTTCAATGTTCGTTTTAAACCGGTTACTCCTCCGTCCATACAATGGTTGTTCGCAGTAGTTAATACATGAAACCCGGTGTTTCTTAAAGTTGATGCCAATGCATCAGGACAGTTGAATAATGGAAAACCTGTTCTCGGATTCCTTCGCTCTCTTGGACAGTTACATTTTGGACGGCTTCCGATAACGCCCAAAAGCCTTTTACCGGAGAATGTAGTTTCTAGATTCCCGATCGTCAAATTGTGTTTCTTCAGATAAGGTTTCACTTTGTCAAAAATAGGACTGAATGCATATCCGCTTGTTCGTTTAGCTGAGGCAATGATTTCACTTTTCATCAACAAATCTCCGACAGCGGCAATCGTAATCTTGCTCACATTCATTCACTCCTTTCCTATCTAATTTATTCAATGAAAGGATTTGTTGTTTGCAAAATAGGCGATGTCCCTTATAGTTGCAATCTTTTGAAAAAGCATATATCTTTGTTTTGAAAAAAAGAGTGAATACCGATTATCTCATCCAGTAGTACATAGAACTCGATAGAAAGCCCAGTGCTAAATAACTGCACTGGGCTTGTTTGATCTATAAACTTATTTAGCTTTTAGTGCATTGTACGCATTTGCTTCACCTGCGCCAAATAAGGCATCATTGCCGGTTGGGCCATAATCTATCGCTGTTTTTTTGATTAACGCCGCTACCTGAGGAGGTGTTAATTCAGGGTGAGCCGCTTTAATAACGCCAGCTATCCCCGCTACCTTCGGTGCTGCCATGGATGTGCCATGGAGCAGTGCATAGTTATGCAGGTTAGAAGTGAAGTATGGTTCCAAGTAGGTTGGCCATGTGCTTAGCGCTCGATAGTGGAAATCACGTTGGTTTAGATCTAGCGTGGAGTCATATACGGGACCATTGTCGCCACCTGGACTTGCTACGTCAATTTGATTTTTTCCATAATTTGAGTAAAATGCGATACTCTTTGTTGACCATTGGTTAGAGGAAGATACATTAATTACACCTTCGATTTGACCTGGTGTTTCTGTAGTTTTTCCTTTGAATACAACATCAGGAGAGCCGTAAGTAGCGTTTAGATAATCAGTCATCTCTTTTTTGTTGTTAAGGTCGAGACCTTCGTTACCGGCTGCCGTTACTACCGTTACATTATGGTTAACAGCATATTGAATGGCTCGTTTCCAAAGCAAAATGTCAGCGATATCCGAATATTTCGATCCTTCTATATAATACTTCTGTGAGTCAAAGCCACCGATAGACATGTTAATGACATCAACCTTATCGTTTGCTGCTTGAACAATCGCAGCTACAATCCAGGATGTAGGAGCACCTTGTCCGCCGGGGAATACACGGTAAGATCGAATACCGAGATTCGGGCCGACACCTTTAATTTTACCGTTCCCAGCAATCGATCCTGCTACATGCGTACCATGTCCTTCGCGGTCCAGAAGATCGGTAGGATTTCCCGTCTCCGTGGCATCTATTCCTGCTGGCACAAAGTTCATGCCACCAATGAAGTTAGCCTTCAAATCGGGATGATTGGCATCAATACCGCTGTCGATGATGCCGACAACTGCTTTATGCTTACCATTCAAGCCCCCGCTTTCAATCCCAAATGAAGCTCCGTCATTCGTTACCTTCTTGATGTCCCACTGATAGTTCCAATAGCTGTTCGTCGCTTCCGGTTGGGGAATATCGGTAACTGGCTGACTATCAGCCGAGGAGGTTTCTACAGTGCCATCGTTAAGCTTATGTACCATCTGAACGTTGGCTGCTGCAATATCCTTGAAGGATTGAAGCTTTGACATAAAATCGGTGCTGGACGAGCGCACTTCCAATCCGCCAATCTCTGGAATGGCTCGAACAACTTGTCCGCCGGCCGCTTGAATTTTTTCAACATAGTCAACCGGAAGCTTGTTCGAGAATGCAATTGCAAAAGTTTTGGCTGGAATTTCTGTTCCATCTGGACTACTTTTCGGCGCCGCCAACGCTGTCAGGCTACCAACCATAACCGTTGAGACGGTCAAGATGCAGGATACAACCAGGGTTGTCCATTTACGTTTCATTAAATCCCTCCTATGATTTAAGGAAATTGCAGTTCTAATAAAAATTGTAAATGACAGGTAATAAAAAGAATATGGGATGTTCGAACCAATTGTGATGTCGATACAGCACTTTCTTTGATGAAAAAAAGTTGTTTTTAAACACTCCCGCCATTTGCGATAGACTTCGCGAGCTTCTGATTTTTGAGCTTTTTGATGGAGGAGCTACCCCAGAATATGCTGGTAGCTCCATTCCACTATCATTTCGCTTTTTTTAGATTGGACTGAGCTGTTTTTTTGTATAGCTTCCGCATACATTTCCAACATATTTTCTCGGGTCTAGTGTTCACTTCAATGACCCAAGGCTTTAAGTTTTTATCCATTCCCATATCGATCCCAAAAAGCTGAATACCAGGATAATTTTTTTCAAGCTGCTTGCAGATTCGGGCTCCTAATATGTTTAACTTTCGAATGATCTTTTGCTGGGTGGCTCGATTGGTATAAGGTGCTAGTAAGTGCTCGATGGATACAGCGGTTCCACCACTGCGGATATTCGTTACAATTTTTTTAGGGTGAGCAGCGCGACCAACAAATCCTTCATTTCGCCAAGTAGTATCCTTTTGTTTTGTTATCATTAATCGAAGATCGAATGGACGTTTGTTCCATTGGAGCAGGTCAATGCCCTGTTGCACGAGATAATCGGTATTCACTCGATTTGCCAAAACATAATCATATGCGTTTTCAATTGATTGAAATCTTTTTTGTTGACTTCCCAAATGGACACGATAAATGCGACTTTTGCCATGCTCTATCCTTTGAACCTGCATAACCCCCACACCAAAAGCTCCTTGATTAGGTTTTACATACACGGTACGAAAACGGGTAAGCATGGCTAAGAAAGACTTTTTAGTTAATTTCATCGTGATAGGGAGGTTCCTGTTGATTTGACTATTTTTCATTAATTCACAATAGTGATCCCATTTGATACCTTTTGCAGGTTTTTTCGTTTTGATGGAAACAGCGGTAATTCTTTGTCTCAAGGTTTCGTCACCTCACGCTTTTGATTCCATATCATATTCGGCGAGCTGCATTAGGCTATAGGACTTTGCCTATTTTACTAACAGTAAATCCTTTCGGTGATAAATAGCACATGGAAATGACTTGATTATTTTCAAATAGCTTAATCTCACCGAAATTGGATACTGGTCGTCAATACATCATATAGTAGGGAGGGGGGGAAGGTATGAATTTTGGAACCTATATTCAAACGGCACGCATTCAAGAATGTAATCAAACACGGCAGATGCTTATTACGTTTGAGCAATGGGAACAGGAGGCGCGGAGGCTTCTTGATCCTCGGTCTTTTTCATATGCGGCAAGTGGCGCCGGCGAGGGGACAACGATACGTGCAACCAGGAGTCGTTCCAACGTTGGCGTATTGTTCCGAGGATATTAAAGGACGTAGCCAATCGAGACCTTTCGGTCAGCCTTTACGGTAAGAAATTTCCGTTCCCAATTGGTTTCGCTCCTATCGGAAGGCAAGCGATGTTTCACGAGCAGGGGGAAATAGCATCTGCCAAGGCGGCAGCGATGTTTATTCAAAGCATGGTTTCTACATATTCTTTGGAACAAGTAGCTACTGCTCATTCCAGCAGATGGTTACACTTGTTTATAGGGCAAGATCCTGATGTATTGAAAAGTTTAGTTCTACGCGCAGAAAGATCCGGGGGATCCGGGTTTTCTGCCATTGTCCCTACCCTTGATCGGCCCGAAGAGGGATGGAGAGCTCAGAACTTATCGTTGTGCGTTTCCCCATATATGTTCCATTACGGTCTTGGGAACTTCATTTCGGACCCGATTGTCCAGCAAAAGTACAGCCCCCTGCTTACACCACAAATTATCCGATACCTGACATGTAAACCACATATCTCTATCGAGGACTTTCGTTATCTACGCTCTATCACGAAGCTGCCAATTATTGTGAAAGGGGTTCTACATTCGGAGGACGCCAAAATGTTAATAGATTATGGGGCGGACGGAATTATCGTATCCAACCATGGTGGACGACATCTTGACGGAGCCATAGGGGCATTAGATGCATTACCTTCTATTGTGGACGCGGTCGGATTGCACGTTCCTGTTATGTTCGACAGCGGTATCCGGTACGGAGCGGATATCTTTAAAGCCCTGGCCTTAGGGGCAAAAATGGTATTTATCGGACGGCCATATCTTTATGGGCTGACTATTGGTGGTGAAACCGGAGTTCGACATATCACTGAAAATATTGTGGCTGATTTTGATTTGAACCTCGGAATGGCGGGTATAAAAAATTTAAGTGAGCTGCTTCCTAACACATTATCCAAGCAATAGATCGAAACAACAGTTTGAGCACAAGCTGTTAAGCCTTATACATGTGAAATAGCTTCCTGTGTTGTCCATATAGCACTGGAAATGATTTTGTAATTGGTAACGACTGTTTGAAAATCCATTTCACTTATCGTTGCTGTGGCTGTTCATTTTCTGTAAATTGCCTGCCATAATCGATGAGGGTATATATAATGGGGTGATATGAAAAGCTGATATCCCTTATTTGTAGCAGTACGCATTAATAGAAAGTCCAATAAATAGGTTCACGTCAAAACCAAAAGAGATTTGGCGAGTTAGACGAAGAGAAAGTGCGAGACACAGCGTGTGAACTGAGTTTTCGTGCTTGGATATGGTATGATAGTGTAGCAGTCTTCATTTATTCCATTTCTATCGAACAGGAGTGTCAGACATGAGTTCAATTTGCAATTATTGCAGTAAAAACGAAGCACTGAACAATCTCATGATCGAAATCGGCCAGTTACGTGTATCAACCTTGTTTTTGTTTCGGGAGCAGACGTACCGGGGGCGCTGTATTGTCGCGCTGAACGAGCACGAAACGGAGTTTTTTCATCTGTCGCAGGATAAGCAGGATGCTTATATGCGCGATGTAGCGCAAGTGGCAGCAGCAATTGAAAAAGCGTTCCAACCGGATAAAATTAACTATGGTGCATTTGGCGATACGATGCCGCATGTACATTTTCACATCGTACCGAAATATAAAGATGGCTACACTTGGGGAAAGATGTTTGAAATGAACCCATCAGCCAATCTTCTTTTAACTGAGGAACAATATGGGGCACTCATTGATCAAATCAAGAGCCATCTGTAAAGGTTTGTAATGTGGAGTTAACGAAATGACGTGCGAAGATGTCATGGAACAACTCGCTGGGTTCATAGCAGTCGAAAGTCATGTAAGAAGTTGATGAAGTTGTAGTGTCGGGTGACAAGAACCTCATCTCCATTAGAAGCCGCGAAATTCGCGGCTTCTTTGTTTTATGGGATAAAGTTCGATTTATCTTTCAATGTGCAGTTCATTCTTTTAGAAAAAATCCGCGATTCCAACTATTTACATTCAGCTCATAATGAATTATTATGAAGACATAAATGAATGAACTATTCATTCATGGGATGTAAATTCATGATTCTAAGGAGGCTTAATTACTTATGATGACCGAATATACCAATTGGACTGTGGAAGGCAAGTACGTGATGATTACCGGGGCGACAAGCGGCATTGGATTCGCTGCTGCTAAGGAACTTGCGAGCCGCGGGGCGAATCTCGGGATCATTGCGCGCAACCCGATCAAAGCGAATGAGGTTGCAGCCGAGTTGAAGGCGTTAGCTAGATCCGGGGCAACCGTAGATGTATTTATCGCCGATCTATCCTCTCAACAATCGATTCGTGAAGTCGCGAAGGACATCTTGCAGAGATGGCCGAAGCTGGAAGTTATGATCAACAACGCTGGTGCTATGTACGATACCCGTAAAATGACAGTGGACGGCATCGAGATGACATGGGCGGTCAATCATTTGGCACCTTGCTTGCTAACCATGCTGCTTCTTGACCGGTTGAAAGCGAGCGGACCTGCCCGCATCATTACAACAGCTTCGCACGGTCACAAGATGGCGAGAGTGGGGATACGATTTGAAGATTTAAACGCCAATAAGCTGTACAGCTTTCCAAACATAGTTTTTGGCGGCGCTAGTGTTCGGTATGGGGAAACCAAGCTAGCCAACATCATGTTCACAGCGGAATTGGGCAAACACTTGGAAGGAACAGGTGTCCGAACTGCCTGTTTGGATCCAGGACTCGTGTCAACGAATTTTAATCAGGAGAACGGTTGGGTGGCTCGCTTAACGATGAGCGTATTGAAACGGTTCTCACGTACCGCCGAGAAAGGTGCAGAAACTTTAGTATGGCTAGCAGATTGCGATGAGGCGTTGATGATTAACGGTGGCTATTATAAGGATCAGCAATTGACAATTCCGTCGGCTCATGCCCAAAATGTAAGTAATGCCAAACGATTATGGAATGTGAGTATGGAACAAACGGGCGTTCATCTTTGATTTTGGAGTGTGAGCAGGGGTTGAAGCGGAATACAGAGAAGAGTGCTGAACAATTGTCCGATGAACGTAGGGAGCAAATTAAACGGGCTGCTCTTAAAGTATTTGCGATTCGGGGTATCGAAGGAACCAAAATGAGCATGATTGCTGCAGAAGCAGGGATCAGCCAAGGGTTATCGTACCGTTATTTTAATTCGAAAGAGGAGATTTTTTCACTTCTCGTCCAAGAGGCTATTGATGAAGCGCAATCAGCTATTCGAACTGTCAGTGAATTACCGGGTACACCAAAGGAGCAATTGTTAGCCTTCACGCAACGTATGCTCGATGACAATCACAAATATCACTTTTTGCTGCTGCAGCATGGTTTCACATCGGAGGTGGTGCCGCTTCAAGCGAAACTAAGCTTAGAACAGTATAAACCTGAAGAAACCATTGAGCATTTTGTTCCTTTATTCACCAAGGGACAGGAGAGAGGCGAATTCCGCACTGGCGATCCGCAAAAGCTGCTTTTTCTTTATTTTTCAGTTGTTACCGGCCTCATGCTGCAGCATTATGATCTACCGCCAAATTATTGGCAGCAGCAGGTAAGCGATCTGATGAGAATCATTATGAAATGAGATCATTCAGAAATGATACAAAATGGCGAGTGTCGGATGACAAGAGCATGATTTCATTAAGGCCGCGTAAATCGCGGTTTTTTTTGTTTTATTGACTAAGAAGATATTATCCCATTCCCGACGAATAGCAGGGAGTTTGGAATCCGGATTTGCTCGGTAAAGTTAAGGGCAGGATAACTTAATGCCCGCATGGAATATAAAGGAAGATGGGACAAGGAGGGATCTCGTGCTTTTTCATTTTAAATCGTCCGGATTTTCCTGCCGTAGCTTGGGCTATTGATGAAGAGCATGAGTGTACATATTACTTTCCGAGAGATGGCCTATGAGTTGTATGTGGAAGAGGCCGGTATTAGATATGATCAATTCGGATGATCGATTCAAGCAATAAGTTTTGAGTTTAATGAAAATTTATCACGAAGGGGATATTCACTATGGCATTCAAGTTTCCGCCGATCAGCTCCAAGCTGCCGGTATTTATGCACGGCGCCGATTATAATCCGGATCAATGGATGCACGACCCGGAAGTGTTTGAAGAGGATATCCGCTTGATGAAGCTGTCGAATAGCAACGTCATGGCGGTGGGTATTTTCTCCTGGTCAGCTCTCGAGCCTAGTGAAGGAACGTTTGAATTTGGTTGGCTGGACCGGGTCCTGGACACGTTTGCTAGCAATGGGATTTATGCCTGGCTGGCTACACCGAGCGGCGCGCGCCCAGCCTGGATGTCGCAGAAATATCCAGAGGTGCTTCGCGTCGGGGCGAATCGTATCCGCAATCTGCACGGCGGTCGTCATAATCATTGTTTCACATCGCCGATCTACCGCGAGAAAGTAACGATCATGAACACACTTCTTGCGGAGCGGTACGGGCAGCATCCTGCCGTCGTCGGATGGCATATTTCCAACGAATACAGCGGTGATTGCCATTGCAGCTATTGCCAGGAAGCGTTCCGCGAATGGCTGAAGGTGAAATACGGTTCGCTGAATGAGCTAAACCGCGCGTGGTGGACGACGTTCTGGAGCCATACGTATACCGATTGGGCGCAAGTGGAGTCGCCCGCACCGCACGGAGAAAACGCGGTGCACGGGCAGAACCTGGATTGGAGACGATTCGTGACCGATCAGACGCTCAATTTTTACAAGCATGAGATCGCTCCGCTCAAGGCCGTTAATCCAGACCTGCCGTGTACCACGAATATGATGTATCAGTTCTACGATCTCGATTACCGAAAGTTCGCAGATGCTATGGACGTAGTTTCCTGGGATGCATATCCGACCTGGCATGAAGCGGCCTCCGACGGCAATGTCGCCGCATGGTTCGCGTTCAATCACGATTTGTTCCGAACACTCAAGAAAAAGCCGTTTATGCTGATGGAAAGCACGCCGAGCCTGACGAACTGGCAGGCCGTGAGCAAGCTGAAGCGACCTGGTATGCACCGGCTGTCTTCGCTGCAGGCGGTAGCACACGGCTCGGATACGGTCCAATATTTTCAGTGGCGCAAAAGTCGCGGATCCAGCGAGAAATTTCATGGGGCCGTTGTCGACCATGTCGGGCATGAGCATACGCGTGTATTCAACGATGTTAAAGAGCTTGGTTATACGCTGGCCGGACTAGGCGAGCTGATCGGGACGCCGACTCCGGCAGAGGCGGCCATTCTGTTCGATTGGGACAATCGTTGGGCGGTGAACGACGCTCAGGGACCGAGAAACTCGGGGATTCATTACGAAGAGACGGTCATCCAGCATTACCGGGCTCTGTGGGAACTAGGCGTGCCTACGGATATCGTTGGCTCTGAAGATGATTTTACCGAATACAAGCTTCTCGTGCTTCCGATGGCGTATTTACTGCGGGAAGAGACCGGCGAGAAAATCGAGCGTTTCGTCCGTGGCGGTGGCACCTTAGCCGTCACTTATTGGTCGGGAATCGTTGACGAGAACGACCTTTGCCATTTGGGTGGATTCCCCGGGCCTCTGCGTAAGACAGTTGGCATTTGGGCAGAAGAAATCGAGGGACTGTACGATGACGACCGCAATGCTCTGGTACCTGTCCCAGGCAATGAGCTTGGTCTGGACGGCAAGTACGAAATCCGCGAAATCTGCGAACGGATCCATTCGGAAGGGGCCGAAGTGCTGGCCGTTTATGAGGACGATTTTTATGCCGGCAGTCCGGTCTTGACCGTCAATAAGCTTGGACAGGGCAGCGCCTATTACCTCGCAGCTCGAGTAAGCGATCCTGCATTCTATGCGCAATTTTACGGTAAGCTCGTCGAACAAGCCAGGGTGAGGAAGAGCATCGATACCAGTTTGCCTGCCGGCGTCACTGCTCAGCTTCGAAGCGACGGCGAGCGCGATTATGTGTTCCTGCTTAATTTCTCCGGTGAGGAGGCCGAAGTACAGCTCGATAATAGCACTTATGAGGATGTCGAAACCGGTAAAGCTGCCGGGCGTCAGGTGAAGCTGTCGGTGAACGATGTTCGTATTTTGCGGCGAGAGGCCGCCAGAGACTAAACGTTCCTTTCGTGCCAACTCGGCGGGTGCGCAAATCATGATACTCGTACAGGGAATGCCATATCTATGGCAGGCTTGCTGGAAAGCCCATTGCAGCAGATCATTAGTAAGTTTAAAAGCAGAGAGGGACAACGAAGTCCCTCTTTTTTGTATTGTTTTGTATGGCTTTATTTGCTTCTTATATAAGATTTCGATTTTTCATATTGTTTTACCACGATAAACCCCAAAATGCCTAAGATAGTAGCCGCAGCTGCCAAGTAGAAAGAGTTGCGTGAGCCTATCCATACATCATGGGTAGAGGATTGAAGGAATCCGGCTGTAACTGCAGTGAACAATGAAATTCCAACGTTCTGCGCAAGTCTTTGGACAGAGCCAATTGTTGCTTGATGCGCTGGTCCAGCTGCCTCCATGATAGCCGCAATGTTTGACGGTTGGAAAAGCCCTGCGCCTAAACCATAAACAAAAAGCATGAAGCAAACTATGCTTAAGTGCCAGTTCAGGTCTAGAAAAGCAAGAATCAGCAGTGGGACTAACATACAGCAAAGTCCAATTATCATTAATCGAAACGTGCCCCAGCTCCTCATCAGCCGGCCGGCTATATGAGAAGTCAAAACCATGCCTAAGGGTAACAATAAATTCATTAAGCCTGATTGCCAAGGGGCATAACCACGTCCCTTTTCCAAATAGTAGGGTACGACAACCATACAAAGGCGTGTAACTCCCCCATAAGAAAAAATCGCATATAAAGAGATTGTGAAGAGTCCGTTCTGAAATAACGATAAGGCAACAATGGGATTGACTACCCTTTTTTCTCTTTGGATAAACAGGAACATAAGAATTGCAAAAATCAGAACGTAAATAAATGTACCGGGATGAAGTGGCTGAGAGCATCCATACACAAGGAAAAAAATAGAGGCTGATAGTAAAAGACTGCCGGACAAATTTAACGGCTGATGTTTACTTACTGGTGATGCTTTTCCTTTTAAGACATATCGGCATGCAAGTAAACAAAGGAGACAAATAGGGATATTAATTAAAAAAAGCCATTTCCAGCCTACAGTCGATAAGATAATTCCACCCGCCACAGGCCCGAGGACATGCCCTAAACCAAAGAATGTGGCTAGAGACCCTAGTGCCTCACCTTTTTTAATAGCGGGTACTGAAGTTGTTATTAAGGCAACTGAAGTTGCCTGGAGCATGGCAGCCCCTATTCCTTGTAAAACTCGAAATAAAATCAGCTGCATGACTGTTTCTGAAAAAGCGCAGAACATGGAGGCAAGCGCAAATAACGCTAATCCCATTGAGTAGATTTTTAAACGTCCATAACGGTCACTTATCCTACCGAAGATTACAATACAACTGCATATGACAATCGTATAAAGAGAAATGGTCCAGGCTACAGTCGTGACAGAAGAATGGAACTCTTGAACAAGGGATGAGATAGCTACGTTAAGTACTCCTGAGTCTAAGGTCGTAAGAAACATACCTATCCCAGCTACAAGTACGATGGAGAGATAAGATTCGTTGTGAACCAAGCTTTTATCAGCAGGAACCTTCATGCATCTACCCCCAATTGAATGTCTATCGTTACATTTATTGTAAACCACAAATTATTATAGGTCTAATATATAGAACGTATCGTATTTATAGGTTAAAACTATATATGCTGTGGTGTTATCACTATGGCTACTCCACCTTGCAAGAACGAATTAACTTTCATGCGATGTCTTAGGGTAAAGTGAAAAGGGTTGCGATAACAATAATAAAGTAATAATTAACAATAATGATTTATTGTAAAACAATAAATATTGTGTTAAAGTCATTTTATTATTGAATTAGCGAGGTGCTCTCAATGAAACGGGGAACAACATTCTTTTTGAAGATGGCAGTTTTTTTTATTGGAATCCCAATTCTTGCTTTGTGTATATTTTTAGTTCCTAAGATCGGCAATTTTGCTGGAGAATTGTATCCAAATATCGCTTATATGCAATCTCTCGTTTTAATCGATATGTACGCGGCAGCAATACCTTTTTACTTTGCTCTGTATCAAGCTTTTAAACTTTTAAGCTATATTGATAAGAACCAAGCGTTCTCGGAATTATCGGTAAAGGCTTTAAAGAATATAAAATACTGTGCTATCACAATCAGTACCTTGTATTTGTTAGGTATGCCGCTTTACTATCTCATGGCGAGGAGAGTTGACCCTCCAATTATCACAGTCACCGGACTGGCCATTATTTTCGCTTCTATGGTGATCGCCGTTTTTGCTGCTGTTCTCCAAAGACTTTTACAGGAAGCTATACATATAAAATCAGAAAATGATTTAACGATCTGAGGTGAATAACATGGCGATTATCATCAATATTGATGTGATGTTAGCAAAACGAAAAATGAGTGTAACGGAGCTTTCGGAGAGGGTTGGAATTACGATGGCAAATCTTTCCATTCTGAAAAATGGGAAAGCAAAAGCGGTTCGTTTTTCAACATTAGAAGCGATATGTAAGACTTTGGATTGTCAGCCAGGTGATATTTTGGAGTACAAGAGCGACGAAGGCACTCAATAAAAACAGACAACTTTAGGAATCAACATGTTTAGATAGAGTCTTGTAGTAACAAATAATGTTTTGAAGTAAAAAAGCGTTCACTTAAATGGGTGAACGCTTTTTTTATGGAGTTAGGGTTTATGGATTGCTTGGTGGATATTTGCCGTGTCCGCAAATTGCAGCCGCCTACCGGACAACTGGATGAGGAAAGGATCGTACCAGACATGTTTAATTAGGATTGAGCTAAGTTCGCAAGTAAATAATTCAGTTTTGAGACAATAGTAACGTTATCTACAGCAATTTTAGCAAGCAGGTTCTGATAATATCCTGTTGGCATAGCAGCTAGAATATGTCCAGCAACTTGGTTTGTTTTCCATTTATTAAAAATAGCCGATTTCAATCCTTCTTTATATGACGCCGGATCTTTATAAACCGTAGTAGTGGTTGCAGATCCCGGAACTTGATTACCTGTAAATGCTAAATAAATCTCGCGTAATGTCTGCAAATGTTTTCGTTCATCCTCACGTATAGAAGTAATCACGCTGCGGTCTTCTTCGGATGGCGACAGTTCAAGTAACTTCTGGTAGAACTTCTCAACATTACGTTCATTAGCTGAAGCTTCATAAATAAAATGCAGCGATTCCTGCAATGCTTGGTATGGCGATTGCATATCATTCAGGCGAAAATTCCAGTCGATCAGAGGGTAGGAAGCAGGTTTAGGCGTAGGAGTGAAAGTTTCATCATGAATTCTATAATACAAAACTTCACCTCCTTCATAATTATTGATACTTCATTTTATGCCAGCCACGCCCAAAGAGTTAATGAATTGTCATGCTACAGGAGTATGACACTATATTGACTATTGATACGAGCAAGACTAAAGGTGGACCGAACCCTTTCCGGAGTATCCACTGTTTTCAGAAGATGGTTTGGGAATTTTACGGTTATAATCTGAGAAAACGCGAGTATTTAAGAGCTAAACTATTCTCCATAGAGGCAGGATAGCGAAATGAAGAAGTCTGCTTAAGCGCTTCTTTAATAAAAGCGGATACGACAGGTGAGTCACTTTGCAGTGAGAGTTTCACTAATCCTATTTCACGAATAATAGGGGGACTCAATGGTTTAACCACTATATTTCCTGGAATAGCCGGCAGTATCATCGAAGGGACGATTGACACTCCGATGCCTGCTTCAACCATAGTGATTATGGTGGAATTCTCTGCTACCTCGAACTGCTTATTAAGACTAAGCCCTTTCTTTTGAAAAGCACTTATTACTAGACGTTCACATCCGGATTTAAGCGATAGAAACGGTTCCTGCGTAAGCTGCTCGATGGAGATAATGTCATGCTCTTTTAATGGATGATTTGCTGGGAGGACTGCGACATAGGGATCGCTAAGCAGATGTACGACGTCAAAGCCATCATGACTTGAGTCGGCCAGAAATCCAAGGTCTACGGTACCCGTCTTGATCCATGCTTCAATCTCTGCGTAGCTTCCTTCAAAGAGAAGCAGTTCTACACCTGGATAATGGTGAAGAAACGCTTGGCTAATAGCAGGTAATACATGGGCCGAGAAACTGGCAAACGCACCGATCCGTATGGTCCCGTTACTCACGCCTCTTGATGCAGCGGCAATTTGATTGATTTGTTTCGAATGATGAACGATCTCACTAACATGTGCTAGGATTTGTTCTCCCGCATCCGTAAGCTTAACGCCATTGCGGTTGCGCGTAAAAAGAATAATTCCTAATTCTTTTTCCAAATCGCCGATGTTGTGGCTTACACCCGATTGGCTTGCATGCAAATGCTCCCCTGCTCTGGTGAAACTGCCCGTTTGCACGACTGCAAGGAATACTTCCAATTGATATAGTGTCATTTTCCGCTCCTCGCTTGCATGAATTTTTCTTCATGTCTTGTATCGTGAATTTTCATTTTACGTTGGATTGGAACTTCTCTAATATGATGAATAAGAAGGGAGTGAGTGATTACGATGAAGCAGATTTGGGTATATCATGCTGATGCGTTTACCATGAATCCGTTCAAAGGTAACCCCCGGAGTTGTGCCCGATGCTCAAGGATGCTTCCCTTTCATGATAAGCTAGAAATGGCTAGCTTGCTAGGCATCGATATGGAATAATTGGCTGAGTATAATCGAATATACTCCATAAGCAAGATAAACCCAAAATCAGAGTGGGAGTGAGTCCATGATTGAACTGATTAAGGACGTAATGGAAGACATGAATAAGCAACTCGATCGAGTCGAGCGAAGCCTGGACCTGCTAGACGAAGGGCTTATATGGAAACGATTGAATAATTCCATGAATAGTATCGGGAATATTTGTCTTCATTTGGCGGGGAACGAATATCAAAACTTCGTCAGCGCAATCGGAAACCAACCGTTCATTCGAGAGCGTTCCCGCGAATTTACGACAAATGGGGGGATAGCAAAGGCGGAGCTGATTAGCCTTCTACGCCAAACTCGATCCAAGTCGGAAAGCGTATTGTTTGCCCTACATGATGATGATCTATCACGGGAAGTCATCATCCGCTACGATCTAGAGGATTGGAAGCGAATGCACCGAATCGATTCCCCTGTCTATGAAGCCAGCGATATAAGGGTAATCCGTCGACTGCTGGTCCAGGTTGCCGCACATTATGGATACCATGCGGGACAGATCGTCTTGCTCACCAAGACGTTAACAGATACGAATGAGCATATCACGGGGCAATACCATTAAAGTCGGATAAATAAAACATAGAAGGAATGATTGTAGTGATTAAACTTGAACCTTTCGAACGTGCCGACTTTGAGCAGCTTATAGAATGGATTGATTCGCCAGCACTATTATTCCAATGGGGAGGCCAAACGTTCAGCTTTCCATTAAATGAGCATCAATTGGAGTATTACATCAAAGACTCCTATACCAGCCCGGTACAATTGATAATCTATAGGGTAGTACATGAAATAAATCATGAGGCAGTCGGGCATATCAATCTGCAACTGGATTGGATAAATAAATCGGCAAGGATAGGTAAAGTGTTGATTGGAAACAGAAGCTTTAGAGGACAGGGCATAGGACAATTGATGATAAGAAAGGTGTTAACCATCGCGTTCGAAGAATTAAAATTACACAGAGTGAGTCTGGGCGTATTAGACTTTAACCATTCAGCTATTGCATGCTACGAGAAAGCAGGGTTTGTAAAGGAAGGCCTTACCCGAGACAAACGAAAGATGGGCAACGAATTCTGGAGCGTATGGGAAATGAGCATTTTAGAGAATGAGTGGTTTGAAAAAAAGAACAATACTTAGCTTTCTGGATTAAGCGAATATTACACTGTTGAACCTCGGTCCTTTAGGGATCGAGGTTTTGTTTTGAACGTGATCGACTTGTCAAAGCGCAAACACGTTGCCGCCGGTTAGAAGCGAATTTGGCTTTTGGATGATTTAAATTTTAGTAACTGGAAAAATAATGGAATATAATATTGTGTTATAATAAATCAATTTGAAATATGGAGGAGCGTTTATGACTGTAGGATCACAAAACGATATTGATGCTCTGAAGGAAATTGGCAAAATCGTTGCACTCACGATTAACGAAATGAAAAGTAAAGCACGTGCTGGAATGACAACAAAGGAATTAGATGATATTGGCGGCTTGTTTTTAAAAAAGCATGGGGCAGTGCCTGCACCGAAGACAACGTACAATTTCCCCGGTAACACATGTATTAGCATTAACCGCGAAGCTGCCCACGGAATACCGGGAAATCGAATCATTCAACCGGGCGATTTAGTAAACATCGATGTTTCGGCAGAGTTGGGAGGCTATTATGCGGACGCGGGACATTCTTTTCCGATAGCTCCATACAAGCCATCGTTAACGCGTCTGTGTCAATACACACACAATACGATGATGAAAGTAATTTCATCACTTAAACATGGTGTAAGATTGAACGAAGTTGGAAGGATTATTGAAAGCGAGGCTAAAAAAGGCGGCTATACGGTCATCAAAAATCTATGCAGCCACGGTGTTGGGAAATCCCTGCATGAGGCTCCTACAGAGATTCTTCCTTTTTATAACAAGCACGACAAACGGGTATTGAAAGAGGGGATGGTTATTACAATTGAACCCTTCTTATCTACAGGTGCAGAGTATGTCGTTGAGCAAATGGACGGATGGACTCTATGTGTACCTGACAATAGCTTTGTGGCGCAACACGAGCACACCATTATCATTACAAAGAATAAGCCAATTATCGTGACTGCCGTATAGAGATCACAATGAATTCGCGCTAAAGGGAGACGTTAGTTAAAAAGTAAGGGAGTAGCCCGCCGCGCCGGTAACACTCCCTTTCTTTATTAAAGTAACAGGGAGCCGGTCAAGCTTGAATAAACGAGAACTAATTAAAACAGTCTTTTTATATGGAGTTTTCATTTGCTACATCCTTTTTTTGGTTAAGTTATTACTCTTATCCAGAGTTTCACTTGGGGATCTGTTTAATAGTCAAAGGACTGTAGATAGGTCAATCAATCTTATTCCTTTTTATACGATAAGGGAATATATATTTAGCAACTCTGCCGCTATAAAAAATTTCTCTTTTGCTAATGTGGTTGGCAACATAGTTATCTTTATTCCTCTTGGTACATATTTGTCATTATTCAAAAGCGATAAAAGAGTAATAACCAATCTGCTATTCATATTCATAGTGAGTGTATTTGTGGAAATCATTCAGGGGCTTTTAGGTATTGGAGCATCAGATATTGATGACATCATATTAAATGGTTTGGGCGGATTAGTTGGTATTTTAGGGTATAAGGTTTTATTATTTATATTGCGAAATGAGAAAAGAGTAAGTGCTGCAATCACAATACTATCTGCAATAGGATTACCTTTCTTATTATATTTATTATTTGTGGTGAGATTACGCTTATAAATAACCCCTTTCTAGGTTGGGCAGGATTCTATTAGGATTAGTAGTTCTGAATAATACCACGTAATTAAAGATAGCTAAAAATTGCGCAATTTTAATTGTCAAAACAGGGTCGCAAGCTGCCGGTGTTCTGAGGATTAAGATGGTTAACAGAGAAGCAGACGCTGACATTTCTACTAACTTTGAGGTGAAAAGCCTGATTTTCAATGTTGGATGTGTCGTCACATTAGAACTAGGTGCTAGATAGAAAAAAGAGATTGAGCATAGCTCAGTCTCTTTTTTTATAGTAAGATTGGAGGTTGCTATAATATAATAATCAAGTTATGTAAGAAGCAATTAATGAAAGGATGTTTGCAATGGCTGAGTTTACTTGCGGTAAGTGTTCTCAAGATCGTAATCTCCCAATAGATGCTCGCATCAATTTAGCATTAAGTATGAAACGGGGAGCCATTTATACATGTGTGGCTTGCGGGGAACATAGAACACTCCCTGTATTTCGCAATTCAAACGGATCAACTATAACCGCTGAGAATGCGGAGAGTTCTGAGCGTACAAGGACCCCAAATACGAGTGAGGAAGCTGCAGACTTAGTAAATGAAGAAACTATTGAACAAATTAGTTTATTCTAGTCAGTCTCTGGAAAACACCATGAGTTGGAGAAGACGATTTTTGTAAAAAGGAAAAGAGCCAGCGAAATTCCGCTGGTCTCTTTTGTTTAATAAAACAGATTTCGTTAATTTTCCTAGCCGAACACACGACTCAGAATCACAGTGGGGGAGTCCAAGCAGGCAGGCTTCTCGTACTAAAGTGAAGCGAGTGCTTGTTGGATGATCGCCTTTACGAATTGGTCGTCGATCGGTTCGCGTGAGAACCAGCGCCGGTAGAAGAGTGGCCCCAGCAGGGCTGCGACGATCGTTGACACGTCGGCGTGCGCCGGCAGCTCACCCTTGCCTGCCGCGCGCTGCAAAACCTCTCGCAGGGGAGCGGCATGTCCGCGCTGAATCCGACTGTGGATCTCAGCAAACTCCGGATTGCGCTCGGCGGTGTCGACGATTGACGGCAGGACGAAGGACCAATTCGCCGTCGGCAGCAGGTGCGCGATTTCCATCAGGATAGCTGTGACGTCACCTTCGAGTGAGCCGGTGTCGGGCGTTTCCTGCTCGGCAATCATCCGTGAACAGGCGTCGATCACCAGTGCTTCCCGCGTCGGCCAGTGGCGGTAGATGGTCGTCTTCGCGACCCCGGAACGACGCGCCACTTCGTCAACAGTGAAGCTAGCCACACCGCCTTCGCTGAGCAGTTCAAACGCAGTGGTCAGGACGGTATGTCGTGAACGCTCGACGCGTCTATTCAAATTGGCCGCAGGCACACGTTCTGTTTCCTTAGACGTAGTCACCATCTTCCCTCCATCATAAAAGTACTTCATGTGGGATTTCGTTTCCCTAAAATGAAAAGTCCTTCACATTATACCATAGGAGCATCCTTAGCGCCGGGTCCCGAGACGATTGTGCAAGTGGGCGAGCGCATGTCGCTCAGATTGACGTTAGGCCAATTGCACCTTCTTCTGAAATTGATGCCAGGGATCGGCTTGGCATTACAGCGCTCCTTGTTTGTGCTTCAGTGAGGCAACGAATCAACGAATCATTTCTGAGTACCATTTTTGATCGTTATACGGTCACTTGTTTTTTTGAGGAAAAAATGATACGATACTGTATCGTAGCGTTATATTTTATCCTATTCCATTATTGAAAGGTTGATGTCTTGTGAATTTCGCTTCTGTACGCGTCATTACTGACGACTTGGATCGACTTGTTATGTTCTATGAGAAAATTACTGGGGTTTCAGCGAAGCGCCCCGCGCCTGTCTTCGCTGAGTTCGTTCTGCCATCGTGTACGCTGGCGATCGGCCACTCCCAGACGGTACAGCTGTTCGGCGCTGGTTCCGCGCGTGCGGCCGACAACCGCACCGTCATCATCGAGTTTCGTGTCGACGACGTGGATGCCGAGTACACGCGCCTAAAGCCGCTTGTCGACGAGTGGGTGCAGGAACCGACCACGATGCCATGGGGGAACCGCTCTGCACTATTACGCGACCCCGACGGCAACCTCGTCAATCTCTTCGCGCCGGTTACCGAAGAAGCGCTCCAACGATTCAGCGGCAGGTCTTGACGTACCACGTTCCTACGATAAGCGTACTTGGAATTCATGCCTGGAACTCTCTGGAGCTGGCGGTTGCAGAAGCTCTTGAATCGACCTAATCTAAAACCTCCTATTAGAAGCAAACTAGAATTGCTCTAATAGGAGGTTTTTCATTTTGGCTCTAAGCTACAAAATGACAAATTCAACTTTCTACAAAGTAACATGTTACTAGTAGAAACAATTTTATACAATTACCCTGGATGTGACACGAAGAAAGCGGAAGGTACATCAAATACTTCACAAAAAAGGGTGGTTATGATGAAGGTAAGATGGGGCAAGCTGGGTTCATCGATGCTGATGACTTGCTTATCTGTAGCTTTGATTGCCGGATGTACAGGCAAGGCGAGTGAACAAGTTGGGGCGAAGCCGACGGAGGGGACAGCGGCCAAACAGGAAAAGGTGAATATTACATTTTGGACATTGTGGGACGGCGCGGATGCGAGTACAGCCAGAGTCATTGTTGATGAATACAATAAGACGCATCCTAATGTTCAAGTCAAGATGGAGTTTCAGGCGAATGACCAGTATTATACCAAGCTGAAAGCATCGATTCTAGGGCAGACCGGACCTGATTTGGCCATCTCGCACATTGGCGGCAACATCAATGCATTGAAGGGGGCTTTGCTTCCATTGGATGATGAGGCCAAGCGGCTAGGCGTCAACATTGAATTCGATAAATACAGCAAAGACCCGACTGCAGCGGCCAAAATCGACGGGAAGCAATACAGTGTGCCCTTAGATAATTTAGCGCGCGTCTTCATGTACAATAAATCGATACTTAAGGACGCGGGATTGCTGGATGCGAGCGGCAAACCGATGATTGGCACGGACTTTGCAGGTTTCATGAAAGCGCTTCAGCAAATCAAGGAGAAGAATCCGGACGTCAGTCCGTTGACGATGACCATCAAGCCTCCGCAATTAGTGTTAACCTGGCTGACCTTCTACTATCAAATGGGCGGCGGAGATTTCCTGAACCCGGAGACCAAGAAAGCTTCTTTCGATGACGCCAAGGCGGTTGCAGCACTGAAGGCGTTGCGAGAGATGTACAGTATGACCCCTCCGAAATTGGCCGATCCAGGGGGACTCGATAAGTTTAAGGCTAAGAAGGCTGCCTTCTTCATGGATGGGACTTGGAGTATATCGGCTGCAGGCGAACCGTTAGGTCAAGATTACGGTGTGATCGGCTTCCCTAAGTTCTTTGATAAGAACGTCGAAATCACAACCTCGCATGGATTTATTTTGCCGCAAAGGGCTGCAAGAACGGATTCGCAAACAAAGGCAGCTTTAGAATTTATTAAATGGTTCGCTGACAATAATGCCAAATGGGCTCAAGCTGGCCATGTACCCGGCTTCGAACCTGCGATGCAGACGAATGAATTCAAGAGCTTACCGTATCATTCTCAGTTTGTAGATCCGAACCGCATCGCGATCTCGCTGCCGGTCATTCCTGGGACGATGCTCCATCAAGCGCCAGAGGTCCGAGACCCGGTTCAATTGGCTATATTGGGTGATATGAAGGCCGAGGATGCAGTCGCTCAGATTCGTACGAATCTGGATAAGCTTTTACCGCAATTGATGAAATAATGAAAGCTTTGGTCAAGGGCCGTGCGCACGGTTATTTGAAAGCGCTGCGGCCCTTCCATATTTACAGGAAGTGAATGACAGATGTATCGATATGAGAAAGGACGGTTCGCTTATGATTGTCTTCAAGTCCAAGAAGCGGGTGAGCAATGATTTTTTCATGGCGTATTTGTTTCTCGCCCCGTTTCTCCTTTTTTATCTCTGGTTTACCTTTTACCCGCTTTTGCAAGGGTTTTTCATAAGCTTTTATGAATGGAACCTAACAAGTGATAAAGTTTTCGTAGGACTATCCAACTATACAGATCTTTTCCAAGAAAGCAATTTTTGGCAGTCATTGATGCATACGTTCCTGTATGTCCTCATATCCACACCTATCTATATGGCAGGCGCGTTCATACTGGCTGTTCTCGTTGACCATAAGTTTGTGAGAGGACGGTCCTTCTTAAGAGGCATCTTCTTTATGCCGAATGTTCTTGCTGTCTCAATTATTTCCATCATTTGGGTTAATATGTACCAGCCCTACAGCGGACCTGTAAACGGAATATTGAGGTTAATAGGCTTTAATGGGAATTATGCCTGGCTGAGCGAGGGGACACTTGTATGGCCGGCGATCATCCTGCTCACCTTCTGGTGGAATACGGGCTATTATATGATTCTTTATTTGGCGGGCTTGCAGGAAGTTCCTGAAGACCGGTACGAGGCAGCACAGTTGGATGGAGCAAATTGGTTTCAGACCTTATGGTATATTACGATTCCATCATTAAAACGAATTCATATTCTCGTGTTGTTCTTACAGGTAGTTGCTTCTTTCAAAATTTTTGGCCAAGTTTTCCTGACAACGGAGGGGGGGCCGGGAGGCGCGAGCCGCACGTATATTCAATTTATTTATGAAAATGGTTTTCAGCGATTCCTTATGGGTAAAGCGTCTGCAGCGGCTTTCGTCTTGTTTGTTATCATCCTGGTTGTGTCCATCATGCAGTTAAAGCTTTTGAAGCAAACAGCTGATGAGTAAGTTCAAGGAGGTCTATTCTCATGCACCGAAGCACGAAGCTTACGGTTAATAGCTTTGCTTATCTGATCTGTCTCTTTTGGTTAATCCCCGTGTTATGGATGGCTGTCATGGCCCTTAAGCCGGAGACGGCTACGGCGACAACCCTTATAGAATGGCTAATGCCGCCATATACATGGCAGAATGTGATTCATGTTTTGAACAATCCGAGTGCGAATGTTGTGCTCTGGTTAGGAAATAGCGTGGTGGTTTCGATTTTATCCACTGTCGGTGTCTTAGTGCTGAGTACGCTGGCTGCATTTGTTTTTTCAAGAATGCGTTTTGCAGGCCGCAGCTTCTGGTTCTGGCTCATTATGATTGGTTTGATGGTGCCTCGCGAGGCTACGCTTATTCCGCTCTACATTCAGTTCCGGGATTTGGGGCTCTTGAACAGCTATTTTTCCATTATTGCGCCTACGTTGGCCGCCCCCTTCGGACTCATTATTATGAAGCAGTTTTTCGATGGCATACCTGAGGAGTTATTCGAAGCCGCTAGAATGGATGGATGCGGTTGGCTCCGCACGCTGCTGAACATAGCGCTGCCGCTCTGTAAGCCGGCGATGGCATCGCTGGGAATATTCGTATTTCTCGGCGCATGGAACGACTTCTTATGGCCGTTCATCTCGGTTACGGACACGAACATGATGACCATTCCAATCGGTCTCCCCGTATTCCGCTCTCAATACATGACCGCTCAAGCGATGCCGATGGCTGCCAGCGCGATTACCTCAATCCCCATTATTCTTGTGTTTTTCTTCTTCCAAAAATTTATTGTTAAGGGCATTACTTTTACAGGTGTAAAAGGGTAAACAAAACGGCTGTTCCAGAAGTTGATGATTCTACTTTCTGGGACAGCCTCTTTTTCAAGTTTCCGGGACGACTCCTTTTCTCAATGCTGAACGATAATAATTAGGAGACCGGCCGAAATAATTTGTAAAAGCATGTGTAAAAGCGTACAAATCAGAATAACCGAGGGAAAGGGCGATTTGCGTGACGGAAAGCTGTGTTTCCAAGATGGAGTTCATGGCTTTGGACATCACCAAATCTTTCAAATATTTGTGAGGACGAACGCCGACTTTGTTTTGAAATATATTGGATAGGTAGGTTCGATGAACACCGACATGTTGGGCAACATCGTTCACGGAGATGCCTTCGGTGTAATAGAGCTGCATGTACTCCAGACTGCGTTCGATCCAATGCTCGGAGGACTTGCCTTGTGTTTGCGGTACGTAGATTTGGAGCATTCGGCTGAAAATAAGGTATAAGCTGCTGGTGAGCCGTAGATTATCCTGCGTCGCACTTTCTTTCCAGATGTCGATGAGCTCGAAAAGTTGAGTCACTAAACCTTCATCAAACTGCAGTTTTAAATAAGGGGTGCTTGTGGATAAACCAAATCGTTTCACGAGTGCAGGAAGCTGTTTCCCTTCTACAGCAATCCAGAACATTCTAAGAGGTTCTTCTTCGCTTTGCGCATTTACATAATACTCGTGGATCATATGGGGGAATAAGCAGAACAGTTCTCCAGGCGACAATGTGACTTGGTTTTCGTCCCAACAGAAGGTCACCTGACCGCTGATAATGAAATGGAAGCTGTAATACACGATAAATCTGGGCCCAATTCGATAATTTGGTTTGGCAATATTGTGACCGATACGAATCGGAACAATACCGCCCATTTTGTCTAATGACGATGGTGTATGGTAGTAGTTATCTGCGTACTCATGCGTATACTCTCGCAAAGTCAGACATCTCCCAACGCTATGAACTAGTAGAAGTTGAAGATCACTTAATCATGCTTTAACTTTTCTTCATTGTTGAAATCCTCCTGACGATTAGTTAGCTTACCAATCTATCATATCGAACTTAATTCGCATCCGTATATGTGAAGTATCCGTACAATCATCTTAAAAATCGCAGATCTATATCATATATTTATGACTAGTATCATGATTTACTGACAAATCTTGCTAACAGTGAAGTGCTTACAAATTAACAACTGGATTTGTTACATTTTAGCATTTTGGTAACGCATACAAACCCTTATGATCGTTAAGTAAACATTTTTTAAAGGGAGGTTTGAATTTTGAAAGTGCCAACATTCAGTCATATTGCTAAAATGGGTTTGTTCTTTCTTGCTATGCTGCTGTTTGTGATGCCTGTACCTGCGAGCGCAGGGACCCAGGGAGGGTATTTGGTCGCTTATTTCCGTTCGGATCCGTCACAGACGGGGGAGAAAATTCAAAAGCTGCATTACGGGTATAGTCGCGATGGGGTTAAGTGGTATGAACTGAACAAGAATGCTCCTGTTTTTACTCCCAAATATGCACTGCGGGATCCGTTTTTGAATAAGGGACCTGATGGCATATGGCGGCTTGTTTACACGTCTCCGGATGTGGATGCGACTGGCAAAAATACCTCCACCTATTATATGGGCTACGCCGAATCTACCGATCTTATCCACTGGACGAACGAGAAAAGGCTCGATCTCATGGCAAATTACCGTCCGGCCAATACGGTTTACAACGTCTGGGCGCCGGAGTGGATGTACAACGATGAGACCGGTAAATATATCATCTACTGGTCTTCCACGCTGAATGCAACTGGCCCTACGAACAACTATCATTACAAGGCGACGACAACGGATTGGAACACCTTCAGCGATGCTTCGCTGCTGTTCGATCCCGGCGTTAGTTCTATCGATGCCAGCATGCTAAGAGTGGATAAGAATGCCGAGGATGACTACTATATGTTTTTCAAAGACGAGTCGCTCTCGCCTATGAAGATGCGGCAAACCTGGGCGAACGAACCGGTCAACAAAGTGGAGTATGATGCCAACATCAGCTCAAACACCATTACACCTGATTACACGGAGGCGCCTGAGGCGTTTAAGTTAATCGGTCAAAACAAATGGAACCTTATTTACGACTACTGGTCTCAAGGCAAATACGGGCTGAAGTCAACCGTAAACGTCGAAGATCCGACCGCCTGGTCGGCTGAAATATCGGATGCCAGGTTCCCCTACAAGATGCGTCATGCCAGTGTCGCCACTTTGACCAATGCCGAGCTATGGCATGTAGTCAATCAATTTGGCGTGGATGCGCATTACAATTTGAACAGCAGCGCGAATGACGTTTCCGGGAATGGGCATAACGGAACACTTAACGGTTCGCCTGCTTTTACGGGGACAGGAGGTCCCGAAGGCGGATACATCAACATGGACGGCGTCGATGACGGCATCCAGCTCGCTGTGAGCGGCAGCACGGGGTTCATGCATGACGCTTTCGCGACAAGGTCAGTGTCGCTTTGGTTTAAAGCCAATCAAACCGTAAGTGAGCAGGTTCTTTTTGACGAAGGCGGAGTAACAGCGGGAATGAGCATGAAGCTTCAGAACAATATGCTGTATGCCGGCGCTGCTTCCGGAGCGAGCAAAGTGCAGATTAATACCGCATTTACGGATACAGCTTCCTGGCATCATGCTGTCGTTGTGTTTAATGAAGGCAAGCTGCTGCTCTATTTGGATGGAGCGTTGGCGGCATCGGCAGCTACCCCGTATACTTCTATCGACGCTCATATTGATCTGGCGGGTTTAGGGAAACGTTACGGGCAGGACGCATTCGGAGGTACGAACGGCGGCGCATATTTCGATGGACGAATCGATCAAGTCAACATCTATACGGTGCCATTATTCCCTGAGGATGTGCAGGACTTACACGATACGCCTTAAAATTAGAAAAAGAAGCGGGAGTGAGCAATTTACTTCTGCTTCTTTTATTGTTCAAACCTGCCTTTTTCTTGTCCGGAGTGGAATTTTGCAGTGTGATTCTTAGGAAATAAGGGGATAATAGCAATAAATGGAATGACTGGATGAGTGAATCGTATTGAATCATGTTAAAATAACCGTTCGCCAATTTGCTGTAATTGTGATGATATTTACGATTGGGACAACAATCCTAATTAGTCCATCAGGTCTCGCTGCTATTACCAAACAAGATGCATGGCTCGCAGCTATCTTGGGGGTTGCCCTAAGCTTATTAATCGTTTGCTTATACAACAGAATAAGTGATTATTTTCCTGACATGACCCTAGTTGAATATAATGAAAAAGTGTTTGGAAAAGTGCTTGGAAAAATGTTCTCCCTATTTTTTATTTTGTTTTCTTTTCTTGGAGCGGCGACAGTATTGTTCCATTTAGGGAATTTTATAACCACACAAGTCATGCCTGAAACGCCAATTGAAGCAGTTATTATCGTATTTGCCATCATAGTTGTTATGGGGGTTCGACTTGGCGTTGAAACCTTGGTCCGCGCTGCAGAGATTTTTTTTCCTTGGATCATTATGCTGTTTACGATTTTGGTTGTTTCTCTTTTACCGAATATTCGGATTGAGAAATTGCAACCCATGTTCACAACCGGAGGTAAATCATTATTGAAGGCGGCCATATCCCTAGCCGGTACTACTTCACTTCCTTTAATTGTACTGCTTATGGTGTTCCCTGCTCATGTCAATCGATATCTAAAAGCAAAAAAAGCTTTCCTGCTTGCTACCTTACTAGGCGGAACCTGCTTCGTCATTATTACCTTTATATGCATATCGGTATTGGGGGCTTTAAATACAGAAAGACATATGTATCCAAGTTATGCTTTAGCTAAACAGATAAATATTGGCAACTTTTTGGAGCGTGTTGAAATCCTTATAGCAGGGATTTGGTTCCTAACGGTTTATTTCAAGACAACCTTTTATTTGTATAGTTCCGTAATGGGACTGGCTCAATTATTGAATATAGAAGATTATCGACCGCTTGTAATGCCTATCGGGATGATTCTGGTTGTTTGTTCGCTTGTGATCTATCCCAATGTTGCGTATATGACAGAGTTTGATACCGAGACCTGGGTACCTGTTGCTTTAACCATTGGACTCATGTACCCACTCCTAATTCTTGGAGTTGCAGCTTTTCGAGAGTCGATGACCAAGAATTAATAACGTAATAAAATCTTTCATGAAGGCTGTCGGCATGTTCGGCAGTCTTTTGCTTATCAATAATAAAATGTTCACAGACTGTTCACTTATGTGGAGGTTTCTATTTTTCCTATAATAATCAGGAATAGATAGAAAGGAGTATGGAAAATGCCGACAACGAGGAAAGAAAAATTTTATTTTGGGCTCATGATGTGCTTCGGGATGGTCGTATGCATGACATTTTATAATTTGTTTACACACGGCTTCATTGGCACAGTAACCTTAAAAGGTATGTTTCTTCAACTTATCCTGGTCTTTATGATTGCATTTTTATTGGAATTATTTATTGTTGGGCCAGTGGCAAAGAAGCTTGCATTCTCATTACCTTACGACAAATCGAAGAAGATTTATGTGATCCTATCGCATGTTGTAAGATTTCGATCCTGCAAGACTGTGCACGAAATGTCGGGCTAGGAATGACCTTCTTTGTTAATCTTTAAGTAACGAGGGGAGGTGATATCAATGGATATGCTGGCGCAATTGAACAAAGCTTTAAGCTATTTGGAGGAGAATCTTACTGATCGTGTGGACTATCAGGAGGCAGCGAAAATTGCCTGCTGTTCGGAATATCATTTTACACGCATGTTCTCCTTCCTCGCAGGTATTCCTCTATCAGAGTACATCCGTCGAAGACGTCTGACTTTGGCCGCACTTGAGCTAAGTCACAGTGATATCAAGATCATCGATGCTGCGATGAAATACGGATACACCTCACCGGATTCTTTTACTAGGGCTTTCCAAAGCATGCATGGGATTACGCCCTCGGAGGCCCGGATTCATGGGCAATCGCTCAAAGCCTTTCCTCGGATGACGTTCCAGCTGACGATCAAAGGAGGAAGTGAAATGAACTACCGCATTGAAGACAAAGAGGCCTTTCGTGTTGTGGGGATCAAAAAAAGAGTCCCAATCGTATTCCACGGGGTTAATCCGGAAATTGCCTCGATGTATGAAGAGCTCACCCCCGAAATGATTGAGAGGATGAAAAGTTTTTCGAATGTGCAGCCTTTAGGACTCATCAGTGCTTCCACGAATTTCAGTGAAGGGCGGATGGAGGAAAAAGGTGAGCTCGATCATTACATCGGGGTGGCATCCACGAAAGACGGAGATGGCTTCGCACAACTGGAGGTGCAAGCTTCCAAATGGGCTGTATTCACAGCCGTCGGCCCTTTTCCGAGTGCGCTTCAAGAGGTCTGGGGACGCATTTATTCCGAATGGTTTCCGTCCTCAGAATATGAGCTGGTCGAGGGGCCGGAACTACTCTGGAATGAGCACAAAGATGTAGCATCGACGCAATTTAAAAGTGAAATATGGATACCGATTAAAAAGAAATGAGCAGCGTTTGATGAAGGAATGAGGAACGATAGCTGAATTAAATTATGAAGGCAGCCGGTCGAATGGATCGGTTGCCTTTTCCACGTGGGGAGAAATTTGAAGTTGGATCTTATAGAACGGTAACTTTCCAAGAATGCGATTTGCCATGTGATTTCGCAAGATGGCGTGACGTTGCCAATGGCTCAGTACTACATATAAATAGTACTATCCACAATTACCAGTTATTGATAAATTTATTCATATAGAAATCGTTAGCAAATAGAGGTGAGACATGGATATTCAAAACAAAATCAATGAATTAGAGACTAGAGTGAACCAACTTCAAAACGAAATCGGTGATTTAAAGCGGCACGTCAACGGCGAGATCAGCCGCAAGGACGTTCAGTCCGTTCCTCCTGTTACATCCTCCCCTTCAGTTGAACCCGTGCCTATAGTGCCTAAGCAAACAATCGTTAAGAAGGAAGTCGACTGGGAGCATCTGCTCGCAAGGGTGTGGCTGCCGCGGATTTTTATCCTTGTTTTACTGATCGGTGTGCTTTGGGGATTCGGCGCTGCGGTGTCCACAGGCCTTATTACGAAGCCGATTAGATGCCTGCTTGGGCTGATTGCAACAGCGGTGCTATTCTGGCAGGGCGAGAGGCAGATCAGAAAGCAAAGGTCAGCTTTGGGGCAGGTATTGCTCGGCGGTTCTATTTCGATGAGTATCATCACGATTTTTGCAGCACATATGCTGTATGGCTATCTATATTCGACAGCTGCATTCGCTTTAAATATTTTGGCCATTGCCGCAGGGGTGTTCATCAGTATCCGTCATAAATCCGAGATCATGATCCTGCTCTCTACATTCGGCGGATTTCTCGTTCCTTTTCTTGTAAAATCAGATATACCGAATTTTTGGGTTTTCACGGTTTATGAATTGCTGCTCTCTGTCACAATGCTGTACATTTCATTGCAATATCGATTCCGAGTTTTATATTACTCAGCCTTTTTCTTACTGCATCTTGCCTTGCTTGTCGGTGTGGCCTTTGGGAATGTCAGCCACCAACATGCAGGATTCGCCTTTTTGACCTCGGCTTGCCTGCAGCATCTCGCTTTGTTTGTTTATTTTGTAGTACGTAAAATACAAGCACCGAGCAAAATAGCCACGTTATTTATCAGTTTCACTCTGACGTGTGTGTGGGTAAGATTCCTTGAACCTTCCTATTTTGGTCGTTTTGTCATCATTGCTTCTGCCGCTTACGTACTCTGGGCGGTCTTTGCCGTCATCAAGAACCGCCCTGAGCGGTTTGTAATGATGGCGATAGCGACTTTTTCACTGTTTCTGTGGATCAATGAGATCACGCACGGGGAAACTTCAGCGCTGGTATTTATGATGGAAGGGTTCTTAGCGGTCGTACTCGGTATTGTGCTGGCCTCCAGGCTGCAGCTTATTACGGGGAGTGTGGTCTACCTAATTGGCGCATCTAATGTATTATCCGGAAAAATGGAAGATATATATTCTTTACAGACTTTGTCTGGGCTGTTGTTGATTGCAACCATTTATACCGTTTATGTATTGTTCAAGAAATACCATGCCGAACACAGCAAACGAATCCAATGGTTATTATGGATAGACTCCATTGTAACCCTGTGGTTTATTACTCAGATCTCGACCTGTTTGACAGTCAACTTGAAGTATGACATGCAGCATTTGGTCGTATCTTTCGCTTGGGCGCTTTATGCGATTGTCATTATTGCCATCGGCATCTGGATCAATCAAAAGAAAGTGCGCCTTGCCGGCATTCTGTTCCTTTTCATCACATTAGTGAAAGTTATATGTATTGATCTGCCCGATGTGTCGATTGCTATCCGCGCTATGCTGTTCATTGTGATCGGGTGTATGGGGATTGTGGTATCCAGATTGCTGTACAAAAAAGAAGGAAAAGATATAGAGAGTTAAGAACGAATTGGGAAAAAGGGTGTCCCTCGGCCAATATCTTGGCTTAAGGGACACTCTTTTGGTGTCTCATAAATATTTGTTCGCGTTGTTTCCCAGATCCACGTACAATAAGAGGTGACGACATCCAGCCGAGGAAGTGACGTAAAATGCTGCACAGCCACCTAATACGAAGAACCATGTCGACAATTAGCAATATGAGGCTCCAGAATAAGCTGATGGGTGGGTATTTATTAGGTTGCGTGATTCCAGTTCTTATTGTAAGCACTTTAATCTACACCCAATCCGTTGCCGAACTTGAGGATTCTTCCCAAGAGTTTGCGACTTTGTACACATCTCAAATCGAGAATTCCTTGGATCAGCTTATGCAAGAATACGACAAAATAACCAAATCGGTATTAGTAGACAAAGATTTTATCGCCAAACTAAGGAACAGTAAGAATATGTCGATGGACGAGCTAATCACCCAGAATCAAACCGTCCGGAGCACATTGCGGCGAGTTGCTCTGCTCAAGCCAGAGATCAGTAACGTTATGCTTGTAAGCCCCGATAATACGGTTTATCAATTTACGAATACAACAAGCACAGTGAATGAAAGCGCTCTATTGTCGAAAGAGTGGTACAAACAGCCTCGAAACTCGGATAATACGTTCTTTGTGACGGGATTACATGATCGTTCCTATTACGAGGATAAGGGAGTCGGCGCGATTGTTACTGTGGGAAGGGTGCTGCTCACTGCAGACGGAGCGTTTGCCGGATGGCTGCTTCTGGATCTAGATCCGTTCACGCTGCTGGCGCCGAATCCTGATTTTGTATTGGCTCGCGATAAATATGATATGAGTGTAATCATCAGCGATACGCTAGGACAGACCGTATATCACTCTGATGCAGCTAGCGGCCGGGTATCCTGGAAGTATGTGCTGGATTCCGGAATTAATTATACCCAGGATATGAGCGACAAGGAACGCATTGTCATCACGGGAGGGACGAAGTTAGGCAACTTGATTATTAAGACAGAGATTCCCCGTCAGAAGCTGTTGCTCAGGGTTCGGAAGATTCAGGCCGTAACAGGAATTGTAATCCTGGCAGGGTTTATCATTATGGCTTTCGTTTCTCTTGGGCTTAACTATGCGATTACCAAGCCGATCAAAAGCTTGCGGCGAAGCATGAAGCAAGCGGAGGCCGGTCAATATATGCCAATTGACAGGGTTGAGTCACATGACGAGATCGGCAGTCTGGTCAAAAGCTATAACAATATGATCATAACGATTCGGACATTGATCGAGGATGTTTATATGGCGGAGATTAAACAGCGGCAAGCCAAGTTCCTTGCCCTTCAGAATCAGATCAACCCTCATATGCTCTATAACACATTGGAATCTATCCGCATGAAGGCCTTGGTGAAAGAGGACGAGGAAGTTGCCGATATGATTAAAATTCTTGCCCGCATGTTCCGGCTTGTTCTTAACAAGGAAGGCAGAAAACATTCTATCCAAGATGAATTGGATTATACCATTAATTACTTGAAGCTTCAGAATATCCGGTTCGATAATAGGTTCCGCCTGGACATCAGGCTTACGGATGAAATGCTGGCGTGCAGCATCATTCCACTTGTTTTTCAACCCATTGTGGAGAACAGTATCAGTCATGGCTTCGTAGACTACAATCAGTCCATGAATATTGTTATCGACGGTTCCTGGACGGAGGATGAAGGCATTTTGATTCGGATTATAGATGATGGCATCGGCATGGCTCAGGACAAGCAAGAGGAGCTGTTCACTTTGATCGAAGAGGCGGAGACGGCTAAATTTAAGATGGAACCCACGGAAGAATCGGCGGGCAAGGGGCTGGGTCTTAAGAACATCGCAGAACGCATCAAATTACATTACGGCGATCGTTATTATCTAAATGTTGCTTCCGGCCAAGCCAAAGGCACGACGATCGAAATTCATATCCCGAAACGATAATTCAGTCCCGGAGTCACGACATAGAACCGGAGGTATCTTCGTATGAAAGTTTTCCTTGTGGATGATGAGAAAGGCATTGTTGACGGTTTGAAAAAAATAATTAGCCGTTATATCCCGGAATGCGAAATTGTAGGTGAAGCTTATAACGGTGTACAAGGTGTAAGCCTGATTCCAGCTTGCAGCCCGGATATCGTAATTACCGATATCCGGATGCCCCAAGCGGACGGTTTGGAAATGATCGCGAAGTTGAAGGATGCCGGTTGCCAGGCGAAGTTTATTCTGCTGAGCGGATACGCTGACTTCGAATACGCCCGCAAGGGCATGCGGTTGGGCGTACAATTCTACTTGAATAAGCCCGTGGAAGAAGAGGAGCTGCGTGACTGTGTATGTAAAGTGATGGAGGCTATTAGAGAAGAACATGTTAAAAAGCAAGAACTAGATCTTCTTAAGAACCGCATGCTGGAGAGCACGATGTGTGACATCGTTGATGCCGGAAGTGATAACCCCATTTATGTGGGTGAGTTGCTGCGGTTAGCTCATATTCCGATGGAACAAACCGGGTACGCCTGTGCACTGTTGGAGTTCGACAATAGCCAAAGTGCTTTGACGGAACAGGAGCTGAATTGGTTATTCGGTCGGATGGATCAATTGCTAAAGAAGCAGGGCCAAGGCGTGTTCAGATTCCGTTATTCCGCCTTTCAAATTGCTATCTTATTAACGACTAGCAAGGGGAAAGGGGACAGCGAGCTCATTCCTTCCATGCATAACCTGAAAGAGGAGGTATTTCGAGAGCTGCAGAAAACAATGACCGTCGGCGTGGGTACTGCCAAGGAACAAGCCGTCGAGATCAGCTTATCGTTCGAAGAAGCCCGTCAAGCATTAAGCTACAAGGTTATCCAAGGAGACGGGGCTGTTATTTCATACGCTAATATGATGAATTTGGTGGGCGGGCGTCTCACCATTCCGGAAGAGCTTATCGAGAAGCTCGAGGCTGCTCTGGACAATACGAATGAGAAGGAATGTGTGAATCTCGTTCGCGAAATTTTCCGGCGTATGGAGGCAGAGCGCCATATAAGTCCGACTGACCTCCAGTTGCAGTGCTTGAATATTTTATTATCCAGTGTGCGTAAGATGTCCTTTCAACAGCTGCAGCAGAACGAGCTTCTGGGACGGCATATTCTTTCATTGGAGGCGATCTCACGGTTTCGGACCCTTGAGCGTCTGGAGGTCTGGATGATTGAGGTTATTCAGGGAATTATTAACTTCAAGTTGAAGCATAATATGACTAAGAAGAAAGATGTTATTGCTGAAATTAAGAAGTACGTGACAGAACATTATAATGAATCCATCAGTTTGGCGGAGCTTTCCACGAAATTTTTCATCAATCCTTATTACTTAAGTCAACTTTTCAAACAAAAAACAGGGGACACCTATTTGAACTTTCTTGCCCAAATTCGAATTAATAAGGCTAAAGAACTGTTGGAAAAGACGGATCTTAAGGTGTATGAGATTTGCGAGACGGTGGGTTATTCGGATACGCCATATTTCGCCAGACAGTTTGAGAAACTAACGGGCTTCAAGCCTAGTGAGTACCGGAAGAACGCCTTGAAAAATTGAAAGCAAAGGCCCATTCGCCACTTTTTTGGAGGCAATGGGCTTTTTATTATTTCTATAAAATGACCCGGTAAATACTTAAAAACGACCCTTTGAGCAATTTTGCCCCCGCAGGTATAGTAAGTGTAAGCGAATACATGCAACTAGAGAGTAGGGGGAATCAAGTTGAACCATCGAATGAAAGTGTTTTGGCCGCTTTATGCCATGGCCATACCGGGAATCGCTTTTCTGATCGTATTTAAGTACATTCCGCTAGCCGGTTCCGTAATCGCTTTCCAAAACTATTCTGTATTCAAAGGCTTTCTGGATAGCCCTTGGGTAGGCTTCAAAAATTTCGAAACGCTGTTTCATTACCCGGATTTTATCAGAGTGTTCAGTAATACCCTGGTGCTTGGATTTCTGCGAATCGTGATTGTGTTCCCGGTGCCCGTGCTGCTAGCGCTCATGATCAATGAAATCAGGAGGTCGGCGCTGAAGAAAGGGATTCAGACAGCCCTGTATGTTCCCCATTTTCTCTCGTGGGTTATTGTAGCCGGCATTGTCTTTGATTTGTTCTCGCTAAGCGGCATGTTTAACGTGATCATCGGTTGGTTCCATCATGATCCCGTTCTCGTTATGCAAGAAAGCTCCTATTTCCGCACTGTATATGTACTTACTTCTATCTGGAAAGATGCGGGATGGGGAACTGTCGTTTATATGGCAGCCATCAGTTCGATCGATCCTCAGTTGTACGAATCGTCGATGATGGACGGAGCCTCCCGATTCAAGCAAATCCGCCACATTACTTTTCCGCTGTTGCTACCTACGGTGCTGGTCTTGCTTTTACTGGAAATTGGCAACTTCCTGGATCTCGGCTTTGACCAAGTATTCAATCTGCAGACGCCAATGACTTACAGTGTGGGCGATATCCTGGATACGTACGTGTTTCGGACAGGTATTCAGCAAGCGCAATACAGCTTTGCGACAGCCGTCGGTTTATTCCAGTCCGTCATTGGATTTATGTTAGTTTACACGTTTAACAGGCTATCAAGAAAAATTTCAGACGGGGGGCTATGGTAACTATGCTTGCATCCAGAGGAGAAAAATTATTTGGTTCCATCGTTACAATGATCCTCCTGCTCGTATCCCTTATCGCCATCATACCGCTGCTTTCCGTCCTCTCGACCTCGTTCAGTTCGAAACGGATGGTGGACCTGAATCTGGTTACGATTTGGCCGAAAGAATTTACCCTCGCTTCCTGGGATTTCATGATGTATCGCCCCGACCTGTGGAAGTCGTTCTTCCTGACGCTGGGCTCGACGGTGATTGGCACGATTCTGGCGCTGCTTGTCACAGCGCTTCTAGCTTATCCGCTGTCGAAATCGGAGTTTCGCTGGGGACCTGTGATCATGGTCGGTGTCGTCATTGCGATGATTTTTAAAGCGCCTATTGTCCCTTATTTTCTGACCGTGCGCAGTATCGGACTGTACAATAACCCTTTGGTGCTTGTTATTCCTCATATTTTGAATCCGTTTAACTTGATTATCATGCGAACCTTTTTCAAGCAGTTTCCCAAGGAGTTGGAGGAAGCAGCCTTTATCGAGGGCTGCGGATATTTCCGCATGCTGTTCCAATTCGTACTTCCGCTTTCCAAAGCTGTGCTAGCCACATTGGCTTTATTCTATGGGGTTGTGTTATGGAACCAGTTCCAGCACCCGCTGATGTTCTTGCAGGACACGAACTTGTTTCCGCTGCAGATCAAGATTCGGCAATTCATCACCGACGATAACGTTTTGATTACGGGAGCCGTATCCACCGCTGATTTAGCTTATAATGAGCGTACACTTCGAGCAGCAACGGTTATCTTTGCGATGGTTCCTGTCGTGGCGGTCTATCCTTTCCTGCAAAAATATTTCGTTAAAGGAGCTATGCTCGGTTCGGTAAAAGGTTAATTTCACATCGGTTTTACGGCTTTTTAGCCATAGCATACAATTAATCATATAAATCATAGGGGGAAACAGGGGTATGGTAATCAAGAAGCTTGGGTTACTCGCAGCAGTCAGCGCGCTTGCTTTTACAGTCGTGACAGGCTGTGCGGGTACAACGAATCCTTCCGAAGGTGCAGGGACTTCATCGGCTGCGCCGAGCAAGGAAGCCTCTTCGAAAGCAGAAGATATTGTCGATATCGAAGTTTGGGGAACCAACATTGGGTATAAAGCAACCACCAAAGGCAGCAAACTGTACGAGTTTTATAAAGAAAAACTAGGCGTAGGTGTGATCAGCCCGTACGTAGAGTGGAACGGAGGGACGGCTTATTTAAATCAGTTGAATCTAAAGATTGCATCCGGAGAAATGCCGGATTTGTTCTTACCTCAACAGGGCATTGAAAATAGTTTGGCCAAAAACGGAGCTATCGCCGATTTGACCGACCTGCTGCCGAAATATGCGCCAAATTTATGGGAAGCCATTCCGAAGGATATGTGGGATGTTGTGAAAGCGAATGACCCTACCGGTCAGGGTAGAATTTATTATATCCCCGGGATGGTGGATTATGGAAGATACTCTGGCATGATTCGTAAGGATTGGCTTGACAAGCTGGGCTTACCAATGCCGAAGACGCAAGATGATTATGTCAAGGTTCTGGAAGCATTCAGGGATAAAGATCCGAATGGCAATGGCCAAAAAGATGAGCTTCCGACCGGTGGCCGTCAGGAAGCGCGCTGGATGGACCATCTGTTTGCGATGTATGGTGTGGCCATGTTTGAAGGTTATCCGGATTGGGACATCTATGACGGCAAGCTGACTTATTCAGCAGTATCTCCGAATATGAAAGCTGCCTTGGAATTCATCTCCAAGCTGTACAAAGACGGATTAATCGATAAAGAATCGCTTCTGAATGATAAGGCGAAGTGGGATGGCAAGGTTGCAGCGAATAGGGCAGGAAACTACTTCCATTGGGCAGAGCAGACGAATCTCTATTTGGATAACTTGAAAAAGAGCAGCGGTGTGAAGGGAACCTTTGCCTCCCTCCCATTGCCTGAAGTTCCAGGCTATAAAGGCTTCTATACATGGAAGCGGTTCACACCTCCTGCGTGGGTCGTGAAGAACAATAAGGATCAGAAGAAGCTGATGGCGACTTTAAAATTACTGAACAATATGTACGATAAGAAAAATTGGAATGCCTTATATCTTGGTGTCGAAGGTATGCATTATACCATGAAAGATGGCAAGGCCGTTAAGCTTCCGGATGACAAAAGCACGCAAGAGAATCTCATACTTGATCCTTATGCCAAAATATCCACACTTGATTTCACGAGCAATCTCTTGAAAAGTACGGCATCGGAAGACAGGATGTGGGAGATTGACCAAACGATTCAAATCATGCAGGATGCCCAGAAGTATGCCAAGGTCATTGCTGGAGACGGCATGCCGGCCAGCGTCTATGACGGCTTCCCGGATATCAACAATCGCACGCTCTATATCGAGTACGCAAGCAAGATCATTACCGGGCAGTATCCGATCAGCAAATTCGATGAATTTGTAGACAAGTGGAATAAATCGGGCGGTGAAGAGGTTACGAAGCGCGCGAGAGAATGGTATGCCAAAGTGAAGAAATAAAAGGTGAACGGTGAGATCCGCTCGGCTTCTAATTGAAGACGGGCGGATTATTTCAATCCATAACAGGGGGGCTACAATGAGTAATCGTATTCAGGAGGTACTTGAGGGGCAAGAACATAATTATATCCTTCCTTTTCTCTGGCAGCATGGTGAGGAAGAATCGGTGATCCGCGAAGAGATGGCTCGTGTACATGAATCTGGCATCGGGGCCGTTTGCATCGAGGCTCGTCCTCACCCTGATTTCCTCGGACCGAAATGGTGGATGGATATGGACATTATTATGGATGAAGCGCGAAAGCGTGGCATGAAAGTATGGTTGTTGGATGACGACCATTTTCCAACCGGTCATGCGGCGGGCAAAGTGAAAGAGGCTCCGGAAGAGCTTCATCGTAAATTTCTGGCTGAACGCTATATCGATACCCTCGGTCCCGCACAAGGAGCGTCTCTATTGCTGGATACCTTACTAATGCGTGAGCTTCGACCGACAATCTCTCAGCCCGAGCATGCAAAAGGCCGCAATAAACTGATCTCCGTCGTCGCAGTCCGCCGTGATCCTTCTAATGGATCGCTGCTTCGCGATTGTATGGACATCACCGACCTTGCGCACGACGGAATCTTGTATTGGGATATCCCTGAAGGGTACTGGCGTGTATTTATGATTACAGAAAATAAAGATGGCGGCAGTCAGCAGCAGGATGATTATTTGAATCCGATAGATCGGGACTCCGTTCGTATTCTGCTCGATACCGTATATGAGGCCGTATATGAACGTTACAAGGCTGATTTTGGCCAGACGTTTGCCGGATTTTTTTCGGATGAGCCTGGATTTTATAACGATAAGACGACCTTTGACTTTCAATCAAAACCCGGGAAACCGAAAGTGCCGCTTCCATGGAGCAATGAAGTGCCAGCCTTGCTTGAGCAGGCGTTAGGTGAGGATTACCGTAAGCACCTTTATCTTCTCTGGCACGATGCGGGCGAACAGTCCCATATCGTGCGTTACACCTATATGAATATCGTCAGCAAGCTCTATGCAGACAACTTTTGCGGTCAAATTGGCGAATGGTGCAGAGCTCGCGGAGTAGAATATATCGGACATGTGCTGGAAGACAACAACGTGCACGCCAGGCTTGGCCCCGGTGCCGGACATTTCTTCCGGTCGCTCTGGGGGCAGGATATGTCGGGGCTCGATGTGGTGCTGTGGCAGATCGTTCCGGGTTTTGATGAATTATCATTTAGCAAGCCGGGTGGTGATACGGATGGGGAATTCTTCCATTATGGCCTCGCTAAGCTTGGTGTATCCCTAGGGCATGTCGATCCAAGAAAACAAGGCCGGACGATGTGTGAAGTGTACGGGGCGTATGGCTGGGCAGAAGGTTTGAAGCTGATGAAATGGATTACAGACCATATGCTGGTTCGGGGTGTCAATTATTTCGTCCCGCATGCCTTCACCCAGAAGGCGTTTCCGGATCCGGATTGTCCACCGCATATGTATGCCGGCGGAAGAAATCCGCAGTACCGATATTATAAACATTTGAACCGATATATGAATCGAATCAGTCACCTAATTTCTGGCGGAAGGCACGTGGCGTCTGTGGCTGTCTTGTATCATGCTGAGGCAGAATGGTCGGGGGAAGCGATGTATTTTCATCAGCCCGTGAAGCAATTGATGCAGCATCAAATCGACTGCGATGTCCTGCCCATCGATATTTTGCTCGATGCAGCTAGCGTGAGAGATCACAAGCTGTATGTAAATAACGAAGATTTCGGATGCCTGATTATGCCCTATGCAGAAGCGATTCCGGCGGCGATGATTCGGCGTTTGGCGACATTTGCCGAACAGGGGCTAGCTCTTTGCTTTGTTGACGGGCTGCCGATTCGTTCAAGCGAAGGTACCGACGTTTCCGCCGAATTGGACAGTCTAGCGAACCATTCTAGGGTGAGAGTTGTTGCTTTAAACGAGCTGGCGCTAGAATTGATAGCAGACGGACATTATGAGATTACTGTCGACGCATACGAGCCGTATCTTCGGAACTACCATTATAGGCATGACGGTTTGGATGTGTTCATGTTTTTTAATGAACATCCGCACCAAGCTATTCGTAGAAATATTACGTTGCCTGTTCAAGGCGAGGTGTATGCCTATAATGCATTTTTGAATCGATTGACAAAGTTACAAGAACATGGGGGGGCAAACGGCGCGTCTACAGTGGAAGTGGGTCTTCATCCGTATGAGTCGATCCTATTGCTGCATGGCGCAGACCTTGATAGTTCTGATGCACAGACAGAGTATGCATGGGGTAGCGAGCTTCATGTGCAAGGTGAATGGACCCTATCCCTTTCTGAGGCGGAGCATTATCCGCATTTTCAGGGATGGGGGGAGCTGACAGCTTTAACAAATATGAGTGGACCGGACTATTTGCCAAGATTTACAGGTACCTTCCGTTATGAAATTGAATTTGAGTGGAAAGAGTCGGCGAACCGAGCGCTATTAGATTTGGGCGAGGTTTATGAGATAGCACAAGTATGGTTAAATGGTGAAGAAGCGGGAGTCCGTATCTGCCCTCCTTACTGTTTAGAGATAAATGGATTAATTGCGAAGGGCAATAATAAATTGGTTATTGAAGTGACGAATACATTGGCGAAAGAACAACACGATTTCCTGTCTGCATTTGCACAGCAGGAGCCGAGTGGACTCCTGGGCCCAGTGCGAGTAATTGGAGTTTCCGCTGGACATTAACACGAATGTTTGGGTTTATTAAGAGGCCGCAAGGCCTCTTTTTTATTAGCTCGTTAAGCGTTGTCCCCGTTAAATTTTGGACGTCAAGATTTAACAGCTGGCGCACTCTTGCATTAACCTTTTTATGCTCATACTATGAAGGTTGTATTATTTAGCTATTGAGACTAACTTAGAACAGATCAGATGAGGAGAGTTTTTACATGAGCGGAATGAAACGAAGTCTGAAGCCGCGTCATATTTTAATGATGACACTTGGTGGAACGATTGGAGCGGGAATTTTTAAAGGGTCAAGTTCTTCCATTGAAATGGCTGGGCCATCCGTACTGCTTACTTACGCGGTTGGTGGCCTTTTGCTGCTTGTGGTTATGCGTTGTTTGGCCGAGCTTGTCCTGAATAATAAGACGGCAACCAGCTTGCGGGATTTAGTTGAACCCATTTTAGGCACAGGTGTCGGGTATACGGTCGGGTGGATATATTGGTTGGATTGGGTGCTTGTGATGGCCGCCGAAATGGCTGCCGCTTCATCCTTTCTATCATTTTGGTTCCCGAACGTTCCGTTATGGATCTTGGCGCTTATCGGATCGATCGTTTTGACGGCCGTTAACCTCTTTCAAGTCAAAATCTTCGGGGAAACCGAATATTGGCTTGCCGGAATCAAAATCGTCACTTTAATTTTATTCGTTTTATTGGGGCTTTTTGTTCTAGGCTCGCATTACTCGTTGCATGATGTAACCCAAAACCTGACCGCTCACGGCGGGCTTTTCCCGCACGGCATATCAGGGATGGTTTCAGCGATGCTTGTTGTCATGTTTAGTTTCGGTGGAATCGAAATGATCGGAATGACGCTAGGAGAGACAGAAAACCCGGAACAGACCATTCCCAAAGCGACTCGAAGCGTCGTCGTACGTATATTGGTCTTCTATATTTTCCCGATTTTTATCATGCTGAGCCTCGTTCCATGGGTGAAACTTTCCGAAGCGACACAGAGTCCGTTCGTTACGGTTTTTGTGCAAGCGGGCATTCCCTATGTCGATGCCATAATGAATTTTGTGCTTTTAACGGCAGTGTTATCGGCGACAAATACGGGGATGTATTCATCAAGTCGTTCGCTTTACGAGCAAGCTGTCAAAGGAAACGCGCCAAAATATTTTAGCGTACTATCGAAACATAATGTCCCCATTCGGGCGTTACTATTCAGCACGTTTTTTCTATATATAGGTGTCATTGTAGCTTTTTTTGCCAAAGGAAACACGTTCGATTATTTAATGGTTTTACCGGGATACACGGTCATGATCGTGTGGATCTTTCTTGTGATCTCGCATATCAAACAAAACGGCTTTAAATGTTCGACAGGATTTGCGCTGCTCGCCCTAGTGGCTATTCTAGTTGGTGCCATTATAACGAACACTTATGTCGGTACATTGATAACATTCGGAATACTTCTAATTATTGTTATGTCATATTTTGTTCAATCTCATAAAAAAAGATAACAGATAAACCGCGCTGCAGCGCGGTTTTTTCTTTGTGTTTGGAGCGAAGTGGACGACATTCAGCCCATATTCAGGAAACGCTCATCATTTCTTAAGTGTACGCTCAGAGGAGATTCAGGAAAGGGGGGTAAGATTAGTCATGTAAACAACAACATAACCGAAAAGGTGGTAATCAATATGAAAGCAATTAGCAGAAAAATTATCGCAGGAACAATCGCAGCATCCTTCGTACTCGGCGTTGGCTTCGTGGGAACTTTACATAATCAGGCATTCGCCGCAACAGATAGCAGCACCTCGACAACACAAACGGCGGCGAAAGGCCACGGTTTTGGCGGAGGCTTTGGAGATCGCGGGGGCCGCATGGGCGGAGCGCACGGTGGCAGCATTGTAAAAGAAGCGGCAACGATCCTGGGCAAAGACGAAAGCACGCTCCAGACTTCCTTGCAAGGCGGCAAAACCCTGCTGGATCTGGCAACGGCAGCGGGCTTGAGCGAAGATGATTTCGTTGCTAAGCTGGTGGCTGCAGAAACGGCATCGATCGATGCACAGGTAACGGCGGGCACATTGACGCAAGACCAGGCGGATAAGTTCAAAACCGATTTGTCAACGCGTGTCAAAAGCCAAGTGGAGAACAAAGGTTTTGGCGGTAGAGACGGCGGCGGCTTCCAAGGTGGCAAAGGAATGAACGGCGCACGCGGAGGCAATCTGTTAAAAGAAGCGGCAACGATCCTGGGCACAGACGAGAGCGCGCTCCAGACTTCCTTGCACGGTGGCAAAACCCTGCTGGATCTGGCAACAGCAGCGGGCTTGAGCGAAGATGATTTCGTGGCGAAGCTGGTGGCCGCAGAAACGACAGCCATCGACGCACAGGTAACGGCTGGCACACTGACACAAGACCAAGCGGATAAGTTCAAAACCGATTTGTCGACACGTGTAAAAAATCAGGTGGAGAACAAAGGTTTTGGCGGTAGAGACGGCGGCAACTTCCAAGGTGGCAAGGGCGGCCATGGCGATAAAGGTTTTGGTTTCAGGGGCTTTGATTCGCTGACAACGATTCTTGGAATTACGCAGGATGAGCTGCAAACACAGCTGGACGCGGGAACATCCATTGCTGACATCGCGGCTGCTAAAGGCATCAGCGAAGACGATTTGATCAGCAAATTGAAAGACGGCATGACTGACAAGTTGAAACAGTTCGTGGAAGATAAGCATCAAAAGCCAGCTGCTGACGATGTCAATGCAGACAGCGCAGCTGTGAATGAATAAAGGAGAAGCATCGTTCCCTGTGCGGAGCGGTGCTTTTTTTCTGGTTATTGGGTTGCAGCGTCGTATTTTAGGAAAGAAAAGGATAACTTGAAGGCTATGGGGAATTTATTGGGTTAAGCGATCCCCAAGAAATTCAACAGCAATTGAATAAGTGTCGAACTTTAGAGCCCGAGCAAGGAGGGGTATTCCTGTAATGGAAGAAAACAATGCAATATTTGGATTAAACAGAGGTGCAGTTCACAATCATAAGTTGTTATGTGATGAGTGTTTACCTCCCGATCATAATTGGGCTTTTTGATATGAAAGGTGCATCGATGCTTTTTTCTTTGTTTCCAATTATCGTTGGATTGATTAGTGTAATTAAGCCGCGTTTTGCCTGGAATCATGGATTCGCAGGTCAAAAAGCAGGAAACCCTTCCGCATTTGATTTAAAGCTTATCAAAGTAATTGGCTATTTTCTCGTAGTTGTCGGTATGACATTGATAGTAGTACAGATTATATATTTATTTGCTACATAGTTACGCGCTTTTCGAACCGCATTACAGAACTGCGCAACCCCCAAAAAGAGCTAGCCCTCCAAGGGCCTGACTCTTTTTCTCTTTTAAACAGCTGACGACAGACCTTTACTACGTCCATGCGTGATTGAGGCGGCTGGACTGAATATCGTTGCATGCGAGATTACCCCCTGCGCCTTTGGCGGAGGTTTTTTTAGTGTCGCTATAGCTAAAAGCTATATCCAGATATAACGATTAGGTATTATGTTAGATCTTTTCGGATATGTTACCTTATCTTTATCAAGAAGAAAGCCAATTGCATATTCGGAACAGGTGTCTGACTGACGAGCTCGCTTGCCAATCCAGACTTAAGAGGGAAGTTCGGTGCAATACCGCCGCGGTCCCGCCACTGTAACGGAGGAGTAGGCAGCGCTTTGAGCCACTGATCGGTCCAAGATCGGGAAGGCTGCTGCCCTATAAGGATTCCGGAGCCAGGAGACCTGCCTGTTCCATCAGCACTGCAGTACCTACGGGAGATAGGGAAGGTGTTAGATGATCCGTCATAAAAATACGATTATGAAGGCGTCTTTCCCATGCTTATCTTTTACAGGGAAGACGTCTTTTGTTGTTTTTAGTTTCAGACTAATAATATGAATGAGTAAAGGGGAATGACTTGATGGCAATCAGCAGCAATTTGGGGTACCCGCGCATTGGCGTCGATCGGGAATGGAAAAAAGCGCTTGAGGGGTTCTGGGCAGGTAAAATTGATGAGACAACATTCACACAACAATTGCAAGATATCCGGCTTAATCATTTGCGCATCCAGCAAGCGAAAGGAATCGATCTCCTTGCAGTCAATGATTTCAGCCGCTATGACCATATTTTGGATACGGCTGTCATGTTTGGTATCGTGCCGAAACGGTTTCAGTACGAGGGTGGCATTGTTCCGCTATCCGTCTATTACGGTATTGCGCGCGGCACAAAAGAGGCGACAGCAAGCGAAATGACCAAGTGGTTCAATACGAACTACCACTACATCGTGCCGGAGCTAGGCGGCGTGGAACCGCAACTGACAGAGAATCAGCCCTTGCAGGCTTATCGCGAAGCGAAGGAGAAGCTCGGTATCGAAGGCAAGCCGGTTATCGTGGGTCCGCTTACGTTCCTCAAGCTGTCGAAAGGATTTGCGGCGAATGAGACGGATACATGGCTGGATAAACTACTGCCGCTCTACGTTCAAGTGCTTAGCGAGCTGGCGGCTGAAGGCGTGCAATGGGTGCAGATTGATGAGCCGATTCTCGTGACGAAGCTGTCTGTTGAGGATGTCGAACGGTTGAAAAAGGTGTATGCGACGTTGACTGCCGCGGTGCCATCGCTCAACATCATGCTGCAGACCTATTTTGAAGCGGTTGAGAACTACCAAGACATCGTTTCATTGCCGGTGAAAGGGATTGGGCTTGATTTGGTACACGGACAAAGCGGCAATTTGAGCCATATTCGTCAATACGGCTTTCCAAGCGATAAGGTGCTTGGCGCAGGTGTTATTGACGGACGTGGCATCTGGCGCGCTGACCTTAACGAGAAGCTTGCTCTATTGGGAGAGCTGGGTGAGCTTGTTACAAGCGATCGCCTGTTCGTGCAGCCGTCCTGCAGCCTATTGCATGTGCCGGTCTCTACTGCAAGAGAGACGAAGCTCGCTGCAGAACTGCAAGGCGCGCTAGCCTTCGCTAACGAGAAGCTGGATGAGCTCGTCCTGCTGACGAAGGCGATTACGCAGGAGGCGGACGCTGTTCGTGAGCAGCTGCAAGCTGCGGACAAAGCGCTCAAGCAGCTGAAAGATTCAGCTGCGCGCAATCGCCGTGACGTGCAGGAGGTTGTCGCCGCCGTAGCGGGTCAGGAGCCGCAGCGGAGCAAGCCTTTTGCCGAGCGTCATGCCGATCAGCAGGCACAGTGGAGGCTGCCGCTGTTTCCGACGACGACGATCGGCAGCTTCCCGCAGACAGCCGAGGTGCGCAAGGCGCGTCAGTTGTGGCGCAAGGGCGAGTGGAGCAATGAGCAGTACGATGCGTTCATCCGCGAGGAGATCGACACCTGGGTGAAGCTGCAGCAGGAGATCGGAATCGATGTGCTTGTGCACGGCGAATTCGAGCGAACCGACATGGTCGAGTTCTTCGGGGAGAAGCTGGAGGGCTTTGCTTTCACGCAGAACGGTTGGGTGCAATCGTATGGCTCACGATGCGTCAAGCCGCCGGTCATCTATGGCGATGTGGCTTTCGCCGAGCCGATGACCGTCGCGGAAACCGTGTATGCGCAATCCCAGACGGAACGTCCCGTGAAAGGGATGCTGACAGGACCGATCACGATTATGAACTGGTCGTTCGTTCGTGATGATATTCCACGCGAGCAGGTTGCTTATCAGCTTGCTTTTGCACTCAGACAAGAGGTCGAAAGTCTGGAGCATGCAGGCATCGGGATGATCCAGGTGGATGAGCCGGCGGTTCGCGAAGGGCTGCCGCTGAAGGAGGCGGACCAGGCTGAATATTTGGCATGGGCGGTTAAAGCGTTCCGAATCACGACCTGCACCGTAAAAGAAACGACGCAGATCCATACGCATATGTGCTATTGCGAATTCCATGACATGATCGATTCTATCGAGGCGATGGATGCGGATGTCATTTCGATTGAAACGTCCCGCAGTCACGGCGAACTGATTCACAGTTTTGAAGAAAACACTTATGAACTGGGCATCGGCCTTGGCGTCTATGATATCCATAGTCCGCGCGTGCCGAGTGTGGAGGAGATGGAAGGCATGATTGACCGCGCGCTGCGTGTTCTGAATCCGAAGCTGTTCTGGATTAATCCGGATTGCGGGTTAAAGACGCGCGGGAGCGAAGAGACCGTCGCTTCCTTGCGCAATATGGTGGCGGCAGCACAACTTGCCCGTGAGAAATATAGTTCGCTTGTTTAATACGGCGGATGATGGCCACGGTGAGTTACCGTAAGGACGCACAACCAGGTCAAGTAATCACCTGGGAATATACGAAAACGGCTGAATCAAGGATCATCCTTGCTCAGCCGTTTTTCTTTTTTTCAACCTATAGTGAACAAATTCTCATGAATATTTAATCTTCGCCTTACAAATAATTAACGCTCTCAGAGCAATCATAGAGTAGAATAGGTAATGAATCAAATTATCATGATGGGGGCATAGAGATAATCATTCATGCATAATAAACGGCAATCCAACGAGCAAGTCCTCGATACAAAATTATTGATTCAAGAAATTCTGAAATCGTGCTGGTACTTACTGATTTTATATGTTGCAGCGACTAGTCTTGATTTGTTTTTTACGAGTAAACCGCTCCTGACATTCGTTCTTGGCACCATCGTGCTGCCTGCTGCTGCGATGGCAGCGACGATGGGCATTCTTGGATTTGTTTTGCGTATGCTTAAAAAGAACAATGAGTTTGCCCTGTTAACGGGGCTCAATGTATTAGCAGCCATCGTGATCGTTACCTTGCAAGATATGCCGATGAGCGTTTATTTGCTGGTGCTGCCCATTCAAGTCTCGTTATTTTTTTATAGGAAAAATCTGATCGTGTATTCCTGTGCGCTAGGCATTTTGAACTTACTCGTTATTCTTGCTTTTTCATCAAGAATCCGTGCTGACATTGCGCCAGCAGACATCATTATGATTATCTCCCTATTGATTGCATCAGCTTTGATCATCTACAATTTAATGACGCGAGCTCTTCAGACTGCACAGAGACTCATTCATGTAGCGATCGAAAAGCAAGATTTGCAAACGCAAAATGCGTTTATGGAAAGACTGAACCGTATTGATCCGGCTACAGAGCTGTATAATCACCGTTCGTTTCATGAATATCTGGACAGCGTACTAGCGTTGCGTCAGCATACGGAAATTCCAGTTCATCTGGCTCTTCTGGATATTGACAATTTCAAAAAAATTAATGACCAGTTTGGACACCGTACAGGAGATACGATTATTGCTTTCGTCTCTAAGAAGATTCAACAGCATTTGGACCCCAACGACTTTGCTTTTCGCTATGGTGGAGAAGAATTTGCTATTATATGCGTAGAGAAGACGCAGGAACAGCTTTTTGACATCGTCGAGCGGATTCGCAATGACATCGCGCAAGAAAGCCACCCGGAGCTTGGTGGTGAGAAAGTTACGATTAGTATCGGGATGCAAACGTATCAATCCCATATGAACAAAGTCGATTTTTTCTCTGGGACAGATAATGCGCTATACAACGCCAAGAAGACGGGCAAAAATAAAACGGTAATAGGGTAAGTAAATCATGACATTGAAATTAGGGTGATGATCCATGAAATACATGCGATTGAAAACGAATTTGAGTCAGAAAGCGATCGAAGACCGGCTGCAGTATGATCCGGAAATCATCGAGCTTCACTTGGAGGCGGCCGATCTTGCCGCGCCGGCGCGGCTGCTGGAAGTCATCCGGCTGTTCAAACAACGTGGCATCAAAGTGTTTCTTCATCATCCGGCCAAAATTAATGGCAAATATCTCGATATTTTATCCTCCGATCCAGAGGTTCAAAGTTTTTACATGCACTCTTCCCGGACACTTGCCGCTATCTGCCAAGAAGAGCAGATCCAGTGTGTGATCCATGCCCATTACTTGGGAACAGCGAGCTCGGCGCACGATTCTTCGTTAGAACTAAGCAAGATGAAATACAAAATCGAGGAGATTCTAGCTTTCGGGCAAAATGTCTTCCTATGGGAAGACACGATTGATGGGCTCTTTTCTTACAGCAATCCATATCTGATCGATGAATTAATCGTACCGCTCAAGCTGCGTCTGAACGTCGATGTCTCGCACACCTTCATCTCGCTTCGCGGTGACAATGGGAAGCTGGAGCAGGTGCTGCAGCGAACGGCGCCATTCGTCCGCTATTTTCATCTGGTTGACTCGAAGGGAATACGTCATGACTCGCTGCCTCTCGGCCAAGGAGCGATCGATTGGAAGATGGTGATTCCGTATACCGAGAATCACGATTTTATTTTTGAAATCGGTCTGTCAGGCGACCATACCGATTGCAGACCGATGGTGGAGAGCGCCGCGTATTATTCGAGCCTTCTGCAGACTCGGTCAGCTTCGAATTAATTCCTTCCGCACTTTGCAAATGTTTGGCCAATATATCCCATTTACCTCTTGCCTTAGAGCGCGCTCTAAGGTTTATACTACGTTATATGAAACCAACATTGTTAACGATAAAAAAGATGGCAGACACAACAGGGACCAGTGCCCATACGCTCCGCTATTATGAAAAAGCGGGTCTACTTGCATCTATTGCGCGTAGTTCAAACGGATACCGCTTATATTCGGAGGCGGATGTGGCGTGGATTGAGTTCTTGCAGCGCCTCAAAGCAACGGGCATGTCGATTCAGCAAATGCAGCAATTTGCAGCTTTGCGCTACAAAGGAGATGAAACCATTACACAACGGCGTGTTTTATTAGAGGAGCATGCGCAAATTGTTCAGAAGCAGATTAGCGAATGGAGCAGAAATCTAAGCGCCTTAGAGGACAAGATTGACCACTACAAACAATTAGAGGGGGAGAAGCGGAATGGCTGAAGAAAGTCGGTATGCAAAAGGTCTAATGAAATTGGCTGAGGTCGATGGAAAAGCAGGAGAAGAAGTGGTTGCGCCGTTGGGAGATCTCGGCCGTTATATTGTCGAGTTTGCTTTCGGGGATATATATAGTAGAGATACGCTGAGCTTGCGTGAACGTGAAATTGCCACGATCGCCATGTTAACCGTTCTCGGTGGAAGGGAACCGCAATTACGAGTTCATATGGGTGCAGGGTTAAATGTAGGTCTAACCCCGGAAGAGATTGAAGAGATTATTATCCAAACCGTACCGTATGCGGGGTTTCCGACAGCAATCAACGCCATGCATGTTTTGAAATCGCACCAATTTCCTGAAGGTTAAAGCATCTACGCATCTCCCCCTCGCCACATGGCGTGGGTTTTTTTGTTTATCGGCGAGTGGAGGCCGTTTGGGGATGCTGCGAAATTAGGGGACAAGTTTCCGATAGATCCCAGCGTTTTTGGTTATATTTAAAGAGTATGATTGTGGGGCTGTAACAGCTGTGCTGGATAAAATAACTAGACTGAACATATTATTATTTAACATTTTACTTTTGTTCAGATCAGTGCTAATATGGTGTTGCAGTCATCTATGATGAAATGTTTGGGGAGGTAGTAAAAATGAAAGAGCAGCTGATTCAACAAGCCATTGAAGCTCGCAAGCACGCATATACTCCTTATTCTCACTTCCAGGTAGGCGCCGCGTTATTATCCGGCGGGAACGTGTATGTAGGGTGCAATATTGAGAATGCCTCCTACGGTTTGACGAATTGTGCGGAGCGGACGGCCGTCTTCAAGGCAGTCTCCGAAGGCAACCGCAAGATCGAAGCAATCGCCGTTGTCGCCGATACACCTGGACCGGTATCACCTTGCGGAGCATGCCGTCAAGTGCTGGCAGAATTCTGCGACCACGATACCAAAATTTATTTAACGAACCTCCATGGGAATACCGAGGAGTGGACGATGGCGCAGCTGCTGCCAGGCGCGTTTCAAGCAGATGATATGAAGAAGATTTAAGCCCGGAATGCCTGACATTCTTCTTGCAAGCGTAATGTAAGCGCTTCATGAGAGCGACACTTAGCATATTAACATTTGGAGGAAATTACATCATGAGATTTTTGATCGCTATTCTGGGTGTGCTAGTCGTGTTCGGACTCACGTATGCAGTTAGCAATGACCGTAAGAAAATTCGCTTCAGACCTCTTTTCGTCTTGATCGTTATTCAGGTTCTTCTTGCCTTTATCTTGCTGAATACCAGTGTCGGCGAGTTCCTCATCGGAGGCTTTGCCTCGATATTTGAGAAGCTGTTGACCTATGCGGCGGAAGGCGTTAACTTTGTATTCGGCGGCCTTGTCAATCAAAACCAAATGACCTTCTTCATATCGGTGCTTTTGCCGATCGTATTTATCTCCGCGTTGATTGGGATTCTGCAGTACACGAAAATCTTGCCTTTCATTATTAAATACATCGGTCTGATACTTAGCAAAATCAACGGAATGGGCAAGTTGGAGTCTTATAACGCCGTCGCTTCTGCCATTCTGGGACAATCGGAAGTATTCATCTCCGTTAAAAAGCAAATCGGTATGCTGCCGAAGCATCGTTTGTACACACTTTGCGCATCCGCGATGTCCACGGTTTCGATGTCGATTGTCGGCGCGTACATGACGATGATTAATCCGAAGTATGTTGTGACCGCACTTGTGTTAAACTTGTTCGGGGGCTTTATTATCGCTTCGATTCTGAACCCGTATACCGTTTCGAAAGAAGAAGATATACTGGAAGTTCAAGAAGAAGAGAAGCAGTCGTTCTTTGAGATGCTGGGCGAATACATCATGGACGGTTTCAAGGTAGCCGTTGTCGTAGCGGCGATGTTGATTGGCTTCGTTGCGCTGATCGCCCTGATCAACGGCATTTTCACCGGCATCTTTGGAATCTCCTTCCAAGTGCTGCTTGGTTATATCTTCGCGCCGTTCGCTTTCGTTATGGGCGTACCTTGGAAGGAAGCGGTGGAAGCTGGGGGGATCATGGCGACGAAGATGGTATCGAACGAATTCGTAGCCATGCTCGAGCTTGGCAAACATACCGCGATGTCCGCGCGCACCATCGGTATTGTATCTGTATTCCTTGTTTCGTTCGCCAACTTCTCATCCATCGGCATTATTGCCGGCGCTGTGAAAGGACTGCATGAGAAGCAGGGCAACGTCGTGGCCCGTTTCGGTCTCAAACTGCTGTACGGGGCTACGATGGTCAGTGTTTTATCCGCTACAGTAGCGGGGCTATTCCTATAAACATGTAAACTACTTTTGATTTGGAGGCAATAACATGAGCGTTCATATTGGAGCACAACCAGGCGATATCGCCGAAACGATCCTGCTGCCGGGAGACCCTTTGCGGGCCAAGTATATTGCAGAAACTTATCTGGAGGACGTCACTTGCTATAATCAGGTGCGCGGTATGCTCGGTTTCACCGGGACTTACCAAGGCAAGCGCATCTCGGTCCAAGGATCGGGCATGGGTATTCCATCCATTAGCATCTATGTGAATGAATTGATCAGCCAATACGGTGTGAAAAATTTGTTCCGCGTCGGCACCTGCGGCGCGATGCAGAATCATGTGCGCGTGCGTGACGTCATTCTCGCCCAAGCTTGCTGCACGGATTCCAGCATGAACCGTCATGAATTCAGCGGCTACGATTACTCCCCGATTGCCAGCTTTCCACTGTTGAAAGCCGCCTATGACCGTGGGACGAGCAAAGGCTTGAAGCTGCATGTCGGGAACATTTTCAGTTCCGATATGTTCTACCGCGATGACAAATCCGTTGTACAGAAGATGATGGATTACGGTGTGCTCGGCGTTGAGATGGAAACGACGGCGCTCTACACACTCGCGGCTAAGTTCGGCGTGAACGCGTTGACGATCTTGACGGTAAGCGATCACCTGCTGACAGGTGAAGAAACGACTGCAGAGGAGCGCCAGACGACGTTCAATGAAATGATGGAAGTCGCACTGGACACAGCGATTTCTTTGTAAGAAACTGGAATATATAGGCAGGGCCCCATAGATAAAACGTGAGGAGTGATCAGACATGAGAATGGTGGATCTGATTGAGAAGAAGCGCGATGGCGGCGAATTAACCACCGAAGAAATAAACTTCATTATTGAAGGATACACAAACGACCAAATTCCCGACTACCAAGTCAGTGCGCTGGCGATGGCGATCTTCTATAAGGATATGACGGAACGGGAGCGCGCCGATTTGACGATGGCGATTGTCAATTCCGGAGAAACCATCGACTTGTCGGCGATTGAAGGCGTGAAGGTGGATAAACATTCCACCGGCGGTGTTGGCGATACGACGACGCTGGTCTTGGCGCCGCTGGTTGCCGCGCTCGACATCCCAGTGGCGAAGATGTCCGGTCGTGGCCTCGGCCATACCGGAGGCACGATCGATAAGCTGGAGGCGATTGCCGGGTTCCACGTGGAGATCAGCAAAGAGGAATTCGTCCAGCTGGTGAACAAGCACAAAATCGCGGTGATCGGCCAATCCGGCAACTTGACGCCGGCGGATAAGAAGCTTTACGCACTGCGCGACGTTACGGCAACCGTCAATTCGATTCCGCTCATCGCAAGCTCCATCATGAGCAAGAAAATTGCCGCAGGCTCCGATGCCATCGTACTTGATGTGAAGACCGGAGCAGGGGCCTTCATGAAGACGACGGAGGATGCTGTGGAGCTGGCGCAAGCGATGGTCCGCATCGGCAACAATGTCGGCCGCAAGACGATGGCGGTCATTTCCGACATGAGCCAACCGCTGGGTTACGCGATCGGCAACGCCCTGGAAGTGAAAGAGGCGATCGATACGCTGAAGGGTGAGGGGCCGAAGGATCTGGAGGAGCTCTGTTTTGCCCTTGGACGGCAAATGGTGTTCTTGGCGAACAAAGCAGCGTCCCTCGAAGAAGCCGAAGAAATGCTGAAAGAAGTAATCCGCAACGGCAAAGCTTTGGAGAAATTCAAGGAGTTCATTGCCAATCAAGGCGGCGACCCGACAGTCGTAGATCATCCGGAGAAGCTGCCGCAAGCAGCCTATCGCATTGAAGTGCCAGCTAAATCCGATGGCGTGGTGGCGGAGATCGTCGCTGATGAGATCGGTACGGCTGCCATGTGGCTTGGCGCAGGCCGTGCGACGAAGGAATCCGACATCGATCTGGCCGTCGGCCTGATGCTGAATAAGAAAGTCGGCGATCCTGTAAAGGCTGGAGAGTCTTTGGTGACGATTCACGCGAACCGTGAGGACGTGAAGGATGTCATGGAGAAGATTTACGAGAATATCCGGATTGCCGACCATGCGGATGCGCCTATGCTTGTGCATGGCATTGTAAAGGAATAACACCATAATGAGGCTGTCGATGCAAGGGATCGGCAGCCTTATTTGCAAATAGGGGAGTTGGCAAAGTGTTTCAATCCATTATTCATATCGCTTTAGTGGTACAAGACTACGATGATGCCATCGATTTTTATACAAAGAAGTTGAACTTTACTTTAGTTGAGGATACGTATCAGCCTGAACAAGATAAACGGTGGGTCGTCGTTTCGCCGCCGGGTTCTGTGGGTACCACCTTATTGCTGGCCAGAGCGTCGACTGAGGAACAGGAAATGTTTATTGGCAACCAGACGGGGGGGAGAGTCTTTTTATTTTTGAACACGAATGATTTCTGGAGAGATTATCAGGACATGCTGTCCAAAGGGATTAAGTTCGTTCGCGAGCCCAAAGAACAGCCTTACGGTATTGTCGCCGTTTTTAAAGATTTATATGGGAACTTGTGGGATTTGCTGCAGTTGAGGGACGATCATCCCCAGAATAGGAGACATACAGCGAAGTTGAATTAAGCCACATTCAGCTTCGCTTTTCTTTTTCTGCGGATCAAAAAAAGAATAAACAGCACAGGGATGTAGGCGAACACAAAATAAAATCCCGCCTGGACAGTAAAGTCCCCTAGCGAATTAACTTCATATTTTTCGTTGATTTGAACAACAACAAGGAAGAGGATCGCAAGTACGAAAACTAACGATGTTCGAGGGTTGAGATGTGTGACTCTCTTCAATATTCTCGTACAGCACCAGATTGAAATGCAAAGTGACGGAATGAACAGGATGACCCAACAGAAGATAAAAATAAATTCAATTCTTTCTACAAAATCAAATTCAATAATCTTCGTTACGCCTAAGAGGGGATAAAGCGTTCTTCGTAACAGACCTTGACTGTAGTACAGCAGGTTGGATATGGTTATAACCACGAATTGTAACGTATTCGTCAACATGCCTAGATGGGCCCATTTCGTTTGTTTTTCAATGGATCTTATAAAGGGGAAGTAAACAAGCAAGGCTTCAAATCCGATATAAATCCCGTAAGAAGCTTTGGAAGCCTGGAAAAGTTCCGAACAAGAATGGTTCCATACCGGCATTAAATGACTCAGGTTACCCAAATTAATTGGAAAATAGATGAGGAGAAACAAGATGAAGCTAGTGATCGTTGAGAACAAAGTAAGCCCGGATAACACCCTGAATCCCCCGCAAATCAAATAAAAAATCAAACAAATGAAGATGAGGGCCAATTCCCAAGTTCTGATGTTGGGAAATACCCATTCCTGGACGATGTCAATGTAAGTTCGAAAGACGTATAAGGCGGAGAGGAAGTAATAGCCGATCAGAAGCAGCGAAATGCTGCTCCCCAACAAGCGCCCGAAAACCATCTGGTGCAAGTCAGGTTCGAATTAAACGGCATTCAACTTCGCTTTTCTTTTACTACGGATCAAGTAAAGGATAAATAGTAATGGGATGTAGGCGAACACAAAATATATGCCAATATTAATAGTAAACTTTCCTAACGCATCAACCTTTAATTTATCGTTGAACTGAACAACAACAATGAAGAATATCGATAGTATCATAACTAAGGATGTTCGGGGGTTGAGATGCATGACTCTCTTCAAAATTCTCGTACAGCTCCAGATTGAAATGCAAAGTGACGGAAAAAACAAGATAAGCCAGCAAAATATAAATATAAATTCGATTCTTTCTACGAATTCAAACTCAATAATTTTGGTTATGCCTAAAAGGGGATAGAGCGTGTTTTTAAGCAGTCCCTGACTGTAATACAGCAGAGTGGAAATGGTTATTATAACGAATTGAATCGTATTTGTTAACATGCCTAAATGGGCCCATTTCGCTTGCTTTTCAACTGATTTTATAAAAGGGAAGTAAACGAGCAAGGCTTCAAATCCAATAAAGATACCGTAAGAAACCTTAGAAGCCTTGAGCATTTCGGGAACGGAATGATTCCATACCGGCATTAAATAATTGAGGTTTCCAAGTTTAATCGGGAAATAAATGAGGGGAATCAATAGGAAACCAGTTACGGTAGAGAAAAAAGCAAGTCCGGTTAAAACCCGGAATCCTCCGGAAACAAGATAATAAATCAAACAAATGAATAAGACGGCCAATTCCCAGGTTCTTATGGACGGAAATATCCATACCTGTACAATGCCAATATAAGTCCGGAAGACATATAAGGCTGAGACGAAGAAATATCCGATCATTAGCAGCGAAAAGGTATTACCCAAGAAACGCCCGAAAATCATTTGGTGCAAGTCAATGATGTCCTTAGCGGGATTACCAAGCATCCTATAAATCATCCAGATAATCAAATGAAGGCATAAACCCATGAAGATCACGGAGATCCAAGCATCCTGACCCGAGTATGTAAACACTTCATTTGAAGAACTTAGACCTCCTATACCAGACTGTGTAGCAAAGATCAAGAAAAACACGAAAAATCCCGAAACCAAGTAATTTTCCTTCACGCTATTCTGCACCAATGCCAACTCCCGTTTGAGAAATAATTACCTCTGAATTCACTTCGAATTTGATGTTAGGATACGTTTTATTTTTATATTCCTGTTCGTTCCAATTTCTATGATTGCTTCTGTAAAGCTCGCCAAAACCAATCGGATCCACGGCATTCATTTGGAATTTTTTCAACATATCACTAATCTCACTTGTAAAATGTTGTTCGATGTCATGTTGAAGTTCAAGCAAATCACTTTTTCGGATAACGTTTTTTGCTTTTGGAAGTTCTTTGAGTTGTATATATAGTTTCAAAGAAATGATGACAGAGTCCTTCTCCTTATACGATATGTTTCTTTTTCCATGCAATATCCTTATATTATAGACTTCATTTTCTCTCCCCCTGAATTCGTAAGCGCCGGTCATCGTTTTTGATTTTTCTTTGAGGAGTCTCAGTAGGAAGGATTCTTTATCGGTCAGTAAAAGACGTAATTTGTCTTCATAAAATACGCCAACCCCATCCATGTGAATGAGGCCTTTTTCGTCTTGATCCACTACAGGTAAATACACATCTTGACCTTCTCCATAATATTGATCAAGCATAAAATGTGCATTTGTCAAAGGTGTGCTCCCCTTTTCCATGTTCTGTTTAATTAGATCCGATAGATAAAACGGGGGATTTTTTAAGGCTTCAGACATGATTGTGCTTATCTCTTGTTTGCTTATAACGATAGTCACGTTATTACTTACGCTTTGATCTCGAAGAAGACCCATGGCTAGTGCTTGAATGCTTTTTCTTGCAAACTTTTCACTAATAACGAATGTCCTTATTTGCCCGGTCACGATTTGGTGATCCGATTTCGTATTTTGGGGGAGCCAAACTCCGGAAAATGTTTCCGCTTCTGCGGTTATCAACCGCAAACGTTCCTTCTTCTGATAGGAAGCGTATGCGCCGCTTGATTTAAATAGATCTCCTTGGACGTCAAAACTGACGCACTGCAGAATTTTAATTCGATCTATAATTTCTTGGCGTGCACATCCGGATATAAGGAAGCAAACGAGAAGAATGCTTACAAACTTTTTCATTTATGCCATTTCCTTTGCAGCGATGTTTATTCGTTACTGTAATCGTCACCGATGTCTTTATGCTTTTGTACGGTATATCTCCTCAAGTTGAGCGGACGTAAAAAACTTGGTCGATTCCAAGTTGCGCTATAGGGGGCGCGTATGGATTCTTTAAGACCTTTGTATCGAAATGGAAATACCGGAACAAGGTAAGGTGTCCCGAAAGACGTTAAGCGCAGCAGATGACCCAATAGAAACATCACACCGACCATCATTCCCATTCCGCCCCAAGCACCCGCCAACAAGATCATAGGATATCTAAGGAAGCGGATTGTGTTGGACATCTTGAAAATCGGCGTTGCGAAGGACGCCAGCGCGGAAAGCGAAACAATAATAATTAAGTTATTGCTCGTCAAGCCCGCTTGAACTGCGGCTTGGCCGAGAACGACGCCTCCTACGATCCCTAACGTTTGACCGACCTTTGTTGGCAGCCTGGCTCCAGCTTCGCGCAACAGTTCAACGGTAATTTCCATTAAGAGTACTTCCAAAAATGGCGGGAAGGGTACGTTTGATCTGGACTCGATAATCGGGCCTAACAGCGCTCTTGGAACGATGGTATAGTGATAGGTCATAACCGATACATAGATGGACGATGCAAAAATAGAAAATGCAACCCCCATATAACGAATGATTCTAAAAAAAGATCCCAAAACCCATGGCAAATAGTAGTCTTCCGGCGAGTTAAAAAAATCAAAAAAGGTGGTAGGGCCTGTTATGACATAAGGGGAACCGCTGCTTAATACAGCTACATGTCCGCAAATCATCTCAAATTTCACCCGATCCACACGTTCGGTTGATAAAAATAAAGGGAACGGTGTATTGGAAATGTCGGCTATAATCTGGGAAAGGGTGGAGGAATCAAAGATGACATCAAAGTCCAAATCTCGAAGTCTTTGCCTTACCGTGTTGAGAAGCTGAGGATTAGCGATTCCTTCCATGTAGGCGATAACGACTCTTGTTTTGGAAATTGAACCTTTGGTTTGTTCCTCAAAAACCAGCTTTTCCGAGATAATTTCCTTCCTCAGTAAATTCAAATTCGTATCCAGATCTTCCACGAAAGCTACCATCGGACCGATGACACTGTACTCGTTCTCCGATAAATTGTTTATCCGATAACCCTTCTCTGGATCGGAGACATTAATCAGTAAGCCTTCATTAAGATCAGTATCCAATTGTATATAAATGAATCCTTGAAGAAGACTGAGGGAAATCTCACTTAGGTTTGATGAAAATTTGATACCTTCAATGGGAATAACATTTTTTAAATCGTTCAAATCATGGATTGCTGCGTGGGAGAGCTGAATAACGGTGAATAGGTCCCGATGCAGCATTTCATGATTAATAATGGAATTGTAAAACGACATATGAAAAAGTGTATGTCGAATTGTTATATCAGATTGTATAAAATCATCCGACTTGGAAGCTGCTTTTAAAGCAACCCGTATATTTTCCATTTTTCGCATACCGCCCTGTTATAGCATTGTTCTTATGTTGCTGACTTAAATGGAAAATTATACACGGCGTTATAACAATATTAGTAACTGAAACACACATACTTGATGAAAGGCCAATTCGACTTGGTTGCAACACAAATCAGGGTTCTGGTGCAATCGATTCGCAGCCGGCTCGTGCAGATGGCTTCCAGCCAGCCGGAAGCTTATACGACCGTGCTGATGCAGGGCAGCGGCACCTTTTGCGTGGAATCGGTAATCGGCTCGGCAATCCCAAGAGGTGGAAAACTGCTTGTGCTGGCGAACGGCGCTTACGGCAAAAGAATGGCCCAGATGGCCGAAGTCCTCGGCATCGCTACGGTCGTATTGGATGCAGGGGAAACCAATCCTGTTGAAGTTGTAGTGCTGAGGGCGAAGCTGCAGGAAGACGTAGCGATTACACATGTAGCTGTTGTGCATGTCGAGACAACAACAGGCATGGTGAACCCGATCGCAGAAGTCGCGCAAGTTGCCAAGCAGTTCGGCAAAACGGTTATCGTCGACGCGATGAGCTCCTTCGGTGGCGTGCCGATCGACGTTGCCGCGCTCGATATTGATTACTTGATCAGCAGCGCCAACAAGTGCATCCAAGGCGTGCCAGGCTTTGGCTTTATCGTTGCCCGCACACAGTTGCTGCAATCCTGTAAAGGCAACGCGCGTTCCTTGTCGCTGGATCTGTATGACCAGTGGGCAACGATGGAAGAAGGCGAAGGCAAGTGGCGCTTTACATCGCCAACGCATACTGTCCGCGCCTTTGATCAAGCTCTGCAGGAGCTGGAAGAGGAAGGCGGCGTGCCAAGCCGTTATGAGCGCTACACGCGTAACCAGAAGACGCTGGTAGCAGGCATGGAGCGATTAGGCTTCCGCACACTGCTCCCGCAGCAGCTACAATCACCGATCATTACGTCTTTCTTATATCCCGAATCGCCTGTGTTTTCCTTCGAGTCGTTCTATGCCCGCATGAAGTCGGAAGGGTTCGTCATCTATCCCGGCAAAATTACCGCAGCACCGACGTTCCGGATCGGGAATATCGGCGACGTACATCTTGCGGATATCGAACGGCTGCTGCAAGGCGTCGAAGTGCAATTGTTTTGGGAAACAAAGTGAATCACATAAAACAAAACGAGAAATCAATTATTTCACTTGGTTTTAATAGAGAGTTTACAATAATCCATTATAGTTAACTTATAAGCCAACTACGGAGAGGAATCCAAAGCGATGAAAAAATCATTAATCGGCATAGCGGCCATCTTGAGTGCAGTATTGTTGTTATCTGCATGTGGAGGACAAGCAGGCAACACAGGAACAAACAAGGCGGGAGCGGCGGCCAGCCCGGCGGCAAGTGCAGGGGCAGCGTCAAACGTGGATACAACGAGCAAAGAATTGACGGTGTACACGGCCCTGGAAGATGATCAAATCAAAGCTGTTTGTGAATTGGGGGCTTTAAGATGTCTTTAATCGGTGAAGAGCGTAAAAATTTTATTCTGAATCAGCTAAATCTCGAAGGCAAGGTTAAGACCAATGAGCTGGTAGACAAGCTCGGGGTCTCCTCCGAATCGATCCGCCGATACTTGGAGGAGTTGGAAGCCGAGAACAAGCTGAAACGCGTGTATGGCGGCGCCGTGAAAATCAATCTGTCCCGCGAGGAGCCTTCGCATCTGAAGAGGGAAGTGCTGCACGCCGATGAGAAGCGCAGAATTGGCAGAGCAGCCGCGACGTTGGTCGAGGACAATGATGTGATCTTCATCGACGATGGGTCCACGACGCTGCAGATTATCGAGTATTTGTTAAACAAGAAACAGATTACCGTTCTGACGAACTCCGTCGCAGCATTGTACTTATTAATTGATTATAAAAACAAAGAATTGTTTTCGGGCGATATTTTCTTTATTGGCGGCAAGGTCAGCTCCGAGCAATCGCGCGTTGTTGGGGCGCTGGCGGAAAAGATGGTCGAGAACTTCTATGCGGACAAAGCGTTCATCTCCATCGACGGCATGATGCTGGACAAGGGGATCACCAGTTTCGACGAAGAGCGCGGGCAACTGGCGCAGAAACTGATGGCGCATGCGAAAAGCAGCATCGTTGTCACCGACAGCTCCAAATTCGGCCTCGTTCAGTTCTACAAAATCGCTGATCTGAAGCATATTGATATGATCGTCAGCGATGTGCCTGCTCCGAAGGAGTGGGAGGAGGAATTGGCCCATAAGGATGTCGCCTGGATTACGGCAAACTGAGACTGGTTTAGCTTCTGGAATATGGATATAATTGTAATGACAAGAGGATATAGGAGGTACTTATGGCAGACGAAAACAAAGTCATCATTAAAGTGAACGACAACGGGTCGCTTCGCGTAACAGGCGTAGTTGAGTTGGTGGATGCTGAAGGCAACCCGTTCGAACACAAAGAAGCATTCTCGCTGTGCCGTTGCGGAGCATCAGCGAACAAGCCGTTTTGTGACGGCACGCACAAGTCGATCGGCTTCGATAGCGCGCCGCGTGCGAAGCAGGCATAAGTTATGGAATTACCCGAGAAACCTCATCTTTAAGGTCTTAGGACCCGGAGTGAGGTTTCTTTTTTTTGTGTACGGTCCGCAGACAGACACTGCAGTCCGGTTTAGCGGAACTGGAGCACGGTTCACTGCTGCCAAAAGCGAAATTTGCACCAGTAAGCGGGTGAAATCTGACTGCAGGCGAAGCTAAGGCACGATTGACGATAATCGTTGGGCTAATTCGGACTCCAGCCTCACAACCGCTTTGCGCAACGTGCTTATAGCGACCTGTGACGGTCGAGGGTCATGAAAGTTTTTATGTCGGCGGTAAGGTATTTAATCCGCATTCACATGTCAATACTGTAACTTATTATGTTTCTAGCGAGCCACAGTGGAATCGAAACGTGACTTTGAATGATGGATGTGTGAACATAAATGGATTTTTTGAAGCTTAAGCCCCGCCGGTACGGTCAGCATGGTCAGCCCGATCGGCACGGTCAGCCCAGTGAACCCATGAATCAACAGCCCCAGTTCCAACCCTCCGGCTCTACGGACGCTCAAGTATTTCCCAGCGTTAGTGATAATGTCAACTATATATTTTCTTTTTTTCATCATACACAAGATCTCAAAACATATCCCTTTACGTTAAACGACACAGCCTGCAGTGTCCTTTATTTGGAGACCCTTGTCGATGCCGAAAAGTTGGATCAAAAATTGTTTATTCCGCTTGCGCATGGCTCGGATCCGGATATAAACGCTTTCGCCGTGGATCATCTCCCTACAACGATGCAATTGGAGGAAGTCACCAAAAAATTGCTCAATGGCTTTGCCATCTTTTTGTTGGATGGGGAGCCGACTGCCCGTTTAATTGAAGCGGCAGCCAATTTTGACCGAAGTCCGGACGAACCGCAGAACGAAGCCATTGTCAGAGGGGCACACATCGGTTTTGTTGAGAATATTGCGATCAACTTAAACCTATTACGAAAGCGAACGAAAAACCGCCATCTGTATATCGAACATGTGACGCTCGGGGAGACAACCAATACGAGAGTCGCTATTGCGTATATGAAAGGAATCGCCAATGAAGAAGTGGTGGGCAACATTCGCAGCCGAGTGGCGAGCATTTCTTCCGACATGGTGTTCAGTCCCGGGTATTTCGAGGAGTTTATTGAAGACTCGACATTTTCACCGTTTCCGCAGACGCTGTACACGGAACGGCCGGATCGCGTTTGCGCTAACCTCATCGAGGGGAGAATCGCTGTATTTGTCGATGGAACCCCAACGGTCATTATCGCTCCCGTCAATTTTTTCTCGTTCTATCAGTCCCCGGACGATTATAACAGCCGAACACTAATCGGGTCCTTTATTCGGGTCATTCGGCTATGCAGTTTCCTGATTGCTATTTCACTCCCTGCCTTCTATATCGCGGTAATCGGATTTCACTTTGAGGTGCTCCCAGAAGGCCTGGTGTTAACTGTCAAAGGAGCAGTGGACAGGATTCCTTATCCGCCATTAATCGAAGCCTTGATCATGGAACTGACGATTGAGCTCATCCGCGAAGCGGGACTACGCCTTCCTTCTTCCATCGGGCCTACGATAAGCATAGTCGGCGGTCTTGTGATCGGGGATGCGATTGTCAAAGCAGGCTTAGTTTCGAATACGATGATCGTGGTCGTGGCGACGACAGCTATTGCGTCATATGTCGTACCCTCGAATGAGATGAGCGGAGCTGTCCGACTGTTGCGGTTTCCTATAATGCTTGCAGCGTCAGCCATTGGATTTGTAGGCATTGTGTTTGGTCTGATGGTGATATTCCTTCATCTATGTAAGTTAGAATCGTTTGGGGCGGCTTATTTTGCTCCCATTGCTCCTTTCCGTTGGAAGGATCTTAAAGACTCTGTTGTTCGAATGCCCGTATGGAAGCTGAATACCAGACCCTTGGACGCTCACCCTGTGAAAGAGCGGCAACAATCCCTATCAAGGACGTGGAAGAAGCGTGAGTAGTCCGGAGAAGAAGATTTCTCTATTTCAATTATTTATCATGACGCTGCAAAGCCAAATCGGCATTGGGGTTATTTCTTTGCCTTACTACTTGTTCAACGCCGCAGGCAACGATGCGTGGATTTCGGTCATTGTGGCCGGATTTTTTGTCCAGATCAATATATGGCTGATCTGGCTTCTCTACCGCCGCTTTCCGGGTCAATCCTTTTTTGAGATGCTGCGGATCACTGTTGGCAAGTATGGAGCGTACGGCCTCAAAATCGCGTACAGCATTTATTTTTTCACGATAGCGACCTTGATTGTCTTGTTATTTGTCCGGTTAGTTAATATTTGGATATTGCCGCGCACCCCAATGTGGCTTGTCACTTTAATCATGATTGCTGTTTGTGTGTATGGTGTCGTTGATCATCTAAGGGTCATGGCCCGATTTTTTTTTCTGGCTTCGACCATGTTAATCGTACTTCTGTTCTTAATCATTACCGTTGCCAAAGACATTAATTATTTATCGATTCTTCCCATAGGAAATAGCGGAATGCTTGCTATTCTAGGCGGAGTTCATCATGCCATCATTTCATTTCTGGGATATGAAGTGCTGCTCGTCATTTTACCTCATAGCTTAGGCGGACATGCCGGCAAAATAAAAGCGGCTTTACTGGCCAATGGCATAGTGACTGTGTTCTATACCCTCTTGACGTTCGTCTGTCTCGCCTATCTGGGACCGGCTGTTATGCGATTCGTGTCCGAACCCGTTCTCTATGTCATGAAGTATCGCACCTTCCATATGATCGAAAGAACGGATTTGCTCTTTTTTTCGATATGGATTGTATGTGTCGGCACTTCTTTCATGACCTATCTATATTTAACGGCGAGTGCGCTGAATAGTTTACTTTCGCAGGTGAGTAGATCTACTTTTGTATACGTCATCGCAGCCCTTCTGTTTATGCTTTCATTTTTTTTCCCCACGGATGAGCACAAGGTTGCTCTATTCAATAAGATTGCTACTTACATGAGCTATTTGTTCATCCTTGTGCTGCCTGGAGTCCTATTAATGATTGCCATGGTGCGAGGGAGATCAGGAGATGATCCCGTATGAAAATGGTTAAAACCTCTATGACCGCACTTGTCTCTATGTCTTTGCTCGCCGGCTGCTGGGATCAGCACAATCTCAAAGATGTGAAGCTGGCCATGGCGACAGGCTTTGATCTGGCGCCTGAGGGCAAGATCATTCAGACGATCACGATACCCATCTTTTCACCTAGCGCTGGCGGGATGGAAGTAAAAGGAAACCAAGTCGTGATCACAGAAGGAGATACACCACGGGACGCGAGAAATATTATTAATCATAAAGTGGCGGAAACGATGGATGCTTCCAAGCTATTGGTGCTTTTATTCGGAGAAGAGTATGCGAAGCAAGATATTTATACAGGTCTTGATATCTTTTACCGCGATCCGAAAAGCTCGCTTCTGGCTAACGCTGCGGTAGTGCATGGGAAAGCCAGCGAGGTCCTTTCGCTGAAGCCGGAGGATAAGAAAACGATGAGCGAGTATCTAAACGAGCTGATCACGAGCGAACAGGATACGACGATCCTTCCGAAGCAGTCCAGACCGCTTATCTCAGACATCCTGGATCCGGGAACAGACTTCGTGCTGCCGCTCATTGAACCGGAGGAAACGGAAGCTAAGATCATTGGGTTGGCCATGTTCAATGAACATAAATACACAGGTCAATTTATCCCGGTACTGGATTCAACGCTTTATCTATTAATGGCGGACCAATTGGCCAAAAGAGCGTGGATCAAACTGAAGATCCATGAAGGCAGCGATGTTGATATCCGAAACTTTTTGATGATCAACGTGCTTAATTCCAAGCGCGATCTTTCTATCAGCGGGAACAAGATTCATGCTATGTCTGTAGATTTGTCCATGCATTTGAAAATAGAGATTATGGAGTATCATGAGAACGATCTCGTCTCCGAGAAGATAAAGGCGTTGACGCAAACGATCGCTGAACGGCTTACCGAACAAGCGAATGCGATCATTAAGATGATGCAACAAGCCAATTCGGACGCTCTCGGCATTGGCAGCTACATTCGCGCCTACCATCATGCCGCTTGGGATAAAACAAGCTGGGAGAAAGTTTATCCCGATTTAAACTTCAAGGCGCATGTCACGGTTGAAATCACCAAACATGGCGTATTTAATTGAGAAAAGGTGGAGATAGCCGCGGGCTCTATTCCTAAGCTATAATGCAGACAGGAAACATTGTCCAGTCCTTGGAGGCTTTTATGAAATTTAAACAGCTGTTCTTTCACATTCATTATTGTAATTTCAAGCAAACCAGCCAACCGCTCATGGCCCCCATCCAAATTAGCAGAACGTTGCAGCATCACGAGCTGATGTTTTTTGCCAAAGTAAAGGGGCGGTTTACGGCCGATCATAAAACTTATGAGCTCAAGGATGGTACCTTGCTATATATTGACTCGGGTGTGCACCATGAGATCGAAACGGATCCGCGCTTTCCGGTCCGCTGCTTTACCGTCCATTTCAGCTATGTCCGTGTGGAGCAAATTGAAGGCCGGTGGGGCATTCAAGAAGAGCCTGGGCCGCTTCCGTTACATCCCGCGCAGCAATTAACTGATTATTATCAAGTGGAGGACGTATTTAAAAGACTGACGGAGACTTGGGCCGCGAAGCTGCCAGGCTATGAATTCTCGTCCAAAACTTTGCTTCACCAGCTGTGGATTGCTATTGCCCAAAATATTAGAAAAGCAACACCCAATTATTCGGCCTCGCTGAAAGTGGAGAGAGTGATTCAATATATGCACGATCATATCCATCAACGGATAAAGCTGAATCAATTGGCGGAACTTGTGCAACTGTCGCCGACGTATCTATCCCGATCGTTCAAATCGATTACAGGGTACTCCATCATTGAACTCTTCAATAAGATGAAGATGGATAAAGCCAAGGAGATGATACTGGAAGGTAACTGGAAAATGAAAGATGTCGCCGGGGCGCTCGGGTTTTCGGACGAATTTTATTTTAGCCGTATGTTCAAGAAATCGGAGGGCGTCAGTCCATCGGAATTTTACAGCAAAAATGTCCATGTCGTTTAATATCATGCATGGTTTATAGCCTTTCCGGCTGCTAAGATGAGGGTGTAAAACTCAAGCAGAAGGAAGGCTTTTTGTATGCCTGTATGGAAAAGAAATCTATTCGTCTGCTGGTTCGGGATGTTCATCACCGGCGTCGGCATGAGCCAGATCGCGCCCATTCTGCCGCTATATATCAAGCAGATCGGCATACAGGGCGATGGCGCGATCACGCAATTCGCAGGGCTTGCCTTTGGCATTACCTTCATCGTCTCGGCGATCTTCTCCCCGATCTGGGGGATCGCAGCGGACAAATATGGCCGTAAGCCGATGCTATTGCGAGCCAGCCTTGGCATGGCTGTGGTGATCGGCTGCATGGGCTTTGCCCACAACGTATACGTGCTGATTGGGCTCCGGCTGCTGCAGGGGGTCATTACCGGGTACAGCACGGCTTGTACGACCCTGATTGCGACACAGACGGATAAAAAGCATTCCGGATGGGCAATGGGCGTGTTGTCGACAGCCAACACATCGGGCGCCTTGATCGGGCCGACGATCGGCGGCTGGATGGCGGAGAAATGGGGGATGCAGAGCTCATTTTTTTTGACCGGCGCTTTGATGCTCATTGCCTTCCTGACAACGGCGCTGTTCGTTCAGGAATCTTTTACACCGCAAAGCAAAAAAATCATGCGGATGAAGGACGTTTGGAACCGCCTGCCGGAAAAAAGCTTGACGCTGACCCTGTTCATCACGCTTTTTGTCCTGACGGTAGCGATGTATTCCATTGAACCGATTATTACGATTTATGTCAGCCAACTGGCCCGGAATACGAATCATATTGCGCTTATTGCAGGCATTGCGTTCTCCGCTTCGGGTCTGGCAACGATCATTGCCGCCCCCCGTCTCGGCAAGCTATCGGATAAAGTGGGGCCTCATAAAGTGCTGTTCGGTGCGCTAATTGTGGCCGGCATCGTCTTTATTCCCCAAGCTTTTGTGCATAATCCGTGGGAGTTAGCTGGGCTGCGGTTCTTATTCGGCCTGGCGGCGGCTGGACTTAGTCCGTCGGCACAAGCGCTGATGAAGCGAATCACGCCGGATTCCTTGACCGGCCGGGTATTCGGTTTTAACATGTCAGCGATGTATTTGGGCGCCTTCGGCGGTGCGGTGTGGGGCGGGCAAGTGGCCGCGTGGCTCGGGATTCAGTACGTTTTTTACATGACTAGCGCTTTATTGCTGCTCAATGCCGTGTGGGTGTACTTCAAAGTGTATAAAAAACTTAACATAAATAAGTTGGCTTTATACAAGAACTAATCAAATAAATCCGATTGGAGAGATGGGATATGGTAGAAAAACAAACAGAAGAATTGAAACTGGATGCGGGGAAAACGGCGTTGGTGATTATTGACTTGCAGAAGGGCGTTGCTAATATGGCGCGCCATGCAGCGCCACATTCCGTTGAGCAAGTGGTGGGACAAGCCAGCGAATTAACGAAAGCTTTTACGGAAAAAAGGGGCTTTGTCGTGTTCGTCCGAGTTTCATCCGTAGACGGCAAAGATATGTTAAAGCCGAAAACAGATGCCAGCTCGGCGGCCATGCAATGGCCTGAAGGATGGGACACGTTAATTCCCGAACTGGAACAGTTTAACGATGCTCACGTGGTGACGAAACGGCAGTGGGGGGCTTTCTTCGGGACGGATCTGGATTTGCAGCTGCGCCGCCGCGGCATCGACACGATCGTGCTGTGCGGAATTTCCACCTCGATCGGCGTGGATACGACAGCGAGAGAAGCTTTCCAATTGGGTTATAATCAAGTGTTCGTGGAAGGAGCCATGACAGCTACGACGAAAGAGGAGCACGACTACGTTGTAAACACGATTTTTCCTCGCTTGGGCAAGATCCGGACAGCGGATGCTGTCATCTCCGCGCTTCAATAAAATGGAATCTCCCACCTGCGTTGATCAGGGCGGGAGATTTTTTATCATTCAATCCTTTTTCTTATAAAAGATTGCGCCAAGTTTACGAACCAATTGCCAGGTGGCACTGCAACGAAACGTAATGAAGCCCGAGGGGTTATCGTTTTCGCTATTTGACATCGCGCTTCTTCCCTTTCCTATCAAAATAGAGAAAAAACCCGCTATGGCGAAAGGCTAGCGAGTAACTTGATGCTGCAATGATTAGGACATGGCATCCGATGTACGGTTATCTGGGCTGCTAACGGTCATCGTGACCGATTCGGTAACTTTGTTCAACAGCCGGTTGTTAACAAGGGCATTGCCGGCGTGCGCCCCGACGAAGTGGCCCACATTGTTACCAACCAAGCCGCCGACAATCGAACCGACGACGGTTCCAACACCAGGTAGTAGTGCAGTTCCTAATACCGCTCCGTATTCGATACCGGCCATCACCCCCAGAGCGCCTGTCACGTTGCCTGTCGTTCGGACCGTAAATTGTTTTCGGTCCATCTGCCCTTTCGTTAAATCCTTCGTGTCTTGGAATTGAGATATTCCCCCGGAAATGACTCCTGCCCATAAAGAACCGCCTTGAAACATGCGCATCTCTCCTTGTTGTAATAAGCTACATCAAGATTGTGCCCCATGTGGTTCAAAAAGTTACGGGTACGGCGGTGCCGCTATTTTCCAAGCGTAAGCTCCTTGGGTATTCCCTATTCCTTCTTGGCGGTTTGAAGCACGGACTGCAGCTGGGATGCTTCTCTGAGCTGATCCTTCATATCGAGAAAGGCACCAGTCCCTTTAACGGCAAGCTTACGCGCTGCTTTTCTGCCTTCAGGGCTTACGGCAACAGCAAAAGCCGCGGCGCCAAGCAGAAGTCCGAATAATGATTTGTTCATGTTAGTCCCTCCATATCGTTTATGCTTAATAATGCCAATTCAAGCAAGAATTATGCATTCATCTGTCGATGAAGAAATTCAGGAAATAATGGATATTTCATTTTCGCTTGAGAATAATAACCAAACCGCAAAAATTAACGTGCAAGTCATAGGATAGGAGAGAACGGGATGTCTATAGCACGAAATAAAGAAAGGTTTCTCCGCATCTTGCCAGGGCGAATGCGGATTGAAATTTACGGCCTGCAGGGGAACCAGGCGACTGCTAATCTGTTCATGCAAGCATTCAGAGCTCGCAAGGGGATTTATCAAGCAGAGCCTTGTTTGCTTACGGGCAGACTGCTGATTCTCTATGATGATAAGCAAATCACATGCGAAGAGATTTTCCGCATCATTCGTAGGCTGGAACTGGAAGGACAAGCCGCTTCACCTATTAAGCCTGCGCTTGAGCAAGCTCTCGATGCTACCGCTGACAATGAGCAAGCAGATGCTGCCTGCTCCGCCTCCGCTGCGCTGGAAGTCAAACAAGAAGTGGCGGTTACGCTGGCCCCTGAACTGGCATTGCCGGACGACATGCGGGTCATTCCGCACAAGTCAAATCCAAGCCGACCGAGACCCGCGGGGAAAATTCCCCTTCCGCTGGCGCTGTCTATAGGTGGACTAGCGGTACTTGGGGCGAAGCAATTATTGATGGGGAGGACGGCGTTAGCCAGAAGCCCGGCCCCCTTCTTTATGTCGGCGTTTCTGTCGGTCGTCACGGGGTATCCTTTTTTAAAAAGAGGCATTCATAACTTCTCGCAGAAGCGGGAAATCAATGCCGATCTTGTATTAGGGACGAGTGCGCTGGCACTTGCATTGATTCGCGAAAACTTGGTTGCCTTAGCCGGAATCAGCATTTTGCAATATGTGAGCTGGAAGCGGAGCCAGTCGGTTCTGCATGAACAGGAGGAGTTCGCGCTGCCGCCGGACATTCAAGCCTATAGCGAGAAAGCCGGTAAAATCGGCATCGCCGCTGCAGCCGCAACGTGGGCGTTGACCCGAAATCCGCTGCGCGCCATCGCTGTACTGCTGGCCGCCAACCCACGGCCGATGATCTTGCCGGCGAAGTGCGCTTGGAGTCAAGCTGAGCTTATTTCCGATGAACGGCATTACGTAATGCCGGACAAAGGGTCTTTATCGCAGCTGGCGCGCACGAAGACGATCTTAATTGAAGATACGTCGCTGCTGTTTGACCAACCGGACATTGAAGAGATAGCCTGTGTGACAGGGAATGAAGAAGAGGCAGATAAAATCATCTGCTCCGCCGCGTCCATCATGGCCAAAAGCAGCCATCCATGGAAAGAGGCGGTCTGGGATAAAGCGAAGCGAACGTGCCGTACGATTCGCACCGCTTTCCATGTGGAAGAGCAAGAACAAGGCATCCGCGGGCAAATCAACGGGGATACCCTCCTCCTCGGCAGCTTGGCTTATGTAGGGGCGCACGGTATCGACTGCTCGGCTTATGAATTAAAAGCCAAGAGATTAATGAAAACAGGCAGCGGCGTCCTGTTCGTTGCCAAGTTTGGCGCCAAAGGCGGCGAATGTCTAGGAATGCTTGTCCGCCTTCAGGAAACGGCGATGAACCAGCATGGCCACACGGTCGCTGCATTTGTGGACAAAGGCTGTTCCTTTCAGCTATTGCATAACAGCCTGCACCTGAGCCCTGATCAGCTCGCCAAACAAGGGTTAGAGTTAAGTTGGTCGCAGCGGGAGCAGGGTGAAATCCTTGAGATTATCGCTGCTATGCAGCAGCGTGGCGAGGAAGTTTTATTTGTCGCAAGTCCGGAGTCCAATCCGCTGAACCGCTTTTATAAAGAAGCCGGATTGCCGTCCGTTACTGTCGATGAACTGGCCGGGTTATTGCAGACCGCTGATTATGCGGGAATCATCGATCAAACGATCCATGAGCACGCTTCTGTCACCAGGAAATGGAACTTAGTGGGAACGACAATGGCAACGATGGGTATGATCAGCGCGCCTGTCGTCAATTTGGCTGCGGATGCGCTTTCGCTTATTTTTATGTCCAGATCGCAAAAAATTAGCGCAGCTTATCCCGTAACGTCTACGCCAATGCCTCGAGCGGAGATTGCGGCGGCTGCGGAAATTCCTGTATGGCATGCGCTTTCGCCAGAGCAAGTGACGGGAAATTTCGGCGTCCATGAGCGCCTTGGCCTGACCTCGGAGCAGGTGGCGTCGTTTCGCAACCGTTATGGGCCTAACCGGCTGGATAGTAAAGCGCCAACGCCTTGGCTCGTTTCTTACTTGGGGCAGTTCAAGGAATTTACAACGCTGATCCTGCTTGGCACGTCTGTACTTGCATTGTTTACAGGCGGTCTATTTGATGGCTTGGCAATGGGAACCATCCTTCTTGCCAATGCGGCCATCGGTACGATTCAGGAGCGAAAAGCCGAGAAGGTCGTCGAGACGCTGAATCAATTTCAACCGCCGGCTTGCCGTACGATCAGGGACGGTGCACTCGTGGACATGTCGGCGACGGAACTCGTTCCGGGCGATATCATCTGTCTGGAAGCAGGGGACCGGATTCCTGCCGATATTCGCTTGCTCAACGCCTGGAATATGCGCGTCAACGAGGCTGCCTTAACCGGTGAATCGCTGCCAGTTGATAAAAGCGAGAGCAGCTTGAGGGCCGATTGCCCGCTGTCCGAGCAAAAAAACATGCTGTTCATGGGGACCGATGTGTGCGGGGGCAAAGGGACCGGTATCGTGGTTCGCACAGGAATGCAGACGGAAATGGGACATCTTATGTCCCTTATGAAAAATCAGGAAAAAGAAGTGACACCGCTTCAAGCGAAGGTCACATCGATTAGCAAAAAGTTCGTCAAAGGCGCTTTGGTCGCCGGCGGACTTGTGTTTGTAACCGGACTGCTGCGGGGAATCCCGATTACACAGATGATCACCACTTCTATCACGCTTGCCGCTTCGGCTATTCCGGAAGGCTTGCCTGTGACCATCACCATTGCCCTAAGTGCCGGCATATTCCGTATGGCCAAGAAAAATGCGTTGATTCGTAAGCTTTCCTCCTTGGAAACGTTGGGGCGAACAACGATTATTTGTACCGATAAGACGGGTACGTTAACCAAAAATGAAATGACGGTCAAATCGTTGGCTACGACCCACCGTTCTTGGGCGGTCACCGGCGAGGGCTATGAGCCAGTGGGCTCTTTTGCAGAGGTTGACCCTGAAGCGGCAGCCTCGTCCGAACTCCTGTCGAAGACGCAGGAGTCACGAGCAATCGGCGAAGATCCCGATGTGAGACGGATTCTGCAAATCTGCCTGCTGTGCAACAACAGCAAACTGGAGCAAGAGAATGAGCGGTGGATCACCAAAGGCGATCCGACCGAGGGGGCACTGCTGTCCCTTGCCGCCAAGACCGGGCAATGGGACAAAGATATGACCCAATGGCATCGCAGTCTGGAGATCCCGTTTGACTCGGGCACGGCCAAAATGAGCGTTGTTTGCCGAGACACAGAGGCGCAGCAGGAATGCTATGTGTTCTCCAAAGGTGCGGTCGAAACGATTCTTCGCCACAGTAACCGTTATCAAAAAAACGGCGAAGTTTTCCCTTTAACCGAAGAGCAGAAGCAGTTGATTTTGCAGCAAAATGAAAAGCTGTCGTCGGAGGCTTTGCGTGTCCTAGCTTTTGCATACCGGCGAATCGAGGAGCATGAAGGAGAGGATGGCGTAGATGAGAAGGAACTGATCTACGTGGGCATGGCCGGCATGATGGATCCGCCGAAGCCCGAAGTCGAACACAGCATTCGCGAGGCTGTGGACTTAGGCGTAAAACCGGTGATGATTACAGGCGATCATCCGATTACAGCGATTGCGATCGCGAAGCAGCTCGGCATCTATTCAGGGCGCGAGCAGGTCGTTACCGGGCATGAGCTGGAACGGATGTCAGACGACGAGCTCGAGCAGATCGTGGACCACGTGTCGATATTCGCTAGAGTTACACCGGAGCATAAGCTGCGAATCGTCACTGCTTATCAAAAACGTGGGCACATCGTAGCCATGACCGGCGACGGTGTCAACGATACCCCGGCCATCAAACAGGCCAATGTGGGCATTGCCATGGGGCGGACGGGAACGGAAGTAACGAAAGAGACGGCTGATATGGTGCTGACCGAAGATCATTTCGGGACGATTGTCGAAGGTGTCAAAGAAGGCCGGACGATTATTGGCAATATTCGCAAAGCGCTGGGCTGCTTGTTAACCGGGAATTTGGCAGAGATTATTGTGACGAGCTCAGCTGTCATGATGGGACTTCCGATTCCGCTCGTTCCGATTCAAATTTTGCTGATGAATTTGTTGACGGACGCGTTGCCGGCGATGATTCTAGCTGTTAATCCGGGCAATAAGACGAAACAAACGAAACGAACCGACATTGTCGACAAAGAATTGTACCGCAAAGTGATTACCAGAGGGGTTCTTCTGGGTGTGGGGGCCATTGGCTTATTTGCAGCCAGTTTAGCTGCCGGAGCGCCAGTTCCAGTTGCGCAAAGCATGGCGTTTGCGACGCTGGTGGCGGGCCAACTGATTCAAACTTTCTCCTGGCGTCAAGAAGGTTCGGATGAAACGCTTCGCGACTGGACGAAAGACCGCTTCTTACTCGGAGCGCTCGGTGTCTCTTGGCTGGCTTTACTTGCGGCGCTATATATACCGCCTGTAGCGGGTTTCTTCCATACAGCGCCACTTGCGATCAGACATTGGGTGCCGATCCTGGGGGTTGCTGGATCAATTTCGCTGCTGTCCAAACCGCTTCTCGGCCTGGTCACGCGCGTACAAGAGAACAACAAGATGCCGTCTATCGGCGAATATGCGAGTGCTGCGGCTTAATTTCCGCAGTGCTCCCCAAGATTTTTCAAGAGGTGAGGCTGTATTATGATCCAAAAAAATATCGACAAAATCATTATTGGAACCGCTCTGACGGTTGCGGCGTCGGCTTTAATTCCAATAGCCAAATCTACGTTGCGGCCTTTAGCTTCAGCTGGAGCGCAAGGCGGCGCTGGCTTGCTGCAGCGGGCTAGATCAGCTCTGCAGGTGGCCAGGGAAGAAATGGAAGATATCGTGGCTGAAGCTCAATTTGAAAGAATGAAGCGGCAGTTGGATAAAGAAATTGCTTTGATGGATAGCGAAAAGTAAAGTGATAACAGGTAAGGAGTCAAATAAAGCAATGGAGCAAAATATTGATTTTCATTTGAAAGAAGCGCTTGTCCATCTGGAAACGGCCTTAAATCAAAGTGTCAGAGACATTCTGGAGAACGACAGCGCGAAAAAAGAGATTGGCTCCAAGTGGGAGCACTTTTTGGGTGAGTTCATCGGCCAAGTTCGCGATAAAGGCAAAAAATCGCGCATCAATCTTCTTAGTTTTATTACTTTTCCACGCATTCGGTAACAACGCATGCTTCAAGGAGCAGGATCTCGCTTTGATTATGTAGGATTCCCGGCGCGAGGTGCACTTTTGCGGTATATTTAAAGGGTGTGTGACACATCGCCTTATGGAGGGGGAGATGAAATGTCAGAGGACCTTTGTTTAGGGTGCAAACTTGCCAATCAGCTTATGGAAACGAACTGCATTTTCGAAAATGATCTTGTAACTTGTATTCTGGATATCGCGCCATTGAACGAAGGACACTTACTGATCTTGCCCAAGCGTCATTATCATGATGTCGACGATTTGGATGAAATGACGGCTAACGCAATTATGCAAACGTCTAGAACGATGGCAGGGTTGCTGAAGGCCTATTTTCAGCCTGACGGCATTACGATCATGCAGAATAACGGGAAGTTTAATGATCTGACGCATTATCATATGCATCTCTTCCCGCGCTATGAAAATGATGGCTTTGGTTGGGTAGAACCAGCCGATCACGCCAACGCCAAGGGGCGTTTAAAAGAGACCGCAGGCCTGCTGCGCGAAGCGCTGCTTGTGTTGGGCGGGGCGGCGGGATAGCGAGGGAAGCGAATAGCGGCAAAACCAGCGGATAGCGGAATGTTATTTCCGCTATTTGTCGTGCGCAGAGGCAAAGCCAGTGAGTAGGGTAACTGCTGTTCCGCTATATGCTGCGTGAAGCTCTTTTTGCGCGGGATGGCCGAGATAGCGGAACTCTTTTTCCGCTATATGCTGGCGGCACGAGTGAGTAGCGTTGTTTTTTCGACGCTAAGTCCGGCGGTGGGAGTGGCCGCGAGCATTTAAGCGCGAAAAACAAGCTTAAACTTGGAAAACTAGCGTGTGGGTGGACAGCTCGAGGGAGTAATCGCCACCTCCGAACTTAATAAAGAAGGAGCAAACCGCACGGCGGTCTGCTCCTCTTTTATTTCCATCTACTATGAAAACGAACCAAATTAACAAAAACTTCTTACCTTCACATGGAATCATGTGGTTTATCGTTGGTTTCCTTACAAAATCTTAACGCTGGCATTACAGTGCATTAACCTTTGCAACTTGGCATCAAGTTAGACTTAGGACATAGCAAGATTGAAGCAAGTCACCTAACAAAGCATCCCTAACCATCAAGTCCAAATACATGTTCATTAAGGAGGCTACTATGAAAATCGAATTGCACTGCCATACTCGAATTTCAGACGGCTCGTTTACTTTTGATGAAATATTAGACTTGGCCGCCCAAGAAGGCGTCGGTCACCTGGCGATCACCAACCATGATACAACCGAAGCACTCGAGCAAATGGTGCTTACGGGACGTGAGCGTGGCGTAGACATCATCCCGGGGATTGAAATCTCGGCCTACGACTTCGAGCGGCGGAGAAGAGTGCACATTCTCGGTTACTACATCGAGATCGGCAGCCCGGCGATCAAGTCGCTGTGCGATCCGCTGCTGGAGCAAAGGCATCAAGGCTGCCACACCGCAGTCGAACGGTTGATCCAAGCGGGCTACGACATCACTTGGGAAGAAGTCATGAAGTATGCGGAAGGCGGAACGGGCGTTTACAAACAGCACATTATGCACGCTTTAATTGACAAAGGATATGCAGATGCCATATACGGCGATTTATATAAAAAGCTGTTCTCACGCGGTCAATACGGCGAGCAGCCAGGCATTGCCTACATCCCGACAGAGTATGTTGACGCCTGCGAAGCGATTCGGGTTATTTTGCAGGCTGGCGGTGTTCCCGTGCTGGCGCATCCCGGCCAATATCGAAGCTTTGAAAAAGTACCTGATCTGGTCGAGGCAGGACTTCAGGGCATTGAAGTGTGGCACCCGCTGCATAACGAAGAAGATGAACGCCAAGCGAGCGAGCTGGCTAAACAATACAATCTGATCATGACCGGCGGCTCGGATTTTCACGGATTTTACGGGGAGAAGGATGTGGCGTTTGGAAGCAAAAGCCCGGGGCTAGCTGCCCTAAACGAAATCCAGGCGCGCAAACAGGCGCTATTCGCGAAGTAAAGAGGAGATGTTTGGATATGAAAAACATTCATCAAACCCATGCCAGCCATCCTTTGTCGGTGAAGCCTGCGGTGCACCCAAGCAGCCAGATTCTGAACAGCTTTGCTGGTGAATGGACGTCGATCGGGCCGAACAACAAGATCATCGAATCCCGAATCGGGGATTACACGTACACGATGGACGATGTCACATTGAATTACACCGAAGTCGGTAAATTCACTTCGATCGCTTCGCACGTCTGCATCAATCCGGTCGATCATCCGATGGACCGGGTGACGCAGCATCATATGACATATCGCAGAGCATCCTACGGGTTCGCTAATACCAATGATGAGGACATTTTCAACTGGCGCAGAGGCAATCGCGTCACCATCGGTCACGACGTGTGGATTGGCCACGGCGCAATTATTATGAAAGGCGTCCATATTGGCACCGGCGCCGTTGTCGGGTCGGGAGCGGTTGTGACGAAGGATGTGGAGCCTTATACGATTGTGGTTGGCGTCGCAGCTAAGCCGATCAAAAAGAGGTTCCCGCAGGAGACGATCGATCAATTGCTGCAAATCGCATGGTGGGATTGGTCCCGTGAGCTATTGGAGGAAAAATTTGCTGAATTGAACGATATCAATAGCTTTATCAAAAAATACGGCTAATTTCTCGGAGGTGGCGGCCATGACTGAAGAAATGGATATTATGGATCACTTGATCGCATCGATTCAATCCGGCAAGTATGAGCCCGACGATAAATTACCGTCCGAGAACGAGCTGGCCGATTGGTTCAAGGTTCCCAGAATTACGGCTCGCAAAGCCTATGAGAGGCTGCAGGAGCTCGGCTACATATACTCCAAGCAGGGCAAAGGCAGTTTCGTCCAAGACAGGAATCTGCGCATTCCGCTCGTGCTTAACACAGACAAAAGTTTTAGCCAGAAGATACTTGAGCTTGGCTACGAGTACCAATCCAAAAATTTATATTGTGAGCCGATCGAATTCAACAACAAAATTTATGAAGCTCTTGGCGTAGGTGAGGAGATACGGGTGTTTAAAGTCGGCCGCCTGCGGATTATCGATGGCAAGCCGATTGCGCTGCACATCTCCTATGTGCCTGAATCGGTATTTCCGGACATCGAGCATGCCGGGAAAGCAATTACCTCTATTTACCAATATTATCACAGCCATGGCTTTCACCGGATTCAATCGCAAGGGACTACGCTGCGGTTGGCTCATCCGAACAAGTACGAGCGGGAGCTCTTGGCCTGTTCGAGCCTGGTTCCGCTTTTAGTGCTGGAATCGGAGTGCAGTGACGGTGACACGGGTGTCGCTTTGGAGTTCAGCAGGACGATGTACCGTGCCGACATGTACACGTATTCGATTTAAGTCAGTTTACACAAACTTAACAGCAGCTAACATGGCAACAAGATATTGTAATAGATGGGAAAATTAAGTTCAATTATCGAAAGGAGGCCTAGAGATGAAACGCAAGCAAAGGACGGAAATTTTAGTCGCAGGCTCTCCCGATCTCGCCGTATCTTTGGCAAACGACATCCTGAGCCGCTATCAAGTCGAAGTCATAGAGAAACCTAATCATGGTCTGGTCATGACCCAGGTTCGGGAAACCGCGCAGAAGAGCCTGTTCTACTTAGGCGAAGTGCTGGTAACGGAATGCAAAGTCCGGACGAACGGGGCTGTGGGGATCGGGATTGTGAAAGGCGATCAGCCGGAGCTGGCCTATCACCTGGCCGTTATCGATGCGGCCTATGCTGCAGAGCTGGAAGAGACGGCGGCATGGTCGGCTGCACTGCTTGCTGAGGGCGAGCGCATCCAGGCGGAGCGCCTGGCACTTCATGCGAAAGTGATGCGGACTAAGGTTGATTTTGAAACGATGGATATTGATTGAGAGGAGTGTATTCAATGAGCTTGGATATGGTACATGACATACAAAGCGCATATAGACAGCTAGTTGATTCGATGTCACGTCCTGGACTTATAACAAGCGTTGCGGAAGAAGCCGGCAAGCTCGGCGAGCTTCCGAGCTTGCTGCCAGCGACGTTAATCGTCGCCCAGATGCTGCTCGATACCGAGGTGACCTTCAAAGTCGTAGCGGAGCGGGAAGGGCAAGCGGCTCACCTGCTGAGCCAACTGACGTATGCGAAAGAAGCAGCGCTTGAAGAAGCGGATTACATCTTCGTGCTGAGCGATGCCTCCCAAGAACAAAGGCTGCAGGCGATGCAGGCGGCTAAAATCGGCGAGCTGCGGGATCCGCACCACGCTGCGACGGTCATCATGGAGACGTCTAGCTTAACTGGCGGACCGAAGCTGCGTTTGAGCGGTCCTGGCATTCAATCGGTCGCGCAGGCGGAGATCGACATGGACGGGAGCTGGGTCGATGTTCGCGCAGAACGTAATGTTGAATTCCCGCTGGGTTTGGATTTGATTTTTACGGATAACACACACCGCCTGCTAGCTTTGCCTAGAACGACTCAAGTTGCGAAGGAGGCGATCCTTTAATGGGTTATGTTGCGGTTAAAGGCGGAACGCGCGCGATTGAAGAATCGCTCAGACGAATTCAATATGAACGCTTACGGCAGGGCGTGGTGCTGGATGTCGAGGCGGTTTCGGCGGGGATGAGAGGGCTTGTCGATCAAGTGATGTCGGAAAGCAGCTTGTACAGCGAGCAGCTCGCATCATTAGCTATCAAACAAGCCGAAGGAAATCCCGAAGAAGCGGTTTTCCTGCTGCGCGCCTACCGATCGACGCTGCCTAGAAAGCATTATTCCCGCACCGTGCATTCGGAAGATATGCGGGTGGAACGCCGAATTTCCGCCTCCTTCAAGGATATCCCGGGCGGCCAGGTTCTCGGCTCTTCGACGGACTACTCGCACCGGCTGTTGGATTTTGACCTGATGGATGAAACGAATGCGAGTGCCTCGGCATGGCTGGAGGCTTACAACGCACTGGAAGGCGCCGAACTCGAGGAGAATGGCGATACGCACGACGGCCGCTTCCCGAAGGTGCTCGACTATTTGCGCAAGGAAGGGCTTATCGCCGATTGCCCGCTCGACAACACGGAGCCTGACGACGTGACGCGCACAAGCTTGACGTTCCCAGCGTCGCGCAGCGAGAAGCTGCAGGTGCTGACGAGAGGCCAAACCGGCGCTGTAACCTCGCTAGCATACGCGGTCATTCGCGGTTATGGCATGGTTCACCCGACTGTCGGCGAGCTGCGTGTCGGCAACCTCCCGATCTATATCAACAGCCCGCTGACACCTGATGCGGATGAGGAAGATGCTTATTTTATCGGCGATGTGAAAGTCACGGAAGTTGAAATGCTCGTTCCGGCAACCGTGGAAAAAGAGAATGGCAGAAAAGAGCTGAGCTTGGAGTTCGGATATGGCCTCTGCTACGGCCAGAACGAAACGAAAGCCATTGCTATGAGCATTTTGGATAAAAGCCTTGAAAAAGGCGACAAGTTGATCCCAACGCAAAATGAAGAATTCGTTCTGTTCCATATCGATTCCGTGGAATCTACAGGCTTTATTTCCCACTTGAAAATGCCGCATTACGTGACCTTCCAAGCGAAGCTGAACGACGTTCGGAAGACGAGAAAAGGCTCAGCTGAGAAAGGCCAGGAGGTGTAACACAATGCGTATTCAATATAATTTTGCTTTTCTCGATGAAGGGTCCAAACGGGAAATCCGCCGGGCTACGCTGAAGGCGATCGCGGTTCCAGGCTATCAGGTTCCGTTTGCTTCTCGGGAACTGCCAATCGGACGCGGTTGGGGAACCGGGGGCTTGCAGCTCACGCTATCTTTGATCGGTCAGAACGATGTGCTGAAGGTGATCGACCAGGGCTCGGATGAGTCAGTCAACGCAGTCAGCATCAAGAAGCTGATCGATAAAACGACCGGCGTCTCTGCAACAGATGCGACAGCGGACGCGACATTGATTCAATCCCGCCACCGGATCCCGGAAGTTCCGCTGCGGGCGGGGCAAATTCTGGTCCTGCAGGTTCCGATGCCGGAACCGCTTCGGATGTACGAATCCAGTGAGCTGGAGACGAAGCGTCTGCATGGTGAAAAAGATTACAGCGGAGTTTGGCTGATGCTGTTCGAGCAAATTATGAAATACCGCAGCGTGTCTACAGGGGCCGATCATCCGGTGATGGTGCACGACCGCTATGTTATGGCGCCGAGCCCGATTCCGAAGTTCGACAATCCGAAAATGAACTACTCGGAAGCCTTGATTTTGCTGGGCGCAGGACGTGAAAAGAAAATTTATGCCGTACCACCGTATACGCAAGTCGTGTCCTTGGCGTTTGACGATGTGCCGTTTGAGCCGGAGTCGTTCCCGGGACAATGCTGCAGACAATGTGGTGCGCAGGACGTGTTTATGGATGAGCTTTACGATAGCGACAATGATGAGACCTATTATCAATGCAACGATACAAGCTACTGCTTGCAGCGCATGAATCAGAAGTCTTTCTAATCAAGAAGAGGTGACGTGAAGATGGGACGAATCTCCTCCCCAATTTTGAGTGTGCGCCAATTGAACAAACAATTCGGCACAGGCTGCGAACAGTGCAGCAAACCTGAACACCGTAAGCTGGAAAGAAACTACTGCCGGGCATGCGGCACCGTCTTTTCGTGCCAGGACGTTTCGTTTGATCTACATCCCGGCGAGGTGCTGGGAATTGTCGGCGAGAGCGGCAGCGGGAAATCGACGTTAATGAGATGCCTCTATTTTGACCAGGAAGCAACGTCAGGCGAGGCCTATTTAGAACCCTATAAAGCTGGCGAAAGCAACATGTTCGAGGAATCATCGCAGCAAAAAAAATTCATCAGAAACCATCTGATGGGCAAGGTGTATCAGAATCCGGTGCTAGGCTTGCGAATGAATTTTTCTTCGATCGGCAATATTGCCGAAAAGATGATCGCTGCCGGCAATCGCAACGTCGCAGCGATGGAAGCGCGGGGCAGTGAGCTGCTGGAGCGGGTCCATATCCCAACTTACCGGATGAAGGAAGCGCCGAAAAATTTTTCGGGCGGCATGCAGCAGCGAGTGCAGATTGCCAAAGCGCTCTCGAACAATCCCCCGATCCTGCTGCTCGATGAAGTGACCACGGGTCTGGATTTATCCGTACAGGCCAACGTGCTCGATTTAATCAAGCATTTGCAGCGGGAATTGAAAATTAGCATTCTGTTGGTGTCACACGATCTGGGTGTCATTCGGATGCTGGCTGACCGGACGATGGTCATGCTGGACGGCCGTGTCGTCGAGCAGGGGCTGACCGACCAAATTCTCGAAGATCCGCAGCACGCCTATACGCAGCAGCTCGTGCACTCCCTATTGTAATTATTCGGCGAGAGGAGACTTTTCGATGTATCTGATCACAAACGGCATCATTATTACGGAAGAAGCATTACTGGAAGGTTTCGATCTGTTGGTGGAGGAGGACCGGATTGCCCGCCTCGTTCGCCGTGGTGAGTTGGTAGCGGGTCCGGGAATGGAAATCATTGACGCACACGGTGGTTACGTGACACCGGGGATGATCGACATTCACTCCGATTATATTGAACATATGACAGCACCAAGGCCGACTTCGCTCATCGACTTTCAAATCGGTCTGCGTGAAACCGAACGGGAACTCGTCTCGCATGGGATTACGACCATGTATCATTCCTTATCGATTTTCAAGTCCGCTGATTATAAATACCGCCCGATCCGGGAACCGGAAAATGTGCGCAAGCTGATCGATCTGATTGATCGTACGCATAACAGCAAGCATTTGATCCGCCATCGTTTTCATGCGCGTTTCGAGATTGACAATCTGGATCAGATTGACAATTTGAAGGACTACATCCGTGAAGAGAAAGTGCATCTGGTTTCGTTCATGGACCATACGCCAGGTCAAGGTCAATACAGGGATCTGGAAGTGTATAAAAAGACGGTGCGCGGTTACGACCATTTATCGGATGAAAACATTGCCGTGTTAATCGCCAATCACCAGACGAAGGAGAAAATGACCGTCGAAGCGATCCGCGAAATCGCCGCAATGGCATCGGAGCGCAATATCGCCATTGCTTCGCACGATGACGACTCCATCGAGAAGCTGGATCTCGTGCAGAGCTTCGGTACGGCGATCAGCGAGTTCCCGATCACGCTGGAGATCGCCCGCAAAGCCAAAGAAAAAGGCTTGTTCACGGTTGCCGGCGCACCAAACGTTATTCTTGGCGGCTCGCACAGCGGCAATCTCTCGGCGGCTGAGGCTATTGAAGACGGAAGCATCGATATTCTGTGCAGTGATTATTACCCGGCAGCGATGCTGCATGCGGTCTTCCAGCTGGCGGGGACGGAGCGCGAGCGGCTAATTGAGCTGTTCAAGCTTGTCACGCTGCATCCGGCGAAAGCTGTCAATATCGACGAAGATTATGGTTCTATCGAAGAAGGTAAAAAAGCAGATCTGCTCGTGATCGAAAAGCTGGAGCCAGACGATTTCCCAGTGGTGACCGCCGTGATCGTAGACGGCAAGCTGATTCAGAGAACGAACTACAGGATCTAACAGGAGGTCATGACATGGATAACCTGCTGACCATTGAGCATTTGTCCAAATCGTTTACGCTGCACAACCTGAACAAACATATACCGGCAGTAGAAGACGTCAGCCTATATTTGAAGGGAGGTGAGTTTGTAGGAGTCACAGGGAAGAGCGGAAGCGGCAAATCGACCGTACTCAAATGTATTTACCGCACGTACCTGCCGAACTCCGGACATATTTGGTACCAATCGGAGCGATTTGGCCGTGTTGACCTGGCCGCCGCATCCGAGCAAGTCATCACCCAACTGCGTAAGCTCGAGATCGGTTACGTATCCCAATTCCTGAACGTCATGCCGCGCACGACAGCTAGGGAACTCGTGCAGAACGCGATTGTGGAGATGGGCCATGACAGGGAATATGCGGAGCAGGAAACCGTTAAAATGCTGGAACACTTCGAATTGGAACGCAGCTTATGGGATAGCTATCCGGCAACGTTTTCCGGGGGGGAGAAGCTTCGCCTGAACATCGCTAGAGCCATGGTGAAACGTCCGAGACTGCTGCTGCTCGACGAACCGACAGCAAGTTTGGACCAGAGCTCCAAGTTGAAGGTCAAGCAGCTGATTGAGCAGCTGATGGCACAGGGCACGACGATGCTCGGTATTTTTCATGACTTGGAATTTATGGAAAATTTGTGCGATCGTGAGTATCGCATCAAAGACGGTCGTTTCTACGTGGCAGAGAAAGCGGAAAAGCTTACAACATCTTAAAATTATCGAAATATTACGAAAATAAAACATCGTTACACTAGGCTTGTAGTTGAATAAAACTATGGTTAATTTGAGAGGAGTTTCGACGTGAAAAAAATAGCAACGATTATCGTTTCTTTATCTATGGTAGCTGTTATGGCAGGCTGTGGGGCCAAAGCGGTTGACGTCAAAGATGCAGCATCCTCAGGAAAGTCCAAAGATACCATTACGATTGCTTGGTTGCCTAACGAATCCGGCGCTGACATGAAGGCAGCCCGTGAAGAAATTGGTAAAGTGATTGAAACGGCAACAGGCAAGAAAGTCGAGCAAAAGACAACGACGGACTATACGATTACAGTTGAAGCTCTCGCCAGCGGAAACGCGGATCTGGCCTTTGTCGGCCCACAAGCCTATGTGGAAGCGAATGCGAAAAATAAAAAGGTTCAACCGCTGGTTGTGCCAAGCGGTGAGTCCGGTACGCTGGATGACGCGGTATACTACAGCTGGCTGAACGTGCGCAAAGGCGAAGAAGCTGCGTACAAAAAAGACAGCAGCTTCGTGATCGATCCGATCGCTGGCAAAAAGATGTCCTTCGTCTCCAACTCCTCGACATCCGGATTTAAAGTGCCTTCGGCCGGAATTGTCACTTATTTTAGCAAAATCGATAAGTACAAAAGCTTAACAGGTGACGATTTGCTGCAAGGCGGCAAAGATAAGTTCTTCACGGAAGTTCTGTACGGCGGAACGCATCAAGGTTCAGCTGTTAACTTGCTGACAGGCAAAGCGGACGTTGCTGCTTTCTGTGACACGTGTGTCGCTAACTATGTTGAGCTTTCTTCCGGAACGGCGAATAAGCCGGGTGCGGTTTATAAAGTGAAAAAAGGTGCTGCTGAGCCGTTCAACACGCTGGAAGGCAAAGAGTTCTCCGTCATTTCTGTGACGCCAGTGCTTAATTCCCCGATTGCAATGAACACAGGTACGCTTAGCGCAGAGGATCAAAAGAAGCTGAAAGACGCTTTAACTTCCGATGCCGTAACGAACAATCCGAAAGTATTCTTGCCTAAGGATTCGAAAGATTCCGGTATGTTCAGACAAAAGACAGGCAAAGAGAAGTTCCTGACGGTAGAGGATGCATGGTTCAATCCGGTCAGAGAGCTTTCTAAATAAGGGAGCAGCCATGACAACGTTATTGGAATTCAAGCAGGTATCGAAGCAATACGGCGCGGATACAAGAGCGTTATCGGATGTTAATTTCACAGTGAGGCAAGGAGAGTTCGTGTCAATTATCGGACCTTCAGGAGCGGGTAAATCCACGCTCCTTCGCTGTATTAACCGAATGATTGACGCGAGCAGCGGAGAGATCATGTTTGACGGCTCAGACATCATGAGCTTGAAAAAACGGGAATTGAAGCAGCTGCGTTCCCAGATTGGCATGGTTTTCCAACACTACAATTTGGTCAACCGGTTGACCGTAATCGAGAACGTCCTACACGGACGGCTCGGGTACAAATCGGTGCTGGAAGGCGCATTCGGCTTTTATAGCAAGGAAGAGAAGCGTCAAGCGTACAGCATTTTGAAGATTCTGGGGCTGGAAGAGCAGGTTTACAAGCGCTGCGACCAGCTGAGCGGCGGCCAAAAACAGCGTGTCGGCATTGCCCGAGCCCTCGTTCAGGCGCCGAAAATGCTGCTTTGCGACGAGCCGATCGCTTCGCTCGATCCGAATGCTTCCAAAACGATTATGAACCATTTGCGCAACATTTGTACGACCATGGGCATTACCGTCATCGTGAACCTGCATCAGGTGGATATAGCGCTAAAATATTCGGACCGGATCCTCGGTGTGAAGAAGGGAACGATCATTTATGACGGTTCTCCGGCAGGAATCAAGCGGGAGCAACTGACAAGAATTTATGGCTCGGAGATCGATGAGCAGCTCGGGGAGTTGGAGAGTCAATATGCGGGATAACTTCTTTCTTAAGAAGCGGATGAACACCCTATACTTCTGCTTGTTCATGCTGGTTGTTACCTTCATCTCGATCATCGTAACGGACTACGACGTCATCAAAGGGTTTACTTCGATACCGAAAGCGGTAGAATGGGCAGTCTCGAACTTTTACCCGAATGAAAAAGCGTGGAACCGTCTGCCTGCAATCGCCGGCAGTCTAACCGAAACGCTGCTTGTCTCGATTGCCTCCACCGTTGTAGCGGCCATCTTCGCCTTGGTGTTTGCGATTGCGGGATCTCATGCGACGGGCGTCGGCGGTTTCATCAGCTGGCTGAGCCGCTCGATCGCGACGTTATTCCGCAATATTGATGTTGCCGCTTGGTCGATGATTCTGCTGATGTCGTTCGGGCAAAACGTGCTGACAGGCTACTTCGCGCTGTTCTTCGGCTCCTTCGGCTTTCTGACCCGCGCTTTCATGGAATCGATCGACGAAGTCAGCAGCAGCTCTGTCGAGGCGCTGCGGGCAACCGGCGCCAGCTATTTGTCCATCATTATTCATTCCGTTCTCCCGTCCAGCATTCCGCAGCTGCTCAGTTGGATCTTGTTCATGATCGAGACCAATATCCGTCAAGCGACGCTGATCGGCATATTAACCGGTACCGGGATCGGATTTCTGTTCAGCTTGTACTACAAAAGCTTGAATTACAATTCCGCCTCCATGGTTGTGATGGTGATCGTCTGCACGATCATCATCATTGAATCCGTTTCTAACTATGTCAGGAAGGTGATCCTGTAACATGGAACTGCAAGAAACCCTGAAGGCCATCTATGACAAGGATGACGAGCGCAACCGGATTGACGCGCAGATGAAGGCGAAGCCGTTCAACAAGCAAACGATGGTCATTCGCCTAACGCTTTTTACATTGACGTTACTTACGATCTATGGATTTGTCACATTTGATTACAAAAACATTGCGTTTTTCAAAGCGGTCTCCTCAACGGCGGGCACCGTGAAAACGATGTTTTTCATGCCGGGCTTCAACCACTTTTCGTTCCTCGATGCGCTGCTGCAGGTGGCGATTACGCTAGGGTTGGCCTTTCTGACAACGCTGTTCGGCGCAATCATCGCCTTGTTCCTAGGCCTTTTGGCTGCACGCAACATTTCCAATCCCAAGTTCTCAGCTGTGATTAAAGCGGGTGTCGCTTTGATCCGGGCGGTTCCGACTGTGTTATGGGTTCTGATCTTTGCGGTCGCAGCAGGACTGGGCAGTGTGGCAGCGGTCATCGGGATGACGTTTCACTCGGTCAGCTATTTGGTTAAAGCGTATTCGGAGTCTTTTGAAGAACTGGATAAAGGGGTCATCGAGGCATTAAAAGCAAGCGGCGCCAGCTGGTGGCAAATCGTGTTTCAAGCCGTTATCCCTTCGACGGCCACGTATTTGATTTCCTGGACATTCATGCGCTTTGAGATCAACTTCGCCGTCGCTGTGGCGATGGGCGCAGCCGCCGGTGCCGGCGGGATTGGTTACGATATGTTCATGGCCAGCTCCTTCTATTACGATGTGCGGGAAATCGGCGGCATTACTTACTTGATTCTTGCTTTCGCGGTTATTCTTGAATTCATCGCGGCCAGGATCAAGCGAACATTGAGAGTTCACGATTGAGTGGAGGCGTAGCCTTACTTGCAAAAAAGCCGCGTATCGCGGCTTTTTTGTTGGGAGAATGGCGCTAGGTGGGGCCCGGCGCGCAGCACGGCAGCACGCTGGGCGGCTGCGCCGTCCGCGGGACTGCCCCCGCGTCGTCCCGGACCGTTCGCGTGCCACCCACCGCCGCGCCATGCCCCCGCGCGCCTCTACCGGCTGCCCGCAGGCAGCCAGCCCGACAGGAGCGCGCCTCCGTCCGGGTGGTTGCTCGCCGCCAGCTCGCCCCCATGGCGCCGGATGATGCGCTGCGAAATCGTCAGCCCAAGCCCGGCCCCCCCCGTCGCGCGATTCCTTGATTGCTCCCCCCGATAGAGTGGCTCGAACATACGGCCCAGCTCCTCCGGAGCAAAACCCGGTCCCGAATCGCGGATCGTGAACACCGCCTTGTCCCCCTCTTGCCAGCACTCGACACGAATTCGCCCGTGCTCAGGTGTGTGACGCACAGCATTGTCCAGCAAGTTGCTGATCGCACGCTCCAATAAGTGCGAATCCGCGCGGCACATCACCTTCACCCCCAACGCATAATTGACGTCGATCGCGATGCGTTTTTGCTCAGCTTGCGGCTCCAGACTGCCGATTGACTTCATCATAATCTCATTAAGGTCAACCGCATGCTCACTTAACGCTGGTTCCACATATTCCGTCTTGGTAAAAGTAAAAAGATCCTCGACCAGCCGGTCCAGCTGCGCCGATTTTTCCTTGCAGACGGCGATATACTTCGCCGCTTGCTCCGGCGTGCGCGCAATGCCCTGCTCGAGTCCATCCAAATATCCGCGCAACGCAAATAACGGTGTCCGCAAGTCATGCGCGACAGCGGCGATGACGAATCGCCGTTCCTCCTCCAGCTCCGCCTGCCTCGAGTACGAGCTTTGAAGCCCGTTCACCATCGATTCAAAGCCATCGCGAACTTCAGCGACCTCACGGATAGCCGACTGGGGCAGCTGAACGTTCCAATCGCCGGCGGCAATCTGCCTGGCCGCCTGGCTCATCCGCTCCAGAGGCAGGAGAAGCAGCTTGCGCATGCGAATGCCCGCGACAAAGAAGGCAAGCAGCAGTCCTGCGAACGCAGCAATCATAGGGATTTTATAGGAATTTAGCTGGTTCCCTCCAAGATGAAGGGTGTGGTTCGTGATCAGGTGCGCAACGACAAAAAAGATCCATGGCAGTGTCAGAAGAAGCACTAAGCTGAACAAAAAATAAGTGCGAATTCGAAGTTTTCCCATGCTACACACCCTCGAAGCGGTAACCGACGCCCCATACGTTAGTCAAATATTGCGGCTGCTCCGGATCAAGCTCGATCTTCTCGCGCAGGCGGCTCAGATGAACGCGAATCGTATGCTTGTCACCGACACCTTCCCAGAATTTAGCGAGCAGCTGATCATAGGTGAACACCTGTCGCGGATGTTCGGCAAACAAGCGCAGAAGATCGTATTCCTTCGGCGTGAGCGAGATGCTCGTGCCATCGGCGAACACTTCTCTGGTGGTCAAATCGAGCTTAAGGCGTCCGTAGTCCAGCACCTTGGCCGCGCTTGCCTGCGGTGAACCGGCACGCCGCAAAACAGCCTTGACGCGGGCAACGATCTCGCCGGGCGAAGCTGTTTTGACAATGTAGTCATCGCCGCCGAGCGTCAGTCCGCGAATCTTGTCCACGTCATCGCTGCGCGCGCTCAAGAACAGGATGGGGACGCTGCTCTGAGTGCGAATGCGCCGACAGAGATCGAAGCCGTTATCTCCCGGCATCATAATATCCAGGATGATGCAATGAATCCTGTTTTGCTCAAACACGGACCAAGCTTGTGCCGCATCATGGGCTGTAACAACCGCAAATAGATCGTTTTCCAAAAAATCCCTCAAAAGTTCGGCGATGCTCTTATCATCGTCCACAACGAGGATCAAAGGTCTTTCATTCACATCCATCCCGCCTTCATTTCGTATACAACACAGTGTATCATCTCTTCCCTAAAAACAAACGAGCCCCGCACATATTGTGACGGTTTGTTTATCGTTTTGTGACCTTTTTGGCCCTCCTTTTGTGAGCTTCCTTTGTTATCTTTCTTAGTAGTGAAAAGAGTAGAAGGAGGTTACAGAGATGTTAGATATTCAAATCGTGCTGTTCGACGGATTCGACCTTTTGGATGTGATCGCGCCTTACGAAGTTTTTTGCGCGGCGGGCATGATGACAGACGGGGCGGTGCGCGTAGAGTTCGTCACAGCGGAAGGGCCAAGGCTCGTGCCGAGCGGCGTCAACGGAGTGCCCCTTGAAGCAGTAAGCCGCTTAAGACCAGACCGGAAGGGCATCATTCTGGTACCGGGCGCATCCGGTGAGGTGGAGGGAGACGGCTCTGATTCCATTCCTGCCGTTTTGGGCCGGACGATGAACACCGGGCTAACAGGAATGATCGAACAAGCACTCGCACACCCGGATATGATTTTGGCCACTGTGTGCGGAGGATCCCTCGTGCTGGCTATGGGCGGACTGCTGGAAGGCAGGCCGGCGGTTACGCATCCCTTAGGGATGGATATGCTGGAGGCGACAGGCGCTACCCCTGTAAAAGCCCGCGTCGTCGACGACGGCAATCTCGTTACGGGAGGCGGCGTCACTTCGGGGCTCGATGTCGCGTTACATCTGGTGGAACGCGAGCTGGGGCCGCGTATTGCGCACGAAGTGGAACGATTGTTCGATTATGAGCGCAGAGGGACCGTCTGGCGCAATAGCGGACTTGCTCCGCATACTAGTCGCGGCTCGGCAGTCAGCGATGCAAGCCCTGCGCAACTTCGACCAGACACGGCTGCGCATGACGCATCGGGATCCCTCTTCGACGGAGAATGGGACACGACCATCGCTACCCCGGTTGGCAAAATGGCCGTAAAGCTCCATATCGCAACCGTGGATGGCGCCATTCAAGGGACAGCGACGCAAGGGGATGAGGTCAGTGCGTTTATCGACCCCGATCGGCAAGGAAATACGCTGCGCTGGTCGCAGCGAGTTGCGAAACCGATGAGACTAACTTTGAAATTCGAGGTTACGGTCAACGGCGATCAAATGGCCGGAATCGCCAAAGCCGGCGTGCTGCCGGCTTCACAACTTACAGGAAAGCGGATCTAGCGGGGGGCACATGGAGGGACAGCATTCATTTTACAAACTGATCGCCAGTATCGTTACCATTTACATCCTGTACGTCTTGGTCAATGACTTCGTTGTCGATCCCCACGCCCAGACCTTTCTCAGTTATAAAACGGGTCTCCGGCGTGAGCTTAAGCCGCAGATCTGGCTCATCGTCATGTACATTCATGTGGGGTTCGCCTGTGTAGCAATGGCTTCGGGGCTCATGAATTTTTCCACTCGCAGCTATTGGAAACGCCGCAGATTCCACCGCGTGAACGGCTACGTCTATGCAGCATCCGTGCTTATTGTCGTACTGACTTCAGGGTATATGGCGCCTTACGCTACGGGAGGCCAAATAAGCAGCATGGGCTTCAACCTGCTCAATATTTTTTGGCTTCTTATCACGACGACAGCGCTAGTCCATATCTTTAGGAAGCAGATTATTCAGCACCGGCGGTGGATGGTGCGGAGCTATGCTTTTTGTTTTACGAACATGCTAATTCATCTGTTCACTTTCATGCTTCACCAGTTGATCGGCCAAGCTTATGTGGAAAGCTATGTGATCGCGCTTTACAGTGCAATCGTGTTGGTACTCGTGGCACCGGAACTGTTTTTGCGTATGGAGAAGCCTTTTATGATGTTTCGCAAATAAGCCGTGTAAGCGGAATAGACGCTTGTCAGTTGCGCTGTGACTCAGAGGTATGATATGATTTGTAAGATATTAGGGAAAGGAGGTGAAGGTAGGATGAATCGAGAGTTTGTGAACAACCGTGTGAGCCAGTTACCTATCGCGATGGCTGGCATCGTTCATGCAGCAGCCCGCAACGGGAGAAGTCTGTCCATTCTTGTTCATACGGTTACACAACTTACGAGAAGACGCCTACCTTAACCTCAATCGGACTATCCGCCAAGGTCGTAGGAATTTTCCTGCGGCCTTTTTTGCTGCGTTCAGGAGATTCAGGATAGGGTCTTTCATAACCAAGGAGGATCCGAACGATGATAATTGTAAATGGTCAAAATATAAAGAAATACCACGGCGCACAGCTGGTGCTTGCGGATGTCACTTTTGAAATTCAGCAAGGTGAACGGGTGGGGCTGGTAGGCCGCAACGGAAGCGGCAAATCCACCCTCCTGCGTCTTATTTCCAAGGTGGAAAAGCCAGATGAAGGACAGCTGACGGTAAGTAAAAACGCAGCCATCGGCTACCTAGCGCAAATACCGACAGAGTGGGAAAAGGGCACCGTATACGATGTGCTGGCGTCCAGCTGTAGAGAGCTGCTCGAATGCCGCGAGGAAATGACCGAGCTGGAGCAGCGCATGGCGCGTGAAGGAGCGGGCAGCTCGATCGACAAGCTGCTGGCGAGATACGCGCAGCTGCAGGAGCGTTTCGAACGAGATGGAGGCTACGAGATCGATGCCAAAATTGACCAAGTGGCCAATGGGCTTCACATTGCCCGGGAGGTTTACGAACGCAGCTTCGTCTCGCTGTCCGGGGGAGAGAAGACGAAGATCGCTCTCGCCTCACAGCTGATCGGCAAGCCGGATTTGCTGCTTCTCGACGAGCCGACGAATCATCTTGATTTGGCTGGCGTGGAATGGCTGGAGGAGTACCTGGCTCATTACGAGGGGGCTTGCTTCATCGTATCGCATGACCGCTACTTTTTGGATAAAGTCGTGACCAAGATTGTTGAACTGGAAGATGGCGAGTCTTCCACGTACCTGACCTCTTATACCGGCTATGTGAAGGAGAAGGAGGTCCGGCTGCTGCAGCAGTTCGCGGATTACCAGGAGCAGCAGAAGGTGATCAAGAAGATGAAGGAGACGATCAAGCAGCTGATGGAATGGGGACGTATCGGGGGGAATGACAAGTTTTTTCGCCGGGCCGCCTCTATGCAGAAAGCGCTGGACCGGATGGAGAAGCTGAAGCGCCCGGTTCTTGATCCGAAGACGGCAGAGTTCGAGATGAAAGTGACCGATCGTTCCGGCAAGCGCGTCATTGCCTTCGAGCAAGTGAGTAAGCGCTACGGAGATAAAGTGCTGCTGCAGCAGGAAAGCGGCCTCCTGGCGTATGGCGAGAGGGTCGTGCTCCTGGGGCATAACGGCTCGGGGAAGACGACGCTGTTGAAAATGGTTTTAGGTGAGGTATCCCCTGACCAAGGGAAACTCGAAATCGGGTCGCGCGTGGAAATCGGTTATTTGGCTCAGCAGGAGTATCCCGATGATCTGAAAAAAACAGTGCTAGCTTACTTCTGCGAGCAGGCGAAGCTGGAGGAAGGCGAGGCGCGGAGCCGACTTGCTGCTTATTTGTTCTATGGCGCTGATGTGTTCAAGCCGGTGAGTTCACTCTCGGGCGGGGAATGGACGCGGCTGCGTCTGGCACTGCTCGTGCTTCGCAAGCCGAACTTGCTCATTTTGGATGAGCCGACGAACCATATGGACATTGCTTCGCGCGAAGCGCTGGAGGATGCGCTTGATGAGTTTCCAGGTACGGTGCTTGCCGTTACGCACGACCGTTACTTCATGAACCGGCTGACCCACAAAATATGGGAGCTGGATCAAGGGCGCATCACCGTTTTTGTAGGCAGCTTTGATGACTACAAAGCCAAAAGCGCGGAGCTGCGGAAGCGGAGCGCCGTCGAGGCGGTGCCGGCGGCGGGTGCTAGAGCCGCGGTAGCCAAGACGGAGCCGCGCACGGAGGTGGCACGTCAGAAGGCGGGAGCGGCTGCGATTGCGCCTGCGGAGTCGGCTCCGCTCGGGCCATCTCGCAGCTCGGCTGCGATCGCGCGCCTGGAAAAGCAGATCGCCGAGGCGGAAGCGCGGCTCGGCTTGCTTGACCAGGCGCTGGAGCGCTCAGCCGCGGAGGAGATGAGCCGCCTCTGGGCAGAGCGCGTAGCTGCGCAGGAGGCACTCGACCAGCTGTATACGCAGTGGATGCAGCTGGAGGAGTAGCAACAGTGCTTGGCGAGCACTGTTGCTGGGGCTGTTCGCGGCGGGGCTGGCGCCGAGCCGTAGATTCGGGCTGCGGGAGCGAGGCCGGTTGCTATCTGCGAGGGGCTCGCTTTCCTGCAAAAGTAGCAGGATAAATGGCGCTATCGCCGCGAAGGGCTTGTTATCCTGCGAAGACAGCAGGATAACGAGCCCTTTTCCGCAAAAACAGCCCCGCTGGGCTAATTAGTCCTGCCAAAAATGCAGGATAAGCGCGCACGCAGGCTGTTTTCGCCACGGGCTATTCCGCCATTTTTGCAGGATAGCCCGCGCCGCGCATAGCCCCACGCCCCGGCCCGCGCCGCCATCCGCGAACCTCCCGCCCATGCGGGAGGTTCTTTCATTAGCTACGGCTTCACCGCCACCTAAAAAAATTACAAAATAAACTAAAACGATCAGCGTTATCTTCTTTGATGTAAGCCTTTACAATGGGAGGGATGATAGATGAAGAGCTAATATGATGCGAAGAAAGGGGTACATACGCGAAATGAAGACGCTAAAGCGAATTGCGCTGGGCATCGATAGTGTGTTCGAAAATTTTGCACTGATCGCCTTAGCCTCGATGACGATCATTGTCACGATTCAGGTTGTCACCCGGAAAATTTTTAATTATGTATTCTTCTGGTCGGAAGAGGTTACGCTGCTGCTGATGGTCTGGTTTTCGTTCATGGGCATTGCCATCGGGTTTCGCGAGAAGCTGCACATGGCCATGGATAGCGTGACGAAGCATTTTCCTGCACGCGTGAACTGGGTGCTGGATAAGGTGATTGATATTTGCATTTTCCTGTTCGGACTGTATTTGGTTGTCAACGGCTGGGGCTTCACAGTGCTGATGAACGACTCCACAATGCCTGCCACACAGCTGCCGAACAGCGTGCAATATGCCGTTATGCCGCTTACAGGCGTGATGATTTGTGTATACTCGCTGCTGCAGTTAATCGGCATTAATACCAAAAGACATCATGATATTGAGGAGGGTTCGGATTAATCATGAACGCTATGGCTATCACGATTCTTCTCGTCAGCTTCATCGTGCTGATCGTACTGCGCTTTCCGATCTCGATCACGCTGGCCGGTTCCACGCTCATCACGCTGATGTACCTTGACATTCCATGGGTCGTCGTCGGTCAGCGGATGATTCAGGGCATTAACTCGTTCCCGTTATTGACGATTCCGTTTTTTATCCTGGCCGGGCAGATTATGAGCGCCGGGGGAATGGCTGTCCGCCTTGTCAACTTTGCCCAGCTCTTTGTCGGCGCAGTGAGAGGCGGTCTGGCGATGGTGAACTGCGTGGCCTGCATGTTTTTTGGCAACATTTCGGGTTCCGCAGTAGCTGACGTATCTTCGATCGGTTCGGTGCTAATCCCGGTGATGAAGAAAAAAGGCTACGACGCCGACTACGCTGTTGCGGTTACAACATCCGCTTCGATTCAAGGGGTTGTGGTGCCGCCGAGCCATAATCTGGTGCTCTATTCTATCGCTGCGGGCGGCGTCTCGATCTCCAGTCTGTTTTTGGGCGGGATCGTGCCGGGACTGTGCCTATTGTTCACACTGATGGGAGTTTCGTATTTCATCGCCGTCAAGCGCGGTTACGCCAAAGGTGAACCTGTCAAATGGGCCGATGTGCCCAAAATTGTCCGTGACGGCTTCCTTTCCTTGCTGACAGGGGTTATCATTCTTGGAGGCATCCTGAGCGGTTGGTTCACGGCAACAGAGTCCGGTGCGATGGCGTGCGCCTACGCGTTTATCCTGACCTTTTTCGTTTACAGAGACGTCCCGCTGCGCGGTTTTTACACGATACTGAAGCGCACGTTCCGTACAGTGGCGATGGTGCTGTTCTTAATTGCAGCTTCGGACGCGTTCGGCTGGATTCTCGCCTACCTCAAAATTCCAGCGATGGTCACCGACCTGTTCCTGAATATTTCGAGTAATCCGCTGGTCATTCTGCTGCTGATCAATATTTTGTTACTGCTTCTCGGCTTTCCGATGGATATGGCGCCGATGATTTTGATCATGACCCCGATTCTGCTGCCTGTCGTCACTTCGTTGGGGGTTGATCCCGTACACTTCGGTATCATTCTGATTTTGAACTGCGGCATCGGGCTGATTACACCGCCGGTCGGGACGGTGTTGTTCGTCGGCTGCGCCATAGGAAGGGTAACCGTCGATCAGGCGACGAAAGCGTCATGGCCGTTTTTTATCGCGATGTGTCTGGTGTTGATGTTGATCACTTATATACCGAGCATCTCGCTCTGGCTCCCGCATCTCATTAATGGGAAATAAAGCAACTAAAATAATTACAAAAAGATATAAAATCACTCACATATGAAATGAATGCGCTTGCAATTATACTGAATTACGACAGCTGATGAATGAAGCGAATTTAATAATGAAACAAATTGATCCATAAAGGGGCGAATAACATGAAAAAGAAATTGGTCACAGGTTCCGTTGTCGCTTTACTGCTTACTGGTTCCATTCTCACAGGCTGTAGCAGCCAGCCGGCTGCCGGCGGCAATAGCCAGGGATCCACAGGCGCTGCCAAACCGGAGGATAAAAAGCCTACGTTAACGATGCGTCTGGCGGATACACATCCTCCTGATTATCCGACGGTACTCGGGGATAAGAAGTTTGCCGAGTTGGTTAACCAGAAGTCCAACGGCAGGATCAAAATCGACGTGTTCCCCTCTTCGCAGCTAGGTGAAGAAAAAGCGGTCGTGGAGCAGGTTCAACTCGGAGCGATCGAGTTTACGCGGGTCAGCACCGGCGTTGTGGCGGACTTCAGCAAAGCGATGGGCGTCTTCAGCCTCCCGTACATTTTCGATAACGAGGAGCATGAGTGGAAGTTCCTGAACAGCGCGGAAGGCAATAAGCTGCTCGACAGCTTATCTGCATCGCGGTTCGCCGGTCTTGCTTACTATGACTCAGGAGCGCGCCATTTCTACAGCCGCAAGCCGATTACACAGATCAGCGATCTGAAAGGCCAAAAAATTCGCGTAATCCAAAACAAAATCAACATCGACCTGATCTCGGCGCTGGGCGCGAGCGCAACGCCAATGCCTTACGGCGATGTGTTCAGTTCCTTGCAAACCGGGGTCATCGATGCGGCGGAGAACAACTGGCCGAGCTACGATACATCGAACCATTATACCGTTGCCAAAAATATGATTCTCGACGGCCACCAGCGCGTGCCGGAAGTGCTGATGATGAGCAAGGTCGCTTTCGACAAGCTCTCGGATGAGGATAAGAAGATTGTGAAGCAGGCCGCTCAGGAATCCGTGCAGTATCAACGCGACGAGTGGAAGAAATTCGAGAAGAAATCGGAAGAGAAAATTCGTGCCGCCGGCGTGACGATTACGGAAGTGAAGGACGTGAAGCCTTGGCAGGATGCTGTGAAACCGACCATCGACAAGTATCGCGCCGAATATAAAGATGTGTTGGATGCTATCGACAAGGCGCGGAAATAAGCATAAAATTGAAGTAGTAGGGGGGCCCGCAAGCAGGCGCCCCCTTTTGTGTAATAGCGGACAGGGGGAACGGGTATTCTGAGGAAATTGGAATCGATAGGTCGAGGCATCCTGAGAACGATATTGCTGCGCGACCTTCCGCTGACGAGCAAGCTTCTCTTTTATGCCGGATTACTTGTGGTCGTGCCAATGTGCTTCATCGGTCTGGTATCCTACATCCGTTCAGCAGAAGTGTTGGAGAACGAGGCCAAGCAGTACAGCTGGCAGATCATTGAACAGGTGAATACGCACGTAGGGTATTATGTGAATGATTTTGAGATCAGCATTTTGAAAATCATTAATGATCCCGTGATGAACGCTTTAACGAAGATCAGCTCCAAAGAGGAGCTGGCGCGCAGCGGCATCCAGGATGATGTGAGGCAAGTGCTGCGGCAGGCGGCTTATTCGCGCTCCGATATTTCCAATATTACTGTGGTGCTTGAGCATATTCAGACCTTCGACGTATGGAGCAGCCTGAATGCGGCCCGAACGAGCGACCCGCAGCTGGAATATTGGTACGCTGCAGTACCACGTGGGTATGAGCCAAAAATATTTACGCGGATGATCATGATCGATGACCGCAAAGAACAAGTGATATCTATCGCCAGGCGGCTTGTCAGCCCGCTGACCCTGCAGCCGATCGGGATGATTATCATCGACGTGAATTATAAGCGGTTTCAAGAAATCGCCGAGAAGGTGACGATCGGGCGGACAGGATATCTGTACATTCTCGATTCCGAAGGGCGTTATGTGTATCACCCTAATTACAGCTTCCTGGGGATGCCGGCGGAATTTGAAAATTTGCCGAATATCCTGACAAGCGATGATAGCGGGTCTTTCGTGACGGCCGCCGGTGAGAAGCGGCTGCTGACGTATGCGCATTCGTCTTTTCTCGGCTGGACGCTCGTGACTTCTATCCCTTACGCAGAGCTGCTGCAGGGAACGGCTTATATTAGGCATACGATTTTTCTCACAGTATGCATTACGTTGTTCGCCGCCACCTTGCTCGGAATCGGCTTAGGGAGCAGCATCATTCGTCCCGTGAAGCGGCTGGCCCGTTATACAAGACGTGTGGAGGCCGGAGATTTCACAGGCTCGGTTGAGGTCGAATCGAAGGATGAGATCGGCTTGCTGACGCACAGTTTTAATCGGATGGTTGTGCGGCTGCGCAGCTTGCTGGATGAAGTTTATTTCTCCAAGTTAAGGGAGACGGAGCTCGCGCTGCGTCAGCGGGAGATTGAACTCAAGGCGCTGCAATCGCAGATGAATCCGCATTTTTTATATAATTCGTTGGACACGATCCGGGGAATGGCGCTTGAGCAATCAGTAGACGCGATCTCGGATATTGCCGGTGCCCTGGCACGGTTGCTGCGCTACAACCTGAAACAAACATCGCAGACGGTTTCGCTGCGAGAAGAGCTGTATTATGCGGAGGTTTATTTGCAAATTCAGAGCTTCCGCTTTGAAGATAAGCTGGTGTATGAGCTGGATGTCCCGGAATGGGCGCTTCATCAGCAGATCGTCCGATTTTCCTTGCAGCCGCTTGTCGAGAACTGCATCGTGCATGGAATCGAACCGGCGCTGGGCATCACGAGAATCGTCATTTCCGCCTTTGAAGACGACGACCAGACGCTCGTCGTACAGGTGAAGGATACCGGAATGGGGATTCCGCTGGAACGGCTCTATGAAATCCGCCATAGCTTGCGCGAGAAGTATATTATGGATGGCGGCCCCAGCATCGGCATTGTGAATGTGCATCGGCGCATCCAATATTTGTATGGGGAGAGCTACGGCATTACGATCGACAGTACGGTAGAGCAAGGTGCCATCGTGCAGATTCGGTTGCCATTAACCGCTCAGACTGAAGAGAGGAGGACGAACGTTGTATAAGGTCATGCTGGTGGAGGATGAGCGTTGGGTGCGAACGGCCGTGAAGCGGACGATTGAGCGAACGGGGCTTCCTTTTCAAGTGACGGGGGAATGCCAGAACGGCTTGGAGGCCATGGATTGGCTGCAGGAGCAAGATGCGGATCTCGTGCTGACGGACATTCGTATGCCCGTGATGGACGGTCTGACCTTTCTCTCCCAGCTTCGCGAACGCCAAGCGCCGGTTTCAGTCATTCTGGTCAGCGGCCACGATGATTTCAAGTACGTTCAGCAGGGGCTGCGTCTCGGCGTGTTCGACTACATGTTGAAGCCGGTGGAGATTGCGGAAATGACGGCCTGCCTGAACAAATGGATAGAGAACGTGGGGGAACGGAAGCAAGCCAAGCCGGCTGTGAAGGACGTGCAGGAGTTGACGCCGGTGGAGCGGGTCCTTACGCTTATTCGCGAGCGGTTGCCTGGCGAGATCACGCTAACCGATGCGGCTGCTGCGGTTCATTTGAACCCGAGCTATTTGAGCCAATTGTTCAAGCAGCGGATGAATCAGACATTCGTCGACTACGTGCTGCATGCCCGCATGAATGAGGCGGAGCGGTTATTGCAGCATACGTCGCTGCGCATTTCAGAGATTGCCGATCGGCTCGGTTATGCCGATGTAGCTTACTTCAGCAATACGTTCAAGCGTATTAAACAACGCACCCCTTCAGAGTTTAGAAAAGTATTAACAGAACGCGAATAGGAAGCGGCTTGCCTTATGCAGCTGCTTCTTTTTTGTTTAGATGAAGTGTTGCATTCGCCTTGCAGGGCATACACTACAATTAATTACAACCAAGAAGGAGGATGTTTGCCGAATGAAATATACCGTGCAATATATACCTCTTAACAAGATTAAGCCTGGATATTCCGACAAAATTACGCAGCGGATCAGAGAACTCCGCAAAGCTGCCCAGGATTGCATGCATTTGCTCGTTGTGCGGAAAAGCAAAAAAGACGGCGGTTACATCGTGGTCAGCGGGCACCAACATTTAGATTACCTGCAAAAGCATACGAAAAAAACAGCTGCACCATGTCTTGTGGATGAAAGTAAACTTTCAACGAAATTGGGCACGTTGATGGATCAGCTGCGTAGGCGCAAATTGCCCTATGAAGTTCCGCACATTAAGCTAAACCGCTTGACCCCGAGCACTTGGGCCATTATGCATGCGTTTTTGAAGCAGGAGCCTCGGTTTAGACGATTATCCCGAAGCCAGCAAATTAAAGTGCTGCTGCTAGGACTACAGTATAAGAAGACAACGGTGTCTTCCATGAAAGCTAAAGTAAACGACTTGCTTAAGGTACGGGGGTAAAAGATGAGGCTGCGCCTTATGAACGGCCGGCGTGGCATTGTACAGCGGATAGCGGAAGAGATGCTTCCGCTATTTGTGTTTTTTTTGAGTTTACACAGCGGAATAAGGGAATATTACCTCTAAAACTTAAAACTTGTCTGTGGCGGAGGTAACCACTGTGGTTAAAATTATTCAATTGAGTATTGTCTTGGCGCTAATCAGTCTATTCACACCGGAATCCATTAGCGCTTCGGAAGGGGCGGAAGTGTTTGATATCCAAAAGGGCGAAGTCGTGCGCAGCATTCCGAATTCCAACGCTCTGCAAAAGCAGGCGAAAGAGCTGCTAGCGTCCGCTGTCGGTTTTGCGGGCTCATTGCGAATTGAGCCGAGCGATGGGATCGCGATCAGAATCCCGCTGACACCTCCACAAAAGCTCCCAAATCGCTTTGTTTCGGGGACGGTTACGGAGGTCATCCTGTTTGTTGGGCGAATACCGTCCTATAAACCGACCATGTTGGTGTTTACCAAGGAAAATCAGGTTGTAGCTGTGCAATTAAGCGGGGGCCGCAGTCTGAAGGCTTTTCTGAAAGCATACAAATTGTACAGTCCAGAGCTAAAGCTGGGTTTAGTGAAGATGGATATCCAAAATATGGACATTAGCCAAATAAAACGGTAAGATTGATTATTGCATATTTTGTTCTCTATCGAGTGAGAAGGAGGTTTGCGGGTTGCCACAGCTAGATATGCCTTCCCTGATGCTGATCCTGCTGGCTTTGCTTGGCGTCATCAGCCGTAATAATTCAATTACGATCGCTGCCGTTGTGCTGTTGCTGATTCGGGTCGTGAATTTGCAGCAAGCCTTCCCGTGGATTGAGAAGAACGGACTTTCGCTTGGCATCATCATCCTGACGATTGGCATCCTCGCGCCGCTAGCCAGTGGTTCGATCAGTGTTAACGAGCTGTATCAGTCCTTTCTGAATTGGAAATCGCTCGCCGCTGTCGTTATAGGCGTGTTGGTCGCGTATTTAGGCGGACGTGGGGCGCACTTGATGTCCAGCAACCCGACGATCGTGACAAGCCTTGTGATTGGTACGATCATCGGTGTAGCCTTTCTCAAAGGCGTGCCGGTCGGACCGTTGATCGCTGCCGGAATTTTATCGCTGGTTATCGGCAAGTAAGCGCGCAAAAAAAGGGGCAGCCGCAAGGCTGTCCCTTTTTTGTCGTGTAAGACGGCTATACTTTAAACATGCGGACCGAGTCGTTGAAGGCTTCGGACATCGTGGACAGCAAAGCGGTGGAGCGGGTAGTCTCCTCGATCGCTGACTTCTGATCCTTGGCGAACCCGCGCACATGCTGCATACCGGACGACGATGAGGCTGCTATCCCTGAAATGACCTCGATCTCCGACCCGGCGGACATCTGCCGCCTGATGAATGGCAAGAATCCCCTCGGCGACTTCACTCGAGCTATCCTTCATAATCTGCACCGTTTGTCTTGTTCCCGCTTGAATGCTTTGGATCAGTTGCGATATTTGCGCTGCGGATTGCCCTGACTGCTCTGTCAGCTTGCGCACTTCACTTGCCACCAAGGCAAATCCGCTGCCACGCTCCCCGGCCCGGGCCGCTTCAATGGCCGCATTAAGAGCGAGCAGCTTCGTTTGAGCTGCGATCTCTATGATCACTGTGCTTCCGGATCGTTGTTGATCGCCCCTGGTCGGTCTATCAGCGCATCGTAATCATCGCCCCGGCCCTGAAAAATCTTCTGCGCTGTGGCGGAGATCTTCGATAGGGAGAATGCTGTATGACAGCGATTTTCATGCATATACACTTCTTTAGGCTGTGGTTCGGTTTTGGGCTGCAGTCTGAGGCACGCTGATTGCCGGTAAGTGGAACCTATTATATAATGACCACATCCATATAGAAAGCTGATAATATCGATTGAATCAATCGATGAGATCGATCGTTAGGGGGATCGTCATTTCACTCCGAATATTCCTTGACAGGAATATTCGGAATGGGGTATATTTGAATCAAAAGGAGAACAGGTAAATAATGGGCACGAACCTCATAACAACACTGAGTGCGCTTGCTGAGCCCAACCGACTTCATATTATTGAACTTTTGCGCAGCGGTCCCTTGACTGTCGGAGAAATTGCCGAACGGCTGGACCTTCTCCAACCGCAAACTTCGAAGCATCTCCGTGTACTCAGCGAAGCTGGGCTCGTCGAAGTGCAAGCAATAGCGAATCGGCGCATCTATCGGCTGCAGTCCGCGCCGTTTTTGGCACTCGATTCCTGGCTCGATGCCTATCGCAACGTTTGGGAAGAACGATTCGACAACCTGGAGAACTACCTGCAGAAGCTGCAATCCAAAGAGACGGACAAAGATTAAAAAACCAAATTCAAGGAGGATTTTTAATGTCGACGAATATGGTTGTAAGAGTAGAAGGTCAGGAATTCATTTTGGAGCGCGTATTTGACGCACCTCGTGAACTTGTTTTCAAAGCGATGTCAGAGGCTGAGCATCTGAAACATTGGTGGGGTCCCCGCGGTTGGGAGCTTACGGTATGTAATGTGGACTTTCGTCCAGGCGGAGTCTGGCATTACTGCATGAAGTGCATTGATGAGAACCAAGGGGACTTCTTCGGTTTTGAAGCTTGGGGCAAAGCGCTGTACCAGGAGATTGAAGTTGCCGAGAAGATTGTTTACGATGACTACTTCTCTGACGCCGAAGGCCATGTTGCGGAGGGGATGCCCGCTAGCCATATCACAATCACCTTTTTGGAGCATGAGGGTCGAACGAAGTTAATCAGCTGCGCCCGCTATGAATCTGTTGAGGCGCTTCAACATGTGATACAGATGGGAATGGAGCAGGGAATCCGGGAGACTTGGGATCGTCTTGACGAGCATCTGCAAGCGGTGAAGTAATAAGGAACAATAGGGAGCGATTCAGCCGAGAGGCAGCCGCTCTCTTTTTATATAATCCTATCATTTTGACCCGAGAAAAATAGGCTGCGACGAATTCCAGTATGATATAATATGGAAGAGTATGACAATTACTGGACTTAGGGGAGTGAATATCAATGGCGGATCAATTTTCAGAGGAAAGACGTTTTTTGGAAGAGACACTGGCCGTGCATGGCGGTCAAGAATTAGACGCTTCAACCTTCTCGCGCGCTGTGCCGATTTATCAAACAACATCTTATGGCTTCAGAGATGCTGAGCATGCGGCCAACCTGTTTGGCTTGAAGGAGTTTGGCAATATCTATACCCGCATCATGAATCCGACGACCGATGTGTTTGAGAAGCGGATTGCAGCGCTGGAAGGCGGCATTGGCGCGCTTGGCGTAGCATCCGGACAGGCAGCAATTACATATGCGATTCTGAACATTGCTGAAGCAGGCGACGAAATCGTATCGGCAACAAGCTTGTATGGCGGTACATATAATTTGTTCGCGCACACGCTGAAAAAGCTTGGTATTCTCGTGCGCTTTGTCGATTCGAGCGACCCGGAAAATTTCCGTGCTGCCATTACGGACAAAACGAAGGCGATCTTCGCAGAGACGATCGGTAATCCGAAAGGTGACGTTCTGGATGTTGAGGCCGTTGCGCGAATCGCGCATGAGAATGGCGTTCCGCTGATCGTTGATAATACGTTCCCTAGCCCTTATCTGCTCAAGCCGATTGCCCATGGAGCGGACATTGTGGTGCATTCCGCTACCAAATTTATCGGTGGTCATGGTACTTCCATCGGCGGTGTGATTGTGGACAGCGGCAAGTTCGACTGGGCCGCAAGCGGCAGATTCCCTGGATTGACGACTCCAGATCCGAGCTACCACGGTGTTGTATACACAAAGGCTGTTGGCCCGATTGCCTATATTATTAAAGCACGCGTTCAATTGTTAAGAGATATGGGCGCTGCAATTTCGCCTTTCAATTCCTTCCTGCTGCTGCAAGGATTGGAAACGCTTCACCTGCGGATGGAGCGCCATTCGTCGAATGCGCTGCGAGTTGCCGAGTATTTGGAGCAGCATGAAGATGTAGAATGGGTCAGCTACGCTGGTCTGGAGAGCCATCCTTCCTACGGGCTTGCGAAGAAGTACTTGCCCAAAGGTCAAGGCGCCATTCTGACCTTTGAAATTAAAGGTGGTGTGGAAGCGGGCAAGCGTGTGATCAACACCGTCAAATTGTTCTCTCATCTAGCGAATGTCGGAGATTCGAAATCGCTTATTATTCATCCTGCCAGCACCACGCATCAACAGTTATCTGAGCAGGAACAACTTGCGACTGGTGTCACCCCTGGACTTATTCGACTATCTGTCGGCACAGAAGCCATTGATGACATTTTATACGATCTTGAACAAGCTATCCGAGCGAGTCAAGGTTAATCCCATCCTTGCCAATTCATAGCTAACAGCCTTGCTGTTCGCAGTCCAATGGACTCGAATGGCGAGGCTGTTTTGTTGTTTTATTTCATCCGTCACTTTCATGCTGTAGGCGTACATACGGTCTTCAAATGCTGAAGATTCCAGAACACTTTGTTGCCATCAGCATTGATCAACTCAACGAAATTGCGATCCGCTTTGTTCAGTAAACCGATTTTATTCGTGTTATCGCCAAGGTCAAAAACAACTAGCTTTCCTTCAAGCTTTTTGCACTGCTCCTCAAACGTTCGGGATAGCGTAACATTAATTAAGCTCAATGGAAGGGATTGATTGTCCAGCGTATAGGGGGTGACATTAGCCGGATACGGAATTAACCATTTGAGATGGTTCATGGAGATGAACATCGCTTTATAGACAGGAGAATAAAAGACGAAATAATCATTCATAATGCTCGTTAAATAACCATGGATCGTTTTATTGCCGGTCACATAAATCTCTACAAATCGTCCTTTGGCTTGATTTAATATTTTTCGAAAAGAGAGACTGTCCGCCTGATAATCAATTGATGGCTGCTCGGTTTCGGCCAAACTATCATCGGTTTCCATAGTAGGTTCTGTATTTACTTTTACATTTTGGACGTGTACTAAAGGAATATAATAAAATTTTTGTTCGTTGGCGAGAACTAAAATATCCAAACCACGATCGATTAATTTCCCTTTGCGGATATTATTTCCCGATATTTCCACAATGACTTGTTGTCCAACATATTGTTGAGGCACACACATACGATTGACCTCCAAAATAGCTGATTTAAAAAATCCAAGTAACCCAGAATGCGAGAATGACTAAGGTGAAAATAAGTGTGGCAGGGATGACGGCAGATGTGATTTTGATGTATTGGCCCCAGCTTAGCTTTACTTTTCCTTTTTTGATGATGTGCATCCACATTAAAGTCGCAAGTGTTCCGATTGGTAGAATAAGAGAACCGATATCACTGCCAATAACACTAGCTAGATAAGAAATTTTCAAAGTGAGCGGATCCAGTCCCATGTTGGTCAAGGTTAGTGTCCCTACCATTAGTGCAGGATGATTATTGAATAAGTTAGATAAAATCGTTAGCAAAATACCCATCATCACACTGGCATGAAGCAAGCTGCCAGACACAAGCGGGTGCATCAATTGGATAAGCATTTGCGTTAATCCGATATTATGCAGCCCATAAATAATCACGTACATGCTGAAAGCAAACAAGAGAATATACCAAGGTGTTTTTCTAACCATGTCTGCAGGGCTGATTTTCAAATAGTACCAACGCCATCCTAGCAGGAACACCGAACCTATTACGGCCATTAATGGAACAGGGAATTGAATGTAAGAAGCCACAAACAGGCTGACGCGAACACAGAAAACAAAGATTAAAATATTGCGCATGAATTTGGCTTGATTCTCTTTCGGAATCGGTGAGGATACGTCTTCTAACGGATGGGTTTGATAAAAAGCCCCCAAATGAATGGCTGGTAGTTTTCGAGGGAGATCCCGATAGAAACTAATAAATAGAAGGAATGTAAGGAATAAAAGGCCGACGGATGCAGGCACGAACATCATAGCCGTGTGCATGTAAAGGTCCATATGAACAATTTTTAAGGCTATGAGATTGACAATATTACTAACTCCGATCGGTGCGCTGGAAGCTGTTGCTATCAAAGCTCCAGATAATAGATAAGGTATTTTTTGCTTGTTTTTGAGGCCCAATTTTTGAGTAAGCATAAGTAAGATAGGGGTTGTAATTAAGATACTGCCATCGTTATTGACGAAGAGAGTCATTAGAAAGCAAAATAAATTGGTGTACCAGAATAGACGTATCCCAGATCCCCGCGCGCGTTCCAGAAGCTTCTCAGCGGACCAGTTGAAAAAACCGAAGCTTTCTAAAACGATGGCCATCACAATCGTAGCCATAATGGTTACTGCAGCCCCGCCGATGGTTTCCGTAATTTGTCCCAAGTCAGACAAAGTAACACTTCCGCTAAGAAGGACAAAGACGGCGCCGATTGTTGCCGGAATCGATTCGTTGACATGAGGACGCAAAAAAATAAAAGTAATCGTACAAACAAACGACAGGATAGTGATCGGTATCATGAAATCTTGCAACAATTCAATTCAACCTCTTTTCAGCTTGTGAGTTAAAGGTTTCTAGTTATTCTTCCTCCCTTGATAGATGACTTATTGTTTCATTTGCATTATATGTTCATATAACATGAGGGGGACTAGCCGAGTCCCTAACTTTACTATTTTCCACTAGTAACTCTGATATAATGACCTATCAAGCTGGGCCCTTATTGCAATTTTTCGGATATTATCGTAGCTGCATGGGATATCGTAAGCTAGAGAATGGTTATATAATCTATAACATTAAAAGAATTTCTGATATTAAATCGCTTTCATTTAGAAAGTGAAAGCGCTTAAACGTGATGGAAGGGACGATAACGAGTATGAGTATGAGCTATGATTCATTATGGAATCCGTATCCGTCTCAGCGGATGGTCACATACGCCCGCAAGGGAATGGTCGCGACGACACAGCCGTTGGCTGCACAGGCGGGACTCGATATTTTGAAGCAGGGCGGCAACGCCATCGACGCAGCGATTGCCACGGCAGCTTGCTTGACGGTAGTCGAGCCTAACTCCAACAGCATCGGTGGCGACTCCTTTGCGTTGGTGTGGGTCGACGGCAAGCTGCATGGCCTTAATGCAAGCGGCCCGTCTCCGGCTTCAATCTCGCGCGAGAAGGTGCTGCAGCTTGGTCATGAGAAAATCCCTACGTACGGCATGGTGCCCGTAACGGTACCCGGCACGCCAGCAGCATGGGCAGCACTGTCGGAACGATTCGGCCGCTTGCCCTTAGCCGAGGTGCTGCAGCCGGCGATCGATTATGCGGAGAACGGGTTCCCGGTTTCGCCGACGATTAGCAAGTACTGGAAGCTTGGTTATGACAACATAAGCGCCTTAGGCTGCAGCCTGTTTGAACCGTGGCTGGAGACTTTTGCCCCGCAGGGCCGGACGCCTGGTGCCGGGGAGATGTGGCGTTCTCCGGATCATGCCCGTACGCTGCGGGAGATTGCAGCCACGAAGGCGGAGTCTTTTTATCGTGGGGAGCTTGCTGAGCGGATTGATGCCTTTTTTAGGCAGCATGGAGGATTCCTGACGAAGGGAGATCTGGCGGCATACCGTACGGAATGGGCGGATCCCATACATGTGAACTATCGAGGCTTTGAGATTTGGGAGATGCCCCCGAATGGACAAGGATTAGTTGCTCTTATCGCCCTGAACATTTTGAAGGGATTGGATTTCGGCGCCAAGGATACGCTTTCCACGTACCACAAGCAGATTGAAGCTGTGAAATTGGCCTATGTGGACGGCTTGAAGTACATTACAGATCCTCGGCAAATGAAGGTCACGGTAGACCAACTGCTCTCCGAGCGCTATGCAGAAGAGAGAAGGGCGCTCATCGGCGATGAGGCGCTTCTCCCCATGGCGGGCGAGCCGCCGAAGGGCGGGACGGTTTATTTGGCAACGGCAGACGGAGATGGGAACATGGTGTCGTTCATTCAAAGCCATTCCGGTGACTTCGGCGCAGGGGTTGTCATCCCGGGAACTGGCATTTGCATGCAAAACAGGGGAGCAGGATTCTCGATGGATCCCGAGCATGATAATGTGCTTGAGCCCGGCAAGAAAACCTATCACACGATTATTCCCGGATTTATAACGAAGGATAATCAGCCTGTGGGCCCTTTTGGAGTGATGTGTGGATCGATCCAACCGCAAGCACATGTGCAGGTGGTGATGAACGCGATCGATTTCCATTTAAACCCGCAAGCTGCATTGGACGCTCCGCGTTGGCGCTGGCTGAGAGGCAAAATGATTGAGGTGGAGCCGCAGTTCCCTGATCATATGGCGCAAGCCTTGGCGAGAAAAGGGCATCTGGTACAGCGGGCATTAGACTCGGGCATGTTCGGCCGTGGGCAGATGATCTGGCGGGATCCACAGACAGGTGTGCTGGCAGGGGGAACTGAGCCTCGGGCTGATGGTCATGTGGCAGCATGGTGATTTTGTAGTTATATATATGTAAAATAATATGACATTAAAATTTTAGATGTTATCATAAGTTTATGGGATACCCATCTTTTAAGTCCTATTCTATAATTTAATTGTAAGATGCATGTTAAAAATAATGACATAAAGTGAGGGGTTTATGAATGATTCATGGAGTAATTAGAAAATCGGTGTTAGCTGCTGCATCTGCTGCTTTACTGACTTTGACGGCTTGCGGTAACGGTGCTGAGCCAGCCAAAGAAGCTTCACAAGCTCAAGCCTCGACACAACCTGCTGCCTCGAAGGAGCCAGTTACACTGACGCTGGAGGAGAACTGGTCCAGCCCGAACGTGGATAACCAGTTGTACAAAGAACGGATTCAAAAGTTCCAGCAGTTGAACCCGGACATTAAGATCGAAATGCAGGATATTCCATCAGCGCAATATCGGACAAAGCTTCGTACGGAAGCAGCCGGCAACAGCATGCCGGATATGTTCATCCTGTTCCCTGGCGTGGATATGGACCCTTTCATTGATGCTGGTGTGCTTATGCCGCTTGATGAAATTATGGATACATGGAAAGACATTTTGCCTGCTCAGGCTTTGGCTGGATATAAAGTGAACGGTAAGCAATACGCTGTTCCAACGAAAATGACTTTTGTTGATATCGTCTACTATCACAAAGATATGCTGGCTAAAGTCGGTTACAACGAGTTTCCAAAAACGTATGCGGATTTCCTCGAGCTTGTGAAGAAGCTCAAAGCTTCCGGCGTTACGCCAATGGGCATCGGCAATAAAAACCGCTGGCCGCTTCAATCCACAGTCATGTCTGCTGTTGAAGATCGGATCGCAGGCACGGAGTTCTTGACGAAAGTGAAACAAGGCCAAGCGAAGTTCACAGATCCGGATTACATTAAAGCGTTGGGTGTATTCGATGAGTTAACGAAACTTGACGCATTTAATGCGGATTTGAACACGATGGATGAAGTTCAAGTACAAGATTACTTCCTGCAGAAGAAATCGGCTATGACGATGACAAGCTCGACGATTGATACGAAGTTCCGCGTCAGTAACGCCGAGAGTGGCGATAATATCGGCATCGCGTTATTCCCGACCATTGACGGCGGTAAAGGCACAGCAGGCAAGAGTGCAGGCGTTGTCCAATATGGTATCGGACTCAGCAAGGAATTATCCGGAGCTAAGAAAGAAGCGGCATTCAAATTCTTGAAATATTTCTATGCGCCAGAGCTGTATCAAAACTTGATGAGTAAAGGGATCGTAGTACCGGCGAAAGTTGATATGCCTGCGGATACGAGCAAATATTTGAAAGAAATGCTGGAGCTGACGAAGTCGGGCGATGCGCTTGTATTTGATAGCGTGATGCCGGCTGGTGTGAAAGATGCGATTGAGAATGGTCTGCAAGCTATTACGATGAAACAGAAAACACCGGAGCAAATTGCCAAAGAAATGCAAGATGCGATGGATAAGGTGAAAAAGTAATCCGTCTACTGGTTGAATTAGCCACAGGATGTAAAAAAGCCGATGAGAAAGGGTGGCGGAGATGAAAGCTTCCATTGGAGCATTCTCCTTCTATCAGCTGTTAAGCCAAGGCGAGATGGATTTGTTCGGTTATCTCGAAACCGTGCGATATCGGTATCGATTGGATGCAGTGGATCTCTGGAACGGCTTCTTCGTTAACCGTGAAGCTCCCATTTGGGAGCTTCCGGCTGACGATGAGCTGTTGAAGATCAAGCGTAACCTGGATGAGAGACAATTAACGGTGGCCAACATGGCAGTGGACCGTGCGCACTTGTGGGACCCAGATCCGGATGTGCGGGAACAGCTGCACCGCAACGCTTTGGCCCATTTGCGAGCAGCGAAACTGCTGGGTGTACGGACCGTTCGCATCGATGCGAATCGAGGTCCTGTAGAGGCAAGTGAGGAACAATTTGATTACACGGTTCGCCGTTACCGGGAGTATGCACAGTATGCTGCCGATCACGGTTTTACAGTGGGCCCGGAAAACCACACGGGTATATCCCTGGATCCTCATTGGATGAAACAATTGGCTGAAGCCGTGGATCATCCCGGTTATGGCATATTGCTTCATCTTAACCGATGGATCGAAGGCGAACCAGGCAATGAGATCGTTGCTCCTTGGGTGAACCATACGCATTTGGATAGACGGACGTTATTCTCCGATCAAACCGAAGTAACGATCAAAGCTTTGGGTGAAGCGGGTTATCGAGGGTATTGGGCGATTGAATACAACGCTACTTCCAACCCTTACACCGAAATCGAGTGGGCGCTGGCGGCGACGAAACGGATGCTGGCCTCTGCTGCTAACCATGGATAGGTGATCTGGAGGCGGATGATATGGAATATGCCAAAATTAGAATTGGAATTATCGGCACTGGCATTATAGGTAAAGCTCATGTCGAGCAATACGCAGACATAGAAGGAGCCGAAGTCGTTGCCTTATGTGACATTAATGAGCAGGAGGCTCGCCGTGTTGCGAACAAATACGGGATTGCTCATGTCTATACGGATTACAAGGACCTGCTAGCCCGGGATGATATTGATGCGGTGGACGTCTGTCTGCACAACAACTTTCATGCGCCTTTAACAATTGCGGCATTGCGCGCAGGTAAACATGTGTACTGCGAGAAACCGATCGCAGGATCCTACTACGATGGTAAGGCGATGCTCGAAGCAGCTAAAGAATGCGGCAAGAAGCTGCATGTTCAGCTCAGTACCCTCTATAAAAAAGAGACGAAGGCAGCTAAAACGCTAATTGATAACGGGCAATTGGGCAAATTGTACCACGCCCGCTCAAACGGTTTCCGGCGGCGTGGTCGGCCTTTCGTCGACGGATTCGGCACCGCTAATTTTACGAGAAAAGCGAGTGCGGGCGGAGGGGCCTTGTTGGATATGGGCGTATATCATATCGCTCAAATGCTCTACTTGCTGGGCGAAACCCGAGTGGAACGCGTCACCGGCAAGCTTATTCAAGAGATGGAGATGGACGCGAAGCGCCAATCCGAGAGCGGGTTTGATGTAGAAGAGCTGGCTCTAGGGTTTGTGACTCTCCGGGGAGGGGTGACGCTGGATATCTTTGAAGCGTGGGCCGTTAACCTCGGAGGCGTCGAGGGGAGCAGCATTATCGGTTCCAAAGGCGGCATACGCTTGCCTGCCTATCATTCGGGAGAGATGACGTCGGATATCAGCTTTCACACGACTGTGGCGGACATCGATCTGGATAGCAAAATCGATTTGAATCGCATGGACATTCGTTGGCACCGAATGAGAGAGAATGAAGATGCTTATGATTCATCGCAGCGGCATTGGATCGCCGCTTTGCAGGGGCGCGTCGAGCTGCTGCCGTCGGCGGATATTGCGCTGGCGACGATGCTGATCAGCGAAGGTTTGTATTTGTCCGATTCGTTAGGGAGAGAAACGACGGCTGCCGAAATTATTGCAGCTTCGCGCTCGCTAGCGATTCCGATGTAAGAGCGCAGCGAGCCGCTAACCGGCTGCCAAAGAGGCGGAGCCTGCCGGGTTCCGTCTTCTTGCGTCTCTCAGCCTATCATCTAGAGCAAAGGAGAGCCGCCTATGAATATTACGAAGCGGATGGGATTGGCAATATTTGTCGGCATGCTGCCGGCTTTGATCATTTATATTGGGATTGCGATGATCCCGGTTGCCATGTCTTTTTACTACTCATTTTTTAATTGGAACGGGTTGTCCCACATGTCCTTTATAGGGCTGGATAATTATATCTCGGTCTTAAAGGACGGCATCTTTTGGAAGGGCGTAACAAACAACCTGTTCATGATGCTTAGCGGAATTCTCGGTCAATTGCCGGTAGGCTTGTTCTTTGCAGTGATCTTGAACCGCTCGCTTCGCGGGCTCAAAGTTTACCGATCCGTACTTTTCCTGCCTGTCATTATTTCGGCGGTTATCGTGTCACTAATCTGGAATATGGTCTACGGCACGGAATCCGGTCTGCTTAACAATGTGCTCGGATTGTTTGGCTTAGGGAGTTGGAAACAAAACTGGCTAGGTGCTCCGCAGTGGGGCATGCTGTCAGTAAGTATCACCTATTTATGGCAAAACTATGGATTCTACATGGTTATCTTCCTGGCCGGATTGCAAAATATTCCCGAAGAAATCCGGGAAGCTGCCGTCATGGACGGCGCTACGGGTTGGAAACGATTCTGGCTCATTACGCTGCCGATGCTGAAAGAAACGATCTGGGTAACCTTGATCTTCTCCATCAGCAACAGCTTCCGGATTTTCGATTTGATTTATGTGATGACGGCTGGCGGGCCTGCTCATAATACGGAAGTTATGACCATTTATATGTACACGCAAGCGTTCAACAATAGTGACTTTGGGTTGGGAAGCTCAGTCTCCATCCTCATCCTGCTATTCAGCTTAATAGCCATTTATGCAGCCAAATTAATTACTCGAAGAAACGGCTAACACGTTCATGCCGGGAAAGGAGGCGCTATGCGAACATCTTTAGGAAAAAAAACGATCATTCATCTAGTCTTAGCTGTGCTAAGCGTCATTAACATCATCCCGATCGTCTGGATGGTTGTCAGTTCTTTCAAATCAGAGGAAGATTACGCGACCAATCCGCTGGGACTACCGAAGTTATGGAAACTTAGCAACTATACAAGCGCCTGGAAGGTTGCGCATCTAGGCACGTATTTCTGGAACAGTGTCATTGTGACCGTAGGTGCGATCGTTTTAACGGTACTGCTTGGTGCGTTAACCTCCTACTTTTTGTCCAGATTTCATTTCCGCCTGCGCGGTTGGCTTTACGGCTTGTTTATTATCGGGATGACCATTCCGATTCATGCTACTTTAGTGCCCATTTTTATTATCATGAAAAAAGTTGGCTTATTGAATTCGCACCTCTCACTGGTGCTTCCTTACACGGCTTTTCACCTCTCGATTACGATTTTCATTCTCGTGGGATTCATGCAAGCCTTCCCCAAAGATATCGAGGAGTCGGCGGTTATGGACGGCGCCGGGCTTTATCGGATCTTTTGGTCGATCATATTGCCAATGACCCGTCCAGCGCTGGCTACTGTTATCATTATCAACTTTATTTATAATTGGAATGAGTTTTTATTCGCTCTTGTACTCATTAATAAAGCGGCATTGAAGACACTTCCGCTCGGCTTGGCCAATTTCGCTGGAACGGAGACACGCTTTCAAACGCTGCAGATGGCAGCTTTGTCGATGGCACTTATTCCGCTTGTAGCGTTTTACTTGGCAATGGAAAAGCAGCTGGTACAAGGGATGACAGCGGGGGCTGTCAAAGGATAAAACACCCAGGTCTAATTTCCCCTTCTTTAAGTCCCGGTTTTCCTTTCCTTTTTAGCCAGGTTGCTCCCGTTTTATAGTAAAATGAGGAATAAGACCGGTTAGGGGGAGTGGACATAATGCATTTTAACAGATACTCGTTGCTGCATTTCAGTTTAAGACAAAAGTCGGTGGCCATCTTCATCCTTTTGGTGACTCTCCCCTCTTTGTTGATCGGAAACGTCATCTTGAGCCGTTACGATGCCATTTTGCGGCAGCAGTTCATCGATTCTATGGAAAAGAATTTAAATACGATCGAATTGAATTTGTCCGAGAAAATCAAAGCCGTAGAAGATTTATCGGATTACATGATTTATCAGGAGAATTTCAGAAGCTTCATGGAAACTCCTACAACACCTTCGAATATGCAGCAGATGAATAAGGACCAAACGGCGATTGAAGGCTTCATTGCTTTTCAAATTATGTCCAAGCGATATATTAAGTCGATTTCACTCCAAGGCGTAGGCGGGAACCAGCTGCAGATGGGTGAGCCTGTCGTGGGGCAGGAGCAGCCGTGGACGGATTTAGCCCAAGCAAATAAAGGGGCAGTTGTCTGGACGGACTCCTATAAGCTGGAGAGCGGTTGGCGAGGGGGCAAACGCGTTGTCTCCATGTTCAGGGTTATAAATTCTTTTGATAATCCTTCGCGTCCGGTTGGAGAAGTGATCGTGCGATTGGATGAGTCCGAATTTACAGATCTATTGAACGCTGCAGTTCCCCAGGATCAGGGCTCCATCTTTATCGTTCGTCCGGGCGGCGAGGTGCTGCTTCATCCAAATGAATCACTAATTGGGCACCCATATCCAAGCGACGCGCTGCTCAAAGATTTGAAGGCGAGACCGATCAATAAAGTCGCTTCCTTGACAGAAGCCGGGACTTCTTACATTGTGTTCAGCCAGCCGATGAAATCGACAGGGTGGAGCATCGTGGCCATGATCAAGGACCAAGCGATCGTTCAAAAAACAGATGCGATTAAGGCTTCGTTAAAGTTTTTGATTCTGGTAATCCTTATTTTTGGATTATTAGCTCTGATCGGGTTCGAGCTTGCCATGATCCGCCCTATGCTTGAGTTGAGCAGACAGACGTCCCGGTTGAAAAAGGGCGACTTTTCTGCTCAGGTAAAGGTCCGTACCCGTGATGAGGTTGGGGAGCTTGGGCGGCAATTCAATAACATGGTCATGACCATTAAAGAACTGATTGATAAGAAGTACAAGCTGGAGATCCGGCAAAAGGAATCGGAGCTTCGAATTCTTCAGAGTCAAATGGATCCTCATTTTTTATATAACACGCTCGATATGATTCGATGGACAGCCCGATTGGAAAAGGCAGTGGAGACGAGCCAGTTGATTGAGACGCTATCCCGCTTTTTTCGGATGGGGCAGAATAGCGGGAAGCGATATACGACTATGCCTGAAGAATTAGATTTTGTCCGTGATTATTTGAATTTGCAGCAGAAGCGAATGGGAAGCAAGTTGAAGTTCACCCTGTATATGGAATCTACGTTAAACCAGGCTGTAATTTTAAAGAAAATTATTCAACCGCTTGTGGAGAACAGCATTAAGCATGGGTTTACACGTGGTGGTGGTAGAATTGATGTTCGTTGTTATATCGATGGGCCTGATGTGCTGATTGAAGTTATCGACTCAGGAGCTGGTTTTGCCAAAGAAAAGCTTGAGGTGCTATACAGAGTTCTTCAAAAACAAACCGGTGACGAGAGTGTAATGAATCATGCGATCTGTAATATTCATGAACGAATTTTGCTTGAGTATGGCAGTGGCTACGGGATTGAGCTGCCTTCGGAGCCGTCTCGTGACAGAACTTGCGTGCGTATCAGATTTCCGTATCAAATGAATGAACAGGAGGGGATACGATGACCATCACAATGCTGATTGTAGACGATGAACCCATTATTTGCCAAGGTCTAAGGCAGACTATTTCCTGGGAAACGATTGGTGTGGAGGTGGTCGGAGAAGCCTATGACGGTTTGGATGCGCTTGCATTCATGGAACACAACCCTGTAGACGTCGTGTTAACTGATATTAATATGGACGGTATGGACGGACTCGAGCTGTCCAAACAATTGAAGACGCGCTACCCTAATGCCCGGGTCGTCATTATTAGCGGATACGACCATTTTGAGTATGCACGGCAGGCTCTGCGCCTCGGGATTAAAGATTATTTGTTAAAACCAGTTAACATCGATGAACTCATGACCATGGTACAGCGAATAGGTGTCGAGATCGGCCAGGAACAGAAGCTTAGAGACGATCAACAGGTTGAACGCAAGCGTCAGTGGCTTAACGGGCAGCTGCAGCAGGGAGGGGCTGATCTTTACGTGGATGACGCCCTGATCGTAAGTAACGGATCGTCCAACTGCTGGATGATTGCTACGCAAGTTGCCGATTATGCGCAATGGAACGATCGCTCGACAGAAGAGGTGCGCAGAGAAATGCGGGCTCTGTGGGAAAGACGTATCGATGCCGCCCTACAACCAATAGGGCTTGAAACGGTTTCCTTTTTCCAGCATCCCAACATGCTGCTCACTTTTGTCGCAGCTCCTCTATCGGTGAAGACGAAGGATTTGTATGATGCATTATTTGGCACACTGAAGTTGTCCGACGATGTTAGTCTGTATGCAAGTATTTCCTGTCCATTTGCAAGTTCGGAGCATATTCGTGCCGCCTGTTTGGAGGCGATCTCCTTATTGCAGTATGCGGTGCTCTTGTTGTCGTCCCCGGTTATACTTCATGACGAAGAGCGGATTGCGAAAAGAAATCACCGTCTTCCTGATTTGATAGAGATGGAGAAAAAATTGAATCATGTCTTATTTCAAGAGAACGAGGCAGGGCTGGATCAGCAGATTGGCGAGATCATGCGGGAATTCCGTGAGAGTGGTAGTCTCATCAAGGAGGTTTGGCATGCGTTTCAGGAGCTGGTCATTATCCTTCAGCGGAAACTGCGGGCGACAGGAATTGACTTGAGTGGCTATCCTGATATTTTTCACACTCAAGAAATTGATCTGGTCGCGCATAATTCCTATAGAGCCATGGAATCGCTGCTACGTGCCGAGTTGGAATCGATGTATGCACTGATTCATACCTCGCTTACAGGTAAAAACACTTGGTTGGCCGACAGAGTGAAATCCTACATTGAGGCCAGATACAATAAGGACCTCAAAGCTTCGGAAATCGCTGCCTGGCTGAAAATAACTCCGAATTATTTCAGTATTCTTTTCAAGCAGAAGTTCGGTAAGGGCTTCGCTGAGTATTTAAACGAAGTTCGGATCGAACAGGCGAAAGCTAGGCTGACGGGTACGGATGACCGCGTCTTTGAAATCGCCGAAAGTGTTGGATACAAGGAATATAAGTACTTCTGCGCCATCTTTAAAACATACACTGGAATCACGCCAACTCAATATCGGAAGCTTGCTCATACGACTTAAGAGCTTAGAAAGGATAGAGTGGCATTCATGTCAGCATTTTCCGTGATTAAATCACATCCTTTTCAAGTTATAAAAGGTTTTAATTTCATCTTATACGGGACTTTCGCCATCTATAGTTCATTTTTTCCGCTCTACTTGAAGAGCTTCGGCATGTCCAGTATCGGCATTAGTCTGCTGCTGGCAGGCGGGCCGATTCTCTCGTTAATCGCCAATCCGTTTTGGGGCTACTGGAGTGACCGCCTGGTTAATGTAAGACGAATCCTGATCGCCTTGTTGATCGGCAGCTTAATAAGCTTGCAATTGGTCTTTTTTTTCAATGCATACTCGCTTATTATCACTTTTTTGCTAGTCTTTTTCTTCTTTCAAAGTCCTTTGTTTTCTCAAAGCAACAGTCTAATTCTAGAAGCTATTGAACATACACCGTATAAGTTTGGCTCCTTTCGACTTTGGGGAGCTCTCGGTTGGGCGCTGCTGGCCTTAGGGACAGGGCCTGTGATGGAATGGCTTGGTATTCGCCAGCTTTGGGTCGTGTGCGCTTTGATGATGGGATTGTCTATTCTATTAGCGTTCATGCTGCCTAATGGGAGCGGGAGTAGAGAGCAAGCGGCTACTGTTCAAAGCAGCAATTATTTACAGGTAATAGGAAACAAGTGGTTTATGACGTTTATTGTGATGGGTATTCTGATTTCAATTCCGAATGCTATGAACAACACCTTTGTCTCTATTTATATGTCGGATTTAGGTGGCAGTACAGGTTTAGTCGGATGGTCCGCCTTCTTTGCCTCTATTTTTGAAATACCTGTCTATTTGCTGTTCGACCGGTTTCTGCGCAAGGAAAGGAGAAGTATGATTCTTTGCCTAGCCGCTGTTAGTTTACTGTACGCGCTTCGCTGGTTCTTGATGGCTGAGGCGACATCGCCTTATCACATTCTTTGTATACAGGCTTTGAATTCTATCACCTTTGCTGGTTATTACTATGTGGGCACGCAATTAACGGCTTATCTGATTCCATCTGCCTACCGGGCTTCGGGGCAAGCGGTATATGCCTTAAGTTGGGGCGGCTTGTCCGGTATTATTGCCGGGATCGCCGGTGGCTGGATCTTTCAAATGTTAGGTCCGCAAGCGATGTATAGGTTCAGTTCAATATTAGCACTGCTTGGTGTGGCAGGTTTCACTGTCATGTTTGCAGTTGCTGTTCGAAGAGAAGCTCGCGAAGAAGAGAAAACGCATAATAAGGGAGAGATGTACTATGAATAAGTTGAAAGTCGGTGTTGTTGGTGCAGGCTCCATATCAAACATGCATCTGGACGCATATGCGAATAACGCTGCGGTTGAACTGTATGCAATCTGTGATGTAAACCGTGAACGTGCTGAGGAGAAAGCAGGGAAATACGGAATTTCCAACGTTTATTCCGATCTGCAAGCGTTTTTGGCTAATCCTGAGATTGAGGCTGTAAGCATCTGTACGTGGAATCATTCGCATGCCGAAATCAGTATTGCGGCTATCGAAGCAGGCAAGCATGTCTTATGTGAAAAACCGCTATGTCAGACAGTGGAGCAAGCGCTAGAGGTTCAAACAGCTGTTCAACGCAGCTCCAAGGTATTCCAAGTAGGATTCGTCCGTCGTTACGGCAATACGACGCAAATGCTTCGCCGTTTCATCGAGGCAGGTGATTTAGGCGAAATTTATTATGCAAAAGCCAGCTATTTGCGCCGTCTTGGTAATCCGGGTGGATGGTTTGCGGATAAAAAGCGCTCCGGAGGCGGCCCTCTCATCGATCTAGGCGTGCATGCTATTGATATTTGTTGGTATTTGATGGGCAAGCCGAAGGTGTTGTCTGTATCAGGTAATACCTATAGCAAATTAGGTAATCGCGCGAATGTGAAGCATCTCTCGTATTATCAAGCCGCAGACTACGACGCTAAGCATAACGATGTGGAAGATCTTGCGAACGCGCTGATCCGCTTCGAGAACGGTGCTTCTTTGATGGTGGATGTCAGCTTTACACTGCACGCTATTAAGAATGACGGTACAATAAGTATCTTCGGAACTAAAGGCGGAGCTCAGGTTGAGCCGGAATTGCAGATTGCAACGGAAAAACACGACATCATGCTTAATCTGATTCCACAGGCGGATACGCTGACTTTTGACTTTAAATCGGGGTTCCAAAACGAAATTGACCATTTCGTTCGCTGCTGTCAAGGTAATGATGTGACTTTAAGTCCGGTTGAGGACGGCGTTGAGCTCATGAAAATCATATGCGCTGTCTATGAATCGGCATTCACAGGCAAAGAGATCCGATTTGAGCAAGATAAAGAGGCGCTTAAGGCGGCGAAAGCATGAAATTTGCCAACAAAATCAGTTTGAGCATATGGAGCTGTCATCGCTATTTGTATAATAAAACGTGGACGAATACAGACTTTATTCGTTTCGCTCGCCGGGAGACGATGGCTGACGGTGTTGAGTTACTGTATCGGTTCTTGGAATCTGCGGGTGACGTGAACCAAATTGAAAAAACGCTCCAGCAAGAAAATCTTCAGGTTGCATGCGTTAGCGCAAGTAATAATTTTGCCCTGCCAACTGAAGAGGATCGTCGCATGCAGCTTCAACAGGTGTTAAGTTCAGTTGATTATGCTGCTGCGTTCGGTGCTAACGTGGTCCGTGTCTTCTCCGGAAGCCATCAGGAGGGAGAGGTCTCAGAACAAGCTCGCCAATGGATCATCAATGGTTTAAAAGAAGCCGCCGAGTACGCTGGTAAGCGAAATATTGTGCTCTGTCTGGAAAATCACGGGCAGTTTGCCGGCAAAGCGAGCCAAGTTAAATCCATCATCGAAGAAGTTGATTCGCTCGCACTTCGCAGCACCTTCGATATGGGCAACTTTCTGTTGGCTGACGAAAATCCACGAGATGCCATGGTGCAGCTCCATCAGGTGATTGGTCATGTTCACTGCAAAGATTTTATTAAGGTGAGTGAAGATTTCCAAGGAGACATTTATCCCGCTATTTCAGGCGAACTGTATACGGGTACAATAATCGGTGAGGGAAGCGTTGAACTGGGTCATTTATTAACAAGCTTGCGAGACTCAGGCTTTGGAGGGTGGATCAGCGTAGAGTTTGAAGGCAATGAAGAACAGCGACTAGGTTCGACCCGTTCTGTTTCGAATATCAAACAATTGATCAACTCGTTATAGATTTTCAGTGACCAAACAAATTGCGTTCTATCAATTACTAGTCAGGGTAAAGGATTTGGAATCCTTCCCTGGCTTTTTATGTGTTATTTTGCTATTGATTTAAATAGTCGAATGATTGAAGGTTGTTTATTAAGCAGTTGGTTGACAGGGTAGATTGGCTCGTAATGAGAACTTGGCAAGTTGGGGGACTGGAGAATATAAAGAAGAAAAGGAAGGTTTTGCCTTCAAGAGGAGACCTTCCTTAACTTTGCCTTATATCATCTAACTAACGCTTGCTTTCTGTGTAAATTTGAAAAGGTATGCCAAATTTATCTGTTACGATGCCATACGCAGGACTGAAATGCGTTTCCTGCAAAGGCATATTCACTTGTCCTTCCTGTTGCAAGGCAGTAAAAAATCGTTCTGCTGTTGCTTTGTCATCCATTGATACACAAATGGTCACTTGATTTCCTTTGTTCACAGGTTGTCCTGGGAAAGAATCGGAGAACATGATTTCTGAGTTGCCGATTTTAATTGTAGCGTGAGCGACAAGATCTTTGGCTTCGGCAGGCAACGGGAAATCCGGATTTGCTGGCATCTCTCCGAAAGTAGTGCTGAAAAGCAATTCAGCATCTAATGCTTTCTTATAAAACTCAATGGCTTCCTGTGCGTTTCCTTCCATAACTAAGTAAGGGATTAATGTTACTGCCATTTGTTATCAGCTCCTAATTAATTGGTTTATGGGACATGAGTAAAACTGCTTCTTCAATTCCATTATTACCCATGACCAATTATAATATACCGAACATGTGTTTGTAAATATATTTCTGTGAGAGGGGGCTAATTTATAATGCCTAAAAAATAAAAAATCAAAGCATTGCATTTTTTTAGCGGCCATGGTATATTTTCATTCCTGTCTTCTGAACAGGACATGCAGTGGGGTTTTTCAGAAGGTCTGAGCTTGTTGAATATCTTCGAGAAATGAATCGAAAAAAAACACTTGCAATTAGGTTTTGAAAATGGTATATTACTTTTCGCTGCTTCGGTAACGCGGCGGCGAACGAAAGAGAATTGTTCTTTGAAAACTGAACAACGAGTGAGAAGCAAGTCGAGTAATCGACTCTAAACTTTAAAAGAGATTAACAATCTCGTCAGCT
>NZ_JAQFVF010000064.1 GCF_027789125.1 Paenibacillus aestuarii | reverse complement strand
GGGCAGGTTAGTTCCAATATATGGTACAATAAAACCGATCATATTCATTCTATTTAAGGGCTTAATAAGAAGGTTGTGAGGGTTACAAAGGATGACCTGAACGATGCAACTGCATCCTATCTTCAGGTAACGGTGGCGTAAACGCAGGAAGCAACGGTAGATATCTCTGAGAGGATGAGTGAAATGACAGGGAACCTGTTTCGAGTGCTGTTCATTGTGGTGATGATCGCCGTTATCGTGAGTGTCGATATACTTTACTTAAGACATCACTTTGCGACCCGGCTAATCGTCAACATCGGAATAGTTGCGGTGTTTGTCTCCGTCTATTTCATCTTTTTCAAGAAATCGTAAGCAAAGTACAACAGATTCTTACGTTGTTAAAGGGTACTATTGGAAGCATCTGAGCTATCCGCTGAAGTAACGAGGAACGATAGTTCAACACGATAACATGGCAGCTGGTCAGCACGATCAGCTGCCTTTATCATTGAGCTAAAGGGCAGTATCCTCGGATGGCCATTGTCGATATTGTAAAGAAGGAATTATAGCGGATAGACGTTAATCAGTTTCAATCCTGTTCCTGTACTCATACCATAATTGAAAACAGGGAGGGATAGATCGATGACCAGTACCGGTTCGCTTTGTGAGCGGTTCTCAAAGATTATCGGGGGTGAACCCGGCTTAGCTGGAGGAAAATGCGTCTCGACAATCAATCGAAATAACATAAGAGCAACAATTTTGGGGAAAAGATTTAGAGTAACATCTTCTTTTTCGTTTGAATCTTTAAATGAAAGAAATGGTAGAGCGCTTTGTTTAGGTAGAGCGGCATTCTTAGAGAAAGAAGTCAATAAATTCATTGCGGCCATTCGAAATCAAGGAATAAAAGTTACATCTGTCCATAACGAATGGCTATTCGAGCAGCCTCGCTTGATTTATATTAATATTGAAGCAGTTGGAAGTCCACTTGTTTTCGCAAGAAAAGTCAGGCGTGCGTTAGATGCTGTGCATTAATAAAATCGAGCTCGGTACCTTGTAGACACCGGGCTCGATATACGAACCATGAATATGTTTGTAGTTTAAATTTATTTGAAACAATGGCTCCAACCTGGTCTGACGTACATAAGCTGTCAGAGTAAAGAGCTAATTAGTTGCGAATTTCGTACTTTAATGATTGAGAGCTAACGGAGAACGTAGTTTAAATATAACAGGGAGCAGATCGTAAGGTTTAATCTTTTTTTTAATTGAATTAGCGTTATTCGTTTAATAGCTTCACAATGGGGGCGATACGATTCCCTATTAAGTCCAAGCTTCAGCATTTAATGAGCAAATTCTACGCGATTGTACCTTTGAAACGGTTCTTAGCAGCAAAAAAATAATAATAAGCTCCCTGCTATTGTTAGCAAGGAGCTTATAACGTGATGGATATTATTTTACTTCAATAGAAGTAACAACCCCGCTATAACCTTTCAATTCAACCAGGTGGTTTTGAACCAATTGAGTACGATCACCTGATATGATTACAGTAGGAGAAACGTTGTAAAGCGTAATTCCATTTGCGCCATTAATAGAAATTTGAGCAATTCTGCCTTGCGCGTCAGGAGTAGTAGAATTAAATGTACCATAGACATCAAATCCTTGATTAGCTTGAGCTAATGTCGTTACTTGAATCGAGGTAACTTGGTTTCCTGAAACTGTGATGTTAGCTACATCACCAACTTGCAGAGCAGAAGCTGCTACTGTAGCACCGCTGCGTGTAACAACTACACTTGGGCTAAGTGTATAAGGAGTAACTGTGCCTGCGTTATTCAAATTTAATACATTGTTGTATACAGTAGAAGTAATCGTTCCGCTTGTTACATTGCTTTGTTGAGCTAATGTTGTTACCTGAATCAGTGTAATTTGGTTTCCACTAGTTGTGATGTTAACAACATCGCCAACTTGCAGGGCCGAAGCCGGCACCGAGGAGCCATTGCGGTAAATAACCACAGTTGGGCTGAGTGTATAGGGATAAGCTGCGCCATTAAAATACAAAACATTGTTGTTCACTGCAGAAATAATCGTTCCGCTTGTTACATTGGAATTGGTTTGTGAAGCTAAATTCGTTACTTCAACATAAACGACAGTATTGTTAAAGGTATGGACTTTCACTTCATCTCCAACTTGCAGGTCAGTAGCGTTTACCTTCACTCCGTTGCGCAGTACAAATACATCCGGATGAAGGGTATATGAAGTCGTTGTACCCGCAGTTGTGAGTGAAAGAGTATTATTTGTAACAAGGGCATTCACTGTGCCAGTGAAATTATTTGGGTCTTGGTCAGGCAGTTGGCTGTTTGTGCGATCAAGCAAAGCAGCAAGTTGAGCGCGTGTTACATTTTGGTATGGTCTGAATGTGTTGTCTTCAAAGCCGTCAACCAATTTCTTCTCTATCGCTTCTTCGACATAACCTACAGAACCAGCAGGAATTTTGTTCGCATCTATAAATGTAAGAGTTGAATTCATTTTTGTTTTTGCTTCTGTGTCCAGTTTCAAAGCTTTGATCAAGAGTGTTGTCGCCCACAAACGGTCTGCAGGTTGATCCGGTTTAACAGCGTCATCCTTTTCAGAGAATAAATCATTTTCAAGCGCAACAGCCACATAACCTACAGCCCATGAAGGAACTTGGTCAGCATCTCTGAAGTTCAATTTCGTTTGCATTTCAGCAGCGGATTCTGCTTTATCACGCAATCCCATCAAGCGAACGGCAGCCGTGATAGCCTCGATACGGGAAACGCTATTATTCGGTTTGAATGATCCGTCTTCATATCCTTCGAATACGCGTTTGGAAGACAAGCTTGCTATGTAACGCAGTGCCCATGATGCACCATTCATATCATTAAAGTTAAAGTTAATCGTGACATTGGTATTACCATTGAAGTTGAAGTTATTTCCGCCTTTACCATGACTTTCATGACGTTGATTATCTTCACGATCATCTTTGTCATGTGCGAAAGCCGCGGAAGCGCCCCCCATAACCATTGTAAGCGCGAGAGAGGTTGCAACAACTTTTTTCATCAAATTCTTTTGCATCAAGTTCCATCTCCTTGTACATAATAAATGAATAATTGAATTTGGATTCCTTCGTGAAGGGACTGATTAGGCTATAAGGATTCGATAGGATGGTTTGTTTTAGGGGGGTTCCAAGTGAGCACTGTCCTAAAAACTATTTTGTGTGGATCCGTAATACTTTTTAGATCCACGCTGTCTAATATATGACTGGCGTTCTCCGAACGGAAAGGACCTCTTTCCTTTTGGGCTAAAACTAGAGCAGAATCTTGAACTAGAGCATATATTGATATTGGTCAACAGCACGTTCATATATAAAACCACCTCTTAACGGCGTAGGAGGTGGTTTGTTCGTTTTCAGCCCAATGTATGATTCTAAGTAAAACGTAAATGAAACCGTTATGAAAGAAACATTTGATACCAATTACTTTGGAGTTCTGAATCTAATTCAAGCTTCTGTAGCTTTGATGAAAGAACATAATTTTGGACGTATAGTTAATATATCGTCGGGATTGGGATCTTTTCAAGTTCATCAAGGCTTTCTAGGTTTAAAGGGGAAGCTCATCCGCTTATCGCATCTCAAAAACACAAACATATGAGCATAATCGCGGTGGTAGTATAGGCTGGATTAGTAAATGTTTTTTCACGTGGCGTTAATCTATCGGGGAGATTAGATCAATAAACGCACTAAAAAATTACCTGTTTGGTAGTATAATTTAGGGGGAAAGTCTCCCGAATGGAGAGGGTGTAAATTGAAAATTTCCTATTTCGGATTAATTGCTTCCGTCGGATGCATCGTTTTATGCTGTATTTTTTTGTTTTGGAATCCTCTGAGACTTAACGCGAATAAAAGGTACAGAATCGCCTATAATCAAAGTAAGCGGGAACTTGTATTCATTCGACAAGTTTCTAAATGATAATTGGTTAGGTTTATTACTTTATCTTCCGACTTCCTTTGCCTTAGCCTCAGCTATAGCTTCTTTCAGTGCCTTTGCTGGTGGGATATCGGATCAGCTACGCCGTGCACCCTTTATTCCTATTTATTCTTGATTGCATAAAAGCGTGGTTTAAGCAAATGTCCTTAATCAACCTTTCTAGAGCCTATTTTTTCGGACAACGGACAGATATATATTATGAACCTCTAACAATTAACATATATTGATATCTAACTATTAATTGAGGGGGATTAATAATGAAGTCCACAAGAAATAACGACTTATTTCTTAAATACGTAAAGGAAAAATATGGTTATATAAACGTAAGGCAGTATATGCCTTCCAATATTCTTAATTTTCATTATTATGTGGGGAAAGATGTTCAAAGAGGAAAAACTGTTTTCATTAAAATGTATGGAAACCTACCGGAGGTTGCCAGAAGAGAAGCCTTATTACTTCAACTGCTCAATCGTAGAACCAGATCGAAATATTTCCCCAAATTGTTGGCGTATAATGTGAAGGGCAAATATCCCTTTGTTGTTCTCGAATATGTTCAGGGGTCAAGTTCATTGGAAACATGCTTAATTCAAAGAAAAATACAAAGTCAACATCACAAGCGACAACTGTTGCGACAAATGAACGATATTTTGCAAATTCTGCATAAAAACAAGATCATCCATCGCGATATTCGACCAGCCAATTTATTGGTCCGTAGAGGAAAAGATGGTAAACAAATGGAGTTAGTATTAATTGATTTTGCATTTTCCGTTTTGAAGCATCCGAGTCACGTTCATGAACTTACATTTCTAAAATCCAGAAGAGACATATTGGAAGCTCTTGGAGAGAAATCATACAAACCGAGTGCATTCAAATGGGATGATGCGTATTCATTCTGCAAAATTGCCAGAAAGATAGATTTGCAATCTCAAAAAAAATTTCCTTATCTATGGAGACAGCTCAATTCCTCCATTGGTAAAGTCGTCTACGAAAGCAAGTAAGCGAGTAATAGCAAGGAACAATACAATTATGTGGGCTAATTTGTAAGTCCTGCATGGGATATCGTTTGGTCGAAATTCCTTATTGACAGTAAAACGAGATCGCCATTACACTATGTGTAAACGATTACGTAATCGGTTTCACAAAAGTACGGGATCCACGGTTCCGTTCTTTTTTCATGAGCATTGGAAAGTCCAAAAGGAGATGTCCCCATTTGCTTCGGTATTTTCAAAATAGAGGTTTACATTTTCGGTTATTAGTATATTTCATCACTTTGATCTTGCTTCCTGTGGCAACCTTGGGTGTGATTGGCAATTGGGTATCTGTAAAAACGCTGGAGAATGAAGCAAACGATCATACGGAACAAATGATTGGTCAGGTCACGAAGAATCTTGATTTTTATGTGCAAAATGTAGGGCAAACGCTGCAACTGATTTCCAAGAACCCGGAGACTGAACGGTTTCTCTCCGTAAATTCGCATACGGCCCCCGACCAGAGACAGAGCATCGAAGTTGAAGTGAGAGGCATGCTTAGTAACTTCACTTCCACCTATCCAGAGATTGCCGGGATTATCATTGTGAATGAGAATGACCTGGATGTCAGTAATGAGATGTATCGAGTGGCCCGAAATCCTCTGACGAGTGAAGAGTGGTATATCGAAGCCATGAACGAGCCGGATAAACCACACTTAATGAGCAAGCCGGTGGGTAGAAATATTACTACCAACATGAACTATAGCCCGGATGATGTCCTTTCCGTTGTGATGGCGTTGCATGGTACGCAATCTGAACGCTATCAAGGTGTTGTCCTCATTGATTACAAACTAACGAAACTGGAGTCGTTAATTCGCGATATTACGCTCGGCAAAAGCGGCTTTATTTATATCATGGACAACAACGGCGAGATTGTCTATGCACCTGAGAATACCATTGTTTATCGAATGAGGGCTGAGTGGCTTCAAGAGCACAATGAGACTTCTATTGTGAAAACAATCCGTAATCAACGCTACCAAATCATGTATACGGAATCGGATTTTACAAAATGGAAAACGATCGGTGTGTTTTCTTTGAGCGAAACTTTGCAGGACGTGACGAAGCTGCGTAATGCTTCCATTATTTTAGTCGGGATGAAAGCAAATGATTGACGACGTCAATAAAGAGCTGCAGGCGAGCAAGATTCAAGGCGAGTGGAAATAATGCTCGCGACTTCATGTAAGCAGAATATA
>NZ_JAQFVF010000063.1 GCF_027789125.1 Paenibacillus aestuarii | reverse complement strand
ATCCATCGAAGAAGATTTTGAAATCCTTCTTCATCATTCGTAAAGGATATTGGATTACCGACCACGATTCCACGAAAATTAACTGCACGTGCGACGTGTGCTTGTTGAGCGATGTCGATCCCGACAACGAGATGCTGAGCGGTAATTTTTTCAATGAGTTGATTTTGTTTGTTCTGAGCTTTAAACTTCATAGTAGAGCGTCCTCCTGGATGATGGGATTTTAAGGGCTATGACCCGTTGCGTACTCCCATCGTACCGAGGCGCTTGTTTTTTTGCAAAGCTTAAGATTAACGCTCTACAGGAATGCTAGCGTTATCGTCCGTCAGCTTCGTCTTGCCCCTTCCATCTAGCTTCATTTTATACAGGAACCACCCATATATATTAAAATTCTTTGCGGCCCACGAACTCATTAATTATAAACATAAAGAGTTTGGGATCAAACGTGCAGTAAAGTCAACTTTGGCTGTTCTTATTAGCGTATTTGGTATTAATGGTCCGCTTACAAAAATGAATGCACAAATATTACTGAGTGAAATGCGTGCAAATATCGATTGAGCTGCACTTGCAAAATTGACTACATTGGAGTTAGTAAAGTCTCAAGACGAAGCACAAAAAAAGAATAATGATTCGATGCGTCCTAAATCTTACTATGTAGGGTATCCGGACCGAGAAATGATAAAAGAATATGCAAGTCGTTATAAAAAACTAGACGAATCTATCGCTGCTAAGATTCTAAATGACTATTGCACCCGACTTAAAATAAAGAATGCGAAACGGTTTTCTGAAGATGTTATTTTAGCTATTTTTTCAAATAGTAATCCACCACTAATTAGGCAAAATGAAGAGCAATCCCCCCTTCTCTAATGCGGTTTGTGGCATCAATAATAATTAACATCATTAAATAAAATGCACTTTTTGTATAACCATAAAAAATCTGGATTCTCATGGAGGTATGTTCATATTGGCTAGAATGAATCAGCGAGAGGTTGATGAAATTAAACTTAATGAGAAGTTATCTGCATTCCCCTTGGTAATTTCCCCGGCAGCAACTATCTAATGACACAAAGTTCGCCTTTATCGAAATTTGTGTCAATTTAACTGCCAGTTAATGATGGATGCCTCGCCTGCATCTAACAGATCAGAAAAAGCCGGCGTACTGAACTCAGTCAAATAATTAAAACCTGCTCCACAAAGGAAGCAGGTTCTTTGTAATACATGGCTGTAACCAGGCTTGAGATGTAATTATTCTCCTGCCAGCATTTCTTCAGATTAGTTTCATCCTCAACTAATATTTCGCATAATTAGTACCTTTGGCGCGTACGATTTCCGCTGGCCAATCCTCAATCCACACCATCAGATTCCGGATGAAACGACCGTTTCCGTTCATATGGCCTTCATCCCAACACGTCGAATTTGCACTTTGACTTGGACATCTACCTTAAGATCGGGGTACATGTTCTGCCATTGTTCTTCCGTTTTAATATGTTGATCCCAATACTTCCACTGCCTTGACCGGATATGTTCACCGAAGCCGAAAATATCCGCCCCTTTCATCTGTGTGCGATGAATAAAGTCCAGATACAGCTTAACAGCATCCTGCTCGAGCTGCCTCTCCATCAATTGAATGATATCATGGCTCAACTCCACTTTTTCGTTTGATTTCTCCCTAATATTGCCCTCGACCATGACTTTCACCCTCACGTGCGGCTTGCCATCTTCAATGTCGACCTTGGTCAGTGCCTTTCGACTCCTACCGCTATATTCCAAATATTCGGATGTACCCGGAAGCTTCACATACGCCTGACTGCTTGACGGATTCATCCCCATTAAACCCATGTAGAGTGTAATATCAAACCCATCTGTTGTTCCTACTAATTTATCTCCTCGGAAATAGGCAAGGCCGCTGATTTGTATATTGTTCTGACCATCAAGCTCACAATACGGCAGGAACCCTTCTTTCCCTTTGGCTGAGGATGAACTCCAGAACAGTCCCAAGAAATCATTGGGAAACCGGCCCATTTTGACCGCTTCATCCATCGTCGTCATTAAATAGAGAGAGGGTACCCGTTCCAATTGAGGCGAGGCCTTCATAATGTCCATGGCCTTGCTTTTGGAAATAAACATCCAACTCATACGGCGAATGTCAGGATTGCGGCGAAAGTAATCGTTCAAATTGACAAGTCCGTTTTGTGCAACTTCCTTAGCTACAACAATGACACGCAGATGACCAAAAAAGAGTGGGGGCGCAATTCGCTGCTGCAAACCGTTAATCGCGTCATCAATCGTATGCCCCACACCGCTGACCACCCATACCGTCTTACTCCCGCCAGCACTGCTTTCCCCGCCTCCTGTCCCTGGACCCAATGGAATTCGTCCTGGAACTGCAACTTGTACGGTCAGCCGAATCATCTTCTGACCTGGGATTTGCAGATGACCTGGCTTGTGTGAAAGCGGCAGCTCTTTCTTTTCCGCGTCCGGCTCCGCTTGATCGATGCCTATTCCGAGAATAACGGCACGTTCTTCAATCTCCTGACGGTCCCAGCAGCCTGAGAGAGACCAACAAATGACAAGGAGCAGCATTCCTTTCAAGACAGAGAACAGCCCAATTTTACTCGTCATCATTCATCTCTCTCTTCTTTAAGAATACCGGCAATGGCGCAAATTGTAGGTCGGTGTTGTGAAGGAGCCGATCGTTGTCAGCGCGATCACAACTACGGTATTAGGCTTACGAAGACTGCTACAACCTCTGCCTGCCCGATGACCCTACAATGGAGAGACCGCCGACCTGCTGAGTCGCCAAAGCGTCGCTTTGTGCAACACCTCCATCGTCCCCTCCATAAGTAGTAGTTCCATCACCGACGTAAACGGTACCCTTCTCTGCCTCCCGCCACCGGATGCTGATCCATATACCGATCAGGGGCGATCATCTGAGGACGCTTATTCTTCACTTACATCCGTGATGGTATCGGCGGCCGATATTGCATCAATGCCAAGAGACATCCGAATCCACCTCACCTATCTCAGGATGTGCTTTGGCTTAGTATATCCCTCTCTCTTTATATCCATGTATTTTTTCCCAATTGGATGAACGAAAACTTGATTCTTAGTATCAAATAATTCCCAGCAGATACTACAATTTTAAGATCACTTGTCGGCAATCGGACAATGTTCTTGTCACGAATCGGGAATCGGATCAAGTTCTTGTCATTGACAAAAGACAAGAACTTGATCCGATAACTAAAAAAGCCCACGGTTTACGCGGACTTCATTCGGACAATGTTCTTGTCATCCGACAAGTTTTTTGTTCGTATATATTGTTACACATTATATGACTTGATTTTTCTAATATAAAAAAATAAGTCTGTCTTCAATTACTTTACTCGCTAACTTGTTGCACAGTCCGCTGACGGTAATTGATAGTTTAAAATTGAATATAAGATTAAACCCTCCTATTTCTAGAAAAACTAGTGTTAACACAACTTGGGAGGGTTTCTTATTATGAATTTGAAGGATCTGTGGGAGCTGTTTGAAGCTGATAACGTATCTTGGGATTTAGTTCCCACACAATGAAAGCATACGCTTTACAATTAAAAATGTTAGTTCTGGATCTTGGTCGATATTACGGCGAATGTATATCCACACCGATTCCGTTATACTTATGCCTGCCAATTGTTAGATAACGGTGCACCATTAGAATTTTATTCAGGGGATGCTCGGACATGAGAAAGCGTCTAAAACTCAAATTTACGCCCAACTGCGCGGTGAGCGTAGGAGAGGTCGTTATTTTTAAGTATAAAAATGAATTATTTAATTAACTGTATTGAAGTCTTGAGTATCATATTTGATTTATTATTTAGAAGCATAAGTTTGCCGTGGTAAATTGGAAGCATAAGCATTCTAAAGCGACAAACTTATGGGTTAAGTTACACGCACCATCAAGCTGGATTTATTCACGGACATTCGCTCCACTCTCCTGTTAACTGATTTTGCTCTCATTGACGCCTCCCCTTTCGATTTAGCTTACAATTGGATTGTAGCAGCATTGGATCGTAAGCAAATCTGTGAAAAGTCATTTGTATGGTCAAAAAAAAGCATGACATTTGATCGCAAATCATGATAAATGTCATGCTCTATGCCAAAAGTCATGCTCTTCGTTTAACTTAGATGACGAACGGAATATAATGCAGCCTGTGTTCGATCACGAAGCCCTAATTTCGCTATGAGATTGGAAACGTGATTCTTCATGGTGCCTTCTGTCAGGAAGAGTGATCCTGCAATCTCTTTATTGTTCAGCCCTTGGCCTAACAAAGCCAAAATTTCTTTCTCGCGTTCCGTTAACAGCTCCAAATTAGCTGGCCGATTATGCGAAAGCAGGTTCGCATCATGCTCCTTCTGTTCGGTCAGTTGTTTAATTTCCTTGAGCAGCATCGCTGTAATATCGTGCTGGAACACCGTCCCCCCATTGTAGACGGTTTGAATGGCGCTAACGATTGCCTCCGAACGCATATCTTTTAATAAATACCCATGGACCCCTTTTTCCAATACTTTCATGATTAACTCGGCATCATCAAAAGTGGTTAGAATCAAGACTTTCGTCTCCGGAAAGTGCTTGAGGATTAATTCACTTCCTTCCACGCCATCCATGCCAGGCATTCGAATATCCATTAACACGACATCCGGCTGCCATTCAGCCACTTTGGTATAGGCGTCTCTCCCGTCCACGGCCGTGCCCACCACTTCTATCCCCGGCTCCAATCCGATGATCGTCGCAAGACCATCTCGCATGAGCCGCTGATCGTCAACGATTAAAATTCGCAATGATTACGGCCTACTCCTAGTTATGGATAAGGAAATTGAGCTATGACAGCAAAGCCGGTATCCTTTTCCTGACTAAAATGTACTTCGCCCTGCCATTCACGGACTCTCTCCTGTAAATTCAATAAACCAAACCCAGGCTGAAGTTTACCCGGCAGCTCTCCATCATTCTTTATGCAGAGGGAAAATCCCGCTTCACGATAATCTAATGAAATGATCGCATGTTTAGCCTGTCCATGTTTCTTCGCATTGGTCAAAGATTCCTGGACGATACGATAGACCGTTAACTGTAGATCACCAGGTAAGGTGACAGGTGTCCCTTTCAGCTCAAACCTGGTTTCAACTTTAGCGAATTTGCTAAACTCTTCAACTAACTTCTGAAGACTCTCATGAATCGAATTCGATTGAATCGGTTCATCACGGATTGCTCGTACGGAAAGGCGTACTTCTTGCAAGGCAGAACGAATTAATTCCTCACATTCTATATAAGCTTGCTCGCTGCGTAAAGCATCAAGCTTACTTAATTTGCGAGCCGCTTGCATTTGAACGAGCAATGCCGTCAATTTATGGCCGACTGTATCATGAATGTCTCGTGCGATTCTTACTCTTTCTTTAGCGGCAGCCCACTCTTCCATCTTGAGTGCGTTCAATTTCAAGCTCTCATGAGATTGCCTCAACTGTTCATACAGCATCAGCGTATCCTTGCGTGCATGTTGGTAAAAATTAATCAGATAGCTGACAATCCCTGCGAAAATGATAAAGGAACAAGTAATGAAATAACTAACTTCATCAAAACGATGATATAAATACCAGTCAATGCTGCCCATCGTTACCATATAGAGCAACAGTAACAAGATACAAGTGATGATGAGCGTCCGAATATTTTTAAAAAACATTAAAATAGCCAATGCTGTTATACCGACAAAAAGGTGATTCGGAAAATTCCCGCTGATATAGACATAGCCATACGAGGCGGAAACTAGGAATTTAGGATGAGCAGGTGAAAAATCCAATTTCGCTGGCTCTTCATGCTGGAATAGGAATAATTAACAATGAGAAATACAGCTAACGAGAAGAAAATAAAAACTTAATCGCCAAAAAATTGCAATAGAATTTTCAAAATAAAAGACCCCTGTCAGGGTTAAATCCAGTATGAGCTTGATCCCAAAAAACAATCTCCACGAACGAAATCCATTTCGTGATATCCATGTTGTTTGGAGCACGATGAATCCCCCTCCCCATAATCGCTTCCTTTTTCACATTTATCTACTAAAAGATAAAACAAATCAAAATGTCTTGTAATTATACATATTCGGCTGCATTCCTAAAATATTTTTGTCTTCAGAAAGGCTCGTTCCATTTGAATACTTGTGATGAAGAAGGAAATACATGACGTTAAGAGAATTTAAATGGAAAAAATAACAGGCACTCAATTAAGTTTATTAATTTTTCCCTGTATAGCCCCTACCGTTATTCTCGTCATCCCAGGATTGATGGCCAAAATATCCAAGCAAGATGCATGGATGACCATTCTACCCGCGAGTTTGATCGGTGCTTTAAGTATCAAATTCATTAATACATTTTGCTATAGAAACTCTGCTATGTAATTAGTTTAACCTTGGTAGACATATGATCAATAGCCGTTACCGTCATCGGTTCCGTTTCCGTGTTTCATAATTACTATACGGATTTAAAAAACTACTTAAGTTATTCTTACCCCATGGACGCTTTGTTTACTCAGATCATGCTGCCTCAAGCCCTGCTTTTAAATGATTCAATTAAGAGGGTATTAAGAAAAGCGGTCCTATAAGGTCACTGTTTCAAAATCATTTTACCAAACGGGGACAAGTCCCAATCCCGTCCCCTCACTCGCACCCGGCGCCGACAATGCAAACGGAGCCTTCACCGGCCCCGTGTACCCACCTACTGTAAGCAAAGCGTTATCGTACATCCTGACCCGACAATTCTTGCGTTCGGTCGGCGTACCGATCCGCCAGATGATTATCCGGCTGCGGCTGGAAGCGAGCGGCTCACTTGCTGCGTCACAGCACGTTGTCCGTCAAAGAAATTGCCGGGCATTGCGGTTATGTGGAGCACCATTATTTTTCCAAAGCATTCACAGCAGCTTTGGTATGACGGCCACTACTACCGCACCAAGTTCGCCTACCCGCTTCTGCGGCATATCGAGACGGACAGCTCCATCGAGGAAGCATACCCGATCAACATGAAAAAAGGCTTTGAATTGGTAAAACTGCCCGAGGCTTGTGAACGCTATCCTGCCATATTGTTAAAGAAAAAAGCCTGATAATTAGCAAGCTCCTTCATTCTAGATCATTCAATTCGATACTCTGAACGGCTTTCGGTTAGAACGTCCAATACCGATGGGCAAGCTGACAGCTCCCACAAAGACAATAACAGCAGCTCCGATTAAAGCGCTGAGATAGCTGCCATTCCTTGCAATCAAAAGGCCTGCAACGATCGGTCCGATAATTTGTCCCAAACTAAAACATGTGGTGAGCAGCCCGATGACTTTCCGATTGTTTGTCGGATACAAATCTTTGGCATACGCGACAAACAGCGTCGTTATTCCCATAAAAGTGACCCCGAACAGTATGGCACTGGCGAAAACAGTAGCTGTTGATGGACATAAAACAGGAATGATAATACCTAACGATTGAAGCATCATCGAGACAGTTAATGTCCACTTCTTTCCCCAACGAGCCGCTAACCACGACCAGCCGACACACGAAGGAATCGCCGCGATACCAACTAACGTCCAACTGAAACCAGCAATATTTGGGATGTTGGAAATCGTTTTGGCGAACGCAACAAGATAAGTCCCCGTAACAATGTAGCCTAAGCCTTCCAACCCATAAGCAATCATTAACCAGATTAAAATATTTCTAGCGTCCGCTGATGGAAGCGCCTGAGGGCTGATTGGCCCCTTCGTTCTAGATGACTTGTCTCGTAAAAAATAGCAGGCAGCGAGTCCTAGGATCAGGCTGATCAAGCCAAGCCCTTTCCATACCCCGCTCCAGTCACTATGCTTGGCAAGAAAAGGAACCGAAAGCCCAGTCAGCAGAATGCCTGCACCTACACCTCCGTAGAAAATTCCCGCTTGAAACTGCGTTAATCGTTCGAGAACGAAGCTTGAGGCGATGACGAATACGACAGCGCTGGCGAGCCCTGACAAGAACCGCAAGCCCAGCCAAAGGTCAAGGGTATGGAACACCCCCATTGCCCATGTCGTTACAACACTGACAATTAACCCTATCATTAATAGTTTGGATTTGCTTTTCACTTGGACAAGCGTCAGAAGAAACGCTCCGATCAAATAACCCAAATAATTGCTAGAAGCCAAGTATCCGGCACCCGCGGCAGAGAAAAGATGATGATCCATCATCATCGGAAGGATTGGCGTAAAGGCGAACCTGCCAATGCCCATAGCGACCATCAATGCTGCTATACCTCCAAGCATGACGAGTAATGACTGTCTCCTCATACCGTAACTCCCCCTTTCTTTATCCGCCTCTTATGTTACTACGCAGACTGCTATCTGAATAATATAGATTTACGATATTTGATATCTCGAATTCAGATGACCGAGGTGTTTAAAAGCAGTCCATTGAGACCATTGGACTGCTTTTAATTGAACTTATTCGGGTTGGAAGAATGGCGCATTTTTCAAATAAATAACATCAATTTTTTCATAAAGTCGACCGTTACGCTCTGTACGCTCTTCAAGCTCACGCCATTCCGGATCATCGAGAAAAGCTTGAAAATTTTTCTCGCGTGAGGCTAGGTCCTGATGCTCAAACACATAGTAGAACTGGTGTTTCGATTCATCCGTATCAATCCAAAAATTCGTTACTGGCATATGATGCTTCTCGAAAAGCTTCAAAGTATGATCGCGAAACCGATCCAACAACTCTTGCATGCGACCAGGAATCGCGTGGTAAATCCGTAGTTCATAGAGCATGACATCATCCTCCATTTTATAATCAATTAGTTAATAGGATTTACTTTGTTCGTTCCCTTTCATGAATGAGACAAGGGCTTTCACCATTGACCGGCATTTTGTCCACCATCGACGTGAAGAATCTCTCCGGTAACGTAAGTTGCTGATTCCAAATAAACAACCGCGTTAACAATATCTTGCACTTCGCCCATGCGGCCCACGGGATGCAATTTCGCTAAGAAATCGTGCGTTTCCACAGCATGCATAGGCGTTTTGATTACACCTGGCGCGACTGCGTTGACACGAATGCCCTTGTCCGCATACTCTATCGCCAGCGATTTCGTTGCTGCATTTAAACCGCCCTTCGTGATCGCGGCTAGTACAGAAGGCACAGCTTTGATCGGCTGCTCAGCTACCCCGCTGGCCGTAATGTTGACAATGTGCCCAGATCCGACCTTCAACATCTCGGCGGCCGCGAGCTGGCTCAGATAGAAGAATCCTGCCACATTAGTCGACAAAGCAGCTTCAAACTCTTCTCTTGTAATATCCGTGAACGATTTCGCGATAAAAATCCCGGCATTATTCACCAAGGTGTCAATGCGGCCAAATCGCGAGAGACCTTCTTGGATGACGCGCTGAGCGACTTCCGGTTTCGAAATATCACCAGCAACGAATGCAATTTGTTTACCGGATGGATCGATTTGTTTTGCCGTCTCGACCAGTGCCTCTTCGCGGCGTCCATTAATGACCACATTTGCTCCCAGCTTCACCAATTCAATGGCCAATGCTTTCCCCATTCCGCTGCTGCCTCCTGTAACAATTGCTACTTTACCTTGAAAACTCATGTCGTTAGCCCCCCATGCTGATCTATTAAAAGGTAAATGAATGTGTAAAATTTTTATTCGACTTACATGTTAGTTTTGCCATTGCGACCAAACTGTCTAATGTTCTAATTAACCAACCAACACTGGTTTCACACTTTTAATGTGGTTCACGTAATCTTTCGTACTTTGCGCCAATCGTTCATCTGTCAAGTTCGAGACATCACTGATCGCAAAATGCGGCAAGTATGTGCTACTTATAAATTGCGTAGTTGCTTCAAACGGACGTAAAATTTCTTGTAACGTAAACCGATTGGAACCATCCTGTTGATAGGACGCTGTAGTGCCATAAGTCGAGATCGCAACGCCGAATTCTTTGCCGGCTGTTTTGCTTCCATCCGGACCAAATGCCCAACCATATTGTAGTACGGAATCAAACCATTTTTTCAACAAAAAAGGCGCGCTGTACCAAAAGACAGGGAATTGGAAAATAACACGGTCATGCGTCTCAATCAATTGCTGCTCTTTAGCAACATCAATATTTTCATCCGGGTAGGCTTTATACAATTCATGAACAGTAATCTCATTATGCTTGCTCAATTCATTCAGCCATGTACGGTTTACGCGGGAAGTTTTAATGTTTGGGTGTGTAACGATTACGAGTGTTTTCATGTTAGTTAGCTCCATTCGTTAAATTATTATGATTGAAAAATGCGGCTTGCTTCATAAAAATACTTTCTTGCTTCTTCACCAAAGGTCCATCTTGTTCAGTCATCCGTTTTAACTCGATCCATTCCGGATCGCCGCGGAACTGCTCATAGTTCAGATTCCGTGTCTCCAGATCAGCGTGCTCGACTAAATAATATAGGCGGTTGTTCGCTTCATCCAGATCTTCCCAAAAATCCGTTATTTTCATCTCATGCTTAATAAATAATTGAATCACATGATCTCTGAATCGATCTTTAATTGCGCTCATCTTGCCTGGGTGCATATCATAAATCCGCAGTTCATAGATGATGTTTGCCAGCCCCTTTCAAGCTTTATCAACGAACCTATCTACTAAAAGGTAAAATCAATGATTAAAAAACATCCGCCTTATTCTAAGTCAAAGCGGATAGTAATCCATTGGCGATTAATTCGAAGCGATTAACATCGCGAAAACTTCTTGCAATCAATTGCGCGCCTTGAAGCGAAGCAAGAAATTGATGGGCCTGCGCTTCGGCATCACCTTTAAAAAATAAATGCCCTTCGCGGCGCCCTTGTTCAAACACCTGCTGCAGCCATGTCAAATTGGCGGAGAAAAAATTCGCCAATCCTTCCCTAACTTCCTCCGTTAAGGTGGCTAAGTCAGAGGATAACATGACACTCAGACAAGTACAGTTCTCTTGAACGGGTCCACTGTACAACAAAACGAACTTTTTCAGCTTTTCCAAATGATGATCGGTTTCGGTATCAATTTGCACACTTGCCGCAATGAAGTTTTTGAGATAGCGAGCAATTAGCGCTTCCCCTAAATCCTCCTTATTGGGGAAATAATAATGAATGCTTGCTGTCTTTATCCCGATTTTTTCTGCGATATGTGCATAGCTGAATCCGTTAAACCCGAACTGTTGAACGATCGCTTGAGCTGTATCCAAGATCAGCTCCGAGGTGTTATTTGTTTTCGTCATGACGCTATTCTACCTTTTAGTAGATACGAAGTCAATCTAAGTTTCTTGATCTTTAGTTACTTGAACTCGCTCATTTATCTTATAATTTTTTCGTTATCATGTATAATACGAATTGTTGATATCGTGTATCTCAGTTGTCGATACCTATTTTCAATACCGGAGGTCTATATGGATATTCAATTGCTGAAAGTGTTTCACACGACTGCCCAAGAAGGCAGTATTTCCAAAGCAGCTGCCAAGCTTAACTTTGCGCAATCAAATGTCACGCATAAGATCCAACAGCTGGAAGCCGATCTGCAGACGACGCTTTTTTATCGCCATAATCGCGGCATTACCTTGACTCCTTCTGGACAAATCCTCGTTACTTTCGCGGAAAAAATACTGAATGTCATTCAGGAAGCTAGGCATGCTGTTGGTGACTCCGCTGTTCCTTCCGGGCCGCTTCATATCGGTTCTATGGAGACAACCGCCGCGGTGCGTTTACCTAATCTTTTGACCAAGTATCATCATAGCTTTCCCAGCGTCGACTTTACATTAACCACCGGACCGACTGAGAAACATATTCAAGCTGTTCTTCATTATGAAATAAATGGAGCTTTCGTAGCCGGACCTGTCGACCATCCTGATCTCATCCAGGAGGAAGTGATCCACGAGGAACTCGTGTTCCTCACGTCTAAAAAACATCCCCCCATCACCAGTGTGAAGGATGTACAATTGCGCACACTATTAGTATTCCCTAACGGCTGTTCCTATCGAGCAAAATTGCTCCAGCTGCTCCAGGAAGAAGGCATACTCCCTGCCAAGGTAATGGAGTTCGGCTCGATAGAAACGATAATTGGCTGCGTCGGCGCCGGTCTTGGCATCTCACTCATGCCGCGGTCATTAGTTGCTGAAGCAGTTCGACAAGATAGGCTCCGCAGCCACAATATTCGAGAGGGCAACGCCATTATTACCACGGTGTTCATTCGCCGCAAAGACGCCTTAATGACGCCAGCACTGTCAGCTTTCATTTCAGAGATGCAAACTCATTTTTCTGAAATGCAGATTTCTCCTCCTAGCACCGTATAAGCGAACATGGATACGTCAACACTTGGAATAATTTCAATTTGGGGAGGAGAAAGAATTACTGGTGCAGACGGAAAAAATTTCAGGAACGCAAATCGGCTTATTGCAATTTACATTTGTCATGTCCACCATTATTTTAACCATCCCCAGATTGATGGTCGAATTTGCGAAACAAGATGCATGGCTCTCGGTAATTCCTTCTACCACTACGGGCTTCATCAGCATTTGGGTGATGATTACACTGTCGAATCGGTACCCGGGGTTAACTATCATTCAATACAGTTCCAAAATCGTTGGTAAATGGTTGGGGATGTGTATCGGACTCTATTACATCTACTTTTGGTTCATTTCCATTTCGGCGATTACGAAACAGCACACTTTTTTTATCAGTACTCTGCTGCTGCCCAACAGCCCTTCATATATTGGCAGTCTTACCGTTTTGATTTTGGCCGGTTTAGCGGTTTATGCCGGAATTGAGGTGATCGCTAGAAGCAATGAATTTCTGACCGTTTTGATGTTATTTTTTTGGTTCCCTCTATTTATTATGTCCATCGAGCAAGCAGATCCTGGTCAAATTAAGCCGGTTCTAGGAGAAGGCCTATGGCCAGTCATTCAAGGTTCTTTTAGTCCAGCAGGCGCTTATATGAATCAATTGTTTATTCTAGGCTGGCTTCTACCCTACCTGGATCAGCAGAAAAAAGCATACAAAACCTCGTTGATGGCATTAGTCGGTATATGTATACTCGTATTTGCCGTTGTCCTGATTACAATTACAGTTCTAGGTCCCTTAACAAGCAAATTAAACTATTCGTTTCTTAATGTTATTCAATATGCAGCGGTTGAGGGATCCTTTGAACGGTTGGAGTCCATTGCCGTGACGATGTGGGTCATGGGATCCTTTGCAAAAATCTCCTTAGCGTTGTTTATTTTATGTCTAAGCATCAACCAACTATTTGGTTTTCACAATTATCGTGAATTTATCGTGCCTCTTACACTTTTGTCTTTTATCGGATCTGTCTGGATTTTTAAAGATATCACTGGACTTTATGAATATGTTGCGCTAAGTTACCCGGTTGGCGGATTTTTCTCGCAAAGCCTCATCCCTTTGACGCTTCTCTTCATCGACACGTTGAAAAGAAAATGGAGCAAATCAGTGCTTCAAAATCACCTTCCCTAGAGGTTCGAATGCGAGATTAAACGGGATGATTACACTCGGGATTTCAACTCGAGCCAATAACAAGGAACCTAGAATTGCGGCAATTCCCATTAAGCTTCCATATATAGCGGCTTCTTTGTGTTTGTGATCGGCTAGTAAGGGCCGGATACGACTTATTGTCCATATTACACTTAATACGAGAAAACCGACGATTTGTACGATCATTTTACGATCTCCTTCTCTCCCAATTGCAACGGTGGACCCGACATGCCTGATTCACTGATCGTCAGCTTCACATCAATCGACACGTCAACCTCCGGATACGTCTTGTCCCACGATGCTTTCAATTTTTTCCAGGCTTTCGGATTATGGCGATAAATGGCTTGACCGAAGCCAAAACTATCGGTTTGATATTGCTCCTGGACTTTGAATACGGCTTCTTTCACCTGCTGTTTAAGCGATTTCTCTATGGCTTTCTCGACCAGTTTCAGATTCGCTTTTTGTCTGATATCCAAAGTAGTATTATTTTCAATTAAACTTCCTTGACCCTGCAATTGGAGCTTGAGTCTGACTTGATCTCCACTGAAGTCCGGCTTGATCGAACCTTTAATGTGCGTAAATAACACGCCCACATTCCCGCCTTTTTCTTCCAATTCCGCACTCACCCGGCAAAACTTCATACCGTTCTTCACCCAGAGATAACCGGTCGTTTCTTTATCGTTTAAAATTCCTGTTAACTTATAGTCTTTAAAAATGGCCGTCCCTGCCAGCTTAAATTTGTTATTTCCATGCAATGCTTGGGATGGATCCTCAAGCTCAATGACGCCCATGATGGGACTAATACCTTCGCTTGCCGCTGCCAAAAAAAAGTCGCGCAAAGTAACGCCCGACTCACTACCAAGTATTTCCATTTCCTTCACAGCCTCAATAGAAACTTGTTCAAAAGGATATTGAGCCTGCAAAATGTCCCTAGCTTCCGCCCCTTTGACCACCATGATATAGGTTCTTAACCGGTTGCGCGGATCATGCGTGAAAATATCCAGCACCTCTTCAATTCCGTGCTTGGCCAAACGCTCACTTATAAAAACAACGCTGCGATGGGCGGTGAATAACATACGTGAGGTTTTTTTCTGCAGTATTTGAAGAATTTCCGTAACATTCTTCCCTTTTGCCGAGATCATAAAAAATTTCTTCTGTTGGCCGCCTCCCCCACTCTTGCTGGCATCGACAGGGATTGCGATTTGAAAGGAAACGATTAAATCGCCGTCATCCGCGATGTCACCAGCCGCGCCCGATATGAATGCGAGATCGTTGATTTCCTTGCGGTCCCAGCAACCGCTAGTCAGACACATCGTCAATAATAGAACGATACACAGAAATGGTTTCATACAGCCGCTCCTTTCCTCACCTATGACCGATTGATACCTGAACAATTACTTCCTATTGTTGGAGCTAGGCTTCGGTATTTTCGCTTGTCGAAATAAAATGCTCTTAAAGCCTTTGAGCGAAAGTGGGAGAATTGGAGAGAAATAGGGGACACCAAATGAGCGAAGCGCTGTGACATGAATGACAATGGCTAGAAATCCGAGCACAATACCATACAATCCAAGCGTTCCAGCCAAAATCAGCATAGGAAAACGCAGTAGACGAATGCCATTTGCAAAACTATAACGGGGAATCGTAAAAGCGGCGATCCCGGTAATCGAAACGATGATGACGACTGGTGCCGATATAATCCCTGCTGCAACGGCTGATTGCCCAATAACCAAAGCTCCAATAATACTAATCGCTGATCCGAGCTGTTTGGGCAGACGAATCCCCGCTTCCCGCAGTGCTTCAAAGACGATTTCCGTAAATAAAGCTTCAATAACGGCTGGAAAAGGGACTTCCTCCCTTGAAGAGGCGATACTCAACACCAGATTCGTCGGAATCATTTCCTGATGGAACGTTGTAATCGCCACATAGAGCGGTGGTGCAAAGACCGCAATAATAATGAATAGAAATCGTATCCAACGAATAAAGGTAGCGATTGGCTGACGAAGATAATAGTCCTCGCTGGCCTGCAGACCACTCCAGAACGTCATCGGCACTAATAAAGCAAATGGCGTCGTATCTGTAAGTATCGCTACTTTACCTTCCAAAAGTCCTGCCACAACCACATCTGGCCGCTCTGTCGAATGCACTTGCGGAAATGGAGAGAAGCTATGATCTTCAATGAATTCCTCAATATAGCCTGATTCCAGAATAGCTTCGGTTTGTATTCGCGATAGCTTCGTTCTAACTTCCTCCAGCACAGTTTCGGAAACAACCCCAACGATATAAGTGATCACGACATAGGTCTGGGAAAGTTCTCCAATCGTCATCGCTTCCATTTTCAGCTTCGGAGTTTTCAATCTGCTGCGAATGAGTCCGATATTCGTACCGATGTTCTCTATAAATCCGTCCTTAGGACCTCGAATAATCGGTTCTGACGAGGATTCTCCCAATGCTCGTTTGGTCGTACCGATAACCTCGGCAATCAATGCATGACGATTTCCTGCCGTCAGTACTGCCGCGTGGCCATTTAGTACTTTACGAACGATGTCATTGACTTTGGCCGAAACCAACGTCTTTCCGACAGCTATCAACGGGACATCCGGACTATCGTACTCGCCGCTCAGCCATTCATATTCATGAACGCCAGATAGTAAAGGCTCCAAAATATTATCGTTAACTATTTTTTCTTCAACCAAAGTCGCAAAATAGATGATCATCCAGCGTAATTGACCTTCTATTCGAACGTTGCGGCAAACGAAATCAGCGCTGTTTGCGAATATATGTTTCAGCATCTTTTCATTCTGATCTAAATCCGTGGTCAATGTAAGCTCTTCTTGTACCTCCGATAAAGGTTCCTCCGGAATCGTTACAGCATCAGAATGAACAAGCATCCTCCCAAACCATTTCAATTACGAAACCCCCAATGCATACAATACGTATATTTTTCCATCTTACAGATGAAATATTCCAGCCGCATCCAGATGCGCTCAATAAATTCCCTCTTTAAAAAGAAGACCTCAGAAAGATTTTGAGAAATTCTTTATAATGTACTAAAAATGGGCTGTCTCAAGATGAGGCAGCCCGGTTTTGGATTAACTTAGTCCCGTAAATAAACTAATTGTTCAATAGTTAATGCAAGGATCACAAGACACGGCGAAAAGGTACTGGAAAGAGACAGACGGCTTTGTTCGTCTGATACTTATTTTTTCCTTTTCGTTATGAATATGGGTTATTGGGCTAGGGAAACTTAACTGTTGATGGTGAAATGATGAAATCAATGGAGGAATAGTGATGTTAAGAAGTAAATTTAAGGCTCTAAGGATGGCGAGATGGCTGATCATAACGCTAATGCTTCTCCCCTTATACTTGGCAACCTACAAGCAAAATGTCGCAACGGGAACAGAACCGACAATTATTTCTGCCTCTTCTGCCTCGGGTAGAACCGAGAGTACGGACGAAGAACTCGTTAACACGCTGCATGGTTTTCATAATGGAACTAAAACGGTCAATGGAATCAAACTTCACTATGTTGAAGGCGGCAAAGGCGAACCGCTATTTCTGTTACCAGGATGGCCCGAAACGTGGTATGAATATCGCAAAATAATGCCTGAGTTAGCTAAGTATTATCATGTTTATTCCATCGATATTCGAGGAATGGGTAGTTCCGATAAGCCTACAACTGGCTACGACAAGAAAACGATGGCGTCCGATATTTATGCTTTGATGAACGAGCTGGGTTATAAGAATATTTATATTGCAGGCCATGATATCGGGTCCACGGTTGCTTATGCTTTCGCGGCTAATTACCCGCATGCCACAAAAAAACTAGCCATGCTCGACATTTCACATCCAGACGACAACATGCTGAAGATACCGATCGTGGCACCACCTGGCTCGTACGATGTGAGTAATCCAGCCCGTGCAAAGTTCCCGTGGTGGTGGGCGTTTAACACCGTACCCAATTTGCCAGAACAATTGCTGCAAGGTAAAAATCTAGAAATAGCCTACAATTGGTTTTACGACTATTTATCCTATGATAAACCTGCTCTTAACCCAAAAGAAAAAGCGATCTATATAGCAGCCTATGCAAAACCTGATGCGCTTCGGGCAGCAAACGATTGGTTTCGTGCATTTCGCCAGGATATCGACGATTTCAACACATATAAAAAACTATCTGTACCGGTCTTGGGTATTTATGGTTCAACGGGCATTAGCGACCTGGGACCTTTCCTAAAAGAAAATACAATGAACCCGAAAGTTGTGGAACTCAAAAGAACCGGACATTGGATTCCAGAAGAGCAGCCTGAAGAAACCATTAAACAATTTAAGGAGTTTTTTCGATAAGAGGTTTTCAACTTAAACAATTGTTAACCCGCTCAAAACTATGCATAGTAACATCGAATGCCGCATAATTTGCGGCTTTTTTTATCTTATATAGTTCTTGCAAAATGGATAATAAGAACTTGATGACAACCCCAACAAGGGCCTTCATTTACTATCTTTCTGCAATTCTTGCAAGGGTGAAATCCCGCGAATAAGCGAGCATCCGCGAGAAAAATAATTCGTCCCGAGAGAGTTGAACAAAATCCTACCACACAGATAACCGTGTCCTGAAGTCATTTTCGCCGGTTATATACTGAATATTTTCAAATTCATTTAGGTCTAATCCCATCGAGCACACTCAGGATATATACAGTTATAAAACAAAAATAGCCGCAATATACACGGTAAATCTTAAGCCTAATTTATCGTTTAGAAAAGCATTCACAGCTGGGACATTCCAGTTGAATCAATCTTAAGTATTTAGAAAGTAATCTAGAAAGGCGAACAAGACCAGCTGCCGCCATGTCTCATTGTACAATCGTTCTCTGTCCTCTTATGGGGTTAGCCAATTTCTAACGGTTCGTTGTATCGTTTAAGAAAGAACTCGCAGTTACTAAGGGGTATAACCGAGCAGGCTTAAGTTAACAATTGGAGTAATACCGAGAGGAAGGAGCATAATTTGCATTGCAGACAGAAAAGATTTCAGGAACACAATTAGGGTTGCTACTATTTACATTTGTTATTTCCACAATTGTCCTAACCATCCCGAGATTGATGTTTGAAATAGCTAATCAAGATGCTTGGATAGCCGTGGTACCATCTACTACAACGGGCTTATTAAGTATAACGGTGATGGTAGAACTATCAAATCGATATCCTGGCATGAGCATTATTCAATACAGTTCTAGTATCATAGGAAAGTGGCTTGGAAAGTGTTTAGGAGTATATTATTTATATTTTTGGTTTATTTCGATTTCTGTTATGACGAAACAGCACACTGTTTTTATCAGTTCGCTTTTATTACCAAAGAGTCCGTCATATGTGGGTAGTTTTACAATTCTGCTGTTATCTAGTGTAGCCGTTTATGCTGGAATTGAAGTTATTGCAAGAAGTAATGAATTCCTTACTCCATTAATTTTAGTTTGCTTGTTTTCACTTTTAATTATTTCAATAAAGGAAGCAGATCCTGCACAAGTTAAGCCAATCTTAGGTAATGGCTTGTGGCCGGTAATTCAAGCGGCTATCAGCCCAGCAGGCGCTTTTATGAATCAATTTTTTATTTTGGGATGGCTTCTTCCATACTTAGATCAACCAAAGAAAGCTTGCAAAGTCTCGCTTATCGCATTGATAGGTATTTGTCATTCTGTGCTGAGTGTTATCTTACTTACGATAATGATTATGGGTCCCTTAACAAGTAAATTGAATTATTCATTTTTAAGTGTAATTCAGTATACTGCCATAAAAGGATCATTTGAACGTTTAGAAGCAGTTGCTGTTTCGCTATGGGTAATGGGAACCTTTGTTAAGATATCGTTATCGTTGTTTATTTTGTGTCTAAGTTTAGATCACCTTTTTAGTATAAGAAATTACCGTCAGTTTATAGTTCCATTAGCCCTTCTGTCCTTTATAGGTTCGATCTGGATTTTCAAAGATTATACTGATCTTAACGAATATATCGCTTGGACTTATCCGATTGGTGGATTTATCACTCAAAGTATTATCCCATTTGCACTTCTTTTAATTGACATGATGAAAAAAAGAATGAGAAAATAGAATGCCCTACTCCACCAACCTGCCCTCCATCTAGGATGGGAGAATGCACCATTCATTTGGTTTTTATAGGAACGTTATCCATTAACGTAAAAAATTAATTTAAGCGGCCTTTCATGAGATCATGTACTTCTTGTCACCCGACAGTTTTGTCGGATGACGAGAAATATGTATTGATCATCCTCATTACTCGAGCATACAAAGACAGCGCGGCAATTAGGAAACATTACCTTCAACCAATCTGCAAAGCCCCTTTATGGAAGCTAAGAAGGCAGCCGATTCAATGATCGACTGCCTTCATTAGCTATTATTTACATTTTGCTCTCCCAACTAATGTCACAATATGCAATTACCGTTCGCAGCATCGGATTGACAGCGACTTTGCAATAGACTGCTGATTGTTTATATCCTACCTGCAGCATTTTGACTTCATCCTTCTAGAATTAGCTTTCAGCGCCTGCCTTCTGCACAGCAACCTTCCGGCGATACTCCAGTGCCGGTAGTCCGCCCCAGCCCCAATTGTCAGTGTCGACTTCTTCAATTACGACGAAAGTCGATTCCAGCGGCTTATTCAGCACTTTAAGCAGCAATTCACTTACGCCCTTGATGAGGGCTGCTTTTTCTTCGGCGGTTACCGAATCACGGTCAGGAGTTGTGCCCTCTCGCGTGACTTGAATATTTACAATCGGCATAATGCATATCTCCTCATTCTTTACTTATTGGGTAGTACTTGGGCACTTCACCAGCTAAGATTAGTAGCCTGCACTCTGGCCGCCGTCCACGTGAAGAATTTCACCTGTTACAAATTTCGCGGAATCCAGATAAAGCACCGCTTCAACGATCTCTTGTTCTTCGCCCATGCGTCCCATCGGATGCAGCTTAGACAAAAATTCGTACGTTTCCGGCGCATGCATTGGCGTCTTAATAACGCCAGGCGACACGGCGTTCACGCGGATGCCACGTTTCGCGTACTCGATCGCCAACGCTTTCGTCGTCGAGTTCAGTCCGCCCTTCGTTAAGTTCGCAAGCGCGGAAGGCACTTGCTCCGTCGGAGAATCTGTCAGGCTTGTCGTGATATTAATGACGTGCCCTGTGCCTTGTTTCAGCATTTGCACAAGAGCACGCTGCGTCAGATGGAAGAAGCCGACTACATTCGTGCCCAAGTATCTTGTGAACTCTTCCTCGGTGTACTCCGTGAACGGCTTCGCGATGAAAATGCCCGCATTGTTGATTAGTGTGTCGATGCGGCCGAATTTCGCCAATGTTTCGTCGACTAGACTTTGTGCGACATTTGGATCCACGACGTCGCCAGCAACGATATGAACGTGCTTGCCTGTCGGATCGATATCTTTCGCGGCATCTGTCAGGGCTTGTTCACGGCGGCCGTTAATGACAACATTTGCGCCGCGCTTCACTAATTCGACAGCCATTGCTTTACCCAGTCCGCTACTGCCGCCAGTGATGACATATACTTTTCCTTGATTGCTCATTTTATTATGCTCCTCGCTTCTATTATTGTTGTCCAAAACCGATTTTCAATGCTGTTGCAATGGACACGGTTCGTTTGGCCTGATGTTCTACCGCTCCGCGTGCATCTTCTTTAATCGTGCCGTCTTGACCGACGGTTACGCTTGTACCGTATGGATTGCCTCCGGCCGTAAATACTGCCTGATCCGTAAATCCAGGCGCAGCGACGATGGCGCCCCAGTGGTACATAGATGTGTACAGCTGCAGGATCGTTTGCTCTTGTCCCGAATTCGGATTTGTAGCGGATGTCATAGCGCTCACGACTTTGTTAACTGTTTTACCTTTCGCCCATAAGCCACCGGTTGTATCGAGGAATTGCTTCAACTGCGCCGGCAAGTTGCCGAATCGAGTCGGCATGCTGAAGATAATAGCATCTGCCCACTCCAAATCCTCTACCGTCGCAATCGGTACGTTCTTAGTCGCTTCGAGATGAGCTTTCCAGGAGGGTTGGCCGTCCAC
>NZ_JAQFVF010000062.1 GCF_027789125.1 Paenibacillus aestuarii | reverse complement strand
TGGACGGGACAGATGAAAATAAGCAAACGCGGAAGATCTCGCCTCCGTCGTTTCATCTACATGATGACCATGAGTATGGTGGGGAACAATCCAGAATTCAAAGCCATGCATGAATACAATGTACAGGTGAAAAAGATGAAGAAAATGAGATCTCTAATGAAATTGTGTGGTAAATTGGCTCGAATACTCGTTGGAATGGCCCGCAGCAACGAACCCTACAGCCCTGCTAAAACAATGCCACTTCAGTTAGCAGCTTAAGTAATAACCAATCGTTTCGTCTTACGAATTTTGGCTTATTCGCAGGATTTCAAAAGAAAGCACGGGGTACCGGATGTATTGAACCAAAGGGCAATGACCCGTAACGTTAGCAAGACCGGCCTCCACCCCTTGGACAGGCGTAACGAAGGAATGAGAGGGCAATGACCCGTTGAGACATGGGAGTGAAAACCTCCAGGGACGGTGTGGAGAATGCGTGCAGTATATGGAAATATATGGGGTGTAAACTTCCCCCTCTGTTTCAGTGCGCCTTCGTGTTGCCAAGGTCTATTACGGTGACTCTATTCCAAACCTTCTGTCTTTTAACAAGGGTGAAATCCTGCGAATAAGCGAGTATACGTGAGAAAACTTAATCGAACCGAGGGAGTTCAATAAATGTCGTCGGAGATTGGGTTTATTATACAACAATCGATAGACAAAAAATGAGCATCAAGGTATTTACAAAGTGCGCACAGATGGTACTCAAAGAACGAAAATCCGATGCTCCGGCAGGCCGAATTACCGTTGATGGAGACTGGATCTATTATGTGGACCAGGAATTAGTCGGGCAAGGGTAATATTCGGTCGGTTATTATACTAGGCATTAAGAAGATCAGAACGGACGGTAGCGGCGAGACTTCCTTATTCCGAGTGACTGCAACCGATTCAATGAGCAGTGCTGTCGAAGATTCCATCCATGTCTTGAAGGACTGGATTTATTTCATACAACCTGACAATGGTGTGCATCCCGCTGCTTTGAACAAAATTCGCAAGGACGGATCGCAGCTTACGCCGCTCGCCTCGAGTGGAAACTTCAATTCCTTTATGATCGCGGACGGTTGGATTTATTACGGAGCTAACAATCTACGGAATGACTCAAGTCCTCCAGAGATTGAGCAACTCCAATTATTTCAGAGCCCAAGTTGGAATGTGGCTTCAACGGAAAACGGATAGAAAAAGGGTGTTGAGGAAGATTTCCCTCAACACCCTTTCTCCTATTTCAGGTTGTCCAGAACAGTTTTGATGTCCGGATTCAACTTAAGCGTATTAAAAATAACATTAAGTGCTTCTGCACGAGTGGCTGTAACCCTTCGGGTTGAACTGTCCATCAGCCTTACCATTAATCACGCCTGCTCCAGCAGCAAAGCTACTCGATGAATCAGCAAAATTAGACGTCTGGAAATCCATGGAAGGTCCGTGTGCGGTGATTAATACAACCTGGGGTACACTTATGTACATTCTAGAAACAATATGTGGAAGGAAAAAACCCAAGGGCATGGTATTAGGCATAAAGTGATTTAAAGATGTTAAAAGGTTACGAAGAACTCCAACCCACTTCAGTTTCGTGGCATTGGAGTATTTTCATTAACGCCGTATTTATTATATAGAAATTGTTAAAAAAATAAAGCCTTGCCGATCCGGAATATTTTTTTCCTGAAATGTGAAAAATAAACTCAGTTCTGCACTAAATTTTGCACATCAGCTTAGTTAAAGAAGGTCGAATTTTTATGTTTGTCATCATCATGATCATCATAAATATGGCAGCAATACTTTCAATACGGTTCGCACGCAGAAAATTTAACATGTTAGAAATATGTGCGTATTGGATGCTAAATTGCGCAGTTATACAGCAGGTTTTTACAATTATCACCATAAATCTTCAAATGATTGAGGTCTCCGAAGGAGTCGGCGTCTTTTGGTATCTGGTTATGAATCGGTTAGTTCTTATGCCGTCCTTGATTATTTGGCTATTTTATTTTTCTAAAGACGTAAACATCATACGTAAAGCTATTTTTATGGGAGCATGGCTGCTTGTGTTATCGGGCATTCAACTTTTAAGCAAAACTTTCGGAATGATCGCCTATGTAAATTGGAATGTAGGATATTCCTTAGCTGAATGGTTTATGGTTCTCTTTGCCACTACAAGCTTCTTTCTATGGTTTCGTCACATCTTAAAGAAAGAAGAGTTTATCGTATGATCTTATACTTGCCATTAAAATTTGATGCTAATGAATGGTTTATTCTCATTGCTATTTTATTTGTCTTTACTACCGTGCTGCTCCTTCCAAAGCGGTTTTCAACCTTATTTATCGTATTTATGATGCTTTTCAATGTTTTTATTGGACAGACCGTAGATTATCTAATAGCTGTACCGCCTTATGATCTCTACGATGTAAACGACAGACCGGATTATGAGTTGTTCGATTTTCTGCTTTACTTCCTTCTCTATCCTCCGTCAGCCTATATAGTGCTTTACTTTTATAGCAAATGGAAAATCAAAGGATTATACGTGATCGCTTATATTCTTGGTTGTGCCTTATTAACAACCGGTTTGGAATGGATCGCCCATTTTCTTCACGTCTTTACATATAAAGGCTGGAAACTGGTTTATTCTTTCCCAGTCTATATTGGCGTATATAGTTTCAACATTCTTGTGCTTCGATTGGCGCAAACTTATGTCCAGCGCAAGCGGAATTTGAATAACATTTAGCCTTTCAAAGTTTAAGCTGCTATTTGATTCCGCTAGGCTCAAATCGACCTGCATATCGAAGCGTACGACCATACCATTTGACCAGGTCGATCACCATAAGATTATCTTCTTGCATAATCTGCTTCACCACATTTCCTCTAATCTCCAATGGGTGATTCGCGCACGACTTAAAGCCATCCCACACTTCATATTTCAATTCATCAGAGGCTGTTAAGGAAGCGGTAAGGCAATATTTAATAGAACAGATGTATTGTAAGATTCGTGGCAGAGACGGGCATGAAGGCTTGTACTTAACGAGTAAAAGCTCCAAAACTGTTCAATTGTTTCTGTCCGCTATTAAAGGTTCTCTTGCTACAAATGCAAGAGGTATTTTTTAAAAAGCTGAACAAGAGAAAAAAACACTTAGTGGTCAGCGCTTAGATCATGATGAGATTATCGAGCTACTTGAGAATGTCGGTAAAATCATTCGTCTACTGGATGTTGAAGCTCAGCAATCCTTTTGAATCCGCACCTCATCGACGGCTTCGTTCAACCAGTTTCATCACACGGAATTTGTCAAAGGTGATCTCGGCATCAGGGAAATACACTTCAATGCCACGAATAAAGGCAGGCGACATATCACAACATACTTCTTCGATCTGCTGTGCAGCAGCGCCTTTTGCGAAAAGATGCGACTTGAGGCGTTCCAGCGTATCCATGCCTTTGCCTTCGGTTGCAAATAGTACTGTCTTCTGATCAACATCAACAAATAGGGTAATGTAGCGGTGCCCGCGCCTCGATGAGGTTTCATCAATTGCAATCCGTTTTACACTGGATAGATCGAGCTCAGCCATTGCCTTATCGACATAATAATGGAAGATGCGCCACATCCGCGTATCATGTTGTCTTAGCTCACGGGCTGCTGCATTCACAGGCATCTCCGCCATTAATCGCATAGCCCATGCCTCAAAAAGCAGTGTGAAATGCAATCTGGCATGCATGAACGTCTTCCAATCCCAGAAATCCAATTAGGTCTTTTTTTGAATTATCACCATCCACCCATATACATAACACGGTACAATTCGAATCGAAATCGTATATGTACCAATTGAACAGGAATAATAAGCAAGATATAGTGTTATTGCATAGGAGTTATGAAGGGAGTCAATTACTTTGGATGTTGAATTGTTAAAGGATCTGATTAAGGATGATCGGGGCAATTATTACGCAGCAGTCCACAAGGAAGGTAATGAGCTGACTTTGGTTAATGCGATGCTAGAGCGGACTTACGAAGATTTATTGGAGTTTAATGAAGAATTCAAACAAAAGTATGCAGAGTACGAGCACCAGTTCATTGGCAAAATCATCATGGATAAGGTGCGGCACGACGTCGTATTCGCTTCCAAAGAGGACGGTCATGGCCGAATGCATGATTTGGGTAAGGTAATGAGAGAATACAGGGTTACGTTTATCGATATGACTGAATTTTACCGAAATCCTCGGACAGGACGCCTATGACAGCGAAACCGATAAACTTAGTGTTTTGGATTTGGTCCCCGTTTTTGATGAGATCGATGCAACCTTCGCACTGGGACAAGCTGTAGAGCTGGCTCAAGCAGCCGAAAGACTGGGATATTTCCGTTATTGGGTGGCGTAACATCATGATATGCCAGGGCTGGCATGCACCTCAACGGATGTGCTACTATCGCATATCGGTGCAAAAATACAAAGCATTCGTATCGGATCAGGGGCATTGCTGTTGCCGCATTATAAGCCTCTTAAAGTTGCAGAATCCTTTCAGTGGAAGATTTGGTACAGGTGCAACTGAACAACAAGTCCAGGAACTTATTTCTCAAGCTCAAGTGTTGGGCAGGGTTTTAAAAGCATCAGATGCATCGGTAGCTGGTTTTGCAATCAGTGAAGGTGCGCCTCTAATAACTGATGATGCTAGATTATCAAGGTTCTTACAAGAAGCGGGTTATCCAGTGGAGGGACACTAACATGGGAGCTTATAATATTTTAAAGCTTAATGGGAATTGTAAATCATGTATTCGTGAAGGTATCTTAGCCCTACAGTTCAAGTACGAGGATACGTAGAGTTACGACTATAATTTAGGTGATTACGACTATAATTTAGGTGATCGCCTGAAATGGGGCGGTAACGATATTGGATTAAAAGATCGAAAAAAAGTTGTACTTGATAGTATTTCTGAGCCATGTGACAGGTGCGGTTCAGTCTCAGACTATTATATTTATTTGGAAAATAATGTAATATATTCAATTGAACTAAACGACGGTAAATTTCATTTTAAAGAAGACGGATATTCTTTAATTCTAGAAAAGTAAAATTATCTTTCCCCAAAGGAGTTCATAACTCTCTTGGGGTTTCTTATTTATCCGCCGCACCTACCAACAATAATAACCATTCAGAGAGTAGGAACTGAGATAACTTTTCTGGCATTGCACCTGTGATTTATGGTTCTGGAGATAACCATAAGCACTACAAGTGCAAACAGGGCATTCGAGCCTTACACGAATTGTTTTATCGCCTCTCCGGAGAGACGGCTGAGAACACGGCCGATTCCATATCCGCAGTTCAGTCCTTACTTCAAGGAGGGATTTCAGCCCGGCAAAGTCAGATCACTATGCGCTATAAAAACTCTTTAGGGAGTGCGCAATCAGTTATGAAAGCTGCGTTAACCAATGGTATAGTTATGAATAATAACGTTGGAAGAGTGACCTACGAATTTGGTGCTGACATAAGGTTAACAGGCTATACATCACTAACAGTAAATGTCACTTATGGATCATAGAATGGGCTTTTCTCAAATAATAATTTCAGCCAATATTACATGGGTAGGTTGAATATGAAACTTTCTTGGTGCTCAATAATTAGTATGCTTACTATTCTTTTGTTAACAGGGTGTGATCAAGCTGCTACTTCCGGCGTTCCTAGTGCCCTTGCTTCAGTAAGTCCCGTGGATTCGCCAGTTCAGACTTTTGCACCTAAACCTTTCGATAATGGCGTTCTTCCTACGAACAATACATCAACTTCTACCCCGATTAAGGAGCCGATTGGATTTGAGATAGGTTCCCCAAAGGAAGAAGCCGTGGTATCAGATGAGAAGAAGCAGACGAAGAAATCAGTCATAAAGCCCATTTATTCGGTTGGAAAAGGTCAAGTAGCCATAACCATTGATGACGGTCCGACGAAATATACGGAGGAACTACTCAAAGTTCTAAAGGAACAGAACATACACGTCACTTTTTTCTTCATCGGACAAAATGCTGCTGCTTTTCCGCAGTCTGTGACCGAGGCTGTGTATGAGGGTCATGAAATTGGTTATCATTCGGACACGCATCCTCACATGTCTCAAATGACCTATGACGCACAGGAAAATGAGTTTAATAGCGGTCTAAATAAACTTATAAAGTTTGATAAGCACCCGGTCACATTATTTCGTCCACCCTACGGTGCCTATAACAACGATACTAAGCTCGTAACGGAAGAACACCTCATGCAAATGGTGCTGTGGAATGAAGATCCCAAAGATTGGGCAACAACGGATCCTTCCAAAATCGTTAAAAGTGTGTTAGCCCAAGTTCAATCTGGCAGTATTATCGTCATGCACGATCATCCATCTACCATAGCGGCTTTGCCGGATATTATTAAAGGCATAAGAAAGAAGGGATATACATTAGTAACGGTGCCTCATTGATAGGGATCTGGGGCCAGTGTTTGATTAATACTTGCATTTTTATGCAAGTGTCTTTTTTTTGCATTTATCGTGCTTAGGCCGTTATAGGATTTGACGACAACTTGAGTATGTCTTGAGGGGGAAAATCACGACACTCATTTACCGTTCCAATTTAAATGAAAAGAAAAAAACATTTATCTTAGAACATATTCATATCATTCTCGAGAAAGTAGAGAAGATAATAAACAACAACTGGTATAATTTATCGGTGAAAGGCCTCCTTCGCAATCGTGAAGGAGGTCTTTCACTACCCATTACCCATGTCTATTCTTAATGAATAACGCGACGAGCCGTCTTGAAATAAGTGCTCCACCAACCTGAGTTCATGTCCGAGATCGTCACACACGGGCTACCGAACGTATGCATGACTCTTTCATTCCCGATATAAATACCAACGTGATGAATCGGGGAATAGAAGAAAACAAGGTCACCTGGTTGAAGCTGATTTCTGGGTACATAAGTACCTACTTGGGATTGCGCCTTCAAATGAGCTTGTCACACTTTTCTGAGCACCAAAGTTTAGCGAACACCTAGATAATTCTTGCCTAAAGCAATGATGCTCCCAGCCTTGCTAGATACGGAAGTTGACGCAGCGGTTGTCTTGGTACTAGCTATAGCGGCATGTGCCGCTTGTGGCTCTGCAATGACACTAATGGAAGTAAATAAGGAAAAACTAAGTGTTATTCCTAATAACGACTTTTTCAGGCGATTCGTTTTCACAGTAGAGATGATAGGATATCCTCTTTGAGGATCGTGCATTAGGCCTTCACCTGGAATAACCTTAACACACGATAAACATCCTAAGGATTACCATATCCATCATCCATCATTTGACTAGTAATCAAACGACATACTAGCTCTTTATTAAAAACCATTAGAGTTCGATAAGCATAAATCTATTAAGATCTTCACATTTGATTTTAATGCAGTGCTTGTATAATAAGGCTATTCGATTTGATATATAGAAAGGAAGAAGGTCTTACAATTGAATAAGAGAGTAGCATTATCGAACACAATGAATCAAGTGAAAGGTAAAGCAGCTAAAGTGCCAGAAATAACGATTTACTTTTGGATCACGAAGCTATTAACAACCGGTATGGGTGAGGTAGCCTCAGATTATTTATTTGAACATTTAAATCCACTTATTTCAGCTCCATTAAGTGTCGTTATTTTTATTATTGCGATGATTTTACAATTTAAAGTAAGTCGATATATACCAGGCGTTTATTGGTTAGTTGTCGTTATGGTTAGCATTTTCGGGACAATGGCAGCAGATGTGGTTCGTGTTGGCCTTGGAATTCCCTATGTAGTTTCAACGGTTTTCTTTATAGTAGCCCTTGCTGTCATCCTCTTTACTTGGTATTCCAAAGAGAAAACACTGTCGGTTCATAGTATATACTCTCGCCGCCGCGAGGTCTTCTACTGGCTTACTGTACTGACAACGTTCGCGCTTGGCACCTCTGCCGGCGATTTAACTGCATCCAATATGCATTTGGGTTACTTCACATCTGGCATCGTATTTACTTGCATATTAGCCATTCCAGCTATCGGTTTTTGGTTATTTGGCCTGAAAGAAATAATTGCATTCTGGTTCGCCTACATCCTGACACGTCCAGTCGGCGCATCTTTCTCAGATTGGTTATCAGCCACTCATACTAGTGGAGGTATGGGATATGGCAGTGGTCCAGTTAGCCTAGTATTAACGATCTTCATTATTCTTTTCGTAGTTTTCCGCGGAGGCACTGCAGCTAAAAGTACGAAAGTCGAGGGGGATATAGTAGAAACCGTGTAATCTATTCGTTTCAAAAGGAAAAGATGGGCTTTGAGAACCTTTCAAATCCATCTTTTTGCATAATATGAAGACATTCCAATCTAATATCATACCTATTTGTCCAACTCATCTAGCACGTTTAATGTCGGGTGACAAGAACTTTATCCCATTCCCGACGGAAGGCAAGGGGGAATAATTCCCAACTGATTAAGCTCCCTCGAAATGATTTAATTTCCTCAAGCAAGCTGTGTATTCGCAGAAGGAACGACAATTTTATAAAGTTACGAAGGCAGCCGATCATCAATTGAAGTGACCCCTTAAAGTTAGACAAATTTTTTATGCAACCTGTTGGGCGTGAGCACGGTATTGTACCGGGCTCATGCCTTTTAATTTTGATTTGATGCGTTTGTGATTGTAGTAATCAATGTATCGTGCTAGTTCTAGCTTAAAGTGATCTACACTTTCAAATTCATTAAGATAAAGAAACTCCGACTTCATAATGCCAAAGAAGTTCTCCATCACCGCGTTATCGTAACAATTTCCTTTGCGTGACATGCTTTGGGTAATTCCTTGTTTCTTCAAAGCATGTTGATACGGCTTCATCTGGTAGTGCCAGCCTTGATCCGAATGTAGGAGGAGTTCATCCTCTTCGGATAAGCGTTTAAAGGCCTTATCTAGCATCTCAGAGACTAAGGAATAAGTAGGGCGGGGCCCTACTGTGTAAGTGATAATTTCACCGTTAAACAAGTCCAAAACAGGTGATAAGTACAGCTTTTCTCCAAATAGCTTAAATTCCGTAATATCGGTAACCCATTTCTCATTTGGTTTTTCCGCGTGAAAATTACGATTGAGTACGTTAGGTGCAATTTTACCTACTGTTCCTTTATGGGAACGATATTTCTTCATACGCACCACTGATTTCAAGCCTAATTCTTTCATGATACGCTGCACTTTTTTATGATTAACCCGATGTCCCCGATTATATAGTTCATCACGGATACGACGATAGCCATAACGTCCTTGATGTTCGATGTAAATGGATCGAATAAGGAGTTTTAGATCTTTGTCTAGATCGGGCTTATTCAACTGCTTTACCCAGTAGTAAAAGGTACTACGAGGGATGTCAGCAAACGCTAGCAATGCAACCACCGGGAATTCAAGCCTTAATTCATAGACTACTTGTGCTTTGTCTTGTTTGGTGATTTTTCCTTGTTTTGAACTAAGGCATTCAACTTTTTTAGATAGGTATTTTCCATACGCAAACGTTCTATTTCTGCTTTCAGAGCTTCAACTGAACCCTCCGCAGGTTCTAGTTTTTTCGAATTGTTCTCTTTCTTATTTGTCATAAGTGGGCGCCCCTTTTTCTTTGATTTCAGGGCGTCCTTTCCATCTTCATTAAATTGATTGCGCCATTTTCTAATGATCCCAGGGGAGGAAATATTAAAAATGACAGCAGCTTCATTTGGAGACGTCCCATGCTCGTTCATATAGTTGAGTACGTCTAGTTTAAATGACATGCTGTAAGCTGTATAGCTCTTTTCAAAAGCTTTTACCCCGTGATATTCGTATTGCCTAACCCACATACGTAAAACTTCATGGTTTATCCCTAATGATTTTGCAACGCTTTTAATTCCTTCCGTACCATTCTGATACTTAA
>NZ_JAQFVF010000061.1 GCF_027789125.1 Paenibacillus aestuarii | reverse complement strand
TTCTCTCATGCGAGAGAACCAGCTATCCGGTCTTAGCTATCGTTTCCGATAGTTATCCCAGTCTTACAGGCAGGTTGCCTACGTGTTACTCACCCGTCCGCCGCTATCCCCGAAGGGACCGCTCGACTTGCATGTATTAGGCACGCCGCCAGCGTTCGTCCTGAGCCAGGATCAAACTCTCCAAAAAGGATGAATCTGAATAGCTCATTTAAAGCTGACGAGATTGTTAATCTCTTTTAAAGTTTAGAGTCGATTACTCGACTTGCTTCTCACTCGTTGTTCAGTTTTCAAAGAACAATTCTCTTTCTTCATCCCCGTCTGCTTTTCAGCAACAGGAATTACAATATACCACAGCAACCCAACCAGATGCAAGCTTTTTTTAAAAATCTTTTTTTGAAATTTCAGCTCGTCATGGCCGGAAAAATAATATAGCATGCTGGCACAGCGTGCGCAAGAACCTAAATTTCCCATTCACCAACTATCGATCCAACATGCCCTCAACCAGCTCTTGCTCAAATCGTTCTTTCAGCGAATCGTTGCTGTAGCCCGTCGAAAAGCGAAGCTCATGATACTGCGCAATTAAATTCTGAATGTCGGTAAGCTTCCCTTCCTGAGCCAGTTGTCCGGTTTGTTCAATCACATGGTAGGCTAATGCCTGATAAGCGTCCTCAAAGCTTTGATCGCTATCTGCTGCACTGCGGTAATCGGCATAATATCTTTTTAAAGTCTCAATTAGTGTCTCGTTCATCGTCAGCACTCCTTTCAAGATACGAGACAGTTTGCCTCATCATCCATCAAAATATGCGGCATCACATGCAAAAGCTCCCACTGATGGCAGCAGGAGCTTCTACAGGATTCAATCCTTTTTCATATTTATCGTATCTCTATTATTTAACGTCAATTGCGTTAACGACTTGATTCTGGCCTTTTAGCTCAACCACATGACCATTTGTGAAGGAACCGATGTTGCCTGTCAATGCAACGTCAGAAGCTACATTGTAAACAGTGCTTTGGTTCGTACCATTGATGGTTTGCGTAATGGAGATCGTTGCGATTTTACCTTGCGCGTTCAGCGTAGTGCTATCCAGCGTGCCTACTACGTCAAAAGAAGCATTGACATCCGCCAATTTAGTAACTTCGATATAGACAACAACGTTGTTGAATGTGCGCACTTTCACTTCATCGCCTACTTGCAGAGCGGAAGCAGCCACTTTCACTCCGTTACGCAGCACGAATACATCCGGATGAAGCGTGTATTGCGTTGGCGTACCGTTTTTAGTCAATGTCATAGTATTGTTGTAGACAGTTGTGCTTACAGTGCCGCTGCTTGCATTGGCATCTTGATCAGGCAGTTGGTCGCTAGTACGATCCAACAATGCTGCTAATTGTGCACGCGTCACGTTTTGGTTCGGTCTGAATGTATTGTCCTCGAAGCCATCAACAAGGTGCTTCTCGATCGCTTCTTCTACATATCCAACGGAACCAGCTGGGATTTTGTTGGCATCTTTAAAGGAAAGCGTGGAGTTCATTTTCGTTTTTGCTTCGCCTTCCAGTTTCAAAGCTTTCACGAGCAATGTAGTTGCCCACAAGCGGTCTGCTGGTTGATCAGGTTTTACGGAATCATCGTTCTCGGAGAAGAGATCGTTCTCCAATGCCACTGCAACATAGCCGACTGCCCATGCAGGAATTTTGTCAGCATCTTTGAAATTCAGCTTTGTTTGCATTTCTGTTGTTGATTCAGCTTGATCGCGCAAGCCCATCAGACGAACAGCCGCTGTGATCGCTTCGATGCGGGAAACTGTGTTGTCAGGTTTGAAAGAACCATCTTCATAACCTTCGAATACGCGCTTGGAAGCAAGGCTCGCTATGTATCTCAGTGCCCATTGTGCACCTTTCATATCATTGAAGTTCAAGTTGATTTGAATGTTGCCACTTACATTGCCATAATTGTTCTTGCCGTTTGTATTATAGTAAACATTTTTGTTGTTATTTTTATCATTACCTTTATTGTCATTGCCGTGGGCAAAAGCTGCAGTGCCTCCACCAGCGATCATCGTAAGTGCCAAACCAGTTGCTACTACCTTTTTCATCATGTTCTTTTTCATCAATTCTCTCTCCTTAAACTAATTAAGTGGTAGATTACTGCTGGAGCCTTCGCGAAGGGTTCCTGTGTTATGCTACAAGGATTCGCCGCGGCGGATATGTTTAGGGGGGTGACAGCAAAAATCGTCAAAATCTGTACTCCCAATCTCTTAAACAGTGGACCCATACTATTAAAAAGATAGGGAAACTGATAGACTGAAAAGGTACGAATCTACCTGTAAAAAAGGAGTTATCGCATGCGACTACTAAGCCCTAGAATTCAGCTCATTATCGCCATTGCCGTCATCCTTATCGTGGCTTCCGTTTTCTCTGTAAACAAGTTCTGGATACAGCACGACAAAAGTGAAGTTCCGACGGCACCCGCAATTTCGCATGAGAACCCCAGCGAACTTCCTTCAAAGCAGGAAGCGACAGCCGCAACAACTGAAAACCCAAACAATGTGTCGGAGCATACTGACATTGTGGTAATCGGCAGCGAGCTGGAAGGTCTTTATCTAGCCAGAGCGGCAGCTGATGAAGGACTGCAAGTGCATATTCTTGATCCGCACGCGGAGTTTGGCGGACAGATTTTGCAAAGCCAGATGCTGTTTCTAGACGAAACAAAGGATGATCAGGGTAAAGTGCTCGTGCAAGGCAGAGCCAAGGAGCTATTCGACGGCTTCCGAAATGGTAAAATCCGCAAGCTCCCCGAGTTTACGGCTTATATGGATAAATTAAAATTGAACATTCCCATTGAATCCGGCATCGTCATCGACGATATTGAACAAGTGGAAACACCTGATAACTTACATAAAATCAATTCCATCGAATACACCGATGCGAATCATACGAAAAAAAGAATCACGGCGTCTTATTATGTCGATAACAGCGACTATGCCGCTCTAATCAGCCGGTTGAATGTAAAACGGCTCCCTGGCTTGGAAAGCTTTTATGGGCAAAAGAATATTGAGTATATGAGCGCCGGCATGATGATGAAGTTCAAAAACGTCGATTGGAAGAAGTTCAATACTGCGTTCAACCAATTGAAAGCTGAGGAAAAAAAGAAGCAGTTCGGCGGAGGCTACGTCGACAATAATTTTGCCATCGGGTTAAGCGGCATGACGAATGGCTATCATCCCTCCAATGACCGCGTCTTCCTGCGGGGATTGAATGCGGTGAACCAGCGAGACGGTGACGTGCTCATCAATGCCTTGCTCGTCTACACGGTAGACCCTGCGGATCCGGCCTCCGTGCAAGAAGCTGTAGCTCTGGGCAATAAAGAAACGCCGCTCATTTTGGACTATTTCCGCAAAGTATTGCCGGGCTGGGAGCAAGCCACACTTGGTGATTTGCCGACATATCCGTATATCCGGGAATATAATCATTATGAAATGGATTATGTATTGAAGCCTTCGGACTTGCTCTCCGGCCGTATGTTCTGGGACAATGTGAGCATCGGCGGATACCCGCTTGATCTCCAGGGCACAAGCGCGAACAAATGGGGCATCGAGATGGGACGTCCTGACAAATACGGGATGCCGCTGCGAAGCTTTATGCTGAAAAACTATGACAATGTGATCGCCGCCGGCAAAAACGTCGGATCTTCCGCCATCGCTTACGGCAGTACTCGCATTCAGCCGAATACCAGCCTTGCCGCAGAGTCCATCGGGATTATTCTCGGACAGCTGCATGGTAAGCAGAGGCTGCGCGATGTCCAACCAGAGGATATGGAGAAGCTGCAAAAATATATAGCCGACCGCTACCATATCAAACTGACCGGCATTACTGGAGCGAACAAGATCAGCGGCTGGAACGACGAAGAAATCCGCAAGCTGGATGCCGGAGAGATTACGTATCCGAACTATGTGCTCAAGCGCAAGCAAGCAGCTCCGCCAGCTTCCGTTTCGACGCCGAAGCCATCTCCGACTCCATCTCATCACTCGAGTTCAGCTGCGGCTTCAACGCCAACAACAACCACAACGCCAACCCCGGCTCATCCAAAAAAGTGAGCGAAAATAGACGAAATACCCTGGAACATGGTTCCGGGGTATTTTTTGTTGAAGTTATGCCGTATTCATGCATATAATAAGGATATAACTTATAATTACTTACGAAACCTTAAGTGAACGGAGGTGATTCTCCTTGTTTCAGGAAGAACGACTGATTTCTATCCTTAATTACTTAAAATCAAATAAGCGAATTACCGTTGATCTCATTTGCGAGCTGTACGATGTTTCGCGTGACACGGCAAGACGGGATATGGTCAAGCTCGAGGAGCAGGGTCAAATCATCCGCACTCGCGGAGGCGCCATCCTGCCTACGCTCTCCAAAATTGTTGGTGACTATGATCAGCGGCTGCAAGCTGAGCCCACGTCCAAAGTCACCATCGGCAGAGCGGCAGCGGAGCTGATTCAAGATGGCGATTACATCATGATGGACGCCTCCACCACGGTGCTTCATGCCGCTACCGCCATGACTTCGAGGCATAATGTCGTGGTAACAAGCTCGATTGAGACAGCGGCAATTCTGACGCGCAAGCCGAATATGACGATTCATATGATCGGAGGCGTGCTCGACAATAAGCATCACAGCGTTTACGGCGCCAAAGCGATAGAAATGCTCAGCGAATATCACGTCGACAAGCTGTTCATCGGCACATGCGGCATTACCGCAGAGGGGCTGTATGCGCCTAATGAAGAAGATTGCTACCTGGTGAGGGCGATGATCCAGCATGCCGATCAAGTCATCGTGTTGGCGGATCACTCCAAATTTGGCAGAAGGCTGTTTCAACGTGTCGTCGGTTTTGAAAACATTGATATTCTGATTACGGATCAAGAGCTCAGCTCGGAAATCAAAGAAAAGCTGCTCGCATGTAATGTGGAGCTTGTATTAGCAGGAGGCGAAAATACATGATTAAACTCATTGTCAGCGATCTGGACGGTACCTTGCTTGACCACCATAAACAGGTGAGCCTGAGAGAGCAGGAGCAATTGGCGAAGGTCAAAGAAGCAGGGCTGCAGCTTTGCTTGGCCTCGGGAAGGAATCATTTTGAAATCCAAAAAATTCTCGGCGACATCGGCCATCAGGCCCATTCCGTATCGCAAAACGGCGCATTCATCCATCTGAATGACGGGACATTTTTTAAGTCTAAGCTTTTTGAGGCTGAGCTGGCCCATCGGGTTTACCAACTGCTGCATGACTTCGATCTTGTTAAATTGGTCTGCTCGATCGATGGCAATTACATCGCGATTCCAACACCTGCGTCTGATGCTATCGAACAAAGAATGTTTCAACCTCTTATTATAAAATCAGATCTGGAACATGCGTTTATGCTCGGCTTGCCGACCAGCAAGTTCTCCCTATTCGGACAATTGGAAGTCTTGCTGCAGGTAAAAGCCAAAATGGAAGATAAGCTAGGGGACCAATTAGAGCTTTTTATTTCAGACAAAGATTGCCTCGACATTATGCCCCAACATGTTTCAAAGGGCAGCTCCCTGCTTGTCCTTATGGAACAATTGGGCTTAAAGCCTGAAGAAGTTGCCTGTGTAGGTGATTCATTTAACGATGTGTCGATGTTCGGGGTCACGCCTCACAGCTTTGCTATGCATGGCGCTCACCCTGACGTGAAAAAAAGAGCCGCTAATCAGGTTCACTCTGTCTCCGAAGCGATCGAACATGTGTTTGCTGTGAATCAGCAGCTTACCCTCCAATCCAAAGGGAGCTCATCACTATGAAAAGACTGCTGATCATGGGCTGCTTGTCTTATTTTTTGACAGGCTCGATGCACGTGATTTATGGAGCCGTTTTGCCGGAATTGCTAGCTCATTATGGGCAGAGCTACAGCGACGGCGGCTTAATTGTATGCATGCAATTTGGCGGCTTCCTGCTTGGCGTGCTCAGCATGCCCGCACTCATCCGGCGCCTAAGCCGCAGAAGCACAATCACCTTGGCGTTCTCGCTGCTTGCTGCCGCCATGTTCGCCATTGTGCTGCTCCCGCCATGGGCGGTAACTGTGGGTCTGACGCTGCTGGCCGGTTTTTCCTTCGGATTGATTGAATCCAGTATCAGCACGTTCGTTTTGACGGCCGCCAAAGATCAACAAGCGACGGCTTTCAGCAAGCTTGAAGTTTTCTTCGGACTCGGTGCGCTTGTCATGCCGCTGGTGTCCAGTTTGCTCATTGCTGCCGGTGGCTGGAGGTATGCTTTCTTCATTCTAAGCGCGAGTGCGCTGATTGCAGGACTCATTTGGTCCAAAATATCGTTAGGCGTGCATGATGAGCTGCTGGCTCACCGGGCTGATCGTTCGCAAACGGCGGCCAAAACGCCACCTTTGACAAAGAGCTCCATTCCCCTCCTCGCTCTGTTCATGGTCGTTTTCTTTTTCTATTGCGGGATGGAAAACAGTATTGTCAACTTCCTGCCTTCGATTTTTATCGATCATTTGAGAGCTCCAAGCTCCATTTCATCACTCAGCGTCACCGCCTACTGGCTGACAATGGTCATTGGCCGTGTCTTTGCAGGTGTGCTTGCCGAGAAAATGACGTATTTCCGTTACTTGGCCGTCTCTTTCGGAGCCTGCTTAGCGAGCGCTCTCCTGTGGGTTTTCAGCGACGCCATCTGGAGCAGTTTCATGATCGTGCTATTGCTAGGGCTGTTCATGTCCGGGATGTTTGCAGTTGCGCTCATTTATGCTAACCAGCTGCTGCCTGGACGCACGGAAGAAACGACCAGCACCCTGATCGCCTCGGGCGGTCTTGGCGGCGCCGTGCTCCCGCTAGCCGTAGGCTGGGGGATGGATCATATTCAGATCGGTGTCCCGATCTGGTTTATTTTGGGCGGGATGCTGCTGTCGCTGGGCATCATGCTGTATTCGCGCCGCTGGAATATGCAGGCTATTCGGGCGCGAGGCAGCGCGGAAATAACGCCTTAGCTGCGGGTAGAGCCGTTGAGGCCGTGTGTAACTCGGGTACCCCCTTAGCGAGTGGAGCCGCATAAAGCAAAAAAAGCTGCAGCGCTTTGGGCGCTGCAGCTTTTTGATGTGTCATTTTATCTATCTGAGTAGTTTCAAATCGATGCGGATGGCCTGATTCTCGAATGCTACATGTTTGACTCCCACCAGCTGAGGCAAATAGGACTCCAACGGGATTTGCACCGGAGCGAGCTGCAGCCAATCGCTGGGCAGCTGCTTGTCTTTGATTTGTGTGCCAACATGCCTAACCTCAATGTTCGGCGGGCTCCAGTCAAGGGCGAACAATACTGTGGCCCCAATCGGTATCTGCTCACGCCAGCGCAGGTTCACATCCGCTTCCAGCTGAGAACCGTTAAGCCGCAGCTTAGCTCCTTCAATCATCAAATCATTCGGCAGTGTGCTGTGCGCAGCAAGCTGTTTTTTGACGATATTGTTGATATCCTGCTCAGTGAGCACCACTTCTAGCTTGCGGTTTTTGATGATATCGGCAATTTTTCCGGAAATGGCGACTTCTTGATAATTCAAGTCCATCGCTTCGCTTGGCTTCACGTACGAAACTAGACTTAGCAAGCCAACTGCGAGGACCAAGATGACTACGACTATGAAAATCATCAGCTTCTTCAACCAGACTGCCCCCCATCTCTCCCGTGATGCGGATTCGCTCAGGCCACAGGCCGCGCTACTCTTCTTTGCCCTGCTGCTTCGCTTTCAGCCAGCGCGGCGCGCCCTTGCTCTTGCGGTCCCGCTCGCGCTCCGCCTTGCGAGCGGCTGCACTCACGCGCACGGCCGGCTTCGCTGGGGCCGCTTCGCGCACCCCGCCGCGCTCGCCACGAGCCGCGGCGTCGCCAGTACGCGCCGTGCCTGCGGCAGGCGCAGCATTCCCCCGCGCGCCACCGGCCGGGCCGCGCGCAGGCGCTGCGCCGCCCGCTGGGCGCGCGGCCTGAGTGCGGCTGCGCTTCGCAGCCGCACTGCGGTCCTGGGCCGGGTCAACGATCCGGCCTTCGTACATCGCTTTCGGCGCAATCTCGATGCCGAGCTGCTTCTCAAACTTGCCGAGGATGAACAGCTCCTTCGGCGTCACGATCGATATGGCCGTGCCCTTGCGGCCCATACGGCCTGTTCGGCCTACGCGGTGCAAGTAGTACTCCGCGTTTACAGCCGGGTCCAGATGGAAGACGTGCGTCACGCCTTCAATATCCAAGCCCCGGGCTGCGATATCCGTAGCCAGCAGCAGCTGGAATTTGCGTTCGCGGAATTGGGTCATCACTTTGGCCCGCTCCTGCTTGCCCGCCTCACCATATAGAGCCTCTACGGAGAGACCGATATATTGAAGCTTGGCCACAACCTCGGCGATGTCCGCAGTCGCGTTCACAAAAACAATGGCGGAAGGCGGATTAATCAGCCGCACCAATTTCCGCAGCGTGTCGATTTTGTTCCGCTCCTCACAGACAAAATAGCAGTGCTCCAACGTTTCCGCTGTACGCTGCGACGGATTGATTTTGACAATGACCGGCTCCTTCATCCATCTCTGTGCGGACGCTTCAATCGTCGGAGGGATCGTCGCCGAGACAAACACCGTTTGACTCGAACGCAGTGTTCCTTTAAGTACAGCTTCCACTTCATTCATCGATCCTAGTTCAAAGACTTGATCAACTTCATCGACCACAGCCAGCTTTACGTGATGCAACGTTAGCTTCCGCAGCTTGAGCAGCTCCAGAATACGCCCAGGCGTCCCAACCACAATGTGCGGGTGCAGCTTCAGCTTCTCGACCTGTCTGGCGATTGCCGCCCCGCCGATCAACGATTGAGATCGAATGGAACCGCCTTGTGTCAGCAGCTCAATCTGCTGCAAGATTTGCATGCCCAATTCGCGTGTAGGCACTAAGAGCAGAACTTGCAGCTGCTTTTGCTGCGGGTCGATCTGTTGCAGCGCCGGGAGCAAGTAAGCCAATGTTTTGCCCGTGCCTGTTTGCGACTGGATGATTGCATCCTTCCCTTGGCCAAGGAGGGGAATTGCTTCCTCTTGAATCGGCGTTGGCGAAGCGATTCCCATTTCTTGTAATTTATGTACATACGACTGCTCAACCAGCAGTTGCTCGAAAGTCGTGCTCACTAATACAAAACCCCATTTCTTTCAAACCTTTTTTTCAATTATATGACACGCTGCACGGGGACACAAACAAAAGGGCAAAAAAGCTCTGTCCACATCGACAGAACTTCACAATTCGCCGCCATTTGTTCTCGGGAGACGGTTCCCGCAGCACATTCATCATGCTGAATGACGGACCGCTGGATCCGCTCTATTCATGAGCGGTCCCCCACTCAGCAAGCAGCTTCTGCTTAATGGCCTCGCGCGCCCGGAATAGCCGCTGCCTGATGACCCCTTCCGTGACACCAAGCTCCCCAGCCATTTCTTTGTAGGTTAAGTTATGTATCCATTTCATAGCGATAATTTGCCTATAGGATGGGCTTAATTGATTGATATACTTGATAATCGCTTCGCGCATTAGTTTTAATTCGACTTCTTTTTCCAGAGGGACCAGACTTTCCTGTGCCGGCGCCGCCTCCATCGTCATCAAAACGAGCTCGGCTTCCAGCTCCTCGCGATTCCGCTTATGCTTGCGCAAATGATTCAACGTCACATTGCGCGTCAGCTTCTTCAGCCAACTCTCGTATTTATCCATTTCTTTGAGCATAGGAGCCTTGCGGACCGCGCGCAAGAACGACTCCTGAACAATGTCCTCAACAGCGGAATGATCCCGCAAAATAAAATAAATCATCGGATACACAAGCAAATAAAATTCCTGGTAGACTTGCTCCTGAATATCTTTATCTAACGTATAAAAGTCGCAAGTAAAAATCAGCAATAAATACTTCGACATAAAAGCCCCCCGCTGCAACCGGCTCAAAACACGATGTCCACTCCTTCATATTAGGGCATTAGCGGTGAGTAAACAATATTGAAAAGCAAAAAAAGTGGAATTTCCTGCCTAAAATTTAGCTTTTAACCTATCATTCAACCATTCGAAGACGGAGTCCAGCGCTTTTTCGTCTTCCTTTTTCGGAAAACGGTGATCAAGCCCGTCATATAAAGCCATCGTATAGTCTTTGCCGGCTTGCTCCAAAGCCAGGGCCAGCTTCCTGGCATGACCGATATCGACTTGCGTATCTTTGGTGCCGTGTACAATGTAAATCGGCGATTGGACTTGATCCGCCCAATGCGCGGGAGAGCGCTGAATGTATGCTTCTACATCTTTTTTCGGATGACCGACAACCCGCTTCAGCATTCTTCTCATGTCAACCCGCTGTTCATACGTATCGAGCATATCGCTGACCCCGCTCCACACGACGACAGGACCGACTCCGCCGCATTCTTGTGCAGCGCGCATCGCCATGACCGCGCCTCTGGAAAATCCAATCAAGGCAACGGGGCCGGACTTCACTTCAGCCAAAGCCTGAACCATGGGAATGGCGTTAAACACGTCAAAGCGGTCCTCTCCGCCAAAATCTTCGCGTCCTTCCCCACCTTCATTGCCTCGGTAAAATGGAGCAAACACCACGAAGCCGCGCCCGGCCATCGACACAATTCTCCGCTTACGAACCATGCCGACCCGTCGAATACCGCCTCGGCAATAGATCACGGCAGGCTTCGGATCCTCTCCGGCGGGAACGGCCAGAAACCCTTTTACCCGCAGCCCTTGACTGCTATATGTAATGAGGTATAAGGATACATGCTTCGCATAGCAGCGCAGCTGTTCTCTTGCTAATAATTGACCGTCCGGGACGATCGTTTCCAAGCTTGTCATGTAAGCCTCCTTAGACAATAGCCGTCCAGCGTTTTTTGACACTTGTAACGTCTTGCGATAGACTGTGCATATACTTTAATATTCCATCCGAAGGGATGAAACTATGAATACGGAATTTACTCAGGAATTTGAAGCTTTACTGGTCAAAACGGCCGAACTGATCACGGGTGACACCTCGCCAGAAATGGTAGAGAAAATCAAGATTTGGGCCATCTATAATCACATTCATAAATCATTGCCTGCACTTGCTTCTCACTGGAACCAAACGCATGCGGTCGGCAAAGCCGAGGTTCGTCGCATTTTTGAAGAAGTCCGTGATTTGAATCAAGCGTTGAAAGCAGCCCAAACAACGAATCAGCAATAGCCCAATGAAGAAAAGCGGTACCCCGATCGATCTATATCGGCGGGGAGCCGCTTTTTTTTACTTTTTATTGAGCAGCCTGGCCGTCAATCGGTTAAACGTACTCGGGAACAGATGGAACAGCTTCACGCCGACATTCGCGACGAAAGGCAAATTCTTCTCAGGTACGTTGCGTTCCACGGCATCAATCAGTTCATTCACGACCTTGTCCGGCGTGAGCATAAATTTGGCAATGTTCTTCACATAGTTGCCGCTGGGATCAGCGCGGTCAAAGAAAGGCGTAGCAATCGGCCCTGGATTGACCGCCGTCAGTGATACGCCGGTTCCCGCCAATTCCTGGCGCAAGCTGTTGGTGAAGCCCAGCACCGCATGCTTGGTCGCCGCATAGGCGGTCGATTTGGCGGTACCGATTTTGCCGGCCATGGAAGCAACATTGACGATATGCCCGCTGCGCGCAGCCAGCATAGAGGGCAAGACCGCTTTCGTGCAGCGTACGATGCCCATATAATTGACGTCCATCATCTCCTCGAAGTCGGCCAAGGACGCTTCAATAAAAGATTCAAACCGGCCGTAACCGGCGTTATTAATAAGGACATCGATTCGTCCGTATCGCTCCAAAATCTGTCCCACAACACGGAACACTTGTTCCGTATCAGTCACATCCAGCGGATACACAGCATGCGGTGTCTGCAAAGCCGCAGCAATTTCCTCTAACTTCGCTGCGCTTCGCGCGGTAAGAATCGGAATCGCTCCCTTGTCTGCGAACCGCTGAGCCATCACCGCCCCGATCCCGCTCGATGCGCCTGTAATCAGCACAACTTTACCTGATAAGTGCACGCGCTACGCTCCTCTCATACAAAAAAATGGAGCCGCTGCAGAAGCAGCACTCCATTCCTATTCTAACCTTTTTCTCTTTTTCAATCTATGAAGTTGACAATCTCACCTAATATCAAAGATAAAATTGCAACTAAGTAATCAGTACTTGAATATCCAACTCACCGATGTTTTCCATAATTAAAGGTATAGTGAGCGCCTTCTTCGGCACAAACCCTGCCGCGGTAGCGGACTGAACAAGCTTCGGCGGCGTAATGTCTACGCGAACCCCTTGATTGAACAGCATTGTACTCGCGTTGCCGCTGATCATATTCCCGAGCTCGGAAATTGCGCTCTTCCCCATTTCATCCATTTCTGTCACAGTAAAGCCGCCCATCATCGCAGAGACCATCTTCAGAGCTACCTCTTCCGCCAATCCAAATACGATATCGCCTTCCATTTGACCGGTCATCCCAATTTGGATCCAGATGTAACTTTCCACAAATTTGACGTCTTTGACGCCGAGCTGGCCTGTTGTAGGGCGAATGTTAGCAACTTGCTCGATGACGATTCTAGCTGATTCCAAAAAAGGGTTAATATACTCAGCCTTCATAGCTCCGATCTCCTTTGTAGACGATATTCCGGAAAAACCGACTTTTTCTTACATTATACCTAAATTTTTAGGACAAGTATACTGAATTTTTTGGTGAAAATGGGGCTACTTACTCAAATCCGTACGAATTATAGCTGACATTCTGCCTTTTTCTCTTCAATTAGCAATCATTACAAGAGTGACATTTCACTCAAGTCCCAGAATCTATAGGCCAAATAGAGGATTTACCCTGAATGCTTGACTTTACAGCGAATATTCTAACCTATAAATTCACATAAATTCCTGATACACTATTGGTAGAAAATGACTTGAAGGAGCGCTGAAAGTCGAACATGTCGAATCAGAACCGAGCTAATCCGCGACCTGCATTTATTGAAATCGTGCAAGGCTTCTTGATCGTAGCCTTTGTACTTCTTCTGATTGATTTTCTCGTTTTACACCGCGTCGACGCTTCGACAACCTTCAAGTACGCCGTTACGGCGATCGATCTGTTGCTGACAGCTTCGATTCTATGGCTTGCCTCTTATTCCTTGAAGCAGATGAAAATGAAAGAAACGCAAATGGCAGAGACCGTAGAACGCTTTAAGTCGCTCTATGACAATCACCCGGATTCGATCATTTCATTCAGCCTGGATGGCGAGGTGCTGTCTTCCAATCACGGATTGGAGAGCCTGCTTGGTCTCAGCCGGGAAGATTCCCTACTAACCTCGTTCATTCCAATGATCCATCCGCCGGATTTATTGAAAGCTCTGCATCACTTTCAAGTCGCTTCCGCGGGGATGCCGCAGCACTTTGAGGCTGCTTTTGTCCATAAGAAGGGCTTTCCAGTCCTGTCCCATGTGACGTTCGTCCCGACGGTGGTGCATGGCCGTATTGTCGGCGTCTACGCGATTCTGAAGGACTTGACAGAAGTCAGGGAACAGAAAAAAGAAATTGATAAGCTGCATAAGCAAAATCAATTGATCCTCAACTCGGTTTCCGAAGGCATATATGGGATTGATAGGAATGGAAGGACCATTTTCTGGAACAAAGCAGCTGAAGCCTTGACAGGGTGGAGAGTCGATGAGATGCTGGGCAAACAGATTCACCATCTCTTCCAGGATACTTACATAAACAACAAGGAAAGCTCCGGTACAGGCGAGATTTTGAATACCGTGCTGAGCCGGGAAGTGATCATTGAGAAGGATGGCACGTTCTGGCGAAAGGACCACTCCAGCTTCCCTGTCGAGTACATGTGCAGCCCGATGCTGGACAACCACGGTCAGCTGCTCGGAACGGTGATCACCTTCAACGATATTACGGAACAGAAGAAAACGCAGGAGCTCCTGATCAAATCCGATAAACTGTCGGCGGTCGGTCAACTGGCGGCAGGTGTCGCGCATGAAATCCGCAATCCTTTAACGGCTTTAAAAGGTTTTCTGCAACTCCTGAAGACAAACAGCGCGAAAGAGAAATATTATATAGAAATTATGCAAAAAGAACTGCAGCGCATCGAATTTATCGTCAATGAATTTCTATTCGTTTCCAAACCGCAGGCCATTCACTTCGTACCGCGCCGGCTGGAGGCGATCGTCACGAGCACGATCGATCTATTGCAGCCGCAAGCGCTGCTGGGAAATATCGAGATCGAAAATGAGCTCGCTCCCGATCTGCCGCTCGTCTCCTGCGATGAGCACCAGCTTAAGCAAGTATTCATTAATGTCCTCAAAAATGCGCTGGAGGCGATGACGCTGGGCGGTGTCATGCGCATTGAAGCGCTTGTTGAGCCAAGCGGAACCGATATCCTCATCCGGTTCACTGATCAAGGCTGCGGGATCGCGCCGGAGCGGCTGCCGAAGCTAGGCGAGCCTTTTTACAGCACGAAGGAGAAAGGTACGGGGCTTGGCCTCATGGTGTGCTATCGGATTATCGAAGCCCATGGCGGCACGATGAAGATCCGCAGCAAGCTGGGCGAAGGCACGACGGTGGAGATTACACTGCCTGCGAGCACGATCAGCTAGGCAGTGTAGATAGGCAGTTCAGAAAGGGACCAACATAGTTAGGAGCATGCAACTAATGAAAGAGAAGAACAGAACCATCGGATTCCTTATTGACTTGGACGGAACGTTATATCGGGGCCGGGAGCCGATCCCGCATGCTGCGGAATTTATTCGCTTCCTGCAGGATGCGGCCTTGCCGTATCTGCTCGTGACGAATAATTCCTCGCGCTCGCCGGAGCAGGTCGCTGAGCATCTGCAGGAGCTCGGGATCGAGGTTCCGGCAGCAGCCGTCTATACGTCATCGCAAGCGGCCGCGCAGTATATGCAGGAGCAGCGCCAGGGCAACCGCGTGCACATGATCGGGGAAGCCGGATTGCAAAACGCCCTGGAGGCGGCCGGCTTCCTGCTTGATGCACAGACGCCGGACTACGTCGTCCAGGGCATTGACCGCAGCTTCACCTATGCGAAGCTGACGGAGGCGGCTCGCCACCTGCATAAGGGGGCGGCCTATGTATTAACGAACCCCGACAGGCTGCTGCCGTCGGATGGAGGACTAATGCCAGGGGCAGGCACCCTGGCCGCTGCCATCACCGCCGCCACAGGCGTGCAGCCGGTGATCATCGGCAAGCCTTCGCCGATTATTATGGCTTACGCCATCGAGCGGCTCGGTCTGCCTGCCGCCGATGTCTGGGTCATCGGCGACAATGCGGCGACGGACATCCGCGGTGGCCTGGAAGCCGGATGCCGCACGGCGCTCGTGCTGACGGGCGTCGCCACGAGCGCGAATGTGCAGGATCAGCTGGCAGCGGCCGGCGTGACACCGGACTTGATTGCAGCTGATCTGCGGGAATTGCTCACGCGGATTATGCCGCGTGATGAAGCAGATTCTGCCAGCCGTCGATAAAAATCTTCACCGTCAGGAACAGGAACAGAACCGCGGAGACCAGCGACATGACGCGTACGAATCGTGCGCTGGACCATTTGCGGGAGACGCCGGAGACCAGCGCGATAAACCCGGACCAGACGACGCTGGCGGCAAAGAACCCGGCAACGAAGACGGTCGTCGTCTTCAAGTCATGTGTGCCGAAACTGGCGATAATCGGTCCAGCAACGATGGCGAACCATAGAATAACGGTCGGCGACGACAGCGTGAGGCCAAGCCCCCACCAGAACTGCTTGCCCTCCTTCGTCTGTGTGCCCGAAAGCTCAAGCGCCGCTTGCCGGCTGAGCGATTTGCGCAGCATGGAAACCGTCATCCACGCCAATACCAGCGTTCCGCCAATCCACAAAACCCATCGGATAACTGGAATTTGAAAAATAACAGTGACGCCAAGCAGCGCCAGCACCAAGTAAGTCAAATCGCCGAAGCAGGAGCCGAACCCCAGCTCAAACGAAGGCTTAAACCCTTTTTCAATCCCCGTCTTAATCATCGCTATATTGACAAGCCCAAGATCGCAGCAGAGCGATAAAGAAAATACAAATCCTTTGATAAATGCCGTAAGCAACACAATAATACCCCTTTCCTTCTGTACAAGCGCTTCTGAAATACAGCTTAAACGAATTGGCCGCTATCGTCAGGAGCCAATTGGCAGTTGATTTTGCCGGCCAATTCGCCCAAGATAAAAGAAACAGCTTTGAAACAAAAGGATGAACGGCAGTTATGCAAATTGAAATTAATCGCAATCGTGACACCAAAGAATCGATTCCCAGACAAATCACCCGACAAATCGAAGCGATGATCATGGACGGCACGCTCGCTCCTGGCAGTCAGCTGCCAACGGAACGATTCCTGGCTTCCTTACTCGGTGTTCACCGCAGCACGGTGACCAAATCATTCGAGGAGCTCCGCGCCTTTGGCCTGATCCAATCTTCACAAGGACGGGGCACGTATGTGAGCGATAGCTTGTGGAATTTATCCGCCTCAAAATTCTCGGAGTGGCGCAGTTATATGGCTTCAGGACTGTTCCGCCCGACGCAGTCACTGCTGCGCAAAGTACGTGAGCTGACGATGGACCCGATCTATCTGAACTTGGCCGATGGGGAAATGTCGGCCGATCTCTTGCCCGCCGACATGGTGGCGGACATGCTAAAGCGCAGCAGCCGCACGCTGCCTCTGCATTACCCGGATGCCAAGGGCGAGCTCAGCCTGCGCCAAGCGCTATCCGCCCATTTGCTCCACAATGCCGGGATCAGCTGCAAGCCGGAGCATCTCCTGATCACATCCGGGGCGCAGCAAGCGCTGCACTTGATTGCCCAGTGCCTGCTGAGTCCCGGTGACAGCATCGCGATCGAAGGCCCGTCCTACCATTACTCCCTGCCGCTATTCGGTGCGTCAGGCATTCGCCTGGTGCGGATCCCCTTCGATCGCGATGGTCTGCTGCCGGACGAGCTGCATGCCCTGCATAAAATGCACCGCATCAAGATGGTCATCACCATGCCGACCTATCACAACCCGACAGGCGCGGTGCTGCCGCTTGAACGGCGCCGGCGCCTGATTGAAATCTGCGAATCGTACCGCATTCCGATCGTTGAGGACCAAACGTTCGGCTCCATTACGCTTGCCGGAGAAGCCGATCCGCCCCTTTCGCTGCTGGCGCTCAGCGGCTCGAAAGAGTCCATCCTGCACATCGGCAGCATGTCCAAAACGACCGCGCCGGGGCTCCGCCTCGGTTGGATGGTCGGGCCGGCCTCGGTCATCGACCGGCTCGCTGATGCGAAGCAGCAGATGGACTTCGGCACGAGTCCCTTGCTGCAGCATCTCGTGGAGACGTTCATCACATCGAACGCCTACACGGAGCAGCGCGAGCGCGTGCTGCAAGGCTTAACCGTGAAACGGGATTACATGCTGGCGGCGATGGAACAGCATCTACAGGGCAAAGCCGAATGGGAGAAGCCCGTCGGGGGCTATCATATCTGGTGCAAGCTCAGTCAGCCGATCGCCGAAACCGAGCTGCTGGAGCGCGGCATCAGGCAGGGCGTACTATTCGTGCCAGGGGGCGTCTATGGCGCAGACAAAGGGTATGTGCGCTTTTCTTATGCGCGCGCGAATCGAGCGGAGATTGAAGAGGGCATCGCCAGGTTTGCTCGTATATTGGAGCCGTAGCGGGCTATCGTGGGACATGGCGGGGACATAGCTGGACATGGAAGGGGCATTGGCCGGGGCCATAACGGCAAACAGCCGCAGCAGCTCTCATCGGCAGAGTCGCGGCGGCTGTCCTATTTTACAAGGATACTCATTCAATCCGGTCCCAATTCACTTCCAGTGGTGCGCCTTTCTCATGCAGCCTGCCCTCTTCGGCATCTTGCTGCAGTTTCTCCAGCCATCTGAGCTCGGCAAATGCCCGCTGATACCAACCGACCATCATATGCAAGGAAACCCTTGGAATGATATCCACGTGCTCTTCGTACAGATCTTTCGCTCGCTGCATCGCGATTTTTTGCGCCATGATCTTGTTCTCGAGAATTTGGGCAATTTTCTTCTGGTCGCCATGCACCGTAAAAGGCAGCGCCACATAAAGCGGGTGGTAATGCTTAATATCCTCATGAAGCTGTTCGACCAGCATCTGCTGAAACTTTTTTCGGCCGGATTCCGTCACTTGATAGATCGTCTTCTCAGGACGCTTCGCTTCCCGCACAACTTCCAATGCTTCTACATGGCCATCTTTCTTCAGCTGGTCCATCGCATAGTAGAGGGAGCCATCCTGAAGCTTCATATAATTGTGCATGCCTCTTTCTTTCATAATTTGCCTGATTTCATAGGGATGCCGGTTGGCTTCCATCAGGAGACCAAGTATGACAAGCTTCATTGACATAAGTTTAACGCTCCTTCGTACCCTGCAGCAGATGAGCGTCATCTGTCAGGGGCTCTGCCTGCTTCCGCATTCATATTTTAATATTTTAGCATCACTTCAGCTGAATGTGAAAAGGAACCAAACGACGAACATTGCCGACATTTGCGACATCGCATATAATGAGGTTATCCAAAGTTAGAAAAGGATTTTATCCCTCTTTACAATTTCGATAAATTTTATTTGTATATCCTTTACAATTCGATATGCAGGAGGTGCGCTCATGAATATGAACCAGTTAGAAACGCTGCTCACGATTTCCAAAACGATGAGCTTCCGTAAAGCTGGAGAAATTCTCAACTTGACCCAGCCTGCCGTTTCCGCGCAAATCAAAAGCCTCGAAGACGAATTCGGCACGATTCTCATTGACCGCAATCAACCTGTCACTTTAACCGATAGCGGAAAACTATTCCTGGAGCATGCAGAAAAAATGCTGCGCATCGCCAGCGACCTGAAGCAGCGGCTAGCAGATTTGAATCAGACCCCGCAAGGGCATATTCATATCGGAACGACCACATCGATCGCGATGCAAATTTTGCCGCGGGTTTTATCCTATTTTCAAGATCAGTTCCCCCTGATCAAAACGACGATCCATTCAATGACCTCTTCCCTCATTATGAACAGCGTGGAAAATGGGCATATCGATATCGGGATCACATATTTGTTCGAGAAAAATCAAGCGCTGGAAACATCTGTCCTCTACTATGACAGCTTTGAGCTGATCGTAGCGGCCCAGCATCCGCTCAGCCGCTTTGCTCATTTATCGATCGAGAAGCTGCGCAATATTCCGTTTATTATGCTGTCTCCAGAAACGGCGGGGCGGCGGTTCGTTGACAAGCTCTTTGCCACCTACGACGTGTCGCCTCATATTGTCATGGAACTTTCGAGCAGCGAGGAAGTCAAGCGCATGGTTGAACTGAATCTTGGCGTCGCCATCATTTCCAAGATGTCCGTTGCCGACGAGCTGCGCCATGGGACGTTAAAAATGATTAAGGTCAGTGAACTGGATATTACCCATCCGGTAGGTGTAGTATATAAGTCAGGGCGTTATCTGAACTCGGCCATGCAGCAATTTCTCCTAGATCTCAAAGGTATGCCCGAGACTCAATTTCTCGGTTCGGAGTAGCGAGCTCCGAGCGTTCAAAGGAGGCTTCATTGTATATGAAATTCGATCTACATACCCATCACGACCGCTGCGGTCACGCGCAGGGTAAGATTCGCGATTATATTGAAGCCGCCATTGCCGGCGGTCTGAGCGTCATCGGCATCTCGGACCACTCCCCCTATTTCGGCAGCCCGGATGATCAGGCACAGCCGTTGATCGCGATGGCGAAGAGCGAATTCCCCCGCTATGTGGAGGAAGTGCTGCAGCTCAAGCGGGAGTACGAAGGCCAAATCGACGTCCTGCTCGGCGTGGAGTCCGATTTCTTCCCGGAACATGCGGAAATCTACCGGCAGGAATACAAAAAGTACCCGTTTGATTACATCATCGGGTCCGTTCATTTGTCCGGCGGCGTCAGCATTTTCAACCGCAACCGCTGGAAGAAGCTGAACGACGCGCAAAAGGTGGAGCAAAAAGAGGAGTATTACCGCCTCATTCAAGAATCCGCACGGGCGGGCATGTTCCACATTCTTGGCCATATCGATGCCATGAAGGGCTTTTATCCCGAGTTTTCGGATATCCGTACACCGAAAGTGAACGATACACTCAAGGTCATCGGCGAATGCGGCGTTGCGATTGAAATCAACACGTCCGGCAAAACCAAAGACGTTGGCGGCTGGTATCCGTCCGATGAGATTCTGGAACGGGCGCTGTTTTACGGTGTAGAAGCCACCTTCGGTTCTGACGCTCACATTCCGAGCCGGGTCGGCGACGAGTGGCAGGAGGTCAGTGCGAAGCTGAAGGAGATTGGTTTTAAACACTGGGTTTATTACAAAAACCAGGAGAAACAGATCGTGCCGCTATAAGCGAGACACGTGCAAAGAGGCTGCTCCCCGGCAGATGAATCTGCTGGGGAGCAGCCTTGTTTTTTACGCTGGGCGCGAGGGAGGGGGCACACCTTTCAAGCCTGCCCCTCAGCAGCGGCGACTTCCATGAAGGCGAGCTTCGATCGCAAGCTCTGTCTTAACACAAGCAGCATATCCTCGGCGAACATCGGCCGGTAGAAATAGTAGCCTTGAATCTGCTTGCAGCCATTTTCAACGAGAAAGCTTGCCTGCTCCTCAGTCTCCACACCTTCAGCGATAATATTCAACTGGAAGTAATTGGCGACAGAGATGATGGCTTTCACCATAGCGCGATCCTTGGCATCCGTGTGCACACCGCGTACAAACGACTGATCCAGCTTAATTTTAGTAACAGGGAACCGCTTCAAATAGCTGAGCGAGGAATATTTTGTCCCGAAATCGTCGACTGAAATGGCGATGCCGAGACTCCGCAGCTCACGCAACACATCGAGCTGCTCGTCCTTCATCGCTACATTTTCGGTAATCTCCATCTCCAAAAATCGTGGTTCTAAGCCCGTCTCCTCCAAAATCAAACGCACCTTGTCCACCAATCGCTCATCATGCAGCTGACGGACAGATAGATTGACCGACAGGGCGACGGATATCCCCATCTGCTTGTGCCAGGCCTCCATCTGTGCGCAGGCGCTGCGCAGCACCCACTCGCCGATCGGGATAATCAAACCCATCTCCTCGGCTAATGGAATAAACTCAGCGGGCGAAATATAGCCTTTGGTCGGATGCTTCCATCGCAGCAGCGCTTCGACACCTACAATTCTTCCCTGCTCGCAATCCACCTGCGGCTGGTATACGATCTCCAGCTCATTGCGCGTCATCGCCTGCCGCAGATGATTGCCCATCTCCAGCTTGCTCAAAGTGTTCGACTCCATCTGCCGGTTGAAAAAGATGTAGGAGCCGCTGCTTTCTTTTTTCGCTATGTACATGGCAATGTCCGCATTCTTGAGGATGCACTGCGCTGTCGTGCCGCCATGCGGATATTCGGCAATCCCGATACTCAGATTGATAAAGAACGAGCGGTTCGCGATGAGGCAAGGAGCTTTAAACAGATCCAGCAGTCGTTCGCATACTTGACGAATGTCCTGAACATGATCGAATGCTGTAAACAGCATGACGAACTCATCGCCCCCAAAACGGGCGAACGTATGGTAAGGCAGCTCGGCCTGTTGAATGCGGTTCACCACCTGCTGGAGCAGCAGATCGCCTATGTGATGGCCATGCGAGTCATTGACGATTTTGAAGTTGTCCAGATCAAAAAATAATACGGCCAACAAACCGCCCCGCTCCTGCTGGAGCTCCATCTGCTCCTGCAATCGCGTTTGAAAATGCGTTCGATTATAGATGCCAGTCAGCATATCATGGTAAGCCATGTACGTCAGCTTTTGCTCCGATACTTGCAATCGCCGGGTTGACTCCTGCAGCTCTTGCTCCCCTACCGTCAGCTCTTCATTCATCGCTGTGAGCTCTTCATTGGCCAAAAGCAGCTCTTGCGTGCGCTCGCGAACGATGCGGCTTAGCTGAATCCGCTGCCTTACGATGTATAAGTAAAATAGCAACCCTAATACCAGAACACTAATATACGAGGAGCGAATGAAGCGGATCTGTTGACTGACGTGTTGCAAGGCGCTTTGCTGCGGCAGCGCTGCGAGTTCCCATACGTTATCTGAAAAAGTAATGGTAGCGAACATTGGCTTCATTTGAAAAATGCGGTCATCCCCATAAAAAGCAGGCTCTCCCGGCTTGCGGATGGCGACCTGCAAAGCGCCGTTATCTTTGCCTTTAACACCGGCGTCCACCATCAATTGCTGTACATCCAAACCGACGGAAATCAATCCCCAAAACTCGCCGTCATGATAAAAAGCTTTTCTTGCTACGACGCCGTCCTTGCCCTGAATCAGTCGAAACGGTCCGTCAATGGTCATACCTTTCGAGTTTAATGCGCGCGCAACCTGCGCTTGCACATTGCCCCTGGGATCATGCAGCAAGTCCCTATTCATAATACTCTCATTGCCTTCGAGCGGATACACATATTTGACAATCCCGCCGGGAGCGATCAGCACATTCAAGGCCGAGCCTTGAATTCCTGTATACAGCGAGGACATGTAATTCAGAACCTCTATATCGCTCTTGCCCTTCAAGAAATCCGAATTCACATAGGCTTCCAAGCTGGCCATGAGGTTAAAGTTACGGTCAATAACCGATTTAAGGGCGAGCGCCCTAGAGGATAACTGAGACTCTTCGGACAGTTTGCGCTCATGGAGCAGCGCATTCTCATAATTACCCAGCACGGCTTCGACGGAAGAAACAATGGCAGTGACAATGACAGCAATAAGTATAAGATGAAGAGTTCTCATATAATGACACTATCCAGCAGCCGATGTGGGATGGTCCAAGGTTTTCGCATAGTTCTTCACTCCTATAAAAGGATCGCATAAATCCCGGAAGCTGCACAATTAGCTCGCAGCTGTAGTCCTATTTTCTCATTTCGCACGTGTTCATGTCTACGAAAAAAGTAATCGCGCACCATGGCAATTTCTAACAATAAAAAAAGGGACTCAACCGACGTGGTTGAGTCCAAATTATATATTAAAAAAAGGGGGTCTTGGTAATTATAATACCCGCTAATTGTTATCGGAAAGTAACGGGAATATTCCAATTGTGTTACAAAAATAGCGATTTCAATCAGGCTGCTTGTTTATCCATCTGTTGCACATACTAAAAAACGGGGGAAATTTAATAGTAGGAGCCAACTTATCGTGAGCGTTCAGGATGTTATCGTCGATCAACTGGCCAAGCAAGCTATCCCGCTGCGTACCTCTGACGATTTGGATGTACTGCTTGAGGCCATCGGAGATAAAAAAGTGGTGCTGCTGGGCGAAGCCACGCATGGCACATCGGAGTTCTACAAGCTGCGCATGGAGCTGAGCCGGAAGCTTATTGAGCAAAAAGGTTTTTCATTTATTGCGGTTGAAGGCGATTGGCCTTCCTGCTATGAGATTAACCGCTATGTCAAACAATATGCGGATGCTAAATCTGATGCACGCGAGGTGCTCGAAGGCTTCGACCGTTGGCCGACTTGGATGTGGGCCAATGAAGAAGTGCTGGCCTTGATCCAATGGCTGCGAACGCATAATGCTGCTTTGCCGCCGGAACGGCGCGTAGGCTTTTATGGCCTGGATGTGTACAGCCTGTGGGAATCTCTGCAGGAAATTGAGCGCTACCTGCAGGAGCATGGCACGCCCGAACAGCTTGCTTTGGTGCGCGAAGCTTTTGAATGCTTCGAGCCATACGACAAGGAAGGCCAGCATTACGGTGTGTCGGCAGCTTTCTACGGAGAAAGCTGCGAAGATGATGTCCTGAAGCTGCTGGCAGCGCTTCATGAGAAACGTATGCGGTACGAGCATGACCGCGAAGCCTCGCTCAGCGCGGAGCTGAACGCGCTGGTTGCGGTCAATGCGGAGCATTACTACCGCATCATGGTGCGCGATGACGTGGAGTCGTGGAACATCCGCGACCGCCACATGACCGAGGTGCTGCGCCGCCTCGGTGAATTCCATGGCCCAGACGCCAAAGTGATCGTCTGGGCGCACAACACGCACATCGGCGATGCGCGTGCTACCGATATGGCCGACGACGGCATGGTGAACGTCGGCCAGCTCGTGCGCGAAGCGCACGGGGAAGCCGATGTATTCGCCATCGGCTTCGGCACTTATCGCGGCACCGTGATCGCCGCGAAGTCCTGGGGCGCGCCGATGGAAGCGATGCAGGTGCCAGCTGCCCGGAAGGGCAGCTGGGAAGAGCTTCTGCATCGGGCCGGCGCGCAGGATCAGATCCTCCTGCTGAATCAGGAGGATCCCTTGCTCGGGCACGAGGTTCAGCGGCACCGTGCCATCGGGGTCGTGTACCGCCCGCAGTATGAACGCGGGAACCTTGTTCCCACGGTGATGGCGCGGCGGTACGACGCTTTTGTGCATATAGACGAGAGCACTGCGCTTCGTCCGATAGCCATTAAAAAAGTGCTTGTGTGATTACACAAGCACTTTTTTTGTTCGCTGCTAGGACATACCCAACCATTTTTTTATACACAAAGTTCCATATACACTTCTAGTTCCAGGGGGAATGGTTTCCGTACATTTTTATCCGTGCTTAACAGCATGGTACAATAGCCATATGAAGTGATGATTGAGGTGGCTTTTGCATGATACGTTTGTTAGCTGTAACGACTGACTATGAGGTGCTGACCGATCTTCCGCTGGAGAAGCTCTCACAGAACAGCATTCTATGGTACTGGGTCGATTTTAATAATCCGAGTGAAGAGGAAGCCAGGCTTTTGCGGGACCACTTTCATTTTCATCCGCTGGCAATTGAAGATTGCTATTATTTGTTGCAACGGCCCAAAATGGATCATTATGAGGATGTTACTTTTTTTGTTCTGCATGCGATCAATGCCAAGACATTAGAAGCTGAAGAAGTGGATATGTTTTTGGGGAAAAATTTTATCGTTACCTTTCATTTAAAGGATTCTCAGGAGATTGAAGATGCCTGGTGCCATGTTCGTCAGGAAGAGAAGATCCGCGTCAAAGGCCACTTCTATGCGGCTTATTTGGTGATGGACAATTTGGTTGACCAGTATTTCCCAAGTGTTTTTCAGATCGAGGACCAATTGGATGAAATTGAGGACAATGTGAAAAATGAATCGATTCAGGAGTTAATGGATCAAATTTTTGATATTCGCGCCAAGCTGTTGAGGCTGCGCCGGACGATTGTGCCGATGCGCGACTTGCTTTATCGGGTCGTGAATTCGGAACGCGTTCAGGAGTTAAAGGAGCATCATCTGTTTTTTACGGATGTTTACGACCATTTGCTGAAGTTATCGGAAATGATTGAGTCGAATCGCGATATGACCGCAGATATGCGGGACAATCATATTTCGATGAATTCGAACCGCATGAATGCCATTATGAAAACTTTGACGGTCATTACAACGATTTTCATGCCGTTGACTTTCATCGCTGGGATTTACGGGATGAACTTCAATTATATGCCGGAACTCACCTGGCATTGGAGTTATTTTGTCGTGCTGGCGATCATGTTGGGGATTGGCCTCGGCATGTACATGTGGTTCCGCAAAAAAGGCTGGTTTGACTAGTAAAGTCAAATCAGCCTTGTTTTTTGGGACTTGCGATCAGGAGCATCGCAAATGAAATCAGAATGATCGCGCCGGCCCAACACCATGCCAAGGGCTGGTTGCCGGATTCAACCGCGATATAGATCGCTGTGGGCAGCGTCTGTGTCTTATGCGGGATGTTCCCCGCAATCATCAGCGTGGCCCCGAACTCGCCAAGCCCTCGGGCAAAGCCGAGGACATAGGCGGTGATCACCGAGCGCCAAGCCAAGGGCAGGGTGATGAGACGCAGCACCTGCCACTCGCCGGCGCCGAGTGACCGGGCCGAGTCCTCGAGGTCGCGGCTGACGGAGGCAAAGCCCGTTTTCATCGTTTGATAAACAAGCGGGAACGCGACGACGATCGAGGCAATGACAGCCGCTCCCCAAGTAAAGATGATGGGCTGGTTGAACCATTTTTCCATGATGATGCCTACCCAGCTTCTTTTCCCCAAGGTGACGAGCAGGATGAAGCCCACCACGGTCGGCGGGAGCACAAGCGGCAGCAGCAGCAGCGTTTCCAGTACGATTTTCCCCTTAAAGCTGTATTTGGAGAGCCACCAGGCGGCTAAAGCGCCCAGGATGAGGACCAGCACGCTGGAGACGACCGCAACTTTCAGTGACAACAGGATGGGAGACAGGAAATCTGACCAGTTGATTGACAGCATTATTTGGCAGGGATTGTGAAACCATATTTAACGAAAACATCCTGCGCCTCTTTGGTTTTCAAGTACGCATAGAAATCTCCGGCTTCTTGGCTGTGCTTCGTTGCTTTTACAATGCCTGCCGGATAGGCAATCGGTGTGTACGATTTGGGATCAACGGCAAAGGCGACTTTGACTTTTTTCGATGTTAACGCATCTGTCTTATAAACAAAGCCCGCTTCTGCATTCCCGGTTTCGACGTAAGTCAGCACTTGGCGCACATCTTTGCCTTGCACAAGCTTCGGCTGGAACGCATCCCACTGCTTCGCATAAGTAAGCGCGTCCTTGGCATAGCTGCCAGCTGGCACGGTTTGCGGTTCGCCGATAGCCAAATGCTTGACGTCGCTGCTGGTCAGATCTTCGATCTTGGCAAACGCCGCTTTCCCGTCAGCCGGCACAACGACGACCAGCTCGTTGACGAGTAGGTTCGCTTGCTGGGAAGCATCGATCAACTGCTGATCGACGAGCGCCTTCATATTTTTAGTGGCAGCCGAAAGGAATAAATCGCTCGGCGCTCCTTGTTCGATTTGCTGTTGCAGTGCGCCTGAGGCGCCAAAGTTGAAGTTGAGCTTGATGTTCTTATGTTTGCTTTCGTATGCTGTCTGGATTTCTTTCAGTGCGTCGGTTAAGCTTGCTGCCGCCGAGATTGTAAGCTCCACTTGCTGAGCAGGCGTCTGTGAGGCTGCGGCTGTTTGCACAGGCGTCTGAGCGGGTGCTTGCGTAGCTGTTTGTGTTTGTGCGGTTGTTGTAACTGCAGGTTGCTCTGCTTGCTGCGCGCAGCCGCTCAAAAGCGCTAATGATAAACCAAGTATTACCATACTGCTTTTCCCCATTTTGAACATGATCGTTTCCTCCACCGCTTTGTTTTGTTTAGTTATATTTAGATATAATTAAATATATGTAATTATAAATGATTATACTGAAACCGTTGAATCTAGTAAACTAGAAATACCGAATTGTTTTTGGAGGTAACGATGACCGCCGATATTTCCTACACCACTGAAGAAATTTCCAAATTGTTAAAAATATCCAAATTAACCGTATATGATTTGATTAAAAAAGGGGATCTCCCCGCTTATCGCGTAGGCAAGCAAATGCGTGTAGACGCGGTCGATCTTGAAGCTTACAAGGCGCGCGCCAAAAGCGGGCATGCCTTCGCAGCGCCCAAAGAAGCCATAGAGATACCTGTCCGCGGCGAAGCTTTCGCTGCTGGCGGCGGCAGCCGGCCGCTGGTCATCACCGGCCAGGACGTGAGCTTGGACATTCTGGCCAAGCATATGGAGAAAAAAGTGCCAAGCCACCGGCCGCTGCGCTCGTACTCCGGGAGTCTGGACAGCCTCATCTCGATGTACCGCGGCGAATCGGATATCGTCAGCACCCACTTGCTGGATGGTGACACCGGGGAGTATAACCTCCCCTACATCCGCAAGCTGCTGATCGGGTCCTCCTACGTTGTCGTGAACCTGATCGCCAGAGCCGCCGGGTTGTACGTGCAGCGCGGCAACCCGAAGCAGCTCAGCGGCTGGGCCGACCTGGCGCAGCCCGGGCTGCGCCTTGCCAATCGCGAGAAGGGCTCCGGCGCGCGCGTGCTTCTGGACGAGCAGCTGCGGCTGCACGGCATGGCGCCGGCGGCGCTGCTCGGCTATCAGGACGAGGAGACGAATCACATGAGCGTCGCTGGCAAAGTGGCTTCCGGTGAAGCCGATGTCGGCGTCGGCATTGAGAAAGCCGCCAATCTGGTTGGCGGCGTCGATTTTATACCGATGATCCAGGAGCGCTACGACCTGGTCATGCTCAAGAAGCCCGAGAACCTGGAATGGATCGGGCAGGTGAAGGCGATTCTGCTGTCGGAAACTTTCCAGCATGAGCTGCGGTTCATTCACGGCTATGACTTGGCGCAAACAGGACGCGTGCTGTTTGAAACATAAAAAAAAGGAACAGAACCGAATCCCCAGGATTCGTCTGTTCCTTTATCTTTTTTAGTAGCCTTCGCCCTTACCGCCAGTCACGATGGCAATGCTGGAGCTTGCGCCGATGCGCGTTGCGCCCGCTGCCACGATCTTGCGAGCCGTTTCGAGGTCGCGCACGCCGCCGGAAGCTTTAACGCCCATATCCGGGCCGACCGTTTTTCTCATCAAAGCAATGTCTTCCACCGTTGCGCCGCCATGGCCAAAGCCTGTGGAAGTTTTCACGAAGTCCGCGCCAGCCTCTTTGCAGATCGCGCTGGACGTCACTTTTTCCTCATTGGTCAACAAGCCTGTTTCCAAAATCACTTTCACAACCGCTTGGCCGTTAGCCGCTTGAACGACGCCTTCGATGTCTTTTTTCACCGTATCCAGATCACCGGATTTCAGTGCGCCGATATTCAATACCATATCGACTTCCGTCGCTCCGTTCGCGATCGCGTCGCGCGTTTCAGCCATCTTGGCAAATGTCGTTGCTGCGCCTAGAGGAAAGCCGATGACCGTCGTGATGCCAACGCTCGAGCCTTCAAGCTCTTTCGCAGCAAGCGCAACCCATGTCGGATTCACGCACACGGTAGCGAAACTGTATTGTTTGGCTTCGCTGCAAATTTTTACGATTTCATCCTTCGTTGCATCCGGTTTTAAAAGCGTGTGGTCGATTATTTGAGCAATATCTTTGTTTTCCATCGGGTATACTCCTTCTGTTCTTCCAATTATTTATTTCGTTTGTTCTTCGGCGTAAGCCAACAAATGTTCTGCGGTGAATTGATCTGTAATCAGTGTATTGGTATAATTTCCTTTGATAACACCATAGATGGCTTCTACCTTCTTCATGCCGCCTGCGACTAGAATCGATTTCTCTTTCGTTCTCAGTTCGGCAAGGTCGATGCCAATCGTCCGAAGATTCAGCTCTTCGCTGCACACTTGGCCTTCCAGATCGATAAATCTGGAACAGATGTCGCCCGCCCCCTTGGCGTGGATGATCTCCAGATCGGATTCGGAGAAATAATTCGCCTTGATCAGCACCGAGTCTTCCGACGGGACGCCAACGGTGAACACTGCGATATTCGCCCGCTTACCGATTTCGAGAATTTTGCGGATATGCCGATCCGCCTCGATCGCCTGCTTCACGACAGCGTGATCCACGATCGCCGGCAGCGGCAATAAATGCGGAGTCGTGTTATACGCATTGCCAAATAGATGAATGATTTCCGAAGCATACGTATTCGTCTCCGAATAACTTACGCCGCCGTTCAATTGAACGACTGTGACATCTTTCACAAGCTTATTCGGCAGATGGACGGCAACTTCGTAAAGCGTCGTCCCCCAAGTCATGGCGATCGTGTCGCCATCTTTGACAACTTCATGCAAATATTCAGCCGCCGCTTCCCCGATATATTTCTTGACGATATGATCTTCATATTCGGGAACCGAGGCGACGACCGCCTTTTTGAGTTTAAACTTCTCTTCCAACTGTGAAGCTAAAAGCTCTTTATTTTCAGTCGGATCCATGATTTTGATCTGGACAATGCCCTCTTCTTTCGCCTGCTGCAAAAATCGGGATACAGTCGGACGAGATACTCCTAGTTTCTTGGCTATGTCTTGTTGACTATAATCCAATTGGTAGTACATGCGAGCCGCATCTACGATCTTCTCCAGTTTGTCTCCGCCCATATGTCTCCACCCTTATAATAAATTGAAATTCCGTTCAGAAGTTATTGACATAATTTCATATCTATTATACGGAGATTTTCCCCTAAAGACAATGCTTTTATGCAAAAAAACCTTGTATCCATTCAATCAGTTTCCCGCCTGCGTAAATGCCAACGATCCCGATGATCCCGGATAAAACGGGGGGAGCCGGCAAAGGCAAACGAAGAAATTTAAAGACGACACCGACTAGCGCTCCAGCTGCAAATGCGAGCAATACTTCCTTCATGTTCGTTCACCCTTTAACTTGCATGTTGGAATCTTGTTGTTGTGTATGCAAGCCCTCATCTTTAAGATTCCCATTTTCCGACTGAACAACCACATATTTCAGTTGTCACTAATTGAAATAATGTTCATTTCTATTTTTACTATTTACAATAAAATTTATTATAACTCAACTTTTCATTTTTTCAAATAGCCATTCTATCTTTTTTCATCTTTTTTTTACATTTATACTGAAAATTCGGTTTATACTATATTTACATTTGTGCATGAAAAAAGGCGCCTCACGGGCACCTTCTGTATCACTCGTTATGTTTGCTTATTTAACCGTAAATGTCCCTTTGTAACCTCCAGGCTCCACCGTATAAGCATATGTGCCTGGCTGCGGGTTGTTCATGAGGAACATGTTATCGCCATTTTTAAGGTCAGCTTTGATGCCCAGAACGTCAGAGATCAGCTTTAAGCCCGTTTCGGCATTTGGCTCCACTTTGACAATAACCTTCATCATCTGCTTAGCTTTAAAATCTGTATTGGGCGGACTGATGCCAGCATGCGACAATTGAATGGTGGCTACTTGCATATCGTTCTTCTCATCAATCGCGGCCATCTGTGATTGCGGTTTACCGATTTGACCGATATGAATGTGGTTTTTCCCGATGAGTACTCCAAAGCCGAAAATGAAACAAATGACAGATAATATCACTGTCGAGATGTAGGAAGCTTTCTGGACAACGAGTTTCTGTTTATTTTTTTTGGCAGGTTTCGACTGTGCCTGTATGCCCGGCTGCCGGGACTGCCATTCCATCGTTTTTTGGAAGAGAAACATAACTACAATGAACACAGTATCGACGATCAAAACGGTACGATCCGCTCCAAAGAGCAGGATGCCCAACAACGAACCGATTCCCGCTCCAAGCAATCCTGTTATTGCGCCATTGATCGCAGTCATTGGACTGTAAGATTTACCGGCAACATAACCGGCAGCAATAGCATAGAGCAATGCCACACCTACCGCCACAATCAGATAATCTCCAAAAGACATCACAGCGACTATAGCTGCTGAGGCACTGGACATAAACGCAGCCGCAAGCGCTGTAAAGGCGCCCATTTTTTTAGAAATCAGTTCTTTTCTGCGGTATGAATAAAAAATAATGTAGCTTGTATAGAGCAGTATTAATACTAAGCTTCCCGCCTGTAAAAGCATGCAAGCACCTCTCCATTTCCAACACACTGGTTACAATTTTGATGCAAAATCCCAATCCGGATACACATAAGGCACACTTGGCGCTTTCGCAGGCTCTACGCTGCTAATGTTGATTTTCATGACTTTTTGATCGTGGTAAGAGGTTTTGCTGATCGTGCCCGTCACGGTGATCCAAGAATCATTGGCATACTGGTTGGCGTCTCCGCCTTCAACGATAATGCCGTAAGGCGCAATATCTGCAATGCAATGCGTCATTGCTAACCGGCCAATAATAAACTGGGAATCGGGAAGCCCGTCCTCCCGGTAAACAAAACCGGTAATTTTGATCTGTTTGTTTTCAAAATTGTCGACGAACGTGTTCATTGCTCTCATTTTCTCAATATACCACTCATCCTTCATCTCAATCCTATCTTGTTGGTACAAGAGCATTCCCAGTTTGGCGTAATCCCGATTGTAGGGGGTTGTTTTGAATTTTTCCTTTAGCGCAGGATCTTCGGTTCCTTCCACCTCAACAAGGTCGGCGGGCGCTGCGCTCTGATTAGCCAAAACGCCTCCCAGGTTCATCCCTTTCGTTTGAGCCAGTGAACCAGCAAGCGCTGTATTGGGCAGCAAGGTGCCAAACAAGAGCGGAAGGATGAATATGCCGTAGACGACGACATTTTTGCCGATCGATTGCGGCGGCTCATGAGAGTGTCGACCGTGTTCATGATCGTGGTCATGACCGCACTCGCAGACGATCACTGGCTTTTTCAGAGATAGAAAGGAAATGTAGAATTGAAAAGCTGCAGTAACCATCAGCCCCGCGGCAGCTATTTCCAAATAAATGCTTAACCGCGGTGTCACATAGAGTAAGATATCGCCAGATATCTTCAAATATACAATTAAAGCCCCGAATCCCAATAGGATAAACGCTCTTAGAAAACTGTGGAACACGGCGGCGTTCATTTTCTTCATTAATTAACCCACCTTCCCGGGTGAATGGAACTACTTTAACACGAAGCCTTCAAGCAGCAGGGTGCCTGCATAGACAAGAACGATGACAAGAACACTGAGAATGACGACGAACTTGGCCTTGAAAACAGCTGACATCATAAAGAGACCTTTTAAATTAAGCATCGGTCCGAACACCATAAAAGCGATTAGCGAACCTTTGGAGAAGGTTGTCAGGAAAGACTGTGCTACAAATGCGTCAGATGTCGAGCATAGCGATAAGATGAAGCCGAGGCCCATCATAAACACATTGGCGCTGCCTTGGCCATGTCCAAGGGCAACCAGGCTGTCTTTGGAGACAAAGGTTTGAAGCAAACCCACCAAGAGTGCGCCGAACAATAAGAACTTGCCCATATCAAAAAATTCGCTGACTGTATGTCCCATCACTTCTACGACTTTATTGGGACGGATTTGATCATGGCCATGATCCTGATTGTGAACGTGCGCATGAGTGTGCGTGTGAGTATGATCGTGAGTGTGCGCGGCTTTGCTGCTGCCTTTTACGGATTTCAGCGTTTTCTTAACTTTGTGCTGCTGAACAGGCGCATGCTCTTTCAATTGATCCGGGTTCACAAATTTATAAACGATTAACCCGGCCACGAGCGCGACCACGAACGCTAAACCCATACGGGCATAGGCAATTTCGGGATTGCTGCGGAAGGCAATGAAAGTCGACCAGAATACGATCGGATTCAGGATCGGTCCTACTAAAATGAGTGTCGTCGCCACATAGAGCGGCATTCCCTTCTTCATCAGCTTGCGAATCGCCGGGACCATGCCGCACTCGCAGATCGGAAAAATGATTCCGATAATACTAGCCGTCAGGATACCGAGCAGTGGGTGGCTAGGAATCATTTTTTTAATCATCTGATCCGTAACAAACACTTGCAGCAGCGCGGAAATAAAGACACCTATCAAGATAAACGGCATCGCTTCTAATATAATGCTAATAAACATCGTCTTAAAAATTTGCAGCTTGGTATTTGTTAGAACAGTCCCAGGTGCTGCTGTAGAAATAAAGTAAAGAGCCAGTATAAATGCTAAACAAAAGCCGGCTAACACATTGCTATTCCACGCTGAGCTTTTATTCGCGACTGCCGTTTGCATGATTGCCTTTCTCCCTCCCTTAGGCGATTAACCTTTGAACTAGCCAGATCGCGCCCAATAAGAGCACGATACCTGAAGCTGCAACGATTGCCCGTCTCGATAATTTCCAGCGATGGAAATAAAACAGCAGCGGAAGCATAATCGCTAAAATCGTAATTTGTACCACCTCAATACCCAAGTTAAAACTGATCAAATCTACAGCTAACTCATGCTTAGGGATAACCATTTCCTTGAGGATATCGGCAAACCCCATACCGTGAATTAGCCCGAATAGGAAGGTCAGCAACCAGCGGTGGCTAACGTTAGTACGCATCATATTATCTGCAGCCACATAACAAATGCTCAATGCAATGGCAGGTTCTACCAGCTGCGAAGGCACATTGATCATGCCTAGCACCATTAATGTCAAGGTTAAACTGTGAGCGACCGTAAACGCTGTAATCATCGTGGCGTACTGTTTAAAGGATTGTCTGGCAATCAGCAAGGAAAAAATGAAAAGCAAGTGATCATAACCGGATAAAATATGGTTAACACCAAGTTTGAAAAACGAGAACCAGCCTGATGACTTGTCCGTACTTTCCTCATGCGCTTGAGCTCCTGATTCGCCCTCTGTCTGCTGAACTTCTGCCTTTTGATCAGCTGCTTGCCCAGCCTGTTGATCGCCAGCTTGCCCGTTCTGCCCGATACTTGTCTGCAAGGAAGCATAATCTTCCGGGCTCATGCGCATGATCCAAGTGCGATCCTTACCGGATAACGCGGACGTACTTTTCAGCGCACCGTATTGAATCGTCAATAAGTTTACATAATTCGTCTTTACATCACTTACATATTGATCATCCGACAAAGAAATGGAGCTTGAATCCGATATAGGAGGATATAAGACCTTCAAAATAACCTTGGAGTTATCCCCTTTTCGATCCAATATGAAACTTTCAACTTGCGTCCACGCTTGCGGTTCATTATCGATTTTTAAAATAACATGATCTTTCAACATCGTGCCGATCTTATCTTTCATCGCATCGAACTCTTCTTGTTCAATCATGTAATTGCCATTGAGGTCTCCGCCAACCAATTCGATGACAGACAACTCGTCTAAAGCATAAGTCATCTCGGTCTGTGTTTTCGTCAATGTCAGTGTTGTATAAGCTGCACTATAGGCATGGGCATAAGCCGATTGTTTGAAAGGAGCTGCACATAAAATAAAAACAACGAATGCAATAACGAAGATTCGCAACGGTTGATAAAGCTTGTACATGTCCGCCTCCAAAAAATACCTGATGTCTATGGATGAATCAGAATGCCATTCCTAAGAATGGCATTCTGTTCATTAACGCATACTTCAAACTATTTAGTTAATAGATTATAAATGACTTGCGCCGCTTCCGCACGGGTTGTGATGCCCTGTGGATCAAATACGCCTGCTGCGCGTCCTTGAATCAATTGCTTCGCTGCCGCTTGTTTCACAAATGCTGCAGCCCATGTGGAAATGTCAGCTTCATCCTTAAAGGATGTGCCGCTAGCAGCCGGTTGAGCGCCATGCACAGTTGTATAAGCGCGCATCATCATCGTTACCATTTCTTCACGAGTGATTTGTGCGTTCGGGTCAAAGATACTATCGCTTTTCCCGTTTGCAATTCCCACTTTCACGGCAATGGCAATAGCATCCGCATACCAATCGCTAGACAACACATCTGTAAAGGCAGTCTTCTCAGTTGCAGTAAGCTTCAATGCTCTTACCAGCAATGTTGTGAACTCAGCGCGAGTCACATTACGTTCCGGAGCAAAGGTTGTTGCATCCATGCCGTTCACAATTTGCTTCGCAGCCAATTCTTTAATGACGCCTGCCGCCCAATAGCTGGAAGCTACATCTGTAAAGCTCTTGGTTACTTGCAGCACAGCATATTTACTGAAGTGGCTGATTAGTGCAACCATTTCTCCGTTGGAATATGTCCCTCCAACAAACTCCAATGCACCGGAGTCGGAAATGTAGTAAATACCTGCTGTTTTCGGATCAATGGAAGCATCCACCTTCAGGTGAATGGTGATTGGTTCATCGAATTGCGATAGAACCGAAGCATCTGTACCATCCGCACGTTTAACCGATAACTTGAATTCGTAAACTTCACCGGCAAGTTTAATATCGGATTTAGACACGTCTTGCGCTTTGGAAACCGCGCTTATTGCGTCAGACTCAGCTAAAGGCTCAAACTTCAATGAAATTGTACTGTTCTTCAATTCATCTGCACTGAGTTGACTTGTCAACTTTTTAATCAGACTAGCTGGAACATCCAATGTCATTTTGTCCGTATTCAACTCAAGCTTGTTCTGACCGAGCAGATCTGCAGTGTTAACCGGCAGTGAAACTTCTGTAGAGTTCGCTGGTACTGTAAGTACTGCTTTGCCGTCGCCGTTCACAACAAGTTTATCCGGTGTGATCGTCGTAACTGTCGTTGAGCCTGTCGTTGAACCCGTCGTTGAATTGTTTGCTGAACCTGTACCATTGACAGATCCGCTATTTCCTTTATCATCGTTGGTTTTGCCTGTTCCAGGGTCTCCTACCGCTGTTAACTTCAATTCCTTGGTATCTCGGATACGAATTCGGTTGCCTTCCGAGAATTTACCCGATAGACCTACAGCTTCTAGCGTATCGCCAATTTTCGCTACTGGAATTGGACCGCTTTGGTTAATGATATAGCCGTCTGCGAAGACTAACACATTGCCGGATCCATCATTGATCACGTAGGAGGTGCTATCAGGAATTGCAACAACCTTACCTGTTACTTTCACCAATTGCCCTTGATACGCATCGCTTACTGAATCTTTGGTGCTTACTGATTTCGGCGCAATCGGTTCTCCCGAGCTTACTTGAACAACGCTATTTGCAAATTTGTCAAATTCAAGCTCTGTATTATTTTCGAAAACTTTGATGTGACCGTAAACACGAACAACGTCGCCTTCCTTCAAAGTTCCCTCTGGTACTTCACTAAAGGCCATAATCCCGCCAGTATCATCTTGTACATATGCGGAGTCATAGAATACGCCAGCCGCTGTAGTCACTTTACCTTGTACGACAACTTGCGTACCTTCCGGCAATGCGCGAGCATCAGCGATATTGATAACTTTTGGCTCCATGTGCGATAACCAGTTCATCGCATTCAATGCAAACGGGTCATTCCCTTTCGGATTAAAGGACTGATCCATTTCTTTATCATGGAAAATGTTCATCCCCGAAACAATGATTCTTCCGCCATTAGCGCCAATCGTTTCGGAAGCTACCATCGGAATGACGGATCCGCCAGTCACCGTATCCAACGCAGGACCTGCCGGCGCTTTGGACGTTTGCACATTGTAAGCTGCAGCATCTTCTTTCACGGTTGGACTGTTCTGGAACGTTGTTTCGTTACCGCGCACAAGGATCGTAACCGAGCTGCTGTCGGTAAGCGGCGCTTTTTTCGACGTGCCATCATTTTTGGCAAGACTTGCACCCATGAAAGATTCTATCGTCGGTACAAAATCGGTCAAATGATTGCTCACTGGTGTCGGATACGCTTTAACCGCGTAGTTATATTTCAGCTTGTCGCCGAAGAAGTTCCCATTCTCCGACTCGTCGTAAATACTATCGTTGTTCACTAGGATGCTTGAACCGATACCTGACAGAACCGAATTCAACGCTTGATTCGATACGCTGTAATTGCTATCCTCTGCCAAGAATACGGATCTACCCTTAGCAACAAAGTTGTTCACAGCCGCGATTTCATCTGTACTGTACGGAGTAGCTGGATGCGTAATGAACAGTACGCTAGCGTTATTTAACACTGCATCCGTCAAATTCGCTGTATTTTCAACTACCGTGTAGCCCTGCTGCTTCATCATAACGGTGAACAGCTTCAGGTTATCCGGGTAACCTCCAGTGTCTTTCGTTGTATTCTCGTTTTTCTTCGAGGCTTCAATCATAATCGTTTTGCCCAGAGGCGGTTTGATCGTGAAGCTCTGCTCGAACTTATTCGTACCTAAGTCGGCATCTGTTGAGCTTAACACAACAATCACTTTATGCTCCCCGACAGGCGGGTTCACCCAAAGGGTATTTACCGTAGCGGACTTGCTGGCCTGAAGCGACGTAATTGGCGCATTCCCGATAGCATGTGCTTCGTCCACTTGGTCGTAATAAAATTTGGCTGTAATGTTGTTAACGTCAACAGTTCCCATATTCGTAACACCGGCTTGCACGTTAGCGTCAAATCCGCCGATGATGGCACCGTCAACCGCTACCACATTGTTGACTTTCACAGAAATCGCTTCGGAAGGCGACCAGATTGGCGAAGAATAGAGACGATCGCCATCTTTTTGCGTAACACGTACGACAAACCATTGCTGTCCTCCGACAACGTTAACTTCAGGCTTCCAGTTAAAGGAAGTAGAATCTGTTGTCGGCGTGAAGGTGTCAATGACGCGTCCACCGTTCGTAATCAGCTCGACTTTAGCAATGTTATCGTTGGACTCTGTTTTCATATAGCTGTATTTCGGATCAGAAGCGCTTTCCTTAACGGAATCGGAACCCGTAATGTTAAATTGAAGGTCCTTGGTATCCACTGTCGAACCCATGTACCACCCACTTGCAAGTACATCCAGCTTGGCATTTGGATCTTCCGTCATGTACACATGCATTTTGCGCATAGCATCAAGCAACGAGTCTTGGCTTAGGTCATTTGCTACGATAACCGTACGTTTATTCGTTTGGCCCCAAGTTGCATCATGGTTGTCTTCCCCATAAGTTGGTGAAACATGCCAGCCCAAGTCAAGCGCGCTAAAGAATTTATCTTCCGCGTTGGCATAAGAATATTTACCAGAGCCATTGCCTACTTCCAGCATCGTAAACAGCTTATCCACTTTTTTATCGTAAGGGATGAAGTTGTCGAAGGCGTTAGCAGACATGTCCGGATGGTTAAACTGTGCGACTATGTTGTCGTAAGTCAGAATCCATCCGTAGTATTGTTGCAGGTTTTGGTACTTACCGCCGTCTTGTACGCGATCAATAAAGTTGCTTGTTCCGAATACGTTGGAGTGTCCCCAAGTCGTTGAGGTCATCTCGAACGCCGGGAATACGACAAAGCTTCCATTATGCGTGTACTGTGCAGCCAAATCTTTCGTCAGCTGCCAGTCCGAGCCGCCTGTACGTTCCGGCATACCGTTGTGATCAACTGTGTCGGTACAAGTCTTATTCGCACATGCATCAATATCATGCGAGTGGTCAGAGAAAGCAAACCAGTCGTAATTATGAGCCTGCGCAGCTTTCAAAGCATCTTCCGGGCTACCAGCAGCGTCATGCGAAATATTCGTATGATTGTGCGTCGTACCGTAGTAGTGATTGCCGCCCGTGAAACGTTCCACGACGTTGAAGGACCAGTTAAGTGTACCTACATTTTGCTTAGCACTTTTATCCTTCGCCGTAACTTTTACGGCATAAGTGCCGATTGCGAGATCCGTGTCAGGCGTGTAGCTCAGAACATCGCCGTTAATGACTGCTTTGGATGTCACTTCGGCATCATTGATCCACATTTGAACCGAAGAAGCATCGACGCCGCTCGGATCATCAAGAAGGATTACAATTTCCGGCCTAACTGATTCCACATTGTTGCTAGGCTTATCCACAGTCATCATCGGACCTTCAGTATCTTCAACCAACGTGACATGGAATGGGCCAGCTTGTTGCTTTTTGCTGCCTGCTACAGCTTCAATGTAGTAATCGAAGCCTCCAACAGGAATTACAGATGCAGCCAAAGTAACGGAATATAACGATTGATTATTAGTGACCATGTCGACTGCCGTATAAGCTGCGTCACTTGTCGCTTTGTAATAGAGCTTAACCGAAGCCGCTCCACTTGCATTTGCTTTAAATTGAATATTCGTTGCCTTATACGCTTGTTGAATAGGAGTGTGTTCTAGCGACAACTCCGGCATAATGTCGTTTTTGTCTCTTGGGAACAACTCATATCCAGTGGTATAAGGGGAAGACGAATCGTATTGACCGACAATGCCTACGAATGTGTAAGTTTTGTTTAACTCCAGATCATGAGCAAGGTCAATACCAGTTCCAGCCATCACACGCAAAATCGTCGATTTGCCTGCTTCGTCAACGATCGTAATGTTTTGACTACCGCTTGTTGATGGAATGTTGCTGACTTTACCAGTCAATGTTGCAAGTAATCCATCAACCGGTTCAGCCGCTGCATAGTTGTTCAAATCCGCGATCGTTATTTCCTTCGGATCTGGCAGTTGCTGGCTTGTACCCGTCTGTTCCACGGAAGTGGCTTCCAATTCAACCAAGCCATTGTAATTGAGCACTTTACCAGTTGCCTTAATTTTGTCGCCGCGTACAATCGTTAAACCATGATCGACGACATTTCCATAAATATTGATCCCGCCTGTGGCATCTTGAATATAGAAGTTGCTCTTCTGAGTGCCAAGCTTTCCGTTCTCAAAAGTTACAGTACCCTCAACGGTAAATGTTTGATTCAGGTTAACAGGAACACCGCTTGCATCTGCGGCGCGAACCGTGTTAATCGGAGTAACGGCTGATGTATCAAGCTTCGTAATAGAAACAGCAGCGCCTTCCAACAGATAACCGTTGCTGCCGGTTGCTTGTTGAGAGATGTAGATCGTGTTCGGAGCGGACGTATTAATCGCGGAAGTGAACCCGCCGGATCCATTCGCGTACACCGCAGCACCAACCGAATTCATCTTAGCGCTGTCCGCATAGATACGAATATAGGAAGCTGCTCCTGCGGCTCCGTTGCTTCCTGTAATTGTGCCTTTTCCTGTAGCATCTACAGAATAGCTCACTTTGGTAGCGTCGATTGCATCGCTGAGACTAGCCAATTTAATGAGCGTGGCATCACTTCTTGTCTTTCCACTCTCCGTAGCCGTCACGTAAACAGAGGATAGGCTGCTAGAATTAAAACTCAACGAGAAGGAGCCGTTAGCGCTGCTAATTGTCGTTGCTAACTCTGTTCCACTCGCTTCAGGATCACTGCCGTATACAGCGACTTGCACGCTAGATGATACTGCGCCAACATCACCGATCAGGTTGCCGTTGGTGAACTGAATTTTGCTGCCTGCAGGGGCAGTAGATTTGGAAGGTGTTGAGTCACCGCCGCCTGTTAAAGAGATCCCCATGATAGAGATATCAGAGATTCTGCTGTTACCGCCGCTTGCAGTCGTTCCACCACCAATAGAAGTGGTCGTGTAGTTAAGCCAGCGGATGTAAACGGCAGGCTGATTATCAACTGCACTAGGAAGTACCAAATCTTTAACGCCATCAGCTATCGTTGAACCTTGGACAAACGCACCGTTAGGTACATCGGTAAAATCAGTTCCATCCAGACTGTATTGGATTTTAAAATCTTTCGGCCCCGTACTAGTGCCGTAGTTTCTAGAAGAAAGCGTCAACTGAGAATACCCCAACGTGCTTACTTGAGCTTGCCAGTATCCGTTTGCCGCATTCCAGCCTCCGGCATATATCGTCGAGTTCGCGCTAATATTAATTGTGCGGCCTCCGCTAACAGCAAGAGTAGCACTCGACTTGTTCACGCCGCTTGTTGCCGCGATTGGAGTCGTCGTAGTTGAAGCAGTTGTCGGGAATGTCCAACTTGCTACCGCTTCCGGCGTTCCCGCATAGGCTGCGAGCCCATTCGGCAGAACCATCGAAAGCACCAGCAAAGCAATTAACGCAATGCTGTACCACTTTTTGTTTCTATGTAACATACCTTGCAACCCAAGCACCTCCATCTTTTTACGCTGTTAACACTTCATACATTGAAACGCTTAAACCTGCATCAATTCAAACAAGACAGCCCGTTGATTCCTTTTCTTAAAATTAAACCAGTATACCTCACGCTCCGATCCATCTTTTCGCAAAAGCCCATCTCCACATTAGCGAATTGACATTTTGCAAGAATCAATATTTTACAAATGTAAAGAATAATAAATAGATCTTCCATTTGAAAAATGATTCTTAAGACTCATATATCACTATAAACCTGTTTTATTCGTTGAATGTTATCGCAACTTGAAGGAATTATTAAGACTTTATCTTGCTAAATTAAAAAGATAGACGCCTATTAGGATTTCGGCATTTAGAATGGAACATGATGTCGGAAATATGGATAAAAATGTATTTTTACATTTGTTCAACAAAAAAAGCCATCCAAGCTCTAGGCCTGAACGACTTTCACACACCATCTATTCCATTACAGCAGCCAAATCTTTAATCCAAGGTAAGCCTGACAGCGGTTCGACCTTCACACTCGAATCCGGTACAGCGCGAATACTGCATAAGTAGCCGGCCTTGCCGTCAACGACAGCCATGCACTCCTTGCACGCATTGGCTGAGCGGCACGAGTACCTGACCGCCAGGGAAGGGTCTTGATGTTCGCGGATCCAAAATATCGCTTCTAATAAGCTCATACCTTCGCGGTATGGCACTTCGTAGTCTTCGAATCTTCTTCCCGTTTCTCTATCTCCGCGGACGACATGCAATGTGACACTCGACATGTTGATGAGCCCCTTTCTCCATTAATGGATAGCCGGCAATGGAATTTCCTCCATCGTCCACTTACCGCTTGGATCGAATTGAAACTTCGTACTTACCGCTGTTTCATAAGCAGAATCGTAATCGAGACGTACGTGCGCCCCTCGGGATTCGCGTCTAGCCAGCGCTCCCATAATGATAGATTCGCTTAATTGAATCATATTGAAGAGTTCGATTTTTTCGAGCAGCGTCAAGGCAAAAAAGTTCACCTTCGCCAAAGCAGCGCTTTCCACGCGTTCGCGCAGCTCGCGAAGCTGCTCCACCGCACGGCTCAAGCTCGCCTCTGTACGAAGTGGGCCTGCGCCAGCCCACATGATTTTTTGCAGCTCATGCTTCAAGCTCAGCATAGCGACCTCATCTTGATCCACTTGACGTGGATGCCAAAACTGCTCTAGCCGCTCCTGCTCCTGCTCCATCTCTACCTGCAGACGCTCGGCAGACGCTTGCTTGCCGCGAACTTGGGATGCCGCTTCTGCAGCGATGCGGCCCGTCACCAAAGCTTCCGTTATCGCATTGCCGGACAAGCGGTTAGCGCCATGCATGCCGTAAATCAGCTCTCCGCAAGCATATAAGCCGGGAACCGTCGTTTCCATCTCGGTATTCACGCGAATGCCGCCCATCGTGAAGTGCGCCATTGGCGCGACCTCGACCATATCCCGCGTCAAGTCGACACCTTGGTTTTTCAAAAGATCGATAACCGGCCCGAACGCTTCCTTCAATTTATCTTCAGGCACCATACGGAAATCCAAATAAGCGCCACCGTGTGGCGTCCCTCTTCCCGCTTCCACCTCTTTAAAGATGGCAAACGTCGTCTGATCACGGGCAGCCGTATATTTCCCCGCAACTTCATTATTGTACTTATCCATGAATTCTTCTTGCAGGCCATTCAAGAGCCGTCCGCCCAATTTATACCGGAATGGGTCCCACATGATCGGATCGATGCCGACCAAAGGCGGGTACAGATGAGCTATCGGGAAAAATTGCACCATTTCCAGATCGCGCAGCTCCGCTCCCGCTTCTGCAGCGAGCATGAAGCCGTCACCGGTCATGTTGGCAGAGGCGCTGTTCCGTTCATAAATTTCCGTTAATCCGCCGGTTGCCAAAATAACGGCGTTCGCCGAAATTTGCACAGGCTGAAATTGCTCAGCCGCGAAGCCTACGGCGCCAACTACCGCTCCATCCTCGATCACCAATTTGGTGATCATGACATTTTTCAAACGCTCGATGGACGCATCCTTCCAAATCGCTTTTCTTAACCCGGCAGAGGTGGCCCCGCCCGTATTCAAAATGTCCACATAGACACAACGTCTACGTGAGTGCCCAGGGGCAACGACTTGGGAATGGTTGCCGTCCGCGGTCCTTGCCCACTTTACGCCGTAGCCCTCAACTTCCCGAATCAGCTCGGGTCCGCGGTCCACAATCGCTTTGACAATGTTAGGATCGGCCATACCGCGGCTGCCTTTCATCGTATCCTCGAAATGGATATCCGGATGATCTTCTTCCGCTTCACCCAGCGCCACGGCGACAGTCATTTGTGCCAAAATGGTCGCACCGCCGCGTCCAACCAGACTTTTATCGACCAGCAGGACGCTAGCGCCTGCTTGGGCAGCCGCTTTAGCCGCCATCATCCCTGCGGCACCAGAGCCAATAACTAATACATCTGCTTGTTTATATAGGGGATTCATCGATATGCTCCTATCTGTACAAGTACTATTCCGCCCATGTTTTTCCAATTGGTTGCACAGTTATACCCGCTTGTGCTAGAGAGTCGTTAATCGTTCGGGCAAACGCAAGCGCATGCACACCGTCGCCATGGATACAGATCGTGTCCGCCTGAATATTAACGTCGACCTGCTGCCTGGATAGCACCTTGCCTTCGTTCACCATGCGAATCACCTGCTTCAAAGCTTCCTGATCATCCGTAATCATGGAATCCGGCTGCCTTCTGGAAGTTAACGATCCGTCAGATTGATAGGTGCGATCCGAGAACACCTCACTCGCCGTACGGAGCCCCGCCTTCTTACCGGCTTTCACCAATTCGCTGCCGGCTAGTCCGAGCAGAATCAGATTGGGATCTACCTGATACACGGCTTCCGCAATCGCCTCAGCCAGCGCTGGATTAACAGCCGCCATATTGTATAATTCGCCGTGCGCCTTCACATGCTGCATCGCGCCACCTTCAGCGCGGACGAAGCCCCACAAAGCGCCGATTTGGTACACGACAATGTCGTATGCTTCTCGCGGAGATATATCCATTTTTCTGCGGCCAAACCCAATCAAATCCTGCAGGCCCGGATGTGCGCCTATACCGACGCCGTGCTCCAGGGCCAGCTTTACCGTCTTGCGCATCGTCCCAGCATCGCCCGCATGAAAACCGCACGCGATATTGGCCGAAGTTATATAGGGCATAATCTCAGCATCTCTGCCCAGCGTGTATGCGCCGAAGCTCTCACCCATATCACAATTCAAGTCTACATATCTCATGCTTGTTCCTCCTTAATCGAAGTACATGTGAATACTCTTTTTCAAATATTTTACATTTAATTCCATCTTCAACTGTGTTTCCTGCGCTTCATACAGATCGACCAGCTTGAAGCGTATCCGACTGCCAATTGTCGCTTGAGCCAGCAGCGGCAGATCCGCCGAAATGACTTGCGCCACCTTCGGATAGCCGCCTGTCGTCTGCCGGTCCGCCATCAAAACAATCGGATTGCCATCCGGCGGCACCTGCATCGTGCCGAACGTCACCGGCTCTGACAGCATTTCTTTACGCTCGATCATCTCTAACGTCTTGCCCGTGAGCCTGTACCCCATCCGGTCCGACTGGGGCTGCACGACAAATTCTTCCGTAAACAGAGCTTCCAGACTCGCCGGTTCAAACAAGGAATACTGCACGCCGGCAATCACACGAATCTCCGGATTCGCCGCATAGGCAGGCAAGAGTTCGTAGGATACACGCCATGATATCGTGCCGAACGACGCATCCGCATCCATCTGGCTTCTAAGCCGCTGCTGGATGTTCTCACCCAGCGCGCTTGCCGGCTTCACTTGAAGCTGGTCGCTCGCCTTTAACGCTCTTCCCTCGAAGCCGCCCAGCCCCGCGCGGAGGTAAGTGGAATAGCTATCCATCTGCCGGGGGACGTCAAAACCGCCCGAAACCGCGAGATAGCTTCGGCAGCCTTCACGGGAAGACCCGAATTGCAGTGTCGTTCCCGGCTTTATATAGACGGGCCTCCATAACGGCACGGGCACCCCGTCGATGCGGGGCTGCAGATCCGACCCGCAAATGGCAATCAGCGCAGCCTCAGCGAAGTAGAGGACCGGCCCGATCACGGTCATCTCTATCGTGGCTTCGTCTTCCTCATTGCCGACGAGCCAATTGGCTGTATGATGAGCAAATCGATCCATTGCACCACTGACAATGACGCCATATTTCTGGTAGCCATAACGACCCGCATCCTGCAGCGTGGACAGCAGGCCTGGTTTATGCACATGAATGCTCATCCGGTTACTCCTTCCATTGATCGTACTCTCGGCGGGTGATGGGATAGAATCGGATCCGGTTACCCGCTTCCAACAATGTGGGAGGCTGCTGCTTGGGCAAAAACAAAGATAGCGGCGTTCTGCCGATTAACTGCCAGCCGCCTGGCGTTTCAATCGGGTACACGCCCGTTTGTTCACCGGCAATCCCCACTGTCCCGGCTGGAATCGCCAAACGCGGGGTCATCTTGCGCGGTGCCGCAATCCGCTTATCCATCCCGCCTAAATAAGGAAAGCCCGGAGCAAAACCAAGCATATACACGAGATACTCGCCACTGGCATGAATCTCAATCACTTCATCTTCGCTTAGGCCGTTGAGGCTGGCGACATACGCCAAATCGACCCCAAACTCGCCGCCGTAGCAGACGGGAATCTCGACAATGCGAGGCGTGGCTGCTGCCGCTTCGCGGATCGACGCGAGAATCTGTCTAAGCTGCTGTTCCACATAATCGTATGGATAGCGAAACTCTCCGGCATGCGGCTTTTTATTTTCACTCATAAAAATTTGAACTGGATCATACACGACCGTCACCGAGGTAAAAGCCGGAATGTATTCGATCATTCCCACAAACGGATGCTGCTCCAAATAATCAGCGACCATGCGCACTTTCGTATTCGTATCCAAGTCGGCCTGCTCGCCAAGCCTGACGATAATGGCACTATCCCCCAATGGAGACATTTCCACATCTCGCAGCATACTTTTACCCCTTTCCTATGAAGCTTGCACAAAAAGAAATAGGCTAGCCCCAAGCTGGCCTAGACAAGAGCGGGAACTTCCTCCTTGCCCAGTCATCCTCTCGGAGCTGCAGCCCAGAACACCTTAAGGTCATTCTCCTCCAAAGTGTAAGCAATCTTTAGGCTTTGGTAAAGCCAGCTTCTTCGTTCTCCACATCTTGACCGACCGGCTCCCATTTGATCAGCAGTGTAGCTACCAAACCAAGAAAAGGAACGATCGCCAGCAAAAGCAGCGTATTGTACAGACCAACCGCAGCCAGTACGACTGGGAAAAGGAAAAATCCTAATACACTGCCAACACGTGTAATACCTTGTCCAAAGCCTGTGCCCAATCCGCGCAGTTCTGTCGGATAAGACAGCGTAGCCATCGTCATCCCTTGGGAACCTGGACCGAAGGCATGACCAAAAATAAATGCAGCCAGCAAGACAGCAGATATGCCGATGTAGGAGTTGCCCACAGTACCCATGCAGATCAGCCCAAGCGTAGCAACGACGTACCCGATGATCGACAATTTGCGCACGCCCCAGCGGGTATTGAGCGACGAACCGACGAAGCCGCCGAGCGCGCCGAACAAGTTAAATACGATCGTTCCCGTAATGGCATAGATAACGCCTTTTCCAAACAAAATCGTCGAAATCGTCGGGATATAGAAGCCTACAGCAAAATACTCCATACTTTGGGTGAATGTGATGATAGAAGCAAGTACCGTTCTCAATTTGTATTTGCCTTGAAAAATCGCTTTGTAGGATAGCTTCTCCTTGCTGACCTGTGCAGCGCTCGTTTTAACAGCAGCCTGTGGTTGTACGTTCACTTCAATGTTGTACGTTTGACGGATGACCTTCGCGCTTTCTTCCAGAGTCAAATGCTGAGCCGCCCAGAGCGGACTTTCGTTCATATAAAAATAACGCAAGAACAATACGATAAGTGCAAAAACACCGCCAAGACCTACAGACCAGCGCCAAATATATTCATGTTGGTTTAAAAAGTAAAACGGCAGCGCAATCAAGCCGGTCACCGATGCGGCGCTAAACCAGAGCGGGCACCACAGCGTGACATTAGCGCCTTTTTTCCGCATATTGCTGTACTCGGCAATAAAGCTCAAGGCAACCGGAATGTCGAGGCCTACCCCGATGCCCATCAGTAAACGGAAGAACACAAGCGTCGCAAAATTTGGGGAAAGCGCTGCACCGAACGCTGCGAAAACCATTAGAAACAAATCGATCAGAAACATTTTGTTACGGCCGAATTTATCGGTGTAATAACCGCCGAAGATCGCTCCCAGCAAGGAACCGACAGCCATAATCGCCGTTAGGCTTCCCAGTTGCACAGCCGACAGTCCGAACTGCTGCTGAAGTTGGGCCGTGCCAATTCCAATGCTCGTAAAATCATACGCATCGACGAAAACGCCTGCGAGCGCGAGCAAAATAATTTTCAGTCCCGGCCGACTGACCGGATTGGCATTGATGAAGTTGACGATATCGCGTCTGCTTCTCACTTCTAATTGCGCCTGCATAGTTCCCATTGCCCCTCTCTTCTTTAGTTCCGAATACCGGAACGGCAATTCCGAATTTTAATTCATATATATACGATCATTATAGTCGGTATTTACCGAAAAGCAAGAGAAAATTTCGAGCGATTTACTAGGAATTAAGGCGATCTGAATGGAGTTCATCTACCATTCGATGTATACTGGATAAATATAGTTAAAAGCTCGGATTTTTAGAGGCTACAAACCGCTTATCGGCATCTGAACACAGGGGGAACATCGTGCAAAATAAAAACAAAACCGTTATTAAATCTATGGATTTGCTTAATCTTTTTTTGACCCACCATAAATTGAGCATGAACGACATGGTGCAGCTTTCCGGCATGCCAAAGACATCTGTCCATCGCATGATCGGCTCACTATCCGATATGGGCTTTTTGCATAAAAATAAAGATGGCTACTATTCGCTTGGCCTGCTATTTCTGCAATTCGGCAACTTGGTGGCGGAGCGCCTGGATATTCGGCATATCGCCTTAGCCATCATGGAGAAGCTGCGCGACGATATCGGTTTTGCCGTTCATCTCGTGCTGCGGGACGGGGAAGCATCCATCTATATTGAAAAGCTGGATACCCATCATCCTGTGCGACTGTTCACCAAGATCGGCAAAAAAGCGCCGCTTTACGCAGGAGCTTCCTCGCGCACGATTCTTGCTTTTATGCCGGATTCGGAAACCGAGGCTTATTTGGCAGAGGTTGAACTAGAGCCCATCGGATCGGGGACGATTCTAGGCAAAGATGAGCTTCGCGCCCTGCTAGCCCAAACGAGGCAGACGGGGTACAGCTTCAGCCGCTCGGAATTGGAGGATTACACGGCGGAGCTGAGCGCGCCGATCTTCGATCATTCCGGCCAAATCATTGCCGCGCTCAGTATCGCCGGGCTTGAGGTGCAGTTCGGCGAGGAGCACATCCCCGATCTGATCCAGAAAGTGCGCAGCGCAGCAGCGGAGATTTCGCTGAAGCTGGGGTATGGCGGGTCGCGGGTGTGAAAGAAAAGGCTAAGCACGATTTATTGTGCTTAGTAAAAAAAAAGGAACCCAGCCAACGAGACGTAGGTTTCGAGATTTCGGTAATTTTTTAAGGATTGAGAGATAAGGAAAACCAAGGCGCAAAGCCTTGCGTGACAAGGGTTTGCGTGTGCTACTGAAAATGGAGGAATTTTGCGCCGCGGTCCGCTCCGGACACAATGATCGTGTACGGTTGATATTGTAAAAAGAAATCCAGGCCGTCACGGAGTAGGAGATAGTCACGACTGCCCGTAACAATTAAACGAAATAGCTGCGCATCATCTGGAATTTCTCAAACGTGGCTAGAAGTATAGGAGGGGCAAATGAAAAAGAACAACAATCGATTCTTCTTTCGGTTACTCTCGTTTTTTAATCCGAAAATTAATCCTTTAAACATCGTGCTATTGGCTTTTGCAGTTGTTATATTGGCTTTTTTTATTGGCTTTTACGGGATGAATGCTTCTTAACAATGTGTAAAATGAACCTTGGTGTCAGCCAGAACTATTGCGAACACCATGTGAACATTCAGTAAAATCGTCAATTGGAAATTATCTAGGGTTCATTTACCCTAGGTTTTCCACTATGTATTATATATAGTGGCATTTTTAATCAAGCTTCATGAATCAAGTAATCATGACATCCCTCATCTTTTGGATAACCAAAAATTCATTCCAAAAAACCAAATCATTTCAAATTCCCTTATACTCCCTTTTATATATACACCTATCCCCGTATACCTTTACCGTATAAGGGCTATTCGCGCTGCATAAAAAAAAGGAACCCGGCCAACGGGGCCAGGTTCTAAAGTTTATATATTAAAAAGGGGGTCTTGCTTATTATATTACCTCCCCAACATTATGAAACCATAACAGAAATATTTCAATTGTGTAACAATTATGAAAGCGCCACCACATTTAGGCAGTTTTTTCATTTTCCTGTTGCACCTTTTCGAACTTTGGCATATACTGATCTCAGTTAATTAGAATTATTCTAAATAAGAGAATCATAATCATTCTCAATTAGCATGCATTGAACTCGCCAAAGGAGGACTACACATGGCCATGGAATACGATTACCACCATCTACACCACGTCAAAGAACAAAGCAAATCGCGGAGAACATTATGGGTGACCCTCATTCTGACCGCTTTTTTCACCGCTGTAGAAATCATTGGAGGCCTGCTGTCCAACTCTCTTGCGCTGCTTTCGGACTCCGCCCATATGATCTCGGACGTGATCGCGCTAGCGTTAAGCATGATCGCCCTGAACCTCGCAACCCGGCAGCCAAATGCCAGGTTCACGTTTGGGTTCCTGCGCTTTGAAATCATCGCATCATTTCTTAACGGCTTAGCGCTCTGCGTCATTGCGGTCGGCATTTTCATCGAGGGCATCCAGCGGATCATCCATCCGCAGCCCATTCAGCTCGGCCTTATGCTGGGCATCGCGTCAATCGGCTTCATCGTCAATCTCGTGCTCACCTTGGTGCTGCACAACAGCGTGAAGGAAGAAGAGAATCTGAATGTCAAAAGCGCGCTCTGGCACTTCTTCGGTGACCTGCTCAGCTCAGCCGGGGTCATCATTTCATCCATTATCATATATTTCACTGGCTTGCTCTGGTTCGACCCATTGATCAGTATGGTCATTGGCGGCATTATTTTCACAGGCGGCAGCAAAATCATTCGTGAATCGTACCTGATTCTGATGGAATCCGTACCGAGTCACTTCGACCTCGATGAGATCCGCAGCACAATCCGGCATGTCGAAGGGGTCGAGGATGTGCACGAGATGCATCTATGGGCGGTGTCTACGGATCATTACTCGCTCACCGCGCACGTCTTTATCGATCCGAACATCCAGCCGTTCTGCGTCATTCTTGCCATCAATGAAACGTTAAAAAGCAAATATGGCATCGCTCACGCCACGATCCAAATCGAGAACGCCAACATTAACCCGCATGGTGAATATGGTAAAGAGTTTCTCAAGCATCAAGAAGAACTCAAACGCCGGGAGCGCCTCGTATAAAACAACAAAAACCGTTACAAGCTATCATCAGCTTGTAACGGTTTTTTGTGCTGTCGATTGTCGCGCAACCATCTGCATATCGATCAGCAATTCCCGCCCATCGGCGCGGGGCCTATGCGTATCAAGCAGCCGTTCGCTTTCCTCATCCAACGTTTCGCCGATTTGCTTCATCAGGAAGGCAGCCACCAGACTGGCCTGCAGTTCCACAGGCATATCGAAGCTCGTAATGGAAGGAAAACTGGCGTTCGCATAAAATTCATTATCCATACCGATGAGCTGAATCTCCTCAGGCACCCGGATTTGGCGGGCGTGGCATAACGCCAACAGTTCCAAAGCCAGCGCATCATTGAAGGTATAGATGCCCAGAGGCTTCTGCCCGCCGCTTAGGCGCAGCGCCTCATCCAGCGTACCTTCGATGCCAAGCTCGCCGGCGTCCAGCACCGCGTGAGGCGTATCTGCGGTGAAGTCGCGGATGCCTGCGCGGAAGCCTTGAATGCGCTGCTCATTGGCGCCCAGCCCTTTGCGCCGGCCTGCATAGATAATCGCCTTGCAGCCATTGGCCTGAAATTGCCGCACCGCTTCGTACGAAGCTTTGGCGAAATCCAGGTTGATCGCCAGCTTCACAATTTCCTCCGGCCAGCCCCAGCCGTTAAAGATCACAAGCGGCGTCCCTTCGCCGACGATGTGCTGCGTCGACTCCATGCTCATCGCCAAGCCGTGGCATACCAGCCCGTCCACCCGGCGCTGCAGCAGCGACTCCAGATGACGCCGCTCAATCTCCGGATTCATGCCTCCCGCCGAAAAAATAGATAAGTGATAGCCGAAGCGGTGCACCTTCTGCTCCAGCATCTCGGCAAACCGCCCGTAATAGCCGCCAAAATGCGGAATGATCAGCCCGAGCTCATAAGAACGCCGGCGGCTTAAGTTCGTCGCCATCACATTGCGGCGATAGCCCAGCCTGCCCACGGCCTCCTCCACTTTGCGGATCGTCTCCGGCGCCATCGGCACCTTGCGGCGATTGATCACATTGGAGACCGTCGCAATGGAAACACCGGCTTCTTGGGCCACGTCGATGATCGTGGGCTGTTTATAATTATTCATCCATAATCCCTCATTATCTTGTTGAAGCGCTTCATTTATTGTATCGGTTGCCAATAGCCTCCGTCAAATCGCAGGGAAGAAAAAAGCCCAATCTCCATTAAGGAGACCGGGCTTTTCAATGTTACACGCCTAACCACTTTTTGAACAAGTGCTTTGTTGTGTCTGCGTTCAATGCTGCGATGGAAGTCGTCAGCGGAATGCCTTTCGGGCAGGAGCGTACGCAGTTCTGCGAGTTACCGCAGCCTTCGATACCGCCATCTGTCATTAGCGCTTCCAGACGCTCTTCTTTGTTCATCTCACCTGTTGGGTGAGCATTGAACAGACGAACTTGCGAAATCGCAGAAGGACCGATGAACGAGTTCTTATCGTTCACGTTCGGGCAAGCTTCCAAGCAGACGCCGCATGTCATACATTTGGACAATTCATATGCCCATTGACGCTTGGACTCAGCCATACGCGGTCCAGGACCGAGATCGTACGTACCGTCGATCGGAACCCACGCTTTAACTTTCTTCAAAGCGTTGAACATGCGTCCGCGGTCGATAACAAGGTCACGCATAACAGGGAACGTGTTCATCGGCGCGATGCGGACAGGCTGTTCCAGCTTGTCGATCAGCGCGGAGCACGCTTGACGCGGTTTGCCGTTGATCACCATGGAGCAGGCGCCGCAAACTTCTTCCAGACAGTTGGATTCCCAACATACTGGCGTTGTTTTATCACCTTTGGAGTTCTTCGGATTCCGTTGAACCTCCATCAGACCACTAATCACGTTCATATTAGGACGGTAAGGAACTTCAAACTCTTCGGTGTAAGGTTGGGAATCTGGGCTCTCTTGACGAGTGATAATAAACTTCACTGTTTTTTGTGCAGTTTGTGTATCAGCCATGATTAGTTTCCTCCCTTCTTCTTATCCGTGGAGTAGTCACGTTTACGTGGCTTAATCAAGGATACGTCGATATCTTCATAGCTGATTTTCGGGCCGTCCGGCGTCCAGTCAGCGATGGTTGTCTTCATGAAGTTATCATCATCACGTTCAGGGAATTCTGGCTTGTAGTGCGCGCCGCGGCTCTCGTTACGCATAAGAGCGCCAACCGTCATCGCTTCAGCAAGCTCGAACATGTTCCACAGTTGACGCGTGAATGCGACACCTTGGTTGTTCCAACGGGCTGTGTCTGTGATGTTGATGTTTTTGTAGCGTTCTTTCATATCTTTAATACGATTGATCGTATTTTCCAAACGGTCATTATAACGAACAACCGTCATGTTAGCATTCATCATATCGCCGAGCTCTTTATGCAGCACGTACGCGTTCTCTGTACCGCTGTTCATTTTGAGCAGGGACTCGTAACGGTCTTGATGACGTTTCTTCTCGCGATCGTAGACGATCGAGGAAGTGTCGTCCGCATGCTTCGACAAGCCGCGAATGTATTCAACCGCTTTAGGACCGGAAACCATACCGTCGAAAATCGCGGATACGAGCGAGTTTGCACCCAGACGGTTAGCGCCATGATGCTGATATTCGCACTCACCGGCAGCGAACAAGCCCGGAACGTTCGTCATCATGTTGTAGTCAACCCACATGCCGCCCATGGAGTAGTGAACCGCTGGGAAAATACGCATAGGAATTTTGCGCGGGTCATCGCCCATGAACTTCTCGTAGATTTCCATGATACCGCCGAGCTTCACGTCAAGCTCTTTCGGATCTTTGTGGGAAAGATCCAGGTAAACCATGTTTTCGCCGTTGATGCCGAGCTTCTGGTCTACGCAGACGGAGAAAATTTCACGTGTCGCAATGTCACGGGGAACCAGATTTCCGTAAGCTGGATATTTCTCTTCCAGGAAGTACCAAGGCTTACCGTCTTTGTACGTCCAGATTCGACCGCCTTCACCACGCGCAGACTCGGACATCAAGCGAAGCTTGTCATCGCCAGGAATCGCTGTCGGGTGAATTTGAATCATTTCGCCGTTCGCGTATTTCACGCCTTGTTGGTAAACCGCACTTGCCGCCGTACCCGTGTTGATAACGGAGTTCGTCGTTTTACCGAAAATGATACCAGGGCCGCCAGTCGCCAAAATAACAGCGTCAGCCGGGAACGTTTGAATCTCCATGCTGCGCAGATCTTGTGCGGCAATACCACGGCATACGCCATCGTCATCGATGACCGCACCCAGGAATTCCCAGTGCTCGAACTTCGTAACGAGACCTGCTGTTTCCCAACGGCGTACTTGCTCGTCGAGCGCGTACAGCAATTGTTGTCCGGTCGTCGCGCCTGCGAACGCCGTACGGTGATATTTCGTTCCGCCGAAACGACGGAAGTCAAGCAGACCCTCTGGCGTACGGTTGAACATAACGCCCATACGGTCCATCAAGTGGATGATACCAGGAGCTGCATCACACAGAGCTTTAACTGGCGGTTGGTTAGCCAGGAAGTCCCCGCCGTATACTGTATCGTCAAAGTGCTCCCAAGTGGAGTCGCCTTCACCCTTCGTATTTACCGCACCGTTGATGCCCCCTTGAGCACACACGGAGTGCGAACGCTTAACCGGAACCAAGGAGAACAATTGAACGTGTACTCCAGCTTCCGCCGCTTTGATTGTCGCCATGAGTCCCGCAAGGCCTCCGCCGACGACGATAATTTTTGAATTAGCCACTTTACTTCACCCTCCCTTAATGCCCGGCATGCGCTTCAACAGGAAGCTGCTGGAATTCTGATCCTGTAAATGCGGTCAAAGACATAATGAACATAACCGCCATTACAACGAAAAGCGCCATCCATACAAACGAAGAAATACGCTGTGCGCGAGGGCCCACCGTGATTCCCCAGCTAACTAGGAAAGACCACATTCCGTTACAGAAATGGAACGCCGCAGATACAGTACCGATGACATACACCGTGAACAACACAGGGTTCGTCGCGATGTCATGCATCGTCATACCGAGCGCTTCGTGCTCCACATTCCCAATCGCCACTTGAAAGCGCGTCTCAAAGAAGTGCCACGCGACAAAAAGGAACGTAATGACGCCTGTTACACGCTGCAGCAAAAACATTTGGTTACGGAAGTAACCGAATCTGCTGACATTGTTGCGCGCTTGATAGGCGACGTACAGGCCATAAACCGCATGATAAAGAAGCGGAAGCCAGATCCCGAAGATTTCGAGAAACAAAACCAATGGCAGTCCGTTCAGCCAATTAATCTGATCCACAAAAGCGCCATGCCCTTTTGTAGCCTCATAGTTCGTGATCAGATGCTCGATGAGAAAGAAACCCACTGGAATTACGCCAAGCAAAGAGTGGATCTTTCGAAAGTAATACGAATTACCCGTCATTGAACCAATTCCCCCCCTAAATGATAACTTCCGGCATTTTCGGACAGACAAGCCCATACTATTGTACTCTCGCCGCAAACGAGCGTCAACCCAGATTCATCCACAACTATTGTGTCAAAATAAACTGTTGTCTATGCAGTTCTTAACAAATAATGTGAACCGGCAATATTGACAATACATCAACAAGCGGCGGTTTTTTGTGAACAAGAGATGACATATACATCGTACCTCTTCATCGCTTATAATGGAAGTGCTGATTTTTTATAAACGCTTATAACAATTTTGCATATAGATAAGAACGGAGTGAATGCAATATGGAACTTCTGGATATCTTCGCGGTCGTCGTCGAGCAAAAGAGTTTGAATAAAGCTTCCGAATTGCTTAATCTGTCACAACCGGCGCTTTCCCGGAAGATCATGAAGCTGGAAGAAGAGCTTGGCGCGCTCCTCTTTACCCGCAAAGGAAAGCGGCTTGAATTAACGAAGGTCGGCCAGCTTTGTTATGACCACGCTTTGGAGCTGCGCCATCTGGAACGCAAATTCCAGCAGGCGATTCAAATTTACAAATCAGCCGGTCAACAGGCCTCCATCACGATCGGCGCCAGCTTAACCACCTTGCAAGCAACGCTGCCGGACTTGATCACCGACTATCTGCATGACCATCCGATGACCGAAATCAAGCTGCTGACCGGTAAAACCCATGAAGTCGTCACGATGGTCAAAGAGAAGAAAGTCGACATCGGCCTCGTAGCCTCGCAGATCAACGCTGCTGGCCTGCATTGCGAACACCTGTTCGACGACCATCTCTGCCTCGTGCTGCCGCTCGGCCATCCTTATATCGACCGGCCGCGCCTGGCGATTCACGATTTAAACGAACTGCCGATGATCTTATTTTCCAAAGGCACCTGGTATCGCGTTTTGATGGATGAACTGTTCCATCGGTATTCGATTTTTCCGAACGTGCAGATGGAGATCGACTCGTTTGAAGCGATTTTGCGCCTCGTCTCCACCTGTAAAACGGCAACGCTGCTGCCCAAATCCTATTTGCGCGAAGATCTGATCGGCAATAACGAACTGATTCTTCGCGATCTAGCCGAGCTGCAGCAGACGAAGCGCACCACCTCGATTATTTACGCGGAGAGCACTTCGGATAATCCGGCCGCCGTGAAGTTCATCTCGCAAGCGACAGCCTACTTCGCCGATCATGAATGACAAACAAGCCTCTATGCGCAGATTTCTCTCGTAAGAGACTGCTTATAGAGGCTTGTTTTGTCGGCATTATTGCACATATTTGTACCCGACACCCCAGACGGTGCGGATGCGCTTCGGTTCTTTCGGGTTCTCTTCGATTTTCTTGCGCAAATTGGCAATATGAACGTCGATCGCCCGATCTGTCACCAAGGAATCAATACCGCGCACGGTTTGCAGCAGATCTTCCCGGCTGAACACCCGTCCCGGGTATTTGATAAAACATTTCATAATTTCAAATTCGGAATACGTCGTTTCAATCAAATCGCCTTTGACCCAGATCGAGCGCGTATGATGATCCAGGCTGATTAAACTGGAGGATTCATCCATTTCCTGCGCAGGCTTTTTCGGCAATTTGGATAGAGCCTCCACAGGTTTGGCAGGAATGCTTGAAGGCACAGCTGACGAATGGTAATGCTTAGATCGCCGGATTAATGCCTGCACTCTGGCACTCATTTCGTGCATGCTGAAAGGCTTGCTCAAATAATCGTCGGCGCCCGCCGTTAAAGCATTGACCCGCTCAATCACTTTATTCTTCATCGACACAACCAAGATAGGGATGTTGGAGAGTTCCCTGATTTGCCCGCATAAGGCAAGTCCATCTATATCAGGTAGCATAAGATCCAGCAGGATAATATCAGGCTGAAACTCGCTCATTGCCTCAAGCCCCGCATGCCCCGTCTCATAACGGACTACATGGAATCCTTCTTCACCTAAATACATCGACACCATATCACCGATTACAGCATCGTCTTCGATCACTAATACTTTATACATGATGAGTCCACCTCATCTTTCGAAATCCCCTTGTTCGAGCAAATTGATATGCCTACTATACTATACGGCTGCCGCGACAAACAAGTTAAGCATACAGGAACCTGTTTCAATCCGCTGTGGCCTGCACTTTCAGCCCCAATTTTGTTGCGACCCATGCGGTCGTGCTGGCCTGAAACAGAATCGTAATCAACACTGCCATGAAAGTGACGCTTGCAATCAACTCGCTGTGCTGAAGGCCTAGTCCTGCAACCATGCCGCATAGCGCCGCGGGAATTACCCCCGTTTCCCGCACCCAGAACATGAACAAGATTTCATTCCATTGCCATCCCGCTTTCCGGTCAGGAAGCGCACAGAGCAATACTGTCAAAGGACGGGCGATAAACATGAAGACAACAATAATACCGAGGCTTGCCCAAAAATGCTCGAAGATCACGGCAAAGTTAACCTGACTGCCGAGCAGGATGAAGATGAGCATGCGCATGATGACCGTTATGTTTTCCGAAAAATGCTCCATTTCATGCTGTTTATCATTCATCTCCAGCTTAAACGTCCCGGCATTGCCCCAGATGAGCCCGGCCGTGAACGTTGCCATAAACCCGCTGACCCCAAGCTTTTCACCTAACATATAAGCGCCAAGCGAGGTGACAACCATGGCAATCGTTGCATAGTCCCGGAGAAATCCGAGCTTCAGATGAGCCGTCAAATAGGTCACCAGATAGCCAAATACACCGCCAAGCAGTAAGCCGCCGACCGCTGTTTTCACGAATGCGCCGGCACCTGAGGCTAGCGACACTTCTTGGGTGCCGAGGATAATCGCAATCAGGGAAAATGTCAGGATTGAGCCTGTCGCATCATTGAAAGCCGACTCGCTCTCCACCGTTTCCCGCACTTTAGCGCGAATCCGCACTTGCTTAAACACCGGAATCAGCGTTGCTGGGTCCGTCGAACTGATGATCGCTCCCAGCAATAGCGCGTAGAGCCATGGCAGATCCAGCAGCAGGTGCGCCGTGAGAGCTACCGCCCCACACGTCACAATGACGCCCGGCACGCTGAGCAAGCTGACAGTCAGCCACACCTGGCGCAGCCCTGCAAGCCTTATATTTCGCCCGCCATCAAACAAAATAAGCGTCGAGCCGATGACCAATATAAACTGATTTGTGAAAGAAGTGCTCGGCTCGTCAATCCAGTGTAGCCCTTGCCCAATCAACATGCCGGCAATAAGAAACATCGCCACGTCCGGCAGCTTCAAAAAATGCGCCGCTTTTCCGAACAGCATCCCCAAACCAAAGATTAAAATGAGCAAAATAATAACATGATCGATAAGAATCGAGGTCGCGTTCTCCACTATCTGATAACTTCGCTTTCGAATTCTTCGATTTGCGCATTCGTGCCGATAATCACCATGACATCCTTTTCATGGATAACATCTGTGCTGGCTGGGGCAATGATGACACCGTCCTGTTTATGAATCGCCACGATACTGCAGCCGTACTTCGCCCGCGGATCCAGCTCCTTCAAGGACTTGCCGCTAAGCGCTTGGGGTACGGAGAGCTCAGCTATCGTATACTCTTTGGAAATCTCAATATAATCCAGCAGGTTCGGCGATACCAGTTGATGCGCCACCCGCACGCCCATATCCCGCTCCGGATAAACGACGCGGTCGACGCCAATCTTATCCAGCACTTTGCCGTGAAGCTCGGATAACGCTTTGGCCACAACGGTTTTGACGCCCATGTCCTTCAGCACAAGAGCAACCATAATACTGGACTGAATATCGTCACCAATCGCGACGATCGCACAGTCAAAATTGCGGAGGCCGAGCGATTTTAATACCTCTTCGTCCGTCGCATCGGCAACAACCGCATGGGTCAAATCATCGCTGAGTTCATCCACAGCTTCCTCATCAATATCAATCCCCAGCACTTCGTTTCCCAGATTCACGAGTTCTTTCGCTATGCTGGACCCGAAACGTCCCAAACCAATAACTGCATACTGTTTACCCATTCCTCTGACTCCTAACCAATGGTGATTTTACCCTCTGGGTATCTGAAAAGTTCTTTCTCCTGCTTCGGCTGCAGTGCATAAGCGAGTGTAATTGGCCCTAACCGCCCTGCGAACATCGTTAGGCTGAGCATGATTTTCCCAAACGTCGTCAAATCCGGCGTGAGCCCCATCGTCAACCCGACCGTCCCGAATGCTGACGTCACTTCAAACAATATCTTCAGGAAATGCGCGTCTTCCGTCGTCGACAGCAGCATCGAGACGAAGATCACCAGGAATAAAGCGAACATAGACAGCGTAATCGCTTTGAGAATGCGGTCTTTGGCTAAGCGGAAGCGGAAAATGACGATATCTTCCTTGCCTCGCAGCATGGTCAAGATCGCGCTGATCAAGATCGTGAACGTCGTCGTCTTAATCCCGCCTCCCGTTGATCCCGGCGAAGCCCCGATGAACATGAGCAGCACGATGAAAAATTGCGACGCTTGACGCATCGATCCAATATCGATCGTATTCGGTCCGGCTGTTCGCGGAGCAACCGATTGGAAGAAAGAGGCAAGTATTTTGCCGCCCATATGCAGCTGGCCCAGCGTCTTCGTATTCGAATATTCAAAGATGAAGATCACGATGGCTCCAAACACAATCAGAAACCCGGTCATGCTGAGTACAACTTTTGTATGTAAGGATAACTTTCTCGTCCTCTTGTAATCCATGACGTCCGCCATGACGATAAAGCCGATTCCCCCTAGCACAATTAGCGCCATCGCCACAACGTTGACAACCAGATCATTGGCATAGCCGGTAAAAGAGACAAAAGGTGCATCGACCGTGCCGAACAAATCAAATCCGGCATTATTAAACATCGATACCGCATGCCAGATTCCAAAATATAATGCTTTGGAGAACTCCATGTCCAGCGACCAGCGAATCGTAAAAATGACTGCTGCTGCAGCTTCAATACTGAGAGAATAAATGATGACTTTGCGGATCAGCCGCACGATGCCTTCCATACTGCTTTGGTTCAATGCTTCCTGGAGAACAAGTCGTTCTTTCAAAGTAATCTTCTTGCGGAAAACAAAAGCAATCAATGTTGCCATCGTCATAAAGCCCAAGCCGCCAATCTGGATCAAGCTGACGATCACAATCTGCCCGAAAACCGTAAAGCTGCTGCCTGTGTCTACGACAATAAGACCTGTTACGCAAGTCGCCGAAGTTGCGGTGAACAGCGCGTCAATGAAGTGCAGCGACTGGCCTGATGCCGAAGCGATGGGAAGCGTTAACAAACCGGCGCCGGCCAAAATAATCAGGGCAAAACCCAGGACTAGAATTTGCGGCGGAGTCAACTGCCAGATGCTCAATTTCTTCTTCATATTGCCCCCTATACACGTGAAAAAGACACTGGAAACCCAATGCCTGTTCGATGTGTTCCTCGCTTAAAGCCTACGAGGGTTAGCTGTCCCCAACATATGGTTCCCCCGTTTTTACATGGAAATTCGGCTTTTCCCTGCAATTCATATGAATTATATTATTGAATACGTCGATAGACAAAGCTCGTTTCAGTAAATTGGCATTATTTTCCGCGCGTTATCGCTGGTTTTCGAACGTTTCCACCGAAATTGGTTTTCTTTGTAAACTGTGATAATTTAGATGTAACTGTATGTTGAAGGGGACAACTGAATGATCGAGCTGAAATTGAACCGCTTCCTGCTCTTGCTTGCGGTCATTGGCATCGCACTGTATGCGACCATTACCGCCTTATACGGTCTACATGAGGAAGACGCTGCTCCTACGGATAATCCGTCAATTACGAAGCAGCAAGCGGCCGAGAGAGCCGCTCAGTTTGTTCTGGAACGGTATAACATCCATGATCCACAAACGTTCGTCGTCTATCAATCCGAGAAAGAGCGAAGCGGATATTTGCAAAAGGAACAACTCACGGATGTTTATGAGCAAAAATATGGGGACCGCTTCCCCATCGACTTCTATCAGGTACGAGTCGTGGACCAGGCCACTGACCGCCGGTTCGACATCGAGGTCAACTATCGCACCTCACAGATTATTGGCTGGAACCAAATTTCTGACATTTCCGCCTCCATGAATAAGCAAAAAGCCGATATTATGGCCAAAGAGGAATTGCGTAAGCAAGGCTGGAATCCGGACGATTTTGTTCAGGTAAATAAGCCCAATACCTCAAGGGATCAACGCATGACGCTCGTTTATGAAAAACAAGGTGGTGCCGACGCGATCGGGGAAGCGCGCTTGCAATTGCAGATGAATTTCGATAATCAATCGATTATCGGTTACAACTCTCTTTTCAGCTTACCTGCATCGTACCAAGCTTGGCTGGATCAGCAGGACCATTCGGCCTCGGTGATGACATGGGTTTCGATGGGGTTTACATTGTTGATGTCGCTGGCAGCGGTCCTATACATCATCAAGCATAGGAAACGCGTTGATTTTCGCAGAGGTCTGCTCTTAACGGTGATCTTCGTTGTGATCTATATCATCAACAACATTAATATGTACCCAGCCTACAAGTCCATGGCAGGGGCGTCCAATGAAGGGCTGGCCATGCTGCTTGCCGCCTTGTTCATGAATGCCGTAACGATGCTCCTCGGTGTCGCGCTCTACTTAGCGCTGGCAGCAGGCAACGCCTGGTGGGAGCAAAGCGGCTGGCGGCCATGGCCATCCTGGCGCGAGCGCCGGTTCGGCGAAGAAGTCTGGAGGGGCATGGGACGCGGATATTTGCTGGCCCTCTTTATTTTAGGCGTCCAGCAGGTGCTGTTTTATTGGGGCGAAAAGCAATTTGATGTATGGTCCGTCAACGATCCGTCCGATTCCGTGCTCAACATGCTGGAACCGCGGTTGTTCCCGCTCATGGCCTGGGTGGCTGCCATCTCCGAAGAAGCTACCTTCCGGCTGCTGGGAATTGTGCTGTTCAAACGAATATTCCGCAACAATTTCATCGCGGTCTTGATTCCCAGCATCATCTGGGCCGCCAGCCATACGCAGTACCCGATTTATCCTGTCTATACAAGGCTCGTTGAAGTTACCGTTATTGGCCTTATTCTTGGTTATGTATTTCTCAAATACGGTTTTATTACAGCCATGTTCGCTCATGCTTGCATGGACAGCATTCTGATGGGCATGTCCTTGTTCTCGATCGGTTATGTCAGTGATGCGATCGCCGGCGCTTTCTACATCCTGCTGCCTGCGCTGATTGCGCTGCTGATCTCCTGGATGCACAAAAGGCGGGGCCCCCTTACTCCTGGGGAGCCGCCGCCTCGCCTTGAAGCGCTTTGAGAATTTCGCTTGCTAATTTTTCACCAATACCTAGAGGCTTGAAGTCCTGGACTTCGGCCTCTTTAATTTTGCGCACGGAGCCAAAATGTTTCAGAAGCGCCTTGCGCCGCTTCTCGCCAATGCCTGGAATGGCATCCAGCTGCGAGGTGATCATGGACTTGGCGCGGGTTTCGCGATGGAACGTGATTGCGAATCGGTGAACCTCGTCCTGGATGCGCTGCAGCAGGTAAAACTCCTGGCTGTCGCGCGGCAGCGGGATCACTTCCGCCGGATCGCCCATCAGCAGCTGGGCGGTTTTGTGTTTCGCATCTTTTACGAGACCGCAAACCGGAATGAACAAGCCAAGCTCATTCTCCAGCACATCAATTGCGCCTGAAATTTGCCCTTTACCGCCATCGACAACAATCAAGTCAGGCATGGTCAAATTATCCTTCAGCACGCGCTCGTACCTGCGGCGAATGACTTCGCGCATTGTTTCGTAATCGTCAGGGCCTTGCACAGTCTTGACTTTATACTTGCGGTATTCTTTGCGATCCGGCTTCCCGTCGACGAAAACCACCATGGCCGAAACCGGATTCGTGCCTTGAATATTCGAGTTGTCGAACGCCTCGATCCGGCGGATCGTGCCGGTGCCAAGCCATTGGCCGAGATTCTCCACGGCCTTGACCGTACGCCGCTCGTCCCGTTCAAGAAGGCGGAACTTCTCCTCGAGCGCGTTGCGGGCATTGTCCTTGGCCATATCGACCATTTGCTTCTTCAGTCCTCGCTGCGGGAACAGCACCTTCACCTTCAGCCATGACTCCAACGCCTCGCGCACATCTTTCTCCTCGGCTTCCTCGTGCGGAGCCGTCGGCTCGGCGGATCCTGCGGGCTCGGCGGTTGCTTGATCCGACGCCGCCTCAGGCATGCCCGGCAGGAAAATCTCTTTCGGCAGGGCCGGATTGTCACTGTAGACCTGCATCACATAGGTGATGAAATCACTGTATTCATCCCCGTAATAAGGGAATAAAGAGACGTGCCGCTCGATGAGCTTGCCCTGTCTCATGTACTGGATGTGCACCGCCATCCAGCCCTTGTCGACGGCATAGCCGAAGACGTCACGATCAACGGCATCGTTCGTCGTGATCTTCTGCTTCTCCATCACGGCATCGATGTTCATGATATGATCGCGGAGCTCTTTGGCGCGCTCAAAATTCAATTCCTCTGCTGCGGCTTGCATCTTGGCCGTCAGCTCTTCTTTGATCTCGTCGTGTCCCCCGTTCAGGAAACGCGTAATTTGCTGCACCATCCGCTCGTTCGTCTCCGCGGATATGTCATGCACGCAAGGCGCGAGACATTGCCCGATATGATAATAGAGACATACTTTATCGGGCAGCGTGCGGCACTTGCGGAGCGGATACAGGCGGTCCAGCAGCTTCTTCGTCTGCTGGGCCGCGAAAGCGTTCGGATAAGGGCCGAAATACTTCCCCTTATCCTTCACAATCCGCCGCGTGACTTCCAGACGCGGCTGCTCTTCATGCGTGATTTTGATATAAGGAAACGTCTTGTCATCTTTGAGCAAAACGTTATAGCGCGGATAATGCTGCTTAATCAGGTTGCATTCGAGAATTAACGCTTCCATATTACTGGAAGTAATAATATATTCAAAGTCGCGGATTTCGCTGACTAATCGTTGCGTCTTGGCGCCATGGCTCCCCGTAAAATAAGAGCGCACGCGATTTTTCAAAACCTTCGCTTTGCCCACATAAATGATCGTGCCTTCGCGATTCTTCATCAAATAGCAGCCAGGCTTATCCGGAAGCAGTGACAGCTTATGGCGTATCACTTCCAAGCTCGCTTCCCGGGATGCTGCATCTTCATGTTCCATGACGGTCTTCACTCCTTCCCGTTAACAACAAAAAAACTCTTTCTCAGCATAGCAGAAAAAGAGTTTTTTCTAAAGAAGTTTTGCCGGAAGCAAATCTCCAATTTTTTGTCATTATTGATGACGGGATACTACGTTTTTCAGAGCGTCTTTGGATTGGAAGCCAACCACTTTATCTACAGGCTGTCCGTCTTTGAATACGATCAGTGTAGGAATGCTCATTACGCCAAAGCGAGCAGCGGACTCCGGATTGTCGTCAACGTTCACTTTTGCGATTTTCAAAGATTCTACTTCTTTATCCAGTTCTTCCAAGACTGGCGCGATCATTTTGCAAGGTCCGCACCAAGGAGCCCAGAAGTCCACCAATACTGTACCTTCACTTTCAACTTCAGCTTTAAAGCTGCTATCGGAAACATTCACGATTGCCATGAGAGTTCCTCCTTCTTAAACATAGAATTTATAACATCAAGTAGATCAATGGCTACTGATGAGTCAACATGTAAAGTATACCACATTAGCAGGTCATTTCAACCGAGCCTCAAGCTAGTGAAATGCTGGCAGCCGGCTAAACGTGCGAAGGTGTGTCCGCATGCTAGCCTTGCCGTTTTTGCTGCTCAATGTAAGCGATCCGGTCTTTCAGATTCGCCTGCAGCAGCTTCAGCATCTCCATTTGCTGTTCGATTTCTTTCAGCTTCTCGGTGTATAAAGGCAGCAAGTCGTCGCATAACGACTCCTGATTCTTCATGACACAATTGAGGAAGCTCTCAATCTGCTCGGTTGTAAAGCCCAAGCTCAAATAAAACTGGATCGTTTTGACCCGTTCTACAACCATCTGGTTAAACACCCGATATCCGTTTTCCTCACGTTCGGTTGTAATCAAACCCTTTTGCTCATAGTAACGTAAGGAGCGGATACTGGCGCCTGTAAGCTTGGATAACTCGCTAATCCGCATGGCGTTCACCTTTTCTTCCTGATCTCATCGTAGTGATCTATCGAGAATGATTTTATTTTAAACCATAACACTAATGTCATAGTCAAGTGTTTTTTGAATATTCCGCTGCCATCCTGCATATGCTCCTTGCATAGTGTTTGCATAATTGTCAAAAAAGCCACATGGACGTGCTTTACAACTTTCGACGAATTTGGTTATACTAAACTTAAACTTATTCTAACGACGGACGTCAGGGGGTAACCAACATGAGCGATCCTAAGCATCCTGAGCTACACGTATACGAAGAGCCGCGCAACGATTTTATGGATGTCGGCATGGGCTTCGGCGTATTCTTCGGATTTCTGTTAGTTGTAGCAATCATTGCTACCATCATTCAAGTGATGAAATAATTGAACATGTGAGCGAGGGCTGCTTTGCACGGATGCGAAGCAGTTCTCTTTCTAACCGGTTGTGAAGCACAAGCCGCTTTTCCAGATGAGTCTGGGGGAGCGGTTTTTTATTTTTGCGGTTAGTCCGGATCTGCTTTCTGTAATCCGATTTTTCCGAACTACAGGGGGCTTACAGCGGAATTCCCCTCTGCAATCAGAATTTGCCCAGCTACAGCGTCATAATCTGCACAACCGCCGCTTTTTCCCGCTGTAATTCGGCGAAATCGGACTGCAGCGTATTTTAGTCGGTGTAAACCTCCTGCAATTGGGCAAAATCGGGCTACAGCGTTATGAAGTCGTTGCAAGCGTGCGCACCACCACCACCAAACAACAAAAAGCCGCACACCCAAGGTGTGCGGCCTGCCAACTCAGCCCCCGCGCTTATTCCTGCCAGTCACGGGAACGACTTGGACGAACGGGCGGATCCGGTCCATGATCCGCTGCCCTTTATACTCTTCATCGCCATCTTTGTTGGTGAAGCTGAAATGCTTTTCGAGCCCGGAGAGCTCGTAATTAGAGGTGAAAAATGTCGGCTTGCGATTCATCCGATAGTTCAAGATCGCGCCAATGACATGATCCCTCAGCCACGGATTCAAGTTCTCCGCGCCGATATCGTCGAAGACGAGCAGATCCGTTTCCTTCAGTAGGTCCACGGTTTCCTTCAGCTTCTGCGGCTCCTGAAACATGCCTTTCAAATCCTCGGCAAAATCCGGCATGTACACAATCGCCCCCGTCATGCCTACCTTGGCCAGCTGGTAAAGCATGTAGCCCATCAAGAACGTTTTGCCCGTTCCAAAAGAACCGGACAAATACAGTCCATTCGTCTGCAGCCCTTCCTCGATTGTCAGATTAACGTAGTCGTTGATCTGCATGACCGCTTTGGCCCGGTCCAGATCGACTTCGAGAATGTCACCGAACGAGTAGCTGCGCGAAATCATCCGCGGATCAACATGGAACGTGCGAATTCGGCTGCTGATCGCATCCTGCATCTGCTTGGCAACAAACTTTTTGCAGGCGACCTTCTCCTCATGAATAAAAGAAACTCCATTCACCGATTCCGCCGCCAACATCGTATAATGGCCTGTCATATCATTTGGACAAAGGTCCAAGCCTGGGCAGTTGGAGCAAGATTTGTACTCGTTAACATGCTGATACAGCTTATTCATATTGATCTTAATTGTATGGTCATCAAGAAACGGGTATTTCTGACGGAACTTTCCAATCAAAGGATCCTGCATAACAAGCCGAATCTTTTCCTCTGCGTTCTTTCGCCACTCCGAACTCGGCATTGCTTTCAGCAACTGAGACAAGGATTCCATCAAAATGCCACCTCCTGGCTTTAGCTTTTGCGGTTAAATCGTTCATCGAGCTTCTGGGCCATGCGCCTTGCAGCCTCGAGCTCTTCATCGGTCAAACGGGATGACGCTGTATTCCCCTCATCCGGCACAACGATCGGAATGTGCGGCTTCTGCGTCTTGCCTTGACGTCCACGCGTCACCGCGCCGCCGCCTGCCTTGGCCGCTTCTACCTTGGAAGCTGCCTTCTGTTTATAACTGATTTTCTCACGCACGTATTCAACGGCTTGTTCGTATGTCGAAATTTGCTTGCCAAGCATATCGGAAGCTACAGCTTCAATCGAGGACTTAGCCCAGGAGCGGCGATCGATGTGCAGATAATGGATCAGCACATTAATCACTTCCTCCTTCAATTTATAGTTCAAATCGATTTTCTCGAAAATATTAAGTACACCGTCCGGGATCGACCCCTGCGTGAAAAACATTTTCAATACTGCCGTGTAAGGCTCGTTGCGCAAAATATAATTATACTGATGATCCGTGCATTCACCGCGCAGCTGCTGAGGTACTTCCAAGTAATACTGCATTTCTACCGATTTATCGGCAGCAGCCTCAGTACCTTGTTCCGTCTCTTCTCCGCGAGCCAGTACGCGCTCACGCTCTTCATCGCGCTTCTTGCTCTGCCTGTAAAACAAATTCGCATTGTACTGCAGCAGATCCATCTGCAGCTCGCCCTCTTCCGAGAACACCCCGTCCTCATCCAATAAGCGGCAGGTTTCTTGGAGCGATAAATGATACTTCTTGGCCACAATATTGATGGCCGCCATCTGTTCGGGCGCATGCTTGAGCGCCTCTACGAAGACCCGGTTGTTCGCGCCGCGCGGGAACCTCATAATGATATCGGCATATTGGAAGCCCTTCGTCGTCACATCCAGCCTGCCCTCGCCCTGCTTGGACGCGGAGGCTTCATAGAGCGCCTGCTCCAACTCGTAATCAATGACCTGCGTATTAAGACGAAACAGATCGTAAAATGGCACCGACAGGTCCTCCGAGTTTGCATCCCGGCACTCTTCCGGCTCGGGAGACAACAATTCTTCCCGCAAGGACAGCAGCATGAATTTCCCGACCTTATCGCGAAGCAGCAGCGTCAAATGCTGGTTGCGGAAAAATTCGTTCGGTCCCAGCGGCGGGAACAGTACATATTCGAATATATAATCCTCCTCGTCGGGCAGAAACTTGCGGCTCGTCTGCATCAACCCGATCGCCTCGAGTTTAGAGGACTGTTCAATCAAATACTTGCGACCGCGCTCCCCCTGTTCCAGCTCCAACAGCAAGAACAGTTTGCGCTGCTGCTCCAACGGCGAATAACCTACTCTATCAGCGCTAATCTGCTGGTAGAGAACTTGATAGAGACTTGTCGCATAGCCGCCAATCATTGGCTGATACATCATCGCCAACATTTTATAATCCAGGCTGCTCAAAGAAAAGTCCCGGCTTACACAGAAGCGGTGATTCTCCGTAAAGTGCAGCATATTCGTCATTCGCATTCTATTCCAGCACCATCCTGACCTATCCGTTCTAGCCCAGCCTTCTCAGCTACACTCTATCAGTCTACCACAAAAATCGACACGCTGGGATGCATCGGATGAAAGATAATTTTTCCTGAAAAAAAATCGCCAACCTGAAGGCTGGCGTGTGTAAATCCTCATATTGTTGCAAATATTTAGAACATTTTGAAGCCTTTAATTCGCAGCGCTTTAATCGCTGATCCGCTCAAAATCGCTCCGGCAAAACCGCCGATCGCCGGCACAATATCCACGATAGTAAACCCTGTATCGCTGGACAAGAATGAAGCCGTTCCCATGTAGCCGTAAATAATAACGCCGATGATCAAGGCAATATAGACGTATAGCGGAAACCAGGTCGTTTTCATCAGCATATTCAAAATAAAGCCCAGTCCAAAAAACAGAACCATCATAAGGACTGTAGCAATAATCATCTGTAACAAAACATTCTCCTCCTATTGTTGAAACTATTCGAAACTATGAAGCTCTCTTCACTTCGTCGGAAATGGTCTGACCATTATGTATATTTACATTTTAATTCACCTGTTGGTTTAGGTAAAGTGTCCACATGTTGAACATTTGCATTTTCACCCATTGTTCATTTGCCCTTTCTCCATGAATTGGATACAATGTAGTGGATATTAAGCCCTGAATGGAGGATTTTTCATGAGTGAAGCCGTACAAACACTGGAAGGCTGGTATGCGCTCCATGACTTTCGTCTGATCGATTGGAATGCATGGAATGCCGCAACACCTCAGGAACGCAAGCACGCTCTCGATGAGCTGAATACATTTCTGACACAGTGGCAGCAAGTTGAAAATGACAAGTTAGGCAGCACAGCCGTTTATAGCATTGTAGGCCAAAAAGCCGACTTCGTATTCATGCAGCTGCGTGAAACTTTGGAAGAACTGAACGAACTGGAAACAGCTTTTAATAAATCCAGCTTTGCCGCATTTACAATTCCGGTTTATTCGTACGTTTCGATCGTCGAGCTTAGCGCTTACTTGGCCAAGCCTGGCGTCAATCCAGCCGATGACCCTGAGCTTCAAGCGCGTCTGAAGCCCATTCTGCCTAAAGCGAAGCACATCTGCTTCTATCCGATGAACAAACGCCGTGAGGGCAATGACAACTGGTACATGCTCCCTACGGAAGACCGCAAGAACATGATGCGCAGCCACGGCATGATCGGACGCTCCTATGCGGGTAAAGTGAAACAAATCATTACCGGCTCCGTCGGTTTGGACGACTGGGAATGGGGCGTTACGCTCTTCTCTGAAGACCCGCTTCAATTCAAGAAGCTCGTCTATGAAATGCGTTTCGATGAAGTAAGCGCGCGTTATGGCGAGTTCGGCGACTTCTACGTCGGCAACCTGCTGACGTCCGAGAAGTTCGCGAAGATGCTGCAAATTTAATCGCACACAAAAAGGAAGCTGACTCTATGAGCCGAGCTTCCTTTTTTCATGGATTAATCCTCATCTTCGTCATCGCGCATGGCAGCTGCTAGCTCAGCTTCCATCTGAGCCTTGCGGGCCAGATAAACTTCCGTGTCGCGGTCGCGCTGGCGTCCCTTTTCCTTCAGCCGCTCAATGGCCGGCAAGATGAGAATGTCAATTTCTTTTTGGACAACAGCTACGTGATCGTAACGCTTCTCGTTCTCCAAGAAACGGCCGACCTCGATCAAGGCATTATAGCGATCCAGTTCCTCCCGGGTAAGAAGTCCTCTTACTTGGACACTGCAGTGCCGCATTGACAATTCCCCCGATACTTAAGGATGCTAGAAGCGGCCTTTACGAATAACTAGCGGAATACCGCCAATAATGTAAAGGTAACGCATATCTACGATTTTCTTCATAATAGCCGCAACATTGCCTTTCAGCTTGCGGGAGCCGACGATGCCGATCGCCTGGCCTTTACCCAATGAAGCAACGGTTCCCTTGTTGGAGAACTTGAACGTCTTCATTTGGGATCCGCGGATCGACGCAATCAAGTTATGAGCGACAGCTTCGCCCTGCTGCATCGCGATTTGCGCTGTCGGCGGGAACGGTCTGCCTTCATCATTCATTACGATGGAGCAGTCGCCTACGACATAAATGTTATCGAACTGCGGTGCACGCAAGTATTCGTCAACTTTGATTCTGCCGCGCATCGTTTCAAAACCGGCTTCTTCGAGCATGTGATTGCCGCGGATACCCCCCGTCCATACTACGGTAGCCGCTTTGATAAACTCGTCGCCAGCGATCAGCACGCCTTCCGGAGTGCATTCTTTAATCGCTGTGCCAATTTTGAACGTGATGCCTTTATCTTCGAGGACTTTCATCGCATACTGAACTAGCTCAGGATCGAAGCCTGGAAGAGCTGTCGGCGCCGCTTCAATATTATAAATTTTGACCAAGGAAGGATCCACGTCAAATTCTTTGCACAATTCAGGCACGCGATCGGCCAACTCGCCGATGAACTCGATACCGGTAAATCCGGCCCCACCGATAACAAAGGTCAAATAATCTTTGCGCTCAGGCTCGCGCTTGTATTTAGCGAATTGATATTCGATATGTTCACGGATGAAGCGAACGCTGTTGATGCTGCGGATGTTCATCGCGTATTCTTTCAGACCAGGGATACCAAAGGTTTCAGCTTCGCCACCAAGACCGATGACCAAGTAATCATAGGATAATGTGCCATCTTCTAGAATAACCTTTTTCTCGTGAGGGCGAATTTGTGTCACCGTTGATTTCACAAAATCCACTTTGAATTCATCGATTAATTTCAAAATGTTCACGCGTGCATTCTCAGGGTTATCTGTTCCCGCAGCAGGCATATGAAGATGGGTTGTAATATAATGATAATCGTGTTTATTAACGAGGGTTACATCAGCTTCATTATAATTTAATTCCTTTTGCAGGCGAATTGCTGCCAGGATCCCGCCGTAACCGGCACCTAAGATGACGATTCTTGGTATTCTGCTCATGGCTCTCTCACTTCCATATCCATTTTATTTCTCTATCTTGTGAAAAATTACACAAACGGCTTCAAATTAGCAATTCTACACTTAGTTTGCACGTTACAGAAGTGATTTATGATGCAATAAAGCTGATAAAATCACAACATACGAAAAGATTCTCCATGATATAATATAATGTTCATAAGTAAATATCAAGTGCTATTTGCCTGAAAATGGGGCTTGTTGGCGATTCTCCGGGCCTCCCATTCCATTACTAAAACTTCTCATCTTTATGGATGAAATATTTAAAGAACTCACACTTTTCTGTTTCTTTCGACAAGCTAGCCGTTTATAATGTAATAATGGTTAGGAAATTGCTGGCTGTAACAAATTTACATCGGAGGAGAGTTTCAAATGAGTGAGAGAGAAATTAGTCAAGATGTTGTAGACATAATTGTAATCGGTGGCGGTCCTGCTGGGATGTTCGCGTCTTTCTATGCCGGCATGCGTCAAGCTTCCGTTCGAATTATTGAAAGTATGCCCCAGCTCGGCGGCCAGCTTGCGGCGTTGTATCCGGAGAAATACATTTATGATGTAGCCGGCTTCCCTAAAGTCACGGCTCAAGAGCTCGTGAATAATCTACTTGCTCAAATGAAGCACTTCGCTATCGACGTTCGTTTGGAAGAGAAGGTGCACCAAGTGAACAAGAAGGAAGAGCGTCTGTTCGAAGTTACCACGGATAAAGGCGTTCACTACGGCCGTGCCGTTGTCATTTCCGGTGGCGTAGGCGCCTTTGAGCCGCGTCGTCTTGAATTGCCAGAAGCTCCTCAATATGAGAAAAAGAACCTCCATTACTTCGTTAGCGACCTGAATGCATTTGCCGGTCAAAAAGTGCTGATCAGCGGCGGCGGCGATTCGGCGGTAGACTGGGCGCTGATGTTGGAGCCGATTGCCGAGAAGGTTACGCTGATCCATCGCAGAGATAAATTCCGCGCGCATGAACATAGCGTGGAGAACTTAATGAAGTCGAATGTCAACATTGTCACGCCAACGGAAATCACGAAGCTGACTGGCAGCGACAAGATTGAGCAAGTCACCTTGAAAGATATCAAATCCGGCGAAGAAACCATCGTTGATGTTGATGCGGTGATCGTAAACTTCGGTTTCGTCTCTTCCTTGGGTCCAATCTCCGAATGGGGACTGCAGATCGAGAACGGCTCCATCGTCGTTGATTCCCGTATGGAGACGAACATTCCAGGCATTTTCGCAGCTGGCGACATCACCACCTATCCTGGCAAATTGAAACTGATCGCTGTAGGCTTCGGTGAAGCTCCAACGGCCATCAACAATGCGAAGGTTTATATCGATCCTTCCGCTAAGCTTTCTCCAGGACATAGCAGTAATTTGAAATTTTAATTATTTATAAATAAAATGGGGTATTCTATGCCTAATCAAATGGGAGACTTTGTTGCGAACAAAGATCCTATGTCGGTTAGGAGGAATACCCCTTTGTCTTATATATGTCCGGTTTGTAATGGCTTGCAGTCTTTAAATGCCGAATGCCCCGTATGTACCCATCAGGCCAGTGATTGCGGGAGGCTGGACGACTACCTCGGTCCCTATTCCCCATATCGCGAAATTGACGACATCGCGATGACGAATGGATATCAAGATGTCGTGAACCATCTGTGCATTCATCTCGTGAATTGTACGGAATGCCATCACAGCTTCACCGTGCAAATTACAACAGATCCATAGCCAGCAGCTCTCTATTAAGTGCTAATTCATAGGTGTTTCGTCTTTCACGAACACATTCAACTTTAAATTGCGTCTCTTAATTTCTGCTAGCAACAGGTCGAGAAAATCTGACTCTAATCTCAAATCTATAGCTTTGTAATAGGAGTCAATCAATGTTTCATCGCTTATTTGTCTCACCTGAATCACCTTTATCCTAGAATTTGTAATTATATTATCACGCGCCAAAAAATAGAACAAGCGTTCCAATATCCACAGGTAATTGTGCATATCTTGTGGGTAACGTGTTGATATGTACCAGAAATATACAATTTACTAGGGGGATAATGTGTATAAAGTTATGCACATGCGCACACTCCTCTTGACTGATAAAAAAAATTGATCACAAAAAATGGAATGATTAAGTGCCAATTAACATTCGTCTAACAAATATCATGCAATTTTCACAGAATCGAAAGAAAAAATTAATAGTGACTTAATGTTTCTCTCCTACAATGAATCTATAAGCAAAGAAGAAACACAATTCCCCAAAGGAGTGAAATGATAATTATGCTAGTCTATGATATTGTGGTTAATGGTGAGATTAAAGAAACGATCAAGCCTCGCAAGAACAGATTGAAAGAAATATATGCGTACATGCTGGAACAAACCAAGCTGATGAGAGCCAAATACGGCGAAAACGTCAAAATAAAAGGCCGCATGGTGTACTAGGGATTCACCCTTTTGTCACCGCGGCCTTTTTCTCTATTAATTACTTCACTTCTAAGGTTGATGAAGATTCGGAAATGCCTTCCTGCAGGATGAATTCGCGCAGCTTCTGATCCGCTCTATCGTAACTCAGGCGCATAATGTTCTCCACATCATGCGTAGAGACAGCGTCACCTTGTTGCGTTGATTGCTGCTTCGAGCACTTCAAAACTTCAAATAGCATGCCCAATCTGGATCACCTTCTCTTTCTCTACGAATTCATGATCTACGGCGAACCGTCCGCTTGGGTGCGGTACCTTAGGCAAGGGTAGATCAATCGCTTCATCCAGAAGTCCATTGCAATGAAATCGCACTTCAAACATGCTGAAGCCAAGAGCCTCCGCTTTATATCGTACAAATCTCCGAATCGCTTCAAGGAGCCCATCATATTGCTCACAGGTTTCTATCTCTGACAGGAATAGGTCCACCAGGATCACAAGTTCCCGCTTCATGGTTGTAATGTGCCCTACGGCAGCCCAGGGATCCAAATATCCTTGCTCGAGCTGAAATCCATATAAATGATCGGAGATACTTATCGTGTTCCACATCACAATTCATCCACCTTTGTAAGAGTAGTTGTTTGTTGTATGTATGACGCTACATATTCATTTTAAATGAGAATGATTATCAATGTCAACTGTAGGTGGGGGTTGGCGATGAATCGTTTCCTATTTTCAAACGTATGATTGGATAAACGGATCCTATGGAGGGATTACACCATGCGAGTCGAAGACGCGATTCAGGAGAAATTCAAATGTACCAAGTGCAGCGGCAACCACTGCCGCATCAAAGAGGTAGCCATGACCGGCACAGGTCTCAGTAAAATGTTTGACATACAGAATAATCACTTTTTATTCGTATCTTGTGAGAATTGCGGTTTTGTGGAGGTGTACAACCCGAACATTCTGGAGGGCAAAACCCGGGGGCAGCTGGGGACGATCCTGGATGTGTTGTTTGGTTAAGGTGGAGTCGTAGGGGCGGGGCTCCAGGCCGGATTTGCCCAATTGCATACGGACCATGTGTAGGTATGGCTGTTGCAATTAGGTAAAACCTGACTACAGGGCGACTTGGATGAAGCCAGCCCCTGTAGCTGGGCATAATCTGACTGCGGCATCTCCGGCTTAATGCCACCCCCAAAAGAATCCATCGCGTTCCCAAGCCGCTCTTCCATTGTGCAGCTTCTTAAAAATCTTTTTTACTTCTTTTGAAATGGCTTGATTCCCATTTTCATTGACATAAATATATGATTCTCCGAAGTTTTTCAAAATATAGTCAACGGCGTCCTTTTGGTACAAGATGCCTGAAGATTTCACTTCAGTTAGCATCCACTCTGCTATTTCATTTGCTGTAGTATCCATTGTTGTTCTCTCTCCGCTTTCTATTTTTAAGTTTCAACATGATTGAGCCTAATCTCTCTACTTTTATAATAAACGATCTCAGGGTCGCCTTCATCTAAATTCTCAATCCACCCGCTCTTGGCAAATCCAAGCGACTCGCAGAGATGGTGCATGTCAGTATTAGATTCATTGGTAGAGGTAAACAATTTTTCCGTTGGGCTGATCGATTCAATATGTTGGATTAACGCTGTAGCAATGCCTTTTCGCCGGTAACGAGGACTTACAATGACTAACCATATAAAAGCATGATGATAAAAAGTGGTATCATAAATGATAAATCCAGCTGGTTCGTGATCCATTTTGGCTATATAACATTTTCCGTCCAAAATAGCTTGAAAGAGATACTCCCTTCTGCTCGCATTCCCCAAAACGATTTCATCAATCAAGCAAACAGCTTCAATATGTTGGTCTGTTGCAGCAGTAATGTCCATAACCATGTTCTCCCCCAACTGTTAACACCAGACTTCGTCAAAATAATACAAAACACAAATAAGCTAACAGCTCAATATAACTCAGAGTGATCCTATAGGGTAAGGTTTCTCGCGGGTTTCAACAAAATAAAAAAACCTCCCCTACATGTGCATTTTAGCATGATACACATGTTTGAGAGGTTATATTTAACAAGCTTCCAAACCTTAATCCTCACAAGGCTGCGCCAAAACCGCATCCTCTTCCTTTGTACGGAACGACTGACCGCATCCGCAGGAAGCTACGGCGTTCGGGTTGTTGATGGTGAAGAAGCGGCCGGCTAACGTTAGGCTAAAAACCGCGGTAGGTCAACGTTTGTTCACTCGGTTAGGGATTGCGGATTGTAACGATATGTTGTGGATTGCTGCGAATCCTGACGGTTATTCACGTTGACTCAATTGTACCCAAACGCATGAAATTACGCAACTTCTATAAAATAGAAGGATCGCGCGGGTTAGAGAGTGTCTTATTACTAATTCGACTCGCTCGAAAATTTATCGCATATAGAAAATTGGAAACGCATAAAGGAATAATATGAAAATACGTCGAAACTGAACGTAGTAGTAAATCCATATTTTAGGAGAGTGCGCCATGAATTTGAAGAAGAAAGTTTTAATCGCAACAGGCATCACCGCAATAGTAGCCGCAGCGTTCTCAATCGGTGTGTACGCAGCCTCTGATATTAAATTATTCATTAACGGCAAGCAAACTTCCGCTGATGTTCAAATCATTGACGGATCGAGTTACGTACCTCTTCGCGTAGTATCGGAAATGTTGGGAGCTAACGTTAAGTGGGACGGGGATGCGCGGACGATTACAATTACGTCGGGTCCTTCGGGGAACAGCGGGCCGTCATCTAATGTTTCCTCTAATAAGGCAGGGGTATTTGCTATTGATGACTTCACAGTTAAAAAAGATGACATTGGAATATGGAGAATAGCCGGTGACGTGAAAAACACAGATTCAAAGGACTATAAATCAATTCATTTAACCGCTGCCTTTTACGACGAATCGGGTAAAAGATTAGGAACAGCTGGCGCATCTCTTTTTGACCTAAAGCAGGGCGATATTAAGACAGCGGATTTCGCAACCAGTGATGATCTAAGTAATTATGCGACAGTAAGGTTTCAAGTTGACGTTGCCTATTGATCGATAAAAGGCGCCACCCATTCGTTAGGACCGTAATCCTGACGTTTGAGTGGCGTTTTATTTTCGTTTACAGCGCGAACTTAAACTCGCGTCTTAACATCGACATGATGTCACTACCAATTTGTTTGCCGTCCTTACCTGCGCCACTAACCGTAATGTTAATACCACCGTTAATCACAGTCTGTCCCGTACGCACACCGCTCGCTCCGCCTGGCATAGAAACACCGTTTAATCCGAGCGTATAACCGTCTTGACCACGCAGCTTACTCTCCGGCAGGATGTACTCAGGCTCACCGCCTTCGCCGACCATTGCGAGAGTCGGTTTCGTAACTTTACCGCCTTCTGCGAATTGAGGAACTGCCGCCGCAGCTTGCGAGATCGCGTTTCCGCTGCTAATGCTCGGCGACGTCGGTGCTGACGAGAATATCGATGTAATCGCGGAAACAACTTTCCTAGCGGCCGATATTGCGGCATCTATGGCGCCTTCGATACCTCGAGCCACCGCCATTACCATATCCTTACCGAAATTGAACGAGTTCGTAACGAAATCGCCGAACAGTTTGTTGATATCTCCGAACAAATTTGATAGGAGTGTTTTCATATCCTCCCAAGCTTTCGACCAGTTTCCACTGAGTAAGTCGAGCGCAATCTTAAATATGCCGGTAATGTCGTCCCACCCGATACGTATCAGATCCACTAATAAGTCCCACGCCGTCTTAAACAAGTCTTTTATCGCGTTCCAAGTATCACTCCAAGCGCCCTTGATGAATCCAAGGGATACTGAAAAGTATCCTTTTATAAGTTCCCACGTTATCCTGACGATCGGTTCTAAGAAGTCCCAGAAAGCCTTAGCGATATCACGCATCTGCGGAAATACTTCGCCCCAAAAGTCCGAGATTGCCTTGAGGCCGTCGGTAATCGTAGGACCGATATAATCCCACACTTCCTGCGTAATCTTCTTAATCCCGTTCCACGCGTCAGAAAATATGTCGCTAATTGCTTTGAAGACGGCGGTCGCCGTGCTCTTTAGCGCGGTCCATATTTGCGGAAGGTCAATGCCGATGTGTTGACGCATCCACGCGTTAACTTCGTCCCAATGCTTAATGAGTTCGTACACGGCAAGGCCGAGGACTGCGACTGCTGCGATGACGAGCCCGATGGGTGAAAGTAAACCTGTCAGGGTTGCGCTAGTTCCCATGAGACCCTGCATCCCCATTTTCAAAAATCCGAGCGTCGAAACTACGCTGAGAATCGATCCGCCAACAACGAACATGGCCGAGGCAATCCCGCCGACTACCATAATGGCTTGTTTCGTAGCCGGCGAGAGTTCCGCAAACCAGTTTACAGCCCCCTGCGCAGCTTGCGCTACGCTTCGCATCGCCGGCGCCAATGTGTCACCAAATGATTTCTTAGCGGTTTCCACTGACGCGTTCAGTTTCCACATATCGCCCTGAAGGTTGTTCATCTTTTCTCGCGCGATATCAGCGGACTTTTCTTCCATGAGCGTTTTCTTAAGCTCTTGGAATTTATCCTTGCCTTCTCCGACGATCGTATTGAGACCGGCTAATCCGTATTTAGTGAATGTCGCGCTTAAGGCCGCTTGCTTCTGCGAGTCATTTAGATCGCCGAATTTATCGTGAAGCACCCCGATAATATCTGGCAATGGCTTAAGATTACCGTTCAACTGATAGAACGAATCGGCAGCCCCATTTTTCGCGGAAATCCCCAGGTCCTTCATAAGAGCCGCAGCTTTCTCTGTCCGTGGTTCGAGTCCGAGAAGCATGTTTTTCAAGGCGGTGCCTGCACTACTTCCGGAAATACCATGCTGTGCAAGTTCAGCTATAACCGTCGAAACGTCCTCAATCGATTGATGCATATTTGACGCGACCGGTCCGACTTGCCTCAATGAGTAGTAGAAGTCATTCATTGAGATAGATGACGTATGCATAGTTCCGGAGATCATATCGCCTACCTTCGCCAATTGATCGCCGGACATGGAAAATTCGTGCATTACGTCGGTGATGACTTTGGCCGTTTCACTCATATCCGTATCAGTTGATTGCGCGAGATTATTTACAACCTCGATCGCGCCATTTACACCATCGCCGAGAATTTGCGTAGATGACAAGCCTTGGCGTGCCAAGTCATAAAGGCCTTGCGCGATTTCATTCGCGGAGAATTTTGAGTTAGAACCGAGTCTAAGCGCCGTCTGCGACATCTCTTCCATATTGGCGTTTGGTTCACGGTTCATTAAGACCGCATGAATCCGGGAAATGTTCGCCTCAAATTCAGCTGCCGACTTAATCGCGTCCTCAAACATATGCGCACCGGTCTCGCCTACGCCTTCCATGCTCTGACCGAGCATTTGCATGCCGATGAGCAAGCCGCCCTTATCGACCGACTCTTTCAACGTATTGGCGTTACCACTCGCTTTATTAAAAGCCTGGGACGCTTCCCCTACGCCACGCATCGTTTGTGCCGTCTCATTAAGCGCGCGATCAAATCCGCTAAGCGACTGCGTTACCTCTCCAACCGCTTTCTGATCGCCCTCTAACGCTTTTGTTAAACCGCCGGAAGCCTGCGTAACGGCCTCAAACGATTTACCTGTATCGTTAATTGTTGTTGAAGCGCTCTTTAGCGAATCGGTAAACCCGCGTAGTCCGCTAGCTGCTTCGTTAAATGCCTTTGACGCGGTTTCAGCCGGTCCGTTAAGGTCGCGCATCGCTTGCGCAGCCGATTCAAATGCTGGGTTAGCTTCATTCTGCGCGGTTAGTTTTAGCCGTAATATTGCTTCTCTTTCCATATCTATCCCCTTTTCTTTGCATATAAAATAGCCCCACGGCAATAACCGTAGGGCTTAGCGAATATTATTTGAAAAACACTTCGTTTAACTAACGTTATCAGAAAAGCCGGAAAAGGGGCTTGTGTAAAATAATAGACGGTTCAAATTCGTTGGTGGACCGCCAAATCATTTTATAACCTAGCTAGTCTAAACATTTGTCAGAGTCTTACGATTAGCTGCATGTGGTGGTTCTTCCATCCAGCCGTTATCAATCATGATGTTTATCCCATCCTCACCATAATGTGCAAACTCTGCCGCTAGACGAATGTACTGTGCTGCTATATCATGTCTCACGGCTGTAGCTATACCAGTTCCGTAATTGCCTACTCCAGCCATACTCAAAACCCTTGTATGGAACATCATGAGTTTATCTGAAAATGGTGGAACCGTGGAATCCATGACTTCTGAATCCCAAGTTTGGGGTAAAGAAAGGTCATTTTCACGAAAGAGTCCAGTAAAAACTTCAACATGTTTATCAGCAATGTTTTTCCCCCTAATCATATACTCACGAACTTCTTTTGATTTTGCCACTTGACTATAACCCATTACCAATGCCTTACCAAACACATTTGTAAGTATGCTTAAGAAAAGTTGAGTTATTTCCATCGCTTCTAGTGGTCTACGATCTCCAAACCAACCTGTCAGAAAGCTCTGCTTATTTACAAAATAAACCATTTCTGGTACAGGAATGTAGGGTGGTCTCGTAAATATTCCTTTGGATAGGATAACGTTTTTTACTTTTTCTGTTAGCTGAGTAGATGAAGAAAGACATTCATTGTAAAAATCACAAACGTCTGATCGTACCATTAAAGGTAAAGCTAAACTGTACCCAATCAACCCAATTCTAGACATATTCTGGAGATAAATGAGGTAGAATGTATCCGTAAACAAGCGTGGGGCATCTAGGTTCACATCGTCATCTGTAAAGCCTTGAGGAATAGGGTAGTTTTCACTTTTAAAGATTTCAGTAATTCTTTGAACATGCTGTTCTGATAAACCCAAAGCGTATTCGATAACAGGGCGAATTTCTGCATCTTCAACTTTGTTCACATAGTATTTAAGGACACATATTGCCAAACTGTCAGTTAAATACTGATTCCAAAGGTTTCCGATTTCTGCTGCAGTTAATCTAATGTTATGAGCCGATTCCAATGCCTTTTACCTCCCGAAGTAAATTCAACATGTATTAGGTATCCCCTTGTATCTTTGCCTCTATGTAAATATTCACCATTATTCGTAATTAATTTTTGTTCAACATTAATGTTTAGTAGAATCATTTGAAAAAGTCTCGAATCCTCTGTCCTAACGTCTTCTCTTCGGGTAAATCGAAACTGATGGACTGCGCAATTTTCACCAATTGGCGCATCTCTTCGTCAAGACGCTCGCCCTCCCGTTCATGAACTACGTTACCGGTCTTGATAAACAGCGCGAACTGATTTATCCGCGCCTGATTCGATAGGATGATGCGATCAACAAGTCCGCCATACATCCGCCCGATGTCCGAGCGATACCGCGTGTTAATGGATTCCTGCGCCACTACTGCCAGTTTGCGCGTATATGTATCGGCATGGCGAACGATTAGCGCCTTCGCTACGGTCGGAGTAAGCTCGTAAAACTCCCGCATAATCTCGGCAATTGCCGTACCTCTATGTGAAATTGCGTAAAAATCTGCGGCTACGTCTGCCTCATTAATTCCGTCTAATCGTTGCTCTAAAATTGCGTTTGTCATTTCATTTCCACCTTCCGCGGGATCTCCGCAAATTTTTAAAATTTTTTGAGCGGCTAGCCACATTTTCAAAATCGAAATGGTAGCGAGGGAGTGGCGTACCCCCTACCGTTTGAAAGTCCTGAGAGGTTATCCGGATGTTTACGCAAAGTCTAACGGTCTACGCGATATAGAAGCGGGACCATTTCTTGCACACGGGCGGGACCCTCCGAAGTTGCCGAAGTTGTGCAATCGAGCGCGAGAAATCGGGCCGGCGTGCTCGGAGCGATGCCGCAATTCTTTCGCATACGGTAGCGGTACCCTGGGGCCTTTACCGATCGCAGCGCAACGCAAAAAGACCGGTCCCAATCGGGCCGGCCAAAATGTATCGCTATAGTCCCGCTTAAATTACGCGGCTATCCTCGTACTCCTTAACGATCTTGTAGAACGTCGTCTTCTTAACGTCAAGCCTGCGCATGAACTCGACGGCTGTGATCGCTTCTGACTTCCATTGCGGATACATAGCATCGAATACCGCCAGCTTATCCTTAGTCAACGCTGACAGGTTCATTTGCGGACGTCCCAGGTGCTTACCTTGCTCTTTAGCTACCGCAATACCTTCGGCCTGCCGCTGTTTAATCTTCTTACGCTCCTGCTCCGCTACGTACGATAGTAAGCTAAGGAATTGATCCTCCATCAACTTACCCATATCACCCATTGCTTTGAACTTACGGCTATCGAATAGCGACTCGTTCTCAAGAATGACGATATCGGCGTTTAGCTCGCGCGTGATGTACTTCCATTCGCGGATAATGCCGTCATAGTCCCGGCCAAGACGATCCAGCGCGTCAATGTAAATCAGGTCACCTTCGCGAATAACTGATTTCATCGCCTGGTACTGCGGCCGATCGAAATCTTTGCCGCTTTGCTTATCAACGAAAATGAATCGGTCATCGATTCCAAGCTCGCGCATTTTAACGAGCTGCCGTTCCTCATTCTGTGATAAGCTCGATACCCTTACGTAACCGATCTTCGCGCTTTTCATATTGACCGCCGCCCTTTCGTTGATCCCTTATGACCCAATTATACCCAATTAGTTCGTAAAGGTCAACGAAATAACGCGAACGTTCGTAAATAATTTTAAGTGCGTTTACGGACGGAAATAGTATTACTTTTCGCGTCGTCTTAAAATCATACCTTTGCGAACGCATCTAACGAGATGATTTTCGAAACACTTCAACGAGAAAATCAGTGAATTTTTTATTTGTCACGTTATATGAGTTTAATAGTTCTGGATAAAGCGCTATTTGAACTGTTTCAAAATTTGGACCTGTTCCAAACCTAAGGCCTGATTGATCGGTAAATTTATCTCTAAGCGGTAAATCTAATCGATTTCTTATTTCCTCACTGTTAAAAGCCCCATGTGGATAATCTATAGCAAAAAACAGTCTTGATTTTTCTAGATGCATGACTCCCCATTTCTTTCCTCCCCAAACAACTCCGCGACCTGACCTTAATGTATACCAATCTTTACTGGTGTCCTTTAATTTCGTTTTGTAAGGTACGAACCCAGGTACACCTTTAAGAAATTCAAGTAACTGCAAACCTTGTTCAACGATCATAACGCAACCCTCCTCATCAGATTTAAGGAGATATTACCACACCAAGGAAACATTGTGTGCGTTTATGCAACAATGATTTTGAAACGGTTTTTAAAACTACAAACCGGTTATTTAGCTTCAAATTTTACCCGTTTCACAATCGCATCATATACGAAGGTTTTTGAAACGATTTTCGCGATGAAACCCTTTGATCAAGTATCCGCGCGGGTTCGCGTCATATCAGCATTGCTAATTTTTTGGGGCCATGTAAAAGTATTTAATGTGAACTCTGATTTTATATATAGGAGGTGAACGATATGCAAATCCGAAAAGCAGATTGCTGTAAATGCTGTATGGAGACAGACCACAAAGTAATCGCGCATCGCCGTGATTCCTTACGGGACTGGACTCTTATTATTGTATGTATAAAATGCGCTGAGACGCGTTACATGTTCGAATATTTGCAGGGTTAGCCTTTCAAACCCGAGTAGCAATTTAAGAGGGGTGTTTATTATACGCCGCCTCTTAAATACCATTTTCTCTGTTTCTCTGAGCGTTCATAGATATTTTTATCGCTATTGCGGACGGACACAGAAAACTGCCGTCCACACAACGAAAAAAAGACCGGAATCATTTCAATTCCAGCCTAATAAGTATCGAAAAAGTCCTTTTCACTTTCACATAAATTGTTTATTCTACTTAGGACGGTATTTCCCGATCATCATAGGCTCAAGCGATCGCAACTATGAATTAATCCAAGTGTTTAAACAAACTTACTTTTCACTTGTTGCACCGGACTTGCGAAGTGTTTGGTAGGTTTCCTTCGAGTACGATACCTTATATATCCAATTAAAAATGAATCCCTTCCAGATTAAATTCAATATAAAATGTGCGACAACTAATCCTATTACAGCTGGAATCATCCAATGAGAATCCCTATTGTTATCGTAACTACTACCTATTCCAGAGAAAACAAACAAATAAACAATTGCCCTTACTAACCGCCAAATTATAGACCTGACCATGAAACCTTTAGGTAATATAATATATTCCTTGTCTGGGCCAATTTGATCTTTTCTTTGAAATAACTCAAACTGCTGCTCATCACTCATTTATGTTACTCCCCTTTGATGTTGGTGTACAAGTAGAATAGTATATTATTCCTATTTTGGGAAGTGATTTTGTCGAATCAAAGCAACGCTGAATACCGTTTGCACGATCAAAACTATGTCTATTCCAAACGGTTAGTCCGTTTTAGCGCTATTGAAAACACCGAGAACCAGCACCACTACGCGATTCCTGTCCGTCTACGCGTACGCCCCCGCGTAAACTTCGAAGTTTAAGTGTATCACATACAAAAGTTTCGGAACAAAAGTTCGCTAATAACATTAAAAAGGAAAAATCCCCCTAATGTCGAATAATAAAGCAAGTCTATTCTAATCTCAACTGAAAGGGAGGTCACCAATCGATGGATGAAAAGAGAAAAGTCATTAATGATTCCCTAAATAAAGTATCTGCGAAGATGGCTACTCCAGCAGAAAAAAAAGTAACGGCATCGGTTGATAAATTATCAGCAAGACTAACCGATTCTGGCAACACTAAAAAGAAATGAGGAGATAAGTTTGAGCAAAGAGAACAATGATAATAAATTAAATATACTAAATGAATCCTTCAATAAACCCTCGGCTAAACTGGAGAAATCGCTTGACAAGCCGTCGGCCAGACTTACTTCTCCTGCTGATCCAAAGAAGAAGTAACAGAAACGGGTTCTTTTTGAAGTTCTGCTTTTTGACGATCTTCCACTTGTGCATTATAAATTGCTTCGGCATCAAATATTTTCACGTAAGAACCAGACTTTGTATCATAAAAGACATGAGATTCAGGAATAGGATAGTTCTTAACGAGTTCGGTGAAAAAAGTAACATCTTCTAAATGTAAATGGCGTTCCGGTTCAAAAGTACGGGACGCTTTTTTTATACAACCGATCATCGACATACCTGACTTATCGATTCTGCCAATTTCAACAACTTGGGAGTCATTCTGAGCAAATACTTCATCCCAAACAGAAGACGAACTGGAAAAAGGAGCTAGTCCACGCCATTCCCTAACCCTATTGATAATTTTATTTTGCACCAATGGGTGAACCCACTTTGCCCAAATGATACTTGCAATCAAACTAACAATTCCACTCAGGCATAAAAAGATAACTAAGAAATAAAGATTTGATGATTCTGCTTTTAATGCATCTAAAGTCCAAATTTGACTTGCTGTTGAAATCAGCTTAGATAACGAAATAGCCGAGTTATATAATAATATTGTTAAGAATGAAACCGGTAACCATAAGAGTGCAGAAACTGCGGTAAATTCCGTTGGGGTATGTTTTACTACAGGGTTAATCCCAAACGCTTGAAGCCAAAAATACATAATAAATCCTGGAAGTAAAAAAACAATTGTTCCCAAAAGATTATCCAAAATACATCTCCTCCCGAAAATATGTATTCGACAAGTAAAACTTTTCACCTTTTTACCATTCCAATATTTTGAAGAAAAATCATTTGCATGATCGCAATTATGTCATATTCCAATCAGTCGGATCATTTTATTGCTTTTGAACCGCCGGAAAGCCGCGCCACTATGCGTTTTTCGTCCCAAATACACTATGCGTACACCTACCATTCTAAGTTTTTAATATGATGGAAGCGAAGCTAGAAATCTCGTTAAATATTGCATTTTTCGTTAAGTTTACATGTCATTCAATCCAATCCTAAGTCTCAACTCCGCTAATTCGTTTGTCAGAGCATCGTTATCTTGATCCGCTACTCCAACGTTAACAATCGTATCCGGACCGCCTTCTCTCCGGTCGACTAGCATTCCACGCGAACGAAGTACAATTTCCGCAGCCTTGACATTTCGTTTGGTACGAAGCTGATACCTTAGCGCAGTAAACGCGTCACCAACGATCTCATCTGCGTAACTATCGACTAATTCTTTGCGTGCAGCTTTAAAGTCCGGATCTTGCGTCCGCCACCGGAACAATGTCGCCACATCAACACCGCATTCCTCCGAAATCTTGCCATATGTAAGGCGCTCAGCCTCCGGATCAATGATAGACTGCGTTAACAGAAGTATCGCCTTTTGCTTTTCAGGTTTCAATTCGTGGAATTTACTCATAATTCGCCACCCTCCCGCTTACTTAGTTCTCTACATCCATTGTGGTTTTATCTGATTCGTACTCAATTTCGAATTTGTCGATGGCACCAGGAACTTTCGAAAATAGCGCTATCGGTAAATTCCCGAAAGTATCGCGCAAATCCAAAGCTCTAAAAAATCCCGACCATAGCGCATCGACCGCGGATTCAAGAGGCGTTTTATCTCGATCCATTTCCCAGTTTCCAATCTCGTACTCATATCCTGATGGCGCATAGATTCGGACAATTTCCTTCCTTCCATCTTGTACATGTCGTACCGAAATTTGTTGAGGGTTTGTCATACTCTACCTTCTTTCCGTATTTTTTAATAAGCATAGGAGCCATGAAGCCGATATATTGCTCACTTACACTTTCACCAAAAGTCATCCACTTGTTGCCGATCGTAACAATCCGCTTATGGCCGATGCGTTCGATATGCATGATTCGCCTACTTCCTCTATAGAATCGACGCTTTACAACGTAAAAAAAGCAATAAATGGTTTATCCCCTTATCGCAGTTATCGAGTGCTTAATTTCCCGCTTTAAACGCGTCATATCATGCTGATTCTACTCTTAAACCGTCGCTTTCTTCCCTTTGTACCGCGCGTCTCTCTTACGTCTCGCCAACGACTCGGCACGATCACGACAACCGGTACAATACCGCTGTCTGTTCGATGTTTTAACGTAATCCTTACGGCACATATCGCAACGATCGAGGTTTTTCTTCGTACCTCCGAAATACTTCGCTTCGAGTCCGCTATCTTCCGGAAGCACGCTGGATTCGAAATACTTACAACGTGCCCCTTCTGCATTATCACGAAAGAACCGGCATGTTAGTCGATCGTCTAATTCGATTAGACAACCGTCACAACGTGTAAAATTTGCGCACCGATTTCGGGCTAAGCGCTGAATTTCCGTTAGAACGCTAACTTTGGCCCCCTCCAAACCTCGTAAGATTAGTTTTCTTAAGCATAAAAAAAGAGCCTTATCCAACAAATGGACTGCCCCGTTCAAAATGCGCATGCGCAAAATCGCTCCATTATGCAAGCGTATCTGAGTAGCGCGCACGTTTTATTGCTTCGATGATGCCGTCATCAACACCGACAAACTGCGCTATTTTGTATTGAAGTTTTAGACTGACCGCGCGTAATCCAGCCTCGACACTCGAAATTAAGGAACGACTGACACCGAGATGCACAGCAAATTGTTGTTGTGTGAAGCCTAGTTTAATTCTGACTGCTCTTACCGCCGTCGAATCCATATACGTCTGCTCCTCTCTGCTTTAGAATGTCACATATAATAATCTCGCAGGAGTTTGGCCCCCTACATGTATACCTTTTTGTCGCCACTTAAAAATCATCTGTCTTGCTCGTCCTCGCCGTTTTTTACTTTGCGATTACCCTCCCCGTAAATTAGTCTTTGGCCAAGGATGGCGTCAATTAGTTCGGTTTCGTATGGAACTTCGTATTTCCAAGATTGTTTGAGCATTTCGTACTCGTTCAGCCAGAACGGATACTCGTGCCACCATATGTAGTTCTCTTCACGCTTCGTTTTCTTCTTTTTAGATACTACACCAGCTAGCAGTGCTTTATCTGTGCGTTGATTCCTTTTTTGAAGTGTCTTAAATGCTCGCTTACAATCGTCGCAGCAAGTTTGCTTAGTATTGTTTCGGCTATCATCCCTCCACAGGTGCCAGCAAAAAGCACACTGTTTAACTCGTTTGTCTAAAGGCAAAGCAGCGCATAGTTCACTTATGATTGGGGCGGCCTCCTCACGCGTTAAACCAGATACGTACTCAAGTGCGTAAGCTATTGCACCCGTGCCAGGATCGATACGATGAATTAGACCTACCCGATTTTCTGTTTCTGGCTGTAACGACTCGATCCGGGCACCAATTGCCTCCGCATCAATAATACGCTCGATCGCGTCGTAATCTCCGTTATAGTAAGCGTCCTGACGTGCTAGCTCGTATTCCCTTTGTCTAATCAATAGTACCGCCCTCCAGTTGTCTAATTGTTGACTTTCGATTGTTTATCGGGTATATTTTAAGCGAATGGTATAATTGAGATAACTTTGTACGTTTTGGGGGTTAATAGGTTTATTTCATCTTTTATGACGTTTACTTACGATACTGTTAATACCGCATTACTCTGTCTCCGCGGTAATAACGATCTAATCTCCTTCTCCGTATAGAAATACCGTAAGCAATCTCCAATATCTGAGCCCCCGTTAATTTCGTAACTCCGCTCATCCGCAGCTTTTTCTACGCTTAAAGTCATCCGGTAAAAGTTTGGCCTTTTCTTATACGTTCCCTTCTGCTTTTGATTCCGGCTTACTATCGCGATTACGCCGAGCTTTTCGAGTTTATTTATCTGCCGGCCGACCGTGTTATCGTCCACGCCCGCTGCTTCTTCGATCTGACCGTACGACATGTAAAAAATCCCGTTTCCCCATCGTTTAGAATGTACAAGCATCGCATACGCGACCGCCTTCTGATTCTTCTGCGGACATCGCCGGATTATCGCGTCAATCTCTGAAAATGTAACCGTGAGGTCCCGCTGATCGGTAATGAGCGTTTGATTATGGTGATAAACGTAATCGACGCACTCCTGCAGATCCTTTATGCATGCGGACCATTCCGTACTATATAAGCGGCGATCCTGCCACGTAAACCATTCGGTTATTGCCGCTAATGCGTCCGGCCGCTCAACCCCGTTATGGTTCATTAATCGCGCGAGCAGTAAGAATGATTTATGACGCTGCCCTGGCGCCGTCATTCCGTCGTTGTAACGCTTGGCCGCGTGCGCCAACGTATAGCTCTCCGATTGGTCATAGATCGCGAGCGGTTTGTGTCGGCTTATCGCGTTTTCCATATCGGCGGCGGCCCGGCTATCGTACGAGCTCTCTTCGTGAATAAGCTCGAGAATGGCGGCATGGTCCGTCTTCTTTAGCGTGAGAAAGTAAGCAATTGATTCGGATCGGTCCATAACGCGCAGCCCATCGTCAACGTTGCAGAAGCCGCAAAAATTGCCCGTTTTCTGCTGGATTCCAAGCGGCAACTTAACGCCCCTTGTCGCGTACGGTACGAACTCCGTTTTACCCTGACCGACACCTACTATTTCCGCGCGTTGCACGATAAAATCGAAGAACTGGCGGGAGGCGGCGACGCTGATCGCTTTGTCGTAGAATAACTCAACGTGGTAACCCTTCGAGCCGCTGAAAGATATCGCGTAATTATGCAGGCCAAGATCGTCGAGTGTATCCGCCAATTTATACGTCACCCATCTGGCCGTTTCCGCTTCATCAGCGTAATCAACGTCGAAGCAGATAAATTTTGTTAGGTACGCGCCGGAAAATGTACCGATCGGCAGCTTGCCGCCGAGATGGTTTTGAACGTGAAACCGACGTAATGGCTTGCTACGATCATTCCGCGTGATAAATGTACCGTCTTTCATTTGAATGAGGTAATGCGTGTTCTGAATTAAGTAATAATCGAACAATTTGTCTATCACTTTTTGCATTGTTTAACCGCACTCCTCCGCTAATTGAGATGATATAACGCTTCTGAAAGTTCGAGTGTTTGCTCGTAAAGCCAGAACATTCGATGAGTCTTCGGATGAACCGCGACGGTTATGTACCTAATACCTCGATCGCGGAGTTTTCGGCTTAATCCAACGTCATAGCAAAAGAAATAAGTTTTCAGTTGCGACCCTCCCTTCAAGTTTATTGTTCTCACTGTTACTTACGAGGCGATATTTAACTTCGCACACCTGCCGCGAAAATTAATTCCCGCCCTACACCACGTTAATATACGGCGAAGATAACTTCGCACACTTTTGCCAAAAAAAAATTCAATATTTGAATGAAACCACCACGAATGCATGTTCGTATTAATGAGTATAAGAAACGCGCAGACAACGGCAGCCTATCCCGACATCTACGCGTTATATGTAAAATTCGGCGTTGGCGTACGAGTCGTTTGGCGCCGACTCCACCGGACACAAGATCGGTTAAACAACGTTGGCGCGTTTGTTTAACAGAACGTACAATTTGTTTAACGGTCCCGACTGGCGGTAAACGTTTGCAGCGTTAACGACGGGATCGCGCTTCAAGCTAAGCAGACATTACGTAAGAGCGCGAGCTGTGCCGGCGTTTGAAACGTTCGCAGCGTCTCGACACCGGTGAAACTACCGTCTTCACGCGATTGGATCCGTTGAATCTTAACGGCTCCTGTTTCGCTATCATATACAAGCGCGATTTCGTCATATACGACTACGGCCGCATTACCGTCGACCATGAGCAATAAAACCACCCCCTTTCCGGACTCGTAAGCGGTGCGGTCTTGCAGCTTCGTAACAATTTCCGGTATCATCGATTCATCTCGATCGGTATGTCCGATAAGAAGCGGCGCGCCCACTTGCCGGTATAGGTCCGGCTTGTCCAACGGTTTAACACGGATAACCCACAAGCTGCCGCCTTCCTCGCGTTCGATAAAGGAATACGTTATTCTCCGAGGTGAGGACGCCGGGCATCGGCAGGTACTCGTCATTGTCAAAACGGTCCAATTTCAGCGATTACTTGTTTCATTGCGCAGCCCTCCTTTTACGCTAAAAATGCGTGTAGCATCTCGGCTAAGATAATACCGATTAGCTTCAAAATGAGGCGCGTGTGTTTACGGCGATAGCGTGGGGTAGGCTCTGGCGGATAGATCGATGCTCCAACATACGTCATACAGCGACATCTCCTTTCGCGATCGGTACGATGAAGCCGAGTGCTACGGCGATGGTTGGCGCTATTTCAACGGCGCCAAGGATTGCGTCGCGACCAACGCCTGTTAACGAGCAAAAGTAACCGTGTTGAACCGAAATAGTCTGGCGATTTGCTACGTTTAACATAGTTGCGTGAATAGTTCCGGACGGTGAGTGCTTAATGAATCGAATATGTACAATAGTCATAAAATGTGAAACCTCCTTGCGTTATTTATCGTATAATGTTTAACGTCTATCGTTAACTTTAGTTTATACGTCCTATCGTTAAACGTCAAGGAGTAATTTCCAGATGATTAATATTACGTTATAATCAGGAGGTGAGGAGTTGATGACGTTGGCTATTCGGATTAAGTTAAACGAGGTCCTTGAAGCAGCGAAGATTACAAAGAACGCACTAGCGCGTGAAGCAAAAGTAAGGCCAAATTTAATTTACGATTTATGCGAAGAAGATAAGACGAAGCAAACGAAGCGTATTGATCTCAAAACACTAAGTACAATCATCGATACTCTTGAAGAACTAACTGGAAAAAGTTATAGTATTTCGGACATATTAGAATACGTTTCTGACAAAAAATAAACCGCGCCCTCACTAGAGGAACGCGGCTTTTATTTTTAAATCCATATCAAGTTTTTGAACTGCCATTCAAAGTTTCTACCGAGTACCTTCTGTATTCGATAAACGTAAAATTGTTGCGGCCGATAAAAGTATGGTGACTCTAGCCGTTTGATCACGTTAGTTGGTAAATCGAACTTTGCGGCAAACTGCACCTGCGTTAGTCCGTGTGTTTGCCTTCTGCGCATTTTTACAAGGTCCCACCTCGTAGTCATCCGCGAATCCCAGCACATATACGCCTGACGTGTTTCACACCAAACGAGATTAATAACAGCGTCACCTATATCGATTTGCCGGATTCCTTTCGTTTCCTTATTAACCTTTATACTCTCTTCTGTTTGCGGTTCGAAAAATGTTGTCGTCATCACATATTCCCTCCCCGTTATTTTGGCCAGTCAACGTGATCCATTACAAAATCCATCGTTACCCCGAGAATTTTTTCGTATTGCTCGCTTCTCCACGCTGGATTATACGGTTCTCTCGATTCTAGTCTCTGTATTACAGCTACGGACACTTCACATTGCTCCGCGTACTCTTCTTGATTCATGTTTCCCCACGCCCGTCGGCGCAACTTGCATAGATCCCAGCGAGTGATCACGCGCAATCGTTGTACTTCCTCCTCCGTATACCGAACGCAAGTGTAATAGTTAATCCCTTTCATCGCACACCGTCTCCGTTCTTTTGCGGAATAAACGGCTTCGACTTAACCGTTACCAGTGGCTGAAAAATTTCCGACTGCTTATCTTCGCGTCTCCCGCTAATATTCATCTCGATCGAATCAGGGCCACGTTCTTCTAATTTGAGATTCAATACTCTGCGCAGCCCCTCACGACAAATCGCGGATAAGGTGTTATTTGATGTAATGTTTTGAACTGCAGCTATGATATCGGAATCCGCTTCCTCACGAAGTCGGAATGCTATAAATTTACGTTGCACATCGATTACCTCCATTCGTTTAACTCCTGATGGTAAACAATATGCGCTAATCACCTGAGTATGACAACGAAATAAAAAAGCCCGCCCGATGTTTAATCGGACAAGGCGCGGAATGTTTAACGTATTCTGTTTAACGTGCATACCTCCGGTAACGCTCGGGGCCGACGCGTACGGGCACTGCTTTATGTGCCCTAGCGCACTATTTAGCGTATTCAGACCGGCTCGTACATAATGCAAGTCCCGTTTAATATTTGAGGGCACTTTACCTCCCCTGTTTAAATTACGAAGTCCACGAACGCGGGCGATCGAAGCTGTCCTCTACGCGTCCAGTTGCGGATTTTTACGCGAGCCTTGAGCTCAGGTCGCAAATAGACGTATTCATCGTCCTCAACCCTTTTAAGATGGTCCTTGACGCTGTTAAACGCCTTGCGCTGCGCCGGTGTAACGCCTAACTCTATAACTCCGATCGGTTCAAGTCGTTCATTAGCGGCAAGCCATCCGAACTCTCCTTTCGAATAGCCCATGATGTAAACGTCGGTATATGTCCAGTTAATTATTTTAAGCCAGGCGCTTGATCGGCTACTGACATACGTGCTGTCTTTCCGTTTCGCGACGATACCTTCCATGCCCTGCGCCTCGATATTTTTGTATAGCGCAATACCGGTCCCGTCAAAATACGGAATTTTAGCGATAAGTGAATTCTGCGGGAACACGATCGACGATAGAATTTTCTTGCGCTGTTCGAGCGGTAGACCGCGCAAATCTTCGCCCTTATAGCGAAGGATATCAAATACAATGTAGTTAGCCGGTAATTTTTCCGAGAGCCTCCGTATCTTGTCAGCTTTCTTAGCTGAAAATCGCTCCATAACGGATTCGAAGCATATTGCGCCTGTTTCCGGGCTAACGCATGCTACCTCACCGTCGAGTAAAATATCTTCAGTAAATGGAACCGCTAGTAATTCTGGATATTGATGAGTGCAGTCATTGTTATTGCGCGTAAATAGACGTGTAAGACCGTTTGTACGTGAAAGTATTAAGCGATGACCATCGATTTTCGGCTCGAATATGTAATCATCGCTATCAAATGGTTCTTTCGCTGTTTCGAGTAACATCGGCGATATAAATGCCGGTAGATTGGTAGATGCTTGTGTAGCCATAGTTAACACCTCTACCGTAATTATACCGCGATGGTTTATACGTGTAGAGGCGGGAACTAGTGGGATAATACGCATATCCTTCCTGTGCACGTTGAGAACGGCTTAATTCGACGATTCAACCGAGAAAGTTAACGATAAAGTGACGCAAACATACGCGGTGGACACGTATAAGTATGTGGATTATGTTCGTGGTAAAAAAAATGCCAGCATAGCAGAATTTCCTCCGTTATCTGGCGTTTTTATTTTGTTAATTATTTACTTTTTTTCTTTTTGCGTTTACTAAAATACTGTTTTAGTGCCTTGTTAATTATTCTAGTTTGTTCCCCTCGTTCCGCTTCAAGCATAGCGGCCATGATTTTATCAAGCAGTTTTTTTTGAATCATAAACGTTTTCTTAACGAGCTTCCCCTCATCAGATTTAATTATCGGGGAATCACCCTCGTTATTCTCTACTTCTATTACTTCAATTGCCTTCTTCTTTCCCATATTCTCTTCTCCTCCCATGAAAACAATAAAACCGCCCTGCGCATATTTGCGTGGACGGTTTCGTCAATGTTCGTTAATTTTACGTGTGATTTGATTAGTGCTATGTTGACCTGTGTGCGATACCATATTCTGTGAATATCGTTGTTTCTTCATGCTGCCACCTCCTCTACGCGACATTGTAGCATATCACTTTTGATTGCGTAAACTAACCCCAACTCAACGTTGATTATGAATCCCTACCGCGATATAATTTATACAAACTAATGTTCGTACGTTTTCCTTGGAGGCTGAGCAACACCATGACTAATACAACTACGCCAAACGAAGTCGAAACGCTTTTCATCCGCCAGTACATCATGCTACCGTTTCTGACCACGATGGTCGAAAAAAGTATCCGCGACATCAAAGCGGACCCGACCGGTGTACTTGACGAATTGTTCATACGGACTTCGCAGCACATCATCAATGAAATCCAGGCGGACTTAACCGAGGTCCGCAAAGCGCTCCGATCGTTAAATATTCGCGTATGGGACGATCCGAAGAATGACGGCGCGCTGCACTACCGCTATCTATGCCGTGGCCGCGAATACGAGCTTGCGATACCGCGCGTAATCGCCAGAACGGAACTTAGCGAGTTGCTCGGTAAATATACGCATAGAGCAGAAAAAGCGCTAAGCCAACGGTAGGCTTGCGCTTTTCTTTTTATTGAAATTTGTTATATACGCTTTTTCACGAACTTATTGGCCGGGGAATATAAATCGTGACTGTTCCGCATCTCCGATGTGTCCATTTGAATATATCGCCGCATGGTCCGGATATCAGCCCAGCCTCCCATCTTTTGCAGCGTAAACGGATCGCAGCCATTAAGAATCATATTCTTCGCCCAAGTATGGCGATACACGTGCGCAGTCATCTTAGCCGCGGTTATTCCGGCTTTTTGGCCGTAATATTTTAACCGCTTATTAAACTGATTCGCGCCAAGTGGTTCCCCGAAAGACGACATAAAGATGCGCTCCGTCGTAAAGTGTTGCCGATTTTCTTCTATCACGTTTAACGTAAGCTTCGCTACTTGCGGGGAGAATGGAATAAGTCTCGGCCGGCGATTCTTGGAACGGTCGCCGGGTAATGTAACAAATCGCGTTTGAAAGTCGATATCGCTAATTCGTAAGCTCAATAACTCCGAAATCCTCAAGCCTGCGTCCAACATCCACATGATCGCGACATAATCCCGGTAGCCTACATAATCTCTCTGGTTTGGCTGCGCTAATATCGCTTTAACCTCGTCGTCCGTTAAGCAGTTCGTCAAATCGATATCTTGCTTAAGAGTTTTAATGTTATTGAGCGGACTCCCCTCGATAAGCTCGTCCTTCTGCAGTTGGTTAAATATAGCCTTTAACGTTCTGATCCGGATGTTGACGGTCGTATCCGATAATCCTACGCGCTGCTTTTCCGTTGGAATATACGCATGCCCTTCGTACCTAATCGCATCATAGCGCATGAAATTGATGTGATCGCGTATCATTCCCGTTGTGATGTCACCAATGAACTCAACGTCCGGATACGCGTTATTCAGCCATTTCAAAAAGTAACCGTAATGTTTCTCGTAATCTATAAGCGTTCGATCGCGTACACCTTCCGATCTTTTTGCACTCATTACAAGATCCAGCGCATGATCAAATGTTAGCCGCGGAAACTCCTGAACATTCGTGCGAGCTCCAACCGGAACTCTCCGTTCTTTCTTTTTTAGCGTCAAAATAAAAAACCTCCCAAAGAATATTCGCGTAGAATATCCGTCAGGAGGTCCGTAATCCACAACCCTGAAACGCCAATTTAAGGGTTGTTATTGTACGTATCGCACGGTTGTTAATCCGCTGTTTTATCGATACAATCCGCAATCCACCGCATCGGCTAACGTTTAGGCAACGTCTAGGCCACCGATTAGGTCAACGAAGCTAAAAACGTTGATTTAACGCTTAATCCTCACAAGGCTGCGCCAAAACCGCATCCTCTTCCTTTGTACGGAACGACTGACCGCATCCGCAGGAAGCTACGGCGTTCGGGTTGTTGATGGTGAAGCCCCCGCCCATGCCTTTGTCTTCGAAGTCGATCTCGACGCCGTACAAATACTTGGCGCTTTCCTCATCCACAACGACCTTCAGTCCGTTGAAGTTCATTTCTTTATCGGTATCGATTTGCTCGTTATCGAAGCCCATGCCATAAGAAAAGCCGCTGCAACCTCCTGCTTTGACACCAAGACGCAGGAATAAGTTCGGTGTTTCTTCAGAGGCAAGGAGCTCCTTAATTTTATCACAAGCTGGTTCGCTGATCTTAATCATATGAGAATCCCTCCTAAGCGTTTTTCCCTGAAAAACGTTTTCATAAGCACTTTAATCTTCATGCTTACTATTAAGTATACTCCTCTTCGAGAGATTGCTCAAGGGCGCTGACACAGGTCAGCTTTATCGGCTTCGCCGAATCTCATAATACTGCAATAACAGCTCGTCCAACTGTCTGCTGCAGTGTTGAACCTCAGGATGAAGTAAGCCATACGTGTTACCTAAAGTAACCATCTGTTCCCTGAGTCGTTCGATTTCCAAAATCAATCGTTCCTGTGGTTCGGTCACGAAAGTATGTAGCACGTTTTATTCACCTTTGCACACGTTATCACATTGGACTAGTATACAGGAATAAGCCAATATTGGGAATATGTTTCTCCATATAAAGTTGGACATCCGTTGAATTGTGGCGATTGTCTGTTAATCGCGGTATATAGGTTGCCCGTCCTTATCAGTAGGTTTATAATAGGATGGATTGCTTGTGCGTTTTTCAACAACATGGTGAATCTCCTGTACCGCAACGGAAGAAAGGCGCAGGACTCATTCACATCAGGAATGCATTCGTTCGGGTCACCACGGATGCGTCCATTTTGCATGGACATAATTGAATCTAAGGAGGCACGAATTATGAGTATGCTCATCACCAATCCAGACAAACGGATGGCCGAAATCGCCGAGAAAGTGGAACATGGCGAGCGGTTATCTCTGGAAGACGGGGTCTATTTGTACCAATCGGACGATTTGCTAACCATTGGTCAATTAGCCAATGTAGTGAACACGCGACTGAACGGAAATAAGGTTTATTTTGTGCAAAATATGAGCTTGTACTTCACCAATGTGTGCGAAGAGCACTGCGCGTTTTGCCATTTCCGCCGGGATGAAGGCGAAGAAGGCGCATATACACTAACGCCAGAGCAGATGCTGGAATTTGTGCAGGAACATTATCACCCTGAGATCAGAGAGTTTCATATCAGCCAAGGGCACAACCCGCACAAGCCATTTGAGTACTATGTCGATGGCATACGACAGTTGAAGAAGGCTTACCCGAACGTTACGATCAAAGCGCATACCGCGGCTGAAATCGAGTTTTTCTCCCGCATCAGCGGACTCAGCTTCCGTGATGTGCTGAAAACACTGATGGATGCCGGCCTCTCCACCCTGCCTGGCGGCGGCGCTGAAATTCTGACAGAGCGTTACCGGAACAAAATGCGCGTGGAGAAGGCTTCCTCCGAGGAATGGCTCGACGTACACCGCAACGCGCATCAGCTCGGTATGAAAACCCATGCGACGATGCTGTACGGCTCCATCGAGACGATGGAAGAGCGGATTCGCCATATGATGCTGCTGCGCGAGCTGCAAGATGAGACACAAGGCTTCCTTGTCTTCATCCCGAACTCGATCCAGCCAGCCAGCAAAACGGCGGGCATTAAACGCCGCGTACCTGCTTTTGACGAACTGAAAACGATGGCGATCAGCCGCTTGATGCTGGACAATTTCCCACATGTGAAAGCTTACTTTATTAATATCGGCGTGAAGCTGACCCAGTTGTCGTTCGCTTTTGGCGCTTCCGATGCCCACGGTACGATTGTTAAAGAGCGCATCTCCCATGCGGCCGGCGCATTGTCTCCGGAAGGCCTTACTCGCGACGAGTTGGTATGGCTGATTAAGGGCGCAGGACGCGTACCTGTGGAACGAGACACCTTTTATAATGAAATCAAAGTGTATTAGTCATACTATGCGTAGAGATAAAGATTAGAAGGGATTAGGAGCGCAATGAAAAAGTTTGTCATTCTTGGAGGAGGTTATGGCGGTTTGACCATAGCCTTGAACATGCTGGAGAAGGATCTCCCGGAAGATACAGTGATGGTGCTTATCGATCGCAGCCCGTTCCAAGGGCTGAAGACGGAGTACTACGCGCTGGCTTCCGGCACCATTGCAGAAACGGAAATTCGCGTGCAATACCCGGTTGATCCACGCTTAATTCTTACTTATGGCGAGGTCACCTCGGTCGATATGGACAATAAACAAATTTTGTTCGCTGATAAAGAACCGCTGTCTTATGACTGGTTAGCCATTGGTCTCGGATGTGTGGACAACTATCACGGAATTACAGGAGCTGAAGATCACACCTTCAGTATTCAAACACTCGGACAAACCCGCCAGACATATCAATATGTAAATGATATTGCACCGTATGGTCAAGTTTCCATTATTGGCGGCGGCTTGAGCGGCGTGGAGATGGCAGCCGAGCTGCGTGAAAGCAGATCCGACTTGAACATCCGGCTGATTGACCGCGGACCAAGCCTGCTGTCTTCGTTCCCGAGCAATCTGCAGAAGTATGTGCGTGGTTGGATGGTTGAACATGACATTGAGCTTCGCCCGAATGTCTCTCTTTGCCGCATCGACGGCGGAGAATTGCAAAACAACGAAGAAATTATTAAAACCGATATCACGATCTGGACAGCCGGCATCCAGCCTAATCCAATCGTACGGGCATTGAATGTGCCTAAGGACAAGCAAGGCCGGGTAGTGCTCAATGAGTTTCATCAAATCCCGGACTATCCGGATGTGTTTGTTGTCGGCGATTGCGCTTCGCTGCCATTCTCTCCAAGCGCCCAAGCGGCACAGGCACAAGGCAAGCAAATTGCTGAAGTGATGCACGCTATCTGGAAAGGTGAAACACCGAAGCTGGGCAAAATCAAGCTTCGCGGAACACTGGGTTCACTCGGCAAGAAGAGCGGCTTCGGTATTATGGGCTTCGGTATTATGGGTAAAAGCACGTTAATGACAGGCAAGATCGCCCGCGCCATCAAAAGCGGTGTGCTGTGGAAATCCAAGCGTCATTTTGGCTAGTTCGGCTTGCTGCTCTTGCGCGCAGCATCAATCGTCTCCAAGAAGATCATACATCGCTTCGATCTCTTTGATCTTGCCAAGTATGCGCTCAAGGAGCTGATCAGCGTCAGGAGCTGCAATAATCTCACCATTGAGCAGCGCGTATGGCTCCATATAGCACTGCCCGCAATTGCCAAGGCAGCCGTATTCGATCACGTCGTAATCCGGGTTTTGTTCGAGTGTCTTCATCACTTTATCAGTGCCGTGATGCATGTTGCTTGCGCAAAATTCAATAATAGGTCTCATAATAAAAAATTTCCACCTTATGATTTATAGATTCAGTTGAAATCCATTTTCATTTACTTAGTATTGTACTATAATAATAAAAGAAAGGAGATGAATCAAATGTCTGAAAGAACAAAAGACGTCATTTATGATGAAGTCCTAGAGGTTTTAGATAAACTCCGCCCATTCCTACAACGCGATGGCGGTGACGTAGATCTGGTTGACGTTGAAGATGGCGTCGTGAAGTTGAAGCTGATGGGTGCATGCGGAAGCTGCCCTAGCTCCACGATTACATTGAAAGCCGGTATCGAGCGTGCCCTGGTTGAAGAAGTAGAAGGCATCCAAGAAGTCGTTCAAGTATTCTAATACGGCTCTACCATAGACATGAGGATGTCCCCGCTGGGACATGATTGAAAAGGAGTTAAGCCCAAGGGCTTAGCTCCTTTTTATGTTCGTTTTCGAATAACGGGATAGACAATCGACTTACCAAAAATTTGATCATTTTTATCGTTCTACCAGTTACTGTGTGCTATAATCAGTATACCAATAGAATAGGCTTTAGGGCGGTCGGCTAATCCTCTGTGAAAGGAGGGTGATGCCTATGGAAGTATACCAAACATTGACGTTAATGATTTCATTCGCGACATTGGTTGTGCTGATACTTTCCTTCAATAAACGCAAATAGACCGCCCTCTGTCATGGAATGCGGTCTATTGCTGCTCCGTTAAAGCCTACCGCCTTAAAAGCGGCTATTGCGCGGGAGAGTCGTGTTACAGCACGGCTCTCTTTGCATTTTATACATATCTTGTTTCCAGTATACCACAGCACAACAAGGAATATAAAGTCCCCATAGCCTGCCTATTACCAGGCACTTGTAATAAATTTAATGATTGCGCTGCTTCAGCACGGGCAAAGTTTGAATCGGATCCAGCCCGCCGGAAATATCCATAATATTGCCTGTAATAAAATCCGATTCCGCTTGGCACAGGAATCCAATTACGCGGGCCACATCCTCTCCCGTCCCTGGACGCCCGACTGGCGTTTCGCCATCAGCCTCCAGGCGAGCCTCTTGCATCGTCAACTCTTTGTAAAGGCCACGGATATCGCCGGGACAAATCATATTGACGGTGACTCCATAAGCGGCTTCTTCCTCAGCCAGCGTCTTCGTAAAAGAGACGAGGCCGACCTTAGCCGCGGCATAAACCGCGCGATGCGGCCATCCTCTAGCCTCGGCGGCTTTGCCAAAACCAAAGTGCAGGATCCGGCCCCAGCGCCGTTCCCGCATCATCGGCAGCACGAGGTGATCCAGTTCCATCACGCCAAGCAAATTGCCGCGCATCAAATATTCAATTTCATCGACCTGGTAGTCAGCAAAGAAGCGTCTTTCTCTGAAAAAAGGGCCGGCATTATTGACGAGGATGTCAATCGGGCCTAGCTTGGAAACGGTCGTCTCCACCATCCGGACAATATCGTCCCGCTTGGCAACATCGCCTTGCACGGCTATGCTGCGGACACCGAGCTGCTCCAACTGGCTGACAAGCCCAGCTGCTTCTGCTTCACTATTGACATAATTGACAGCTACATTACACCCGTGCTTTGCGAGTGTCATCGCCGTCATTTTCCCAAGACCCTTGGCGCTGCCTGTGATCAGAACCGTTCGCCCTCTCAATTCCATCCTCCTCTTATTCCTTTGCTTGCAAGGACGTAATGTAACTAAAAGCTATTATTAAGGTTCTGCAAACCATATCAAATCCCTGCTGGAGATCAGCTATATTCGCTTTCACATTTTCCACATGAAGGGGCTCGGCAAGTTTGGGCTCCTGCTGTGTAAGATCGTCGAACATATCCGCATTAATATAGTGCATCTCCATATTGCGCTGGTTGCGCAGCCGCTCGAGCGCAGGTTTATAGTCGAGTTTGAGATTGTACAACTGATTCTCCAGCGGTCCGTGAATGTGATGCTCATGCATGCGGCGCAGCACGGTGAAATAGGAAAATCGCGTTTTGACCTTCTCCGTCTTAACCTCGAAAAGATCGTTCAGGAAGGTCCCTAATTTATCCAATATCGAGAATAAACGAATGAAAGCATTTTTATAAAAATAAACGAACCGATGATAATCATCCTGCTCTTCGGGATTCATAGCATCCACGGTCACCTTGCTGATTCGCTGAGCAAAGCGTTCGCAGCAGTACTTGCTCCCCTCCAGCTCATCCAAGGCATCAATGAACCCTTGACTCCAGATCTTATAGCGATGATGCCGTTTATGTGCCTTTGTATCCGAACGCTCCTGCGCCGCTTTCTGCAGCGACTGCATATAGCCTTTCACCGCTTGTATCGCTTCAAGCAGCAGCCCGCTGTCAATCCGCTTCGGTTCATTGAACAAAATGCGCAGCATAGGTACACCCCTTTGATTGGAAAAGATGTCGGTTACAGCCCTGCAGCCGGTTCACGGCGGTAAGCAGGTTTAGCCGCTTGATTGCGGTCACGCTGCACCAAATACATGGCTGTCAGTACGCCCGCGCCTCCGACACACTGGTACAACGAAATGGATTCCTGCAGGATGAAATAACCTGCAATAGCTGCCGTTACCGGCAATAAATAGCCGTATGCGGAGGATTTGAACGGCCCAAGCCGCCCCAGACTCCAATTATGGATGGAGAAGCCCAATGCGGTCGCGAGCAGCGACGTATAAATCAGGCTGATCCAGCCTGTCGTAGAAATGGCGGCGAAATAAGCCGCGTCTGCCCGCCATAGGACGAAGGGCAGCAAAGACAGCGCGCCGGCTGTCATTTCCAGCGAGATGAGCAGCGGCAGCGGATAGCGCTTTACAAGGCGATTCATCCCGATCAGGTAGATCGCGCCCATGACGCTGCGCATCAGCAGCAGGACGTCGCCTTTCATCGTGTCAGCGCCCAGATGGAAGCCGCCGGCTCCGCCTGACACGATCACGATGACGCTGATGAGCGCCAGCGGGATGCCGACGAAGATCCGCCATGTCGGCCGCACTTGGCGCGCGAACAAGGCGATGACCACCGTGATCACCGGCATAAAGCCGCGCCCCAAGACAGCGCCGTTGGCCGAGTTGGAGAATTGCAGCGCGTACTGCAGCATCGCCTCCATGCCTACGGCATTGAGAATGCCAAGCCCGCAAATCAACAGCAGGTCACCTGCCGCAATGCGGGGCTTTAGCGAATGCGAGCGATAATAGAAATAAGTATAGACCCATAGAATCGGAATCATACTTGCAAAACGCAAGCCATTAAAAACGAGGGGGTCCCATTCGGTCCCCCCGATTTTCATCGAAGTCAAATTGATGCCCCACAGCACATAGACAAGCACAAATCCCGCGTGAGGATACCAATGACTTAAACGGTTCGAGCTCATGCGAAATATTCCTTCCAGCGACGGTCTACGAGCTCGACAATATCTTCGCGCGGGAACAGCTCGTCCGGATAGCCGGGCTTCATCCTGGCGTCGATGACAATCGGCAGCTCGTATGCAAGGTGGTGACGGTCAACACTTGTCTGCGCGAACATATCCGTCGCCGGGTTAAAACGAGTGAACACCGTCCATAAGAACTGGGTCTGGTCACCGGCAATGCCGCTCGCATCATCGACAAGAATGACCAGCGGCCATTCCGTTAAGCGGCCGGCGGCATTCGCCAGCAAGCGCTGCGGCAGCTCAGGCTCGACCTCGTAAGCAGCGCCGGATACGAGCAGACAGCCGCCGCAGTACACGGCAATGTCATGGATCTCCGGCAGCTCGCCAGCGGTGTACGCTCTCGGAAGCTCGCGCACGGGAGCTCCTGTGCCGAGAAGCACGGCTTTGCTGCCGTGGTTGAGCTTGCCGCCTGTATAATCCAGCGTATCATGCGACGTTTTATTAAAAATAAACAGATCCCGATGTGGATCGAAACGTTCCAGTACAATTTCAAACAATTGCTTGAAATTCGCCAAGTCGACACGTTGATCCGTGACGATAAGGAATTTGGTCAGCGACAGCTGGCCTTCGCCGAGAATGCGGAAGGCTGTACCCAGCGCTTCCCGGCTGTAGCTTTCGCGGACGACGGCGGCCGCCAACGGGTGGAAACCGGTCTCGGCGTAGGTCCACAGGTCTTTGACACCCGGCATCGCCATCGGGAAAGCGGGCTCCAGCAAACGCTGCAAGAACTCGCCGAGGTAGTAATCCTCCTGGCGGGGCTTGCCGACGATCGTCGCTGGATAGATCGCGTCTCGGCGGTGCCAGACATGATTCACGTTGAACACAGGGAAATCATGGATGAGCGAGTAATACCCGAAGTGGTCGCCGAACGGCCCTTCGGGACGTCTGAGATGCGGCGCCACGGAGCCGCAGATCGCGAACTCCGCCTCGGCTACGAGGCGGTGCCCCCCATGGGGGTTGTCCACCATGGGGAGCTTCTGCCCGAGGATGAGCGAGGTCAGCATCAGCTCGGGCAAGTGCTCAGGCACCGGCGCAATCGCCGAGGCGATGAGGGCCGGCGGCCCGCCCAGGAACACGGTAACGGGCAGCGCCTGGTTGCGGTTCTCGGCTTCGTGGTAATGGAAGCCGCCGCCTTTATGGATTTGCCAGTGCATCCCCGTCGTGCGGTCATCATAAACCTGCATGCGATACATGCCCAGATTATGATGGCCTCCGTCAGGATGCTCGGTATAGACGAGCGGGAGTGTAACGAACGGCCCCCCGTCTTCCTGCCAGCTGGTCAGGACCGGCATACCGGCCAGCGGTTTATCGCGGTTGATAGCGCCGAGTATGGGCGCTTGGCTCGGTTGGACCTTTTTCGTGCCGACTTTAAACAGGTCCATAATCAGTTCGCGCTCGTTCCACAGCGCTTTGGGCGTCGGCGGCATCAGGGTGCTGGTTGCGTTCACAACCGCTTTCATGAATTGCTCCGGTTTTGGCCCGAAAGCGAGATCGACACGGCGCGTCGTACCGAACAGGTTGGTGACGACCGGGAAGGAACTGCCTTTTACATTCGTAAAAAGCAAGGCTGGTCCCCCTTCGTCGATCACGCGGCGATGAATTTCGGCCAACTCCAGATTCGGGTCAACCGGCGCTGAGATTTCCACAAGTTCATTCTCGCGGCGTAAAATATCCAGAAATACTCGTAAATTCGTGGGTACCATGTTTTGTCTGTTCCACCTTTGACACTAATAATAAGGTAAATATGTAGAAATAGCCTTCTATTAGAAGGCTTTTCGGTCGTATATAGTCAGTACGCAAATATAGCACAGGAATCCAAACAGGCCTGCGACGATCATCGCATGAACCATTCCGGCAAACAGATACGCCACATCGTGCCCGATCGACCAAGTCACGACAGCACCACTGACAATTTGCAGCAGTACGAAAATCAAGGCCCATCTGCTTCCTGTTACCAAACGGTCCGAGGAGCTGTAATGGCGCTTGGCTTGAAGATAAAGAAACAGCAGACAGATGAACAGGAGCACGGCCGCAATGCGGTGAATGAACACAATCCCTGTGGCTCCGCTCAGTTCAGGGACCACTTCGCCGTTGCACAGCGGCCAACCGACGCAGCCTCCCGAGGAAACGGTATGGCGGACGAATGCGCCCAAGTAAACGACAACGTAGCAATAAACGACGGAGAACCAAGCCATCGTCTTAAAACCCGGAAGGATCCTCTGCGACCTCGAATAATCGCCGTACGACGTAAACACGAGCGATAGCAGCAGCGAGAAGGCGAAGGCAAGCAGCGAGAGGCCAAAATGCAGCGCAAGCACAATCGATGATTGTGGCCAGACGACAGCCGCAGCGCCCATGAGCGCTTGAATCAAGGTCATCAAGACGGTCCCGCTGATAAACCACCTGGCATCGGATCGCTTCACATAACGGAAAACGAGGTACAAGGTGATAATGAGGATCACCGTAACGATGCCGACTACGAGCCTATGACTATATTCAATAAAAGATGAAATCGTGTATGCCGGGATGAATTTCCCGTTACATAGCGGCCAGTCGTCTCCGCATCCTCTTCCCGCTTCGGTCTTGGTAACCAAAGCGCCCATAGCTAGAATCAGAAACATCCCTATAGCCGACAAATTCGCAAATGTCTTAATCCATTTTTGCAAAACGGCACCTACTTTTTTGTGTGACTTCTGAGCACATGTCGAATTTCGTCTTACCGTTTCAATTATAGCTTTAATTGTCAAGCAAATCCATTCGCATTTGTTACAAAGCTCAGACAGGCTTGTGACAACTTTGGTAAAAGAATGTTTCGGTGAAGTCAGGCTAATGTAGGCATTGCCAGCACAAAAAAACCTGGCCGTTAGACCAGGTTTTCTCTGAATTTATTTGGCCAGCGCGTTCGCTACTTCTACCGCCCGGTCCAGGAATTGCTCGATTTCCTCGCGCGTCTTACGCAGCTTGCTGACGAAACGGACGAGCTCTTGGCCTTCACGAAAAGCGATGAAGCTTGGAATGCCCAGAATATTCAGCTGTTCGCACAGATCCGGTACTTCATCACGATCTAATTCAATAAAAGTGATCCGGTCCGCATAAGCTTGCTCCACATCCGGCATGAAAGGTTCGATATAGTGGCAATCTTTGCACCAGGTTGCTTTAAAAACAGCCACGGTCAGCTTCGACTGCGATGTTTGCTCATGGAAATCATGTTCATTGGACACTTTACGCATATCAAGGCACCTCTTTGAAAGTGAATTTACTCACTTATAGCATGCCCGAATTACAGTGTCAAGGTTCCATCGGCATGGGGAACGTTTTTGGGCTTATTTACAATTTACAATTTAAGTAAAAAGTGATATCATATAAATATCAAAACAATATGTTTCTTGTTGAACTATCCTACAACTACGTGAGGTGTTGAGAATGAAAGAAACGAAGGCTTGGTCACTGAATGGGTTTTTGGGATTGCTATTATTCCTGATAGGTGCAGGATTAGGCGTTTATCTGTTGACTCAGATGTTTATTCTGCCTGGAGTCATCCTCGTGATCCTAGGTTTTATCTTTGTCTCTACCATTACCGCCGTACAGCCAAACGAAGCTTCGGTCATTACGTTCTTCGGCAATTATCTGGGTACGATTCGCAAAAGCGGGCTATGGCTGGTCGTTCCATTTTCCACCAGGAAGAAAATTTCCCTGCGCGTCCGCAACTTCAACAGCGTCAAACTAAAGGTGAACGATGTCGAGGGGAATCCGATCGAAATTGCTGCCGTCGTTGTTTTTAAAGTCGTGGATACGTATAAAGCGCTTTTCGAAGTGGACAATTACGATAAGTTTGTTGAGATTCAAAGCGAAACCGCACTGCGTCACGTCGCCAGCAAATATCCGTATGACCGTTTTGATAACAATGGCTACTCGCTGCGCGGCAACGCTGACGAAGTTGCTGCCGAGCTCAGCCAGGAGCTGCAGCATCGGCTCGCCGTTGCTGGGGTGGAAGTGATGGAATCACGGCTAACGCACCTCGCCTACTCGACGGAGATTGCCAGCGCCATGCTCCAGCGCCAGCAAGCCGATGCCATCCTGTCCGCCCGCCAGAAGATCGTCGAAGGCGCAGTCGGGATGGTGCAGATGGCCATTGCCAAGTTGGAAGCCGAGGGTCTGCATCTGGATGAAGAGAAGAAAGCTGCCATGATTAACAATCTGCTGGTAGCCATAGTCTCCGATCGTTCGGCGAGTCCGGTTATCAATACAGGCACGCTGTATTAACGGGTCGTGTTGTCATGGCGCCTAAGAAAAACTTCCCGCTGCGGCTCGATCCGAAACTTTACGAAGCGCTGGAGCGTTGGGCCGGTGACGAGTTCCGCAGCGTCAACGGGCATATCGAGTATTTGCTCCGCGAGTCGCTTCTGCGCGCTGGCCGTCTACCGAAGCCAGGTGCAGGGACGCGATCAGCCCTAACGGCAGATGAGACGGAGCCGCAAGAATGATGCTGCTGGCTGCATATTGATTCATTTTGACTGCATCATCCGCCTTTCCATTTTTTCCAGTACGCAGTAATTTCAGCATGCAAAAAAGCAAAAAAGCCTCTCCTGAACTACGTTCAGAAGAGGCTTTTTTTACGAGCGGCCAGTCAGCCGCCCGGCCTTGGCAATGATTTTTTGCAGCGGTCTAGGGAAATTGCCGACATCGTCTTTGGTTACGACGCGTGTGAGCATCAGCATCACTGGATAGAGTACTGCGGTGAAGCCGCATACGAGAATCGCATTCAGCCCTTCATTGAGACGGTACTGAGCGAAAGGATGCACATATGTATGTGTCAACCACTCAGCGAGTGCGCCTAGTACGACGATAACGATAATGCTCACCAGGAGACCGCCAAAACGGCGTCCAAGAACGGTGAAGCGGAACTCCTGGCGCAGCGCGCGCAAGTTCAACCATGACATGGCGATGAAGCAAAGGCCTGTGGAAACAATGATTCCATAAATGCCAAGCGATCCGGCAAGAAGGAAGCTGCCCGCCAGCTTCACGGCGATCCCTACAGCCACGTTTACCATAAGCGGCTTCATGCGCCCCATCCCCATCAGGACAGCGCCGGAAGTTTGCATGACGATCTGGAACATGGCGCTCAGCGTGAGCAGTGAAATCATGTGTGGACCATGGAGCATCCCATACGCAGAATCCTCATGCCCAAACAGGAAGTAGTCCAGCGGGCGTGCCGCCAGGCTGATGACAAGTACGGCTGGAAGCCCGGATAGAATCGCCAGCTGCAGCACCCGGGTCGTTTGATGTCCGACCTGCTGCATATCCTTGCGCGAATAGGCGCCCGAAATGATCGGAACGACAGATTGGCTCAGCGCAATGGCCAAAATAATCGGAATACCGGCCAAAGACTGCGCGCGTCCGCCCATGATGCCGACAAGTCCATGGGCTTCCTTGCGGGTAATCGCTCCTTCAAGAAGCGGAATAATGATGGATGTATCAATGGCGTATACAAGGGTTACGGTCACTGAAAAAATAACAATCGGGATCGAGAGCTTGAGCATGCTGCCGTAAATCGCCTTGTAGCCCAGCAGGGCTGGAACGGAGTCGGATGCGCTTGGTGCGCCAGAAGCGCCAGCTGCCGCTTGCTCGGCGGCAGCCTGCGACACAGCGCGGTCGCTTCGCTTCTGTCTCAGCGCATAGTAGAACATCACGGCCAACGCCGCAACGCCGCCCATGACACCGCCGAACGAAGCTCCAGCCACGCCCCAGCCCAAGCTGATGTTCAAAAATAAATAAGCCAAGCCGATAGAAGTCACCAGCCTGAACACTTGCTCCACGACTTGGGAAACCCCGTTCGGCATCATGTTGCGGCGTCCCTGGAAGTACCCGCGCATGATCGCGATCAGCGGGAACATCAACATGGCCGGCGCAATGGCGCGTGTCGCCAGTGTCGCATCAGGACCGCCGCGCGAGATCGATTCGGCGTACAGCGGGGCGAACACGTACAGCAGGATCGTCATGACGACTCCCGCAACGACAGCGAACAGAACGGCCGCACGATAGATGCGCTCCGCTTCCGCTGCACGGCCGACAGCATAGCGTTCGGATACCATTTTGCTTAAAGCACTAGGAATACCGGCTGTCGCCACAACAAGTAAAATCGAATATAAGTTAAAGGCGATGGAATAACTTCCCATCCCTTCCTCGTGAAGCAGGGACACCAGCGGAATCCGCTGAAAAACGCCGAGAAACCGCGCTACAAGCGCGGCCACGGTGAGGATGAGCGTCCCTTTTACAAGAGAATCTTTTGTTTCTTTCGTCAACGTCCGTTCCTACTCTCTCAGTTCGCTTTAATTTCCTCTAAAGGCTTGTGATTGCCGTAATAAGGACGTGTACCATGCACAGGCGCAGCCCAATTAATGCCGTTAGAGATGACTTTTAACACATTTTTTTCGAAATAAGTGGGATGCGTCTCATGCCCGGGACGGAAATAAAACACTTTCCCGTTGCCGCGATGGTAGGTGCATCCGCTGCGGAACACTTCTCCGCCTTCGAACCACGAGATGAAAATCAGCTCGTCCGGCGCCGGAATATCGAAGTGCTCCCCGTACATTTCTTCATGCTCCAGCTCGAAATACTGATCCAAGCCTTCCGCAATCGGATGAGCGGGATCGACCACCCAGATGCGCTCTTTCTCATTTGCTTCGCGCCATTTTAAATCACAGGAGGTACCCATCAGTTTCTTAAAAATTTTGGAAAAATGTCCGGAATGCAAAACGATCAGCCCCATGCCCTGCCAGACACGCTGCTGAACGCGGTCGACGATTTCATCAGCCACCTTGTCATGCCCCATATGCCCCCACCAGATAAGCACATCGGTTTGCTCCAGCACCTCTTGCGTCAAGCCATGCTCCGGCTGATCAAGCGTTGCGGTTCGCACCTCAAAGGAAGGACAGGCAATGCCTTCGGCGATGGCGTTATGAATGCCTTTCGGGTAAATCTCTTGGACTTCTTTGTGCGTTTGCTCGTGCAAATTTTCGTTCCATACCGTAACCCGGATCAAGTTGAATGCCTCCTGACATGTTATCGTTGGTTCATCTTAATGAGCAAAAACCCATATCAGGAACAGAACGATCATCATCAGCTGCAGGACGATTTTGACTGCGGTGCTGGCAAAAAAACCGAGCACAGAGCCAAACCCGACGCTGAACGCTTTGTTCCACGCTGTTCCGATAATAAGTTCTCCGATCACTGCCCCCACAAACGGTCCAATGATGAGCCCGAACGCCGGAATGACGAAGGGGCCGAGAATTAAACCAATCGTGCTGCCGATCACAGAGGCGCGGGAGCCTCCGAACTTTTTGACCCCTAGAGCGCTAACCGCATAGTCCGCCACGATGACGATCAGTACGATTAACGATTGAATCAGCCAAAACCAGAAACCGAACGGTTTGAAGCTGATCAACCAGCCATAGAGGAAGAATGCGCCGTAAATCGCCAGCACACCCGGCAGCACAGGGTAGACAGCGCCAAGCATGCCCACTACAAATAATAGGATAACCAAAACCCAACCTAACTCAACCATGTTTTGCAAGCTCCTCCAGGTCACGGATTGGATACTAAGCTTTTATTTTAACAAGTACTCGTCAATCACCTTGGCAACGGCATGCTCTTCGTTCGTTACGGTCGTTACATCGGCGATTTGCTTCACTTCCTCTTGGGCATTGCCCATCGCAACGCCGAGTCCGGCCGCTTGAATCATGGAGATATCGTTCTCACTGTCCCCCATGGCGATCACTTCGGACATCTCGATGCCGAGCAGCCGGCAGACAGCTTGAACGCCGCTGGCTTTGCTGATGCCTTGAGGGTTCAGTTCGATATTGCACGGATGTGAATTCGTAATTTCAAAACGCTCCATCGCTTCGGCAGCGGCCCGGATGTGCTTCAGCTTCTCTTCATTTTCGGTAAAAAAGCCGAATTTCAACCAATGCAGCTTATCGATATCCATGGCTGCGCTCTCCCGATTGAAGATGCCTTCAACCGCATACGCCCACCACCACACGTCGTACTTCTGCGCGAGAGCGTGCAGTTCATGTACAGCGGCCGTTTCCATTAATTGGCGGCTGAGCAGCTTATCTGGCGTCTCCCAAACTTCGCCGCCATTGACGGTGACGATCGGCGTATTCAAGCCGAGTTCCTTAATATAAGGCATCGCGCTTTGGACGCCGCGTCCCGTCGACATGATGACCGTTTTGCCTGCTTTCAGTGCGGCGGCAATCGCTTTGCGATTTTCGGCCGAGACGGTCTTCTCCTCCGTTAACAACGTCCCGTCCATATCGAGAGCAATCAGTTTATACGTCTGTGATCCCACCGTTTCTCATCCCCTATCTTTTGAATGCCAAGCCAGGTGCAAGGTGTTGGGTGCTGAGCGTTAGTACGCAGCCAGCACTTTTTTCGGCAGCTCTTCCATATAAGTCATATGCCACAAAGCAAAAATATAGATCGTCCAGATGCGGCGCGCATAATCGCCTTGACCGCTGCGGTGCTTTTGCAGCATCCGCTCGACTGCTGCGGTATTGATGTAGTCTTCAATGCCGCTGGCTTTGATCTGCTCCAGCACCATGTCACCAACGGAGCCGTTCATCCAATCGCGGAGCGGAACCGGGAAACCAAGCTTCGGACGGTTCAAAATAAAGTCCGGAATGATCCCTTCCATCGCTTTACGGAAGATGTACTTGGTCGTGCCGTTCGCAATGCGGTACTTCGCCGGAATGCGGCGGGCCACCTCGTACAGCTCCTTATCGAGGAACGGTACGCGCAGCTCCAGGGAGTGCGCCATCGTCATCTTATCAGCCTTCATCAGAATATCGCCAGGCATCCACAGGTTCATGTCGATATACTGCATGCGGCTCACCGGATCGAGATGACGGGTTTTGGCATAGTAATCGCCGGCGATTTGCAGCGGATTTTTGTAATTGCGCAGCATCTCCGTATCCAAGCGCAGAATCTCCGCTTTCATATCTTCGGTGAAGATTTTGGCGTTACCGATGAAGCGTTCTTCCAGCGGAGTCGTACCGCGCAAGATGTAATTGCGGCCGCTCACCCCGCTCGGCAGCAAGCGCGCCAGGCGGTTCAGCATCCGCTTGAGGCCATGCGGCAGCCGCTCGATCGGTCTGAGCGCCAGCGGCTCGCGATAGATGCGGTAGCCGCCAAACAACTCGTCCGCGCCTTCGCCGGACAGGACGACCGTCACGTGCTCGCGCGCCAGCTGAGCGACGTGGTACAGGGCGATTGCCGAAGGGTCGGCTACAGGCTCATCCTGGTGCCAGATCGCTTTCGGCAGTGTGTTGAAGAAGTCATCGCGTGTGATGACTTTGTCGTAATGCTCTGTGCCCAAGGCGGCAGCCGTTTGGGCTGCGATCGGCGTTTCGTTGTTGGGCCCATCGAAGCCAACCGAGAACGTACGAATCGGTTCAATGTTCCGCATATGTGTGGCAATCGCTGTCGAATCGATGCCGCTGGACAAGAAGCAGCCGCGTTCCACATCGCTCACCATATGATGTTTCACGGAATCATTCAACGTTTCGCGAATTTGTTCCACATAATAATCGAACGGGCGCTCTTCCGGCTCGAACATCGGGTCCCAATACTTATGTATGGACATCTCCCCATCATAAGTCATCACCACATACGAAGCCGGCGGCAGCTTCTGGATGCCGTGGAACATCGTATTTGGTTCAGGCACATATTGGAAAGTCAAATAATTGAGCAAACTGTCCGTATGGATCAGCCTGTTCATGCCGTCGGCTGCCAGAAGGCTCTTAATCTCCGAGCCGAACAGGAACTGCCTGTCATTGACATGATAGTAAAACGGCTTAATGCCGAAATGATCGCGTGCGCCGAACAGACGTTTTTTCTTTTTATCCCAAATAACAAATCCGAACATGCCGCGCAAGTGCTTCACGCAATCATCGCCATACTCTTCATAGAGATGAACGATGACTTCCGTATCGCTGTGCGTGCGGAATTGGTGACCGCGCTCCTGCAGCATGCTGCGCAATGCTTTATAGTTATAAATTTCCCCGTTAAAAATAATCCAGACCGATTCATCCTCATTGGTTAGAGGCTGATGACCTTCCTGGATATCAATAATCGATAATCTGCGGAAACCGAGACCAATCCGGTTATCCGTCCAGAATCCCGAATCGTTCGGACCCCGATGCACAATGACATCCGTCATTTGCTCTAACATCGCGACTGTCGGTTCTCTATCTTCAAAATACATGACACCAGCAATACCACACATGGTGAAACTCACTCCTCCGCACCATTCATCAATCTGTCTTTCTTGGACTGTCGATACAATAGTATACCATAACAGCCCTACATACCGGAAATGGGAAGAGGGTGAGAAGCCTATTTGGGCTTATAAAAACAAAAAAGTAATCACGAGGTGCTTTAATGAAGAGGATAATTTACTTTTCTTCACTGCCGCTCACCGCCTTCCTGCACGCACGCATAATTGTTGACTTAGTGCAACTTTTAGGGTAAAAAGAGGGCTGCCCCTGCCATCAGCGTATGCGGAGGGCCGTGCATTGGTTCGTCTATTGTTCCATATTTCGCTCTAGTTCTACTGCCACCATCTCCCGTCCCTTTAACTCCAGACGGCTTTGCCTCATTACTTTTCTTCGCAAAACATCGACACAGTTCCGGATGACCTAATGATACAAAAAAGATGCCCCTGAGCTAGCCGCTAACCGGCTCCAGGGACACCTTCAAATTACTTACCAAGGGCGCTTGCCGCCGCCCAGTTTGGTTAAAATGCCATCATTGGCAGCATCGTAGGCTTGAAAAATCTTAGCCGCAATCGGGGATGCGCCATAGCGGCCGAATCCGCCCTCCGGCACCACGACGGCAACGGCCAGCTTCGGATTCTCAACCGGCGCGAAGGCAACGAATACGGCGTTATCAATGGTTCCGCCCGATACCGCTTGCGTCGACGTACCGGTCTTCCGCGCGACATTGTAAGGCAGCTCATCGATACCTTCGGCGCCGCTCTTCATTCCATGAATGATTGTGTTCCAATCATTGTTGGAGAAGAGGGACGATGAATCCTCAACCACTTCCGGCTCAACCTTTTTCACCAGCTCGCCTTCATACGTTCGGATCTCATCCACGAACAACGGCTTCATCCGCTTCCCGCGGTTCGCTAATGTCGCTGCATATTGAGCCAGCTGCAGCGTTGTCGTCTTCTCATTCTGTCCCCAAGATGCGTACACCATGGCGGACTGGTAACTATCCTTCTTGGCGTTCTTAACGAAGTCGTTGGAGCCAATATTCTCTCCAGGCAGTCCGCTGCCGGTCTTCACCCCGATGCCGAATTTCGCCAAGTAATCGGCCCATTTATCGGTCACCGCGACATTCTCGCCGCCGAATTTTTGATAGAACGGAATGCCCACTTTGGCGGACATGTACGTATTGGACGAGTGCTCAATCGCCGATGAAGCATTAAGCGCTCCATAACCGTGGCCGTCGGAGTTGCGGATCGTACTCGCGGCGGTCGCTTTACCGAACGTAAAGGAACCCGTATCGTAATAAATATCTCCAGCCGAGAACAGTTTCTCCGTCAAGCCAATAAGAACAGATAAGGGCTTAATCGTCGAACCCATGAACACGATCGACGACGGATGCTTCGGACGTTCCTTATCCGTATATTTCGGATAGGCGGTAGTAATCGTACCGTTGTAAATATACGATCCGATTTCATCAAGCGTCGCTTGCGAAATGCCCCCGGTCCACTCGTTTGCGTTGTAGTCCGGGAAGTTGGCCATCGTGACGACGCGTCCCGTATCGACTTCCATCGCTACGGCGTAACCCGCTTGCGCGTTGGCGCCATATTTGATGAATGGATCGTTTCTGGCATAAGAGCTGTGCAGGAAGTCAATTTGATCCTTGATCGCTTTTTCCGTCGTTTTCTGAATATCTTTATTGATCGACAAGTACAAGTTGTTGCCTTTGATCGGGGCCGTTACCTTGGCTCGGCCGATAATTTTCATCGCGGCATTCACCGGATATTCCTTGGAGCCATTCTTACCGCGAAGATCGTCCTGATACATTCGCTCGATGCCGTCGAAGCCGACGTTCTCCGAATCCAGGTACTCCTTGCTGTTCGGATTATCTTTGTAAATTTCCTTCGCTTTCTCCGTGGAATACGACTTCAAATAGCCGATAAGCTGTGGAGCGATGGTCGTATTGTCATCATCCATCTCATAGGTACGAATGCTTTCCTCGTTCACTTCCAGCCACTTGAATTCATCGCGATGTTCCAGAAGCACGGCGATTTCTTCCTTGGACAAGTCTGCTTTAATCCTGCGGGGAACCCAATAATAGCTGGGCTCTTTAATCTTATTCTTATTAATATCGTAGCCCAGGTCCATGGAGAGGACAATATCCTCAGGCGTCAGCTTTTTAGCATCCTTTTTACCGTATTTGTCGAAAACATCCTTCAGCTTATAAGCGAGGCTGATAACTTCATCTTTATTTTGCTGGGAAGGCTCGATCCGAAAAAACAGCGATTGCACAGGAATCGTATAAGCGAGCGGAGACTTCGTGGAGTCATAAATATTGCCGCGAATCGGAGCGATCTTCGTCGTCTGGTTCGTGTTCGTATTTTCTGCCGCCTTCAAATCTTTCGCTTGAACGAACTGCAGAATCGCCAATCGGACGATAAGTACGGAAAACAATAGAAAAGTAACAAAGAAAAATACATTAATCCGCAAGGAAAAATGGCGTTTTTTGGCCACTTCATTTTTTTTCGAATCATCCATAATGGACGGCTTCATTGTTTCTCAAATCCTTTCTCACACGCCTGCGGGGCGGTCGAACAATTCCATTAAGGAGCGTATACCTGCTCCTGTGTGATAGGGGTAGCGCAAAATGCGGACAGCATCGATCCCGACCTGGTTCGGCGCCCAGATATCATTGGTTTCATGATCACCTATATACAAGATCTGCTCAGCCGCAAGCCCCGCACGATCCAGAGCCAGCTGGAAGATCGCCGGATCCGGCTTCTCCAGCCCCACCTCGGTAGAGACGATGACCAGCTCAAAATAATGCAGAATGCCTTTGCTCTCCAGAACCGCCTTCAGCGTCGGTGCAAAGTTACTCACAATGCCCATGCGAAATCCCATCGCTTTCACACGCTCCAGGCACGGCAGCACATCGTCAAACAGCTCGTAATACGCAGGCGCCGTGTAAATGTCATAGAGCTCATGGCAGCACGCATGAATCTCCTCTACGGACCATTCCTGGTGAAGACCCAGCTTATGCAGCACGTACTTATATAGATTCACCCAGAATTCACGGTCTGACTCAGGTGTGCAAGGTTCAAAGGAATCTTGCTTATTTACATAATAAAATAGACGAAATGCTTCGGCAAAAAGTTCACCGATTTCCTCTTCCGTTCGCTCCATCGCCCGCGCCTGCAAGTACTGCTGCAAGATCGTCTGAGCGGCTGGAATCGTGAGCAGCGTATCGCTGGCATCAAAATAGATCATTTGGTACTGCTCTAATGGTTTACGCATAACATCTCCTCTTCAGGCAAAAAAAGAAGCGCCAACAACTAGTTTACCACAGATGATACGGAAGAAAAAAGAAGCCGTCCCCATGCTGTTGCAGGGAAAAGCTTCCTTCTAGGTGAGCGGTCTCCACTCACGCCTCTTTGATATGCGTTTGGTCGAAATTCGGCGGGTTAAACCAGTTGCCCCCGCTTGCCACCCATGTCGAATCGAGCGGTACCCAGCGCGACGATTCCTTCAGATAAACCTCGTTCCAGGCATGCGGCCCATAGCTGCCCTGCCCATCATAGCCTAACCCCGTGACCACCTTCACTTCCAGGCCTGCGGCCCGGGCCATTGCAGCATACAACCGCGAGTAGTCGATGCATACCCCTTTGTGTGTATTGAACGTGTCCTCAGGCGTCTGCTCTTTCCAAATCCGCTGATCTTCATACAGCTTGACTTTGTCCCAGTCGTATTGCACGCTTTTGCCGACATAATTGTAAAGCAGCTTGGCCTTTTCCTCATCCGTCTTGCCCTTGGCGGTTACTGTTTTGGCCGCATCCGCGATATTGCTGGGGATTTGCGCGTCCAGCACTTCGTATTTGCGCTGCAGGATGTTGGAGAATTCCTGCTCCACCGCCCGCGTAAATACAGGCGCTTTCGCTGAGATAAAATCGCCGGTAAACGGCGAGATCACCTCTTTGGCCCCTTTTTGATACATCCCCGAGGATTCAATATACGGCGTTGCCATCGAATGCGGGAACAGCGTTACATAAATAAATAGCACGGCTATCAACATCAGCGCCCTGGCCAGCCCCGCTACGGAACCGATCACGCCGCCGGTCACGGAGCTGATGAACGATTTGCGCATAGGTTCATAAGGGTTCTGTCTAGCATACATTGAGCCGATGAACGGATCCGTCAGCAAATTGAGCACATACTTAACCGCCACATATAAAGCCAAAAACAAGACGCCGAAGCGCAGCAGCGCAAAATCGCGGAGACTCGTCATCGCCGTGTAATACATCTGTTTAAACGTCCCGATCTGCCCCGTGGGAATTTGTAAGTCATGGCCTTTCAGCCACGTTTGAAGCAGGGGAGAGAGCAGCGTAGTCCCCTTCCATGCCACAAACATGGATAGGATCACGATGACGGCCTCCATCAGCATGGAAACGACGTGCTTGGCCGAACTCGACCCGCCCCGAATAAATCCCTGGATGACCGAGACGGCAATGGTGAGAACAATCACGAGTGATATGAGGTTATACGACGATACTTGTGTCCACATCATATCCTTCATGATGCTTCTCCTCCTCGATTAGGATTGGCCGGCATTCTTCTTCGCTTGCTCGATCAAAGCCTTGACGGCTGCGTTCGCATTCATATTGAACGATTTACCCATAAAAGTAACTTTCACGTCATCAGAGCCCGCTTTGCCTTCCACTTTCAAGCTCTTGGTCGTTATTTCGAATGAACCGTCCGGGTTCGCTTTAAACTTCGCATCCTTCGCCTCGGAAGTCAGCGTGCTGACCGCCTTATCTTTGACTTCATCGCCAACCTGGCTGATCACACTTGCCCCGATATCCTGCAGTTTATCCTTATAATTGGCTCCGTATAACACTAAGCCGCCGACAATCACAACAATCAGGATCCATTTAATAACCGTTTTGACAATGCCGATAATAATAAAAAGTAAAATAATCGCAGCAGCAATTAAATACCAGCGATCTTGGGCAAAAGAAATCCACTGATCCACGATAACGCCTCCCTATGAAAAATTTCAATCCTATCATACTACAGCCGCTCGCTACTCTTCATCCCTTTTTTTGCGCAACTCCACTAACTTTTTCTGGATATCTTCGGAACGGTCAGCCTGATTCCTCACTTTGCGAAACGATTGTCTCAGACGGAGAATCAAAAACACGGCGATAGCCGCTAACAATAGAATGACGGCAGTATCCACTTGTCGTCCTCCTCTCTCATATGGTGAACTTCTCTATGAATTGTGTCAAATGAACAGAAAGGTCATAACCGCTGGACGGGCCGCGTACATCTAAGGAGAGACAAGACAATATGAGTTAGGCGGTGAGCAAATGCGAACAGCGATCTGGTTGTATCTGTTTATGTTTGTGGCTTTTTTCGATTTGCACGCACAGTATCCGATTTTATCCCCTTTTGCGTTATCCCTTGGAGCAGCCCCTTCGTTTATCGGCTTAATCATGGGTGTATATTCCCTTACTCATCTGCCCGGCAATGTTCTTGCAGGGTACGGCGTGGATAAATACGGCAGCAAGTTTTTCATCGTTATCAGCCTGATTGTAGCAGGGATTATCCTGATATTTCAATCGACTGTCAAGGATCCGTGGCATCTGCTCTACATTCGCTCGATCAGCGGTTTTGTACTGGCCTTCCTGTCCCCGGCCTGTCTCTCGCTGCTCGCCCGCATCGCGCGGGATCGCATTCATCAGAGCAAGCTGATGACCGGCAACGGGCTCGTTCACACCTTGGCTTCCGTCGTCTCGCCTGCGGCAGGCGCTCTCTTGGTAGCCAAAATCGGCTTCACCACAGCATTTTCCGTGTTGGGTTGGATTTTGATCATTACAGGCCTGCTGGCCATCGTAGGCGTGAAGGAACATAAGAGTCAGCTGCCCTCCGCGGACGCGTCCACCGTTATCGACATGCATGGCCATGCCTTGTCGAATGAATCGAACAATATGTCCGGGTACGGGAACCTCCCCATTCCCTGGCTCTTTTTTCTCATTCCCGTGGCTATCTCCTGCTCGCAAGGCATTCTTTTCTTCGAGCTCCCACTCATGCAAGCGGCTCGCAGTTCCATTCTGACCTCGGGCATGTTCTTCACGCTGGTCAGTCTAGGGGCGTTGTGCAGCATTAGCTTATGGTTTCTGAATTATATTTCACCGTTCCTGCGAACCGTTGGAGGCAGCTTGTCGCTGGCCATTATTTTCTTCGGCTTGGCGATACAATGGCCCCTTCCGCTGTCCGTCTCCCTCTTCATGATCGGCATGGCCAAGGGCGTCATCTTCCCTGCACTCGCCGCCTTGCTCGCCAGCATCACTAGCAGCACTCGATACGGCCGCGTCTTCTCTCTTTTATCGATCTCTTATTCGATCGGCGCATTCTTCGGCCCGCTGCTAGCCGGACAGCTGCGCGATCATATTTCATCGTATTTCATCGCTTTCTTCATCCTCATGCTAGCCCTTTCACTACTGCCGCTGCGCACGTTCAAAATTCCAGTTACCACTTAATGCACGGGCAGACAAACCTGCGATACGCGAGACTATGCGTGGTTTTTGTCAACAGCTGTCATTTCCCGGGAAATTTCCACTTCAGACTGCCTATTTCATCTTGGATCACATGCAATTTCTGGTTATACTACAGAAAACACAGGCAAACGGGGGAACAGCAGCATGTCCATCGCCATTATCGTAGAGGGTAAAAACGACAAGAGCCGCTTGAAACGAATCATCACCGAACAAATCACGATCCTATGCACCTTCGGCACGCCTAGCACCAACACACTAGATAGCCTTAGGAAAAAAGTGGGAACCAAGCAGGTTTATTTGTTTACGGACAACGATTCCTCCGGCAAACGCATTCGCAGCCTTCTGCGCGACACCTTTCCCGACGCTGAGCAGATTTATACGCGCAAAGGTTATGCGGGCGTTGAGGGAACGCCGGAAGAGTACCTCATTCAACAGCTAGAAAAAGCAGGGCTGGAAGAGTATATCATCTACCCTGAACCAGACCCCGCTTTTGAATAGTGCCAGCTTATTTACCTTTAGACAACGTAACGACGTCTTTCACGATATGGTCCGCATCCAGCTCCGGATTGCCCGCATCGTAGTAGTTGCGCAGCATTCCCTTCGGATCGACCAGCAAAATCGCATTGGAATGCGAGAAATTGCCATCCTTTTCTTTGATCACCATAATGCCATAATCTTCCGCCAACTGCTTCGTCTTCTCTTCATCGCCGCGCAAGAACGTCCATCCGCCCGGGATCGGTTTCGACTCAAATTGGTCCCCGAACTTCTTCAATACATCTGGTGTATCCCGCGTCGGGTCGATCGTAATGGATACGATCTCGGCTTTCGTACCCAGCAAGCCCTTCTGCTTTAGAGAATCCTGTACTTGTGAAAGTAAAAAGGACGTTGGCATACACACATCAGGACAAAAAGAATAGAAAAAGTACACGAGTCTCACTTTGCCGTCCAAATCCTTAGAAGATACCGTCTTCCCGTCTAAATCCTGCAGTTGGAACGCAGGCGCCGCTTTCATCGCCTTCAACCGCTCATCGTCCGCTCCGCTGCCGGTAAACCATAGCTTATAAGCAAAGGAAGCGATCATTGCAATCAAAATCACGCCGATGGCCAGCTTGAACCAGTTCTTTTCGAAAAATGTCCCCACGCTCTTTACCTCGCTTTGTTTATGTATGAAAAGAAAATCCCATGTTGCCATGGGATCTTATGTTACCTTCAATTATGCCACATCTTTCACCGTATCGATCACCATGAGAATCGACAGCAGCGTTAAATAATTGATGGAGAAAATGAACATGCGCTTTGCCCACTTCACTTCGTCCGCGCCGGTTGCTTTAAAGCCCTTGAGGCTCATAAACGCCCAGACAAGACCGAGAACCGTGGAAGCGATCAAGAATATGTAACCCACGTATCCGAACGCTGTCATCATCACCGTCACCGGTACAAGCAGCACCACATAGCGGACCATGCTGATCTTGGTGACGTAACTGCCGCGAACAACCGGCAGCAAAGGGAAACCTGCAGCGCGATACTCTTCCATACGGCGAATGCCCAGTGCCCAGAAGTGCGGCGGCTGCCAGAGGAATAAGAAGGCGAACAGCAGAACGGCGCCCAAATCAATCGTGCCGGTGACGGCGCAGTAGCCGATTACAGGCGGAGTTGCTCCTGAGAAAGCGCCGACAAAAGTGCTCCATACGGAAGTTCGCTTGAACCAAGCGGTGTACAGCCATACATAGAGGAACAGACCGATTAGACCGACCAATGTGGCAAGCGGCGAATGCGCTGCGAAGTAGAGAACAGCTAAACCTGCGATGCCCAATATGATTCCGTACCATAGCACAGTGTTAGGTGAAATTCTGCCGCTAGGAAGCGCCCTCTTCTGCGTACGTTCCATCTTGGCGTCCATTTCGCGGTCCAAGAAGTTATTCAGTACCGTGCCGCCTGCCATTACCAGTGCCGTGCCCAGCAGCGTGAAGAGCAAATGCAGCCAGTCAACCTGCCAGCGGGCCGCTACCCAATAGCCGGCGAAGGCGGTCATGGAATTGGAATAAATAATGCCTGGTTTGACCAAGCGATAAAAATCTTTAATCGTCACAGGTTCTGCCGAAGCATGAACTGTGCTGCTTTCCAGCGATTCAGAGCGTTCCGATGCTTGAGGCGATGCACTCGAGACCGACTCGTAGCTCACTTGATTCTCCACGTTATTGCCCTCCTGTATTTCAAAACTCGAGCAAACAGTCTAATATAAACATTCTCATCATATCAACACGAACCCCGTTTGACAATGAAGCGAGGTCAGTTGTCATCATTTTGTCGATTCTCCTTCCAGTATGCGTGGAAAATTCGCTCTCCATTCGAAGATAAAGGAAAAGGAGCCCGTAGGCTCCCTATTTATGCACATGTAATGGACACCAGGCAAACAAGCTTTGGCGAATGCACCGCCAGGCATAAGTGATCCCATGTTGAAGCTCCCAAGCGCTGGTGCCCATCATCGTGACGATTAAGCCGTGCTTGTAGCCCATGCTTGCTCCGCTGCGCACGCGCACATCCCGCAGCTCATCCAGCTGCTCCTGAAGATCGTCCAGATGGCGCTGCCCAAGACGATCGGAGAACACGTATAGGCTGCCGAGGTGGGTATCCTGTCCCCAGCAGCCCGCCGCTTGCAGCTGCATGGACTGCGGCTCGATTTGCTGATTCTGATAATAGATCAGCTCATCATCATACCAAACCTTCATCCGGTTCCTTAATGAAGTATACTGAAACACTTCGCCGCGCTGTGTTCGTCCCGGACAGAGAATGTCCGAGAGAATCAGCGCTGCGCCAGGCGCCAGGTACACCTCCATATCCGCATGCAGCCTGGCGTCCTTGTACAGCATCAGCGGCTCGGGCATGTACTCGAGCAGCGCGCCGGGCGCTAGCTGCAGCGTCTGGCGCTGCGTGCAGCCGGCGCCGTGCAGAGCAGGATGAACCTTCGTGAACGACTGGTTCGTCAGAAACACGCGTGCGCCCTCCTGCAGGCGCACGTTGATTTCATAATGATCCCCTGCCATCAGGCCCGGGGAGCAGTCCATGATATAGACGCCTAGCTGCTCAGCCACGTCGTCGGTACCGAGCGTTTCGTTCTCGAATCGAAACGTTTTGGCAATCTTGAGCGGGGAGGCGTGATAGTTGCGGACGAGCTGCGTCAAGCCGCGGCGCACCGCAAATTCAGCCGTCATCTCCCCGGTCACGCTAGGCATGGCTGTACTCCCGCTCCACCCATGACACGATGTCATCCAAACCTGTGCCGCCCATCAAATTGGAGAAAATATACGGGCGGTCGCCGCGCATTTTTTTCGTATCCTCATCCATGACTTGCAGACTTGCTCCGACGAAGGGAGCCAAATCGATTTTGTTGATGATCAGCATATCGGAGCGCATGATGCCCGGACCGCCTTTGCGCGGTATTTTCTCCCCTTGGGCCACATCAATAATATAGATGAAACGATCGACCAGCTCCGGACTGAACGCCGCCGCGAGATTGTCGCCACCGCTTTCGATAAAAATCATATCCAGATGCTCGAAGCGCTTCTCCAGCTCCTCAATCGCCTCGAAATTCATGGACGCATCCTCACGGATGGCGGTATGCGGGCACCCTCCCGTCTCCACCCCGATGATCCGCTCTTCTGGCAGCGCCTCGGAGCGAATGAGTATCCGCGCGTCTTCCTTCGTATAAATATCGTTCGTAATGACCGCGATGCTGTAACGCTGATTCAGTTTCCGTGCGAGACGTTCAACCAAAGCCGTTTTACCAGAGCCGACCGGTCCCCCGATTCCGATACGCATCGGACGGCTGCGATCGACATCCGGTTTTTCCCATCCTTGGTGATGATGATGCCCTGGACCTTTACCTTGACACATAGAGATTCCTCCTCAAAGTTAAAAGTTAATCCGTCCTATCCAAACAGGAATACTAGGACATGAACAATCGGGAATACAGGGTTTCGTGCTGCATCATCGCCAGATCCGCAGCCGGTGTGTTCGTATAAGCATCCATCGGGTCCAGATGCGCGACCCGCTGCCACTCACTGCCCGTCAGGGGCACCAACTTCGCCAGCAGCATCTGTCCCTGGGTCTGCCCCATGGACATTAACCGCAACGCGCTGTTCACGCAGGTGACGATACAACAGTATAAATAACCTTCTACCGCGTTATCCAACGGAACGCCGAGATGATAGCTCACCCAGCCGTGCACAAGCGCATGGGTGCAGCCGCACCGTTCGGCGGTCACCGCCTCATCGAGCGGCGCCCAATTGAGCTCGGGATACATCGAGCGCGTGAGCTGCAGCAAGCGGCGGCCCATCTTCTGGACGCCGGTTCTGGCTTCGCTGGATGCCCGCTGCACATGCAGCATCCGGTCGATTTGCCATAGCTGCGGCAGGTTGTTCACCGGGATGCATGCGTAGGCCGCCTTGATTACCATAGCGTCCGCGGTCGCCCAGCTGCCCGCCAGCATCGAGCGGATATAATCTTCCAGCTCGTCGACAGTCCGCAGCCGCTCCTGCTGCACCAGCGTCTCCAGCCCGAAGGAATGGGAGAAGCCGCCGATTGGCAGCGCAGAATCCAGCAGCTGCTGATAAGCCAGCCAGTGAAACCCGGTCGAAGCCGTCATCGCCGTCACCTCCGCTTTTTTAGAATAAAAAGTACCGCTGCGCCATCGGCAGCTCCTTCGCCGGCTCGCAAGTGATCGCTTCACCATTCACCTTGACCTCATACGTCTCCGGATTCACTTCAATTGAAGGCGTCTCGCCATTGTGAATCATGTCCTTCTTGGTCACATGGCGGCAGCCTTTCACCGGCTCGACCCGCTTTTGCAGACCGATGGTCTGGGCGATACCGCGGTCATAAGCCGCTTGCGAGACGAAGGTGATGGAGCTTTGCGTCAGCGACTTGCCGAACGCAGCGAACATCGGTCGCCCGAAGACAGGCTGCGGCGTCGGGATCGAGGCGTTTGGATCGCCCATTTGCGCATAGGCGATACTGCCGCCTTTGAGCACCAGATCCGGCTTGACGCCGAAGAACATCGGGCTCCAGATGACTAGATCGGCGAATTTTCCCGCTTCGACCGAGCCCACGAGATGGGAGACTCCGTGCGTGATCGCCGGATTAATCGTATATTTGGCGATATACCGCTTGATGCGGAAGTTATCGCCTTCTTCCGAATCCGGCGCGAGCGGGCCGCGCTGTTTTTTCATTTTATCGGCGGTTTGCCAGGTGCGGATAATGACTTCCCCCACACGCCCCATTGCCTGTGAATCCGAGCTCAGCATGCTGAACACGCCGAGATCGTGGAGAATATCTTCCGCCGCAATCGTCTCCGGGCGGATCCGTGAATCTGCGAAAGCCACATCTTCAGGAATGCGGCTGTCCAGATGATGGCACACCATCAACATATCCAGGTGTTCTTCAATCGTATTGATCGTAAAGGGCCGCGTCGGGTTCGTTGAGGAAGGCAGCACATTCAGCTCGGAAGCGGCGCGAATAATATCCGGGGCATGGCCGCCGCCTGCGCCTTCCGTATGGTACGTATGGATCGTCCTGCCCTTAATCGCCGCAAGCGTATCCTCTAAAAATCCCGCTTCATTCAATGTGTCCGTATGGATCGCCACTTGGACGTCGTACTGGTCGGCGGCTGCAAGACACGCATCGATCGCTGCGGGTGTCGTCCCCCAATCTTCATGGAGCTTCAGCCCGATCGCTCCGGCTTCAATCTGCTCTGTCAAGGGCGCCAGAAACGACGAGTTGCCTTTGCCCGTAAAACCCAAATTCATGGGGAACGCCTCGGCAGCCTCCAGCATTCGGCGCATATGCCATGCCCCTGGGGTGCATGTCGTCGCATTCGTCCCCGTCGCCGGTCCCGTTCCGCCGCCAATCATCGTGGTCACACCCGAAGCTAGCGCTGTTTCAATCTGCTGCGGACATATATAATGAATGTGCGCATCGATGCCACCGGCTGTCACGATTTTGCCTTCGCTGGCGATGACCTCCGTACTTGCGCCTACGATTAGGTTCGGGTGCACGCCGTCCATAATGTCAGGGTTGCCCGCTTTGCCGATGCCGACGATATGGCCGTCCTTCAGACCAATATCACCTTTGACAATGCCCCAATGATCAATGATGACAGCATTGGTGATCAGCGTATCCAGCACGCCCTCCTGACGCGTCGCCCCGCTGGATTGACCCATCCCGTCACGGATGACTTTGCCCCCGCCGAATTTGCACTCGTCCCCATAGACCGTGTAATCGTGCTCGATCATAGCCCAAAGGTCAGTGTCCGCCAGCCGCACGGCATCGCCCTTCGTAGGTCCGAACATCAGTGCGTAGCTCTTACGATCGATCTGCTTCATCGGAGCACTCCTTCCACGCCTGCCATCGTTCACGGACGTCTGCAGGCATCACACCTGGCATCGCCAAGCCTAGGCTAAGGCCATTCAGGCCGTAGGACTTCTGCGCGCCTCCCAGCGCCACAAGCTGCACCGGCTTCTGCTCGCCGGGCTCGAAACGCACAGCCGTTCCAGCCGCAATGTCAAGACGCATACCGAAGGCCATCTCCCTGGGGAAGTCCAACGCCCGATTGACTTCAAAAAAATGATAATGCGAGCCCACCTGCACAGGCCGATCGCCCGTATTCGTAACCACAATCTCGGCTGTGAGCCTGCCTTCATTAAGGGTAATGCTACCCTTCCGCGTTCGGAATTCACCAGGAATCATGCCGTTCCCCTCCCCGATTAGTGAATAGGTTGATGAATTGTGACCAGCTTCGTGCCGTCTGGAAAGGTCGCTTCCACCTGCACCTCATGAATCATTTCCGGCACGCCCTCCATAACCTGATCCGCTTTCAGAATCGTCGTGCCGAAATCCATCAGTTGAGCTACCGTCAAACCGTCTCTTGCCCCTTCCATAATCTCTGAGGTCAGCAAAGCGATACTTTCCGGATAGTTCAGCTTGACACCTCTGGCCAACCTGCGCCTGGCCAAGTCCGCAGCCACCGTGATGAGCAGCTTCTCCTTTTCTCTCTCCGTCAAATACATCTCTTCACCTCTTCAAAATCCGAAAATTGGAAAAGCGTTACCCTCATTATATTCGGCTCCTCGAGTGGTGTAAATCATTTATGTTAGAATATATAACATTTAAACGCGAAAAATTCTTTTAAATTGGTATATTATTAGAAAAATAACTCAAATATCGAAGTTCATTTGTGCGCCAACCACAACTATTTATTATTTATGTTAATATTGTTGACATTATTTTCGATCACACTTTATTATTTTAGTATTAAACCTATAAAACAGCAGGACGTAAATGAGAACTGCACCTCATCCGTCCGACCAATAGACGATCAGTTAACCTAAGGAGGAGGATCTTCATGCTAGGACAATTTGCGCTGCACAATCCTGCACCCGGCAGGGACATTCTTCGTTTGGAAGGATTGGAAGTCCGTTTTGGCGATATCCAAGCATTGCACAATGTAAACTTTACTTTGCAGTACGGCGAGCTGCGCTTCCTCGTTGGTCCCCATGGCTCAGGCAAAACAACACTGCTTCATGTCATCAGCGGAAAGGTGAAACCTTCCCAAGGGCACGTACTGTTCAAAGATTCCATCGACTTGACGAAGCATCAGGAGCAGCAAATCGCCCAATTGGGCATTGGCCGCAAATCGCAGGCGCCATCGGTCTTCTCGACATTGACGGTGTTCGAGAACTTGGCGCTGTCCCTCAAGCAGCAACGAGGCTTGCTCAGCGCGCTCTGGACGAAGATGACCAGCGAGCAGCGCGACCGTCTGCATCATAGGCTTGCCATGATCGGCCTGCAGAGCAAGGCCAAAGAACGGGCAGGCTCGCTGTCCCACGCCGAGAAGCAATGGCTCGAAATCGGCATGCTGCTTATGCAGGAGCCCGAGCTGCTGCTGCTTGACGAGCCTACGGCCGGCATGACCGTCAGCGAGGCTGAGCAAACCGGCGAGCTGCTGCATGCGATCAACGCGGAGCAGACGATCCTTGTCGCCGAGCGCGATCTCGCCTTTGTCCGCTGCTTCGCCGGCAAGGTCACTTTGCTCCGTGAGGGCGCACTGCTCCGGGAAAGCCTGGTACAGGAGCTCCTGAACGATGACAAAGCAGCGGAGACGTTCCTCGGCAGGAAAGTGGAGCGAGGCGCTTAGCTTCATTGCGTGTCTGACCCCGCAATCATAAAAACATCCCCAAGCTCCCTAATATGAAAATTTTCATCATAGCCTGTGATCCGGTCGAGGGAACGAAAGTTTTTATTTGCGTAAATGGCGCAGATTTTTAGTCACCAAATGGGCTCCTGCTCATATGATGATTAGGGAAATGGCCCAGTGCCAAAACGCAAAATGAAGAAAGCTTTCGATTGGAAAGCTCAAGGAGGATTTGCAAATTATGATGAACAACCCTTACAAGGCAGGGATGCAAGTACCGTACGGCTATCCTTATCCGTTGAACCCTGCACACCCTACAGCAACACCGCCAGCCGCAACACCTACGGGTCCAGCTACTTACACAGGCGTTCCAGGCGCCCCAGGACAAATTGGAACGCCAGGCCAACTGCCTATGGAGCAATCGTTCATCGAGAACATTCTCCGTTTAAACCTCGGCAAAATGGCTACTTTGTATATGACATATGAGAACAACTCGGAATGGAACGCCAAAATTTTTAAAGGCAGATTGGAAGCAGCCGGCCGCGACCACATCATCATTAGCGATCCTACGACAGGCATGCGCTACTTACTGCTTATGGTGAACCTGGACTACATCACTTTTGATGAAGAACTGAACTATTACTATCCGTATGGCGGTGGGCAAGGAACTCAAGTCCGCTAAGCATGCAAAAAAAGCCGCAGTGCTCTATCCATATAGAGCCGCGGCTTTTTATTATTTATTTACCGCGGTGAAATGCCACATATGCAGCTTCCGCAGTCCGCCTTCGATCCACTGCTCCCATGAGGCGCCTCTTTCTTCAGTAGCCGCAGGCGTGAGCCGCTCTTTTTTGAGCGCTTCATATTCCTCGAACGTCAGTCCATCCCAAATCTCGACAAAAAGCCCCGGCTGGTCAGTACCCTCCAGCAGCTCCAAACGCCCTTCCCGCTTCCTAAGCTCCTGCATATAGATGAGATAGGTCGAGCGCCCCTCCGCTTTGACTGCATATTCAACAAAAACTTTAAACATTTTTAGCACTCCTTCTGATTTATTTTTTGCTCCAAAATGGTAAACTAGACTTATGCTTACCAATCAACCAAAGGTAAACAACCTTGACATCCACGATCAAGGTCTTATCGAAGGTTGACTGAAAAAACCTCTACCGAGGCCTTAGGAGGAACTTCATTGGACACTGGCACACATCTCGTTATCGGTTTAGGGTTAGCGGGTTTGTCGCAAATCGACCCAGTCGTTGCAGCTAGTCCGGCTGTTACTACAGCCGTATTCGTCGGAACCGTCATCGGTTCCCAGATTCCTGACGTGGACGGTTTGCTCCGGTTCAAAGGAAACGCTACGTACATCCGCAATCATCGCGGCCGCTCGCATTCCTTGCCCGCTTTATTGATCTGGACACTGCTCATCACCGGAGCGCTTGCGCTATGCTTCCACGGACTTCCTCTTCTTCACGTGGGGATGTGGGTCGCCATCGCCGTCTGCTTTCATGTGTTTACTGACTTATTCAATACGTATGGAACACAGGCGCTGCGCCCTTTTTCAGAAAAGTGGGTGTCATGGAACATTATACACATTTTTGATCCTTTCATCTTTTTAAGCCATCTGGTCGCGATCTTTATGTGGTCGTTCCATTTGGCCAAACCGCAGCTCATTTTTCCGTTCCTTTACGCCTTAATCGCACTGTACTATATGTGGCGATCGCTGGATCATTATATATTAGAAAAGGGACTTTACCGCAAAGACCCTACGTACCAGCCAGGCGATAAGTATACCCTGATCGTCACTTTTCACTTCTATGTATGGAATGTCGTGAAACGAAGAACCGATGGCACGTTCCAGCTCGGTGAGCTTCGCAATTTGAAACTGAAGTGGATCGATACGATCAAATGCGAAGAGCATCCAGCCATTGAAGCTTCCAAAAAGCATGAGAATATCCAGGCTCTGCTGTACTTCTCCTCTTACGCGTGCGCAGAAGTTAGTGAGCATCACTGGGGCTACGAAGTTCGCTGGGCTGACGTGAGATACCGCCACCGCAAGCAGTATCCGTTCGTGGCCGTTCTACGGATGGATCACAACTTTTTGACCCTTGATTCTTACGTAGGCTGGGTCAATGAGTCGCGACTGGAGAAGAAACTGAAAGTCGATCTCTTATAAGCAAACCAAGGCGCGTTGTCGGACGCGTCTTTATTTTGGCCAAAACAAAAGCCCGGAGGAATGATCCTCCGGGCTCGCTATTCCACTTCTCGAGATTAACGGTAGTTGCCTTGACCCGCCAATGTTTGCTCAGCGATTTGCACCAAGCGGCGAGTGATGTTACCACCGATCGCGCCAGTGTCACGGGTAGCCATATGGCCCCAGTAACCATCTTGAGGAGCTTGAATGCCTAGCTCTTGAGCTACCTCATATTTCATTTGGTCTAATGCTGCATTAGCTTGTGGAACGATCAATGTGTTACTGCTGCGATTTTGTGCCATAAGGATCTTGCTCCTTTCAGTCAGCTATGATCTTTGATGTATTTGCAAGCTTGCAAAGATAGTATGTGAAGGAAATGAAATTATATGCACAGCGATGAAAAAAGTTTAAAATGGTAAGATAAGTTTATCGATAGAAAGCAGGTGACCTTCATGAGCAAACCGCTCGCACTTCTATTCGCTGTTATCGGCACCTTACTACTGGCCGGCATCAGTTTGTTCATCGCCCTCAGACAGCCTTGGATGGTACTGCTTTGCGCTGTTATCGCAATCGGTTTTATCGGTTATGGTTTCGTCGTTAAAGCCAAGCTGCGCAAAAGGGACAATTAGAACCGTTGACACCGGCTTGACTAGAAAGCTATACTTTTCTCACGACCAAGTAAAAAACTAGCCTAAAAGAAGTAGTTGTCCAGTACCACTACTTTTTTTCATCAATTTTATTACCAAAATGAAAATATTTTATTATTGAAATATGTGTAGAATTTGTAAAAAGCGTGAGGTGAACCCGATGCTGAAAATCGGTATTGCTTGCTACCCGACACTCGGCGGTTCCGGTGTCGTAGCGACAGAGCTGGGCAAGATGCTGGCGGAGAAAGGCCATGAAGTCCATTTTATTACGGATCGGATGCCTTTTCGCCTTGGCCAGTTCCATACAAACATTTTTTATCATGAGGTGGAAGTCAGCGATTATTATGTGTTCCGCTATCCGCCTTATGATTTGGCGCTGGCCAATAAGCTTGCGCAGGTTGCCAAGCAGGAGCAGCTGGACTTGCTGCATGTCCATTACGCAGTCCCGCATGCGATTTGCGCTTATTTGGCGAAGCAAATGGTCGGGGAACATTTGAAAGTGGTCACAACTTTGCACGGGACCGACATCACGATTCTTGGACATGACCCGTCGCTGCGCGATCTGATCCGCATGGCTATTCATGAGAGCGATGCTGTCACCGCGGTTTCACGGGATTTAATGCTGGAGACGTACGACGTGCTCGCGATTGATAAAGAGATTGATCTTGTCTACAACTTCGTCGATCCGCGGGATTACATGACGCCTGCCAATCCGCAGCTCCGAGCCGGGTTCGCCCAGCCGCAAGAGAAGATCTTGCTGCATATGTCCAACTTCCGGCCGGTGAAACGGATTACCGATGTCATCGACATCTTCGCTGCTGTACATAGACAGGTGCCTTCGCATCTTATTTTTGTCGGCGAAGGCCCGGACCTGGCCAAGGCCGTGAACCAGGTGAAGGAGCTGGGGCTCACGAACCGAGTGCACTTCCTCGGCAAGCAAAACAACGTAGCCGAGGTGATCGGCCTCGCCGACCTGCTCCTGCTCCCTTCGGAGAAGGAGAGCTTCGGTCTCGTCGCTTTGGAAGCCATGGCTGCAGGCGTGCCGACAATCGGCTCCGAAGCCGGAGGCATCCCGGAAGTGGTCCGCCACGGCATTGACGGCTTCCTTGCATCGGTCGGCGATACGCAGCAGATGGCAGCCTATGCCGTGCAACTGCTGCGCGACCCGCAGCTGTGGAGCGATTTCTCACGTGCGGGCATGCAGCAGGCACGCATGAAGTTTTCCGCGGCCTCCGTCGTGGAACAATACGAAGACATCTACTACCGCGTCGTGGGGAATTCACAGCGGCTGAAGCCCTCTGTGAACATGTGACGCGAGCAAAAAAAGTGGTTAAGCCAGAGCGCATCGCTCTTGACTTAACCACTTTTGTTTTTACAGTACAAACCCCATCCGCTTCTTCACTTCAAGCAGCGTCTGATTGGCTACTTCGGCGGCTTCCTGCGCGCCTTTTTTCAGCACGTCGTGAATCTCGCCGGAACGGCGGATTTCTTTGTAACGCTGCTGAATCGGCTCCAGCACAGCGACAATTTGCTCGGCCAAATCTTTTTTGAATGGCCCATATCCTTGTCCCTCATACTTCGCTTCAATCTCAACAAGACTCATCTCCGCAAAATGGGAGTAGATGCTCATCAGGTTGCTGACTTCGCGCTTGTTCTGCGGATCGAATTTCACTTCGCGGCCGGAATCGGTCACCGCGCGGCTCAGCTTCTTGCGGATGACGTCCGGCTCATCGAGCATGCCGATGAAGCTACCCGGATTCGGCGAGCTCTTGCTCATTTTTTTGGAAGCATCGTCCAGGGACATAATTCTCGCACCCACTTCAGGCATGTACGCCTCAGGCATCGTGAAGTACTCACCGAAACGGTTATTAAAGCGGTTCGCCAAGTCGCGTGTCAGCTCCAGATGCTGCTTCTGGTCGTCTCCGACCGGAATAATATCAGCATTATAGAGGAGAATGTCCGCCGCCATCAGCGATGGATACGTGAACAAGCCAGCGCCGACGGAATCCTTGCCCTCGGCCTTGTCCTTGAACTGCGTCATGCGCTCCAGCTCACCCATGTTGGTCAGCGTCGTCATGATCCATCCCAGCTCCGCATGGGCGCTTACATGCGACTGCAGGAAGATGGTCGCTTTGTTCGGGTCCAGACCTGCCGCTACGTACAGAGCCGCGGCCATCTCCGTCTGTTCACGGAGCGCAGCCGGTTCCTGCGGAACCGTGATCGCGTGCATATCCACGACCATAAAGAAACATTGATGCAAGTGCTGCAATTTGACATAGTTGCGCAGTGCGCCGATATAGTTGCCAATCGTCAGTTGTCCGCTGGATTGCATCCCGGATAATACTCTTTTCATACAATTCCCTCCCGTAGTCAGTTGCCATATATTGTAAAATACTGCTGAATAAACGTCAAAAAGGCCTCTCGCCGCAAGGGACGAGAGACCGTGGTACCACCCTAATTTGTCTATGATCACAGCCATTCGCATCGCTAAGCTCATAAGACCTTCAAACTCCGATAACGGGGAGCGGCCGTTCAGCATACTGACAAAAACGGTATAATAGCCAGCCTAGGTTCTGGTCATCCGTCACTGCGTTCAGCCTCAAGCTCAAGGATCCATTCGGCTTGCGCGTTTCACCGGTTCGCACCAACCACCGGCTCTCTGGGAAACAGCCATTCAAGCTTACTTGTTCCTGTCTTCGCTTACTGATTTTATACTATTATACACCCTCGTTCCACAATGTCAATCAAGCAATCTGTCCTATCCATAGCGTCTTGTACATAGGATAGGGATGTATGACATTTTTAGGACAAAGGGGTAATGCGACTTGGCTTCCGCTCTGTACCGATGGAGTCTTCCTGTCACCACCGCCATTTGCATGGGATTAATCATTCTGATCCTGAATACAAGACCGCTTCCGGACGTCACTTTGGTGACGCATGAAGTCAGGCTTGTGTTCGCTCAGTTTATGGATATTTTCCTGGATGCGCTGCCTTTCATGCTATTGGGTATCTTGCTTTCCACCATTGTCGAAGGCTTCATCCCGGAGTCGTTCATCCGCCGCATGACACCGCGCCATCCGCTCGTCGGCATCTTGTTCGGCTGCGTGCTGGGCATTATGTTCCCGCTTTGTGAGTGCGGGATGATCCCTTTTGTGCGCCGGCTTATGCGTAAAGGGATGCCGGTCTACATCGCCGTCATTTTCATCCTCGTCGGACCGATTCTCAATCCGATCGTGTTCGCCTCCACGTATATGGCTTTTCGCAGCGAGCCGGCGATGGCCTATTCACGAATGGGCCTCGCGTTCCTCGTCGCGCTTGTCGTCGGCTTCGTGCTGACACAGTTCCTCAGAAGCAGCCCGCTGCGGCAGCCTATCGCGCCCAGCAGCGGCGGCGGCACGCATGTGCATGCAGGTGGTGGCGCTGGTGCGCACGATCACACGAATGCTGACATTCGTGTGCATTCCGGTGGTCATCATAATCATGACCATCTTGGCCATAACCATGGTCATGACCACCACCATGACCATGACCACGATCACCATCATGGGCATGATCATGGCCATGCCCATGACCACAGCCACGCGCACGGCGGCCGATTGGCGATGATGCTGAGCCATGGCACTTCCGAATTGTACGAAATGAGCAAGTACCTTATGATCGGCGCCATGCTCACAGCGCTCGTTCAAACTTTTATTACCAAAGATAGCCTTAGCGCTATCGGCCAAGGGGCCATTATTTCCCACTTGTTCATGATGGGCTTTGCTTATCTGCTTTCGCTTTGTTCCACCACGGATGCCTTCGTCGTCACTTCCTTCTCCAGCACTTTTTCAGCGGGTTCCATTCTGGCTTTTCTCGTTTTCGGGCCGATGATTGATGTCAAAAGCACGTTCATGCTGCTATCTATCTTCAAAGCGCGCTTTGTGCTGACACTGTCTATTCTGGTAGGCGTTACTGTTTTCGCAGGTTCACTCCTTTTTATGAAGTTTTTCCATCTTTGATGCATATGGCGGGAAAACCGCTTTGAAGGGGCACCAGAACCCTCGCCTGCCTCCCTAAAGCGGAATATCCGCCATGCCGCCGGGACAGACGGGCCCTCACAAGCCTCCCTAGAGCGGAATATCCACTTTGGCAGGGTTAACCTAGCTAGGCCCAGCCCCCACCAGCCGCAGCCAAAAAAGCTTTCATGACGCTCGACCGGATCATAGGAATTTTACATCCCCTTATTTTCAACAAAAAAAGCTCTGCTCAAAAGCAGCACACATGCCGCTTTAAGCAAAGCTTTTTTATTCTGCAATTAGATTTTCAAAATACCGCCCGCGCTAGCATTCGTCACCAGCTTGGAGTAACGCGCCAAGTAGCCGGACTGGATCTTCGGCTCAAAGCCTTTCCAGTTCTCGCGGCGCTTCGCCATCTCTTCTTCGCTGATCTGCAGCTCAATCTTGCGATTGTTCATGTCCAGATCGATGATGTCGCCGTCTTGAACGAAGGCCAGCGGTCCACCCTCAGCCGCCTCAGGCGAGATGTGACCGATGGAAATACCGCGCGATGCGCCGGAGAAACGTCCATCTGTGATCAGACCGACTTTGGCTCCCAGACCCATGCCGACGATTTGCGAAGTTGGCGCCAGCATCTCTGGCATACCAGGGCCGCCCTTCGGTCCTTCGTAACGAATGACGACAACGTGGCCTTCCTTCACTTTGCCGTTGGCGATGCCATACAGCGCGTCCTCTTGCGAGTCAAAGCAAATCGCTGGACCCACGTGGCGTCCGCCTACGGATTTGTCCACGGCACCAACCTTGACAATACTGCCCTCTGGCGCAAGGTTGCCAAACAGAACAGCCAGACCGCCTTTCTCACTGTGCGGGTTGTCCAGCGTATGGATAACGTCCGTGTTCAAAATCTCGCAGCCAGCTACGTTCTCGCGCAGCGTCTTGCCGGTTACCGTGATCCGGTCTCCGTCCATGGCGCCCGGCTTCTTCAGAAGCTCATTGATGATCGCGCTCACGCCGCCAGCCAAGTGCACATCTTCGATGTGGTAGTCGGAGGCAGGGGCAATTTTGGCCAAGTGAGGCACGCGCTCAGCAACTTCATTGATGCGGGCAATCGGATACTCCACGCCTGCTTCAGCAGCGATAGCCAGCGTATGCAGAACTGTATTGGTGGAACCGCCCATCGCCATATCCAGCGCAAACGCGTTGTCAATCGCTTCCATCGTCACGATGTCGCGCGGTTTAATGTCAAGTTTGATCAATTCCATCAATTGCTTCGCGCAATCTTTGACGAACTGCTTGCGCTCTTCGGCAACCGCCAGGATCGTACCATTACCTGGCATAGCGAGGCCGAGGCCTTCCGCCAGACAGTTCATGGAGTTCGCTGTGAACATACCAGAGCAGGAGCCGCAAGTCGGACAGCCGTATTGCTCAAGCTCTTCCAGACCTTTCTCATCCAGCGTTCCCGCTTGGAAAGCGCCGACGCCTTCAAATACGGAAGACAAGGAGATCGATCTGCCGTTCTTATCTTTACCGGCTTTCATCGGGCCGCCGCTGACGAGCATCGTCGGGATGTTCACGCGAAGTGCGCCCATAATCATGCCTGGTGTAATTTTGTCACAGTTCGGAATACAGATGAGACCGTCGAACCAGTGCGCGTTCACGACGGTTTCCAGGGAATCGGCGATAATTTCCCGGCTTGGCAGGGAATAACGCATGCCGATATGGCCCATCGCGATACCGTCATCAACACCGATCGTGTTGAATTCGAAAGGAACGCCGCCCGCTTCACGAATAGCTTCCTTAACCAACTTGCCAAATTCTTGCAGGTGCACGTGACCAGGAATGATGTCAATATAAGAATTGCAGACTGCAATAAACGGTTTTCCAAAATCTTCCTCTTTCACACCGGCAGCACGCAGCAAGCTGCGATGAGGAGCGCGGTCAAAACCTTTTTTAATCATGTCGCTACGCATTTTCGGATTAGCCATTAGTAGTTCTCTCCTCTTCCTTCTCAATTCAGAAAATATTAAAAACTATCATATCACACTTTTCAGAATTTTTCTCGCTTTAGTCTGTCGACGCGTCAAAGTATTGGCAGCAACCTTACTTCCGCCCGAAATCCGCTTTGATTTCGCCCCATTTTTTCGTATCCCATTTGACAATTTTGTTCGTATACGTATTGGTTTTGAGCCATTTGAGCGCCCGGTCCACGAGTGTCCATATCTCCTCGGTCGAAGCGTCCCGGACCAGATTGCTCGCAACTTCTTTTTTGCGGATCCAGCTCAGCGCCGTCACCGAATCCGTATAGATCGTTTTATTGCTCCCTTGCTTTTGCAAATAGGCCAGCCCGTGAACGATCGCCAGAAATTCACCCATATTATTCGTACCTTTGGAAATCGGGCCTTGATAAAAAATAATCTCGCCAGTTCTCGTATCCACGCCTTTGTATTCCACGATGCCTGGATTGCCCGAGCAGCCAACATCAACCGAGATACTGTTATAGTCGACCTCTGGCGGGGCCTCATTGCTGGCAGCTTTGCCGGACGCGCTCGCCGAACCAGACCCTGAGAAGTTCAGCGACTTTTGCCAGCCGCGTTCAAAAGCTTTTGACGCCTCAGCCTCCGACTCATAGGACTTGAAGCGAGCCTGCGGGTACCCTTTAGTCTGCGCCTGGCAATCCGCCCACGATCGATAAATCCCAGGTTGATGGCCTACCCAAACGACATAATATTTTGCTTGCGCCATGATCCACACTCCGTCATTGTTGTTGTAATTGTTCAACCAGCTCTGTTACGACTTTCACGGTATCGGCAAAATAAGGCCTGTAATCCAATCCATTTATAAAGTGAAGAAACGATTGACCTAACTGCAGCGCCTGCTTGCTGTACTCGTCCTTGGCGATGAGATAGCTGTCCAGCTCCCGGTAAGTACCGTCCCCACGCTCTTCCACATGGCGCAGTTCGACCTGTTTACCATCAAGATGGCGTACAACAAAGGAAAAGCCCCTGCATTCCGGGTCCCCGCACCCGCATACGAAAAACGGCATCCGCTCCCACTGGTCAGCAGGCGCAAAGCGGTTAGGCTCCGTATCCTTGAACACACTGCCCAAAAATGCAGGAAGTCCGACATCCACACACAGCGGCTCTTCGATAATGATATCCTCGTCTACAGCCATGCGCACATCCGCTTGAATAATTTGCAAATCGCGATCGTGCGACCAGCCCGTTACTTTGACCTCAAACATCACTCCACCTCCGCTCCCATAGGTTCGATTTCTCCATTATAACAAAGACCGAATTTATATGCTTATCTAACCTTAACAAAATGTAAAAATTTCCAATTGAAAGATGAGTATAATTTGAAAATCCGTTTATACTACCTATTACTGGAGGTGATAACAGATGGCTGGACAATCTCGTAGCAGTAACCAGTTAGTTGTTCCACAAGCTATGGCCGCTCTAGACCAATTGAAGTATGAAGTTGCCCAAGAATTGGGTATCCAAATTCCTCAAGACGGCTACATGGGCTACATGGCTACCCGCGATGCAGGTGCAATCGGGGGCAACATCACTCGTCGTCTCGTCCAAATTGCTGAGCAGCAACTTGCTGGCAAATTCGTAAGATAACAGAATTCCCTATACTTAACGAACAAGGGCTTTCTCTTAAGGGCATTTCCTTAGGGGGAGGCCCTTCTTGCACTGTGGCTGAATAAAAAAACCCCCCGTTCTTGCGAACGAAAGGCCTGTTGACATTATTGTTTGATGTCGTAAATTTTGTAGAGGTCATCGAGCATAATGTTAGCCGCCTTAACGCCGCCAGCTGTATTCCAAGTGGCATCATTCACTTTAACCAGTTTGTTATCTTTGACAACTTTCAAGTTTTTCCAAAGCGGATCGTTCATCCATTCTTGTTCTTGCTTGTTGCCTTTGCCATCGCCAGTTTCATAGGTGAAGTAGAACACGCGATCTGCGTTATCCAACTCTGTCAAACGCTCTTTCGTAATATCTTCGAACGCTTTCTCATCACTCTTCGCATCAGAACGGGCAAAACCGATTTGTTTAAAGATAACACCAGTGAACATATCGCCGAAATAGAATCTTGTTTTACCGCCCATAAAGCGAACGACGGCTACTTTCTCTTTCAACTTGTCACCGGCTTTACTCTTGAAGTCTTCAATACGCTTGTCGAACGCAGCGATTACTTTATCGCCTTCGTCTTTTTTGTTCAAAGCATTCGCATACAATTGGAAGTTTGTTTTCCACTCGCCGCGCAGCGTTTCGGAATAAACTGTCGGTGCGATAGCTTTCAATTGGTCATAAATTTTCTCATGGCGCATTTTGTTACCGATGATCAGATCCGGCTTCAACGCCGCGATTTGCTCCAGGTTCGGCTGGGATTCGCCGCCAACGACGGTCACGCCTTGCATATCATTTTTGATATGATCGTACCAAGGACTGCCTGTATAGGATTGCACAGCACCTACCGGCTTAACACCTAACGCCAGCAAAGCTTCTGTACCTTCATTTGTTAAAATGACGACCCGCTGCGGGTTGGCAGGCACTTGCGTTTCGCCCATTGCGTGCTTAATCGTGCGCGGTCCGGACGCTTGTGTAGTTTCTTTAGGCGCCGCAGATGCTGAAGATGCTGCCGTTTGTGCAGCCGGCTTCTCTCCACACGCTGCAAGCACAACGGATAATACGAACATGACAGCAAGCAGGGCCCACCCTCTTGCGAATTTGAACTTACGATTAACTGACATTTCAGTTCCCCCCATGAATCTCTTTCCTATTTATAAATAATGAATGTACATGCTTTATGTACTCGCTTTGATAACGATTATCATTATCCATGATACTCTGCCCCTTGTCAATCATTTTTGTGATAATGATTCTCATATTCATTGACATAAATGGACACTCCTTATTAAAATAAAAAAGCAACTAATAAGGAAGCAGGCGTACGCACATGAATTCAATCCATTCACACCGTAATGTCAACATTTATAAAACGCTCGGCTTGATCGCCGCCTGCTGTGTCTTGGCGCTGCTCATGGTCGGCAGCTTGAGGTTCGGCTTACATACTTATTCGTGGAATCAAATCACAGACTCATTCTCGAATGCGCAATCCAACGATGCCATTATTATTCAAACCGTCAGAATCCCGAGAGCGCTAATCGCCGCCTTGGTTGGCGGAAGCCTGGCCGTAGCTGGTGCGCTCATGCAGGCCATGACCCGCAATCCGCTGGCCTCGCCAAGCATCTTCGGCATCAACGCCGGAGCGGCGTTCGCGATCGTCCTATCCGTCGGCTTTTTCCAAGTAAGCAGCATGACGCAGTTTACATGGATCGCCTTCCTCGGCGCTGCCGTAAGCTCAACCCTCGTCTATGGCTTAGGCTCGTTGGGCCGCGACGGGTTGACGCCGATGAAAATCACGCTCGCCGGTGCTGCGATCACCGCTTTTTTCGGTGCGCTGACGCAGGGCATCCTGCTCGGCAACGGCAAAGCGTTCGATCAAGTGCTGTATTGGCTCGTCGGCTCCGTCGAAGGACGCACAATGGCGATGCTGCAATCGGTGTATCCCTACATTTTGATCGCTTGGGTAGCCGCCCTTATCCTCTCTCCTCATATTAACGTCTTGGCGATGGGGGATGATGTTGCCAAAGGCTTAGGCCAGCAAACCGTGCTGATCAAATTCGTCACTGCCGTCGTGATCGTTGTTCTCGCCGGCGGTTCCGTGGCCGTTGCCGGTCCGATCGTCTTTGTCGGCATTATCGTACCTCATATCGTGCGGTTCCTTGTCGGTATTGATTACCGCTGGGTCATCCCGTATTGCGCGATCCTGGGCGGTATTTTACTAGTCGGGGCCGACATTGCGGCAAGATTCATCATTATGCCGAAGGAAGTCCATGTCGGTGTGACGACAGCTATACTGGGAGTTCCCTTCTTCATCTATATCGCACGCCAAGGGAGACTTCTGAAATGAAACAATCCGACCGTTATTACTCGATTCGAACGAAGGGCTTTTCCTTTTTAATCGCTAAAAAAGCCATGCTCATAACCTTCATCCTGCTGCTCGCCGTGCTCGTTACGATGATTCTAAGCACAGGCATCGGCAGTATTTATATCAAACCGACGGAAGTGGTACGCGCCGTTTTCGGCTACGGGGCCGACTCCAGTACGATGATTGTGCGCTCATTGCGCTTGCCCCGGGTCATCGTCGCCGTCTTAATCGGCGCTGCCTTGGGCGTATCCGGATCCATCCTGCAAGGCATTGTGCGCAACTCGCTCACATCGCCGGACACGATCGGCACAACCGGCGGTGCTACACTCGGCGCGGTATCGTTCTTCTTCTTTTTCTCCGATAAAGTCAGTATTCATCTACTTCCAGTTGCCGCCATTATCGGAGCGTTCGCAGCGACTTTGCTGGTCTACATGTTTTCATGGAAAAACGGCATCACACCGCTGCGGCTCGTCTTGATTGGCACTGGCTTCTCTGCGGCTATGAGCTCTATCTCATATCTCATGATGCTGTCAGGCCCGATCATTCTTGCCAATCAATCCTTAACATTTATGACCGGCAGCATTTATGGCGTCTCTTGGCAAAAAGCCGTGTACCCGCTGCTCCCGTGGGTCGGAATCTTGATTCCTGCTATCTTCCTCTTATCGCGCCATGTGACGATTCAATCGCTTGGTGAAGAGGTGGCTCGCGGAGTCGGTAGCAACGTGCAGCGCCAACGCTTCCTATTGATCATGCTCAGCGTCGCACTCTCTGGAGCTGCCGTCGCTTTTGGCGGCGCGATTAACTTTATCGGCTTAATGGCTCCGCATATGGCCCGCAAGCTCGTAGGGCCCAGCTTCGGTGCCCTTGTTCCGGTGTCAGCACTGACAGGATCGCTGCTCCTGCTGCTGGCCGATCTCGCCGGCCGGTTCCTGTTTCAGCCCTTGGACATTCCTGCCGGGGTGTTCACAGCGTCCATCGGCGCGCCTATCTTCATCTATCTGCTCTATCGCAGCAGAAACCGCAGTTAAACTATGCGTAATCCAAAGGAGAAGACAATCATGACAAGCGGAACGGCTCTTGAAGCACAATCCCTTCAGTTGACATATGGCGAAAGCACCATCTTCGAAAGCTTGAACCTGCAAATTCCCAAAGGCAAAATCACAGTGTTCATTGGCAGCAACGGCTGCGGCAAATCAACGCTGCTGCGCTCCCTGGCGCGTCTGATGAAGCCAAAATCAGGCAGCATCCTGCTCGATAGCGAAGAGATCGCCAAGCTGCCAACCAAAGAGGTCGCCAGACGGATGGCGATTCTGCCGCAAGGTCCGTCCGCGCCTGAAGGATTGACCGTCCTGCAGCTTGTCAAGCAAGGCCGCTATCCGTATCAGAGCTGGCTGCAGCAGTGGTCCGCCGAGGACGAGGACAAAGTGCAGAATGCGCTGCGCCTGACGAATATGCAGCCATATACCGACCGCAGCGTCGATTCGCTATCCGGCGGCCAACGGCAGCGAGCGTGGATTGCCATGACACTCGCCCAAGATACGCCTACCATTCTGCTTGACGAGCCGACGACATATTTGGATTTAACCCACCAAATCGAAGTGCTGGACCTATTGTTCGAGCTCAATGAGCATGAACAACGCACGATCGTGATGGTGCTTCACGATATTAACCTGGCGTGCCGATATGCACATCATATCGCCGCGATCAAGAACGGCTCTGTATACGCGGAAGGAACCCCTGAGGACATTATCAATGAGCAGCTGCTTCAGGACGTTTTCGATATGAAATGCCGCGTTTCCACGGACCCGATCTTCGGGACACCGATGTGCATCCCTTATGGCAAGGGACGTATGCTAAGCTTCGCCTAATCGAAAGGCATTCTCCGTCTGCATCCTGATCGGGGAATGCCTCTTTCTGGAAGATGCCTCGATAGAGGTCATCTCCTCGCTCCTCCTCAGCCGAAGATCTAAGCCAAATGGCGCAACAATTGAAAGAAGCGCTAGCGAAGTTTAAAACGAGCTAGCTTCGTCAGACAAGCCACTAGCCTTCACTAGTGGTTTTCCCTTGCATGCTATAGCAAAAGGCTGCTTCGCTTTTGGAAGCAGCCTAGAATTTAGCCACGTACAATAAGCGTCATTACAACGGAACGTTCATTACGTAATATTTTGCTCCATTCCCGTCATCTACTTTCGCCCCATATACGCCCTATCCTCACAAAGCCTTCCCACTATTATAGCTCGCCATATTATAATTGCTTTCGAACTGTACGCTGGCCATAAGGACGTTCTGCCTGATCGTAAAATCGAACATGATCTCACCATGCGTCCAATGCTGCTTGTATTTCAATGAGTCGATTGCCATCTGACGGAAGGACTCGTATTGCTGGGCGGTCAGCCCTTGCTTCGGCGAAGCGGCTAGCACGCCATCTTTGCTCTCAATAGGCAAATGCTTGATACCGAATTTGCCAACCACATTGTTCCGTATGTGAATAAACACAGTCCCGGAACTCACATGACATAATTCTCCCTTCATCTTGGCGAATACAAAATCGATTTGTCTGGATAACGGCAAATGCTCCAAATTCATTATCATCCTCCTCATAGACATTCATTGATCGACTGTGAATTCACAGGATATATAACCATTATATGGTATATTTTACAATATATCAATATTTTTTTCTATTATTTAGTTGAATATCCAAAGGTAGAACCGAAAATTTATTAAAGGTTGTATAAAGTTGACAGAAATGAATAGATTGTTTCCCCATTCGATGTTATAATTTCAAACAACACCTAAGTTTCTGCATAATTTTACAATCTTCGCAGAGGAGCGGTAGGAATGGGGCGCATGTCGTCGATGTCTTTTAGTAAGAAGCTGCAGTTAGGATGTTACTCTCTCATAGGTTTAAACGCGATTTTTTTGTTAATCGTGACTTTTGCCTCAGAATGGAACCGCTTACTGGGAATCATCTTCCTCGTGCTTATGGTGGCAGGCGGGTATCCGTTCATTAAGTGGTTCGAAGGACAGCTCACAGAGCCTGTGAGCGAACTTTCACGAATTGCCCTGAATATTTCTAAAGGCGATTTCTCACAAAAAGTAACTGTGACTTCCGATGACACACTGGGTCAATTGGGTCAATCTTTTAACAAGATGATCGATAAGCTCCGGGATATTTTGAAGGATACCGGATCGATTTCGAAGCAAGTTTTTGAGACAAGCCGTGATATTTATACGAAAAACGAAAACTTCCGCTCGGTGCTCGAACAAGTAAGCATTTCCGCACATGAGCTGGCGTCCGGCGCTGGACAAATTTCCGAAGAAGTGTCAGGTGTATCGGTCACTTCCAAAGATATCGAAACGAAAGTCGCCGAGTATGCCGAATCCGCGCAACAAATGAAGAGCCGGTCCGATCAAATGATGGCGCTTGTCGACAAAGGCCGCTCTTCCGTAGAAAGCCAAGGCGCCGGGATGAAGCGCAACGTCGAGGTCACCAAGCAAGTGTCGGAGACGATTGATCATTTGGCTCGCCAGGCTGCCGGAATCAGCAGCGTAACCCGCTCCATCTCCGAGATCGCCGAGCAGACGAACCTGCTGTCCCTAAATGCCTCGATTGAAGCCGCACGTGCGGGTGAGCACGGCAAAGGCTTTGCCGTTGTCGCACAAGAGGTTCGCAAGCTGGCCGAAGAGTCGACGTCCTTGACACGCGAAGTATTCGGCTTCGTGAAGAGTATCGAACAAGGCATTCAGGACGCGATCAACAGCATCCAAATTAATGAGGAAGTCGTGAAGAAACAAACCGTCCTCATCGATCAAACCGAAGTTGTGTTTGCCGAGATCGTCGGCAGTGTCAGCTTTATTTCCGAGGAAATTACCCGTTTTGCCGAAGCAACCGGGCAGATGATTCAAAGCTCCGAACAAATCGCAGCAGCGATGGAAAACATTTCCGCGATTACCGAGGAATCGGCTGCGGGTACACAGCAGGTATCAGCATCGATGAACGAGCAGATCGCAACCGTGCAAGCAATCGTCAGCCAAGCGGAGGAGATGACGCGCGTCGTCACGCAGCTGCACCAGACGGTTCAGATCTTTAAGCTATAAATCAAAAAGGCGCTCCAAGGTCTTAGCAGACCGTGTGGAGCGCCTTTCGATTTATCCGCGATTATGCGTTAACTTTGGCTTCTGTCAAAGCCATGAACTGCTTAACATCCTCAATCGCCATGTCAACCGCGCTTTGCCAGAAATCAGGCTGTGTTAAGTCCACGCCCAAATGCTTCGCCGCGAGGTCCTCGACCATCATGCTGCCTGTATCCCTGAGCAGCGCGATGTATTTGTCTTCGAATCCCGCGCCTTCCTGCACAGCTCTGGCATAAATGCCTGCGCTGAACAAGTAGCCGAACGTATACGGGAAGTTATAAAAAGGAACGTCCGTCGCGTAGAAGTGCAGTTTCGCAGCCCAAAAATGCGGGTGATAGCTGCTCAGCGCATCTTTGTACGCCGCTTTTTGCGCTTCAACCATCAGCTCGTTCAACCGCTCGGCACTAACCAACCCCTGGCGGCGCTCCTCATAGAAATTCGTCTCAAAGATAAAACGCGCATGAATGTTCATGAAGAACGCAATCGCACGTTGGATCTTGTCTTCCAGCAGCACGATGCGCTCCTCATCCGAAGCCGCATTCTTCACCACGGCATCCGCCACGATCATTTCCGCGAACGTGGAGGCCGTCTCCGCTACGTTCATCGCATACTCTTGCGCCAAAGCCGGCATGTCGTTCATCACGTGCTGATGGTAGCCATGGCCAAGCTCATGAGCGAGCGTAGATACGTTATTCAGCGTGCCGCCATAGGTCATGAAAATCCGCGTCTCCCCTTTGACCGGGAAAGACGTGCAGAACCCGCCAGGACGCTTGCCTGCGCGATCTTCCGCTTCAATCCAGCGGTTCTCAAAAGCAAGCTCCGAGAACGCTGCCATCTTCGGGCTGAATGGCGCAAATTGATCCACGATCAGCTTCGCGCCGTCATCGTAGGAGATCTTCTTGGACGCATCGCCAAGCGGCGCGTCCACATCAACCCAGGCCAGCTTCTCGACGCCGAGCAGCTGCGCTTTCCGGTGCAGGTAATCGACGAAAACCGCTTTGTTGCGGTCGATCACATCCCACATCACCTTCAGCGTTTGCTCCTGCATGCGGTTGATGCTTAGCGGTTCTTTATGTACGGAATCCCAACCGCGGTATTTGTAAACCTGCAAGCGGAATCCAGCCAGATGGTTCAGAGCTTCGGCACAATATTCCGCTTTCTCGGCCCAAGTCTCTTCCCATTTGTCAAATAGCGCCAGCCGCTCTTCACGATTCTCCGTATGCAGCTTGTTGAAGGCTTGACCGGCGGACAGCTCAACGGTTTGTCCGTCAACGTCTACAGGCATGCGGAATTGACCGACGGTCGTATTGTACAAATCACCCCACCCGTGATAACCGTCTACGGCTAAATCATTGATCAAGGCTTCCATTTCCGGGGAAAGCTTCTCCTTAGCCAGCGCACGGCGCTCATCTAGCGGATACTCGATCCCTTGGAAAGGCGCTTTCTTCAACAGTTCAACCCAAGCGTCGTCAGCAACGCCGGCCAGCAGCTGGTCAAAGTGCGTACGCGAGGACAGGAATTCAGCGAACAGGCTTTTCACTTGTCCGCTAAGCACAACGGCCTTTTTATCTTTTTGATTATCGGCCAGTAAACAACCTACGAATGAATCCGCTTCATTGATATTTTTCAAAATTTGCTGCAAGGTGGCAACAAGCGCCTCCAGGTTTGTCGTGTCTTCTGCAGATGCAGGTGCTGCTGTTGTTCGCAACTGTTCTTGAAATGATGCGATAGATGATTGCAGCTCTTTCAGAAACGCCGCGAATGCAGGAGACTCACTGCCTCCAGGAAAAAAGGCATCCAAATCCCAAGTTTGATTAAGTGGTAATTGTAACAAATTCATCACCTTTCCCTTCCTACTCTTCATTAAATCATAATTAGTCCGTATTCGCCAATTACTCCCAATCCTACATTGCGTCCACGCTCAATATGTGCTATCAATGAAGTAGAGTTCCACAAGACAGGAGTGATAGACCGATATGAGACCTTTGCAAATTTCACCGGAAACCGCCCAGAAGCTGGCCGAACAGCTCAACGTGCCACTGGAACATCTCATGCATATGCCACAGCATATTTTATTGCAAAAACTGGCCGAGCTGGCCAAAGCAGCACCTGACACTAACAAAGATCCGGAAAAGAGCTAACCTTTGATTCCTTTTGCTAACACTTTACCCTATGAAATTATTATGAAGGACGTTTATGTGGCAGAATGTCCATTTTGTCATAGTTCAAGTGTACTGTTACCTCTTAAAATTTCCGAGCTGCAATCCATCCGCGAAGGCAAGAAGAAGCTGCTGGTCTTTCCGTGCTGCTACAACAAGCTGACGATCATCGATACAGACAGGGACTACTTATTAGCGGATAGCCCTGTGCGTCCAAGATAAAGCTGCATATAGCCAAAAATGAACGCTTATTCCTTCAAAGGCTGCCTGTTAATCCAGCCCCCGAATGAATAAGCGTTCATTGGCTTTATTTAGCTTGCTTCATCTCTTCCGGAAGCTCCAGTCTGGCCGCGATCATATCTTCCCGCGTGACGATCCATTGCTCGCGGCAAGCCCTGATCATACCGGCATCCATGATTCGCTTGTCGTTGATGACTCGCGAAAACCACTTCACCGCGTCCTGATATTGACCGAGCATGCGGTTCAACTCGCCCATTAAGTACATGAGCCGCGCCTGATTCAAGTCCATGCCTTCCGTCTCGAAGACCGAGATATACGCCTCCAGCGCGAAGCCCAGAAAACGCTTCTCCTGCTCCCACTGCTCCCTTTCGCGGTACAACCAGGCAATATGGTGCAACAGTCCTGCGACAACCCGGGACTTCTCTTCCTTGATCTGGGCGCTGAGCAATGCCAGCTTATAGGCATACAAGGCGTCTTCCCAGGTCCGTTCACCGCCATAGTCGCGTCTCACCCAATTCTGGGCGACTTTCATTTGGAACTGTTCACGCTGGAGCGGCTTCCATTGATCCGAGAAATTCTCGGTATGGGCAAAGCCGCACGAAGGACAGATGCGAACGACATAATATTCAGGATTCAACTGTTTATAATGTTGGCAGAAATCCGTGTCCGTCTTTGATGCTTTTTTGAAACTGGGACGTACTTTTTTGGTTTGAAACGTAAGCGTGCAAAACGAGCACCTTACCGTTATGTCATATAATGGTTCAAGCATGAACGGACGCCACCTTTGTCTTTGTCAGCATAAAATGGAGAAGCTGCGCGCTACTCTTCATCCGGGGTATTTACGAAATGATATGCCGAGCCTTTTAACCGTTCAAGCAAGAAATCGCGAAGATCTTCAGGCATTTCTATTTCTTCCATGGCTGCTTTCATACAGCTCAACCAAGCGTCTGCCCGCTCATATGTAATGGGAAAAGCCATATGTCTTCCCCGCATCATCGGGTGTCCGTACTGCTCCGAATACAGCGGTGGGCCTCCGAAGAACTGCGTTAAAAACAAATATTGTCTCTCCATGACGGGGATAAGATCTTCAGGGAACAAAGGCGCAAGCAGCGGGTGCTTCTGGACTTTCGGATAAAAAGCTTCCACCAGCCTGCGGATTGTCTCTGCTCCCCCCATGATCTCATACAACGTATTGCGCTCACTGTCTGTCATGCTGCCAAACCTCGTTTCGTTCGTCTCACCTAGCCGAAATTACACCTGTGATAAGAGATGCAATTATCACCTAGTAGTTCTCATAATCCTCATCAGCCGTGTTCATCAGCGTTTCCCGGATGACATACACAAAGGCACATACGACAATCCCAACAATGATACCTGTCATATGACTCACTCCCCTGGCTAAGGATATAAGACTTTGTAGTCCCATTTTACCATAAAAAATCATAGATAGCAGTACCAAAGTCCAAGTAATTTGGGACGGCATGTATGTCCACCCCTCCACATATAGTGAACTGTAGGGGGTGTACAAGTTGCAAAAGCAGAACTTTACGATAGCTTTACTCACGGTCTTCCTCATTGCGGGCATTATCTTCTGCCTGCTTTTATTCCCGCATGAAGGCATGAAAGCCGCCATGCGCGGTGTCTCCATTTGGTGGGACGTGCTCTTCCCTGCCTTGTTTCCCTTTTTTGTCATTTCCGAAATTATGCTCGGCTTCGGCATCGTGCATTTCTTCGGGACGCTGCTGGATCCGATGATGCGCCCTGTATTTCGAATCCCGGGCATTGGCGGGTTCGTCATGACCATGGGCTTCGCTTCCGGCTACCCTGTCGGCGCCAAATTAACTTCCCAGCTCTGGGAACAGAAGCTGGTGAACCGCGAGGAAGGCGAACGTCTCGTCGCCTTCGTGACCAGCTCGGACCCGATCTTCCTGATCGGGGCGGTCTCCGTCGGCTTTTTCCATGACGCCTCACTCGCACCCATCCTGGCTGTCGCCCATTATGGCGGCTCCTTGCTGATCGGCCTGCTCATGCGGTTTCACGGCCGGAAGAGCGAGCCTACGCAGCAACTGAACGCTGCAGGCAAGGGATGGATATGGAAGCGAGCGTTTGACGCGATGCATAATGCTCGTATGAAGGATGGCAGATCGATCGGCTCCCTGCTGAGCCAATCCATCTTACAATCCCTCAACCTCATCTTTGTGGTCGGGGGTCTTGTCGTTTTTTTCTCCGTCGTACTCGAGGTATTGACAGCAGCCAAAGTCATGAATGCGATGTATTTCCTCATCCAAAGCATGCTGCAATTGACCGGGCTCCCGCATGAACTGTCGCAGGCTGTCATGAATGGACTGTTCGAGGTCACACTCGGCGCCAAAGCCGCCGGTGGCGCTGACGCATCGCTAGCCCTCTCCAGCAAGGTGGCGATCGCTGCTTTCGGTCTTTCATGGGCCGGGCTTTCCGTCCATGCACAAATTGTCAGCTTGCTCAGCCATACGAATATGCGCTACCTGCCGTTTGTAACAGCCCGCTTCATCCACGCACTGGCCTCCGCTGCTATTGTGCTCCTTATTTGGGAGCCTATGCAGCAATTCCGGCGCGATGTCGCTGTCTTTTTCCCGGGATACGACGCCCAATCCCCCCTTTCCAGCTTCTACAAGCTGCTGCTGCCTGTGAGTGGAACAATGGCCTTAGCCGCTTTTTCTGTCATCGTGCTGCTTTTTCTCGCATACTCTCTACTTAAACTGATGTATGAAAAGGTTGGTGGATCAAGATAATATGGGTACTCATGAAAATCCAAACAAAGGAAGTGGACGTCAAGATATGCATGCTGCCTTTACACACGATGCAAGACCTTTACCGCAACCCGTTCAGCGACTGATGGAACTGGCCTATAATCTATGGTTCAGCTGGAATGCCGATGCGCTGAAGCTTTTTGCTCAGATGGATGCAGCGAAATGGGAGCAATCTGGCCATAATCCCGTCCGGCTGCTTCTTGAGTTGGATGACTCGCAGTTAGAGGCTCTGAGCACCAACGGAGACTTTTTGAGTGCCTACCGCCAAGTGATGGAACAATTCGATGAATACATGAACAGCAGCGCCTGGTTTCAAGAAAATCATGCCGACCGTGGGTATGTGAAGGTCGCCTACTTCTCTGCAGAGTTCGGCTTTCATGAATCGCTGCCTATCTATTCGGGCGGTCTCGGCATTCTCGCCGGCGACCATTGCAAATCTGCAAGCGATTTAGGCATTCCTTTGGCCGGAATGGGGCTTTTATATAAAAAGGGCTATTTCACGCAAAAAATCGATATCTCTGGCACCCAGCAAGCCGAGCTAAATCAATATGATTTCGCCAAGCTGCCCATCAAGCAGGTGTTCGACAACGACCAACCGCTCCTTATATCCATTGATATGCCAGGACGGTCCATCTCTTTACAAGTATGGTGCGCACAGGTCGGTCGAAACGTCATTTATTTATTGGATGCCGATCATGATGCCAATCAACCTGCGGACCGCGAGCTGACTGCCCAGTTGTACGGAGGCAATCAAGATACGCGCATCGCGCAGGAGATCATTCTCGGCATCGGCGGCGTCAAAGCGCTTCGCGCTGTCGGATATTACCCGAATGTTTATCATATCAACGAAGGGCATGCCGCTTTTCTCGCTCTGGAACGGCTCAAAGATCTGCTGCAGCTGGGGCTTCCGTTTCACGCTGCTGTGGAGACCGTGCGGTCGGCAACGGTTTTCACGACGCATACGCCAGTGCCAGCCGGTCATGACACCTTCACCATCGGCATGGTCGAGCACTTTCTCGGCCCTTTCTTCCAGGAGCTTAGCCGGCATAAGCAGGATATTCTGTCCCTCGGCCTCGATCATCGCACAGGCCAGTTCAATATGACGCATCTGGCATTGAACACCGCAGGACTTCGCAACGGCGTCAGCAAGCTGCATGGCCAGGTATCGCGCGAAATGTTCCGCGAGTTCCACGGGAATATCGATGCCGGCGAAGTGCCGATCGACTCCATCACGAACGGAGTGCACTTGCAGACATGGATGGCTCCGCAATGGCAGGAACTGCTGGACCGCTTCCTCTCCGGTACATGGCGGCAGGAGCAAGCGAATCGGCACCAATGGCAGGCGGTTGAAGTCATTCCCGACGAGTCGATTTGGAAGGTGCACGCTGAGCTCAAGGAGAACATGATCCGCTATGTGAGGCATTCCCTCGCTGAGCAGCGGCGGCGTAATGGAGAATCGCAGGAACGTATTGATGAGGTACGGGGCTATTTAAATCCGAAGGCGCTTACGATTGGCTTCGCGCGCCGATTCGCAACGTATAAGCGGGCAAATTTGATTTTTAACGACTTGTACCGCCTGAGAAAGCTGATTAACGATACCGACCGTCCGGTTCAGTTAATTTTTGCCGGCAAGGCCCACCCTGCGGATTATCCGGGGCAAGAGCTGATTCGGGAAGTTTATCGGGTCTCGCAGCGCAAAGAGTTTCTCGGCAAGATCGTGATCCTGGAGAACTACGATATCCATATGGCCCGCTACCTGGTTCAAGGTGTGGACGTTTGGCTGAACAACCCGCGCAGACCGATGGAAGCTAGCGGAACGAGCGGCCAAAAAGCGGCGATGAACGGTGTGCTGAATTTCAGCGTGCTGGACGGCTGGTGGGAGGAAGGCTATAACGGAACGAACGGCTGGGCGATCGGATCCACCGGCAAAGCGGAATGGGCGGCGCAGGAAAAAGAGAATACGGAAGCCATCTACCGGACGCTGGAACAGGAAATCGTTCCGCTCTATTACAACCAAGGTGCGCTCCCGCACCAATGGATCGCCCGGATGAAGCGTTCGATCGAATCGCTTAGCCCTGCTTATAACACACACCGCATGGTGCAGGACTATACGGAGCTCACCTACCTGCCCACTGCGCAGCGGGCGCGCCAATTTGTGAGCAACGGATATGAAATCGCCAAGCAAGTGGCCGATTATAAGCGCTTTATTCGCAGCAACTGGTATCATGTCAAAATCATCTGCATCGATGACCGCTCTGCGAAAATATCGAGCGCAACGCCGATGAATCTGGAACAACCGACGATGAAAGACATTACAGCGGACGTCATGTTCGGGCCGATCTGGCATTTGGACGCACTCGTGGAGGTCGTGTATTACGAGGAGATCGGCGATGCATGGGAGCAGCGGGTCATTCCAATGGAGCCACTCGGTGCAAGCAGCGGCCAAAAGCAGAGGTACCGTGCCTCCATCCCGAGCCATCTCGTTCACGGGCCGCATTTCTCCGTGCGGGTACGCCCAACGAGCTCGAACTTCGTGCATGCGTTCGAGCTTCCGCTAGTGACCAGCACGCTGAATTGGAAGTAGGCTGAAGCTGCTGCGGTGCCATCACTTTGTTGATGGCGCTGCAGCAGCTTTTTGGCGTGCGCGGGGTGCGGCGGCATAAGCTGGGCAAGGCTCACTAAAGACCCGCACGCCGCTCACTAAAGCGGGTTAGCCCAAACTTCTCCCACCGCGCAGTCCGATTTTGCCCAATTGCATATGCTTTTCCCCGCTTCAACACGGCTCCAATCCGATTTCACCCAACTGCACGCGCCAAAAACTAGCCACACGAATAAACCAGCCTCTATAAGCAGGCAAAATCGAATTACAGACACTTTTTCCGCTCACCTACACTCTGCAATTGGGTAATTCCGGACTGCAGCAGCTCCTGCACCCTGCCCTTCTGTCGCTGCATGGCTCTAAGTTGATACGGCCTTCGCAGTGCCGCTAAGGGTAATCTATATCAAGGGCTTCTCATGCTCTTGCGACACCGCTAGGACAGGCTTTGAACGCGACTGGCTTTACATCCTCTTTTCTTATTTTCCATTTTTGATTATGATGAGAAGAGCAGATCAGGCAGACATTTGCCAGATTCATGCATGCAGTTGAATCCATTTGGTCATGATATGGCACAAAAGAGATTACATAACGAAAATCGGCGAGATGAAAGCAGCGCAATCCATCCCGCTATCAGGAGGACTAGACCATTGAAGTATAATGTGATTGAACGGGGAGATGAAGTCTCTAAGCAGTTAACGGAGCGGTTTCATGCGCTCGCAGCGGAGCATGGCGTAACCAGAGATGAAGAACATCCGGATATCGTACTCTCGATCGGCGGTGACGGTACAATGCTGCAAGCTTTTCACAAATATGTGCAGCAGCTTGACCACATTGCTTTTGTCGGTATTCATACCGGACATCTTGGTTTTTTTGCCGACTGGAAGCCCGCCGAGATGGATGAGCTGGCCTCGCTCATGCTCAGCGCCCAATCGCCTGAGGAACTGCGTGTCGTTCAATATCCGGTGGTCGAAATTGAAATTAGAACCGAAACCGGAGTCGAAACCCACTTGGCTCTAAATGAATTCACGCTGCGGGGCATTGAGGTTTCTCTCGTGGCCCAGCTGGATATTAACGATGAAATGTTCGAAATGTTCCGCGGCGACGGCATTTGCATCTCTTCCCCCGCAGGCAGCACAGCTTATAACAAAAGCTTAGGCGGCGCGATGGTGCACCCTTCTCTGGAGGCGATTCAAATCGCCGAGATCGCTTCAATTAATAATCGCGTGTACCGGACGCTCGGTTCGCCGATTATTTTACCGAAGCACCACCACTGCGATATTTACCCTAGAGCTCATCAGAACATGCTGCTCTCACTGGATCACTTGTACATGCAGCGCAATGATGTGGTCTCGATCCGCTGCCGGGTTGCAGCCAATGTCAAGGTCAAGTTCGCCCGCTTCCGCCCGTTCACCTTCTGGAACCGCGTCCGGGAAGCGTTCGTCGGCTACACGGAAAACAATGACACCCGCAAATAACGAACCCAAGTTCGCTATATGAACAAAAAAGAACGCCCCAGCTCCAGATGATAAGAGAGCTAAAGGGCGTTTTTTTATGATACCGGTACGTTACTGTCCGCATTGGCATGCTGCTTCACGTTCACTTTTTCAATAATAAAATAGGCGCAGCCGAAGTTGCAGTACTCATTCAAATAGTCTTGCAGCGACGCAATGGAGCTCTCCTTCGTCGCCTTCGGATGGTTCTCTTTGAAAAATCCGCGCAGACGCAGCTGATTATACCCCCAGTCGCCTACGATATAATCGTAGCGCTCCAACACCTCGCTGAAGCGGTCCCGGAACACTTCGAAGTTCCAGCCGTTCTTGTGATCGGTTACCAATTCATATGATTTATTCGCGATATGGATCGTCATTTACGAAAGCTCTCCTTTCCAAGATCCGTCTGAGGGTTACGCCTAATTGCTGAAATTGCTTAACTGCTTAACTGCCAAATTGCGTCGCCTAAGCTTGCGTCGCAGCAGCAGACTGCACTTGCTCATGCGCATGATAGGAGCTTCTGACCATCGGCCCCGACTCCACGTGCTTGAAGCCCCGCTTCATGCCTTCTTGCTTCAGCTCGGCGAATTGCTCCGGCGGGTAATACTTCTTAACGGCCAAGTGCGTCGGCGACGGCTGTAAATATTGACCGATCGTCATAATATCACAGTCAACTGCGCGCAGATCATCCATCGTTGCAAGCACTTCGTCCCACTCCTCGCCCACGCCGATCATAATGCTCGACTTGGTCGGAATGGTGGGCGCAATGCGCTTGGAGCGCTGCAGCAGTTCCAGGGAACGGCTGTATTTCGCTTTGGAGCGCACGCGGTCGGACATCCGCTCAACCGTCTCGATGTTATGGTTCAGGATGTCAGGTTTGGCCTCCAGTACGGTCACGAGCGATGCTTCACGTCCCAGGAAGTCCGGGATAAGCACTTCGACGGTGCAAAGCGGCAGCTTGCGGCGAATCGCGCGGATCGTCTCCGCAAAAATCATGGCGCCGCCATCCTCCAAATCATCACGCGCGACCGAAGTCACGACGCAATGGCGCAGACCCATTTGCACAGCGGCATCGGCTACGCGCTCCGGCTCCTGGAGATCGAGCTCGGTCGGAAGACCCGTTTTTACCGCACAAAAACGGCAAGCTCGCGTACAAATATCGCCTAATATCATAAACGTCGCGGTGCGGTTGGCCCAGCACTCGTGAATGTTCGGACATTTCGCTTCTTCACAAACGGTATGCAGCGTCTTGGAACGCATCATGGATTTGATTTCTTTGAAATTTTCACCGGTGGTAAGCTTAATTTTGAGCCACTCCGGCTTTCTCTCTATTGGTTTAGTAGGCATTTGCATTACCCGCCTTTTGCTTGGTTTCTCGTCAGTTGTTATTATAACATGAATGGTTGACAAAACAATCCACTTTGCTCTCCAGTTGTGATACACTAGTCTGGATAACCAAAATCAACAACAAACCAAAGCCGAAGCAGCTAACATACATATAGGCTGTATGGGAGGGAAGAATCATGAGCATTTCAGAGCTTACACGTGAGAAAGACCAGCGATTAGGCGAAATTCTGCGTGGAATGGGCCGTGTGCTGGTTGCATTTTCCGGTGGCGTTGACAGTACGTTCGTCCTCAAACGCGCAAAGCAGGAGCTTGGCGATCAGGTTTTAGCCGTGACCGCTGCATCGGAAACGTTTCCATCGCGGGAATTTGATGCCGCAGTGGAGCTGGCTCAGCAGCTCGGTGTGGCCATGCACAAGACAGAGGTTAAAGAGCTGGATAATGCAAATTTCGTAGCCAATAATCCAGACCGCTGCTATCACTGCAAAACGGGACTCTACTCCCACCTGCAGCAGCTCGCCAAGGACCTCGGCTACCCTTATATTTTGGATGGCTCCAACGTTGACGACCTCGGTGATTACCGCCCAGGCCTGCAAGCGAAAAATGAGCAAGGCGTCCGCAGCACGCTGCAGGAAGCCGGACTGACCAAAGCTGAGATCCGTGAGCTCTCCAAAGAACTCGGGCTCAAAACTTGGGATAAGCCTTCCTTCGCCTGCCTCTCCTCGCGGATTCCTTATGGAACGAAGATTGAAAAGTGGAAGATCGATCAGCTGGACGAAGGCGAATTTTTCCTGTCGCAGCTTGGTCTGTATCAAGTTCGCGTAAGACACCATGACAAAATCGCGCGCATCGAAGTGATGCCAGATGAGATTCACAAGGTCATCGAGCACCGCGAAGCGATCTATGACAAATTCAGCAAGCTCGGCTTCAATTATGTGACGCTCGATCTGCAAGGATACCGGACAGGCAGCATGAACGAGGTTCTGTCCAAGGAAACCAAAGAAAAGGTGAAAGAAGCTTCCTTATGATGGATTTGGAAAAAATATTAAAGCTCGTCCAAGCCGGGGATTTGGACGTTGAAGAAGCCAAGCGGCAAATCATCAAGGAGGGCGGCGCCGGCGGCAATGCCACCCTTGACCTCGGATTTGCCCAACTGGACGTCGAGCGCGAGAAGCGCACCGGCTTCCCCGAAGTCATCTTCGGGGAAGGCAAGACCGCCGAGCAGCTCGTCGCGATTTTCCAGCGGCTCATGGAGCACACCGACCGCGTGCTAGCCACGCGCGTCGATGCGGCCAAAGCCGCTCATGTGGTAGGTGCCATCGAAGGCGTCACCTACCACGAAACCGCGCGGTCGCTGACCTGGTTCAAGCGACCGATGCTCAAAGTCCACGACGGGTACATCGCCGTCGTGGCCGCAGGCACCTCCGACCTCCCTGTGGCGGAGGAGGCCGCACTTACCGCAGAATGCCTGGGCAGCCACGTCGAACGTGTGTTCGACGTCGGTGTAGCCGGCATTCATCGCCTGTTCCGCCGGCTGGAGCTCATTCGCGGTGCTAACGCGATTGTCGTCGTTGCCGGCATGGAAGGCGCGCTCGCCAGCGTCGTCGGCGGGCTGGTGTCCAAGCCGATCGTCGCGGTGCCGACGAGCATTGGATACGGCGCGAATCTGGCAGGTATCGCAGCGCTCTTGTCGATGCTCAATGCCTGCTCGCCAGGCATCTCCGTCGTCAACATCGACAACGGCTTCGGGGCCGGCTACTACGCTGGACTGATCAACAAAAATATGTCAAAACGAACGTGAGGTCACTACGTTATGCGCATCTTATATTTGGACTGCTTCTCCGGGATTAGCGGCGATATGACTTTAGGCGCGCTGGTCGATGCCGGAGCGGATCGGGCTTATATCGAAGAAGAATTAGCCAAAATCCAGCTTGAACCGTACATGCTGGAGTGGAAACGCGTCATCAAGAAGGGCATCTCGGCCTTAAAGCTGGACGTGCTGCTTGACCCGAACCATCCGCCTAAGAACCACCGCCACTATTCGGAGATCGTGCGTGTCATTCAGTCCGCGGGCTTCAACGAACGCGTCACAGCGATGAGTTTGGCGATCTTCGAGAAGATTGCCATTGCGGAAGCTAAGATTCACGGCATGTCCGTGGAGAAAGTGCACTTCCATGAAGTCGGCGCCATCGACTCCATCGTGGACATCGTCGGCGTGGCATTGGCCATCGATTCCTTGCAGATCGAGCGGATCTACGCTTCTCCGGTGCCGCTCGGCTCCGGAACGATCCATATCGATCATGGCATCTATCCGGTGCCGGCGCCAGCGACGTTGGAGATGATGAAAGGCGTACCGATCGCATCGACCAACTACAGCTTGGAGCTGACGACACCGACGGGGGCCGGCATTATCTCAGGGCTCGTGGACGAGTTCTCCAAGAGCTTTCCGCCGATGGTCGTGGACGCCATCGGATACGGTGCAGGTACGCGGGAACTGCCGAACCAGCCGAATGTGCTGCGCGTCGTTGTCGGTAACGCAGACCCGTTCATCGGCAAATGGCAGATCTCCCATGAGCATCTAGCCCATGAACACGGTCATGCGCACTCGCATTCACACGATGATCATCACCATCATCATCACCATGGCCACGACCATCATGATCATCACCATCATGACCACGATCATGATCACGATCACGACCATGACGATCACCATCATGATCACAGCCATAGCCATGCACATACTCATAGTCACCACCATGATCACGATCATCACCATGCGCACCACGCTGGCACCGACCCGGTCCCACAATAAAAAAAAGCCTCTTCCTGCCAGTCAGGAAGAGGCGTTTTTTTATAGGTCTTTGCTCACCACCGCTTGGTGCAATTTGCTGTATAGCGGTTAAGCCAACATGCTGCAGATGCAAGGCTAGCCCCCCGCGCTCCAGTCCGATTTTGCCGACTTATTGCAGCCCGCGCCCGCTCGATCCCCCTGCAGTCCGATTTTGCCAACTTACTGACAGGAAATTGCAGTTCGCAGGCCCAAATACCCGCTGGAAGTGGGCAATTCCTGACTACTGCCGCTCATCACCAATACTGTCCGTAATTCATTGGGCGAATTCGGACTCCACCCCTGTATAGCATGTTTAGAAGAAATTAAAAAAGGCTACGAAATTTTCATCATAGCCTGTGAATACGGTCGAGGGTCATGAAAGTTTTTGTTTTTCCATAAAATTCCTTCTCACTTCATCATAAACGACCTTTAGCGGCACCTGATGCTGCTTGGCGATCTGCTCGCATTCCTTGAACTCGGGAGCGAACTGCACCAGCTTGCCCTGATGATAACCTGCTTTGACAGTCAAGGGTCCCCACGGCGTGTCCACGCGCTCAAAGTCTCTCGCCAAGCGATGGCAGGAGGCGTGAATATAGCGGATGCCAAGCGTGGTCGTCTCGCTAAAAATAACGTCCTCCATCTCCCCAAGCCGCCCGGCGTCTACCAGGACGTTCAGCATCATGCCGGGTCTCCCTTTTTTCATAATAATCGGCACCACATAGACATCATTGGCTCCCCGGTCGAACAGCTTGTCCATAATATAAGAAACCCACTCGGGATTCATGTCGTCCAGATTAGCCTGCATGATCAGCATCTGATCATCAATATGTTCTTCTCTATGATTAAAGCTCACCTTCGCCCACCTCTTACAGGCATCATAGCAAAAATAGAGGGTCTGCGAAAGAGAGGGATAATATTCCGTGATCGGCGCATCCTAAGATCTAGCATTTCAGGAAGGATGATCGAGATGAAAAGCAGATCCATTTGGCCCCGGGCTCTCGTGCTTAGCCTTCTCCTTGCGGCATCCGATTCAGAGATCCAGACTGTGAGCGCTGCATCTCTTACGAAACCGTCTGCTGCTGTTCAAAAGGTTCAAGAGGCGAAGCAAGCACCTGCCCTCAATGCGAGGCAAAAAAACGCGGAACGGCTGGAACTTTTTGAAAAAATAGGCACACTTACCGGAATTCCTTGGGCTTACCTTGCCGCTGTGGACCAGTATGAAAGAACGATGAATATCGCCCGCAAACGGCCGATTCATGAAGGCTCGATCAGCATTTATTTCCCTCCGGCGGAATGGGTGGGATTAATGAATCCGGATCAGCAAGATACGAACCCGCAGACCATCGCGCTGTTTAACGGCTTTGGCAAGGACGGTTCCGGTGACGGTATCGCCGATCGAACGAACGATCTGGACTTGCTAGCTTCGATGACCTCGCTCATGACCAAGCTGGGCCACAAAGAAGAACAAATTCAGATCAGCCTATGGAATTATTATCAAAATTCGCGCAGCGTGGAGCGCATAAAAGAATTTGCTACGATATACTCGGCTTTCGGCACGCTGGACTTGGACGAGCACGCTTTTCCTCTTCCCGTTACGGCCGACTATTCCTATCACAGCACTTGGGGCGCCGGACGCGGCTGGGGCGGGCATCGCATCCATGAAGGCACCGACCTCTTTGCAAGGCATGGCGTTCCTGTGCGCTCGACCTGTTACGGCATTGTCGAAATCAAAGGCTGGAATCCGTACGGTGGCTGGCGGATCGGGATCCGCGACGTCAACAACCTTTATCACTATTACGCCCACCTGTCCGGATACCAAAAGGGGATTAAAGAAGGCGATATCGTGAAGCCCGGACAAGTCATCGGCTGGGTCGGAAGCTCCGGTTACGGCAAAAAAGGAACTTCGGGCAAATTCCCGCCTCATCTGCATTTTGGCCTGTATCGCGACAACGGACTCGCCGAGTGGAGCTTTGATCCGTACCCATCCCTGCGCAAATGGGAACGGGAGGATTGGACTAGGCGGAAGTCTCAGCATTAACTTAAGCATGAACGGCAGCCTTCCTGTCAGCGGCGAATGATGAACTGCACCCCATTTGTTAGACACGACTAACAATGGAGGTGCAGTTTTTTTGCCTAATTTCAGTTTAGATGAGAAATTGAAGGCCATTTTTAAGTATCAGAATGGTACGGAAGGAATTAAAAGCGTTGCAAAATCATTAGGGATAAACCATGAAGTTTTACGTATGTGGGTTAGGCAATACGAATATCACGGGGTAAAAGCTTTTGAAAAGAGCTATACAGCTTACAGCATGTCATTTAAACTAGACGTACTCAACTATATGAACGAGCATGGGACGTCTCCAAATGAAGCTGCTGTCATTTTTAATATTTCCTCCCCTGGGATCATTAGAAAATGGCGCAATCAATTTAATGAAGATGGAAAGGACGCCCTGAAATCAAAGAAAAAGGGGCGCCCACTTATGACAAATAAGAAAGAGAACAATTCGAAAAAACTAGAACCTGCGGAGGGTTCAGTTGAAGCTCTGAAAGCAGAAATAGAACGTTTGCGTATGGAAAATACCTATCTAAAAAAGTTGAATGCCTTAGTTCAAAACAAGGAAAAATCACCAAACAAGACAAAGCACAAGTAGTCTATGAATTAAGGCTTGAATTCCCGGTGGTTGCATTGCTAGCGTTTGCTGACATCCCTCGTAGTACCTTTTACTACTGGGTAAAGCAGTTGAATAAGCCCGATCTAGACAAAGATCTAAAACTCCTTATTCGATCCATTTACATCGAACATCAAGGACGTTATGGCTATCGTCGTATCCGTGATGAACTATATAATCGGGGACATCGGGTTAATCATAAAAAAGTGCAGCGTATCATGAAAGAATTAGGCTTGAAATCAGTGGTGCGTATGAAGAAATATCGTTCCCATAAAGGAACAGTAGGTAAAATTGCACCTAACGTACTCAATCGTAATTTTCACGCGGAAAAACCAAATGAGAAATGGGTTACCGATATTACGGAATTTAAGCTATTTGGAGAAAAGCTGTACTTATCACCTGTTTTGGACTTGTTTAACGGTGAAATTATCACTTACACAGTAGGGCCCCGCCCTACTTATTCCTTAGTCTCTGAGATGCTAGATAAGGCCTTTAAACGCTTATCCGAAGAGGATGAACTCCTCCTACATTCGGATCAAGGCTGGCACTACCAGATGAAGCCGTATCAACATGCTTTGAAGAAACAAGGAATTACCCAAAGCATGTCACGCAAAGGAAATTGTTACGATAACGCGGTGATGGAGAACTTCTTTGGCATTATGAA
>NZ_JAQFVF010000060.1 GCF_027789125.1 Paenibacillus aestuarii | reverse complement strand
TTAAGTATCAGAATGGTACGGAAGGAATTAAAAGCGTTGCAAAATCATTAGGGATAAACCATGAAGTTTTACGTATGTGGGTTAGGCAATACGAATATCACGGGGTAAAAGCTTTTGAAAAGAGCTATACAGCTTACAGCATGTCATTTAAACTAGACGTACTCAACTATATGAACGAGCATGGGACGTCTCCAAATGAAGCTGCTGTCATTTTTAATATTTCCTCCCCTGGGATCATTAGAAAATGGCGCAATCAATTTAATGAAGATGGAAAGGACGCCCTGAAATCAAAGAAAAAGGGGCGCCCACTTATGACAAATAAGAAAGAGAACAATTCGAAAAAACTAGAACCTGCGGAGGGTTCAGTTGAAGCTCTGAAAGCAGAAATAGAACGTTTGCGTATGGAAAATACCTATCTAAAAAAGTTGAATGCCTTAGTTCAAAACAAGGAAAAATCACCAAACAAGACAAAGCACAAGTAGTCTATGAATTAAGGCTTGAATTCCCGGTGGTTGCATTGCTAGCGTTTGCTGACATCCCTCGTAGTACCTTTTACTACTGGGTAAAGCAGTTGAATAAGCCCGATCTAGACAAAGATCTAAAACTCCTTATTCGATCCATTTACATCGAACATCAAGGACGTTATGGCTATCGTCGTATCCGTGATGAACTATATAATCGGGGACATCGGGTTAATCATAAAAAAGTGCAGCGTATCATGAAAGAATTAGGCTTGAAATCAGTGGTGCGTATGAAGAAATATCGTTCCCATAAAGGAACAGTAGGTAAAATTGCACCTAACGTACTCAATCGTAATTTTCACGCGGAAAAACCAAATGAGAAATGGGTTACCGATATTACGGAATTTAAGCTATTTGGAGAAAAGCTGTACTTATCACCTGTTTTGGACTTGTTTAACGGTGAAATTATCACTTACACAGTAGGGCCCCGCCCTACTTATTCCTTAGTCTCTGAGATGCTAGATAAGGCCTTTAAACGCTTATCCGAAGAGGATGAACTCCTCCTACATTCGGATCAAGGCTGGCACTACCAGATGAAGCCGTATCAACATGCTTTGAAGAAACAAGGAATTACCCAAAGCATGTCACGCAAAGGAAATTGTTACGATAACGCGGTGATGGAGAACTTCTTTGGCATTATGAAGTCGGAGTTTCTTTATCTTAATGAATTTGAAAGTGTAGATCACTTTAAGCTAGAACTAGCACGATACATTGATTACTACAATCACAAACGCATCAAATCAAAATTAAAAGGCATGAGCCCGGTACAATACCGTGCTCACGCCCAACAGGTTGCATAAAATATTTGTCTAACTTTAAGGGGTCACTTCATGTGGACGGCTGTCTTTTTATATTGAACCCCCAGCCCTTGCCATGTAAGATAGGAGCATAGTATACAGCAACAGCAAGAGGAAGGGAGCAGCTATGTGGTCATATATCGTTGATTTATTCCGTGATTTATCCCCCGGCGTCAAACGGTTTGTCGCCACCGAAAGCTTGTTTGGCATTGGCGCCGGCATTTTTAACTTGATCCTGAACTTGCATCTGTTAGACCTCGGCTTCTCCAAAGAGGATATCGGGCGCATCACCTCGCTCGGAGCACTGACGATCGGACTGGCTAGTCTGCCGGCAGGCTTCGTCGTCAAATACATAGGCCGCAAAACGATGCTCGTCATCGGCATGCTGCTCGCTTTTCTGGCATTGATCATTTTTGGATTCGGAACCGGTATTACCATGATCACTACAGCACAGCTCATCTGGTCACTGAGCATGACGGCGATCGTGAACTCGGAAATCCAACTCATTTTTCAATATTGCCGCACGAAGAAAGAAGAAACCAGCGCCTATTCGCTGCTGTTTGCGATCTTTACCTTGTTCACCGGCATCGGCACCTGGCTGGGGGGCTACCTCCCGCTATGGATGCCGGGGCACAGCACGCTGTACCAGAACGCCTTTTTCGTGGCCGGCGGCTGTTTGGGGCTCTCCGGTATATTACGCGGCTTGCTGCTCCCATCTGCCAATGGCCAAGCTGCTGTCGCGAGGGATATGGGGGCTTCCGCCGCACCTTCTTCGGAGCAGCCTAAGAAGGCGCACGCTTATTCGTTCATGATTTTGCTTGCGCTGCTGATCTTCAATTCCGGCTTCACCTTCGGTCTGTTAAGTCCGTTTCTCAACGTCATCCTGAAGTTCCGGTTCGAGATGGCGGATAGCGGCATCTCCGGCCTACTGGCGCTGTCCGGTGTATTCTTCTTTATCGGCTCGCTTCTTGTGCCGTATTTGTTAGAACGGATGGGCAGCAGCAAAGCTTTCGTGCTCCTGTTTCTGTATAACATCGTTGTGGTCGGGCTGATGGCTTTGACGATGCCGGGGGCGGTCTTCGCCGTGCTGCTGCTCATTCGCGGCACAGGCTTTACCATGCTGAACAACATGATGGACAGCGAATGCATGTCCGCCGTTGCCGAAGAGGATCGCAACATCTTCGCGGGGATGCGGACGGTTTCACGCAGTATCGGCAACACGATTGCATCTTACTGGGCGGGGTACATCTTGGCCGGGAACCATTATTCCCTGCCGTTTCTGCTAACGGCGGGAGCGCTGCTTACAGGTTTTGCCATGTATGCATGGTTCGTGCGGGGGAGGCTGAATCGGAGGTTGGCCGGAAGCTACTCTTAAGTTCGATAAGAAAAGGAACAGTTCTGCGGCGGCAGGCTGTTCTTTTTTTTCATTTAATGTCACAGATGGACATCGTTATTTGTCTTATCTTTGATTAGAGCTGTCTCATCGCATGCTTCGATCTTACTTGATCCATAATAAAACCAGTAAAGGCGCGGCTATCCAATTAGGAAAGGGCGGATATGATGCAAACCTACACAATTGATCCATCACCTAATTCTATTGAGGATTTATATAGAACGTATAAGTCTCATTTATTCGCAATTGCTTACCGGATGCTGGGTTCCAGAGCGGATGCTGAAGATATGGTTCAAGATTTGTTTATTAACATGAACGGATATGTAAATGACAATATTCATAACATCAAATCGTATTTAAGCAAAATGATGATCAACCGCTGTTTGAACGAATTGAAATCGGCAAGAAAAAAGCGAATCCGCTACGTAGGCAACTGGCTGCCTGAACCTTCCGTACAGCTCACGGACCAGGGACCGTTAGATCGCATTGAGAGGGAAGATACGATATCGTATGCTTTTCTTATTTTAATGGATAAACTGACACCGTTGGAGCGAGCCGTGTTTATTCTGCGTGAAGTGTTTGCCTATGAACATAACGAGATCGGAGAAATGGTCAATAAAACAGAAGTCAACTGCCGCAAAATCTATAGTCGGGTTAAGAAAAAAATCGATCAAGTTTCGTCGGAACAAGCGGAAACGGTTCCCATTTATCCACAAGAGGAGAAGGAACGTGTTACCCGCTTCATTGCCGCGCTGACGAATGGGAACGTTCAGTCCCTGGTCAGCATGCTGACCGAGGATGTCGTCTTCTTTGCCGATGGTGGAGGGAAGGTAACAGCCGCGATCAATCCGATCTACACGAAACAGCGTGTGCTTGCCATCTTAAACGCACTATCTTCCAGCCGCTTCCTGCAATCCGAAGCGAAGCTGGTGGAAGTCAATGGCCAGCCTGGCATTTTGTTAGCCCAAGAGGGGAAGCTAACCGGAGTTCTGTGTTTTGAATGGGAAGCCCAGACGATGAACATTCATCGCATATACTTTATTGCGAATCCTGACAAATTAGAGCATGCCATTGTAGGGCCGAATATGTAATTACACATTAAGCGGCGCTTGAATGTCACACTTGAAGCACGTCAATTGTTTTCATATTGTAAAAACAAAGAGGAGGAATGACAATGACACAACGAGTGAATTATATGCAGCAATCGCCGGAGTTTTTCAAAAAATTGATGGAGCTTAGCAACGCCGAACAAGGAAGTTCGATTGAAGAAAGCATCCTTCATCTCGTTCACATCAGAGCTTCGCAAATGAATGGCTGCGCATTCTGCCTGGATATGCACGTGAAGCAAGCCAAGATTCATGGTGAACGCGAGCTGCGTCTATACCACGTTGCGATCTGGAGAGAATCCACCTTGTTTGATCCGCGTGAAAGAGCAGCATTGGCTTGGACGGAGATACTGACGAAGCTGCCTGAGCATGGTGTACCGGACGAAGTCTACAATCGCGTTCGCGAGCAGTTCAGCGAGAAGGAAATCTCCGATCTGACGTTCTCGGTCATGGCCATCAATGCCTGGAATCGGGTTAACGTAGCGTTCCAAATGACACCGGGGACGGCTGACTCCGCATTTGGGTTGACAAAAGCCGGCCTGAACTGAAGCCTGGCACCGGCACACTGGCTTAGCGTTCCTGCATAGCAAGTTTTACATTCATCAAAGGGAGAACCGGATACTACGGGCTCCCTTTTTTTATTATTTTCTAAGAAACCAGACTTTAATAATGATATCGTCCTCTATTTCATAAACGGCGACAGCTTCGACAATGGCGCCTTCGATTCGGCCTGTTATTTGTTCATGGTCAATGACATATTTGCCATGAAAAATTCGCTTATCAACCGTTGCTTCCATATGGGGATAAGTTTCGAACAATGTTTGATAACGCGCTCTCATAGCCTCTTGACCTTCCATGGTCAGCGTGTTCGGAAAATCGTATATTTGAATGTTTTCACTATAGCATGCCATGAATAAGTCGATATTTTTTTCGTTATAGGCTTGTAATTGCCTTTGTACAACAGATTCTCCCATATAATTTCCTCCCAGAACAAAATGTAGTTTCGTAGATAGTATATGAAAATTGCCACAAAGTAAACGATCATTCCAGGATATGGCACCAGCAAGTTAAAATGTCAGGGTTGGCAGGGGAGATAAGGTTATTGTCGAATGATTATAACGGTATTTGTTGCAACTTATCGGAGGAGGGGGAAAATTGTTTCAGAAAATGTCAGTAATGAAGAAAGTTGGTTTACTTACATCGATGCTGTTCGGCTCCATAGCATTAGGTGTATGGGGGGGAAGTCACGCCTATGCAATTGTAGCAGATCAAATCATTTACACGACGAATGCAACGGGGCAGCCTGCTAGTGGTGATAGTCTTATGCGCGCTAACGTGGACGGTAACGGCTCGATCGTGATCTCTGACAATGATAGCATCTTTTATCCTGGAAGCGTGGCACTTGATCCTGCCAATCACCGGGCCTTTGTGGGTGATCTTTACAATAATCATGGGGGGATTTATGCTGTAGACCTTATAACAGGCGTTGTGACGAAGATCTACGACTCCCCCTATCAGGTTACCGATTTGGCTGCGGACACCGTAAATCAAAAGCTTTATTTTACGACGAATGCCACAGGTCAGCCAGCTGTAGGTGATACCCTAAGCCGCATTAATTTCGATGGGTCGGGGATGACCGCTATTCTCAATAACGATTCGATCCAGTACCCTAAAGGCATTGCCCTAGATCTCCCCAACAATCGCGCTTTTGTAGGTGATTTGTACAATGGCCATGGGGGGATTTACGCTGTCGAGCTATCGACAGGGGCACCGACGTTATTGTACAGTTCTGCCTATCAGGTTACCAGCTTATATGCGGATCGGGTCAATCAGAAGCTTTATTTTACAACGAACGCTACCGGTCAACCTGCTGCAGGAGATACCTTAAGCCGTGTCAATTTCGATGGGACGCGTATGACAGTTATTTTAAATAACAATACCATTCAGTATCCGCAAGGCATAGCCCTTGATCTGGCCGGAAATCGCGCTTATGTAGGCGATTTGTATAATGGCCACTCGGGGATTTATGCTGTCGATCTCACAACAAGAACACCGGCTTTAATCGTACCTTCGGCCAGCCAGGTGACAAGCATTGCTCTGGCAGATAACAATCCACCTGCTGTCACCAACGAAACCATAAGCACATCGGGGATATCCCAGACAGGGCTAATCTTAAATTGGAATAAAGCGATTGATAACATTAGTCCTCAGAAAGGCTTGCAATATAGGGTATATCAATCGAGTTCCAGTAACCTTAATACCGTTGAGGACATGGAAGCATTTGGTACTGCGATGGGATCTTACACTTCTGACATTGCGACGGTAAATGTAACGGGGCTTACGCCAGGAACAAGCTACTATTACAATGTCATGGTCAAAGATGAGTACGGGAACAAAAGTGCCTATAAGATGACGATGGCAATAACCAGCTCGGTTACTGCACCGACGGCTCCGGTGATTGAAGTAGCAACGGCCGGCAATAGTCAGGCGACGGTAAGCTTTATACCGCCAGTGAGCGACGGAGGCAGCGCGATTACAAGTTACACCGTGACATCGAATCCCGGCGGGCTAACAGCAACTGATGCGGGTAGTCCGATCACCGTTACAGGTCTGACGAACGGAACGGCGTATACATTTACGGTGACAGCGACGAATGCTGTGGGCACATCGGTACCGTCCGCATCTTCGAACAGCGTTACACCGAAGACCGTACCATCCGCACCGACGATCGGAAGCGTTGCTGCTAGCGATGGCCAGGTGACAGTAAGCTTTATACCGCCAGCGAGCAATGGTGGCAGTTCGATTACAAGCTACACCGTGACATCGAATCCCGGCGGGCTAACAGCAACTGATGCGGGTAGTCCGATCACCGTTACAGGTCTGACGAACGGAACGGCGTATACGTTTACGGTGACGGCGACGAATGCAGCAGGGAACTCCGTTTCTTCTGCTTCCTCGGCGAGCGTCAAGCCTTTAAGCTCAAATGCGAAATTGAGCAGTCTCTCTATTTCAGATGTGCTTTTAAATCCAGCGTTTACACCAGTTGCGACGAATTACACGGCAACCGTATCCAATCGTGTTTACAGCACTTCGGTGACCGCCTCCGTGTATGATCCCACAGCGACGATCCAAGTCAATGGCGTTGCGTTGACGAGCGGCACTACATCAGATGCGATCGGATTGAACGTGGGAAGCAACATGATCACGGTGTTGGTAACCGCGCAGGACTTGAGCACCAAGGCATACACAATAAAAGTCGATCGGGCAGCGAACAACAATGCGGAACTGCGTAATCTCTCCCTTTCGAATGCTGATCTGAGTCCATCGTTTGCTGCTGGAACAACCAGCTACACAGTATTCGTGAATCACGCTGTAAGCAGCACTTCGGTTACGGCGGACGTCTATGATGCTAACGCCATAGTCAAGGTGAATGGAATTGAATTATCTTCGGGTTCGAGTTCGCAGGCGATTAACCTTTACTCTGGTACCAATACGATTAGGGTGCAAGTAACGGCACAAAACGGTACAACTCAAACATATACCGTTCTTGTTACACGTAATGGTCGTGAGAGTTCGGATAGTTCTTCACAGACACCGTCATCACCGGCATCACTAACAACACCGCCGGCAACAACAGAACCTGATGCACCGAAACCTGACACACATATTTTTAAGGATAACGTGGATGAAGTTCAGCTTGTTTCGTTCCTGAAAGACAAACTTGCGCAAGCCAAGTCCAATCCAGCTATTATTCATCTTTCGGATATTGCAAATCACTGGAGTAAAGATACCATCAATCTGTTTGTAAAACTTGGTTTTGTAGCCGGTTATGAAGATGGAAGTTTCCATCCGGATGCTAACATGACTCGGGCTGAATTTGCTGCACTGATTTCCAAAGCGTTTAACTTTAGCGCGCAATCCACTTCCACTGCATTCGTATTTTCTGATGTAGATAACCGTTTCTGGGCGAACGAGGCCATCATAGCCCTCGTGTCCCACGGTATTATCAACGGGTATGAAGATGGTACGTTCAAACCTGACAAGACGATTACACGAGCTGAAATCATTGCGATCATCTGTCGATTGGTGAATGTAAGTGCAGTTAATCACGAAAACCGTGGAACATTTAAAGATATTGAGGGCACCTGGAATGCATCCCAAATTCAAGCGGCCTTTGAGGCGGGCTTAGTGCAGGGGCGTGATGCTAGCACATTTGCTCCAGAGGCTTCTACCACCAAAGCAGAATCTCTAACGCTTATTGTTCGCGTGCTTGAATTGAACCCAGAGATTAAGATTTTGCTGGATGAGCTCAAAATGTAATAGAAAAGGAAGGGGACATGTGCCCTTTCTTTTTTTGTTAAAAGCATTCTATTAGCCGATATTGCAATAGTATGTAAGAAAGCGTAACTTGCTACTTCGTAATGAGGTAGATAAGAAATCGAAATAGAGATTTTTGTAGATTAATATATTGACATATTTTAGCATTTTGTATTACTATTTACATAAAGGGGCTTGATTGGGGTGTATAGGGGGATGTTAGTGGACTAGAGTTATTAGCTGGTGGTTGAGTTTTTGAATCAAAATGGAAGCGGTTTCCAATTTACTGGACAATAATAATATTTATTTTTTATTTAAATTTTTTATCCCTATCTCTTTTAATGATCAAAAGACTAACTAATGGGAGGACTACAGCATGAAACGTCCTAGGTCAATAAAGAAGTTTGTATGTACTTTATTAATGTCTGTTTCACTTATCACAACATTGACAATACCGTTATCACCAGAACTCGTCTCTGCATCCACCAATAGCATTGACGATGCAAATCCAAATGAGAGAAGTCTGGATAAGAACATGAGGTTTCGCAAAGAAATGGGTCTAAATGTAAATGAAGCCTATGTTAATAGTTTGCTAAAAGACAAAAGCCAGACGAGCGGGAAAAAATATGGGGTTGTATTAACACAAGAAGAAAAATCTCTTGATGAGCGTATCCAAACGCAGCAAGAAAAAATTCCAAGAGTTAAAGAGTATATCAGATCTCTTAAAGATGATAGCTTCGCTGGTATGTATATCGATCAATCTAAAGGCGGGGTCATTAATATTGGTTACAAAAAAGACTTAAAACTTTTACAACAGGTAGAAGCGAAAATTAAAAGTGTATATGGTAATTCTGAACTTATTCAGTTTTACAAAGCAGCCTACACGGAAGCGAACTGCACCCCATTTGTTAGACACGACTAACAATGGAGGTGCAGTTTTTTTGCCTAATTTCAGTTTAGATGAGAAATTGAAGGCCATTTTTAAGTATCAGAATGGTACGGAAGGAATTAAAAGCGTTGCAAAATCATTAGGGATAAACCATGAAGTTTTACGTATGTGGGTTAGGCAATACGAATATCACGGGGTAAAAGCTTTTGAAAAGAGCTATACAGCTTACAGCATGTCATTTAAACTAGACGTACTCAACTATATGAACGAGCATGGGACGTCTCCAAATGAAGCTGCTGTCATTTTTAATATTTCCTCCCCTGGGATCATTAGAAAATGGCGCAATCAATTTAATGAAGATGGAAAGGACGCCCTGAAATCAAAGAAAAAGGGGCGCCCACTTATGACAAATAAGAAAGAGAACAATTCGAAAAAACTAGAACCTGCGGAGGGTTCAGTTGAAGCTCTGAAAGCAGAAATAGAACGTTTGCGTATGGAAAATACCTATCTAAAAAAGTTGAATGCCTTAGTTCAAAACAAGGAAAAATCACCAAACAAGACAAAGCACAAGTAGTCTATGAATTAAGGCTTGAATTCCCGGTGGTTGCATTGCTAGCGTTTGCTGACATCCCTCGTAGTACCTTTTACTACTGGGTAAAGCAGTTGAATAAGCCCGATCTAGACAAAGATCTAAAACTCCTTATTCGATCCATTTACATCGAACATCAAGGACGTTATGGCTATCGTCGTATCCGTGATGAACTATATAATCGGGGACATCGGGTTAATCATAAAAAAGTGCAGCGTATCATGAAAGAATTAGGCTTGAAATCAGTGGTGCGTATGAAGAAATATCGTTCCCATAAAGGAACAGTAGGTAAAATTGCACCTAACGTACTCAATCGTAATTTTCACGCGGAAAAACCAAATGAGAAATGGGTTACCGATATTACGGAATTTAAGCTATTTGGAGAAAAGCTGTACTTATCACCTGTTTTGGACTTGTTTAACGGTGAAATTATCACTTACACAGTAGGGCCCCGCCCTACTTATTCCTTAGTCTCTGAGATGCTAGATAAGGCCTTTAAACGCTTATCCGAAGAGGATGAACTCCTCCTACATTCGGATCAAGGCTGGCACTACCAGATGAAGCCGTATCAACATGCTTTGAAGAAACAAGGAATTACCCAAAGCATGTCACGCAAAGGAAATTGTTACGATAACGCGGTGATGGAGAACTTCTTTGGCATTATGAA